>CAYOSF010000004.1:101011-155793 GCA_964406605.1 uncultured Dehalococcoidia bacterium | reverse complement strand
CAGTCGTGACCATGAGCCACGCACAAGGCGGGGGTGAGGGCCGAAACGCCCGCAGGTCCCGCGCCAGCGTCTCTACCTCAGGAAGCTCAGGCATCCACGTTCGTCCCTAGGATCTTGTCACCGGTCGCTGGGCTTCCCCAACCACCTTCCCCTCTCCCTCTGGGAGAGGGGCGAGCGGCAGTCGTGACCATGAGCCACGCACAAGGCGGGGGTGAGGGCCGAAACGCCCGCAGCTCTCGCGCCAGCGTCTCTACCTCAGGCACGGTGAGACTGAAACGCCGGACCGGGCAACACCAGTCGGGCCAGAAGACGGCCTATGCTGCTTGGAGGACGGCAACCACCAGGAAGACAACGGGGAACGCCACTGTCATCACCACCATCACCGTTACCACAACGATGAACAGCCTCAGGTTCCAGGTCAGCGCGACTGCCCCGAGCCGCCCAAGGCCCTGCATAGACGATTCCGTCACCCTGATCCGCGTTGCCAAACGCACGCCCATTGCAGCGCCCGCGAACATGGCGAGCAAAGAGAGCACCAGAGCAACGACGCTTACGACGACCTCCATCCCCGAAGCATCGGCAGTCAGCTGCCGAAGCGGCAGGCGGTCTGACCGGGCGGTGCTCGGTCATTGCTCTGCCACAGCCTCCGGCTGTCCGCCGCGGAACCACGCTTCGTCCGCCAGCACCACCGACGTCTCGACCTGCCGCTCCGGTATCGACCAGTACTTCTTGAGCAGCCGGTCCTTCTCCTCCGGAGTGACGAGCCGAAAGCCGTGCCGCTCGTAGAAGCGGACGGCCCACACGGCGTCCGCCCACGTGCCGACGAGCAGCGGCTGCTCGGTCTGCTCCATCAGGTGCGTCAGAAGCTTGGCGCCGATGCCCTGGTTGCGGCTCGCCGTACGGACGTAGGCGTGCCTGATCAGCGTGACGTCGCCCACGTCCTGCAGCCCCATCACGCCCACCAACTCGCCTCCCTCCTCATAGCCCGAGAAGACAACGCCCTCGTCGATCTCCTCCCGCAGCTCGTCGCGGCCCATGTAGGGCTCCTTCCAACGATCCGCGGGGATCACGCCCTCGTACACGTGCGCGGCGTCGTTGATGATGGCGTGGATGTCCTCGAAGTCGCCGGGGTCACAGGCGCGGAGCATGCTCTCGTCTCCTCACAAGCGCTGCGCGTAGGGGCGCATCGCGATGCGCCCATGCACTGGGCGTCAACCCCCACTGGCCTTCTCATGAAAGGAGCCGGGGGTGAGGGCAGAACAGTCCCCTCACCCGCCCCCGCTCGCTGCCGCCGGCACCTCCTCCAGCTCGCCCCAATTCGTCGCCACCTTGACGTCCATGGCCTTCGCCACCTTCCCCTCTCCCTTTGGGAGAGGGGCGATTGGAAGGCGTCGTCGCGGGCCGCGGACGGGCCGGGGGTGAGGGAAGACCAGCCCCTCACCCGCCCCCGCTCGCTGCCGCCGGGACCTCCTCCAGCTCGCCCCAATTCGTACCCACCTTCACGTCCACCTTGAGCGGCACCGCCAGCTCCAGCGACTGCGGCATGATGCGCAGCACCATCTCCTGGATCTCGTCTCGCTCCTTGGCCGGCCCCTCGAAGATCAGCTCGTCGTGCACCTGGAGGATCATCTTCGTCGACAGGCCGCGCTCGCGCAGCTCCGCGTCGATGCGGTTCATCGCGATCTTGATAATGTCGGAGGCCGTGCCCTGCACCGGCATGTTGATCGCCACGCGTTCGGCGGCCGCGCGCACCTGGCCGTTCGACGAGCGGATCTCCGGGATCAGCCGCCGCCGCCCGGCCAGCGTCTCCGCGTAGCCGTCCTTGCGGCAGCTCTCGACGACGCTCTCCCGCCACTCCCCCACCTTCGGATACCGGGCGAAGTACGTCTCGATGAACTCGGCCGCCTCCTCGCGTGAGATGCCCTCCCGCGTGGAGAGGCCGAACTCGCTCAGCCCGTAGAGCACGCCGAAGTTGAACACCTTCGCCCGCCGCCGCTGCTCCGCGGTCACCTCCTCGATGGGCACGCCGAAGACTTGCGACGAGGTGGCGGCGTGGATGTCCTCGTCGTTGAGGAACGCCTCGATCAGCGCCGGGTCCTTCGAGAGGTGGGCCATGATCCGCAGCTCGATCTGCGAGTAATCCGCCGCCAGCAGCACCGGGTCCGGCCCGAAGTCCCGCGCCACGAAGCAGCGCCGGATCGAGTTCCCCAGGTCGGTCCGCACCGGGATGTTCTGCAGGTTCGGGTCCTGCGACGACAGCCGGCCGGTGGCGGCCACCGTCTGGTTGAAGTTCGAGTGGACGCGGCCCGTCTTGGGATGCACCAGCGCCGGCAGCGTGTCGATGTAGGTCGACTTCAGCTTGGTGAGCTGGCGCCATTCGAGCAGCAGGTCGATGACATCGTGGGCGCCGCGCAGTCCCTCCAGCGCGGTCGCGTCCGTCGTGTAGCCGAGTTTGGTCCTGCGCGTCTTGGGCAGCCCCAGCTCCTCGAAGAGAACGCCCGAAAGCTGCTGCGGCGAGCCGAGGTTGAACTCGTGCCCGACCGAGTCGTATGCCTCCCGCTCGAGCTGGCCGATCTGCTCACCCAGTCCTTGCGACATCTTCCGCAGCGCGTCGGTGTCGATGGCGACGCCGGCCTGCTCCATCCGCGTCAGCACCGGGACCAGCGGCATCTCGATCTCCGAGAAGAGCTTCCAGAGCCCGTGCTCCTTCAGCTCGGCTTCCAGGATGGGACGCAGGCGGCCGGTCATGTCCGCGTCGGCGCAGGCGTAGGGCGCGGCCCGCTCAACGTTCACGTCGGCCATTGATATCTGCTTTGCGCCGCGGCCGATGAGGTCGGTGATCGGGGTCATCTCCACGCCCAGCAGCTTCCCCGCGAGCCACTTGAGGCCGAGCGACCCCCCGCTGGCCCGGTTCCACTCACCGCCCCCCTCACCCAGCAGGTAGGCGGCGATCATGGTATCGAACGTCACGCCCCGCACCTCGACGTCACACCCGGCCAGCACCTCCATATCGAACTTGGCGTTGTGCGCCGCCTTCTCGACGGTCTCGTCCTCCAGCACAGGCGCCAGCTTCCCTAGCACGGTCTTCAGCGGGAGCTGCTCGCGCTCGCCCAGGCCGCGCTGGTGGCCGACCGGCACGTAGGCCGCCTGGCCCTCCGCCCAGGACACGGAGATCCCGACGAGCGCCGACCGCAGCGCTGCCACGTCCGTCGTCTCGGTGTCGAACGCGAACGACTTCGCCGACGCCAGCCGCTTCGCAAGGTCGTCTAGTGCCTCTTCGTCGTAGATGGTGAGGTATCCCTTGCTCTCGACGGCTGCCGCCTCGGCCTCGACAACGCTCTCGACGGCCGGAGCGCCGGGCAAGTGGCCCGCCAGGCTGCGGAACTCCAGCTCCTTGAACAGGTCGAGCACCTTGTCCCGGTCGTAGTCCTTCGCCCGGCACGCGTCGAGGTCGAGCGTGATCGGCACGTCGGTCTCGATGGTCGCCATCTCCTTGCTGTGGCGGGCGTCGTCCTCGTGCTCCCGCAGGTTCTCCCGCAGCTTCGGCGGCGTCACTTCTTCCAGATGCTCGTAGAGGTTCTCGATGCTCCCGAACTGCTCCAGCAGCTTCACCGCCGTCTTGTCGCCGATGCCGCGAACGCCGGGGATGTTGTCGGAGACGTCGCCCTTGAGGCCCTTCAGGTCGGGCATCTGGTGGGGCAAGATCTTGTAGCGCTCCCGGGCGCTTTCGGTGTCGTAGATCACCTTGTCCCGCTGGTAGGGGCGCATCATGAACACCTTCACCCCGTCCCTGATGAGCTGCACGATGTCGCTGTCGAGCGTGACCAGGTAGGTCTCGGCATCCGCCTCTTCGGCCTGCTTGGCCAGCGTGCCCAGCACGTCGTCCGCCTCGAACCCCTCGACCATATAGATGGGGATGTTGAACGCCTCGATCAGCTCCCGCACCCGGTCGAACTGCGCGACCAGGTCCTCCGGCGCCTCCTCCCGCTGCGCCTTGTACGTCTCGTCCTTCTCATGGCGAAACGTCGGCCCCGGCGGGTCGAGCGCGACCGCGATGTGGGAGGGATCCAGCTCATCGAGCACGGTGAGCAGCGTGCTGGCGAAGCCGTAGACCGCCGTTACCACCTCGCCCGTCTTGCGTACGGTGAGCGGCTCCTTGAACGCGTGGTAGGCGCGATGGATGATGCCGTGGCCGTCCAGGATCACCAGCTTGGGCTTCGCCTCGCCCGAGCGCGCCGAACGCTTCTTCGCGGTCATGCTGCGAGTATATCACCGCCCGCCGCGGCCGGGCTCCGGTCCGGTATCGCGAGCGCCTATCGCGCCGCCGCCCGGTACCAGTCGAACGTTTGCTCCCAGAAGAAAAGACCGTAGTAGCTGGGGCTTCGCAGCACGTTTGTCGTCAGGGGCTTCGCCTCGTTCCCATCGGCACGGATCAACCAGAGCTCCGCGTGGGCGTCCCGGTCTGGAGTGCCGTCATGCACGTACTCCTCTCCGTCCGTCCGCACGAACAGGATCGACTGTCCGTCGGCCGACCAGCGCGGGTAGCAGTCCAGGTAGTCGGGGTCGGAGGTGAGCTGCCGGACGTTGCTCCCGTCCGCGTCCGCGACCCAGATCCCCTCGCGGGGTCCCTCCAGTTTCCCCACGTCGAGCCTGAGGCTGATCTCCCACGTGGCTTCAGATGCTTGGAAGGCGATGCGCCGTCCGTCCGGGGACACGGTCGGCCAGGCGTCGGAGCGGATCGACCAGTCGGTGTTGGAAACCGCCACACCTGCTGGGGTTGGTACGCGCTCCGGGTCTTCCGCGATGGTCTGCGCCCCCTCCACGCCCGCGTCGGCAACCGCTATCCGCTTGCCCAGCGAGAGGTCCCTGCCGCCGCCAACAGTGAACGCGAACCGTGACGCTGTGGGGAACCAGTCCAGCAGCGCCCGGGAACGCAACATGGTGCCGTGATAGGCGAGCGACCCGCCGTCAACAGAGGCGGTGAGGAGACCGACGCCGTCCGCCATCAGCGATGCGGAGAGCGTCGTCGGCTGGAGGGCGAGATACCGCCCGTCCGGCGACCACTGGATATTGCGCACACCCGTGACGCCGGTGGCGTCGGGAGAGCCCTGGGACGGCGAAATGCCCAGCGCATCGTCCCATGCGTCCTCTATCGCATCCACCAGGACGAGGGGCTCCGGCTCGCCGCCCGCGGCGTCAACGAGGTAGACTCCGTTCTCATCCGGTACGTCAGCGTGCGCGCCAGGCTCGCCCCAGTCTTCCGGGTAGTCAGGTGACAGGTCGCGAGTCACCGCCAACCGAGCCCCGTCCGGCGACCAGGCGACATCACTTGCGCCGAAGTCGGCGGGCACTAGTTCGCGGGCGTTCCCGTGTACGTCGGTCAGCCAAATGGCGTCGGTTTGGTAGCCGGGAGCGAAGTAAGCGATCGTATCACCGTCCGGTGACCAGGGTCGCTCGGGTGGACGGACCGGGCCATCCTCGAGCATGCGAACGGCTCCCGACTCCACATCAGCGACCCAGAGCGAGAAGAACGGAGTCATGACGGTCACGTCGCCATAGGCCCGCGTTATGTCATTACGGTGGCGGGCGAAGAGCAGGCGCCGACCGTCCGGCGACCATCTTGGCAGCATGTAGTTGCCGTCCTCAGTCAACCGCCTGGCGGGGCCTTCCCCCTCGTAGAGCCAGACGTTGGTGTCCATCCCCACATACGCCAGCTTGTCGGCCGCCGGGAGACCGAGCACGGCCGGGGTGGCGGTCTCCCCCTCCCCCCGCGTCACCACCAGCGCCCACACCAGCAGCCCGATGCCAGCCGCCACCACGATCGCCAGCACCCCCGCCAGCACCGGCGAGAGCCACCCAAACCCCAGCCTGCGCCGGAACAACAGCGGCGCGACCGCCGTCGCCCACCACGGCCGCACTTCCTCGGGGCTCCACCGCGCCGCCTCCCGCCGGTTCCGCACCCCCAGCTTGCTCAAGATCTCCGACACGTGGTACTTCACCCCATCCACGCTGATCCCCAGTCGCTCCGCGATCTCCTCGTTCGAGAGCTCCTCGCGGAGGAGCCCCAGCACCTCCCACTCGCGCGGCGTGAGGATGTCCGGATGCGGCGGCCGCCCTCGCTTGTTCATGACACGCCCAGCATAGTCCCATTCCGCCCGAATTACACTACACTTTTCGGACAAACGGCCTAAGAACGACTCGCTTTGTCGCTACGTCCGCCTCGCCTGCTTGCCACCACGGAGGCAGAGCCCTACTCGTGTCGCAGCGCTTCGATGGGGTCGAGGCGGGCCGCGTTGTAGGCCGGGTACATCCCGAAGAACACCCCGATCGCCGCCGATACGCCGAACGCGACCATGATCGACCAGGGCGTCACCAGCGTGCTCACGTCCTGCCCGCCGAGGCTCCGTCCGTCCGCCACCTCCGCTACCGCCACGCCCACCGAGATGCCGATGGCCCCTCCCACCATCGTGACGGTGAGCGCCTCGACCAGGAACTGCATCAGGATGTCCCGGCGGCGCGCCCCCACCGCCTTCCGGATCCCGATCTCGCGCGTCCGCTCCGTCACCGACACCAGCATGATGTTCATGATCCCGATGCCGCCCACAAGGAGTGAAATCCCGGCGATGCTGCCGAGCAGGATCGTCAGCGTCCGCGAGACCTCGGTCACGGTCGAGACCAGGTCCTCTTGCGTCCGGATGATGAAGTCCTCCTGGCCGTGTCGCTCCAGCAGGAGGTGCCTGATCTCCTCCTTCGTCTCGCCGGCGTGCTTCTTGTCGTCCACCCGGACCGTGATCTGGTCGATGTTGCTTAGTCCCTGGGGGTTGCGGAGGAAGGGGATGCGGGCCTGCATCGTCGGCAAAGGAAGCAGGACCAGGTCGTCCTCGTCGCCCGTGCTGGTCGCCCCCTTGGGTTCCATCACCCCGACGACCCGAAAGACGAAGTTGAGGCCGAAGCTGCCGGGTCCCACGGAGAGGCGCATGATCTTGCCCAACGGGTCCGTGTCGCCGAAGAGACGCTGCTTGGCCCGGCTCCCCAGCACGGCGACCAGCGCCTTGCTGTCGATGTCGTCGTCATTGATGAACCGGCCCTCGCTCACGTAGAACTCGCGGACGTAGGAGTAGTCGGGCGTGACCCCGGTCAGGCTGGTGCTGATGCTGGTGCCGGTGTAGGTGAGCGTCCCCGTGAAGATGATCGACCGCGCGGACACCCCTTCCACGTACGGGAACCGTTCCGGATCGCCGATCGCCTCCGCGTCGGTATCGACCAGCGTCAGCACCCGGTCCGTGATGGCCGCCTGCACCTGGTTGGTCACCTCCGCCTCGGCCGGGCGAACGAACAGCAGGTTGGTGCCCAGCCCCCGGATCCGGCCCGTGATGTCCTGCTGCGCCCCCTGCCCGACGGACATCAGCGCGATGACCGCCCCCACGCCGATCACGATACCGAGCATGGTGAGGAACGAGCGGAGCTTATTGGAGTACAGCGCCGTGATCGCGGTCAGAAACGTGTCGATAATGTTCACGCCCGCGCCTCCACCGCCGGCGGGTGTGAATGGTTCGCCTCGTCTCGCACCACTTGGCCGTCGCGTAGATGGATGATCCGCCGCGCGTAGTCAGCCACTTCCTGCTCGTGGGTGACGAGGATGATGGTCGGGCCGAGACGCAGATTGAGGACGTGGAGCGTCTCCATGATCTCGTGGCCCGTCGCCGTATCGAGGGCGCCGGTCGGCTCGTCCGCCAGGATCAGCGAAGGCCGCCCCACCAGCGCCCGCGCGATGGCGATGCGCTGCTGCTGCCCGCCCGAGAGCTGGGTCGGCTTGTGGTGCAGGCGGTTTCCCAGACCCAGGTCCCGGAGTGCCTCCACGGCCACCCGGCGTCGGTTGCCGACGCCCCGGTACAGCAGCGGCAGCTCGACCTGCTGCACGGCGGACAGGCGGGGCAGCAGGTTGAAGCTCTGGAACACGAAGCCGATGCGACGGTTGCGGATGTACGCCAGCCGGTCGTCCGAGAGAGAGCTGGCCCGCACTCCGTCCAGCTCATACACGCCTTCCGTGGGCCGGTCCAGGCAGCCGATGATGTTCATCAGCGTCGACTTGCCGGAGCCGGAAGCGCCCATGATGGCCACGAAGCCGCCGTCCTCGATCTCCAGATCGACGCTGCGCAGAGCGTGCACGGGCATTCCCCCCGGCCGGTACACTTTGCTGATCTTACGGAGGCGAATCACCGTTACCGGATTCCTTCGGGCAACTCCTGTGCCGTGGGCGCGCCGGAGGGCTCCTCTGACCCGGCGCCGGCCTGCCGTGTGCCGACGACGACCAGATCTCCCTCCTCCAGACCCTCGGTCACCTCCGTCATCTCGCCGTCGCTCAGGCCCGTCTTGATCGTGCGGGCCTCGGCCGCGCCGTCCACCATGACGTCGACCACCAGCTCCTCGCCGAGCCGCCGGACCGCGCGGCTGGGGACGGCCAGGACGTCCGCGTGTTGCTCGCTCACGAGTACGGCCGCGCCGTTCATGCCGGGCGCCGGCTTCCGGGCTTGGTTCTCGAGACCGATGAGCGGGGCCTCTACCGTGTAGGTAACGACGCCCTGTTCCACCCTCGGCGCCAGATCGATGGCGCTCACCACGATCGGAACGGGCGCGCCCGGGATGGCATCGAACATGATCACTCCGGCCATGCCGGTGTGAATGCTCGGCAGCTCCGTCTCGCCGACCGACAGCTTCACCACCATGGCGCCCGGAGTGAGGAGCGTCATGACATCGAGTGAGGGGCTGGCCAGGTCGCCCTCCCGAACGTTGATCGCTGCCACGGTCCCGTCGAACGGCGCCGTCAGGGTCGCGTCTTCCAGGTCCCGGCGCGCGCTCTCAAGCGAGATCTCCGCGAGGCGCACCTGTTGCCGTTGCAGGTCGATCTCATCAGGGTCCGTGCCCCCCACCACTTCGTCCCGGCCGGTCAGGGCGACATCCAGTCCCGCAAAGGCCGAGCGAATGGCGTCCCGGGCCGTGGCGATCAGGGAAGCATCGGCGCCGGCCAGGAGTTCCTCCTGCTGCGCAAGGGCCAGGTCGAGGCTGGCCCAGGCCGTGCGAATCGCGTCCTGCGCCGTGGCGATCTGCGAATCGTCTGCGCCGGCTCGAAGCTGCTCTCGGTTTGCCTCGGCCGCGTCCAGGCTCGCCTGCGCCGCCCGTACGGCGTCCTCCGCCGTCGCGATCTGGTCGTCCGTGGCCCCCGCCAGAAGCTCGTCCTGGCTCGCGATCGCCGCCTCCAGGCTGGCCCGCGCCGAGCGCACCGCGTTCTCCGCCGTCGCGATCTGGGCGTCCGTAGCCCCGGCCAGAAGCTCTTCCTGGTTGGCGACCGCCGCCTCAAGGTTGGCTTCCGCCGAGCGCACCGCGCCCTCCGCCGTCGCGATCTGGTCTTCGTCTGCGCCCTGCTCCAGTTCCTCCAGCCTCATCTCCGCAAGGTTAAGGTTCGCTTCCGCTGCCGTCACGGCGGCCCGCGCCGCCGCGACGTCCTGCGGGTCGGGGTCCTCCTCCAGCGCCGCCAGCCGCGCCTCCGCCGCGACGAGGGACATCTCCGCGGCCGTCAGCGAAGCCTCGGCGACCTCCAGGGAGTTCACGGCCATCACGTAGGTGCTGTTGGCCTGGATGAGGCCGTTGATCTGGTACTGCTCGAGAAATCCTGTGTCCGGGTCACCCAAGCGTTCGTAGAGATGGTCGAGCCCCTCCGAGCTGAGCGGCTCCACGAACGGCGAGCAGAGCGCTGGATAGCTGTCGCCGGCGCAGTACGCCGTGCCGGCGGCCCTGAGAGCGCTCTCCGCCGTGTCGACGTTCAGCTCGGCGTTCGACACGGCGATCTCGGCGCTCGTCACCGTTTGCTCCGCGGCTGCCACGCTGGACCGCGCCGCCGCCAGGTCGGCGGCTGACGGTCCCGCCAAGAGCTGCGCCAGCGCTGCCTCTGCCGACGCCAGGCTGGCCTCGGCCGCTGCCACGGCCTGCTCCGCCGCGGCCAGCTCGGTCCGGCTCGGGCCTGCTTGCAGCGCGGCCAGGTCTCGCCGCGCTCGATCGAGCGCGACTTGCGCCGATATCACGGCCTGCGCCGCCGCCGCGATCTGCGCGTCGCTCGGACCCGCCTCCAGCGTCTCCAGATCGCGCTCTGCCCGGTCGAGCGCGACCTCAGCCGATATCACAGCCTGCGCCGCCGCCGCGATCTGCGCGTCGCTCGGACCCGCCTGAAGCTCCACCAGGTCGCGCAGTGCGCGGTCCCGAGCGGTCTCGGCCGACACCACCGCCTGGTCCGCGGTGGCCAAATCGGCATGCGACGGGCCCTTCAACAGGTCGTCCAGATCTCGCTGCGCCCGGTCCAGGGCCGCCTGGGCGGACACGACGGACTGCTCCCCGCCGGCCAGCTCGACGCTAGACGCCCCCTCCAGCAGATCGTCCAAGTCCCGCTGCGCCCGGTCCAGCGCCACCTCAGCGGAGACGACCGACTGGTTGGCCACCGCCAACTGTGCATCCGAGGCTCCGCCGAGCTGCATGTTGAGCATTGTCTGGGCAGACGCCAGGTTCGTTTCTGCCGTGGCCACCCGGTCCTCCAGAATATCGTCCTCTAGGCGCACCAGCGGGTCGCCGCGCTTCACCTCCTGGCCCAATTCCACCAGCATCTCGCCCACACGACCGGTGCCGGGGAACCGAAGCGCTAACCGGTCGACGGCCTCCACGGAACCGGAGGCGACGATGGTCGAACGGATCGTCGCGCGCCCCACCGGCTCCGCAACAAGCTCGCGCTCGTCGCCTCCCCCGCCGGCAAACCAGGTGCGATAGGCAAAGAAGCCCGCGCCGCCTATGACGGCCAGCGCGACCACGACCAGGAGCAGCGGCATGCGGCGTGACGGCTCCCCGAGAGGGATGTCGTCCGCGTCGTCCGGCACCCTGTTCCCCGCTTCGCCTTCTCTCCGGCCCAAGGGCCATCGAGAACCGCCGGGAGCAGCGCCCTGCTCTACCTCGCCGCCGGACGCTCGCTCTCCCGCCCCGCCGCTGGCAAGCGAGAGCAGATACGCCAGGAAGCCGAGGCCGCCGGCGATGGCCACCAGGACGGCCGCCAGGAGCACCGGCAGGCGGCGCGCTAGCCGTTCCGGATCAACGTGCTCTGCTTCGTAGCTCATGATGCAGTCTCCTTCGATTCCCCTTCATCGACGCAAAGGCCGTACCGAACGATGGGGAGCAGTACGTCCACTATCTCCTCTGAGGACCAGCGCTGATTCCCGCCCCGCGAAAGAAGAGCTTGCACGTACAGGCCGCTCAGGGCGCGCGCCACCAGCGGCGCCGGCACGGGGCGCATGGTCCCCTCCCTCATCCCCCGCTCCAGCACGGCCTCGATTCGCTCGGTAAACGCCTCCCCGAAGCTGCGCGCGGAACGCTTGAGGTCCGCCCCGTAGCGAAAGAGAATGGCGAAGAGATCGGCATTCTCTCGGGCCGCCCCTACGAACTGCTCGGTCACGAGGCGCAGCGCGTCCCAGGCAGGCAGCCGATCCGCATCCCCGTCCTGCAGGCGGCTCAGCATACTGCCGAAGCCCTCGTCGAGCACGGCGTTCAAGATGTGCTCTTTGCTTTCGAAGTACAGGTAGAAGGTGCCGAAGCCCAGGTCCGCCGCCTCGGTGATGTCGGCTATCGTTGCTCCGGCGAAGCCGCGTTCCGCCATCAGCCGGCGCGCCGCGCGCAGCAACGCCTGACGGTTGCGGCGCCGGCGGCGGTCGACCCGCGCGCTCTCCGAGCGAACTGATTGTGCCATCACTTCTGGGCGGGGCATCAGGAGTATAGCCCAGACCCGGAAGCGCGTAAAGGGCCGTCCGGCCCTTCCCTACGGCTCTACGCTGTTCCAGAGCCGGAGGTGGCCGCTCTCGCTTGCCCATGGTGAGAACAGCATAGAGACACCGGCGCCAAATTGCACTACACTTAGATCCATACATGGCAGCAGACCGCCGGGCCGCAGGGACCGCAGGTCGCCCAACAGACGGGGGCGGTTCAGGACGCACCGCGCTTCGTCGGCCCAGGATCCTCTCGCTCGTGGCCGTGCTCGCTGTCGTCATCGGGGTCGCTGCTGGCTGGGCGGTAGCGGGCGGCGCTGGATCCGCGGCCGGTTCCTCCGGTTCGGCCCATAGCGCACTCACCCTGGACAGTCGGGCGCTTCGGTCACCCAGCGAAGCCCCCTCGGCGGTCCCAGGCGAGCTCATCGTGCGCTTCGCGCCGTCTGCGGCCGGGGCGACGCGGCAGGCGGCAATCGCCGGCGCGGACGCCGAGCTGGTGCGCCCGCTCCACCTGCCGGGCTACAGCCTCGTCCGCGTCCCGCCCGGGCGCGAGGACGAGTACGCGCAACGGCTGCTGGCCGAGCCTGGGATCGAGTCGGTAGAGCCGAACCTGACCAGGCAACTCCTCTTCGAACCGAACGACGATCTGTATTCGTACCAGTGGCACCTGCCACAGATCGGGCTGCCGGACGCGTGGGAGACATCGACGGGAGCCGGCGCCACCGTGGCCGTTCTCGACACGGGCGTCGCCTTCGAGGACTGCTCGATAGCCGTCTGTGGTGATCGATACTACAAGGCGCCGGACTTCACCGGAACCAGCTTCGTCTCTCCCAGGGACATCGCCGACCACGACAGCCACCCAAACGATCAGAACGGACACGGCACTCACGTGGCAAGCACCATCGCCGAAGCGACGAACAACGTCACCGGCGGGGCGGGCGTGGCCTTTGACGCCGCGATCATGCCGGTGAGAGTCTGCGGCGACAGCGGCACCTGCAGCGTGGCGGACATCATCGACGGTATTGAGTGGGCCGTGGACCACGGAGCGGACGTGATCAACCTGAGCCTGGGAGGCGAAGGCAGCGCACCGGAGCAGCAGGCCGTGAACGACGCCGTCGACGCGGGCGTGATCGTGATCGCGGCCGCCGGCAACGGGGGCACTGACGGCGTCGGCGATCCGCAACTGGACTGCCCAGCATGCTATCCCTCCGCCATCGCCGTCTCGGCGACGCGCTTCGACGGGCAGCGCGCGCCGTACTCCAACTACGGCAGCGGCCTTGGCGGCCACACCCTGGACCTCGCAGCGCCCGGAGGCGACCTGGGCGTCGATCAGAACAGCGACGGGTACGGCGACGGCGTCCTTCAACAGAGCCTGCGACACTTCTGCACCCCTGATCCGGTCGACTACGGGGTCTTCGGCTACTGCTTCGCGGACGGCACGTCGATGGCCAGCCCGCATGTCGCCGGCGTAGCGGCGCTCGTCCGGTCCGTCAACCCCGACCTGACTGCCGAGCAGGTGCGGGATATCCTGACGAGCACGGCGCACGATCTCGGCCCACCAGGCTACGATACCCAGTTCGGCTACGGTCGGGTCGACGCCGCAGCGGCGGTGGCGGCGGCGCAGGGCTCACTCTTCACGCCCACACCCACGGCCACGCCTACAGCTACCCCAACGCCCACCGCCACGCCAACCTACACACCGACGCCCACCCCGACCGATACACCCACGCCCACTCCAACGCCGCCGTTCCCCGGCGACCCGAACTGCAGCGGCGACGTCAACAGCATCGACGCGGCGCTCGTCCTCCAGCTCGACGCTGGCCTCATCACCTCGCTGCCCTGCGAACCGGCAGCCGACGTCAACCAGGATGGCGCCGTCAACGCCGTCGACGCAGCCCTGATCCTCCAGTACAACGCGGGCCTGCTGCATTCCCTGCCGGTATAGGGCACCACAGCACGGCTGGGCTGGAAACGGCCCGGCCGGCAGGGGTCACACGACACCCGGCGCGAATTCGCCTACACTCCAGACATGTCTCCTCGCCGATCCCGCCGTAGCCGTGCGCGCCGCGCCTCATCGCGCGGTCGCCAAACGGCCCGCCCCTTCTTCCGACGCCGGAGCACGCTCTGGCTGATCGCCGCGGTGGCCACGCTGGCCGTGGCCATCGTCCTCGGTGTGGTCGCGCAGCGCCAGGACGGCGGCGACACGCCCGCGGCCGCACCCACCCCGACGCTCGCGGTGGCGCTGCCTGACATCCAGCCCGCTCCGTCGCGCCTCCAGCAAGCGGAGGTAGTCGACGTCATCGACGGCGACACCATCGACGTGCGCATCGACGGCCGGTCCGAGACGGTTCGGTACTACGGCATCGATACGCCGGAGCGCGGCGATCCCTGCTTCGAGGAGGCCGCCGAGCGAAACGAGGCGCTCGTCGGCGGCTCGGTGCTGCTCCTCCCCGACGCCCGTGAGCGCGACACGTACGACCGGCTCCTGCGCTACGTCTTCGACGAGGAGAGCCGGTCGATCGACGCGCGGCTCATCGCCGAGGGCCTGGCGGTCGCGTGGCGCGAGGACGGCGCCTACCGCGACGACCTGGTGGCGCTGGAGGAGGAGGCGCACCTGGCGGGAGCGGGGTGTCTGTGGGGGCAGTGAGGCTCGGCCACCCGCATCAGACGCCGTAGGCTGCACCGTCGCCTACGGCAGAAGGCACCGCGCGACAAGTGCGCTACGGCTGGTAGGCGGTGAGCTGGAAGAGTTGCCCCAGGCTGTTGTCGTACTGCACCAGCGCGCGTTCCGGCGTGTCCGCGTACCAGGCCACCTGACGCCTCCCCTGGGCACGGACCTCCACGCGCCAGGTCTCGAACGAGCCCGCCGGCACAGTGACCTCCTCCCTCCCCGCAACCCTGACGGTGACCACGTGCTGCGAGTTCCGGCTCGCGAGCACTGCATGGTAGCTCGCCTCGTATCCTTCCTCGAACGGGATCGTTCGCCAGAGGAACAAGGAGGACTCGTTGTCGTAGTAGTGCTCCTTCAGCCGGAGCGGGACCGACCGCTCGTCGCTTTCGTCGCGGATCTCGGTTATCTCCACGACTCCGTTCGCCGGATCGTACTCGCCTTCGACGATTTCGACCTCGTCCGCTCGAACCTCGCGACGGACAGTGATCGGCTTGAGGGTGGCGGCGTCCACCACGACCGCACTTTCGTCACTCTGGCCCCCGCCGGTCTCCTCGAAACGCAGGCGCAGCTCGAACTGGTCCTGCTCTCGCGCCACGCTGAGGACGCCGCGCAGAAGCTCCTGGCCGTCGTCGCTGTCGACGATGACGTACTCCGCCCGCTCCTCATCGGGCCAGGGGATAACGGAGACGACATCTTGCGTTACGACGGACTCCTCGGCGCAGGCGGGCAGGCAAAGGAGGGCCGCCATAACGATGAGTGCCGCGCGCACGGCTACGCGGGTGCTTCCGAGACGCGTCGAACCCGCTCCAGCGCTTCGGTGACGTCCCCGCGGCTGATACCGTAGTGAGTCACCATTCGCACCCGGGTAGGACCGAAGGCGGTCGTCAGCACTCCCGCCTCTCGCAGGCGACTCTGGAAGGCTGCGCCGTCCTGCACGTCGAAGACGACGATGTTCGTATGCACGCTCCCGGGATCGAGGCCCACGCCGGGGATCTGGGCCAGGCCTTCGGCCAGTAGCCGGGCGTGCTCGTGGTCCTCGGCCAGCCGGTCGACCATCGTCTCCAGCGCGACGATGCCGGCGGCGGCGATGACGCCCACCTGCCGCATGCCCCCGCCCAGCGCCTTGCGCTCCCACCGCGCTCGAGCGACGAAATCCGCCGAACCGCAGATCAGGGAGCCGATCGGCGCCGACAGTCCTTTCGAGAGGCAGAAGGTCACGGAGTCCACCTCCGCCGCAAGCTCCGCCGCCGGCACACCAAGTGCGGTCGCCGCATTGAAGATCCGGGCGCCGTCGAGATGGACGGCCGCACTGCGGCTGTGCGCCAGCCGGGCCACCTCCGCTGTCTCCTCGGCCGAGAGGACGCCTCCGCCGCAGCGGTTGTGCGTGTTCTCCAGACAGACCAGGGCCGTCCGCGGAAAGTGGATGTTCTGACCCCGCATCGTTGCCTCGACGGCCTCCATGTCGAGCATGCCGCGTGCGTCGTTCGGCACCGTGCGAAGCTGGATGCCGCCCAGGCGGGCGGCGCCTGCGACTTCGTAGTGCAGCACGTGGGCCTCGCTGCCGACGATCGCCTCGTCCCCACGCTGGCAGTGAGCCAGCAGGCACGTCAGGTTCCCCATCGTGCCGCTGGCCACGAACACGGCCGCTTCTTTGCCCATCAGCTCCGCCGCCCTGCGCTCCAGGCGTCGCACCGTCGGGTCTTCGCCGAAGACGTCGTCCCCCACTTCGGCGTTCGCCATCGCCTCCCGCATCGCGGGCGTGGGCTGCGTCACCGTGTCGCTGCGCAGATCGATCGTGTTTGCTTCGGTCATCGCGTGCGTTCCAGGAGCGACCCGTTCGCCGGCGCGAGTCGCCCTGGCATTCTAGGAAGCGCCCCAGGGAGGGTCAAGGCGATGGGCGGCACGGGCGCGGGCTTCCCCGGCGCCGGCTCGGAGGCCGCCGCTCCGCCGCCTCACCGCCGGGGGGCTTGACAGGCGTGAGATAATAATACCTGCGGTGGTGGGGCCTCCTCCCACGGTGGTGGCTGGCCCCGGTTGTCCTTCCGGTATCAGCGCGAGATGCGTTCCGCAGCACAACTGCTGGTGGTCAGCCCGGACAACGCGGTTCTCCAGGCCGCGCGGCAGGCCCTGGTGCCCCTCGGTCGCGCGCCGCTCCTCGCCCGCGGCCTGCGCCAGGCGCGCCACATGCTGGCTGCCACCGACATCGATCTGATCTGCCTGGACGGCGCCCTTGGCATCGACGAGACCGAGCGCCTCTGGAGATACGCATTTACCGACCGCGGCCGCACCCCGCCTCCGCTTATCCTCCTTGCGCCGCCCTCGGTCAGACCGGGTTCGTCCGCGCTGCCGGCATTCTTCGAGCCCAAGCGCGACAGCCTCTTGCCCCAGCCAGTTCGGGACGGAGCGCTGGCCGCTGAGGTGACCCGGCTTCTCGCGGTGAAACTCCGGCGCGAGCGGCGGGCGGGCGTGCTGCGCGTGGGCTCCATCGTCCTGGACAGTGCCACACGGCAGCTCCACCTTGCAGGCGGCAGCACGATCTCGCTTACCCCTACCGAGTGCCGGCTGATTGGCTGCCTGATGCAGCGCTCCGGTGCATTCATCCCGCCGGACGAGTTGCTGGAGAGTGTATGGGGCTATCCGCCCGGCACGGGCGGTCGCGAAGTGCTGCGGGCGCACGTGAGCAACGTGCGTCGCAAGCTGCGGCTGCAGAACCAGGACCCCGGGCTCCTGCGCAGCATTCCCCTCCAGGGATATTCCTTTATCACCCCGTAGAGGCGCTCGAGTAGCAGAGGCGCCTCGGCCGGGTACTCTCGGCTCCCCCTCGTTTCCGATCCGGACCCACCAAGCGACCCGCTCGTTTTCAGGGGTTTCCCTAATGCCGCTGACCCTTATGTCCTGGGGATAATGACACTGATTTCCACCAGCGAGGAGAGACGACCGGCCAGCAGGCCGGCCCAATCGCGCACGAATGACTCTGTCCGCTACGCATCCGCAGCTTGCCGCAATGTCCGCGCGCCTTCTGCCGCGGGCCGAGGTCGTCCTGGCCCTGGCGATGCTGGCCGTCCTCAGCCTGCCCCTCTTGCTCTCGAATCCCGGCCCGCTCACCTCCGACGAGTCGCGGTACGTCTCCGAGGCGTTGAACCTGTCCCAAGGCAAGGGCTTCACCGACGCCGCCGGTGAGCCGGTCATCGACCGCGGGCCCCTCTTCCCGGCGCTTCTTGCCGCCGACTTCTCGGTCGCCGGGGTCTCCGTTGATCATGCCCGCTGGGTACCCCGTCTTTTCGCGCTTGCCGGCGCGGCGCTGCTTCTCGCCTTGGGCTGGCATATGTTCGGCCGCGAGGCAGGCATGCTTGCCGCGGCGACCGCGCTGGTCTCGGCGCTCCTCATCATGATGGGCACCAGCATCCACCTCAACGGGGTGCAAGCGTTATTCCTGCTCCTCACCCTGTTGCTGCTGCGCCGAGCGCTGATGGAAGGGAGGCCGCGCTCGGCCGCGCTTGCCGGGGCCGCCTTGGGCCTGGCCGCGCTCACCAAAGAGTCGGCGTTGCTCTGGCTACCGCTGCCATTCCTTACGGTCCTGCTCCTCGGCCCCGCGGTCGACCGCCCTCGCGCGCTCCTCCTGGCCTTCTCCGCAGGCTTCTTGGCCGTCGCCGGGTGGTGGTGGCCCTACGTGTACGCCGTCAGCGGACGCGTCTACCTTCTGGGTCCACCCTCGGAGGCCGCGCTCTGGCTTGCGGCAGGGGTCCTCTGTTTGGGGTTGATCGCGCTGGCGGCAACGGCCCTCGCCCGACGCGGGCGGTGGGGTCGCACCGGTCCGCGCGCTCGGTGGATCGCCGTAGTGTTGCTGCTGGCCGCCTGGGGCACCCTCTTCGTCGTCGGGCTCGAACGGCACGCAGCCTGGCCCTTCCCGCCGGACTATCTGCGCAGCGTGCCGGACTATCTGACCACCACGCTCGCTTCCTGGCTTCGCCCCCTGCCGGTCATCGGCGTCGCCTGGGGCTACGTCACCTATCGGGCCGTCCGCGGGTCCCTGAGCGACCGGTTGCTGCTGCTGGGGCTGTTCCTCTTCCTTCCGTACCTGCTCTTCGCCGCGAACCGTGACCTGCCCGCGCGCGAGATGCTGCCTCTGGCATACCTTTCCTGCCTGGCCCTGGCCCGCACCGCCATCGACTTCGCCCGCCGGCTGGCGGAGAGAGCGGGCGAGACGCTGACGCCGGCCGTTGGCGGCGCGCTCGCCGCAGCGATGGTCGTGGGCGGCTTTGCCTGGTACGCCGTCGCGGAAACGCAGCGTTTCGCCGACTATCGCGCCGAGTTCGACCCGGCCGCCGTTACGCAGGAACACTGGGACAACGCCATGGTGCGGCAGGCGGCCGACTGGATCGATCAGAACGTTCCGCCGGGCACTCCCATTATGTCCACACAGCTCTACCAATCCCACCTCCACACCCTCACGGCCGGCGCGTACCCCTGGCTGCAGTTCCCCAGCGTCAGAGTGGAAATCCAGGGGAACCCGCCGGTAGCCGTGCGCGCCAGCGCTGCGTCCTCCCTGCACGACAGCGCCCTGCCCCAGGAGCCGCCCGAGCCGTGGCTCTACCTTCGCAGAGACCCCTCCGGGCCGGGCTACATCGCCCTGTCGGAGCCCGATCTGCTGGCCGAGCTCGAAGAGCAACAGATCGGCTACCTCGTCCTCACCGGTGACGACGGCGGGCTCAGCCCCCTCAGCCTGCTGCCCTATTTCGAGAAACACCCGGCCTTTCGCATGGTCAAGTCCTTCATCGGCGACGACCGGAACCAGGTGCACATCTTCCGGGTGTACCCGTTCCCGCTTCTACCATTGGCTGATCCTGCCCGCGTCAGTCGGGTCGCCGCGGACGCCCTCCAGGACGAGCTAGGGGCCCGCCAAGCTCGGACCCTCCTCCAGAACCTCAGCCCCGGCGGCTACGTCCTAACGAACTCCGGCGACGGCCCAGCAGAATCGAGACGGGAGCCCTGACGCGGCGGCCGATGGCGTCCAGGCACGCAGGGGGAACCAGTAGCCTCACTCCCTGCGGCCGTTGCCCTCCGCCTCTTCCGGCTCTTCCTCCTCCTCCTCCTCGGTCTCGAAGTCCTCGGAGTAGACGCCCGCCTGGCGGCCGAGCCACACGGTAGCGACGAAGTCCTCCCGGAAGGGCTGCGCCGTCATGACGATCCGTTCGTCGACCTCGCCGATCAACTCCTGGATGTCGTCCTCGGAGAAGTCCTCCGGTACGCAGAGGGTGGCGCTGGTCACCTCGGACCCGTAGTGGATGTCCGCCCGGCCGACCTCGTTGTCGCCGGCAAGGACGATGAACACTTCCGAGTGGGCGGTGCGGGACTCGCGCTCGAACTGAAAGCGGGGCATCTTGGGCTCCTTCCCCGTCCGCGCGTGGCGGCTTGCCTACTCAACAAGGCAGGATTCGCTGGTACTGTGACAGAAGGCAAATGGTCAAGCCGCAGCTCAACCAGGGGCTTGACGCGCTAGCCCCTTTCCCGCATGATGGCATAGGAAGTGGTCGGGTGACCGCTGGCGACGGAGTGAGGGAAGGCAAGAGCGAGCCATGGGTCGGGGTGGCATCACTATCGCGGCTATCGTCGCGGCCATTGTCTGCGTCCTGCTGGCATCCACCGGGCCCGTCTGGGCCCAGGAGGACTGTTCGGCCTCGATCAATGGGCAAGAGGCCAACGGCGAGACCATAGAGGTCAGGGAGGATGACGACGCCCAGCTCATAGTCAACGTGCCGGCAGATTCCACAGACTACATCTACTTGGAATTCTTCGGGCTTCGCTTTGAGATGGATTCCGGCACGCCGGACGGTACCCAGTACGTATGGAACATCCCGGTCAAGACCATTGCCGTCTTTGGCGTGGGGCTCTACCAGGTCACATGGGAAAGCAAGGACGGCGACGGCGACCTCATCTGTCGTATGTCAGCGCGCATCCAAGTTGTGGACCGTTCCCCCCTGCTTACGGTCGCGGGCGGATTCGGCGCTGGGGCGATTGTCATCGGCCTCGGGGGTTTGCTCCTGTCCTGGAGGGTGGCGATCAACGAGGGGGCACGGTGGGCGATCAAAGTGGTCGGTAGGGTGAAAGTGAGTGAAGAGCAGGAGCAAGAACAGAAAGAGCGCCGCCGGGTGCTGCTTGAGCCGACGATCTCGGTAAAGCAAACCCTGCTAGGCACGCTCTGGGGGCTTCTTCTCGGCGGAGGGACGCTCACCATGTTGCAGCAGACCGCCCTCAGTCCTCCGACCGTCGAGGTCGCATTGGAGGTGCTCCTACCGCTAACCCTTCTTGGCCTGATTTCCGATGTCGCTACGCGTGCGACGAGGAAGCTCTTCGCCCGCCTCATGACGTAGCGGCCTGCCGCCGCCTCACTCCCTGCGGCCGTTGCCCTCCGCCTCTTCCGGCTCTTCCTCCTCCTCCTCCTCGGTCTCGAAGTCCTCGGAGTAGACGCCCGCCTGGCGGCCGAGCCACACGGTAGCGACGAAGTCCTCCCGGAAGGGCTGCGCCGTCATGACGATCCGTTCGTCGACCTCGCCGATCAACTCCTGGATGTCGTCCTCGGAGAAGTCCTCCGGTACGCAGAGGGTGGCGCTGGTCACCTCGGACCCGTAGTGGATGTCCGCCCGGCCGACCTCGTTGTCGCCGGCAAGGACGATGAACACTTCCGAGTGGGCGGTACGGGACTCGCGCTCGAACTGAAAGCGGGGCATCTTGGGCTCCTTCCCCGTCCGCATGTCGCGGGACGTCGGCCTCAATAAGGTAGCTTCGTTGCTATTGTGCCCGAAAGCGCGCGGGCGGTCGAGTGGTGGCTGCTATTGGCGCCCGCCGCCGAACATCGCCTTGATCTGCTCCCAGACCGACCGCTGTCCCACGTTCCCCAGGAACCTGCCCCACGACTCCTCGGCGGAGGCGGAGCGCGCCAGGCCCCGCACCCGTTCCTCCATGATGTCGCGCACGCGGCCCTCCTCGCCCGCGTCCAGCCAGAAGCCGTGCTGTTCCTCACAGGTGTCGATCTCCAGGTTGTAGGCGCGGTAGTTGAAGGCGCGCATCTGCTTGCCGCACACGGGACAGTCCAGCTCGCTGGGGCGTTTGGCGTACTCGATGGTGGCCCGCCGTTGCTCCTCCTGCGGCGCGACGGTTGCTTCGAGCAGGTCGAGTTCGTGGTAGTCCAGCCAGCACCCGCTGCACTCAGGACAGTGATCCACCTCGATGCCCTGGTGGTGCTCGACAACGAGCTCAGTGCCGTCGCGGGGACACTTCATGGTCGCCTGCCCAGTCTAGCAGAACGCGGAAACGCAAGAAGCCGGCACGAATCCTCCGTTTCAGTGAGACCCTGTTCGGACTCCTACCGCGCCTCCGGCTCATCCAGCCGGAGCCTCGTCCGCACCTCGACCCCCGACCCCCGACCCTCGACCCTTGGCCACCTAGGCCCCCTACCCCTACTTCGGCCGCACCTGGCCCGACCCACGCACCACCCACTTGTAGGTCGTGATCTCCTGCAGCCCGACTGGGCCGCGAGCGTGCATCTTCTGGGTGGAATCGATGATCTCGGCGCCGAGGCCGAACTGACCGCCGTCGGTGAACTGCGTCGAGGCGTTCACGTAGACCACCGCCGTGTCCACCTCCTGCACGAAGCGCTCGGCCGCCGAGTAGTCCTCCGTCACGATCGCGTCGGAGTGGCCGGTGCCATACCTGTACACCAGATCCAGCGCCTCGTCGAGCGAATCCACCACTTTCACCGTCGCCACCAGCGCCAGGTGCTCCTTGCCGAAATCCTCCGGCTGCGCCGGCTTCGCCGCAAGGTTCGCAATCTGCGCCCGCGACACGATGTCCAGCGCTGCCTCGTCGCACCGCATTTCGACGCCGGCCTCGGCCCAGCGCCGCGCGATACGGGGCAGGTACTCCTCCGCGACGTCTCGGTGCACCAGCAGCGTGTCGAGCGCGTTGCAGATCGAGTAGCGGCGCGTCTTCGCGTTGTCCGCGATCTCGACGGCCTTCTCCAGGTCCGCCGTCGCGTCCACGTAGGTATGGCAGACCCCCACGCCTCCGATGAGCACCGGCACCTTGGCGTTCTCCAGCACGAAGTCGATGAGGCCGCCGCCGCGCGGCACCACCAGGTCGATGTACTCGCGCATGGAGAGCAACTCGCCCACCAGCGCGCGGTCCGTCGACTCCACGAACTGGATGGCGCCGTCCGGCACGCCCGCCTCGCTCGCAGCCCGGCCTATCGTGCGCGCAATCGTGCTGTTGGAGTGGAACGCCTCCTTGCCGCCGCGCAGGATCGTCGCGTTGCCCGCCTTCAGGCAGAGCGAGGCGATGTCCACGGTGACGTTGGGTCTCGCCTCATAGATGCAGGCGACGACGCCCAGCGGCACACGCACCTTGCCCGCGATCAGGCCGTTCGCCAGCATCCGCTGGTCGAACCCCTGCCCGATCGGGTCGGGCAACGCGGCGACGGCCCGCACGCCCGAGGCGTATCCCGCCAACCGCTCCGGCGTCAGCAGCAGCCGGTCGAGGAGGTAGGCGCCAACACCGGCCTCCTGGGCCGCCTGCATATCGTGTTGGTTCGCGCGCTGGATCTCGTCGCCGTGCTCGACGATAGCGTTGGCCATAGCGAGCAGAGCCCGGTTCTTCACGTCCGTGCCCAGCGTTGCCAGGCGCCGCGCCGCTTCCTTCGCCTTCCGGCCTATCGATTGCAGGTCAACTGCCGACGTCGTCATCGTGGAGGTAGTGTAGCGAACCTACGGGATGGCTGCGAAACCTCGCCTCCGGGACGTCTAGCCCGTCTCCAACAGGCAACACTGATAGCGGCCGTCCACGAGCCTCGTCCCGGTCCTGCGGAAGCTGATCGGCCGTCTGAAGATCGGCCCGTCGAACACGAACGAATGGTACTCGCCGCGCTCGCCGCACGGGTCGACGCCCGGGGGCAGGTTCCGGAGGAAGTCGAGGTCGAGCTCGCGGCCGGCGAAGCCGCCGTCGAGGACGCGCGTATCGACCGACACGACGATGCCACGGTAGCCCCGTGCCAGGAAGCCTTCCACGAGCCCGCGCGTGTCCCGTCCCCACAAAGGAAACAGGCCCCTCATCCCAATCTCAGCCAGCTTGCGCTCGCGAAAGGACCGCAGGTCCTCCAAGAAGATGTCGCCGTGGACCACCGTGTCGATGCCGTTCGACCGGAGAGCTTCCAGCGCCGCGCGCATGCGCTGATGGTACGTCTCGCTCGTCCCGACTGCTGGCACGATGACCGTTCGCAGCGTCAGCCCCAGCGACCGCGCCTGCTCCCGCACCAATGCCTCCGGCACCCGATGGACCGTTACCGCCCTCTCCGTTTCTGAGACCGTGCAGAGGAGCGCGGCAACCTCATACCGTCCCTCTTGCAAGACGGCGTCGAGGGCCAGCGCGCTGTCCTTGCCACCGCTCCACGAAACCGTGACCTTCCGATGCTCCATCAAGGCCGTCAGACCCTTGGAGGCAACATACCTGCCCGGGGTCGGGGGCCACAATCGCCAGGCCGCTCTGCTCTCGCTCCGCGATCCAGAGGCCTCCGGGAGGCGAATTGAGCCGTCGAGGCCAGATTTGCCGTCTTTTTCTGCCGGTGACTACTTAATATTGAGGATTCGCGTACCGGCACGCGCTGCTAGGCTGGGCCAGCGACATGTCCGCATGCACCTGCGGGAGCCAGGACAGCCCCGCAGGTGGATGGCGGATTCCCTAGCGGCTCACGCGTGGGCGACATGTCCGCGGGCACCTGCCGGGAGTAGGAGACTCCCGCAGGTGTCTGGCGGACGCTGCGGCGGGCTCTCTTCCATCTTATCCACGCAGACGGGCCCACCGCCACCATATGGAATCATCCTTGGCCATACCCGCCGCGCATTCACCTGCCCGGCTACGTCGGCGTCGGCGTGGGCGTAATGGTCGGCGTCGGCTTCACGACGCCCTCCCCGCAGTCGTGGCCGTACTGCTCCACAGCGTGCAGAATGTCCGCTACCAGAATCACCCCGTCCGGAGGCCCCAGGTTCCACGGGTTCGGCCCCACATACGTCCGGTCGTATTTCTGGTCGTACCCCTCCTGACCGTCCTCCAGACCGTAGTGATCCACCACGGCTACGATGTCGTCGACCAGGTTCACCCCATCGTTCGTTGGGTTGAAGTAGTCCCACGGGTTCAGGTAGTCCCGGCGCCCGCCCGCGGTCTCGCTCGGGCCATTTTCGTCCGCGTCCGGACACCCATCCCCGTCCGTGTCCCCCGGCGGCGGCTGCTTGGTAGGAGTTGGTGTGATCGCCTCGCAGTTCACCGTGATCGTGTCGCTGCCCTTGTCGTAGTGCGTGGTCCCCTTCGTGTTAACTATGAACGTGTCAAAGGGCCCGTGATCCAGGGCGAGCGTCCCCTGGCCTTCGCCGCAGTGGAAGCTGCCCGTCACCACCAGTCCGGTGTGCGATTTCGGGTCGAAGATGCAGGCGATGCTTTCGTAGCCAGGCCCCCAGCCGGTTGTCGGCATGACGCACCCCCACCAGCCGATCGAGAGCCTCCCATTCGATGACACCGCACCGCCATAGTCGACCCGCACCCCCAGCGAATCATAGGCGTCGTTGCCGATTTCCCCCATGTTCTCCAGATACACGGAGATGTCGAAGTCCGTGTTGCCGGGGATGCCACACTTCACGTCTCCCCCGTTGGTGTCGCAGACACCGTCGATACCTAGCGAGAAGTCCACATTGGTGCCCGTCGCCTTGGTGGGACTGGGCGAGGGCCAGAGTAACACCCCGCACACCACAAGCGCTCCCGCCAGCATTCCCAAGAACAGAAGCTGTCGCCGCGATCGCATGCCGCACCTCCACACTAGCGCGACCAGCAGCGGGCTGCCCGCCGAGCGGCGCACCCGCCCGCCACTGACCACCAGTCATCGACCCGGCGATCCTACCAGCCCTCTTAGGAGTTGTCAACCAGGCACCGGGACCTGAGCGAATACTCCCCCAGCAGCCGCCCGGCTATGGCGGCGTGGGCGTGACCGTCGGCCAATGGCAGTTGATCATCAGCGCCTCGGTCGTGCCCTGGCCCTCGGCATACTGAGTCGTGGCGTTCTCGTAGAGCTTTGTCTCCAGACCTCCGGTACCGTGAACCATCGTGACCGTACCGCTCGCTTCGCAGTTGAAGTCGTTCGTCCCTATCACGCCAAGGTACGTTGACAGTGGCTCAGAAACGCCAATCGAACACGACCACCGAACAACGCCCGGCGAGTAGTCGACCGCGCTGTACACACAGTCCGGCCACGCCTCATTGCTGGCATTGTCTTTTGAGAGAACACCTTCATACTCCGCACTTAGGTCGAAGCCCAGGTAGGCAGATACGCCAGCAGGCAGTTCGTTGAGGTACACCTTCAGCTCGAACGTCTCGTCCGGCCACACGACACACTTCGTGGGGCCGCCCAACGTATCACAGTCGTCCGTGGTGTCGCCGTCCGTATCCACCCCAATCGAGAAGTCCAGGGGATAGGACATAGGGGTTGGTGTGGGCGTGACCGTTGGCGTCGGCGTCGGCTTCACGACACCTTCCCCACAGTCGTGGCCGTACTGCGCTACGGCATGCAGGATGTCCGCCACCAGGATCACCCCGTCCGGAGGCCCCAGGTTCCACGCGCTCGGCCCTTCGTACGTCCGGTCGTACTTCTCGTCGTACCCACCCTGACCGTCCTCCAGACCGTAGTGATCCACCACGACCAGGATGTCGTCGACCAGGTTCACCCCGTCGTTCGTCGGGTTGAAGTAGTCCCAAGCGTTCTTCAGGTCGCGAAGACCACCCAGGAGTTCGCGGCCCGGGGCCGTCTGCTGCTCCGCCCAGTCCGGGCAGCCATCGTGGTCGATGTCACCCCCTATGCAGTCCGGGTCGTTGCAGTGGAGCACCTTCAGATCTTGGTTCTCGTACGAGTCGTGGTAGGTGACGACAGGGTTGCCGGTCGCGTCCAGCACCAGTGACGTATGGTACATGCTTCCTGCCCTGTCGGGCACCTCGAGCGTGTTGCCTGCCGTGCAATCTGGGTTTCCGCAATGGAGTACGCCGAGCCCCCCCTGCGCATGGTAGCTGACTACCGGGTTACCGCTGGCGTCCAACACGAGTGACGTGTCCATTCCCACGGTATGGGATGGGTCGGGAAACGCATGGCTCTCGTCGCCGCCAATGCAGTTGGGGTCGTTGCAGTGGACGAGTCCGAGCCCAGAGTCGGTTTCGCCAATCCACGTGTAGCTGATCGCCGGGTACCCAGACGCATCCAGCGCAAGCGACGTGCAGCAACCTTGCAGAAGTCCGGCAACCAAGGTCACGCTCTCGTCATCGCCGCTGCAGTCGGGATCGTTGCAGTGCAGCAGCTTCACTCCCACATCGGCTCCGTTAAGGTAGCTCACCACTGGATTGCCGCCGGCGTCCAGAACCAGCGATGTGGACGCACCGTAGAAGGCCACCGTCGAAGGATCAGGCTCCGTGATGCTCTCATCGCCACCTGCGCAGTTGGGATCGTTGCAGTGCAGCACCCTCAGGCTTTCTCGGCCGGGCCCTATGTAGCTCACGACTGGGTAGCCGTTCGCGTCCAGCGCAAGCGAGGAATCAGCGCCGACATCGCCGCCCGTGTCGGGCGACGTGATGCTCTCGTCTCCACCCGCGCAGTTGGGATCGTCGCAGTGCAGCAGCTTCAGGTCGCGGTAGCCGTAGGTGAAGTCATAATAGCTGACGACCGGATTGCCGGAAGCGTCCAGCACGAGCGACGTGTATTGGCCTACATAAGACGTGCCGGCATCAGGGGAAGTAATACTCTCGTCACCTCCGACACAGTTCGCATCGTTGCAGTGCATCACTTTCAAGTTGCCGTTCGTATGGTCGTGGTAGCTGGCCACCGGGTAGCCATTCGCGTCCAATGCCAGCGAGGAGCACTTGCCGACATCGCCGTCCGTGTCGGGCGACGTGATGCTGTCGTATCCTCCCGGGGTGGCCGTCACCGGGCCGGCCGAAGGCCAGAGCAGCACCGTTCCCACGACAAGCATCGCCACAAGCACACCCAGGAGCAGAAGCTGTCGCCGCGATTGCATGCCGCACCTCCCGCCTGCGGTCTGTGGTGGGCTGCCCGCCCCGCGGGACACAAGCCCGCCACTGACCACCAGTCATCTACCCAGCGAGTCTACCAGCCGTCTTGAGAGTTGTCAACGGCACGCCGGGACGTTCGAGAATACTCCCGCGGTGCCTGTTCCGCTACGTCGGCGTCGGCGTCGGTGTGACCACGGCCGCCCCACTGACCGTGGCCGCCGTTGAGGGCGAGCCCGATGCCAACCGCCAGGAGACCCGGATGGCGTGCCGCGCCTTCAACTCGGGCCACGACCTCCTGGGCCAGGGCTGCGTCGGCCAAGTAGACGAGTGCCCGGCCCGGGCTCGAGCAGCGCGGGCACGGGTAGTAGCAGACGAGTTGACCGTCGATGGGCGCCTCGCCGGTGCGGCTGATGCGGGCCTGGCGAGCGTCAAGATCGAAGGTGAGCATGAGGTAGCTCCTATTCTCAGACTGCTCGCGGCGGCCAAAGATGGTCGGTGGAGCACCAAGTCTCCGCCACGGCAAGCCGGCGCGGTTACCGCAGCGCTACAAACCGCCAAGCCTGTTTCTGGCTTGACAGGGCTGCCGAGAATTGCGTATAGGATCCCATCTGACCAATGGCCTGTGACAGGCGAGACGGGCGGAGGTTGCGAGGCTGGGACTATGCTGTTGCTGGCTGCATCTAGCGGGGAGGGGCGCAATGCGAGTGCAGCGTTTGATGTTGTTGGCGTTTCTGTGGCTGGTCGCCACGCTCTTCTGGCTTACCCGCGACACTGTGGCCGACGGTAGCGGACCTGTTAATAACCTGTCTTGCGTCAACACCGGCGGCCACGAGTTTGGCCCCGATGTCTCCTCCAACGGCGATGAGCTGTTTCTGGCGTCTAGTGACGAGCTGGTTGTGGCGCAATCGCAGACCGCCTCATGTCCCTGGTCCGCGCCTATCGCCTTGAGTTCGTTGAATTCGGATGCAGCGGACGCGCATCCCACGCTGAGCGCCGATGGCCTGACCATCTACTTCTCTTCCAATCGAATCTACGGGAGCTGGCGCGACCTCTTCGTCGCGACGCGCCCAGCGAAAGGTCCCAGCGACAACTGGACCTCGCCGACTGCGGTATCGGAGCTCAATCATGCGTTTGTCTCCACGGAGGGGCCAAGCCTGTCGTCAGACTCCCTGACGATCTACTTCTGTTCAGATCGCACCGGAGGAGCCGGTGGATTCGACATCTGGAAGTCAACCCGTGCTAGTACATCATCATCCTGGGCGACGCCGGCTCCAGTATCCGAGCTAAACAGCTCAGCCAACGATTGCAATCCGGATATCTCGGCGGACGGACTGATGTTGCTTTTCGAATCCGACCGCCCTGGCGGCTGCGGTGAAATGGACATTTGGATGGCCTCACGCCTCTCAACATCCGCGCCATTCAACACACCAACTAATCTCGCATGCAAGGTCAATAGTGCGTCCGCCGACCAAGCTCCCACATGGGTCACCGCTTCTCTGGTGTATTTTCAATCCAACCGTTCTGGCGGTCTCGGCGGTTCGCACGATATCTGGACGGCGCAACTTCCTAGCGTTGGCGGCATCGCAGAGCTGCCCGAGGTGGCTGGCCAGCCGCAGCCGGCGGGCCGCGCATCGGGACCAGGCGCGGACGTGCTGGCGAGTGTCGCAGTTGCGGTAGCGGCAGGCGCAGTCGCGTTGTTTGGGGGCACGCTTTGGCAGGGTAGGCGGGCCAGGGCTAATCGCCCTGGCCCTCCTCCCGCTCGTATGCGCTGACAAATCGCCGGCGGGTGAACTTCTCCAGCACCTCCGGGCTGGTGACCGGCACCTCAGCGTAGGCCTTGGTGTCCAGCGGGTCCTCCAGCCGGAAGTAGTACTCCTCGTAGTCGGACCCCTCGGCGATCGCCTCGCGCTTGCGGTTGCACAGAAGATCCATCTACTGTTCGATGGCGGCCCCCGTAGCGGCGACCTTCCCCTTCCGCAGGAAGGGTCCGCCTCTGGCGGAAGGTCGCCACCTGCGTACCGTCAATACGCGGCGCACCGTCCTGCCGCGGTTGCGGTCTTGCTCCTTGAGGCGACCGCTTCGGAACGAGGCTGGATAGTGCGTTCACGACCAGCAACCCTTCCTTGTCTCCCGAGTTGCCGGAACCGTCCCGCCGATGGCGGACGCACAGCTTCGGTGGGAATGACAGGGGAAGAACCGCGACTACTCCCGTGGCAGCCGTTCGGTCGCCGGCGGCAGGGGCGGGAACGCCAGATGGGGCTCCGTCTGGTACCAGTACGCCGTGGACGAATAATCGTTGGTCAGGTTGTTGGCGTGGCCGTGCTCGATCGTCACCCGGATCGACTTCTGGAAGTGCACCGGGTCCTCGATGTGGAAGCGGTACATGGAGTGCCGGCCCTTGTACGGCCACTCCTCCGCTCCCTCCGTCAGCGGCAGGCCGTGGTACGGCGCGCAGAACTCCTGCTGGGGGCTCCACGCGGTGTTGAAGTAGTCTTCCGTCCCCGTGCCGTACAGCGTGGGCATCTCGTCCCCGTCGATGAAGATCATGTCGTCGCCCTCGCCGTACCAGTCGTTCTTCGTGCGCTGGAAGCAGTGGACGTTCAGGTTGCAGCCCACGTAGTGACCCCGGCCTTCCGCCTCCAGGATCACGTAGTTGCCTTCGCCGGTCAGGTTCGGCGTGGACCACACCTTCCCGGCGTACTCCCCCGCCTCCTGCAGCCGGCGGCTGTCGTCCCCCCAGCCCTCCGTGGGGTTCTCGCGCCGCCACTGGGCGTGGAAGTTGCCGACCCCTTCCAGCGGCTGGTCGTACTCCTCGTAGTCAATGTAGAAGTACGCGACCAGCCGCCGCTCGCCCTCATTCGTCAACTCGATGCGCGCGCCCTTCGCGAAGGGCATCGGGAAGAAGCAGTTGAAGCCCCTGCCTTCCCGAGGGCTCATCGTGAGCGGCAGCGACCAGAACTGCTTGACCAGCCCGTGTCCGACGCCGAAGAAGTCGCCCGTCGGCACCTCGACGCACGGCGTCTCCGAGCCGTCCCAGTACATACGCAGAACGCTGAGCCTCGGGAAGGCGTCCTCGCGCGAGTTCAGCGTCATCCAGATGTGGCGCACGCAGCCCGGCCCCTCGATGTCGGCCAGCGTGCGGGTCTCGCCCGGCTGCAGCAGCCAGAAGTCGAGGTTGCCGCCGGCCGTATCGTACGAGGACGCCCGGCGGCGGCGCGCGTCGCGCAGGCGGGGAAGGTCACCCAGGGATGATAGGCCCATCATCGGTCGCTCTCCTGCGGCGGCTTAGTCCACCGCCACCAGCACGTCGCCGTTCTCCTCCTTCACTTCGTAGCTGGGGAGGTCCCGCTTCAGAAAGGCCGGCAGGGCGCCGGCGTACGCGGCCTTGAGCCAGCCCGGCCTCTGCACCCACTTCGCCAGGCAGCCATCGGCCACGTCGAAGCGGGCGCCGTGCCAGGGACACTCCAGGATGGTGCCGCGCAGCGTCCCCTTCCCCATTCGTCCACGCAGGTGCGTGCAGCGCCCGCCGACGGCGAAGAGCTGCCCTCCCACCACGCGGCCGACCGCGATCTCCTTGCCGCGCGCCTTGAGCTGTCGCACCTCGCCCTCCGGCAGCTCGTCGGACCGGCACACCACGGTGAAGGTGTAGACGGGCGACTCCCTGCCCTTGGGCTGTTCGGTCTTCCTCACGTCGATGGCCACAGCAGGCTCCTCTTACGCCTCGCCTTGCGGCGGGCAGCGACACGAACATAGCAAACGGGTCGGGCGGGGACAAGCAGAGGCCGGGCGGCGCGCCCGGCTAGGGCCCTTCGTCGCCCTCTTGTGAGTCGAGCATCGGTCCCAGGATCTTGCGCGCCCGGGCCTGGTCGCTCTGCTTGACGAACAGAGCGCAATCCGCCGCCGTTACACTTCCCTGCGAAACGAGAGGGTCCATGGTCTTGATGAAGGCCCGGACTCCATTGTTCTCGAGCAGCTCGCGCCACATCTCCGCATCGGGTTCGGTGAGGGCCCCGACCAGCTTCACCGCCGGATCGTCACTGTAGAAGAAGCGGCGGAGCCAGCGCATCACAGCACCACCAGGTTGTTGCGGTGCACCAGCTCCGCTCCGTACTCGTGGCCCAGCGCCTTGGCGATCTGGTTGGACTTGAGGCCTCGGATCGCCGCCGCGTCCTGGTCCCCGTAGTTGGTGATCCCGACCGCGATGCGGCGGCCTTCCTCGTCGTAGATGGGCACAGTGTCGCCTCGGTCGAAGGGGCCATTCACCTCCCGCACGCCGGCGGGAAGCAGGCTCTTGCCCCCCGAAAGCAGCGCCTTGGCCGCACCCTCGTCCACGACGATCTCACCCCGCGTCGCCAGGCCGGCCACCATCCAGCGTTTGCGGCTCTCCAGCCGGTCGGTGGTGGCCGGGAAGAGCGTCCCCAACGGCTCGCCCAACACCAGCCGCTCCAGCACCGCCCGCTCGCGGCCGTCGGCGATCACGACGTCGGCGCCGCCTGCCGTCGCCAGCTTCACCGCCTGGAGCTTGGTGACCATGCCACCCACACCCTGCGGCGTCAAGGTGTCTTTTGCGAGCAGCTCGATCTCCGGCGTGATGCGCTCCACCCGAGGGATGAGTTGGGCGTTGTGATCGCGACGCGGGTCGGCCGTGTAGAGCCCTCCGGTGTCCGTGAGGAGGGCCAGGAGGTCGGCGTCCAGCAGATTGGCCACCAGGGCGGACAGATTGTCGTTGTCGCCGATGAGGATGTCCTCGATCTCCTCCACCGCCACCACGTCGTTCTCGTTCACGATGGGCAGGGCACCCACGTCCAGCAGCCCCAGGAGCGTGTTGCGCGTGTTCAGGTAGCCCACGCGGTCGGCCAGATCACGCCGGGTGAGGAGCGTCTGCGCGACTACCAGGCCGCGCCGACGGAAGAGGCGGTCGTAGTGGTGCATGAGGTGGCTCTGGCCCACCGATGCGAGCACCTGGCGGAACGGAATACCGCGGCGAGGGGGCGCGCCCTTTAGATCGAGCCTGTCCCGACCGGCAGCGATGGCGCCGGAGGAGACGATGATCACCTCGATGCCCTGGCGCCGCAGGTTGGCCACCTGGCCCACCAGGCCCTGGATGACGCGTGGGTTTAGCCGGTCCGTGCCCGCGGTAAGGAGGGCGGTCCCGAACTTAGCGATGACTCGGCGGTAGGCGCGGCGGCCGCTGCGCCCGCGCTCGCCGCCCGCCGCGGACCTTCGCGCCTTTGGTGCTGCACTCCCGCCGGGTTTCTTCGTTGCCACTGCCGCCAGTATAGCAGGGAGAGCGTCGCGTGTGGATCAGGACGCGAAGAAGCCTGTCTACCTGCTCCTGGTGTAGAGCACAGGCTTGTTCAGAGTTCTCTCCCCACTTCTTTCTCTCCGGAGCAGCTCGCGCATGGGGAGAGTCATGTACGCAGCCGTCTTGATTTGTGAGTTGGTCATGGACCCGTAGCGCTCCACGGTGTCCAGCAACACACCAAAGTCCTCTTCTGGCAGCAGCGGCTCGATCCCTCGCGACGGGCCAGGGCACACCAGGGGGATCCGCCCGCTGACCAGAGTCACGGCCCCGCGCCGGGCAAGTTGTTGCAGAGCCCTGTCAATCTCGGGAGGCCAAGGGCCGTCAGTCTGGCGAAGGTACACGGCACCCGTGATCTGCCGCCCGAGGGTGTTGACGGCGGCCAAATCCGCTAGGTAAAGCAGTTTGGTCAGCTTGAACTTGGATACTTCGCCGATCCTCGAGAGCAGGAACGCGACCGCGTGCGCCATTCTGGAGACTTCCTCCGCGCGAGCCCCTGGCAGACGGGAGGGCGCTTTCTGCCTCCTGGCAATGAGCCCCCGTCGGGGGTCGACACGCTTCGACAGCTCGTAGTAGTCGGCACGTTGAGACGCCAGAGCGCGGTGAACCGCTGCTCTCTGACTCGGGTGGTACAGCGGCATCAACAATCGACCACCCCAAGGAACTAGGTTCCGCACCGTGCTCTTGAGCTCATACCTATGCGGATGGATATGAGCAATGGCCCCAAGCGCTACCGTCCCGAGGCTCACGACCACATCGGGCTCGATGACTTCCAGTGTCATCTGGAGAAAGGCTGAGCAGTTGGCAATCTCCTCTCGAGACGGAGGCGCATTCCTTCCGTCCTCCGTGCGCGGGTTGCACAGAACTGAATTCGTTATGAAGATGTCGCTGCGTCTCCAGCCAATGTTGTCCAGAAACGTCTGGAAGTTCTCTCCGGTCCTGTCACCAGTAAGCGGACGCCGCGTCCTGTCCGCACCCAGGCGGCCTGGTGCCTCCCCCACGAAGAGGACATGGGTCTCGATGTTCCCATTCCCTTCTGACAAGACTCTCGCGCGCCCTGCCATGCGCGGACAAAGCGTGCAATGCTGAACCGCATCCACCAGGGCGCGGAACCTCTGTTCGCGGGTGAAGTTGGCCAGCGAACCGAACACGACTACTGCATCCCCAGCTTCAAGCACATCGGATCAGGAGCCTTGTCCAGGGTCCCGTTCGCAATGACCTTCTGAGCCAGACACCCTGAGAGGCACCTTTCCAGCAGTTCACACGCATCACACGGCGGGCCGAACGCTGTGGTGAGATAGCTACGAACCGCACCAAGGTATGGCGACTTCTCCCAGCATTCCTGCAAGGACCACCGATCGAGCTGCGAGAAGTCATCGGCCCCCACAAGCTCACCCGATTCGACCTGCTTGAAAGCGTCGCAAGGGTATATGCGAAAGTCCGGGCCTACAATCAGCCTGTCGATAGCGGCACAGCACTCTGGGCTGTCATTCACCAACAGGAAATTATACGGCGACCCCGCTCGCAGGTCGATCTTCTCCCTCGCTCGTACCATCATTCGTCTCAGCTCCAGGTTCTCATCATGCGTCAGCGCCATTCCGGGCTCTATGGCACCTCTCCCTTGGGGGGCAAAGCGCAGCACACTGACGCGCGCCACCTGCCGCCCCCTGGCCAAGTCCGCTATGCGAAGCAGCTCCCTGAAGTTGCTCCGCATAGGCACAAAGTGTAACTCGACCGACAGACCAGCCTCTCGGGCAGCGTCCATTGCGCTCAGAGTCCTCTCTAGGCTGCCGCTCACGCGGGTGATGCGTTCATGGACATCGCGATCAGCGCCGAAAACGCTGAAAACGACTCGGCAGGCTCCGCTGTTCGCCAGCAGTGACATCGCTAGACTCGAGTTGTCAACATTGCCAGACGTATAGATCGTTGTCTCCACGCCTTTCTCGGCACATTGTCGCACCGCGTCGTAGAGCCCCCTCCACAGGATGGGTTCGCCGCCCGAAAAGGCTATGTCCGTGACCCCAAGCCCCATCATTTCATCCAGAACGTACGAAGCTTTGTCGGGGTCCATTTCGCGCCGACAAGACCAATTCGCCTCGCTCGAGCAGTGGAGGCAGGTCAGCGCGCACTGATGAGTAACCTCCAACTTGACTTCTCTGAGCCTGAAGGGCGGCTCGTGGCGCCTCATGAGACGCCCACGTTATTCAGGAGGTTCCTCAGTGCGGTGACCTTGCGTTCGACGTACGCTCGCGACGATAGGCAGCTTAGTGGCCCTACCTGGCTTCCTGTTTCGCCGCAGATGAACGCCAGCAACCAGGCAAGACCTAGGTAGTTGCCGTAGACCCTCTCGACCACGTCGTGATTGCGGTACACGGCGAGAAGGCCAATGGTGCGCGGCTCGCCGGGGTGAAGCTGCAGAGCGATGTAGTTGAGGCATGGTCCTCCCCGTCGCCTCGCATTGTCGGGCCCTGGCTGCTGAATGAGCATTGTGTAGGCTGCCCTGTGACACTCAGCTCGCTTGTTGATGGCCTCGATGATGCGATGCAGCTGGTTAACTCGGCCACCCTTTGCCTCATAGCACGTCATCCGGCGGAAGTATGTGCCCCATCCTCTCCTTCGGCGACTCACTCTCTCGAAGAATCCCCGCGGACGGTTGTAGACGTGGTAGAGCTCATCCGCGCTGCGTCCCTCAGCCAGCCCCTTCGGGAAGATCGTGTAGGCGACATGCTTTGGTGTGAGCAGGCCCTCAACTCGGCAGAAGTCATCCACCGCCGCGTGCAACTCTGAATCTAATGATGCTGGATCACTGATTGTGACCAACAGGTTTCTCACGTCATTGTGGTTAGCCAGCACGTGATTGCAGACATCCGCCCACGCTTCGCCGATGGTCCCCGCCTGTATGAGGTACGGCACCGCGGTTGTCACGGGTCTCACCTGCCCTGCCAGATCCTGATCCTACGCACAGCATAGACCGCCAGCCTCGCGTCCGCAACTAGGCGGGTGTACAGAGAAGTGGGTGACCTTGCCCCGCCTGAGACGCGGTCGTCCTGCCGTCCGGCTCTTCTCTCCCTACACGGGCAAGCTTGGAATCAGCCCCGCGCTGAACTGCAGGACCAGCGCCGCGTCGATGGCGTTCGTCGCCCCATCGAGGTTCACGTCCGCGCCTGCCGGGCAGGCAAGCGACGCGATCAGGCCCGCGCTCAACTGGAGAATCAGCGCAGCATCAATGCTGTTGACCAAGCCGTCACAGTCCGTGTCGCCCGCCTGCTCGCAAGGTCCGCCCGGCTGCGCGGGCATGGTGAGCAGAGGGGGTTTGGTGTCCACAAACCGGTCCCTGGACGAGTTTGCGGCGCCCAGGTGCCAGTTGGCCGTCTCCAGTACCTCGCTCGGGTCCAGACAGGAGAACCCGACGTGGATATACCCAGAGAGCCAGTTCGCGTTCAGCCACCACTGGATGCCATACGGGGACAGGTTGCTCTCGTCGTACGTCTGGTCGCAGCCGTTTGCGATGCCGCAGCCGGACACGTGGGGGAAGCCGTCGACGTGGCGCGTCTCGTGTACGTACAGACCGATGTTCCCGGATATCCCGCGCCACGTTCTGTCGAAGTCCCTGTTGAAGTCGTCCTGCTGTCCGACCACGATGTACGTCTCGCCGCCGAAGTCCTCGCAGCAGTAGGAGCCGCCGGCGCGAATGTCAATGCCGTCGATCTTCGACACCATCCAGTCATAGAGGGTCCCGGACGTCCACGGCAAATGGCCGGACCGGCCCCGGTCCATGTAGTAGATCGTCCTCAAGCCCTGCAGGACGATCAGTTCGTCCGTGTACTGGGACAACGGCAGGGAGGAGATGGGACCCGAACAGGGGACGTCACCGACGAGCACCCCCTCTCTCCTCAGCTTGAAGTCGCTCCGGATCTGCGCGTACGCGGGGTCCGCGTTGGGGCAGGTGTCGAGGAAGCCCGCGAGGTCGTCGGCCAGCCCGGCAGACCCGGGTGCAGAACCGCCGCTCTGGGACACCACTCCGATCGGAGGCAGCGCGACTGCGATTGCCGCGTCCGCACGCTGGCCTGCCGGCGCAGACATCGCCAGGACCGCCGCGACAGCGAAGATGAATGGTAGCAGGACAGATCGTCCCGGCATGGCGCCGCTGGCCCTCCTAGCCTGCCGCCAGCATACTGGCCGCGCGCCTCCCCCACAACCGCGGGACTCATGGACCCTGGCTCGCCGGCACAGCGGAGGCATCCACGACGCGTGTTCGCGGCCTCGTGGCCGGGCGACGCGATGATCCAGCGGAGTTGACAGCCCTTTCGCTATTGTCCTGTTTGAGCCTTGCCCACCTTCGCCAGTTCTTTCTCGATGACGTCTCTGAGGACCTCCGAACCCCGCATCAGCAGCCATACCGGCCCGCCGCCCGGTTCGATCTGAATCTCGAAACGCCGCCAAGGGTTCAAAGGCCGCAGCAGGTCGATGTACTCCACCACGGCTGCCGCCCACTCCGGACTCCACTCGTATCGAAGAGCGTATCCGTCCTCCAAGGCGCGTGCCTCCCCGCATTCCTCGTACAGCTTGCGGGCAAGTTCCCGTATCCGTGCATCGACCGAGCCGTCGTGCCCGTAGACGTCCCGGAGAAACGGGAAGTCCTCCGGCGAGACGCTGAGCCGCGCGAGCGGACGCACCGGCGCCTCGCTTGCCACCTCCAGCGGTTGGACCGCGACGCCCGTGGTCTGCTCAAAGGTCTTGCCCGGCAGGATGTACACCGTGCCGCTCGTCCACGGGCCGGGCTCGCGGTCGAGTTCCTCGCGGCTGAGCGAGAAGTAGTACAAGCGTGCCCGCCCCCCATCCTCGTTCTCCACCTGCAGCACCCCGTTGCTCAGACTCCCCTGGTAGTTCTCGCGGTCGACAACCGCGAAGTAGAGCGGCCAGATGCCGTCCCTGCAGGCGTAGACCGCCCGCTTGTTGCCGCTCGGCGCACCATCCGTTGACCGCCGTCGCGGCTCGAACACTCTGATGTCCGGCTCGTTCGACCCGTGCAGCACGACGGGTTTGCGCTCCACGAGGTAGCTCAGGAACTCGTGCTTCGGCTCATGGAGGTCGTACTCGATGAGTCCGCCGTCGCCGTGCTCCACCGCCGCCGCCCACAGCCCCTCGAATGCCTCAGCCTTCGCCTCATCCGGCTCCATCTGCGGGACGAAGTGGTAATCATGGTCCCTTGCTCTATCGTCATCCCGGTTCAGCTTGGTGATCCCGCCGATATCGATCTTGGAGATAGCGCCGCTTTCGTCGCTACCGAACGTGACCGGTACGCCGGCCAGCGGGCCTGAGGCGAACCGGAAGCTGTCTTCTCCGCCTGCTCCGTCCGGCGCGAGCGGCGCGTCGTACTGGGGCGGCACGCCCGGCAACCTGAGGGCAAGCCGTTCCCTGCTGGCAATGATCTCGACACCCGGCTCCTCCAGCACACGATATCGCCCTGCGTACTCGCTGAGGTTTCTGTCGGCCATCGTCTGTCACCTCCCCGTTGAGAGGAGTGTCGCACCCCCAGTCGCCGGCGCGCCCGCACCACTGGAACGTCCCGAGGCAAGACATCGCAGCAGCGCCCTCAATACCCTGCATGGCGCTTCACTGCCGCCGGGAAGCCCCTGCCGACACACTACGGCGGCAGTCCGTCGATCAGCCCCGCGACGAACTGCAGGATCAACACCGCGTCGATGGCGTTGATCGCGCCGTCCTCGTTCACGTCGGCGGCCTTCTCGCAGGACAACTTCCCTATGAGCGCCGCGCCGAATTGAAGCACCAGCGCGGCATCGATGGCGTCCACCTCGCCGTCGCAGCTCACGTCCCCGACGGGAGGCTTTGGCAGCACCGTAGCGGTACCGAAGACAACGTTCGAGTACTCCGACGTGCCGGCTTCGTTCGCGGCCGCCACCCGGTACCAGTACGTCACGCCGTCCTCAAGGCCGGAATCGAAGTAGCCAGAGCTGTCGGGGGGAAGCGTCGCGATCACCGACCAGGGGCCCTCTGCGCCCGCCGTCGAGCGCTCCACGAGGTACGAGTCCTCGTTGACCGCGTTGTCCTGCCACAGGAGTTGGATGGCGAGTGCATCCTGCACCACGATGGCCTCTAGGCCCGTGGGTCCCGCGGGAGGCGCCGGCGTTGCGGTGGGCGTCGCGGTCAGCGTGGGGGTGGGCGTTGCCGTGCTGGTTGGAGGCGCGCCGCAGTTGATCACGAGCACCGCCGCTACGTCCACCGTTTCTGGCGGTGTCTCCGGCCGGCCGTCCAGGTCGAGCTCCTGCTGGCCCGTGGTCTTCGCCGGCACGGTCTGCCCGAGTTCCCCCGTCCCCTGGTCCAGCAGCTTGAAGCCCGCCCCGAGAGGACGGTCAACCGGGTCGTACGGCAGCAGCGCGAGCTTGAAGCTCTGCGGCTGCGCCGGGCAGGCAAATGCGATCTCCACCACGCCGCCGGTATGGTTGCTAGGCGCTAGTGGAGGCGTCACGCCGCTGACGTCGCCATGGGCGACGATCCGTTCCAGCCCGGTGGGGACAGCCGGCGATCGGACCGGGAGGGCACCCTCCGGCCAGACGATCTCGTCGGCCGCGGCGGCCGCCGGTTCGTAGGCCAGATCACCATAGAAGACTTGGCTCTGGAACGCGACGTACCCGGCCTCCTGCTCGGTATTCGGGTCAACCGGCAGGCCGTCCACGGTGACGGACAGCGTGAACGTCGCGTCGGGGGGGATGCTGCAGGTCGTCGGTCTGTCCGTATCATCACAGGCGTCCGGTGGACTCTCCACGTGAAGGGACATCGTGGCCGCCTGCCCTCCTCCCCGGGCTGTCTCGGTCATCGTGAGTTGCCTGGCGAGCACGAACGAAACCGCCACCAGCATGGCCACCAGCCCGACTGCAACGTAGGTCCTATTCATTGCTCGCGTTGGTCACCGGTGCGACCGGCATGTGTCGACAAGACCGGCGCGCGCCTTCGGGGCCATCATCGCGCCGGCGCTCCCCGGACCTGCGGATCGGCGGCTTCCGGCCTCCGCTCGGCCACGAGTCCCACCATTATACATGCACGCATCCAGCCACCCTTGCCACCCCTCGACCCTTGACCGCCGTTTCTTGTACCCTGCTATCGATGCGAGTCCTGCTGATCAACGGACCGAACCTGAACACCCTGGGGCAGCGCGAGCCCGAGGTCTACGGCCGCCTCACCCTCGCCGACATCGAGGCGCGCGTCACGGAGCGGGCGAAAGAGCTGGGAGCCGAGGTGGCTGCGTTCCAGTCCAACCACGAAGGCGCCATCGTCGACTACCTCCAGCAGGAAGCGGCCGGCGCCGATGCCATCATCATCAACCCCGGCGCTCTCACCCACTACGGGCTCTCCCTGCGCGACGCCCTGTCCGCCGCCGGCAAGCCTGCCATCGAAGTGCATATCTCCAACATCCACGGCCGCGAGCGCTTTCGCCGCCGTTCGGTGACGGCGGACGTCTGCCGCGGAATGGTGGCCGGGTTGGGCTGGTTTGGCTACATCGCCGCCCTTGAGGCGCTCATCGAGCTGGCCCATCAGACGGATGCCTAGCGGGGCCGGACGCGTCCCCTCTGTCATGCGGCGCAGCGCAAGCCGGTTCGTCGGCAACAGACCGGAGCCCTGCTGTCACTGGGCGTCGTGATGCCGGCCTACATGATCGTGGAGGTTGCGATCCTCGATGAGACCACCTACGCCGAGTACGTGCGCAAGGTGCCGGCCACGGTGGCAAAGTACGGCGGGCGCTACCTCGTTCGCGGAGGACAGGTAACCCCGCTGACCGGAGACTGGAGACCCGAGAGGATTATCGTGCTCGAGTTCCCAACCGCTGAGCGGATGCGACAATGGAACTCCTCGCCGGAGTACGTCGAGCTCGCGCCGCTGAGAACGAAAGCCACGAGGACCCGGGCGATCGCGGTCGAGGGCGTAACAAGTGAGATCGCATCGGAACGCGCCGAAGGATAACCACGGACCGACGTCACGAACGAGGCTGAGCGCTCGCCCTCGGCCGGGAGATTCCTACACGTAGTGAGAGTCCGCGTCTGCAGCCAGGGAGGATGACGCCATGACCAGCTTTAGATCCGTAGGCAAGCCGGTCACCCGCATCGAAGGTGTGCGCAAGGTCACCGGCGAGACGGTCTATACCGGCGACATTCAGCTTCCCGGGATGCTGTACTGCAAGCTGCTGCTGAGCCCCCATGCCCACGCCCGGATCAGGCGTATCGACACCGAGAAGGCCGCCGCCGTTGAAGGCGTGGAGCGTGTCGTTACGGCCGCGGACCTGCCCAAGTTCGACGAGAGGCGCAGATCGAACCGCGCCTACAATCTCCTGGCCGACTCCGAGGTCGTGTTCCAGGGCGAGCCCGTCGCCGCCGTCCTCGCCCGCGATCTCGCCACCGCCGAGGAGGCGCGCGAACTGATCGACGTCGACTACGAGAAGCTGCCCGCCGTCCTCGATCCCATCGAGGCGATGCGCGAGGACGCGCCTCTCGCCCGCAGCCCCGTCTCGGATGTCGACCGCTCAGAGGCGCAGGCTCACGCGACCGTGGACGTGCAGCCGGAGGAATCGGACAAGCCGAGCAACGTCGTCGCGCAGGTCAAGTTCAACCGAGGCGACGTCGAGCAGGGCTTTCGCGAAGCCGACGCCGTCATCGAACGCACATGGTACACGCCGGCCGTGCACCAGGGATACATGGAGACCCAGGGAACCGTGGCCGACTACGACGGCGCCAGCGGCGAGATTACCATCTGGACCGGTACCCAGGGACAGTTCTTTGTGCGCGACCAAGTGTCGAACATCCTTGGCATCCCTGAAACCAAGATCCGCGTCTTCGGGCTGGAGCTTGGGGGCGGCTTCGGCGGCAAGGTCTCGCTCACGCAGCCGCTGACGGCGGCGCTCTCCCGTGTCGTGGAGCGGCCGGTCAAGCTCGTCTTCACCAGAGCGGACGACCTCATAGGCGGCAATCCTTCGACACCGTGCGTCGTGGAGCTCAAGACGGGAATGAAGCGCGACGGCTCCCTTACCGCCATGAAGGCGAAGATGGTGTTTGACGCCGGCGCCTATCCCGGCGCGCCCGCCGCAGTGGGCGCCATCCTCATCGGCGCCTCCTACACGTTCCCGCACCTGGAGATCGAGTCGTACGAAGTGCTGACGAACAGGGTAAGCGTCGGAGCTCTCCGCGCGCCCGGCGCCCACAACGCGGCCTTTGCCATAGAGAGCCAGATGGACGTGATGGCCCGAGAGCTCGGGCTGGACCCGCTGGAGGTCCGGCTCCAGAACGCCGTCGGGAAAGGGGACCAGACGCCCAGCAGGGCCGTCTACTCGAGCATCGGGCTCAGGGACTGCCTGGAGGCGGTTCGCGAGAGCGATATCTGGCGTTCGCGCGGCCGGCACGAAGGCAGCGACGGCAAGCGCCGGGGCGTCGGCGTGGCCGTGGGCGGCTGGATGGGCGGTCTCCAGCCGGCGAGCGCGCAGGTCAAGCTCAACGGCGACGGCACCTTCAGCGTCGTCGTCGGCGCCAACGACATCACCGGCACCAACACCTCGTTCGCCCAGATCGCCGCCGAGGAGCTGGGCGTGCCCGTCGAGACAGTGAACGTCATCACCGGCGATACCACGACGGCACCCTTTGGCGGCGTCACCGGCGGCAGCAAGACGCTGTTCACCGTGGGAAGCGCGGTGAAGGCCGCCGCGGAGGACGCGCGCCAGCAGATGCTCTCGATAGCCGCCCAGCGTCTGGAGGCCGATCCGGAAGACATGGAGGTCGCCGAAGGAGCAGTCCGCGTGAAGGGTTCCCCCGACGAATCGCTCCCCCTCCGCCGCCTGGCCGGCATTACCACCGGCTTCGGCGCCCCGCACCCGCCCATCTTCGGTCGCGGCTCCATCGCCGCCCACCGGCAGGCGCCCGGCTTCAGCGCCCAGGTCGCCGAAGTGGAGGTGGACCCCGAGACGGGCCAGGTCAGCGTCCTCCGCTGGGCCACGGCCCAGGATGTCGGCTTCGCCGTCAACCCCCTCTCAGTTGAGGGCCAGATGCAGGGCGCGACCGCTCACGCCATCGGCATCGGCCTCTGGGAACAGCTCCTCTACGACGAGAACGGCTGTCTGCTCAACCCCAGCCTGCTGGACTCGAAGATGCCCACTGCCAGGGACATACCGAAGATCGAGACCCTGATCGTGGAGGTGCCCTCAGAAGACGGGCCGTACGGCGCCCGCGGCGTCGGCGAACCGCCGATCGTCCCCGGCGCCGCCGTCATCGCCAACGCCATCGAAGACGCCGTTGGCGTGCGCGTGACAGAGGTGCCCGCCACACCGGAGCGCATCCTGAGAGCGCTTGGGAAGATCTAGGAGCGCGCAATGAGCACCGAAGCGAGGACCACGCTGGAGGCGCGCTATCGCAGGACGCTGCAGCGCGGCCTGGACGCATTCGGGCAGCTCAGCGAAGGGGATTGGGCCGCCTCTCGGCGCGGCGCGCAGTGGACGGCCAAGGACTACCTGGCGCACCTCGTCGCGTCCCAGGAACACGAGGCGAACCCCGTCACGGAGCAGGCCCTGGCGGGCGGCAAGCCCTCTGTGGAGGACTTCCGCGGGCCGCAGGAGATCGACGCCTACAACGCCCGCATCATCGAGACGGTCCGGCATCTCTCGCCCGCCGAGCTGCTCGAGCGCATGCGCGACGCGTTCGGCACGCACCTCCGCTTGCTGGAGGGAGCCTCTGATGAAGACCTGGCGCGCACGTTCGAGCACCCCGGTTGGTACCGGTCCGGCACCGTGGCCCACGTCTTCTACACCGGCTATCTCCATATCCCGCTGCACTACCAGGACATCCGCAGCTCGATACGCGCTCAAAGGCAGCTACCGCACTGGATGGAGACGTCAACCGACGAGGAGGTTCACGACATCCTCGCCCGCACCTTCGATTACATGCCGTTGATGTACTCGCCGCAGCGCGGCGGCGATCTGAAGGCGGCCATCCTCTTCAGCATGAGAGGGCCCGGCGGCGGGAACTGGACGATCGATATCGCGGGCGGGGAGTGCCGCTGTCTCGAGGGAAGACCGGAGCGGGTCAGCATGGAGCTGTCGGCAGGCCCGGCGGACTGGGTCAACCTGATGACCAAGGACTTGAACCCGGTCTGGGGCTTCCTCAGCCGTCGGATCAGGGTCAAAGGCAACTTCCTGCTCGCCCTCAAGATGGACCGTCTCTTCCAAGTGACGTAGCGGGAGCTGTCGGCTCGCTCGCGGGCCGCTCCCCCCGACCTGAGACCATGGCCAGCGCAGCAATCCTCCTCGCCGCCGGTGAATCGACCCGCATGGGCAGGCCGAAGCCGCTCCTGCCCTGGGGCGATGTCACGCTCATCGAATACCACGTGCGCGAGCTCCTTGCCGCCGGCGTCGATGACGTCGTCGTTGTGCTCGGTCACCTGGCGGACGAGGTGCGACCCCACGTCCCACCTGAAGCGCGAATGGCGGTGAACGACGCATATCGCCGGGGACGCGCGTCTTCCCTCCGGGCGGGTGCCGCGGCCCTCGCCGACGACGCCGACCCGATCTTCGTCCTCAGCGTCGACCAGCCGCGCCCGCGTGACGTGCTGCGGTCTCTGCTCCTGGCCCATCGCGAAGGCGGAGCGACGATCACGCTGCCGGTTGCCCACGGGCGGCGCGGCCACCCCCCCGTGCTGTCGGGCTCGCTCCTCCCCGAATTGAGGAACGCATCGGAGGAGGATCGAGGCCTGCGGGGCGTGATGGGCGCCCACCAGGAAGCGATACGGGAAACCGATCTCTCTTTGCCGGTCGTGCTCCTGGACATCAACACCCCGGCGCAGTACCGGCAGGCGCTGGCCCGGTTCGGGATGGCGGCGCCCTCCGGCTGACCCCGCACTGCTTGACTAATCCCCAGGGTCGTCTATAATTGCTCATGCCTGCTCGCGCAGGCTCCAGCATCTGTACCGACCCTGGGACGTTATGTCCTATTCGGGTCCGTAGGAAGGAGACTCTCACGTGGCAGAATCCGAAACCGAGACCGCCGAGAAGACGGCAAAACCAATGGTGCCATTCCTCCATCTGGAGGACGGCGGCAAGACCGGTTACCTAGCCGGCAGCAAGTGCAAGTCTTGCGGCGCGGTCTATGTGGGCGACCGCATGGCCTGCGCCAAGTGCCTCGCCGTGGGCGAGTTCGAGGACATCAAGTTTAGCGGCAAAGGAACGCTCCACACCTTCAGCATCGTCTACCAGACGGCGCCGGGCATCCCCGTGCCCTTTGTCGCCGCCGTCGTCGACCTGGACGAAGGAACGGCCGTCCGAGCCAACATCGAAGGGATAGAACCGGAGCCGGAGAACCTCATTGCCCTGCTCGGCAAGCCCGTGGAGCTGTTTACGCAGAAGGTCCGGGAGGATCGCGAAGGGAACGACGTCATCGCCTACAAGTTCCGCCCCGCGTAGGGCCAGGGCTCTCAAGCAACGAGCGCAGTCAGCACACGAGAGCGGCCCGAGCAGGAGCACCCGGCCCGGGTCGGACAAAAGGAGGAACAACCTGTGAAACCTGCCAGAGACGTGTACATCATCGGCGTCGGCATGATCAAGTACGGCCGCTACCCCGAGAAGTCGGTGATCGACCTGGCTTCGGAAGCGGTGCTCACCGCCCTCAAGGACGCCAACATTACCATGAAGGACATCCAGATGGTCGGCAGCGGCAACCTGGCTGGACCCGTCGGCCAGCAGATCATGCGCAGTGTGGGCCAGACGGGCGTGCCGGTGGTGAACGTGTCCAACGCCTGCGCCACTGGCTCCACCGCCTGCCGCGAGGCCTACTTCTCGGTCGCCTCCGGAGCCTACGACGTCGCCATGGGCATCGGCTCGGAGCAGATGGGCAAGGCCGGACTGCTCGGCGCTGGTGGCGGCGGAGGAGGCCGCGGGGGCGGGAGCTTCGACCCCTCCTACATCAGCGAGGGGACGATCGGCTCCGGCACCATGCCCGCCGTGTTCTCCCAGTGGGGTGTGGAGCACATGCACAAGTACGGCACCACCGCCGAAGACTTCGTGAGGGTAGCCTACAAGAACCACAAGAACTCCATCCACAACCCCTACGCCCAGTACCAGAAGGAGTTCTCGATGGAGGAGATCGCCGAAAGCCGCATGATCTCCTGGCCCAACACGCTGCTCATGTGCTGCCCCACGGGTGACGGCGCCGGCGCGGTCATCTACGCTTCGGCCGAGAAGGTCCGCCAGTTCGGGTCGAAGGCCGTCAAGGCAGCGGCCTCCATCCTCACCAGCGACCCCTACACGCCCCAGGGCAGTGCCATCCTCGATGTCAACGAGGTGACCAGGCTGGCGGCCAAGGAGGCCTACGAGACGGCCGGCATCGGCCCCGAGGACTTGGACGTGGTGGAGGTGCACGACTGCTTCGCCACTGCTGAGTTGCTCCACTACGAGAACCTGGGCCTCGTTCCGGACGGTGAGGGCCCCAAGGCCCTCAAGGAGGGCAAGTTCGACATCGGCGGCGACGTCGCGGTGAACGCGAGCGGCGGTCTCATCTCCAGGGGCCACCCCCTGGGCGCCACCGGCGCCTGCGGCATCTCCGAGATCGTCTGGCAGCTCCGAGGCGAGTCGGGCGGCCGTCAGCAGCCCAACGCGAAGGCCGGCATGGCCCACGTCATCGGCCTCACCTCCGCCTGCACGCTCAACGTGATAACCAAGTAGGCAGATCAGCGAGAGTTGAGACACACAGGACCGGCCCGCACGGGCCGGTCCTGTTGCTACCTTTTCGACCGGCCGGGCCGTGCTCGACGGTCGCTCTCAACCCAAACCAGTTCCCATCCGCTCCGCTGAGTCTCGCTCCTCGAGCCGACACGGAGGGCGGCCTCAACTCTGGCGCGGATCATCGATACGGGTGCCTCATTGGCCCGGCGAGGGAAAAGGAGCCGGGATTGGATCCGCTGCCCTCAGCCCAGCAGCCCCTCCCGGAAGGCCCGCACCCCAGCCTCGGTGCGGGATGTGGCCTGCATCTTGCCCAGGATGTTCGACACGTGCTTCTGCACCGTCGTTCCGCTGATCCCCAGCGCGGTCGCGATCTCCCTGTCCGACATCCCTTCCGCCACCATGTGGAGCACCGTGAACTCTCGAAACGTGAGTTGATACGCGTCCCCCTTCGCCAGTTGTCGCTCCACCTTTAGCTCCAGTTGCTCCCTCGCGTTTCGCAGCATCTCCTCGGCCCGCCTGCGTTCTGTGACATCCACCGCAACGCCGATCATGCCCGAAACCTGACCGTCCCCATCGTGGACGGGGGCGTAGTGAGCCTCGAACGTCAGCCCCTTCATCTCCAGCTCCAGGCTGAGCGGCTCGCCGGCCAGTACCCGGCGCATGTCCTCGACGATGTCCGGTCGGTCAGAGTACACATCGAGGACGGAGCGGCCGACAACGTCGCCGGGTGTGCGTCCCAGTGCGTGCAGGCCTTTACCATCCGCGAGCGTGTAGACTCCCTCGCTGTCCAAGGCGAAGAGGATGACGGGCGCGTTGGCAACGACGGCGCGGAGGAGCGCCTCGCTCTCACGTAGCGACTCTTCCGCCCGCTTGCGGCTGGTGACGTCGGTGGCGATGACGGTGAGGGCCACGACCTCTCCATCGCGTTTCAGGGGGCCCACACGGACCGAATGCCAGGAGGTCTGGCCGGCAGGATCGAGCCAGGGAACGCTGAAATCACCGATCCCCCCAAGCTGGAAGATCCGTCCGAAGACCTGCCTCATGTCCTCGTGATACCGGGGCGGCGCGTAGTCATAGATCGAGGAACCCAGCGCCTGCTCCAACGAGACTCCCGGCACACCGCGATTGGCGAACTCAACCGTGCCGTCACGTCCAAGGGTCAGGATGAGAACGGGAGCGTTCTCCACCAGCGAACGCCACCTGGCCTCCGACTCCTTCACCGCCTCCTCCGCCCGCTTGCGCTCCGTGATGTCTGTGGCGACGTGAGCCACCGCGACGATCTCTCCCCCTGCGGTGACCGGCCCCAGGCGCGTCGAATACCACGCCTCCTCGCCTCGCGGCCCGGCGCCTTTGATCTCATAGGTCTCGACCCGTCCGGTTCGGAAGACTCGTTCCACGATCTCGCGAATCGCCCCGTGATATTCGGTCGAGATGTAGTCCAGGATGCTCGTGCCGATGACCTCGTCACGCTCGAAGCCCGGCACGGTGTGGTTGATGTACTGGATCTTCAGGTCCCGACCCCCGACGAAGATGATGTCGTGCGCGTTCTCCACCAGGGAATGCCACCTCTCCTCGCTCTCCCGAAGCGCCTCCTCCGCCTCCTTGCGCTCGCTGACATCTCGGACCACAGCGAGCAGCGCCGGCCGGCCGTCGTACTCGATCAGTCGCACCAGCCCCTCGACCGGGACAGTGCCGCCGTCCTTCTTCAGCAGTCGGTACTCGGAACGATACTCGGGGCCCCCTTGCATGAGCTCCCGCATCCGCCCGGCAACCCGCTCTCGATCCTCGGGGACAACGAACTCGACCGGAGAACGCCCCCGCAGCTCCTCTGCGGAACGCCCCAACATCTCAGCCATGCCCGGGTTGCACACGGCGATCTTGGCATCAATCACCAGCGCAACGCCGTCGAGGCCCTTCTCGAAGAGCGTCCGGTACCGGTCCTCGCTCTCCCGCAGCGCCCGCTCCGCCCGATGGTGCTCCGTGATATCTGTCGCCACACCAACGACTCCCGTGACCGTATCATCGCCTTCCCGAACGGGCGCCAGGTACGTCTCGTACACCAACCCGCGCACCTCCTCAGTTACCGTGAGGCTTTCGCCGGCAAGCGCACGCCGGGCGTTCTCCCTGATCTGCGGCGTTGTCACTGGGATCTCGAAGACGGAGCGGCCCACGAGCTGAGTTGGCCTCAGTCCCATCCGCTCCAGCCCCCTGCCTTCCCACAACGTGTAGACGCCCTCAGCGTCCATGGCGAAGACGACGACGGGCGCGTTTGAGACTACCGTCCGCACCCGTTGCTCGCTTTCCCGCAGAGCCTGCTCCGCCCGCTGACGATCCGTGACGTCCCTCGCGAGGACCAGCACCTCATCCGTGCCGGTCGCCACGATGCGGGCTTCGTACGTATGCGATGCGCCATTGACCGCGAGCTCGTACTCGTGGGTATGCGTCTCCCCGCTCTCCAGCGCGGTCTTGACGTGGTGCATGATCCCGCGCGCGGGAACGGCAGGCAGAACCTCCTCGACAGTCCGCCCGATGAACTGCGCAGGCGGCGCGAACGGCTTCTGGCCTTTCGCCGGGATAAAATCGAGAAACGTGCCGCTCTTGTCCAACCGGAACATCATGTCCGGTATGGCATCCAGCAGTGTCCGGTTGAGCTCATCGCGCATCTGGAGCGCCTGCTCCGCCCGCCTCCGTTCGGTGATATCCTGGGCGTACTCGAGGACTTGTGCGACGTTCCCCTCGGCATCGAGGACCGGATGGCAGTGGATCTCGCATGTTCGTGCATTGCCGTCGCCATCGCGATGTATGTGCTCAACGGTTGCGGGCGATCGGGTCCTCTTCACCTCCTCTAGCGGACACGTGTGCTCATCGCCCGAACACGGCTCGGTCCTTCCATGGGTCAATTCGTAGCAGGTTCTCGCCGTAGGCTGTCCGTTCACGCCCGTCGCCGCATTGGCCATCGTGATGGTGTGGTCATTCGCGTTGATCGCGTAGAACGGGTGGCCCAGAGCATCCAAAGCGCTCTGCAGCAGATCCACCTTCTCGGAAGCTGCGCTCTCGGCGGTTGGCGGGCGTATTCCATCCATCATCTACCCTCCCCAAGACACTGCGGGGTCGAATGGCGCATCCATGCTGAACGGCTCCACCAGCACGTGGATGCCAACAGTATACGGCATTCGGAAGCATTGTCAAGTGTAGGTGCACGCCCGGCAAAGTCCGGGCGGGATTGCGCTGCAAGGCGTGCGACAAAACGCGTGCTCCACACAAGCGCCGGGATTAGCCAGATGACTACTTGATCTCCCCCTCGTCGGTTTCTCGTTCGCTTTGATACCGTTGCGCCCGTCACTGGTGGTGGGCGCTCGATGCCCTACCGAGAGGTTTGCCTGTCCAAGAGCGGGCGGTCCCCGCCTCGGCCGCTCTTGCGGTTGGCTGGTTGTCCCGCCCGTGCCCCGAACCGCAACCCCGCGTCAGCAGCAGCCCCCGCCCCAACGCCGATGAACCGGAGCGGCTCGACAAGGACGGCGACTTCGCTACAATAGCGGCACGTGGTCCAGGGGTTCCCTCGCCGAGCATCGATCGCGCTCGACGTTCGACTCGATCCCGAAACGGGGCCGCGCCATTGCTGCGCTGACGACACCGACCGCATGTACAATCGGTTGTCAGGAACCCCGGTCCGGCAGGAGGACAGCCATGAGAACGAAACCAACACGACAGGACGCGACGGCCGGCGCGATTGCGCGCGCCATGGCCGGATGGAGGCCGGCCAAGGTGCTGATGGCCGCCAATCGGTTGGAGGTCTTCAATGTCCTGCGCCGAAAACCTCTGTCCGTCCGAGAGATCGCCAGGCGATGCAATACCCACCCGCGCTCCACAAGGCTGCTGCTGGACGCCTGCGTGGCGCTAGGGTTCCTCCACAAGCAGAGCGGGCGCTACGCCAACACGGCCGAGGGACTTCAACTGCTCGTGCGGGGCACGCCGACCTACATGGGCGACGGCATCAACCACAGCGACTGGCTCTGGTGGACCTGGGCCCGCCTCGCCGACGCGGTGCGTACGAACAAACCGGTCGTCGGCGGGGGCCGCCCTGGTGAGGGTCCCACCATCCAGCGCGACTTCATCCTGGCCATGCACGACCGCGCCATGCACTCGGGAGAGGCCCTGGCGGAGACGCTTGACCTCAGCGGTCGCAGGCGGCTCTTCGATGTGGGCGGCGGTCCCGGCACCTATAGCTGCTTCCTGGCCAAGCGCTACCCTCGTCTGCACTGCATCGTCTTCGACTTGGCCCCGGTGGTTCCGATAGCTCAAGAGATCATCGAATCGTTCGGTGTCAAAGACCGGGTCACCACCAGGCCCGGGGACTACTTCCGCGACGACTTCGGGAAGGGCAACGACGTGGTCTTGCTGTCCGCCATCGTCCACTCGCTCGCTCCGCGTCAGGCCAAGCAGCTCCTCAGGAAGGCCCACGACTCGCTCGTGTCCGGCGGCCTCGTGGTAGTCCAGGAGAACCTTGTGGACGCCGGCAAGACGGCGCCCGCCTCCGCGGTCCTCTTCTCGCTGAACATGCTGGTCAATACCAGCCACGGACGCTCCTACAGCGGCAATGAGATCATGGCCTGGATGAGGGAATCCGGCTTCGCGAAACCCTCCGTCACGCCGCTACCGGCCCCCTCCAGCAGCTCGCTGGTCTCGGCCACCAAGCGCTGACGCCGACCGCCTACTGTCGTTCCGACGTGACGACGACCGCCAGGCCGTGGACGTGGAACTCGGGGCGCCGCAGCCCGCATTCGGCGAGCATCGACTCGTACTCCTCCTTCCGGTAGTAGCCCAAATGCCAGGTTGTCATGGCCCAGCGCCAGAACCACCGAAATCGCGCCTGATCCAGGCCCTCCCGGTAGGCACTCGAGACGAGGAGCCGGCCGCCCGGTTTGAGTACGGCGCGCATCTCTCTGAGAGCGCGTTGCGGGTCGACGAACACCGGGAAGGCGAAGCAACAGAGCGCCGCGTCGAACCGCTCCTCCCCGTAGACCTGGGACAGCTCTTCTACCGCGGCCCGCCTGAACTCGATGCCTTCCAGAGCCATCCGCGCCGCCTTCCTTCGCGCCCGCTCCAGCATGCCGGGCGAGAAATCGACTGCGCAGATCCTGCCCGCATCGCCCACGGCGGCATGGAGCGCGGGCAACAGATAGCCGGTACCGCATGCAACGTCCAGCACGTGGTCGCTGCTCCTCAGCTCCGCCTGCCTCACCATCTCTGCGGCGAACTCACGATACGACAGACCGCCCAGCGCGCGCAGCATCCACAGGCCCAGCGGCTGGAGCAGGTCGTACGTGAGGGCCGCCCTGTCCCAGGCCTCAGGTCGGTGGTACGGCGGGGCCGCGCGATGCCGCAGCCTCCCGATGATGCCGGTAGGCCGCGCCTCTTCTTCGACCGCCTGGTCGCCGTTCGACTCCTTGTCCTCCATGCCGAGAGCGTTGTCTCCTGTCGATCCGTGGGGCGTCCGGCCGCATCTAGCCGATGGACAAGGCCGTCAATCCACCGCCGCCGCCGTCTGCTGCGTCGCCCGCACCACCTGCCCGTCCCGCATCTCGAGTCGCGCATCGGCCAGCGCGGCCATCCGCAGGTCGTGCGTGACCATGACGCCTAGCTTCCCGCGGCCCTTCACTTCTTCGATCAGCGAGCGCACGACCCGCTCCCCCTGTTCGGAGTCCAGGTTCGCCGTCGGCTCGTCCACCAGCACGAGGAGGGGATCGCGCATCAGCGCGCGTGCGATGGCTACGCGCTGGCGCTCACCGCCCGACAGCTCGGTCGCGAGGGCGCCGGCGCGGGATGTCATCCCCATCTCCTCCAGCAGCCGGTCCGCGCGCCTCTTCGCCGTGCCGCGGTCGCCGGACCCGATCTCGTTCATGATCAGCAGGTTCTCTCGAGCCGTCAGGAACGGGATCAGGTTGTTGGACTGGAATACGAAGCCTACCTTGTCGCGTCGAAACGCCGCCTGACGCCCGCCCGCCATCTGCGTGATCTCCTCCTGCGCGACCTCGATGCTGCCGCTCGTCGGCGTCAGCAGACCACCGATCATGGCCAGCAGCGTCGTCTTGCCGGAGCCCGAGGGGCCGACGACCGCCATGAAGTCGCCCAGCGCGGCGCTGAAGCTCACGTCTCGAACCGCGTGCACGGCAAGACCGCCGCTGCCGTACACTTTGTTCAGGTCTCTCACCACCAACGTCGCGCTCATGCCTACTCCTGGTGACCCAAGGCGATGATCGGGTCCACGCGGACGATGTGGCGCAGCGAAAAGAGCGTGCCCACCAGCCCGGTTGCGAGCAGCAGGAGGCACGTCGTCAAGATCGAGTCGCCCGTGAAGGCGATCGGCACCGACTCGGGCAGCCGCTGGAGGGCCCGATCCGTCGCGAATGCCAGAGGCACCGAGAGCGCCAGTCCCACCAGGACGATGACCAGCACCTGTATCAGGAGCTGCCGGAAGACGTAGACCGGGCTCGCGCCCAGAGCCTTCAGCAAGCCGATCTGCGCCACCTTCTGCAGGGTGAGCACGTAGAAGAAGATGCCGATCACGAGCGCCCCAATGAGGTAGCCGAAGACCCGGAGCGCCGTCACCGTGGATTGCTGTCCGCTCACCCCCTCGATGTTCGCGAACGCGGCTTCCTTTGACGCGATCTCGAAGTCTGCGCCTTCCAGACCTGTCACCTCCTCGCCTTTGACCAGCACAACGCTCGCGTCCGGCACCTCCCCCGCCCCCACGCCGTACTTCACCTCCCGCCAGGCATCGATAAGGACGAAGGCGACCGGCTGGAAGAAGAAAGCCCCTTCGTCCACCTCCCCCACGATAGTGAACTCGAACTCATCCAACCGCGACGGAATGATCACGCGGTCGCCGACGGACAGCCCTGCGGCCCGCAGAAACGACTTGTCGGCGAGAAGCCCCCGCCCGTCGGTCTGGGTCAGGGCCCGTCCGCCCGTGACCGGCGGCTCGGCGAGCGAGCCGGGCTCGTAGCCGAGCAGAGCGACGGACGTCAGATCTCCCTCTTCGTCTCGTACCTTGGTGCCGGCGTACCCGAGTCGCGCCCACTCAGAAACGCCCTCAAGCTGGCCGATCTCCTCCACTGTCTCCGCCGACAGCTCCGAGCGGACCAGGCTGAGCTCGCTGGTCCGGGCAAACGCCAGACCGTCCGCGTCGAACCCCAGGAGCGCGCTCCCGGCCAGGCGGTTCAGCCCGATGCCGAGCCCGTTGATCATCAGGATCAGATAGGCGATGAGCGCCACGATCAGCGTGATCAGTCCGAACTGGAATCCGCGCCGCTGGATCTCCTTCAGGCCGGTCATGAGAGCTCTCGGCACCCAACGCGCGCCGCTGCGAGGCAGGCCGGGGGCCGCTCTCTTTGTACCGGTTTGCCGTTCTGATCCGCAAAGACGGGCTCCGGGTGCTGAGCAGCGCAGGTCCCATCTCTGAGGACCTAGTCACTTCGAGGTCCACTGGTGACCGCAGGCCCACCGCTCCCTTGACGATCCCATGCGCGGCACGTATGATCAAACTGCTGAGTGGCCGAAGAGTCAAGCCCGGAGGTATGGCATGCAACTGAGACGAGCGTTGCTGTTCGTCGCTGGCCTCGCGCTAGCGGCGTTCGGATTGACGTGTTGGCTGCTGGGGGACAGCGGGTACGTCGCCGCCGACAATACGGCCATGTCCCTCAGAGTGTACGCCGACAAGGACAAGAACGAGCTGGTATGCGACATCGGCACGAGCCCCCGCAAGTGCAATGTCCGGACAGGGACGAGCTTCGTCGTCGAAGTCGTGGCGACGGTACCGCCGGTGGGCGGATTCACCGCCTACCGCGCGGCGTTGGAGTACTCCGGAGTCGTCAACCTCGTCCAGCAGAGTGGAACGGCAGAGAACAAGGCGCCGAAGTGCAACCTTGGCGTTGAGTCCAAGGAGCCGGGAAGGTACAAGATCACCTGCAAGGTCATTACACCCGGTCAGGGCTCGCCGATTCACTACACCGGGCCGCTGGCCAACGCGTTCTTCGCCTGCAAGGAGCCAGGCTCCGCGAAGATCACACTGGTGGGAGGGAGCGGCCCAGATGCCAGCGCCTACACGAGCCCCGGCACCACGTCTCCCGTCGTCAACTTCCTCAAGTCCGATGACTCCGTGACGATCAACTGCCTCCAACCCTCGCCCACTCCCACCAACACACCGACAAGGACGGC
>CAYOSF010000004.1:0-100911 GCA_964406605.1 uncultured Dehalococcoidia bacterium | reverse complement strand
CCACTCCCACCAACACACCGACAAGGACGGCGACGCCCACGGCAACCAACACGCCGACCGATACGCCGGTCAGCACCCCCACGGACACGGCAACACCCACGGTGACCAACACGCCCACCGATACGGCCACGCGCACGCCTACCAGCACCCCCACCAGAACCGCGACACCCACCGTGACCAACACGCCCACCGACACGCCTACCGACACGCCGACGGCGACGGCTACCAGCAAGCGGACGGCCACACCTACCGGCACGCCGGGCGACGGGCAGGGCTGCACTCCCGGCTACTGGAGGCAGAAACAGCACTACGGCTCGTGGACGTCCCCATACGATCCCGGCGATCTGTTTTCGGAGTACTTTGAGGACGCCTTCCCCGGCCTGACTCTGCGAGATGTGGTCGGACTGGGCGGAGGTCATCTCAACGCGCTCGGGCGTCACGCCGTCGCGGCGCTGCTGAGCGCGGCGAACCCCGACGTGGACTATCCGTTCACCGAGACCGAGGTAATCAGCCTGTTCAACGCTGTGTTCCCCGGCTCCAATACCGAATACGAGGCGCTCAAGGACCAGTTCGCCGCGGCAAACGAGAGTGGCTGTCCGCTGGGCAAGGCCGAGGTCGACCCCCTGGACATCGACGCCGACGGCGACGCCTGCACCGACAAGCAGGAACTGGGTTCCGAGGAATTACACGCCGGGCTGCGCGACCCAAAGAACCCCTGGGACTACTTCAACCCCACGGGCGACGGTGAGAACCGCGTCGACGACATCCTAGCCGTTCTGAGCCACTACTTCATGGACAAGGGGCAGCCGGCATACGACGAATCATACGATCGCACGTACGTCGGACCGAACCCGTGGAGTCTGGGCCCACCGAACGGCCGGATCCGCATCGACGATATCCTCGCCATCATCAAGTCCTACTTCCACGACTGCAGAACCAGTCTATGAAGCTGATGCCCACGCCGGAACCGTAGCCAGTGCCACGAGATACGGGCGCAACGCGCGGGTCGCGGGGCCTCGCCGGCAGATCGCGATCAGGAACGGCACGGGGGCAGGGCATCGGCCATCACACGCCCCAGGGCGTTCGATGGTCGGGGCTGCCACGGGCGTGGGCCGGAGTCGGATGACGGGCCGCAGCGCGCACTGCCTGTGATAGGCTAACACTGGCCCCTTCAGGCATGGAGGTCGACGTGTGGTTCTCATCGAGTTCTTAGACGGGCAAAGGCAGACGAAGAACGGCAGTTGTGTGGTGATCAAGACCGATCACGAAGCCGTGCCCAGATTCGTCACCATAGAAGGCGGAGCCAGGGCACCTGCGTCGATAGTGAAGTCGATCTGGCCAGAGCCGGAAGACGGTAGCTTCACTCTATGGATCGAGCGAGTGGGGACCCAAGCGCTGATCAGCCCAGCAAGACCTTTCGGTCTAGTCCACCTCGACCACCAACGTCGGCAGATTATCGGTCTATATGACGGGCAGGACTACCTTCTGCATTCGTGGGGCGACGCCTAGTGTTCCGCCGGTCGCCCCGGCCGCGCGACGTGGTCCTGCTGGACGCCACCCGCGGCCACGTTCGGGCTAGCTGTCGCGTCGGGTCGCTCCCCTACCAGGGATAGTTCCACACCCTATCGCGCTTGAGTTCCCACCGACGCTGACGAGCAGCGGAGTCCTCGGCGGCATCGCGGTGGCTGCGGCAGCAGGTGCGATCGCCCTGGGTGGCGCGGCGTGGTATGTCAGGAGGCGGTGGGCAGGCTAGGCTACTGCCACTCCTAGCAGCAACGGGCAGCGGCATATGCAGCGGCCCCCGCCGCGCCCCCGCGGAACCCCCGCCTGACTCCCGGCCGACCGGCGAGCGCCTCGCAGGGGCCGACCTCCGGCGGCCTCGGGGTGGGTGCCGGACGAGGCGGAAGGCTACGCCTCGGGGCGCTCTATCCGCGCCAAGTAGTCACGGTGATAGCCCTCGCGGTTCGGATCGTTGAGCTTGATCCGGTCGGTGTAGGGCGGCTTTTCCACCACGGAGCTTTCGCACGAAAAGCCCACCCTCTCGGCCCGCTCCAGAACGTCGCGCATTTCCTGGTCGTCGAGTTCTTCCAGAACTTCCACTTGGCCTGGGGCCAGTATCCTGATGGGCCGGACGTATATCAGCTTCGTCGCCATCGGCAAACACCTCCTCCCTGTATGATCGACCGGCCGGGGGCGGCGCATAGGCCGCCCATAGCACCCCCCTTGATCACCTGATATAATCACTGCAACGTCCTTGGACGTGGGGACGGCCCCACCGCCGGGAAGCTTGGCGACCGCCGCCGCCCGTCCACCAGTGTTCAAGGAGGCGGAACATGCGATGGATGGTGCTTGTGCCACGTTCGGGCGTACTCCTGACCGCCACCAGGGACCACGTCCTACCCGCCCTATCAGCGCGCATTCCTCGACCCGAACTGCAGCGACTACGATTGTGCGGGCGGCTGCGGCAACGGCCCCTGCTGCACGGGCACGCTCACGGTCGTGGGCCGGATGTATATGACCTCGACCGCGACAACGACGGCCTGGGCTGCGAGTAGTAAAGAGGAGAACAAGCCATGGCGATGCAACCCGACACACTCCAGGACGAGATAGCCAGGCGGACCGGGCAAGGATGGGTGCTAGTCTCGCGCGGTGCGACCGAGGCCCAGATGAGAAAGCCCAAGAGGTTCAGCTTCGTCTGGGCCTTGCTCTGGCTGCTGGTCTTCGGCCTTGGCATCATAGTTTACCTGCTGTGGCACTGGGCGAAGAGCGACCAGTTGATCTATATCCGTGTGGTCGACGGGCAGCTCGTCGTCAAAGGCGGGCGGAGCATGCTCGCAACGTTGTTCGCGCCGGTCGGGGCCTACTGGCGCTGGGCCGGACAACGCCAGAGCACGCAGGGCAAGGTGCTGGCGTTCGGCGGGCCGGTCGCGGTGGTGATCGTCTTGATCATCATCATCTGGGTCGCGTCAGCTACGGGCGGCGGAGGCGACGGCGAAGAACAGGCAGCAGCCGAGGAGCAGCAGCAAGCAGACGCAGGCAACGACTTGCAGCAACCTGCCGAGCCGACGGAGACGCCGGAGCCGCAGATCGAGCGGATTGTCCAGGCGGCCCCTGGTGCTGTCGCTCAGGCTGAGGACGTGCGGATTACTCTCAACGAGATCGCCGATCCCTGGGTAGATCCGTCCAACTTCGCCCCGCAACAGCCCGCCCCTGGCAAGAGGTTCGTTGCCTTCGACGTGACCATCGAGCGAGTGAAGGGCAGCCAGCACTACGCCAACCAGTTCAACTTCAAGCTGACGAACACGGAGGGGTTTGCTTACGAACCCACGCTGCTCTTCGGTCTGCAGCCCCTGCTATCCGGCACCGACATCGGGAGCGGGGAGAAGATACGCGGGTGGTTCGGCTTCGAGGTGGACGCCGCCACGCCACTCGACGTGCTGAAGTACGATCCGCAGATCTTCACAACGAGCGACGTTGAGTTCCATTTTCGATAGCCCGCCCGCCTTCGACGGCGACGCGATAGGATGATCTTCGGGAGGTTGATGAGATGGCAAAGACCCTGCAAATCGATCTGAAGGAGCGCGACCCGGTCCGCGTTGAGTGCGACGACTACAAGACGGAGAGCGACTTCCTCGTCCTGACCAGAGGCGGAGGTGAAATAGGAAGGTACAATCTGACCCAGATCATCGGCTACCGTGAGGTCGCGCCCAAGCCAAACGCAGCGTCACTGTCTTCCGAGGAGTTCGAGAAAGACGACTGACGAATGGTCCCACACGACGCGCACCGCCAAGCGGAAATTCGGCGGTCCTGATGCGTTGAGGACAACACCATAAGAAGGAGGTCATACCCGCCATGACTCAAGACAACGAAGGCAACCCCGAAGGCGGCCAAGGCAGCGAGAACACCCAGGCCAGCCAGGGTCAGAGCCATCCCGCGCCCGAAGGTGAGACCCGCCCTGCTCCCCGCAAGCCCATCAGCATGAAGGAGGCCGAGGCAGGGCTCCAGGCGGCCCCGCCTGCTGGCCTCCAGAACCCAGCGGTTCAAGGCGACCAAAGTCCGGCTGCCACACCAGGGCAGGGCAGTACAGAGTCCACACCGGTAGCGCCCCCGCCGGACGCATCGGGATCATCCGCCGCGCCAGGACAGGACTCGTCCGGGGGCGACGACTAGGCTGTGCTGATCGTCAAAGAGGGAGCAGCAAGATGAACGCTACGATCCAGGGCGTCTTCGTCATGGCGTACTTTGTCGCGCCTGGGTTCGTCCACTACTACTTCACGCGCGCTTTCGGTGTTGCGAGCGATGCGGATCCGAGCGATCTCCAGCTACTTGTACGCAGCCTCTGCGGTACCCTCGTCCTCTTGGCTGCGGAGGCGACGGCCATCGTGCTATTGGCGATTCTCTGGCCTGGGTTGAAGGATCAGCTTCAGTTGCTCGTCGCTGACGGCCTGCCCGCGTACGCCGATCAACATCCCGTCCGGCTGTTGGGCTGCGCAACCGGGGTGCTGGGGTTCAATCTAGCCGTTGGCACTCTGGCGGGATACCGCCGCTTCCCTGACAAGCAGATCGAATCCAGGCTCCGACAGGTGGGGCTGACCCACAGTCCTGCCTGGACTGCTATCCTCACCAGCGATGAAGAGCTTATCAATGACGTCAACGAGGCCAACGCGACCAAAGGCGGAAGCGCGGGTCGTCGCACCTATCGCGCGGCGCGTATAAGGATGAAGTCCGGAGCGGTCTACGCTGGCTTCGTGGCTTCGTTCGACGTCCGTTCACGGAAGGATGGAACACGGGATATTGCCATCTGGCGGGCACACTACGCGCCACCGCCGGAGCCTGGCAAGGGGACACCCCCGTTGGCCACGCTTCCCCCAAGCGCGGGTGGCAACGCAGTGATAGTAAACACCCGCGAGATTTCGTCGGTGGAGATCTTCTACGTCCCCGCCGAAGACTAGCGCTCCGCCGCTCACCCTGGCCGAATCACCCGACCGCCTCCAGTTCCCGGGGGATGTGAAGCTGCCACCCAAGCACCAGCGCTGGCCCCACGGGCGATCGGTCGGCCTGCGGAGCCGAACGTGACGCGGAGAAGCGCGTGCGAGGACATAACCCCGGCGCTGACTGAGATTGTGGAACACCGGCCAGCGTGGCCTCCGCCCCGGCATCACCTTGATGGATCGATAGGACCTCAAGCTCGTAGTGTTAGACCTCATGATCTAGAATGCGGTGAGGAGTGGAAGGCAACGCGGCGCGACAAGCTCAATGACTATCCAACAAGACATGGCTACGATCTTGCGGGCACTCGCGCAGTTCGAGCGCGACAGTCCGGTCCACAACAGCAAGCTTGCCGAAACCACGAAGCTTGACCCTGGACGCGTAAACGACGCCGTCCAAATGCTGGAGGACAGCGGTTACGTTGAAGCTGTGAGGACGCTGGGCAACCGGCCCTTCGATTTCAACAGTCTCTGGATTACGGCGGCTGGACGCTATGAGTTGGAGCGTGCCGAGGCAGCCGCACAATCGATGGAGCAGGGAGTTGAAGAGTCGCACGTTCGCCCTTCTCCATGGCCGGTCGGCTCTCCTTATGGTTTCGTTGATGATGACTGGGAATACATAGATCGCGAACGGAGATCCGGAAGGCTGATCGTCGTATTCGGGCACCAGTTCGAAAGCCAGTTCTACGATGCCGGGAGTCTGGCTAGCAACCTTGAGGGCCTATTCACGGAAGCGCTTGAGGCGGCCAACACGGATCTTGGCACCAGCCTATCCCTCGACTTCGTTCCACTGCGGGCGGGCTACGGTGAACACCTATTCAACCAGATAGCCCGATCCATCATTGCGTCTGACATCGCGGTTTTCGAAACATCGGATCTCAATCCCAATGTCATGATCGAAATGGGCGTAGCACTGACCTGGGGCATCCGCGTACACCCAATACGCCACAGCCAAAGACCGCGGCCGCCTTCTGACATCTCGGGGCAAACGTGGGCCTGCTACGAGAACGACGGAGCCTCGTGGGAAGACGATGACCACCGCGAGAGACTTGCGTCCATGGTGAAGATAGCAGTCCGCCGAAAGGCATCTAGGCTCTAGCCGCACTCCCTGCTGCCTTTCGCCTGTCAGACAAACGACACAGCCTGTCCGCCACGGCGCAGCACTCCGAGCCTCGCCACTGTGCTTCAGCCGGCCTCCTGCTCTTGCTCACACAGCGAAACTGCCACGCGCGCCCCCACGCGGGTTCACCAGCGTCACGCCGCGCCCCCATCCTCCTACCCTTGACACAGCGCTCCCGTTTCGGCTTAAGTGTTCGCGCATGAGCGTGGTGGCAAGGACATCCGTCTGGCGTCCGATCCACCCCAACTGACAGGCAGCGAGGCAGGGAGTGCCCGTGGCGACAGGGGACAGCCGCTATCTGAGAATCGCCGTCGTCGCACTGGCGGCGGCGCTGGTCGCTGCTATCGTCGTCATCGTCTCTCGCGAGCGCGACGAGCAGCCGATCGAGGTCACCTTCGGCCAAACGACGCCCACCGACGAAGGCCCGATGGAGGTCTACATCACCGGCGCCGTCGCCCAGCCCGGCGTCTACGAGATGGCGGACGGCGACCGCGTGATCGATGCCCTGTACGAGGCCGGCGGCCCTGCGGCCGACGCGAACCTGGAGGCGATCAACCTGTCGCTGCGTCTCCACGACGAGCACCACATCGTCGTGCCGCGCCTGGGTGAGCCCGCGCCCGTCCTGGCCTCGGGGACTGCGTCGGACGTGGCGGGCGCCGCCAGGGAGATCGTCAATATCAACACCGCTACCGCGGCCGAGCTCGATGAGCTTCCCGGCATCGGCGAGGTCTACAGCCAGCGCATCGTCGAGAGCCGCACCTGGGACGGCCCCTTCCAGACCGCCGAGGAGCTGGTGGAGCGCCGTGTCATTCCTCAGGGCACGTTCGACAAGATCGTGGACCTGATCACCGTGGGCCCGTGACTCTCGTCTACCTGGCAGGTGCGTGGCTGCTCGGCGTCGTCGCGGGCGCCGTTGGCGGCGCCGTCTGGTGGCCCGGTGTCGCCGCGATCGGCGCCGCGGGGCTCGTGGCCGCGGCACTCGAGCGACAGCCTCGATTGGCCGTCATCGGCCTGCTCTCGGCCGGACTCTTCCTGGCCGGCGGTCTCCGATACGTCGATCAGCGACCGCCCAATCAGCCCGCCGGCATCGCCCTCCACAACGACGGCGCCGCCGTCACCTTCCGCGCCCTGGTCAGCGACGAGCCGGACGTGCGCGGCCGGTTGCAGCGCGTCCGCCTCTCGGTGCGCGAGGTGCTCGACGGCGGACGGTGGCGGTCCACCTCGGGCGGCGTGCTGTTGCGCTGCGGCCTCTTCCCCCAGCACCACTACGGCGAGCTGCTTGAAGTGACGGGCGAGTTGGAGACGCCGCCCATCCTTCCTGACTTCGATTACCGCGACTACCTCGCGCGCCGGGGCGTCGCCTCCGTGATCGACTTCCCGGAGGAAGTGCGCACCATCGCCACCGGCGAGGGCAACCCCGCCCTGGCCGCGCTCCACTCCGTGCGCAACCGCCTGGGCGACGCCCTCGCGCGAGCCCTGCCCGAGCCGCAGGCCGCCCTCGCCCAGGGCATCTTCCTCGGTCAGCGCTCCGCCATCCCGACGGACCTGACGGACGACCTGAACGCGACCGGCACCTCGCACCTGATCGCGATCTCCGGTCACAACGTCAGCCTGGTGGCCGCGCTCATCATGAGCGGGCTGGCCTGGCTCATCGGCCGGCGACAGGCTGCCCTGGTGGCCCTCGTCGCCATCGCCGGCTACACCGCACTCACCGGCGCGTCACCGACAGTAGTACGGGCGGCGATCATGGGCAGCCTCTTCGTCCTGGCCACCCTCGTCGGCCGGCCGGGCAGCGCTCTCACCTCCATCACGCTGGCGGCGGCGATCATGACCGGCTGGCATCCGTTCGTGATCGAGGACGTCTCCTTTCAGCTCAGCTTCGCCGCCATCCTCGGCCTCGTCTATCTCACGCCCATGCTCCAGGAGCGCGCCGCCGACCTCCTCCGCTCTTGGGACGTTGGGACGACCGAAGGCGGCTTGGCGGGAGGCATCTTGGAGGGCATGGTGATGACCGCGGGCGCCGTGATGGCCACACTGCCCCTCATCGCGCTCAACTTCGGCCGGGTCTCCGCCGTGGCGCTGGTCTCGAACCTGCTGCTGGTACCCGCCTTCCCGATCATCCTCGGCAGCTCGGCCCTCACGGCGGCGGCCGGCGTCCTCTGGGAGCCGCTCGGCCACGCCACGGCCTGGTTCTCGTGGGCCGCCCTCACCTACATGATCGAAATCGCCCGTTTCTTCGCGGCCATCCCGCTCGCCTCGTTCCACGTCTCCGGCTTCGGCGCCGGGCACGCCGCCGCGGCCTACCTCGCGCTCGCCGTCTTCGCCTGGTGGCTGAGCCGGCCGCGATTCGATCCGGCGACGGCCTCCACGCCCGAGCGGACAGTCACCGGCGGGTTCGGCTTGCGGCCGGTCTGGCTGCTCGGGGCCGGCTTCGCCCTCTTCGCCGCCCTCTCCTGGTGGGCCGCGCTGGGCGGGAGCGGCGGGCGGCTCACCGTCAACGTCCTGGACGTCGGCCAGGGCGACGCCATCCTGGTGGAGACCCCGGACGGCCGCAATCTCCTCATCGATGGCGGGGCCAGCGGCCAGGCCGTCACCGAGGCATTGGGACGGGAGCTCCCCTTCTGGGAGCACACCCTCGACCTCGTGGCGCTCACCCACCCGGAGGACGATCATCTGGCCGGCCTCATCGATGTGCTGGAACGCTACGACGTAAAGCAGGTGCTCGCCACGCCGCGCGAGGCGGATACCGCCGCCTACGAGGAATGGCGCGAGCTGATCCGGCTGGAGGACATTCCGTACCACGAGGCGCGGGTCGGCGACCGGGTAGACCTGGACGACGGTGCGACGCTGCGGGTCCTCGCGCCGGACGAAGAGATGCTCGCCGGAGGCGAGCCCAACGACGCCTCGCTCGTGCTCAAGCTGACCTGGCGGCAGGTCAGCTTCCTCCTGGCCGGTGACATCGAGGCCCTCAGCGAGGAAGCGTTGCTCGATTCCAAGGCCGACCTGCGCGCGTCGGTGCTCAAGGTGCCCCACCACGGCTCACGCACCTCGACGGGCGCCGCGTTCGTCCGGGCGGTGCAGCCGGCCGTCGCCGTCGTCTCGGTCGGCGAGGAGAACACCTTCGGCCACCCCGCGCGCGCCGTCCTCGACCGGCTGGGCGGCTCGCTGCTCTTTCGTACCGACCAACACGGCACGGTCCGGCTCTCCACCGACGGTGAGCGACTCCGTGTCCAGCCCGAGTACGCATGGCGCCCGCCGTGAGAACAACGCGGGGACATGCCGGATTGAGGAGGATACAAGTGAGACGATCGATAGCGCTGCTAATCCTGCTCTCCGTGCTGCTGGCGACAGCCTGCGGCGGCGGAGAGGAGAATGGACCTCCGGAGGCGACCGTGTCGCCGTCCGACACGCCGCCCCCACCGGCCCTCCAGATCCACCACATCGATACGGGGCAGGGGGACGCGATCCTGATCGTGTCGCCCGGCGGCGAGCTGGCCATGGTAGACGACGGCCAGCGGCAGAGGTGTGCCCAGGTCATCTCCTACCTCGATGCCCTCGGCATAACCTCGATTGATTACCATTTCGCCAGCCACTACCACGACGACCACATCGGCTGCCTCGACGACATGGCCGCGGAAGGGATCACGGTGGCTGTGGCCTGCTACGACCGGGGCGGAACCTATGCGAGCAAGACCTTCGATTCCTACGTGGACACGTGCGGGACGAAGCGGCAGACCGTGGCCAAGGGCCAGGTGATCACTCTGGATGCAGGCTCGGCCAACCCCGTGACGATCACCGTGATCGACCTGGACGGCGCGGGCATCCAGACGGATGATGAGAACGCCCTCAGCCTGGTGCTCAAGCTCACGTACGGCTCGTTCGATGAGGTCCTCGCCGGTGACCTGACAGGCGTGGAGCCGTACCCGCTCGTGGAGGGGACGGTCGCGCCCCACGTCGGTGACGTCGAGGTCTACAAGGTCAACCACCACGGCTCCAAGTACTCCTCGAGCGTTAGCTGGCTCGACGGCATCACGCCGAAGGTCGCGATCATCTCCACCGGCACAAATACCTACGATCACCCAACGGCCGACGCCCTGGTGCGTCTGCACGACCACGGAGTGACCACCTACTGGACGAACCTCGGATCCAGCAAGGATGCCACCCCGGTTCCGGGACAGGACCACGTTGTGAACGGCACCGTCGTGATCGAAGCGGAGCCGGACCTCGGCGGCGAGTTCACCGTTTCGGGAGGCGGCGCCACGGACACGTACACGAACCAGTAGGTGCCCCGGCCGACCAGGCCCACGTCGCCCCGGCACCTCGCTCATGCTATGGTACGTCCATGAGCGACGCCGACCACCGTCGGCCGTGCAAGTGCGACTCCGCGCGGGGTGATAGGTCCCGCAGGGTGTTCGCCGCGCGGCGGGAGGACCGGGACTGAGCACCATGCGCTACGTCATCTACGGGGCCGGGGCCGTCGGAGGCGTCATCGGTGGCCGGCTCTTCCAGCACGAGCGCGATACCGTCCTCATCGCCCGGGGCGAACATTTCGCCGCGATTCGAGAGCGGGGCCTAACGCTCGAGTCCCCGGAAGAGACCGTCGCCCTTCCAGTACCAGTCGTCGCCCACCCTTCCGAGATCGACTTCCGGGACGACGATGTCGTGTTCCTCACGATGAAGGGGCAGGACACCGAACGAGCGCTCGTCGACCTCCGGGCCGCTGCGGGCGATGCGGTTCCCGTCTTCTGCGCCCAGAACGGCGTAGCGAACGAGCGCCTCGCGCTCCGGCGCTTCCGGTCCGTCTACGGCGTCGTCGTCATGCTGCCCGCCACCCACCTGGAGCCCGGCGTCGTCCGGGCCAACTCCTGGCCCACCACCGGTATGCTCGACATCGGATGCTTCCCGCATGGCGCCGACCGGCTTGCCGCGCGCGTCGCCGGCGACCTGAACGCCTCCACCTTCGATTCACACGTCTACGAGAACATCATGCGCTGGAAGTACGCCAAGCTGCTCATGAACGTCGGCAACGCGCTTCAGGCGGCCTGCGGCCTCGGCGCCGACATCGGCGACATCGTGCGCCGTCTCCGCGACGAGGCGCTCGCCTGCTATCGCGCCGCCGGCATCGACTGTGCCTCGGCGGAGGAGGTGCGCGAGCGGCGCGGGAACGTGCTCCGCATGGATAGAGCCGGCAACCGCCGGCGGCTCGGCGGCTCTTCCTGGCAAAGCCTCGCCCGCGGCGCCGGCTCCATCGAGGTCGACTTCCTCAACGGCGAGATCGCTCTCCTCGGCCGCCTCCACGGCGTGCCCACACCGGCGAACAGCGCACTGCAGCGGATCGCGAGCCGCCTCGTGCACGAAGAAAAGCCGCCCGGGACCGTGGACCCGGACGAGATCCGCAGGGAAATCGCTCTGGAGGAATCGGAGGCTGCGGCCGGCGGCCGATCCGAGAGCTAGGCGGCCCGCTTCCGCCGCTCGGCCGGTTCGTCCGCCGCCGGCGGTTCCTCGCTCATACCGCTCGTCAACGGCGTCGACTCCTGCTCGTGGAGCTTGCCGGCCAGCATGCCGCCGCCCCAGGCCGCCATCGCCGCTGGCACGGCGATGAACGCCGCCACCATCGTGGGCACCGTGGGCGCGGCCACCGCGACCAGCATCGTAACCAGCACCGGCAACAGCATCGTCACCAGCAGCGCGGGCCGGTGATCGAGCGCGTATCGCATGACTGCCAGGAACTGTTTCATGTGCCTGATTCGCACGGCACGCGGCCGAGGCCGCGTCCGACCCCGCCATTATGCGGCCCGAATGACAGGCGCGGAATCGGGGAATCCCCTAGGTGATGCAAGGCTATACCCACTCCATGCGGTTCGGGGGAATGTCCACCCCAGTGACAGCACAGGGCAGCGCCTTGCCTCCTCCATCGCACCAGTCCTATCCTAAGCTGATGCCAGCTCCCGAGAAGTTCGCGGATTGGATGAGCCACCACTCCCACACCAACGGCCTCGGCCATGTCTACCGGTACCACCCACGAAGCGACGCTCACTCGATTGCCCTCTGCACCTACATACTGGAAGACCTCATCGACGCGTGTCCGCTTCTCAGGAATCAGGCAGCACAAGGACTGGTAGTGTACGGCATCAATGAGAAGTTCACGTCGCCGTCCACGAGCAAGACCAAGACGCTGGACTTGGTCCTTGGGCCACCTGCCGAACCCCCGGTCTCGGCGCGGAGTGACGATTCGCCGGCCGCCCGGGAATCTGGTGGCCATACGAAAGCACATCCAGCTCCCGGCGGAGCGATAGCCAAGAGTGCACCGGCTGAGGTCTTCGTGTCCTGCGAGGCCAAGTCCGTCATGACAGAGCACGCGAAATCGAAACCGCGCGTCTATGACGAACTGAGTTCATCCCATCAGATTGTGCACCAAGGCAATCCCAACGCAATTGCCGCTGGCATCACCGTAGTCAACATTGCGGAGACGTTCGTCTCACCTCTGCGCCAGCGTGATCGCCACTCGTTGACTGTCACGCCCCATAGACAGCCCGATGCCGCAGCGGGCATGATCCAGCATCTTCGAGGCCTTCCGCTTCGCGACGCCGTTGGTACGGTGGGTTTCGACGCGTACGCCTCTCTTGTCGTAGATTGCGACAATCAGGGTGGGGTGACGCTGTGGACGGCGCCACCCGCTCCACAGCCAGGTGATCGGGACCACTATGAGACTTTCTTGCGGCGCGTGGTCCAGTTCTACGTGTCTCGCTTTTCGGCAATCACAGATCCGGATCGATGACTGCCGAAAGACCGAAGAGGCGCTGCTGGGAAGTCTCCTTCCTGGCGGCACGCTCAGCCATTTGAAGGTATTGGGGGTCAACCTCACTCGCCACGGAGTTCCGCTCCGCGCGTATGGCCGCCACTACCGTGGTGCCAGTGCCGACAAAGGGATCGAGCACTGTGTCGCCGACAAAAGAGAACATCCTAATGGCCCGATAGGCCAGTTCAAGTGGGAACGGAGCTGGGTGATCCCGCGTTGAAGCACCCGGAAGGTCAGCCCAGATTGGCCTGAACCATCGCCGGTGCTCGTCCTTGGACAGCTTCGAACGACCTCGCTGTTCTTCCGTAGGCTTCCGGTACCCTCCAGGTTTTCGCAGCATTAGGACGTACTCTATGTCATTCTTGATTATCGCATTCGGCTCGTAGGGCTTGCCTAAGAAGGATGAACCGTTCTCCACTTCATAGCTTGCATTGGCAATCTTGTGCCAGAGGATCGGCGTGAGGTAGTCGAACCCTATCCGCCGGCATCGTGTTGATATGTCTGCGTGCAGCGGAACCACCATGTGGCGTCCGGCGTTCCTTCGTCTGGCCAAGCACACATCGCCAACAACGCAGACCAGTCGGCCGCCCGGCACCAAGGCCCGATAGCAGTGCGTCCATACCTTGTCAAGCTCGTTGAGAAAAGTCTCGTAGTCAGTCACATTGCCTAGCTGATCGGGATGGTCGTTGTACTTCTTCAGGGTCCAGTAGGGAGGTGAGGTCAAGACCAAATGGACCGACCCATCTGGGACCCAGCTAAGCTGGCGCGCGTCACCCAAGCGCAGGTCATGATGCGTAGCTCCCCCTCCACCAGGTACGCCATGCCCGTCAGGCCCCACAATTCGAATGGTGGATGGCAAAGAACGTCCTTTCTGCATGGGGACTACTACACAGGCCGTCGACTTGGCCATGCCAAGGCAAAGACAGTCATCAAGCGCCATAGTAGAATGTTCGTTCGCCTCTGTCAACCCCCTATCATGTCTCATGGTGCTATACTCGCCCCAGCATGGACTTCGGAGGCCGGGGAGGCCCTCCGCCGGCCCGCGGCCGCTGAGCGCCGCACTGAGGGAGAAGACGCAATGATGCGATTGTTCACGGTCCTGTTGCTGTCGCTTGCGCTCGCGCTGGCGGTGGCCTGCGGAAACGGAGGCGAGGAAGAATCCGACTCGGGCGGCACGGCGAGCCCCGATGGCGAGGCCGCCGCCGCGACTCCCGGCCCGGACGCCCCGGTACTGTCCGTCGGCTCGGCTTCGCTGGCCGTCGGCGAGGACGGCTCGGTGGACCTGGAGGTGACCGGCTTTCCCGCGCCCGGGCTGGGCGCCTGGACCGCCGACATCACCTACGACCCCGCTGTGATCACCATCGTGGACTGTCCACCGTTCGCCGGCAGCGTCTGCAACCCCGCGTACGATGACACCACGGTCCGGGTCGCCGGCGCCACCGCCTACGGCAACGAGGGCGATACCGTCCTAGCGACGGTGGAGTTCACCTGCGCCGCCGCCGGCTCGAGCCCCCTCGCCATCGCCATCGACGTCTTCGCGGACGCCACCATCGGCGACCCTCAGCCCGTCGTCGCGGCGATCCAGGACGGCGAGATCACCTGCACGGAGGGAGAGGAGGCCCCACCCCCCACGGCCGAGTAGCGACAAGGAGCCAGCGGCTTCCCATGTGCCCCCGCCGCCTCCCGCGACTGCGACGCCCCCCGTCCGTGCTATACTCCCCCCATCATGGAACGTGTGGACGGCCGCAGGCCTGACCAGCTCCGCCCGGTCCGCATCACCACCGGCTACCTCCCGTGGGCCGAAGGCTCCGCCCTGATCGATCTGGGCGGCACCCAGGTGCTCTGCGCCGCCACCGTCGAGGCCCGCCTGCCCCAGTTCCTCCGTGGCACCGGCTCCGGCTGGGTCACCGCCGAGTACGGCATGCTCCCTCGCTCAACGAAGGAGCGCACCGGCCGCGAGGCGGCCGCCGGCCGTCCGTCCGGACGCTCCCAGGAGATCCAGCGCCTCATCGGCCGAGCCCTCCGCGCCGTCACCAACCTTGACATCCTCGGCGAGCGCACCTTCACCATCGACTGCGACGTCATCAAGGCCGACGGCGGCACCCGCACCGCGTCCATCACCGGCGCCTACGTCGCGCTGCACCAGGCGCTCGAGAAGCTGGTGGAGAAGGAAGTCCTTACCTCCGTGCCGATGTCGACCGCCGTCGCCGCCACCAGCGCCGGCATCGTCGAGGGCGTGCCCCTGCTCGATCTCTGCTACGAGGAGGACGCCCGAGCCGGGGTCGACTTCAATGTGGTGATGACCGGCGACGGCCGCTTCGTCGAAGTGCAGGGCACCGCCGAAGACCAGCCCTTCCCGCGCGAGGAGATGGACGCCCTCCTCCTCCTCGCGGAGGCCGGCATTCGCGAGCTGCTGGAGGTCCAGCAGGAGGCGCTCGCCCAGCCGCCCGGCGCGGCTCCTTAGGCTCCCGGCGCACCACCCCAATCTCCCCCGCCTCGTTCTGAGCGCGGCGACGCCGCACCCTGGTCGAAGCCGCGCCCGCGCGCCTCCAGTACGTCGGAACCCTCGGTCGATCAGGCGTATTCGCCCAGGAACCCGCCGCCAAGGACGTGCACGTGCCCGTGCTGGATGCTCTGCATTCCGTCGTGGCCGAAGTTCGAGATCAGCCGGAAGCCGTTGGGACAGTGGGTCGCGCCCATCTCCACCGCCACCTCCGCCACCCGACCCATCCGCCGCCACAAGTCCTCCTGCGAGATGTGCTCTTTCGGCACCACCAGCAGCATCACCGGCACCCAGTTCAGCCGGTTGCGGAACACCATGATCTCTTCATCCTCGAAGAGGATCTCGGCGGGCTCCTGGTGAGCGACGATGCGGCAGAACGTACACCACTGCACGACAGTGACCGTCGCCCATTCTAGGTGGGCGCGCAGGCGGCGTCAAACGCGCAGGCAGCCATCGGATGTGGCTGCCTGCGCCGGCTACGGGCCCTGGAGACACTCGGCCCCCTGCGGGCTATCGGAAATAGGCAAACGTCTATCTGTATCAGCACTTTACGCTCGGACTCCGGCCGAGTCAAGACCTCCATACATCTCCGAAGGACACTTCTGCCCTACATAACCATGGAATCCTAGGTGTTTCCTATGAAAGCGATTGACTTCGTCAATCAAACCATGCTACGCTTGCTTGTAAGCATGGTATACCCTCCATCCCGTTCGGAGGGCCGCCAAGACACTCGGGGGGAGATCGAAAGGAAGGAGCAGGAAATGACCGAGCAAGAGATGATCCACTTGGCCCGTGAGAACGTCGAGGCGTTCAACGATGGGGACATGAAGCGCTTCAAGGCCACGCTGGCGCCCGACAGCGTCTACGACGAGGTCGGGACCCACCGGCGCATCCAAGGCGCAGAGCAGATCGCAGAGACCGTTCTGGGTTGGAAGGAAGCCTTCCCGGACGCCAGGGGAACCATCACCAAGGCGGTTGCCGGCGACAGCACCGCCACGGTAGAGCTCATCTGGGAGGGGACGCATACCGGACCGCTCATGGGTCCGGGAGGCACGATTCCTCCCTCCGGCAAGCGCCAGACCACTCGGGCGGTAGAAGTATTCACGTTCGAGGGCGAAAGGATCAAGGAGAGCCACCACTACTTCGACATGATGACGCTCCTTCAGCAGATCGGGGCCGCCTCCTCCTGAGGGACGATGCGGCAGAACGCACACCACTGCACGAGCGCGACCGTCGCCCATCTCTAGCTGGGCGCGCAGGCGGCACCAAGAAAGCAGGCAGCCATGTCCGATGGCTGCCTGCGCCGTCTACGGGCCTAACAGAAGCTCGGCCCCCTGCGGGCTATCGGGAAGAACGCAAACACGTATCTGTATCAGCACGTTACGCTCTGACTCTGGCCGCTTCAAGACTCCAATACGATTCCTACATGCACTCCTGTCCCGCATGACCGGATGAGCCCGGCTGTTATCTATCGCGGCGATTGACTTCGTCAATCAGTAGTGATATCCTTGTTTGTGAAGATGGTATCCCCCGTTCCTATCTCAGGCCCGAAGGGACGCGGGGTCGCCCTTCGAGAGACCCAGGGGAAGGACTAGGAAATGACCGAGCAAGAGATGATTCACGTGGCTCGAGAGAACATCGGGGCGTTCAACGACGGGGACATGAAGCGCTTCAAGGCCACGCTGGCGCCCGATAGTGCGTACGACGAGATCGGGTCACACCTGCACGTCCGGGGCGCCGATCGGATCGTCGAGGCAGCTCGCGGCTGGAAGGAAGCCTTCCCGGACGCCAAGGGAACCATCACCAAGGCCGTCGCCGGCGACAGCACCGCCACGGTGGAGATCATCTGGGAGGGGACCCACACCCGCCCGCTCGTTGGTCCGGACGGTACGATCCCCGCCTCCGGCAAGCATCAGGTAACGCGGTCCGTCCAGCTACTCACCTTCGAGGGCGGAAGGATCAAGGAGAGCCATCGCTACTTCGACATGATGACCCTCGTCCAGCAGGTCGGGGTCGGCCTTTCCTAGAACACAGGCGGAACCCAGGCAGGCAAGCGTTCACACGTAGAGCCACAGGTGAGCCGCATGGAAGCGCGGCCGGCGTTTCACGTTCGCCGCCGAAGCGCGGCCCTGCCGGCACATCCCCCCGCTCCTATCGCTCCCCTCTCGAGACCTGCTAACATGCTACGGGAAGCTCGGACTTCCTCCAGCCGGCACTGAGGAGATCAGTCCGAGGCTTGGGTCGCTCCCCGATAGCTCAATTGGTAGAGCGGGCGGCTGTTAACCGCTAGGTTGCAGGTTCGAGTCCTGCTCGGGGAGCCAACATGAAACATATGTGCTGATGCTCGACTGGCCACTGCATTCCGCTTTGATCCCAAACATGCGTCCGAAAGTAATAGAGCCCTTCCATGAAGAAAGAAATCATAGCAGCCGCGCGGACCCTGCGCCGGTGCCTGAAGACGCCGAAATGATAGCGGACCGATCGTGAGCCAGCGTAGAACGCGACCACGATGTTAAGGAGTAGGCCGAACAACGCGCAGGTCGCCGATCTCACGGGTAGGAACGGAGCCACGTCACCGAGTGTTTCCCCATTCAGGCTCGGGGCTTCCACATTTCCCCGTCGCTATCCGGGCGGTTGATCGCGTCGACGGCGACCTGAAGAGCCGCCTCGCTGAAAAGGCCGTGGCGGGAGTCCGGAAGGTCGTGGAACGCAACCTCGTACCCCAGGCTCTGCAGCCGACCGTACAGAACGCGCTGCGTCCAACCCTCAGCTAGACAGACCACCGACCTTCGAGCTCTCCCCTGCTAGGGGAGTCAACGCTCCACGGGCTCCGAGTCGTAGTAGTCAGCCTCGCGGACGATCTCGCCGTCCTCGACCTCGTAGACTGTGATGCCTTCCAAGCGCAGCGTCTTTCCGTTTTCGGACCACTCGTCCGACACCTGCACGATCGCCATATGCTCGTCGGCCATCAATATCTTGTATTCCGAGGTGTGGTCCGCCGGCACAACGATGGAAAACCACTGCCGGTACAGGTGCTCGACCTTGTCGCGACCCTGCACGTGGTCCCCGACTGCGCTGAAATCGTCCATTCTGCCGTCAATCGCAAAAAGAGCGGCGTACGCGGCGGCGTCGCGTTCCCTGTAGGCGGCCATGGCTCGCTCGACCACTGCGCGGGTATCGGCGCCACCGTCACCCCCGCCGCAGGAAGCGACTAGCAGAAGCATACTGATCGCCATGGCCATGGCCAAGGCCCATCGCACTGGCATGTCATTCCTCCTCGCGGCCCGCCGCCGCCATTCTTGCACCTGCGCCTTGCCCGTACCGAACATCGCCTGCTACGGTCCGCTTCTCTGCGACGCGTCGCAGGCGATCCAGCCACCGAGCGTCTCGGCGACCGTCACCACCCACGGCGTCACCGTCATGTCGGACTCCAACACTGTCCCGCTGACCTCGAGGATCTCGCCCGTCGCACCGGCGAAGCGACCGGTTCCGCCCGTGATCGTCGCATCACCGGTATACGTGATCGTTCCGTCCGGGTGGAATGCCGTCAACCCGTTGTCGTACGTGTACGTGAACGTGTCGCCGTTCGCCGCCGTGGCCGTGTACACGCCGTCACCAAAGGTGCCGACGCCGGCTGCCAGGTCCAGCAGCGAGCAGTGGCTGGCTTCAGCGGTGAACGAGCCGAGGTGGGTCGCTGTACCCGTGTAGTCCCAACTGCTGAGGGCGTCGGAGGGGACGGAACAGCGCCCGCCGACGGTGCTGCGCTCGAACGGAAACCCCGGGGCCAACTCGACGATGCCCGACCCCGTCTGCACAAGTTGGAACGGAAGCTGCTTCTCCGGCTGCCCGTGTGTCGCCACCGCGGGTGTGGCGAGCACGAAGGCCGCCAGGGATAGGATGACCGCTGCAGGCACGAATAGCCTTAGCGGCCGGACTGCCATTTTCATCGTGAACCTCCTTGCTGTGTGAACCGTGCGTCGTCGGATTGCAGCGCCGTAATCAGGGGCTGGGAATCGGCCAGGTGACCTGCCAGGGGCCGCGCAACCCGATCGTCGCCTCACCGATGACGAATGATTGCCGCCCGCGCGGCATCTCGTCTGTTTCGATAGACAGCATGATCCCGCGATGCCCAGCGGCGGCTTCCCTCGCCCATCCCGGCATGCAGCGCGTTTGGTCTGCTTCCGCACAGCCCCCCAACTGGAAAAACCGTGCATTCAATGGATGAGCAGAAAAATCATTCAGGTAGGAATCGGTTGGCTCTTCTGTTTTGAGTTTGAAGAAGAGTTCCAGCGAGAACAAGCCATCTTTCTTGGTTAGGCGCGCCCCGAACAGGTGGACTTCGTATCCGACCACCTGCAAGATCTGGTCTAAGGTCCAGGTCTGCCCGACCTGCGGATCAGGACCCAGGTCAATCGAAAACTCGTCGCTGGCTGGCACGACAAATGTGAGGGCTTCAACCGTGAGGGTCACCTCCCTGGCCTGGTGGGAAACGGGGGCAAAAGCAAGCGTTTGCACTTCGGACATCACCTGCCCGCCGGGCGTGTCTCGCGTGACGACATTTGCGCACCAAACACAACCGATCTCGGTCATCCCACCCTTTTTGTTCCCGATTTGTAAATATTGATGACCAAGTTCGTCCTGCAAATCCGAAGTGTACACAGAACCCGGATACAGCCAGGCCGGGTTGTCCCACTCGAACTGCAGCTCGACGGCGGTTTCCTGGTCGTTATGCGCCACCTGCTGCACGCGCATGGTCACGCCATCGGCGCTCGCGCTGACCTGCGGATCGTAAGGCTGGGAAAGGGAGAAACGCCCCTCTGTGGCCGGGACGAGCCGGAGGGCGACCCGCCACTCGCCTGGGATGCAGGGCTGCGGCGCGCGGGTCCCCATAGGTACAGGGCCAATGTCCCCCGGCTGAACCGGGATGCAGTTCAGGATCAAGGTAACGTCGTGGGCGCCTTTGGGAAGGGCAGCAAAGTCGATATGCCCCCCTGTCATTACGAACCCCGGTCGGAGGTCGCTGGGGTCGTCGGAGTTCATGAAACCCACACCCCCGCCGTTTTCAGACAACACCCTCCCGTCGGGAAGCAGCAGTTTGGGCTCGTATGGGAGGTCAGGGTCAACAGGCAGGTTATACGGGTTAATCGCCTGCCCCTCGTCCGGAAGCGGGAAGAATGGCGAGATCGAGTACTGGATCCGCGTCCCTTCAGGATTGGCGACCACCTGGTTCACCTGCACGGTCAGCCCACCCTGTTCAACCGCGACAGGCTCGGCGAGAATCAGGGTCTCGTCGAGTTCGACGAACCCGACGCCGGGCATAAAGCCGACCCGCACGCTGACGTAGTAAGCGCTGGCGGCCACGGCGGCCAGCAGCGCCAGCGACAGGGCGATGATGAGGATCACGCGCGGGGTCACGACCCGAAGGCCTGTGACAAGCCGCGGCCGCGCGCCGCGTGCTCGCTCCAGAGCCGCCAGCACCTTCGGCTCGAAGTTCGGCGTAGCCGCGTAGCTCATGCCCTGGCCCATCTCTACCAGTGCCGCCTCCAGGCGGTCCAATTCGCTGTACTGTCTCATTGGGGGGCCCCCAGCACCATCGGCTGCAGGTCCGGAAATTCCCGTTCCACGAGTGCGCGCAGACGAACTAGGGCGTTGTGCTTTCTCGACTTCACCGTGCCGCGCCTGATGCCCAACACCTGCGCCACCTCTGCCTCGGCCATCTCCATAAGATAGCTGAGCGTCAACACCAGTCGGTGCTTATTCCCTAGCCGGTTTACGGCGCGCCACAGGTCTTTGTGCTCCGCCCTGACCATTACCGCTGACTCCACCGTTTCTTCTATCTCTCGGACTTGGATTTGCCGCTGCGAAAACGCGAATCTAACCTTCTCCGCCCGCAAGAGCTTTAGGGCCTCGCGGACGACGATGCGCAGCAGCCACGGCGAAAGGGGCCGGCTCTCGTCGAAGCGATCGAGGTGGGTAAAGGCACGGACGAAGGCGTTTTGAGTGGCGTCTTCCGCATCATTTGGGTTGCGAACGATATGGAGGGCGAGCCGATAGGCCTGGTCGCGATAGGTGGCCAGCAGCTCGGACAGCGCTGCCCGGTCCCCTTCCTTCGCCCGGCGAATCATGTCGGATTCTGCCACAACGACCTTCTTTCGCCACTTCAATATATATCCCTGAGACCGGCGAGGGGTTCATTTCGTCGATCAACCGGCGAAAGACTCAAGACCGCCTGCCAGCGCGCGGGGCGCTTGCAGCGGTCAGCGGCGGCGAGGAGGGTGAAGGTCAGAAAAGTTCGGATTTTACCCCGGCGCGGGGAGCCATTTCGCCAAACCATAGAGCGGGTCCTTCCGGGGAAGGATTCACCGCTGGGTTGCCGGTTCTCCTTCCGGGGAAGGATGCTCGGGGAGCCAGTCCACCAAACCATAGAGCGGGTCCTTCCGGGGAAGGATGCTCGGGGAGCCAGTTACTCAACCACAGAGCAGGTCCTTCCAGCGAAAGATCGAGCGCTGGGTTGCAGGTTCTCCTTCCAGGGAAGGACGCTCGCGGAGCCAGTCCGCTTTCCGGAGTCAAGGGGCGTTCTTGTTCTCTGTCTACGTGTTGCAGAACCCGGAAGGACGATTGTACGTCGGAAGCACCAGAGACCTGGCCCGGCGCTTGACCGAGCATGCTGAGGGACAGGCCAAGTGGACGGCCACGCGAGGCCCCTGGCAGTTGGTGTACTCTGAGGAGTTCCCTACCCGGACCGCCGCCATGCGCCGGGAGCGAGAACTCAAGCGAGGCAGAGCGAACCAGGAATTGCGCGAACGCCTCAGACGCAGAAGACCCACCAACCAGTAGAGCGGGTCCTTCCGGGGATGGATTGCAGGTTCTCCTTCCGGGGAAGGATGCTCGGGGAGCCAACAGCTAACACCAGACTCAACACCCGCGGATTCGGCACCTGAACCACCACCAGCCCCCCAGATGAGCATGCTCTGAGGTCAGCAGAGGAGGTCTCGGTGGCAACACACCAAGCATTAGTTGTCAATGTTGATCTGAGCAGTTGACGGATTCGACGGGTGCTGCGTGTGCATCCGCAATTGTTGGCAATCACGAGCGAGCGGAGCGAGGATTTCGGCATTAGGACCAACCCTTCTGCTCGCTCAGCCCGGCGGCAGCCATCACCGCAAACCACATACTCGCCCACTGAGACATAGCCTTGTGCCCAGAACGTGGCTACGTGGCCGAACTCGTGGTAGCAGACGCAAAGCAGCTCGTGCCAAAGAGCGGCTGAGGAGGGCCGTGACGAAGCCCAAAGCACGCCAAGACTGATGTGTACCGACAGGTCGGGCCGCCGCATTTGGCCCATGACGCCCGATCCCGCCCCGGGTATTCGACGGCTGGGGAAGACGACGGGGACGTGGAACTCCTCAGGCACGGAGAGCGTGAGGAGTCGGCACGATTCGGGCTGCACCAGAGAATCGTTGTGGGACGTTATCATCGTTCACGCTCCCCTCCACGGGTCACTTCCTTCGTGTTGGCATGCACCTCCCGACCCGGGCAGCGAGGGCCTAGGCACCGCCGTGATCGGCGTCCATCGAGCGCGTGAACGATTACCTCTCCGCAACAAGCGCCCCCTGGTGCTACTATTCCAACCGTGATGGGGAGGCCACCGCCACTCACCCACGGATTGTGTTAGGACGGCGCTGCTATGCAAGTTCGATGCGTGGCCTGTGGTCGAGTGTTCGGTTTCGACTTGCCGGTACCTGTAGAACTACCGGCCCATGAGCGCGCCGCCGCTGCCGGCGTGGACTGCGTCGGCAGGCTGTGGGAGCCGGCACACCCCTCCATGTTGACAAGAGCGGAGCTTCCCTGGTTCGCGGCGTTGATCCTCGCCGCCGTCGTGCTGCGCATCCTCTGGGTGGTTCATGTCAACGTCGACCCGAACGACGGCCGCTTCGACGACAGCGTGGCGTATCACAACGTCGCGCACTTGCTCGCCCGTGGGGAGGGGTACGTCTCCCCCTACGGGCTAGGTGTCACCGCTCGCTGGGCGCCCGCCTACACCGCAACCCTGGCCGCCTTCTACAAGCTGTTCGGGTTCCATGTCACGGTCGCGAAAGTGCTGAACATCGCATTCGCCGCCGCAACCATTGCCCTCGCCTACCTATTCGCTCGTCGAGCCTTCGATCGCCGGGTCGCGCTGCTGGGTGCACTGATCCTCGCCCTCTTCCCGGGCCAGATATATTTCTCCACTCTGGTGTTGACGGAGACCATGTTCGCGATGGTCTTCCTCCTAGTCCTCTTCCTCGCATTCGTCTGGACGGTCGAACGCCGCGAAGCCCTGTGGTGGCAGGTGTTCGTCCTCGGACTCCTCACCGGTATGGCGGGCATGGTCCGGTCCGAAGGTGTGTTCCTCGCCGTAGTGCTGCTCGCGCTCTGGGCCATCACGGTACGCCCGTGGCGGACGGTCGCCCGATATGGGGCACTCCTGGCGCTAGGCGTCGTACTGGCGCTTACGCCCTGGACCGTCCGCAACCCGGTTGAACTCCACGCATTCATTCCGCTCCGAAGCGGGACGGGTGACGTGATCGCGACTTCCCTCGATCCAGACAGGCACGGGATCGGTATCGGCGAAGGCGACCCGTTGCCGCTGCCCACCGGCCTCCGCTATCAGATTACCCATCCCTGGGAGGTCCCGACCACGGTTGGGCGGCGCCTCCAAAACCTGTACCGGACGGACGCCGATGGGATCCGCATGATCCAGAAGGGTCCGGGGGGCGGGGCGACCGTGCCGGGCTACGAACAGCCGCTCACGCCGGCGGAGGAGCGGGGTTGGCGCCGCCTGGCGGATGCGTTCTACTTCGTGGCGGGCGCGGCGGCGTTGGTAGGATTCGGCTTAGTGATCGTGCGCCGTAACAGGGGAGGGCTAGTAGTGGTCGTCGCCGCTCTCGGCTGGACGCTCCTGTTCAGCTACTTCGAGACCTTCCCGCGCTACCACTTCCCACTCGACCCGCTCATCGCCGTCTTAGCGGCAGTATTCGCCGTCTTCGTTTGGGACGCGGGATCCGCGGCTTACGGCCGCTCGCCCAGCCCGCCCTCAAACCGTCTGAGATCGGAATCCGGGCGTCTTGCGGGCTAGGTGGAGACCGCGATCGGTGGGGGAGAGGTTCTGTGGTTCGCGGCGTAACAGGCCGCGTGATACCATAGTCGCCCAACGGCCGGAGCGCAGGCTCCCTAGTTCCCCATCGCTCACCCGCCAGAGCGGGTCCTTCCAGGGAAGGATTAACCGTCCTTCCGGGGAAGGATTGCAGGTTCTCCTTCCGGGGAAGGACTGCTCGGGGAGCCAGTCCGGCCCCTTACTCCCCAAGCGTTCTGCCGCCACGTGACGCCATCATTCCATGCCCAATGCAGCGCCCCGTCCCCCTACGGCAGCCTCAGCACTGCCCCAGTGCTGGCCGACGTCACCAGGGCCGAATAGCGCTTCAGGTAGGAAGCCACCTCCCGCTTCAGCGGAGGCGCCGACCACTCCGAAAGCCGCTTGTCGATCTCGGATTGCGGCAGGTCGACGTTGAGCGTCCTGGCCGGGATGTCGAATTCGATCATGTCGCCCTCCTCAACGATGGCCAGCGGCCCTCCCTCCATCGCCTCTGGTGAGATGTGGCCGATCGCCGCCCCCTTCGTCGCGCCCGAGAACCGGCCGTCCGTGATCAGCGCCACCTCCCCGTCGAGCTGCCGCGCGACGATCGACATAGTGGCCATCAGCATCTCCCGCATGCCGGGCCCGCCCTTCGGCCCCTCGTAGCGGATCACCACCACGTCTCCACTCACGATCGCGCCGCCCATGGTCGCGCTCACCGCCTCCTCCTCGATGTCGAACACCCGGGCCGGGCCGCGGTGCCTCAGCATCTCCGGTCGCACCGCCGCCTGCTTGACCACCGCGCCCGCCGGCGCCAGGTTCCCGTAGAGCAGGGCCAGGCCGCCCTCTGCGTCGTACGGATCGTCGATCTCCCTGATCACGTCGCGCCGCCTGATGCGCGCGCCCTCGACGATCTCGCCTACCGTCTGCCCGCTCAGCGTCATCGCCTCCAGATGCAGCAGGTCCCGCGGTGCCAGCTCCTTCATCACGGCCTGGATCCCCCCTGCCTGGTAGAGGTCCTCCACGTGGTGCCGGCCGCCGGGGCTCAGGTCGCAGAGCCGCGGCGTCCGCCGGCTGATGACGTCGAAAGTATCCAGGTCCAGCTCCACGCCGGCCTCGGCCGCGATGGCCATCAGGTGTAGGATCGTGTTTGAGGAGCCGCCGATCGCCATGTCGACGGTGATCGCGTTCTCGAAGGCCTCTCTGGTAAGGACGCTCCTCGGCGTCCTCTCCTCTTCGAACACCTCCATCGCCCTCCGGCCCGCGTACTTGGCCAGCTCCCGCCTCCTGCCGTAGACTGCGGGGATCGTGCCGTTGCCCGGCAGGGCCAGCCCCAGCGCCTCCGCCATGCAGTTCATGCTGTTGGCTGTGAACAGGCCGGCGCAAGAGCCGCAAGTGGGCGCCGCCTCCCCCAGGAAGTCCTCTCGCTCGTCCGCCGTCAGCTCCTCCCGCTGCTCCATGCCCGCCAGGTCCGCCAGATTGCTCACGTCGATGGCCCGGTCGTGGAAGGAGCCCGCCAGCATCGGTCCGCCGCTCACGAGTATCGACGGTACGTCCAGCCGCGCCATCGCCATCATCATGCCCGGCGTGATCTTGTCGCAGTTGCTGACCATCACCATCGCGTCCAGGGCATGGGACAGCATCATCGCCTCGACCGAATCCGCGATCAGCTCGCGGCTCGCCAGCGGGTAGCACATGCCCGCGTGGCCCATGGCCAGGCCGTCGCAGATGGCGATGCTGGGGAACTCGAACGGCGTGCCTCCCGCCGAGATCACGCCCTCCCGGGCCGCGCCTGCGATCTCGTTCAAATGGATGTGGCCGGGGACCAGCTCGTTCTGGGAATTGACCACGGCTACCAGAGGCCCGGCTATCTCCTCACGCGTCCTCCCCATGGCGAGGAAGAAGGACCTGCGTCCCTTCACGGCGTCGCTGCGCATGGCATTGGGCTCCTTTCGAGTGAGCGGCCCGCTGGCGCGCTCCCGATTCCGCGGCGGAGAATCGATATGCGGCTGCCCCCGAAGCGCCCACACGGGCGAGGGCACTGCCGGGCACCAGCAAGGATACTCCAGCCTCGCCGCCTCGTGGTAGGCCGGCGCACCGTTCTCCGCTGGCCCTCGCCGTTGCTCCGGCGGTAGGATATGGCGGCTGGAATGCCGCCGGCTGCCCGGTCCCGCCTGAAAGACCTGCCGCCGGTGGACCACCGTCCCAATGAGGAGGAAGAACGTGGGAATGATAGAGACGGCCCTGGGACCGATACCCGACTCCGACCTCGGCGTCACGCTCGCGCACGAGCATGTGCTCGTGTCCATGGGCGCCGACAACCACCACTACCCGTGGCTGTTCGACTGGGAGAAGACCAAGACGAAGATCGTCCGCGAGTTCAGCGAGGCCAAGTCCGGCGGCATCGACACAGTGATCGACCTGACCACGCCGGATCTCGGGCGGGACGTCGAGTTCTTCGCCGAGGTTTCGAAGGCCTCCGGCGTGAACGTCATCGTCGCCACGGGCATCTGGCTCGATCCGCCGCGCTCGTTCCTGGGGCGCGACCCCGATGCCATCGCGGACATCTTCGTTCGCGAGATCGAAGTGGGCATCGGTGACACCGGGATCAAGGCGGGCGTCATCAAGGTGGCCAACGATACCCAGGGGGTGACGCCGGAAGGCGAGCTCATTCTGCGCGGGGCGGCCCGAGCGCTCAAGCGCACCGGCTGCCCAATCAGCACGCACCAGTGGGCGCCCGACCAGGTCGGCCGGCGACAGGTGGAGATCTTCCAGGAGGAGGGCGCGCCGATGGACCGCGTCTGCATCGGCCACAGCGCGGACACCACCGACGTGGCCTACCTGGAGTCGTTGCTCGATACCGGCGTTTACCTCTCGATGGACCGCTACCCGGGACGTCCTCCTCGACCGGACTGGAAGCAGCGGAACGCGACCTTGAAGACGCTCCTCGACTGCGGCTGGGCGCACCGTCTGATGGTGGGACATGACCACGCTCCGGGCGCGGTGCTGGCGGGAAGCGGCGAGCCGGAGTCCGGTAGCGCCGACGGCTTCCTTTTCGTCACGAAGGTGGCGCTGCCCGCCCTGCGCGAGGAGGGCGTCAGCGATCAGACCATCGACGTTATGCTGCGAGAGGTGCCGCGCAAGTTCTTGGCCGGCGGGAGCTGAACGCCTCCGCCCCCGGCGCGACCCGGGCCGAACGCAGGGACCGGCGGGCTGAGGCCTGTTCTCCGGCCGAACCGGACGGTTCTCGGCTTCACTCCGCTCGCGGCCGCCAGACGGTAACGATGATATCCGCCACCGCCGGCGTCCGCCGCGCGATCCGGTCCGCCGTCATGAGCAGCGCCCTCGCGAGAGCGGAGGGCAGAGCGCCCACGAAGGGTTCCCAGCCGGGGAACCCCCAGAGCATCGAGACGCCGTAGCACCGCTCCAGCCGCAGCCGACTCCCGCCCAACCCGCGCGCGAAGGAGATATCGCTCCGGTAGTTGTGATCGGACGGCGGCTCCCACAGGCGACGGCGTCCCACCGGCGACCGGCCGTAGAGCATCCGCCCGATGTGATGCAGCAGCCAGACGAACCGGCTGGTCAGGCTGCCGTAGTTGTTCAGCGCGATGATCAGGCGGCCGTCCGGCCGCAGCACGCGCTCGGCCTCCCGGATGAAGGCCCGCGGATTGACGAAATGGTCAAGCGCGCAGCGGCACACCACCTGGTCGAAGCTCCCGTCCCTGAGCGGCAGCGCCTCCGCGATCCCCCGGACGAGCACCACCCGGCCCGGTGGGTAGAGCATGCGGCTGAGGTCCAGCATCTCCAGTGAAGGCTCCACCCCCCAGGCCGCCACGCCCCGCCTTCCCAGACGTGCCGCCTGCTGCCCGGTGCCGCAGCCCACGTCCAGCGCCCTCGTGCCTGGGCGCGCCATCTCCTCGACCAGAACCTCCTCTGTGCGCTCGGCCAGGAATCGGTGATCTCGTCCCTCACCGAAGTGCAGATCGCGGATGGAGTACTCGAGGTCGACCGCGGGCTCAGAGAAAGGACGTGTCTTCGTCGTCAGCTTGGACATGGCGTTTCGGATTTCGACCGTCCCGCGGTGTAGGATACGCCGATTATACCAGCGGCGCGCCGCCCGTCAGCACGGCGGATTGCCTGCCGACGGCCATCTCTGACGGTCTCCCCCGCAGGCCACACGCAACGGCCGGCCCTGCCGCAACACCCCCTTTTCCCCGCGCCCGTTCGGACTCACTCGGAAGATGTCGATAGTACGATTGGGGAGAGTGTATCGATGCGCAGGATCACTTTCGTCGGGATGGTTCTCGGCCTGATCGGCTGGGCGATAGCGAGCCAGCCTCGCGACAGAGTCCAGCCCGATAGCGCGGATACCGGCGCCGCGCGCGGCGGGCCTGCTAAAGAGGCCTCAGGACCTAGCGCGGCCGGCGTAGTCGACCCGGTCAGCCATCAACTCGACCCTGAGCAAGACGCACCGTCCGACGAGGATCGAGGCGACCCCACTGCCAATGCCCTTAGGGCGACTCGGTCCGCGGTGGACGCGCGCCTGCGGCTGCTCATGGAGAACCCCGGCAAGGCTGCCTAGCCAGGTCTCCTCTCCCACTTCCTCCTCCGCTGTCGGGCTCCACCTCTCAGAGCGGCCCCGCGCAACCGCCAACGCCCAACCGGTCGACGCCACCCTAAGCAGATGGAATGACGTTGTCCGTTCCGCTCCGGGCGTACTGCCCGGGCGGCGTGCCCGCTACACGTAGATGTGGGTGTCCGCCCCGTTCATCACCTCGACGAGCGTCACGTATTCGGCCATGACCACGTCGTCGAACGCGAGCTCGTCCTTCTTGACGCCGAAGTGCTCCATCGACGGACCGCAGATGTAGAACTGCGCACCCAGCTCCCGAAGCTGCCTGAGCTTCTCCTGTGGCGGAATGTGGCCCGTGGCGGCCATTCCGCGTTGGGCGAAGCTGCTGAAGAACCTGCCTATGCCTTTCAGTCTCGCCTTGAAGCCTTTTGTCAGCACCCTCACGGCCGGACCCTGGAAATAGATGGCCACTTCCGTTCCCGCCAGGGCGGCCCCGAGAGCGAATCCGAGCGGCGACAGCAGTTCCTCCAGGCCGGGATCTGAGACGACCATCGCCAGTTTGTGCCCCTCCTTCTTGGGCGCTCCCTTCTGGATGTAGTACCGTTCGCTGTCCGGCTCCTTCTGCGTGCCGGCCAGAACGTGGCCCGTCATCCGGCACCACGCCTGGATGTCGTTCTCTATCGGTTCGAAGGGGTCGGTCAGTATCTCCAGCACGTCCCCTTCCTTCATCCCCTGCAGTTTCGTCGCCGCCTCATACAGGATGAAGGTCGTGATCGTCTTGCCCCTTACGTCGACCGAATCCTGGGGCGTCCTCCCTGCTTCCGCTCCTACCATGCTCCACTCCTCGCTGGTTCTTTCACGACCCGCTCCGAATCCAGAAGTCTAACATGGAACGTCGGCTCCCGTCAGCGAAGGGTCCTCGGAATCGCGACGCAGCATCCTCGATGGCCTCTTGCCTCGCTTGCTTCGGCGTCGACGCGGTCCCGCCGGACCCCTCCTCAGGCCTCGCGGAACAAGTCCGTGATGCGCCGTACGAGCTCCACCACGTGCGTCCGTCGCTCCTCCGGCGTGTTGCCGTTGCGGACGATGATCAGGTCGAGCGGCGGCACCAGGAACACATACTGGCCGAAGTAGCCGCTGGCGAAGAACGTCCCCAGGTCGTCGTTGAGCAGCCACCAGTGGGCGCCGTATCCCCGGTCGTCCTCCTCCTCGGGCTGTACGGGCGCGGGCGTGCGTCCGTAGTCAACCCAGCCCTCCGGCAGGACGCGCTTCCCCTCCCACACGCCGTCCCGCAGATAGAGGAGCCCGAAGCGCGCGAAGTCCCGCGGCCTGCAGAAGCAGAAGGACGAGCCGATCCAGGTACCCGATCCGTCGAACCTGGGGTCAGCGCTCCTCATCCCTATCCGGTCGAAGAGCTCGCGCCGCAGGAAGGCCAGGTACTCGTCTCCCGCGCCGACGATCCGCTTGACGATCCCCGAGATGATGTTGCTGGTGCCGCTCGAGTAGTTGAACACGGTGTCCGGCTCATGGTCGAGCGGGAAGGAGGCTGCGAACGCCGCCGTGTCTTCCGCGCCCCCTCGGAAGAGCATCTGGATCGTGTCCGAGATCTGCTCGTCCACGTAGTCCTCGCAGAACCGGAGGCCGGAGGTCATGTGCAGGAGCGAGTCGAGGGCGATCGCGGCCCGCGGGTCTCCCTCCCCCTGCCATTCCGGCACCGCCGCCGGCTTGCTCACGTCGAGCCGCCCCTCGCGCACCAGGGTCCCTACCGCCGCGTGCAGCATGCTCTTGGCCATCGACCACGACGGCTGCGGGTCCTCCGGCCCCAGCCCCGCCGCGTATCGCTCCGCCACGATGCGGCCTCGGTGGACGACGATCAGGTCGTTGGTCTGCGCGGTCGTGGGCGGCTGTGGCTCGGCGAACGTCGCGTCGAGCAGCGCGCTGAGCGCATCCCGGTCCACGCCGGGCGGCGGCTCGGATTCCGGCCACTCCTCGGTCGGCCACGCTACGCCTTTCGGCTGCGATGGCAATGGGGCCAGCAAAGGACGTCCCGTCACGCGATCTCGACCGGGCCCGCGTCCTCCTGCCCGGTCGCCTCGTCGATGACGCGGTAGCTGTCCGCCACGTTCACTCCCCCCTTCCGCAGCATCGCCGCCACCGGACAGTAGCGTGTGGCCGAAAGCTCGACCGCGCGCCGCACGTTGGCCACGTTCAGGTTGCGGCCGCGCACGACGTGCTCGACGGTGACGTCGGTGAATACCGTTGGCTGCTCCTCCGTGCGCTCGCCCACCAGCCGCACTTCGTACCCGCTCACCTCCTGCCGCATCTTGCGAAGGATGGAGATCACGTCCATCCCCGTGCATCCCCCGAAGGCCAGGAGCACCACCTCCATGGGGCGCGCTCCCCGCTCCTGCCCGCCCGCACCTGGCTCGGCATCCATCAACGTGGTGTGGCCGGACCCGGATGTTCCCTCGAAGGTCATCCCGTCCACCAGTTCGACGCTTCCTTTCAGCGTCAAAGCCATCTGAATCTCCTTTCCTCAGTATCGCCGGGACGCGCAGGTGTTCCTCTCCCAGCCGTCAACCCGGCGGCCTTCTTCCGGTATTCCCTCACACCGGCCCTTCTGCGGAAGGGCCACCCCTCGCCCTCGCGCACGAGGGAGAGGGGAAGGGGGTGAGGGAGGGACCTCGCACGGCCGCAGCCCGCCTCGCCCCCGACATTCGCGGGAATCAACTTGGAGCCGCACTAGATCTCGATGATCGCCGGCTGGAACGGTGACTTGCTGAGCGACTCGCTGCCGTCCTCGGTGATCAGCACGGGCGTCTCCATCCTCAAGCCTCCGATGCCGGGCTTGTTCAGCACGATCGCCGCGATCTCCACCATGTTCGGCTTGAGCACCAGGTCGGCGCTCGACTCGTAGTCGGCGGTCGACTGCGCGATGGCCGGGTACCACTCGTTCCCGAGGATACCGATGCCGTGGCCGTAGCCGGGCAGCGCATACTGCCGCCATCCCCCTTCGTCGATCATGGCATCCACCTTCTGTGCGACCTCACCGAGCGTCACCCCCGGCTTCAGATTCTCCAGCAGGTGGTTGCAGATGGCCACGAAGGCCGATGACAGCTCTTCCTGTTCCGACGTGGGATCGCCCATGATGGCGTTCCTCGACACGTCCCCGAGGTACAGCTCGTACATGCAGTGCAGATCGAGCACCACGTTGTCCCCCGGCTGGATCCGCTTCCGCGTCGGCGGCGTGCAGCCGCCCCAGCCGTACGCTGAGCGGTAGCCGGAGCCTATCTCCTGCCCGCCGGTGAAGGTCCAGTTCAGCTCGCTGCCGGCCTCCCGCATGGCGTACTCCGCGATACCGGCGACCTCCGTCTCGCTCATGCCCACTTCTATCTCGTCGAGAACGGCCGCCATGCCCAGGTCGCAGATCTCGGCCGCCCGCCGGAAGAGCGCGATCTCCGCCTCCTCCTTCAACAGGAAGATCTCGTTCAGCATCGGCGTCGCGCTCTTGAAGGAGGCATCCGGGAAGGCGTTGCGGAGGATCTCGTCCTCGCTCGCGAGCAGGAACGTCTCGATCCTGATGGGCGAATGGCCGAGCTCCACCCCGATCGTGCCCCGTTCGGCGCCCCTCGCGCGCACCGATGAGACGACCTGGTCCCACATCAGCAGCCCGGGCAGCGGTCCCACCGGCTTCACGTCCTTGAAGAAGCTGTCGTCTTTGACGCGTTCCGCGTCGAGCGCCAGTACGTACAGCTCCGGTTCCCCGTCCTTCGGTATCACGCCGATACCCCGCCAGGGGACGAAAGCGCCGAAGACGTAGCCCACCGTGCTCAGCCGTGTCGCGACCAGGATATCGATGGCCTGGTCATCCATCCCGTTCTGGATCTTCTTCAGCCTCGCCGGGTAGTCTATGTGGGCGCCCATCTCGTCGGCCTGTCCTTTCTGCCTGCGAAGGCACATCGGTGCTAGGGGTACTGGATGATACCACTGGGCGACAGCGTGCCGCACCCGGATGATACAGAGAGCGCTCCCATCCCGGCGGTCGCCGTCGTACAATGAGATCTGGTTCTCCGTCCGGGTACGTCCTTCTAGATTGTCAAGGCATCGACATGTCGCAATGACCTCAAGAGAAGTTCAGGCTGTGCGAGAAACCTCGCTTCCCACCGTGCTGGGAAGGCGGATCGCCGTGTACGGCCCGACCGGGTCCGGCAAGACCACGGTTTCGCGTGAGCTTGGCCGCCTGCTCGGCCTCCCGGTGATCGAGCTGGACGCTCTCTTCCACCGGCCCAACTGGGAGCCCACACCGGAGGACGAGTTCAGAGAGAAGATCGCAGAGCGCCTGGCCCGCCATTCCGATGGCTGGGTGTGCGACGGGAACTATCGCACCATACGCGACATCGTGCTGCCCAAGGTCGAGACGGTCGTCTGGCTGCGCCTGCCCTTTCCTCTGGTCTTCTGGCGGCTGTTCAAGCGGACGGTGACCAGGGCCTGGACAGGGGAGTCCCTCTGGGGAACGAACTACGAGTCCTGGCGCATGACCTTCATGAGCAGGGACTCGATCCTGCTGTGGTGCATCACCCATTGGCGGGCCCACGTTCGCGGCATCACCGAATCACTCCGCGAGATCTCGCACCATGCGGATGTCGTTGTGCTACGCTCCATGCGGGAAGTTCGAGAGTTCCTCTCTTCCATCAGGGAGCACGAGCGCCGGCCTACCTGAGCTGAAGGCACCGGCGCCGCAGGGGATTGTCGCCGGCACGCAGCGGAGGTGAACCGATGCCAAGGAAGACCATCAACGGCTTCGAGATGCACTACGAGGTGGCGGGCCGGGGGTTCCCCGTTGCCTTCGTTCACGGCGGCTTCGGCGGGATCGCCTCCACGCTCGACCCGCAGCCGGAGCCCTGGGTCGATCTGTTCGCGCGGCGCTACACCGTGATCACCTACGACCGGCGGTCGGCGGGCCGGTCGGAATACGCCGACGACGGTTACTCCCTCGAGAGCTTCGCCGAAGACCTCCGCGGGCTCCTGCGCGATCTCGGCATCGAGAGAAGCCACCTCATCGGCGCTTCCGCCGGCGGGCCGATCGCCCTCACCTATGTCCTCAGGTACCCGGAGACGGTGAAGGCGCTCGCGCTGGTCAATACCGCGCCCCGGCTGATCCCGGAGGGACCGCCCACCGAGGGGCTACGCGAACGCGTGGCCTTCCTGGAGCGCGAGGGAAGTGAGGCGGCCTACGAGGCACGCAAGTCGCAGCCGGCGATGGGGCTGGAAACGATGCTGGCGGACGCCGTGAAGACGGCCACGCCGGAACAGGTCACCGAGTTTCTCGCACGCCGGGAGCTGCTCCAGAATCTGATCAAGAACACATCCCGAGAGGAGCGCATACGCTGGTACGCGGGCGAGACGCGCAACTACTCCGCCTACCTCGAATCCGACCTGACGGCCCGCCTTTCCGAGATAACGATGCCGGCCTTCATCATCCACGGGGACGCCGACAGCGTCGTACCGGTAGCCGGCGCGCACCGGCTTCACGAGGGCATCCCGAACTCCGAGCTACGCATCCTGCCCGGCGCCCAGCACGGGCTCATGGCCGGCAACAACGAAGAGACATGGCAGGCAATGCTCGACTTCTTCCTGCGCGTCGACGAAGCGACCTGACGACGCCGGTCTTCCCACCTCCGCTCGTCTTCGCGCGGTTCAGCCGCGTCCGCCTCTGGAAGAGCTTCAGCCTGACGCGCCCCGCCCCCTTGTCGTATCCCCGTAGCGGCCACCTTCAGGTCGCCACCTGCGTCGCCGCCTCCAACGCGGCCAGCCCGCACCGCACGATCGCGCGCTGGAACTCCTCCCCGTAGAAGCCGATCCGCCACGGTTCGTACAGCTCGTCCGATATCGCGAGAATGGCCGCGCACGACGCGCCCCGGTGCTGCGCAACCGCGTACAGCGCCGACACCTCCATGTCGACCGAGAGAACGCCGGCCTCGCGGAAGGCGGCGACCTTCTCCTTGTGTTCTCGATAGGGCGCGTCCGTGGTCCAGTGCAGGCCCTCCCGCATCTCGCCCGACCCGCGCCAGGCGGCCCGCAGCGCGCCGAGCACGCCCGCGGACGCCTCGGCCGGCGCTTCCGGCGGCAGGTAGTGGTAGGACGTGCCTTCCTCTCGCACGGTCCTTGTCGGCACCACGACCGACCCGATAGGCAGGTGGTGCTGCAGGCTCCCGGCCGCCCCCACCACCACGATATTCCTCGCCCCGCACGCGATCAGCTCCTCGAAGATCAAGCACGCGCCCGGCGCGCCGACGTCCAGCGTCGCGATGGACACCCCGCCGTCCGCCGTGAAGAGCGCGCGGCTGTCCATCTCCGGCCACCAGTGCTCGGACCGAGTCGCGCCGCTTCGCTGGGCGAGATACGTGGTGAGTTGCGGGAAGAACGTCGCCACCACCGACGGCTTCACCCCCATCTGGTCCAACGTGATCCCCTGACGCTCGCACCGCTCGGCCACGGCACGCTCCGGCGATAGCTGCGGCTCGCCGTCCAGGTAGAACCCGCCCACGCCCGGGCTAGGAGCATCCATCATGGCACCCATCCTAGCGGCTGGTGCGGCGCATGGCCATCTGTCCCCCTCTCAGGGGGCCAACCCACCTCTCATCTCTCCTCGCGGGTCAGCCGCGTCCGCCTTGGGAGGAGCTTCAGCCTGACAGCTTTCCCTTCCTCCGTAGCGGCGACCTGAAGGTCGCCACCAGCAGCTCTCCTACAAGCCGCCCCCGCGGCCCGCGGATAAGGCCGAGCCTCTGGAACGCGGGGCGCCTACAATGCAGATCGGGCCATTGACCGTTGCTCGACCGCGGAGTAAGCTCCCGCCCAGGTCGAGACGTACAAGGAGGCACGCCCACGTCCCGTTTGACCCCTGCCGTTCCCCGACTTCTCGCATTGGTCGCGTTCGGCCTTGCCGTTGCCGCTCTTGTGCTGGTCATGCCGGGCGGCCGGCAGCCGGCCGCAGCGACCGGCTTCGAGGTTACGAGGTTCGACGATCCCGCCCCCGACGGCTGCGCGCCGGGTGACTGCTCCCTGCGGGAGGCGATCATCGACGCCAACACGGCCCCCGGTCCGGATGCCATCTTGCTCGGGCCGGGCACCTACATGCTGCGTATCCCGCCGGACGGCACGCCCGACGACGCCGCCGACGGCGACCTGGACGTCACGACGGGTGACCTCACTATTACGGGCGCAGGGGCGGCCGACACCGTCATTGACATGGGCGGCGTCGACCGCGCCTTCCACGTCGATCCTGCATCCGACGGTATCTCGGTGCAGATCGCCGGCGTGACCCTCCGGAAAGGGAACGCTCCCAACGACGGCGGCGGCGTCTTGAACAACGGCGTGCTGGCGCTTGTCCATGTCGTCGTCAGCGGGAACTCCGCCTTCGACGGCGGCGGGATCGCAAACAACGGCTCCCTCACGCTCACCGACAGTACCGTCAGCCGCAACGGCAACACGGCTTACAGCGCGAACGGCGGCGGGATCGCAAACAACGGCTCCCTCATGCTCACCGACAGTACCATCAGCGGCAACGGCAACACGGCCTTCAGCGCGAACGGCGGCGGGCTCTACAACGATGCGGGCACGGTCACCATCCGTGACAGTACCTTCGCCGGCAACATCGGCGATGACGGCGGCGGCATCTTCAACGGCGCTGCCATGTCGCTCACCAACGTCACGATTGGAGGCAATCTCGCCAACAGCGATGGCGCCGGCCTCTTCAATACCGGATCGGCGATGCTCAACCACGCTACCGTCGCATCGAACACGGCCATCGGTCGGGGAGGGGGCATCTCCGGCGGCGGCACCACGACGCTGAAGAACACGATCGTCGCCTTCAACGGCACCCGCATCGGCAACAACTGCATCGGCGCCACGATCGCGTCCGCCGGCCACAACATCTTCTATCCGCTCGCGTGCGGCCCGACCGCCCCCAGCGACATCACCGACGCCGATCCCTTGCTCGGCGACCTCGCCGACAACGGCGGGTCCACCCGAACTTCCGCCCTCCTCGCCGGAAGCCCCGCCATCGACGCCGCGAGCGATGACTGCCCGCCGCCCGACACCGACCAGCGCGGCGTCGCCCGCCCCCTCGACGGCGACGGCGACGGTAGCGCGGTCTGCGACATCGGCGCCTACGAGTTCGAGCCCGCGTCGACCACGCCCGTCCCGACCGCGACCGCGGGGGTCATTCGGCCGCCGTCTACCGGCATCGGCGGCGGCCCCGGCGACGGCCTGCCGATCTGGCCCATCGCCGCCCTTGCGGCTACGGGCCTCGCGGCGGCCGCTGCGTACGCGGCGCTGCGCCTGCGCCGGCGCTAACTGGTCCCGCACACTGCCACCCTCGACCCTCGACCCTCGACTCCCGGTTCTCGACCCCTCTCGCCACCGTAGCCGAGGCTTTCCACCCTCGGTCTCTATCCGTGTGCGTCCACGCCCCCACCATCTCACACCGCCCGTTCTTTCCCGACCCCCGACACTCGACCCCCGGCCCCTCGCTCTCCCGCCTTCCCCCTCTCCGTCATTCCGAGCGCAAGCGAGGAATCTGGCCCCTCGCCATAGGCCTACCGGGCGCTCCCCTCGCCCTCCGGGCCGCACCCGCCGTAGGGGCGGGTTTCTAACCCGCCCGGGGATCGGGCACCATCCCCGCCGCCGGTCCCGTAGTGGCGGTCTCTGCGCCCATGGGTGACCCACGCGGTCACGTGCGCCATGCCTCCTCGCGTTCCGGCACCGCCGCCTGCGGGTTCTCCGGATCGGACGCCCACCGTGCCGGATTGTCGACGATGTACCGTCGGATACGGTCCAGCGCCGGTCGTTCCACCCCCGGTAGGGGCGCGGTTTCCGCGCCCATGGTGGTTTCCTCGTCGCGGATGATGTGTTCGTAGTAGTTGCGTTGCCACACGCGCGCGCCCGGGCGTGTCGCGCCGTTCGTTGATACGTTTGGTGGTGGCGGATTTCACGGACCGCACGATGGTCGGAATCGAACCCACCACCGGCTTGCCGAACCGTTCAACGTTTCGGTGGGGCACGTTGCCCGGTAGGGGCACGGCATGCCGTGCCCCTACGGTTGCGGCGCTCTGGCATTCCGTGATGTGAAGGATAGCGTGAACGTGATTGGGCATGATCACGAACGCGTCCAATTGGACGCAGGCGAAATGGCCGGCAATGTCATTCCAGCACGCCTCAACCAGTTCGCCACATTCGTTCAACCGTACCTCACCGCCGGCCACCTCCCCGAACAGGCATTCCCGACCGTACGTGCAGACCGTCACGAAATACGCGCCGGCCTGCGCGTCGTCGTACCCTTTCAGCCGAATGGACTGGCGATGCCGCCGCTCGGAATCGCGCCTCACGTCTGGTCTACCGCGCCACCCGCTTTGCCTTGACGCGCTCCAGCAGCACCGACGCCGGCTCGTACTGGCGCCCCTCACGGCCCGCCAGTTCCGCCTCCATCGGCACCAGCTCGCCGCCCGCCAACCGGCCTCTCTGCGACAGACTACAATCCCTTGCCCAGCGTCACTCGCAAAGCCGCGTCGGAGCCTCTCGCCTAATGAAACCCAGATGCTCGCTCGGCTTCGGTGCAGCTATGCTGCCTTCGCGCAGGCTCACGTGCAGACTCCCTGCGCAGCACGCGTTGACCGCGCGACCTTGTGCGGGGAGCGCGGCCAGATGCCCAGGAGGCTCAGAAGGAGTATTTGCTGCGCATCTCTCGGACAGCTGGGTGCACGCGATGTGCGCCTGCGGCGCGGCCGCGCGTACGCCCTCAATGATCTCGGGACGCGGAGTTCCGTGTCTCGCCCGCCCGTTTGAGAACACCACCGCATTCGGTTGAACAGCCTGAACCAGTCGTTTCGCGAAGTCGAAGGCATTGCTTCCACCTGGCGTCCCGCCGTGATGTGGGAAGAGCAGCACCTTCGCGCTCGGCGACGAACCCGCCTCTAGAAAGTTGTCAAGGCCCACGTCGTCCAGGTCACCACACAGAATTGCCTGGCCGACATCGTCTGTCATGATCCGGGCGACGGCGGACACCGAGTGGGACGTGAGGAGACGTCCCCTCAAGTCCCGGCCGCCCGCGCCGCTTGCCGCAATCTCAGGTTGCGGTGCTAGCACATCAATCTGCACCTCACCCCTGGCGAACTCCGCCGACGACTCCATTGTCAGCTGCGTCTTCACCTGTGTGCCGAAGCTCCTTCTGGCGACACGTAGCGCGCACCGGAAGTCCCACCATATCTGTGTTGTCCTCGCAGCGTCTGGGTTGAGGTAGATCTTGCGAACGAGAACGCTGGGCTCCAGCAGGAGTGTCAGCACGCCCGCGATGTGGTCGGCGTCCGCATGCGAGATCAGCACCGCATCTATGTCAGTAATCTCCTCCTGTTCGAGGAACTCGAGCAAGGTCTCTCCGCTCGCAGCGTCGAACACCACTGTGCCAAGGTCGTCACTGAGCACGACACAGTTGCCGTGTCCCACATCAAGGATTGCTAGCTCACAGGACGTCATTCTCTCGAGCAGGCTCTGGCGCAAGATCGAAGTTCCCGAAGAACAGCTCTTCGGCCTTTCGTGCGCCAATATTCACATCAGCCAGTAGCCTGATTCCGGGGGCCACCTCGCTGTGCAGCTCACGAGGCAGGAGCGTGACCGGAAAGCGAACGCCCTTGTTCGGGTTCCACTGCGGCACGATAGCGTCCACAACGGTCTCGCTGGATTCCTGTGTGACATCCACCACGCGTATCAGGGCTCTGCGAGGCCGCCGGCCAGCTAGTACTGCGCCGGCTATCTCCGACAGACACGCTTCCAGTCCCTCTCGGATATGCTCTGGATCGGCTTCATCCCTACTTAGTAGAACTGGGATCTTGTCGCGCCACCTTCTAATCGACACATCTGCGTCGATATCCAGGTACGTAGTGACCAGCACTGCCGGTATCTTTCGCACAAGAAGCTCGGCCACCAGTTGTGCGCCGTCGAAAGATGCATAACCCAGCGGTCGCAGGCGATGATCACACACGGCCGCCTCCGCTCTGTCCTGAATCACAGCTGCTAGCACCGAGGGGTTGTCAAACCGATCCGTTCGCTCGGTCGCAAGAACTGGCACAGGCAAGAAGCCAGCCTCTTGCACAATCTCGCTCATTAGCTGTGCCTCGGTTTGGTCGTCATCAACCACCGCCACCTTTTCGATCTGCGAGTCGGAACGCACGGAGGTCAATCTACGCTCCGATAGTCGGAAGCTCAACTACCAATTCGGCACCCTCCAGCTCCCCATGCGCCAGTGCGTGCGCACTCCCGCCAAGGTCCACCGCCGAGTCGCGCACAATCGTAAGCCCCAGGCCTGTGCCACCAGGCACGGTGCTCTGGCCAGGCAGCCAGATGTCGTCTACGCTTATGTCCGTGATTCCCGGTCCATTGTCCATGACTCGCAGGAGCAGTCTGTCTCCCGAGAGTTCTGTACGAATCACCACTCGGCGCGACGCTACCTTGCCAGACTGAGCTGCGAAAGCGTTTACCGCGTTAGTAAGCAGATTCGCCACTATGGCCTCAAGCGCTGCAGCACTCCCCCTTATCGAAGGGATCTGCTGCGTCAGTTCAAGATCCACCCGTATGCGAGCGTCCGTCAGGAACGGTTCGAAGAGATCATGAACATCCCCGATGACCGCATGCACGTCCACGCGACCCACCCTTCGCTTTTCCCGCTTGAGAAGACTCAGCGGCAGCGCGGCAAAACTCCGCAGAGCTTGAGATGACCGAATGACCAGGCCAACGGGCTTCTCCAGCTCTTCTGCATACCGCTCCTTCAACAGCCTACGCCCGCGATTCTCGATGATCCTGGCCGTCCTCTCGATCTGAGAAACTGGCTTCGCCGATTCGTGAGCGAAGACTGCGGCCGTCGTCCCCACAGTAGCCAGCGTTCTGTACAGCTGCAGCTCTTCCCTGAGCGCTCTTGACTCTCTGTCACGCGCACGATCCAGGCGCTCCACCGCCTTTTCCACCGACCTCCGCACCGGTACGGGCACCTCGTCCATGGCGTGCTTGACTGACTCGCGCGCACGTACCACCGACCGCGACGCCCCCACTCTCTCCTTCTGCCGGCCCCGTTCTCTTGCACGCAGTCGCGCTTTCGCCATCCAATCCAGAGCGTCTGTGCAAAAGCCACGGAGCTCCCCGAAAGCTTCGTTCTCTATGAAGCCCGTTCGATCCGTCTTCTGTATCAGGTGCTCTCCAGGATCCGGGACGACGACCCGGCCAATCGACGTGTTCGTAGAAGGGCGCTCTTCGGGGCTTCTTGCCCTTCGGAGATTCATCTCCAGCCAGTCGTGGCCGGGATCGCCATACGGATGTGCGCGAAGTCCCCTATGGTACAGGTGGACACCGCCCACCACCTGGAGCCATTGCCTGACTTCCCGCAGTGATACCGAGCGCGAAGAGAACGTCTTGGAGTCCAGAAGGAAGACCGACAACTCGAAGGTTGCAGCAGGCGCTTCGTACGGCCGGTCGCTCAAATCCTCGTGTGCAGCCTTCCACAGCACTTCATTCTTCCAGTCCACTACTTCCGCTTGACCTCTACCGGCCTCGTCCAAGCTCGCCACAAGCTTGTGATCCGCTTCCGCGAAATAGGACTCCCGCACACGCTTCTCCAGATCACTGAAGGCTGGTGCCACAAGTTGCGGGTGGAATCCAGTCGAGTCATCGAAGGGATCCGCCAGTAGAAGCAGTGACCGCGCTAGCCGGTTCACCTCTCTCCGCCCCAGCGCAACGTGGAGGTCCCTGATCTCGATCGTCGTTCCAGGGGGCTCCCTGGTCTCTTGTTCCTTGATCTCGAATGGAACGCCTTCCACTACAGTCGCGCTGTCTACGCGCACCCAGTCGATTACCAGGCGGAACTGCTTCCCCGGATCCCGCTTGGGTCGAGTCGCCAGGTCGGCGAACCGCCCCATGCGCAGTGCGGCCAGTCTCCCAAGCCCCTTGTCCCCTACAGGATAGCGCCCCCGCCCGGTGACCTGCCGCCCCACTTTTGGCGACCGTCCCACTACCAGCCACCCAGAGCTGATCGCCTCGACATCCATGCCCACGCCGTCATCAGTGACGCAAACCGCTCCTCCTGGCCCCCCCGCGTCGTTGATCTCCACAGTGCAGCTTACGGCGTCCGCATCGTATGAGTTTCGCACCAGCTCTACGATGCCCTGTTCCGGCTGAGGCACAAGCTCTTCGCCCAGCCGGCGCAGAATGTCTGGAGAGAACTTGAGGTAGTCGGTCGTCATCCTACCAGCTCCGCCACGGCAATTCGGCCACCGCCGACACCGTCAGATGTCTACACCGTATTCGCTCGTCGAACCACCGATCGCTCTCGTCTGAATGCAGCACATCCAGCAACCCACGACAGCTCTGAACTGAGCCGTCACGCGGCTCGGCCACGATAAGATGGTTCTCTACCGCCACAGGAATCGCACCTGTGACAATCGTACCCACAGCCCGCTTCCTGTCGCCGGGTGCTGATGTGCGGCGTATCGCCACGAACGGCGGCGAGAACGTTCGGCCGCGATATCGGCGTTTCTTGCTCTTATCAGCCCTCACCACACCCCAGCGTGGCAATACCCGCGTGGTGACAAACGCACGCCAAGGCCCCATTTTCGCGTCTCTGTGCGGCACCACGGATCCCACGTGCACATTGAACCGCTCGCCTACGCATCCCTGCTCCGCCGGCCCTCCCCGCCACCAGCCAGTCTCATCGGCTTCCTTCCTCGAGCCGCATACCACCCGAAGTATGAACACATCCACATCCGCCTCGGAGTCAAAGGCTCCATGCACCTTCACCTCGCGGCTCGCGCTCTGCCTTTCCACCCACGCTCTCCAGCTCGCGTAGTTGGCTCCCGTCCTCAGTACGTCAGGCAGGATTGCGGCGAACTCCGTTTTTGACTCTGCCTCCAACAGCCATCTCTGAACGAACACCGCCGCGCGCGATACCAGACCATTCCCCAACGTGTACCAGTCCGGGGCCTCCGCTCTCTGGAACGGAGGGTTCAAGACGATGTGCGTCGGGCGGACCGCATCGTACACATCGCCCAAGCCATCCCCCACCTGCACATTCGGGAACATCTGATCAAGCGGAGGGATCACCACTCTACTGTCTCGGCGTACACGCTGGGCGGCCAGCAGGGCTAGCCTTGCTTTGGTCACCCGCACGAACTCCGGATGCAAGTCGAACCCGAATACCTGGCGGCCCCATTGCCACAAGGTCTCTCTGAGTGTTTCATGCGTTGGTAATGACCGCGCACATGCAAGCAGAAGATCTCCCGCACCGCACGCCGGGTCAACTATCCTCGCCTGCCGCGTGAGCTTCTGCCGCCATGGCGCTACCGTTTCGCCTGCCAGCGCCTTCCCGGTGAAGAACGCGCCCATTTCCCTTCTTTTCTCCAGCGGAACAACTCTCTTCAGCTCCCCGCTGGGCTGCCCATCAAGCACCTTCGACATCCAATCAGCGCTGCCCGTGCTTACACCCACAGGGCGGGCTTGCGTCGCCAGAGTCTCCAGCGCTCGGACATAGGGCTCTAGCTCCGCCAAGTTGCACGCCTTCGCGCCCACAGCCACGCTCTCCACTTGCCTCATGACCACTACCATTCTAAGCCGATCGCCGCCCCCTCGCTATAGGCCGCCCTTGTCCCGCATACTCGCTCTGCTGGCGAGGCCCGTCCCGCCGCAGTAGCGTCCGTTCTGCGTTCGCCAGCCGCAGTATCCGCCCTCCCCCCGGTGCCACCCGCCCCTTCGCGCTCTCCCGACCGCGCCGTATCCTAGGCTCGTACAACCCGTCTTGTGCGGGTCCGGTCGCGTAGGGGCGCACGGCCGTGCGCCCGGAAACCGATTCCAGATACCAAACGCGAATACGCGTGCAGGGGAAGAACATGATTCTGCAAAACGAATTCCCTACCGTTCCCTGCCCTCGCCCGCGTGCGGGAGAGGGTCGACCGTCAGGTCGGGGTGAGGGTCCGCTCCGGCGACCCTTGGCCCCCGACCCTCCATCTCCGGCCCTCGGTCCCATCCCGACGACGGTCAATCAAACCACATGCGCGCTTCTCGTATCTGGAATCCGTCCCATTTCCAAATGCAATCAACAGGCAACTGCCTCGCCCGCGCTCTCGCGACCCCCGGCCCTCGACCCCCGACCCTCTCGCCGCTATCCTCTCAACGACACATACTGCCCGCCCACCGAGGAGACCGCTCATGTCCACATCGAGTAGCTCACCACCTGCCGACCCGTCGCCGGAACCGCCCGTCGGGCGCACGTTCGAGGGCGCGGCGCTCCAGGAGATCGCCTTCCCGCTGGGCGGCATCGGCACCGGTACCGTGTCGCTCGGCGGGCGCGGCCAGCTCCGCGACTGGGAGGTCTTCAATCGACCCGGCAAGGGCAAGCACCTGCCCTATACCTTCTTCAGCATCTGGGCCGCGCCCGAGGGCGGCGAGCCCGTCGCCCGCGTCCTGGAGTCGCGACTCCAGCCGCCTTACGGAGGCGGGTTCGGCGCGCCCGCCAACCTCGCCGCCGGCCTCCCCCGGCTCGCCTCCGCCCGATTCACCGGCAGCTACCCCTTCGCCCGCATCGACTTCGAGGACCCGGCCCTCCCGCTCCGCTTCGCCCTGGAGGCGTTCAACCCGTGCATCCCGGCCGACCCCGAGGACTCCGGCCTGCCGGTCGCCGTCTTCTTCTGGACGCTCACGAACGATGGTGACCGGCCCGTGCGTGCGACGGTCGCCTTCAGCATGATGAACGCCGTCGGCTACGACGGCCTGGCCTCATTACGAGGCCGGCACAGCCACCTGTACGGCCGGAATCTGAATCAGGTGGTCGATGAAGGCTCGCTCCGGGGCCTGCGCATGTCCAGCGCCAAGTACGCTCCCGAGGACCCCGCCTTCGGCACGATGGCCGTCGCGACGCCTTGGCCGGAGATTACCGCCTGCGCCCACTGGGAGCGCGCCGGCTGGTTCGACGACGTCCAGGGCTTCTGGGACGCCTTCTCTCAGAACGGCCGAATCGCTCCCTCGGACGAGAGCCCCACGCCGGATAACGAGACCGACATCGGCAGCCTCGGGCTGGTCGCCTCGCTCGCCCCCGGGGAGTCGGCGCGGCTCCCGTTCATCCTCGCCTGGCACTTCCCGAACCTGATGAACTACTGGAACGTCGAGGAGGCGGTGCGGGGCAAGCGCCTGGGCAACGAGTACGCGACCCGCTTCGCCGACGCTTGGGACGCGGCCCGCTACACCGTTGAGCACATGGATCGCCTGGAGTCGCAGACCCGCCTCTTCCACGACGCGTTCTTCGGGAGCACGCTCCCCGACTATGTGCTGGACGCCGTCTCCAGCCAAATGTCGACCATCCGCACCACCACCTGCCTCCGCACTGAGGACGGCCGCTTCCACGCCTTCGAGGGCTGCGCCGACACGTCCGGCTGCTGCCCCATGGACTGCACCCACGTCTGGAACTACGCCCAGGCGCCCGCCTTCCTCTTCCCCCAGCTCGAACGCGGCGCGCGCCGGACCGACTTCGCATCGAACACCCGGTCCGACGGCGACATGGCCTTCCGTTCGCTCATCCCGCTGGTCGGCGAGCTGTGGGCCCACGCGCCCGCGGCCGACGGCCAGATGGGCACCGTCCTCCGGCTCTACCGCGAATGGCAGATGGGCGGCGACGAGTCGTTCCTGCGCGAGCTGTGGCCCCACGCCAAGCGCGCCCTTGAGTTCGCCTGGCAGTCCTGGGACGCCGACCGCGACGGCATGATGGACGGCGAACAGCACAACACCTACGACATCGAGTTCTACGGCTCGAACCCGATGACCAACGTCCTCTACCTCGGCGCCCTGCGCGCCGCCGAGGAGATGGCCCGCGCCCTGGGCGAGGAGCAGTCGGCCGAGGAGTACCGTCGCGTGTACGAGCAGGGCCGGCAGCGGACCGAGGAGCTGCTCTGGAACGGCGAGTTCTACGTGCAGCGCCTCGAAGACATCGACGAGCACCGCTACCAGTTCGGCGTCGGCTGCCTGTCCGACCAGCTTCTCGGCCAGTGGCTTGCCTCCACCATCGGGCTCGGTCACCTGCTGCCGCGGGAGCGCGTGCGGCAGGCGCTCGCGTCGATCTACCGGTACAACTACCGCGCCGATCTATCCGACCACCCCAATCCCCAGCGTGTCTATGCCCTCAACGACGAGGCGGGGCTCGTTCTCTGCTCCTGGCCCCAGGGCGGCCGCCCCCGCTATCCCTTCCCCTACGCGCACGAGGTGTGGACGGGCATCGAGTACCACGTCGCGGCGCACCTCATCTGGGAGGGACTGCTGGACGAGGGACTGACAATCGTGCGCTCGGCCCGAGAGCGCTACGACGGCGAGCGCCGCAACCCCTGGAACGAGGTCGAATGCGGGAGCCATTACGCCCGCGCCATGTCGTCGTGGTCGCTGCTGCTCGCGCTGAGCGGGTACCGGTACAGCGCGCCGGAGCGCTCGCTCGCCTTCGCGCCGCGCCTCTCGACCGACGACTTCCGTTGCTTCTTTACCGCGGGCGAATCCTGGGGCCGCTACGCCCAGCGCCGCGACGGGTCGAAGCAGACCCACGCGCTCGATCTGCTGTACGGCAGCTTGTTACTCGAGCGTCTCGGCGTCCCGCGACTGGTGGACGGCGGCGCGGCGCGCGTCGATCAGCTTTCGGTGGCCGGCAGCGATGTCGAGGGACGGCTGACCGTCGATGATGAGGGGCTGTCGGTCGAGTTCACGCGGCCCGTCGCGCTGGGCGCGGGCGACAGCCTGCACATCGACATCGCTCTGTCAACCGGCTAGGCTGAGCCTGCGGAAGAAGGGGGAGTGCAGAGTCCTTCCCGGGAAGGACTCTGCCGGGGGTCTGGGGGTGTCCCCCAGATTCAACAAACACAACCGGGCGGGCGGGTGGGACAGATTTGCGGAGTTTGTTCAGCAGTCTCTCGGCCGGCCGCTCGTGGCGCGGTCACCGCTCCCGTCGTTCGCCCCACCGCTCCCAGTAGACGACCTTCTCCACGGGCAACCGCGTCGGAGGACCGAACCGCCCCTTCGGCCGGCCGAGGGGGATGAGCGCCATGGTTTCGACCTGCTCCGGGATGCCGAGGAGTTCCTTCACCTCCCGCTCGTGGAGCTTGTGCAGCGTTGTGAGCGTGGTGCCCAGGCCGAGCGCCCGCGCGGCCAGCATCAGGTTCTGGATCGCCGGGTAGATGGAGCTGCCGGCCAGGGGCGGAAGGGTCGGCCCGTCCTTGCGTAGGGTGACGATGATGAGGACCGGCGCCTCGGCCAGGTGGTGCGCCAGGTGCTCGGCCGAACGGTACACGCGCGCCGAGCGTGGGTCGTCCAGCCTGGCCCGGCCTGGCCCGCCGGCGTACGCCTTGCCCCACGCGTCGAGGTAGTACTCGCCCAGCCTGCGCCTGATCTCCGGGTCTCGCACGACGATGAAGTTCCACGGCTGCCGGTTCCCGCCGCTGGGCGCCTTGATGGCGGCGTCGAGAACCTTCCAGACGTCCTCATCGGAGACCGGATCGGGCTTCAGCCGGCGCATCGCGCGCAGCGTGCCGATCGCTTCGAATACGTCCATCGTGTGCTTCCCTCCGCTCTGGCCAGGTCTCTGTTGGCGCTGTCCGGCGCCGCCCGCCGCTACGCGGGCCGCTCGTACCGGTTCCCGTCCCCGTCGACGATACAGTAGCCGATGCCCAACACCTCGCACAGCTCCGCCAGGTCCGGCGTCAAGTCCCCAAACGAGAACGCGAGGTGGTTCGACGGCCACATGGCGATCAGCTCGCGCTCCGCCATCGGGATCTTGCCGCGCAGGACCGGCCAAGACGGGTTGTAGCGCTCGTGCTGCTCGACCGGCACGTCGACGGTCTGCAGGACCGTGGCGGCCAGGTAGTAGCGCATGTTCTCGCGCCCCAGCCTCGCCACCGTGACTTCGAGACCTCCCGGCGTCCGGCCTCGCACGACGCTCCCGCCGGCGTCATAGAACACCTCCTGTCCCATGAACTCGGCCCGGCGCTCCTTCTCCGCCGGGTCCTCGTCGGGCGTGCCGAAGAAGTGCGTCGGGTGCTGGCCGCAGTTGACGATGGCCAGCGCGCCGTCCTCCACGTCCCGGAAGTCGCCGAAGGCGGCCGGGCGGCCCGTCAGCAGGTGGAGCAGGTGCTGAGTGAGCGCGGTGTCCATGTCGTTCTCGCAGGAGGTCGGGTAGAAGCGCTCCTGCGGCGTCCCGTCGGGCGCCACGTCGTTGCCCAGATACGACGTAACGATGCAGGCGGTGCACATCCGCGCGCTCAGTTCGTCCTGGCACTTGACGCCGCAGAAGGTGGCGCCCGTCTCCTCCACGATGTCTCGCGCCGCGTAGAACATGGCCGTCTGCATCACGAACTTGCCGATCGATGTCAGTTTTGGCCTGCTGAAGTCGAACCTGCCCTCTTTCTCCTTATAGGCGATGGCTTTCTTCAGCCTGTCGTCCACGATCTCGTAGTCGCTCTCGCCCGCCACGCCACTCCAGCGCACGAAGCCCAGGGCGCGGCTCACGATCTCGGACTGGTCGAGGTGGTCGTAGCTCACCTTGAAGGTCTTCTGCCACAGGTTGGGGTCGGCCGTGGCCGTGGGCATGCGCAGCGACTCGCCCCCGAACTGGAGGTACTTCTGCTCCGGCAGCCTGGCGATGACGCCCGCAACGTCCCGTGCCGCGTCGGCGCGTCGCTTGAAGAAGCGGAGCTTGCTCATCAGGTCCTGTAGCGTCGACGGGTCCTGGTCGACCAGGCCGTAGCAGATCTGGTACGACCGGCCCATGATCTTGAGCGCCCCGGCCACCGCCATCACGGCCACCATGCCGGGGACCGCCGGGTCCTTGTACCCGAACAGCAGAATGCGCGCCCCGGCCTCGCCGGCGTTGTCCACCAGCGTCCGGATCGCGCCCTCATAGATGTCCACCGCATCCACGGAGTCCCGCGGGAACGTCCACGAGCCCTGGTTCAGGATCAGCGCGTCCGGCCGCGCCTGGGCGATCTTCCTCGCCTGCTCGATCACCAGCTCTCGATTCCACGCGATCTGGTCTTCGCGCGGGTAGCCGTCGCCGCCCCGGATCACCTCCACGCCCTGCCCCCGGAGCGCATCGATGAGCAGCCCCTCGTGCCGGAGCATGAGGTCCAGGTTGTCGGCTCGCACCCACGCTCGGTTGTCGTTCGGCGAGAACACGCCGACCCGGATCGTGTCGTCGCTACTCATGGCGATGGAATCCTTTCGATGCCCTACCGGTGCTCAGTCATGCCCACGCGCACCATTATATGGGGCGGGTCCCGGACGCGGGACGGGGCCTCCAGCCGCAGACGTGCCTCGGTCTCCGGCGGCAACGAGGCGGAATGGCTGGACGTTCAGGGATAGGATATTGATCGGCTTGTGCGGGCATGCTGCTCCGCTGTGGTCTTGCTGTACTTGTCGGCGATCCTTGTGAGCCGTCCCCTCGTATCGCCACCCGGAGCAACATCGACTGAGTTCCACATGGCTCGGGCCGCTATGTAGCCGAGCTGGCGGTAGGATTCGAACTGCGGCTGGTCGTACTGTTGGTCGGTTGTGGAGTCATAGGGGAAGGCGGGATGCTCGTTCTTCCAGTAGCTGAGGAGGTCGGCAGTGAGCTCCTCGTTGACGATGCCGCTCTTGATGAAGATGAGCGTTCCCTTCTCAGAGTCTCCGCCGTGTCCCGAAGGATAGGTGATCTCCCCGGCGGCGAAGAGAGAGCCGACCTCGCCGGTCGTGGGATCGTGCATGAGCGGTGCCAGCGGTCCCATGTCCACTTCGACACCGAAGTCGACGCGCGCGAGACGCAGGGCGCGGCCGAGGTTGCCCATGTCGAACGCCTCCTCCAGTGCTCCTACATCGGCGCTGACGGCGACGATGTACTTGCAGCGACGGCGGAGCAGCTCGTAGAGGCCGAGGTTATCGAAGTGACCGCCGTCCGAGAGGTAGATCTGCCCGTCTTCGTGCGAGGCAAGGCCGAGCATCTCCTTCCAGTAGAGGACGAGAGGCGCGTCGACGAACACCTTCTTGATGAGAGTGTTCGTGGATGGTCGAGGATTGCGCATCCAGCGGCCCAGCCGCACGTTGAGCAGCGTGAGAATAATGCTGAGCGTCCGTGTCGTACGCCCACCCATGTTGGGAGAGATGGCGGCGCCCGAGATGGCCGCCGCTTGGGCGAGCGGCATGCCGTCGAGTTCGTCGTGCCCTTCGGTAGAGCGCCAGCGCGTGAGGGCTGAGCCGGAGTGAATGGGGGCGATCACGAACGAATCCGAGCGGCGGTCAAGGAGCTTGGCGCTCGTCGAACCGGGCAGGTTGAGCGCAGTGCAGACCAGGTGGTACGGGCCCGGCGGCACCTTTCCCGGAGCGGCCGTCTTCTCGCGAAGCGTATGCATCGTGATGTCGGGCCGAGGCCAAACCCGCGTCCAGTGGGCGGCCTTGGTCTGTCGCGAGAGATCACCGGCCTCTTCGGTGTCGGCACCTGGCCTGCCGCTCGCCAATTCTTTGGGAACCGCGCCCACGACCCAGGACTTCTGGATCATCGCGGCGTACGTACGGCTGAGCGAAAAGCGGTTCAGAAGCCCGCGGGACACCGGATGACAAAGGCCAAGAAGGACCAGCCCGCCGGCAGCAGCCCAAGCGGCGTGGAATACCCATCCGGGACTCCCAGCGCCACTGCTCCACAGGAACCAGGACCATGCGCTCAACACCAAACCGAGCACGAAGTAACCGCCAACCGCCAGGCCGATCTGGAGGATGGCTCGCTGCACTCGCTTGTTGTCCTTCAGACGCGCGTCCCACAGCTTGCTGAGCGAGAAGCCGCCCACCGTCGCGCCCCCTACCCCGGCGCCGCCGGTGACATACCGAGCTATTGTGCCATTCCATAGCTGGTCGAAGCCCCAGACTCCCGCGCACAGCAGCAGAACGAACGTGAGGACGGCGCTGGTGGGCAAAAGCACAGATCTGACCGAATCGGGGACGAACCTGGTCCGCTCGCCTCTGATGTTCTCGACGACGAACGAGATCAAGGCATAGACGCCGAACACCACGAGCGGGCTCACCGCTGCCAGCGTGACTAGCCAGTGCCTCGTCCAAACGTCCTCCATGCTGGGTTGGAGCGTCACGGCCCCAAAGACCTCCGGTACGAACAGGAGGGCGGCGACAATCGCGGACCCGATGCTGGCGCCACACAGTCGCTCTCGCCACCTTCCCCTGTCTCCCACGCGCCAGGCAACCGCGGACAGCAAGACGGCAAGGATGGCGGGCGCGGCAGGGATAAGTGCGAGCGCGATCCACCACGGGTCCTGCCAGTCGACGTGCGGGCGAAGATGCTGGAAGCCGTTGCGTACGCCTATTGCCCCGAGCACCGGCAAGGTTATCGTCGGCAGGAGGAACACGGTCCAGAGGAGCATCATGGAAACGAGAAACCGGCCGGCGTCGGACCAAGTGCCGGCATTGAACAGGCCGATGCCGCTGCCGAATAGCTTGGCATTGCCGCGCACGTACTTGAGCGCGGGGCTCTCGTTCCCGTGCACAGCGCGCGGTCCGCCGTCCGAGGGTGGGCGGGGATAGGCGAATGGGAAATGCTCGGGTGTGGCGTTGAGCTGCGGGAGGTCGTCGTACGGGAGCGGATCGGCCCAGAGCGCCGATAGAGCGGCACCGAAGTAGCCGCCGCCGGACACGGTCGAGAGGTAGTCGACATCCTCTAGGACGCCGTAGCGCGCGAGCGCCTGCACGGCACCCAGGCTGAACACACCAGACCTCATGCCGCCGCCCGAGAGCGCCAGGCCGACGAGCTCGTTCTTGGGATGCGGGCGCTCGGGATAGAGCAGAGCCCCCGGGCCGTCTGGCCGAGCACCTCGGCGCGGCTTGATCCAGCCGCGGACTTCCGCCGAGAACGTGCGCTCAAACGGGGCATTGAGAAGCACCTGCGCGTCGTCGTAGATGCACTCCATCGGCGCCCCGGCGCCCTTCATGAAGCGTTTGACGGCGGAGAACGGACGCTTGATCTGGGCCAGGACATAGTCCCGGTTCAACCTGCGCGGCGCGGGTTCGCGGGCTTCCTCCCACTCGTACAGCAGGCGCATGTCCTTCTGCGGCAATTCCTGATACACCGTGCCCGTGCATACGATGCTGCCGCCGCTCGCCGGGCCCTCGGGCCCGATCAAGGCGACGGCCTCACCCACGTTAGACGGCTCTTGCGCGCCGGACGTTGACTCCGAGGGCGTTCGCTGAAGAAGCTTCTGCGCTTTGGATCTGATGCGTTCGACTGTGCTGCGAGGCGCCTTTTCATGCGCCAGCCCGATAACGCATTGGAGGCGCGCCTCTCCGCCATAGTACGGCCTTGCGTCTGGCCTGTCCGGCGCAGTGCCGCCACCCTCGCCTTGCTTTGACGAACCCTGCAGAGATTCTGACGCCCTCTGCTGGATTGCCACAGCCCGGTGGAGCGCATCGGTTTCGGACTGAAATACGGCAACGAACCGCCGCCGGGCGAACTCACGAAGCTTAGCGGGTCCGGCGGCGTCGATATCTTCGGGGCTCGCCAAGTCTTCCTTGATTCTGCAGGGTGCCGGGATCAGTGCTTCGGGGCCGTGGGGCGCACCGTGCACGACGGCGTAGTGCGCCTTGAGGATGCTCCTCACGTCGTCGCTAATGTTAGTCTCACCCGACGAGAAGAGCCCACCCGGGTCGTCAAGACGAAGCGCCAAGACCGTGGGGCGTCCCCCGGGTCGTTTACACTGGCACGGTGATTCCCGCTCCGAGTTCACCGCTCGCTCCCGATGCGCCAATCAGCCGACTGCGTCGCTCGTCACAGAACGGCAGCGCCGCCTCCTCTGACGCTGAAGAGGAAACGCTTGCGTGGCCTATTATACATGCTGGTCTAAGCATGTCAATGTCCGCGGCGTCCTGTTGGTGGAATCCGGATTCCGACCTCCCACTACGGCCCTGGTTCCGGGCGAACGGAAGCCGGAGCCTCGCCGGGGAGCGAACGTGGTTAGACGCAGCGAGTCCTTTCTCAGCGGTGGGCGCCTACCAGCGGCACACGCTGCGCCTCGCCGCGCAGACCGATCAAACCGACGACATCCTGATCGGCATCCGCAGCCACGATCAGACAAAGGTGGTCTACGAGCGGAGCACGAACTCGATTGTGTTTGTGCATCCTAGTGGTAGGATAGGTACATCGTTTGTGGTCGAGCCGGAGCTGGGCAGCGAAGCCTACTTCCGGAGCCAAGTCAAGTGATGACTAGTCGAAGAGACCCTCTGCTCGAACTGCCTGATGAAGAGCGCGTGCTCTTCCTCAAGAAGGCCAAATCATCGTGGCCCCATCTTCTCCTGAGCGGGTGGGCGCAGACAGTAGACGAATGCCGCGCGGTCTACTTGTATTCGCTCGAGGAGTACTGCAACGACCTCGACAGGCGCTGGCTGATAAAGAGCTCCCTGGAGAGGGCACGCCCCGGCATGCTTCCTACTGCTGAGGCAATCGTGCAGGAACTCGATGAGGAGTTTCGCCGCCTGACTATCGCTGTCGATCGACCGCTGTGGAACGAGAGTGTGGCGAACACCGACCCAGTCGGACACTTCTTCTATTTCCGCCTGCCGCACCTGCCGGGCAAGGAGCTTCGCGATGGTCTCCGGGCTCAGGGGTATGAGGAACAGCTCAACCAGGTCTTGCGAGCCGCCCGCGGTGACAGCGAGGGTCCGGCGTCCGCAGGCTAGCGCCCCCCCCGCCGGACCCAGGTAGCGTTATTGTCACAGAGACCCGATAACCCTGGTTCACACGGGAACTCTGTGGACAACGTTCACTGGGAGTTGGTCCGTCGTCGACGAGAGGGAAGAGGGCTCGAGGCGATAGCGGAATATCGCAGGCCCCCCTGCTCCGGCGACCCGCGACCCCTGGCCCTCGACCCTTTTGCCGTGCCACCCACCCCTTGGCGTTCTCCCGCCCGCGCCGTATCGTAGCTCCGTACACCCAACCGTAGGGGCGTACGGCCGCCTAGCCATGTAGGGGCGCACGGCCGCCTGCCCTTCCGCGGGTAGGGTGCGCCCACACGCCCAATACCAAATGCGAATGCGCGTACATAGAAAAAACACGATTTTGCGAAACAATTACCTGGCCCACACTGTAGAGGCACCCCCCTGTGGGTGCCCTGTCCCCCGTGTCCGCCCACGGGGCGGCGCTCAACCATGACAAAGGGCAAGACAGGTCCCGCAACTGACACCGGCAAGGCGGTCATTGCCCGCAACGCCCTCACGCATGGCATTACCTCCACCAAACCCGTCATTCCGGGCATGGAGCGGGAGTCCGATTGGCGTCGCTATCGCGACGGCATCCTCGCCAGTCTCGGCCCCGAGAGCGATCTCGAGCACGCCCTGGCCGAACGCGTCGCCCTCCTCCTCTGGCGTCTCCACCGCGTCACTCGCTTCGAGGTTGCCGTCACGGCCCAGCAGGTAGAAGACGAGGCGGAGGACCTTGCCCACGCCGCCGCCTATATCGAGGAGACCGGCTCCGAAGACCGGTTTCCCGACCTCGAGCCCGTCGACCGTGCCCAGGACAGTTCCATCATTCCCGAGCCCCATGTCCTCGACAACATCATTCGCTACGAAACACACCTGCACCGCCAGTGCCTCCAGACCCTCCACGAGCTCGAAGCCCTCCAAGCTCGCCGCCGCGGTGAACCCTCTCCCCTCGCCCGCCTCGACATCAGCGCTCCCCCACTCACATGAAGAGCAATGTCATTCCGAGCGAAGCGAGGAATCTGGCCCCTCGCCCCGAGCCTGTCGAAGGAACCTCCCGCCCTCTCGTGACCCTCGACCCCGACCCATGACCCCCGCCTTCTCCCCTCGCCCGCCTTGACATCAGCAGCGCGCCCCCACTCACATGAAGAGCGGTGTCATTCCGAGCGAAGCGAGGAACCTGGCCCCTCGCCCCGAGCCTGTCGAAGGAACCTCCCGCCCTCCCGCGGCCCTCGACCCCCGACCCATGACCCTCCTCTCCCCTCGCCCGCCTGCGGGAGAGGGTCGACCGTCAGGTCGGGGTGAGGGAGCCACGCCCTCCAAGCTCGCCGCCGCGGTGAACCCTCTCCCCTCGCCCGCCTCGACATCAGCGCTCCCCCACTCACATGAAGAGCAATGTCATTCCGAGCGAAGCGAGGAATCTGGCCCCTCGCCCCGAGCCTGCCGAAGGGCTTGCCGAAGGACCCTCCCCCGACCCCCGACCCTCGACCCCCGACCCATGACCCTCCTCCCCCCTCGCCCTCACGCGCATGACGGGCGCCGCGTCGGGACGCAGTTTGACGGCCCGATTCCCCGCCCGTATAGTGGCCGCGATAGCACTCGGATTGGCCTGCTGGGTGGCAGTTGAGCAAGGAAGCGCCGTGTCCCCATTTCTGAGCCGGAAGATGAGCCGCCGGCGGTTCCTCGCGTCGGCCGCTGGTTCGACCGTCGCAGGCATGTGCGCCTTGCGCCGGCCGCGCCCGGCGGCGAGCGGGCGTCCCGGCGCCGTCCGCGCACTGGTCCACGACGCGGTGCATTCCGGCGCGGCGTTCTCCCGAGGACGGCTTGCCGGTGCCACGCTGGATCGTGCGGGCGCGGGCGCGCTTGCTGGTCCGGGTGCCTTCGAGTCGCCGGTCATGGCCGCGCGGTTTCCCTTCACGCATGTTGGCCTCCACTGGAAGGGCGGCGGTCCGGACCTAGCAAAGGCCGGGTTCGAGGTCCGAACCTCCGAGGACGGTGCGTCTTGGTCGCCCTGGCGTCAACTCTACGTCGAGGCCCGGCCGCTGGAGACGCCGCGCGGTGAAACCTATGCGGCGCTTCTGAGAGCTCCCAGGCATCGCCGTCTCCAGTACCGGGCGTCTCTTCCCGAGTCCGTTTCGATCTCATCTGTCACCGCGACGTTCATCAACAGTGCCGACGGTCCGGTCGTGGAGTCGGCGTCGAATGTGAGCGGGCAAGTGGTGGGCGCCAAACCCATAACCTTCACCCGGGAGGCCTGGGGCGCCGACGAGAGCCTGAGATTCAACGGCGGGACGGAGATCTGGCCGCGCTCCTACGTGCCCACCAAGAAGATCGTCGTCCACCACACGGTGACCGGCAACGACTACGCGAACGAAGAGGAAGCCAAGGCTGACGTGCGGGCCGTCTACACCTACCACGCCCGGACGCTGGGCTGGGGCGACATCGGCTACAACTCACTGGTGGACAGGTTCGGCAACTCCTACGAGGGTCGCTACGGGCGGGAGTGGGAGGATGGCCGCGAGGTCCTGAGCGAAGACGTGGTCGCCGGCCACGCCCTGAACCACAATTACGGGAGCACCGGCGTGTCCCTCCTGGGCACGTTCTGTTCCCCTGCTGAGTGCGAAGGAGGAGGCGAACCAGGCGGCCAGATGCTCGCGCGCTTGAAGGAGGTGCTGGCCTGGGAGTGCTCCACGCACCAGATCGACCCGACTGGCTCCAGCGACTTCCTCCTCTCGAACGATGACTGGAATCGCGATCTCGTCAACGTCAGCGGCCACCGGGACTGCAACCCAACGATCTGCCCCGGCGGAGAGGTCTACGCATTGCTCGGCACCACCCGCCGGGACGTCGGCCGGCAGCTTGCGAACCCCTCAGCCCCGATGGTGATGCTCACGAGGTTCCCAGCCGGCGACACTGTGACCTCCGGCAGGACGCACTACGAGTGGATAGCCTCAGGAGGTGCCGGCGGCTACCTCTACTCGTACTACCTCGAAGGTTGGCGCAGGGATCCGCAGACCTGGGAGATGGCGTATCTGCAAGGCTTCACGGAGGACAGGCGGCCCAACTGGTCCGACTGGACGGCAGATACCTCCGCCACCTTCAACGGCCTGGCGGATGGCCACTACACCTTCCATGTGCGGGCCAAGGACGCCAACGGCGTGCAGAGTGTCTACCAGAACAGCCACACGTTGCTCATGGCGAACAGGAGTGCGGCAGCCGGGGACGCGAACTGCGACGGATACGTGAACAGTGCCGACGCCGCCTTGGCGCTCCAGTCGGACGCGGGCATCGTCGACACGCTGCCCTGTCTGGAGCATGCCGATGCAAACGGAGACGGCCGGGTCAACGCCGTCGATGCCCTGCTCATCCTCCAGTACGACGCGGGCATCATCGGCAGCCTTCCGCCGTAGGATCGTCGTTTGAACAGCTCCTCCCGCTCAGCATGCGGTGACAGGCAGCTCCACGCGAAGTTCGCTCCCGTGAGAATCGTCGTCGATACCAACGTCTTCGTCGCCGCGCTGGCGAAGCCGAGAGGCAGCGCTGCGAAGATCGTGCGGGCGTGGCGCGACGGTCGATTGGAGATCGTGGCGTCGGAGGCGACGCTCCGCGAGGCGGAACTGGTGCTGGGAGCCGCCTGGCTCGGGCGGGTCACGTCCCGCGGCCAGGTGACCGGCCTGCTGCAGGAGCTGCGCGAGCGAAGTGTGCTCGTCGTGCCGGGGAAGGTGACCGGCCTCCGGCTCAAGGACGAGGGAGACCGTCGACTGGCCGAAGCGGCGGTCGGCGGAGACGCCCAATATCTGGTCACGGCCGACAGAGAAGTACTGCTCTCGCGGGGCTATGCGGGCACGGAGTTCGTCACGCCGGGGGAGTTCCTGAGGGTCTGGCATGGCTGACCGGGCGCGCCATCCTGATCCGCCCCACGACGCAACAGGCCGCCCGTACGGGCGGCCCGCTGCCGTCCTACCTCTTCCCTCGATGTCAGCGTGCGGACGATTCCTTGCTCCGGAACGCCACGAACATGGCGAACAGGATCGCGATGCCCGCGATGCCCAGTGCGGCGAGAACGATGACTCCCTGGCTGTTCTGGGCCGGGGCGCCGTCGCCGGTGCCGGCGTCGGGCAGAGAGCTGGTCCCGGGCTGGTTCCCAGGGTCACCGCCCGGCTGGTCACCAGGGTGGTCTCCAGGATCGTCGCCCGGATTGTCGCCCGGGTCGTCTCCGGGATCGTCCCCAGGGTCGTCGGCCGGGTCGTCCCCAGGATCGTCGGCCGGGTCGTCACCAGGCTCAACGGCCGGGTCGTCGCCGGGCTCAACGGCCGGGTCGTCACCAGGCTCAACGACCGGGTCGTCAGCAGGCTCAACGGCCGGGTCGTCAGCAGGCTCAACGGCCGGCTCATCGTCACAATCCACGACGAGACAGGGATCGATCTGGATGCAGTCCGCGAGCACCATGCACGGGTCGGTGATCCGCTCCATCTGCGCCTCTTCGGGCCCCGGTGCCGCCTGGACGACGCCTCCAGCTATTCCGATGTACCCCGCCGCTACCATGACCATGAGACCGGTGACCTTTATGATGGCGTTCATCCTACGCCTCCTTTCTTGGTGTCACCGGTATGACAGGTGCGGCGCGGAATTCTTACACGGTCTGAGGGATCTTTTTCTTCGTTCCCGGGAATTGCCTCTGACGGCGCGTCACGGAGCGAATGCTTGGGCCGCCGCGTCTGGCGATTGTCCGCTGCTACTAGGCCACCACGCCGTCGCGGATCAGCGCTTCGATCTCCTCCTCCGCCATACCCAGGATCTCTCCCAGCACATAGCTGTTGTGCTCTCCCAGGCAGGGAGCGGGGCGGCGGACGGCAGCCGGCGTATCGGAAAGCCGCCAAGGGACTCCCAGAACGAACTGTGGTCCGAGGACCGGGTGCTCAACCTTGTCGATAACATGCCTGGCTCGAATGTGGCGGTCCTGCGTCAGGCCGTTGCCCGAGAGCACCGGTACGGCCGCGACGCCTGCCTTCTGCAGTCTATCGGCCGTCTTCTGGGCCGTCCTCCGCCGCGTCCACGCCGAGATGATGGCGTCCAGCTCTTCCTGGTTCCGATACCGGCTCACCACGTCGGCGAACCTTGTGTCATCCGCCAGATCGTCCCGGCCCATCACCCCGCAGAGCGACCGCCATTCCCCGTCGGAGCCCACGGCGATGCTCAGCGATTCCTGCCTTGCCTCGTTCGCACCCGACGCGCTCTTGCTGCGCCGGCAGGGATAGCAGTTGTGCGGCGCCATCGATGGATCGCGGTTGCCGTCCCGAGTGGGCGTTCGCCCGTTCATGGCAGGCTCCATGAAGACGCCGCCGATAAGGGCGCTCACCGCTTCCGCCGAGGAGATATCGATGAACTGTCCCTCGCCCGTTCGCCGGCGATGGTAGAGCGCGGCCAGAACGGCGAATGCACACGTGGTACCCACCCGCAGGTCGACCGCGCCGCTGTGTGGGTTGGGCATGCCGCCCCGGTGTCCGGTGATCGAGGAGAGGCCGCCCAGCGCGGCGAAGGTGGGCGCGTATCCTACGTAGGTGTGTTCGGGCCCGGTGCTACCGACGGCCGAGGAGTATACCACGATGATGTCCGGCTTCACCTCCCGCAGCGACTCGTAGCCCAGGCCCAGTCGATCCAGGGCGCCCGGCCTCATGTTCGCGGTCACCACGTCGCTGTGCCTTGCCACCTCCCGGGCGATCTCCACCGCCCTCGGCTTCTTGAGGTTCAGGCTCAGGCTCAGTTTGCCGACGTTCAGATCGTTGAAGATGGCCGAGTGATCGGGACTGGTCATCGTTGGGCCGGTCATCAGCGACCGAACCCGCGTATGGTCGAGTCGGCTTCTGCTCTCGACTTTGATCACTTCCGCCCCCAGGAGACCGAGCAGCAACGTCCCGTGGGGTCCGGCCCAGGCCCACGTGAAGTCAAGCACTCTGACTCCTGCCAGGGGACCTCCCTTGACCTCTGCTTCAACCATCGTCAGATCACTCCAGCCGCTCGCAAACGCACCAGGTCGGCTCGCGCGTGCCCGAGCTTCCCGCAGAAGACCGATTCGTTGTGTTCACCAAGAAGCGGCGCCGGTCGCTCCGCCCGCCAGGGGGTCTCAGAAAAGCGGTAGGCCGCTGTGGGGTATTCGAGGCGGCCGACCTCCGGGTGCTCAATTTCGGCGAAAAAACCCCTCTGGCGCGCCTGCGGCCATGCCATCACCTCGGCCACGGTGCGCACCGGGCCGACAGGCGTGCTGCTTTCTTGCGACACGCGATAGATCTCATCGCTGGAGAGCCCGGCAGCCCACTCCTCGATCCGACGCTGGATCTCGTCTCGATTGTCCGAGCGGCTCTTCTCGTCACGGCAGCTCTCGTCCTCGGCCCATGCGGGGCTGCCCATCGCTTTCACCAGACCCTTCCACTGGCCGTCCTGGGCAGCCGTTATCACAACGTAGCCGTCGCGGGAGCGCACCAGCCCACCGACCATTCCCGGGCGATTCATCGGGATGGGGTCGTTGGCGAGGCGGCCGATCTCAACCCTCTCCAAGGCCACGAGAGCCTCCTGCTTGGACACCTCCACCTGCTGTCCACGACCTGTCGCCTCGCGCCCGAGAACGGCCGCGAGGGTTGCCAGGGCCGCCGCCAGGCCGGCATCGTACTCGCCGACGTTTCCGCCCCCGACTACCGGACCTCTCGCCGCCTCCCGCGGGTCCTGATAGAAGAAGGAAGAGTGACCGCTACCGTGGTACAGGTTCAAGTGATAGGCCCGCCAGTCACGGTGGGGGCCCGATGCTCCGTATGGAGAGATGGCAGTGACGACCAGCTTCGGGTGGGAATCCGCCAGCGCTTCGTAGCCGATCCCCAGGTCATCCGCCTCGCCCGGCGGTAGATCCTGGACGAACACGTCGGCGTCCCGCAGCAGCTCGAGCAGGAGATGTCGGCCCGTGGCGCTCGTCACGTCGAGTGTGACGCCCAGCTTGTTCGTATTGAGGTAGAGGAAAAGACCGCTGCGCTCAGGGTGCGGGCTGTCTTTCGGGAAAGGACCCGCACGCCGGGCCGGATCGCCTCCGGCAGGTTCCTCGATCTTCACTATCTGGGCCCCGAGATCCGCCAGGACCTTGGTGCAGTAGGGCCCGGCGATCGTTCCGCACAGCTCGACCACCGTCAGGCCGGACAGGGCGGCGTCAGTCATACGGACCTGTCCTCGACACAGGACTCCTTTCTCCAACGGACGAACATGCTCCTGCCCATGCTAGGGTCAGCGCGCGCCGTGGGGCAAGAGCCTTTCGTCCCTTCCGCGTGCCCCTCGATCCGGCGCGGGATCACCGACTCGTATGTGGACGACGCTACCTCCCTCGCGCGGGTCATCGCCGAATCGGTATGCGACGAGTCCGAACGCCGACGCCTAGGTCGAAACGCTCTCCAACTCGCTAGGACACGCTACTCCTGGGCGAGAATCGCGGAGGGATTCGCGACCTTCTATCGGCAATTCTTGGCGGCAGCAGCGCCCAGCTAGGCCAGCCTCTCGCTCACCGTGCCTAGCGAGCCGGCTTCAGCACCACGGTCTCCGTGGACGCCGGGAGAGCATCTGCGGCTATCTCCAGCTCGCTGCTCTCCAGCTTCTTCACCTGGCTACATGCGCCGAGGAACTCGTCCACCTCCGCCACCGGGAACGTGGGACAGCGCTCGTTCTTGAAGTGCATGGGGATGACCACTTTGGGTCGCAGCTTCTCGCACACCTGGCCGGCCACCGTAGCATCGATGGTGAAATTACCGCCCACGGGTAGGAGCAGAAGGTCCACCTGGCCAATCTGTGCGAGCGCCTTGTCTTCCAACTCGTGGCCAAGATCGCCCACATGGCAGACGTTCACGCCGTCGACGGCGAAGCAGAAGATCGTGTTCTCGCCCCGCTCGCCGCCTTTGCTCGCGTCGTGGTAGGAGGCCACTCCCCGGAACGTCAGCCCCTTCGCCTCGTGGCTTCCGTCCCCACGAATGACCTGCGGGTCTCCCTTCACTGCCGCAACGTTGTTGTGGTCACCGTGCTCATGGCTCACGGTGACGATGTCGGCGCTCTCGTTGATATCCTTGTAGTCCAGACCGTACATGCCCGGCGTGTATGGGTCGGTGATGATCTTGACCCCCGCGTCTGACACCAACAGGAAACTAGCATGTCCAAGCCACGTCACCTTCATCGCCTAGCCCCTTTCCTATCCGCTCGCGCAGCACTCGCGGGCGGCCACACCCGAAACAGCCGCCATCGTCGACCTCGTCGGTCACGCAGATGTTCGAGGGCCTCTGCCACACGTCACCAGCGCGCATACAGTCTAGCAGCGACCGGACCACGGGCCAACGCCATTCGCTCGGCACCGGCATCTCTTGGCCACTACACTGCACAGACTCATCTCCTGCGCTTTCGGTGCGGAGCAACAGCTTCATCAAGCGGCCCCATTTCGTACAAGTGGATTTCCTTGACACCTCCAATAGGCCGCGTTTATCATGAATCAAAGCATAGACTTTGGAAAGGATGTTCCATATCGGATAGAGACGAAGCAGAGAAAGTGAGGTGACCATGACCGCCATCGTGGTGAGCGTCGTGGTGGGCGTTCTCGCGTTGGTGATCGGCGGTCTTCTAGGTTACTACCTCAAGATTCGAATGGGAGCGGGGCAGATAGAGGCGGCCCGAGGTGCCGCAGCCCGCATCCTGACGGAGGCAGAGGCGAAGAGAAGGGAAACGGTCCTTGAGGCCAAAGAGGAGGCGATTCAGCTACGAAGTCAGGCAGAAGCCGAGCTAAAGGGGAGGCGGGATGAGATCCTCCGGCTCGAGCAGCGCGTCGCCTCGAAAGAGGAGAACCTAGACCGCAAGATCGAAACGCAAGAACGTCGTGAACGCGACCTTGCGAACAAACGACAGAAGGCAGACGAGCTCCAGGCAGAGCTGGAAGAACTCCGCGGACGCCAGCTCAAGGAAATCGAGCGCGTAGCCACGCTCAGCGCCCAGGAGGCGCGTGATCTCCTTCTCCAAGAGATAGACAAGGAGGTCCGTGAGGACGCTTCCCGGCGCCTCCGTCTCGTGGAGGCGGAGGTCAAGGAGAAGGCTGACCTACGCTCTCGTGAGATCCTGGCTGGCACCATGCAGCGGCTCACCACAGATGTGGTGAGTGAAACTACCGTCTCGGTCGTCCCCATTCCCAGCGACGAGATGAAGGGGCGGATCATCGGCCGCGAGGGCCGAAATATCCGCGCTCTGGAAGCGGCCACAGGCGTCGACTTGATCATCGATGACACGCCGGACGCCGTCGCGCTTGCCAGCTTCGACCCGGTGCGGCGAGAAGTGGCCCGCGTGGCGCTCAGCCGCCTCGTCACGGACGGGCGCATCCATCCGACACGCGTGGAGGAAATGGTGGAAAAGGCGCGTCAGGAGGTGGAGGAGACGATACGGGAGGCTGCGGAGGAGGCGGCGGTTGAGGCAAAGTGTCCGGGACTGCACCCCGAGATCCTGAAAGCCATGGGCAGGCTGAAGTATCGGACCTCGTATGGGCAGAATCAGCTAAAGCACGCCGTAGAGAGCGCGCACATCGCGGGGATGATCGCTGCGGAGGTGCGAGCGGACGTCAATGTCTCCCGTCGCGGCGCACTGCTGCACGACCTGGGAAAGGCAATCGACCACGAGGTAGAAGGCACGCACGCTCTGCTGGGCGCGGAGCTGGCCCGGCGACACAAGGTCAACGCGGCGGTGGTGCACTGCATCGAAGCGCACCACGACGAAGTGGAGCCGCGGACCGTAGAGGCAATCATCGTCCAGATAGCAGACGCCATCAGCGGCAGCCGCCCTGGGGCCCGCCAGGAGACGCTGGACAATTACATCAAACGGTTGGAGGCGCTGGAAAGCGTCGCCAACGAATTCGATGGCGTCGAGAAGGCCTTCGCCATCCAAGCCGGACGCGAGGTGCGGGTCATCGTCAAGCCGGATGAAATCGATGACGTTGAGGCGATGCGCCTTGCCCGAGACGTGAGCAAGAAGGTCGAGGAGTCGCTGGAGTACCCGGGCCAGATCAAGGTAACGGTGGTGCGGGAAACCCGAGCCGTCGAATACGCTCGGTAGAGCGACCTTTCGTGGATCCGAACGCGCTGCCGCGACATCTCGCGTGTGACACGAAGCGCCGGGCACACTGGAAGAGATGAGCCAGACGCCCAGGGAAGGAGCGCAGGAACCGTAGGCCGGGGAAACCTGGCGCGTAGGCCGCCGTGAAACTCCTCATGATCGGCGACGTGGTAGGGAAGCCTGGGCGCCGGGCGGTGGCCGCGCTGCTGCCCTCGTTGCGCGACGAGCTCGGCGTGGATCTGGCCGTTGCCAACGCCGAGAATGCCGCCGGCGGCTTCGGCCTCACGGAAGGCACCGCGCGCGAACTATTTGATGCCGGCGTGGACGCCCTCACGTCAGGCAACCACATCTGGGACCAGAAAGAGGGTATCGCGGTCCTGGAGAAGGATCTCCCCATCCTGAGACCGCTGAATTACCCGCCGGGCACGCCCGGCCGAGGCGTGCTCTCACACAAGGGGGCCTCCATCATCAATCTCCAGGGCCGCACCTTCATGCCCCAAACCGATTGCCCATTCCGAGCCGTTGATGCGGCGCTGACCGAGATCGGGGAAGGAACCATCGTAATGGTCGATATGCACTGTGAGGCAAGCAGCGAAAAGCAGGCGATGGGCCGCTATCTGGACGGCCGCGTAGCAGCCGTTCTGGGCACCCACACGCATGTGCCGACCGCCGATGCAGTTCTCCTCCCGGGCGGCACCGCCTTTGTCACCGACGTGGGAATGGTCGGACCGCGGGAGTCGATCATCGGCAACGAGATCAGCGCCGTGCTTCAGCGTTTCCTGACGGGGATGCCTACCCGGCTGCCGGTAGCGGAGAAGAGCCCAGCCGTGCAGTTCAACGCCGTGTTGGTGGAGATCGATGAAGAGACGCACCGGGCTCGGAGCGTCAGTCGAACAGACAGGGAGTACCTCCGCGATGGCGCGTAGGGCGGACCTCCACTGTCACAGTACGGCCTCCGACGGTGCCCTGTCTCCCTCGGAGGTAGTCAAACTAGCTTACGAGCAGGGCGTGCGCGTCCTGGCCCTCACCGACCACGACTCGACGGAAGGGATGGCGGAGGCACGACGTGCCGCTGAGCGCTATGAAGACTTCACCCTCATCGCCGGAGTCGAAATGGGAACGGACATCCCGGGCGGGGAGGTGCATGTGTTGGGCTACTTCGTGGATCCCGACCATCCTGAGCTGCGGGCTACCCTGCAACGCCTGCGGGACGGCCGACTGGGCCGGGGCAAGGGCATGGTAGAGAAGCTCCGCCGACTCGGCCTGCGCGTCACCTGGGAGCAGGTGCAGCGCATTGCAGGCGACAGCGCAGTCGGTCGCCCTCACGTGGCCCAGGCGCTGCTGGAGAACGGCTGCGTCGCCAACATCACCGAGGCGTTTGAGAAGTATATCGGGCGCGACGGACCAGCGTACGTGGAACGGGTGAAGCTCACGCCCGCGGAGGCAGTAGCCATCATCGGGCGGGTGGGCGGCGTGCCGTGCCTCGCCCACCCCCGCGACCTTGAGGACCTAGATGCTATGCTGACTGAACTGAAGGCGGCCGGCTTGAGGGCCCTCGAGGTCTTCTACCAGGACTACGAACAGCCCGTTCTTGAGAGACTGCTCTCGGCCGCCGAGCAGTTCGAGCTGCTGCCCCTTGGCGGTACCGACTACCACGGCATATACGGCGAGCAAGAGCCGCTGCCCGGCCAACTGCGCACGCCTGTCCCGGAGGAGTCAATCGAAACGTTGCTGCGCATGGGCCGGGAGAGGGCCGAGGACTAGGGCCCTGGGCCGCTCAGGGAGCCAACTCGCGGGAAGGTGCCGGCCTCACGCCACTACGCTGGTGATGGTTGCCCGGGTTGATCGATGGAATTCCGACTCCAGGCGGCGTGATCCTTGGAAGAAGACGCAACGGGATCGCTTTGCTCGCTGCGGTGAGTGAGGTCGAGGCACGTCGCCGTTCTTGCTGACCGCGACCGCATGATACGCTGTAATCAAGGCAAGCTGAGACAATATCGCTATGCGGTGCGCGGCACACCCGTCCGTCGAAACCGAGCTGGCCTGCGGCAAGTGCGGGAAGCCTATCTGCCCCCGCTGCCTGTACTACACGCCGGTGGGCGCTCGGTGTCGGGAGTGTGCGAACATCCGCCGGTTGCCCACGTATCAGCTTTCAATCGGCTACCTGCTGCGCGGGCTTGGCGCCGCCTTGCTGGCAGGAACGATACTCGGCTGCCTTTGGGGGGTTCTGGTTCCCTTCGGCACATTCTTCTTCTTCGGTGTTCTGCTCGGCCTGGGCCTGGGCTACGCGACAGGAGAGGCGGTGAGTGTGGCGACGAATCGGAAGGCCGGCTCTCCGCTCCAAGCACTGGCGGCGGGCGGGGTCGTGATCGCCTACTTGGTGCGAGTCGCGATCCTCGCCTCCGCACTCAGGCACGTCTCTATCATCGATGTCGCCACGAACGACTTGTCCGGGTACATCGTCCTAATCGTGGGCGCGGTCATTGCGATGGGCCGCCTACGATGAGGGCCACTCTCCAACTGTTGCACGAAGCCCGAAGCCGAGGCGCAGCGAAACCCCCGAGCGGTGCGTTCGCTACGGCAGGAAGAAGGAAAGTACGACGATGGCGATCAGGATGGCGACGGCCAGCAGCACAATGCGCTGGATCTCGCGTCGCACGTAGGTGTAGTCGCGCGAGGGAGACTGGACGGCGGGTCGCTCCCGCGGGGGCTCGGGTGCCGGAAGAGCCATGCCGGGCGTTGTGACTGCCACGGGTGCGGCGGTCAACCGAGTGGGCGCGTCCGCAACCCGCAGAGGCGGCTGCCGGCGGCCTGCCTTGCGTTTGCTACGGGCTGGCTTTCGCCTGGGCACTGAATATCCTCCCTTTCAGAATCGATTATACGCCGCCACTAATCGCCGGTCGAGGCCGTCGTGTGCTATACTAGGTTGCCCTCATCATAGAGGGATTCAATGAATGTGAAAGGCAATGGACCTAGGGCAGCTTGAGGCGTTCGTACAAGTGGCGTCGCGCCGCAGCTTCAGCCGGGCGGCGGATGCCCTGGGCGTGACCCAACCATCGGTGACGGCTCGCATCCAGGCCTTAGAGCGTGACCTTGCGGAAACGCTGTTCGAGCGAAACGGGCGCGGTGTCAGCCTCACGGAAGCAGGGTCGTTCTTCCTTCCCCATGCTCAACGTGTGCTGCGGGCGCTTCAGGACGGACGTGACGCCGTCGAGTCGTTGCGGCAGCTCGAGCTCGGCACGTTGCGGATGGGTGCCGCGCCTACCATCAGCACGTACGTACTTCCACAACTGATCAAGGAGTTCCGTTCGCGGTACCCAGGGCTTGAGGTCTCGGTGCGCACCGAGTACTCAGAGCAGATCGTTCGCATGGTGGTAGCGGACGAGGTTCAGGTTGGCATAGAGCGCTCTATTACGCACCCCGAGATCGTGGCTGTTCCTCTCTACCGTGACGAGGTAGTCCTGATCGTCTCTCCAGAGCACCCCTTCGTCGAGCGAGGAGTCGCCACCGTGGATGAGGTGAGCCGACAGCCTCTCATCATGTTCAACCGGGGGTCCGGCTACTACCGGCTGGTCCACGACGCCCTGCGCCAAGCCGGTGTGCTCCCCTCACCGATGATGGAGTTGGACAACATGGAGGCCACGAAGAAGATGGTCGAGGAGGGGCTTGGCATCGCAATGCTGCCCAAGTTGGCCGTCGAGCAAGAATTGCGCCGCTCGGAGCTGCAGCAGATCCGGGTGGACGGCATGACCATGCCGCGGCCAGAGATATCGCTCATCTACCGCCGGGGCCGACCATTGAGCCGGGCGGCGGTCGCATTCGTCCGGCTGTTAGAGGAGCGCTACGGCGTCAAGGCCTCCTCGCTGGAACCGCCACCGACAGGCGGCACCTAGCGGCCCACCCCTAGCTTCTTCCGGATCTCCTTCAGGATGTCCACGTTGGGCTTGTCTGGCCCCTTCTTGTCGAGTCCGGGCACCTCCAACAGGAACGGTACGTCCCGCAACGCGGAGTGCGCCATGATCACTTCGAAACCCGAACGGCCTATGTGCCCCTCGCCAATGTTGGCGTGCCGGTCGACGCCGCCACCGAGTACGATCTTGGAATCGTTGGCGTGGACGGCGACGAGAGCGGCGAGACCGATCTCGCGCTGAAACTCCACCATCGTGTCCTCCAGGCCCTCGCGGCTGGCGATGTCGTAGCCGGCGGCGTAGGCATGCTCCGTGTCCAGGCAGACCTTGAGGCGGGCGTCGGCAACCGCCTCAATGATGGCGGCCAGCTCGCTGAACTTGGAGCCGACGCTGCCGCCCATCCCAGCGCTGTTCTCCAAGACGATCCAAACATCGTCCGGCGTCTCGGCCAGGATCTTCTTGAGCGTCTCGGCGATCTGCGGCAGCGTCTTGTCGAAGCCGGCCCCCTTGTGCGAACCGACGTGGAAGATCACCCCGGATGCGGCAATGGCCGAAGCGAGATGCAGATCCCCCGCCAGCGCATCTGCGGACTTGACGAGTTGCTCCGGATCGGCAGTCGCAAGGTTGATTAGATAGGGGCCATGGAGAAAGACGGGCTCGATGCCGGTTTCCCTCATGGTCGCCCGAAACGCCTCGCATTCATCGGGGCGAATCTTGCGGCGGCGCCATGTCTGGGGCGGCGCTCCGTAGATCTGGATCGTCTCCGCGCCGACGTCTCGTGCACGATCAAAGGCGGTGGTGAGACCACCGGAGGCCCCAACATGCGCGCCGATCTTCATGCCTCTCGCCTAGGAAACACACGGTGCACACTGATCCAGACCATCATTGGCACTATAGCGCGGCGCAAGCGCACGAACCCAACCACGCGGGTGTCCCAGCGGCGCAGGCGCCAAGAGGCGGGGCCGACCCGCTCTGTACCTAGAGACGGTCCACGAGACTCCCGCCGTGACTTGGGCAGGATCTCGCTGAGGGCGTTCACCGCCATTGGCACACCTAGCCATATCACACTTGCTTCATACTCGGCCGGACTCACGACAGGAGCATCGCCATGATACGACTCACCTTGGTGCTTGCTCTTGCAGCGTTCGGCCTCTTCCCGCCAAGCTTGTCGCCCTCCGTCGCAGCGCCGATCCTGAGTCGACAGGCGCCCTACAGGATCCGAAGGTAGCGGTCCAGCTCGAAGTCAGTCACGTGGGAGCGGATCGCGTCCCACTCAATCTTCTTGTTCTTGATCAAGCTGTCAAAGACGTGGTCACCCAGGCAGCGGCGTAGGATGTCACTCCCCTCAGCAGCCTTGATCGCATCGCCAAGGCTGCCCGGCAACAGCTCGATGCCCCGTTGCTTGCGCTCCTCCTCTGTCATCTCAAACACATTCTCTTCCGTGGGCTCACCCAGAGGGTACTCCTTCTCAATGCCCTCCAGCCCTGCGGCGAGCATAGCGGCGAAGGCAAGGTACGGATTGCAGGCGGCGTCCGGCGAGCGGTACTCAATACGAGTTGCGACTTCCTTACCCGGCTTGTATTCGGGCACACGGATCAGGTCCGAGCGGTTGCGCCGCGCCCAGGTGATGTAGGCCGGTGCCTCGTATCCCGGCACCAACCGCTTGTAGGAGTTGATCCACTGGTTCGTGACCAGCGTTATCTCGTGGGCGTGACGCATCAGCCCGGCGATGTACGCCTTGGCGATGGGTGACAGGTGGTATTGATCGCTCTGGTCGAAGAAGGCGTTGCGGTCTCCCCTGAAGAGCGACTGATGGGTATGCATGCCGGACCCATTCTCGTTGGCTATGGGCTTTGGCATGAAGGTGGCGTAAACACCGTTCGACAGAGCTACCTGCTTCACCACTAGCCGGTAGGTCATGGCGCTGTCCGCCATGGTGAGCGCGTCTGTGTAGCGCAGGTCAATCTCGTGCTGGCTGGGGGCGACCTCGTGGTGGCTGTACTCCACACCGATGCCTAGCTGCTCCAGCGTGAGCACGGTCTCGCGGCGGAAGTCGCTCGCCACGTCCAATGGCGTCAGGTCGAAGTAACCGCCGGCGTCCAGCACCTCTGTGCCCTCCGCATTCTTGAAGTAGAAGAACTCCAGCTCCGGCCCCACGTAGAAAGTGAACCCCAAGTCGGTGGCTCGCTTCAGGTTGCGCTTCAGCACGTGCCGCGGGTCTCCCTCGAAGGGTGAGCCGTCCGGAAGAAGAATGTCACAGAACATGCGGGCCACGCCTTGCTCCTTGGGACGCCACGGCAGGATCTGGAACGTGGCCGGATCCGGCAAAGCCACCATGTCCGACTCATCGATCCGGGCAAACCCTTCGATCGAGGAGCCGTCAAACCCCATGCCCTCCTCCAGCGCCTGTTCCAGCTCCTCCACGGTGACCGCGAAGCTCTTCAGGAAACCAAGGATGTCAGTAAACCAGAGCCGGACGAACTTGACGTCATGGTCCCTGCAGTGCTGCAACACGAACTCGCGCTGGTCATCCATTGGGGTTCTCCTTATCGAGTCGGAGTGGAGAGGGCCGTCTCAAACATTATAGGAACGGCGAGCGATTGACGACAAATGCCCCTGCCCCCGCTCTCCTACACTGCGACCTCACCTCGCTCGCCAGTTCTGACGCGGATGGCGTCTTCCACGGGCATGACGAAGATCTTGCCGTCGCCGATGTTGCCGGTGCGGGCAGACCCCATAATGATCTCAGCCACCCTCCCAGCGTCCGCATCCTTCACGACAACCTCGATCTTCAGCTTTGGCAGCATGTCCACGGTATACGTCTCTCCTCCACGACCGCTGTGAACAATGCCCTTCTGCACTCCACGTCCCGTGACGTGAACGATGTTCAATCCGTGGATGCCGCCGGCCTCCAATGCACCCACCACATCGTTCAGCTTCTCGGGCCGGATGATCGCCTCGATCCTCTTCACGCCTGTCTCCTCCTAGCGGGCGTTTCCTCCCGACACAAACGCCCGTCTGGCCACCTGCCTGCCGAACTGCGCGATGGCCTCCACCTGGTCCTCCAATCGGGGCGCCGACGCGGCGACCGCCGGCTGCGGAATGCCAACGAAGCCCGGTCCGCCCATGCCAAATGCATAGCCGCGCTCGCCGTGCTGTGACGCGTCGATGCCGATCTCCTCCTCCTCCGGAGAAACGCGCAACCCCAGCACTAAGTCTAGCACCTTCAGGATCGCGAAGGTCATCACCAGCGAATAACCGAAGGTGGCGCCTATGCCCACGAGCTGCTTGCCGACCTGTGCGGCATCGCCATCGATGAGGCCTCCCGCGCCTCCCACAGCCGCTACCGCGAAGATCCCCGTCGCAACGGCGCCCCATACGCCGCCCACACCGTGCACGCCGACGACGTCCAGTGAGTCATCCAACTGCAATTTGATCCGTACTTGGACGGCGCCATAGCACAGCGCCCCAGCACTTGCCCCGATGGCCAGAGCAGGCATAGCATCGACGAAGCCGGCCGCTGGCGTAATCGCAACAAGACCTGCGACGGCACCCGTCGCCGCGCCCACGACGCTGGGCTTGCCGCTGAAGAGCCAGACCAGAAGCGTCCAGGTGAGGGCCGCGGCGGCCGCAGCCACGTGCGTGACCACGAAGGCGTTTGCGGCCGCTCCGTCCGCGGCCAGCGCGCTCCCGGCGTTGAACCCGAACCAGCCGAACCAGAGCAGGCCGGCTCCGAGCACGACGAAAGGAACGTTGTGGGGCTCCATCGGTTCCCGGCCGTAGCCGATACGCCTCCCGTAGAGGAATGCCGCTACCAAGGCCGCAGCACCCGCGTTGATGTGGACCACAGTGCCCCCGGCGAAGTCGAGAGCCCCGTACTCATTCAGCCAGCCGCCCTGTCCCCACACCCAATGGGCTACCGGAGCGTACACCAACAGCAGCCATACGCTCATGAAGACCAGGAACGTGCTGAACTTCGCGCGCTCCGCGAAGGCACCGGTGATCAACGCTGGCGTGATGACCGCGAACATGAGCTGGAAGACCATGAAAACCTGGTGGGGAATGGTATCGGAGTACGGTCCCGGCGCCTGACCAACATCCCTCAAGCCGAAGTAGCTGAGGTTGCCGATGAACCCGTTGCCCGCATCCGGCCCAAAGGCGAGCGAATAGCCGACGATCACCCACAACACGCTTATCAGGCCGATGACGATGAAGCTGTGCATCAGCGTCCCCAGTACGTTCTTGCCCCGCACCAGCCCGCCATAGAAGAAGGCTAAACCCGGTGTCATGAGCATCACCAAGCCTGCCGACGCCAGCACCCACGCCGTATCGCCTGCACTGATCTCTGTCATACCTCATATCCTCCCTTCGGACCCGGCATGCCGCACTCAAGACTCTTCTTGCATTCTGCGGGACAGGGATGTCGGCCTTGTTTCGCGGGGATTACATTCGCGTTACGCGCCCGCCCGTCTCCGGAGTCAAGCCGGGACATTGAAGGGGGTGTTCAGGCAATGCCTGGGACCGCAGAAGAAGAGACCTTCGGGAAACTAACCAGCGTGAAACCGATAGCCGACGTTGCGAACGGTTTCGATCAGGGACAGGGCGCTGTGCTCGATCTTGGACCGCAGCCGACGGATGTGCACGTCCACAGTACGGGCACCGCCATAGAAATCGTACCCCCACACGTTGCTGAGCAGCATTTCGCGCGTGCAGACCTTGTCCTGGTTCAAGGCCAAGAACCGGAGTAGCTCGTACTCTTTGTACGTCAGTTCCACCGGCCGGTTGCGGATGAACACCCTGTAGGCGGCCTGGTCGATGGCGAGGTCACCAAAGCGCAGAACGTCTGGACCGTGGGCCGCCTCGCGAAGCCGGGTCGCTCGGCGGATGCGGGCCACCAGTTCGTCCGTCGACACGGGAAAGACCACGAAGTCGTCCACCGGGAGATCCGCAACCAACTCCTCGACTTGCTCACGGCGCAGGATGGCAATGGTGGCAGGTCGATCTGGGAGTGAATCGGTTCGCGACATGATCTGAACGGCTTCGCCTGCCCCGGTCACCAGGTTGACGAGCACCGCATCGATCTGCTCTCCGCGAGAAACGCGGTCCACCGCTTCGTCAAGATGACAGACGGCCACCCGAAAGCGAGCCTGCTCCAACTCCTCAGCCAACGTCTGGAGCTCCTCGGTGGCGCCCACCAGTAGCAGCTCGTCCATGCAAGGCAGTATATCAGTGCGCGGTCCTACTTCGTGTGACCGGTGGGCCCGCAATGACGCCGCCGAACATCGCAGACCGACCGCCGCCATCCGTCGAGGGCCGGTTGGCGCGCGCCTTTCCAAAGCATCGCCCTCTTTGTATGATCCGAGCTAGGGGTTCTCTCTCACCAGATCGCTCGGTGATGTGAGCACCTCACCGCCGGCGCACGGCGGAAGAGGACCGGTACGCTAGACTTGAATGCAGCTTGCAGCCGGAGTGCGCGACCGCCGGAAGGCCAGGACGCCGCCACGAAGGCCGGAGCGCACGCCGATCCATAGCAGGAGGAAACGCCAATGCCGGGTTTCAAGACAGTCGATGAGATTCTGGATTTCGCGATTGGGCAGGAAGAGAAGGCCGTCCAGATCTACTCCAATCTGGCTGACCGTACCGAGAACGAGCGGATGCGCCAGGTGCTCGAAGGGTACGCCGACGAAGAGCGCGGGCACAAGGCCAAGCTGCTGGCGATCCGCCACGGCAAGAACCTGATGCCCGAGCAGCAGGAAATCACGGATCTGGACATCGCGGACTACCTGCCGGATGTGGAGGCCCGTCCGGACCTCGACTACATGGAGGCACTCACTCTGGCCATGAAAGCGGAGAAGGCGGCGTTCAAGCTGTACAGCGACTTGGCAGCGATGGCCGAGGACGAGGGCGTTCGCGCGACCCTGCTTTCCCTGGCCCAGGAAGAAGCCAAGCACAAGCTGAGGTTCGAAGTCGAGTACGACGAGCGAACCGCTCGCCTTGCGCCGGACCCCGAGATCTAGCCACGCCCGGACCCCGTGATGTCGCGCAGGGTTGGTGCCAACGTGAGTAAGAGCCACGGCTGCCCTGCGCGAGACTGAAAGGGCCAGTCTAGCAAGGCGTCACCCAACGCAAGAAGGAGGTACACGTGAGCATCCCGTTTAGCGCCGACGAGATCCTGGGGATCGCAGAACAGATAGAACGGAATGGAGCGAGATTCTATCGCAAGGCAGCGGAGACAATCTCCGATTCGCGCGCGGGGAAACGGCTCTTGGGCCTGGCAGAGATGGAAGATGCGCACGAGAGAGTCTTCGCTGACATGAGGGCGGACCTGTCCGGCAAAGAGCTGGAACCTACGGCGGGCGACCCCTGGGGCGATGCGGCTCTGTATCTGCAGGGGATCGCGGACGGAAACGTGTTTGACGTGAAGCAGGATCTGTCGGAGTGGCTCACCGGCAAGCAGAGCAAAGAGGACATCCTCAAGGCCGCGATCGGCATCGAGAAGGACTCCATCGTCTTCTACACGGGCATCAAGGAGATGGTGCCGCAGGAATTGGGCAAGGACAGGATCGAGGCGATCCTCAAGGAGGAAATGGGCCACCTCGCCCTGTTGAGCAGTGAGCTATCGTCGTCGAAAGGGTAGTCATGCTGCGCACGGCACGGGCGCAAGCCGGGAGAAGATCGCAGGAGGACACAGATGAAGCTCGTGTACATTACGGGACCGCGCGTAGGCAGCGACTACCACCAGACTGAGCGACACATCGGCTACGCCCGAGAGTGGGCGGAGAAGCTGGCGCGGGCGGGACACGCGTTCTACTGTCCACAACTCAACGCCGCGCACTTCGACGCCATCGCCCCCGACATCTCGAACGACTTCTGGCGCGAGATGGATCTGAAGATCCTGCGCCGCTGCGATGCAGTGCTCCTCGTCCCTGGGTGGGACAACGACGACGTCACCAAGCGGGACGTGCACTACGCGAACACGTGGGGCATTCCGGTGGCCGTCGACATCGACGAGATAGAGGGGCTGCCTCCATCGAAGTCCGAGCAAGAGGGCTCGTAGCGGCGTCCGGCGGAAGTGCGGCATCAGCCGCGAGAGTCTCCCCCAGGCCGCAGCGTGCGCCAGCGGGCAAGAGGGCCACTGAAGACACACCCCTGCAACGAGGCACGCCCCGTCACGGCTGACAGTGGTCGCCGCAGGAGGCCGCTGCTATACTGCCCTTGCAAGCCAGCGTAGCTCAGTGGTAGAGCAGTCGATTCGTAATCGACAGGTCAAGAGTTCGAATCTCTTCGCTGGCTCCAGAACCCAGAATTAGATACGAAGACCGCTCATTCGCCCCTCCAGTCTAGGAGGAATGCGATGCATACAGCGGTCGACTGGTCGACACTCACACGGGGTTTCCGGCTAGCCCTCACCATCCAAGGTCTGCGCCCCCATACCGTCACCAACTACGTCCGGGACGTTGAGCGCTTCGCACGCAGCGTGGACGGCACCAGCCCATCCCAAGTGACCGAGGCAGACATTCACTTCTACCTCGGTGAGTTCCAGCAGGGGCGCTCCCCAAAGACTCTACGGGACGCTCAGCTTGCTCTCCGGCGCTTCTTCCGGTTCCTGGCCCATGAGGGCGAGATACCGGATGACCCTGCCAGTGAGCTTCAATTGGCACACTACAAAGCAGACCCTCAGCCCGCCTATTCGGAAGGCGAAATCAAGCGTCTGGTGCTGGTCTGCGACCCGAAGACCCCAGACGGCCTGAGGAACAGAGCCCTAGTGCTCACACTCTTCGATACTGGGGTGCGGGTGGGGGAGTTGGTGAGCATGAGCCTCCCCGACTGGGAGCGAAGGCGAGTGACTGTAACGGGCAAGACAGGAGTACGCCACGTGCCCTTGGGTGTTGCTGCTCTCCAGGCCACGGAGCGGTACGTACGCCGGTGGAGGATTGCTGAGGGGACGCTCTGGCGCGGGAAGAGAGGAATGCTGACCACTTCCGGTGTGCTCCAGATTGTCCGTCGTCTATGCCGGAGCGCCGGAGTGGAAGACAAGGGGGTCCATGCCTTTCGTCGGGCTGCTGCGGCTCAGATGAAGCGGTTGGGGATGCAGGACAGCGACATCCTGGAGGTCCTGGGGTGGAAGGATGTGACCATGCTGAGGCGGTACACAGCAACGGTGGCAGAGGAACTAGCGCACAAGGCGCATAGGGCCTACTCACCAGCGGACCGGCTCCAGGGGACCATCGGCTGATCACCAAGGGGTGATGCAGACAAGCACTACATCTCGGCTAGCTAGAGGGTAGTCCCCGTCTGCTCATCTAGGGCACGGACCATCGGTTGGGATGGCCGGTGCCCTCACGACCTGTGCTAGAATGGCCGCGTCCTACGCCTAGTGGCGTTGGGTCCGTAAGAAGGCTGACCAGGATGGCACAGGCCGAGTCCCCCACGACTCCCGTTGAGGCTTCTGGCGGACAAGAGGACGTAGTAGAGTACCTGGTTGTGAATGCCCGCTCCTTGCGACACAAGGCGGGCAATCTGCTGGTCGTGTTCGAAGGGCGGGACGCTGTGTGGCGGGGCCTCGAACGTGCCCTGAGGATCATGCAGACGTGGGAGGAAGGCAGGCAGCGAGTCAACATTCGGGCGTACGCTATCTGTCCTGACCTCAGGCGGGCTCTCGCGAAGGTTCAAGATGAGTCTGGGAGGGCCGTCCACTCGGACTACAGCTTTGCCGCCTCGCTCACCTACATCTTTGACAGGTGGTGGCTGACGGGCCAGCGGGAGCATTTGCGTGCGGTGCGTAGCGTGCTCGACGAAGGATGGTCTAGAAGGGGGTCGCCACCTGCGCCGGAGACGGAGGAGACAACCCCGGACGGCACCCAGGTCATCCGCGAGGTTCTCAGCCATATGGACGATTCAACTCTGCGGGCAGTGCTGAGAGATGAAGAACAAGCAGATGAGGAACACACCCTGGCTGTGGAGGTCCTAGAGGGCCATCGCATCGATGAGGAGCTTTGGCGGTTCGACCAGGGGATCATTGACGAAGAATCTGGCTGCCCTGATGAGGAGCTACGGGGAAGGCACAAATCCTATGTGGAGTCCGGGACAGTGAATATCAGAGGCATATGCTTCCCGTGTCCGCGTCGCAAGAACAAATCGTGTGGGTACATGCGAAACCGCCTGCCGGGTGCAATCGTCAATCATCCCGGCAAGGATGTCTTCGGGCCTGCGATCACGGCGCTGTTTGGTGATGCGATTGGGGACAGTCACGGAGCCCGGCGCGCGTCCAGATCGATCTATCTGCAGAAGGTCCGGGATCAGCTAGGGGAGGAATCGTTTCGGGTCCTCAGGAGAGTGCTGGATGGTGAGCATGTACCGTACGAGCAGATCAAGACGGTGGCACGTGGAGTGGAGCAAGCCCATCTCGAAGCGGCCCTGGCTCTTGGGCAACTCAAAGAGGATGGCAAGGTACTCACCGAGGGGGATAGAGAGACCAGGAACCTGTGGCGCGACATCAGGACCATCTTTAGGGCTGGTGCTTGGTACGCGAAGCTGGGCGCGGCCATTCCAGAAGGCGATCCGATAGTGGAGCCCGTCGTTGACGCCCCACTGAAGGGCCATTTCATTGCGTTTCCAGACAACATTGAGGCTTGGCGTCCTCACTTGGAGCCTGTCGGTGCGGTAGTTGTGGACTGGCGAGGCATTGAGGCCGAGATGGTGGCTCACCGCTCTAAGACGGACAAACGAGCGAAACCGAACATGATCGAAGAGATGGTGGCGACTGCAGCGACAATCATCTTGGAAGGTGGGAGCGCGACCCAACAGGCGGTTGCTGACCGACTAGGCATATCTGTAGCGACCGTCAAGGACAGATGCTACACGCGAGGGGTACCTTGGAAGGTGGTGAAGAACCAGGCGGACATGCAGGCTGATGCGCAGAGAGCGGAAACCCAGGAATGAGGAAAAGGTCGGTGTATTTGGGCACTAGTCGAGTAAATACTACGGGTACTCTTTAACCTGACTTCCTCGGAAATAGGCCGACCTTCCTGGCAGGATTCAACATATCCGCGCGGGCCGACAGTAACTCTTGGTACCGTCTAGATACCGAAACCCTCTGTCCATGGCACGGATTGGGCCACCATCGGGGCCAGGAATACCCTCGGATGGCTCCCTTTTCCACCTGGAGAGAGCCAACAGACCCTATTCCATGGTCTGGGCGTGTCTGGTGGCGATTCGGGGAGCATGGGAGAGGACACCAGGAGCAACCTGCCTTTCTGCTGGTCCCAGGCTGCCCGTCCGCTGGCCTGGTAGGACGCTCTTCCGTCCGGTTGACAAGCTGACCGCATATCGGGGCCGTGAAGGTGGACGCGTCACCATCGAGAACCGAGGGATTGCTGCAGCCGAACCTTTCGATGACCTTTCAGATAATCTAGTAGGTCTGCAGCCTTCTCCGCGTCCACTTGGGACTCAACACAGCAACCGCTTCTGGGCTTCCCTGTTGGTTTGGGGCCAGCACAGATTGAGGCGGCGAGGTGGCTCCTCCTGTGTGGGGTGTGTGGTGTTCAGGAGGTCTACGGAATCGTCCATTGCCGCAAGAGACACTGCCATCATTGCTAACGAGAAGCGCAGCCCAGCATAATCAGCTCCACCCTCTCATCACCGCTTATCTCCCCGTCCCGCATTGCGTCCTCTCGATACCGGTCGCATGCGGGGATGTACTCCTCCACATCGGCCAGATCAGCCATCATTGCTTTCACTTCGTCAAGGTCGTGCTGGAGTGTCTCGGCCTGGCCTGGGTTCTGTGTGTACCAGTGGCCGTAGGATCGGTCAGTGGCCATGAAGGCACCAACGATGACAAGGGCGAGAATGGTGCCGATGAGAAAGCCGGGGATTCGTGGCAGGGGAATCGTGACCTGTGTCTTTCTGGTCATTGACATGGCCTCCCTTCCAAGAGCGACGGCAGTATACCAGCGGGGCCATTGCAGGGGGAGGCTGTCCAGGATGGCCCTAGACCATCTGAGAGCGGAATGTGGGCGTCTTGGAGGTAGAGCGGACACCCGTCTCCATCGGCAGGCGAGAGGGTCACGGTCAGGGGACGTGGCACGCCGCCCGGTGGTATGATCGCACCACATCAGCCTAGGGGTGGACGTTACGACGGGCGGAAAGCGGCAAGGGAGGAGACCGATGGCGCAGATAGGTATTGTGTCAAGACTCATTGGCAGAGCGCGTAGTCTTTGGAGGTGGTGCTTCGAGCCGGGACCAGGCAGACCAGGAAGAGAGTATTCCACCACCTGGCTGCTCCTCTATACCGTGTGTCTCGGCGCGATTCTCTGGCACATTAGTTGGATGAGTGCGGTCCTGGTTCCCATTCCACTTCTTGTCATCCTCAACGAGCTGTGGAAGAGAGATGCCCAGTGGGCGGACTATGTCCGGACTCTGGAGCGGATTGCGGGTCCCGAGGCGCGCAAGGAGGCCGAGGCCAGGCTGAGTGCTGACTGGAAACCGCCATTCTGATTCAGTGATCTGTAGCTCCCCGGTGGCCGCGTGCTACAATCCCACCACCAACGGTAGGAGGTGGCGACGATGAGGCGAACACTGACAACAGCACTGGCTGGAGCGCTGGTGGCCCTCGTCATAGTGGGGGGCTTTGTGGCGCTCGATAGGACAACGCTGCACTTCTACACGGACAGCACGGACAGCGCGGACAGCACCGAGATCGAAGGGCCAGAGCCAACGATGGCTCCGAAGTTCACGGAGTCTCAGGCTATAGCAGCGGTCAAGGGACAACTGCCGTATCCTCTCATCGCACGAATGGAAGACGCACACTGCAACGGTGAGTACGTTGGCAACGCGACCTGGAGTGTCGTCTGTCGCCTTTTCGTCGATATTCGGTCCGTGGACTCGCTTCAATTTCTGCTGAACGAAACCACTATGGCTTTCTCCGCTGGAGATGACGACACTGCCGATCTGCTGGCGATCTTTGCCGCGCCCCTGCGGACAACGGACTAGCCTGCCTCCAGGGAAACAGCGTTCCCGAAAACGGAGAAATTTGTCCGGGGCGATCCTAGCGCTCACCTATCTACACGCTCTCCGAGGGGGACCCCCTTCCCTCCTCCCCTCTGAGGTAGCATCGCCCCCAACCCTACAAACCCGGAGGTGTGCCGACCTTTCCTCCCAGCGGTGTCGTCATTGCCTTGCGTCCTTGGTGGGGCCGACAGAGGAACCCGCATGACAAGGCTGGCAAGATGTGATAGGATAGGCCCACACAGCGGTATCGTTCAGCAGAGGGGTGATTGAGCGGTCGACTCGTCCGACTCCTGAGGACAAAGCCGCTGTAGTCAGACTCAGAGGTTGCCAGCGTAGCTCAGTGGTAGAGCAGTCGATTCGTAATCGACAGGTCAAGAGTTCGAATCTCTTCGCTGGCTCCAGAACAGACACAGGCGCCCGCTCCGACGTTCCGGCGCGGGCGCTTTCGTGCCCCGCCCGCCTGCCAACCACGCGAGTTCGGCTGTTTAACCACTCTCCTCCACCCGTCCGGGAGGCCCGCTGGCGCAGGGCAAGCAAGACCCGGCGCGCTTACTGCCCAGAGCCACGCCTCAAGACCTCCAGTTGTTCCTGGTAGACCTGATAGTCGCTCGCGAGAAAGAGGACGAAGACCACGGTTTCCGGAATGAGACTCTCGCTCAGGAACTCATGAGTTGTGGTGAGCGCGACCCTGCAGGCTTCTTCGATCGGATAGCCGTAGACGCCACAACTGATGGCAGGAAAGGCGATCGTCTTGAGTCCGTAGTTCGCCGCCAGACCCAGGCTGTTTCGGTAGCAGTTGGCCAGTAGCCGGGCGTCGTCAGAGGAGCCGTGGTAGACGGGCCCAACCGTGTGGATGACGTGCTTGGCCGCCAGCCGGTAGCCGCGGGTGATCTTGGCCTCGCCCGTCTCACATCCTCCCAGAGTGCGGCACTCCTCCACCAGCTCCGGTCCGGCGGCCCTGTGTATGGCACCGTCTACACCCCCGCCGCCGAGGAGACTGCGGTTCGCGGCGTTGACAATGGCGTCCACTTCCAGGCGAGTGATGTCGCCCTGATGGAGCTCCATGCGGTCGAACACGTCCATGCTCGTTCCTCCGTCTCCGGCACGCCGCTAGCGCGCTGTCCAGCCACCGTCCACGATGAGCGGCGCACCGGTCACGAAGGACGAATCGTCGGATGCGAGAAAAACCGCAGCCCTTGCCACCTCTTCCGGCTGGCCCAGGCGGCCCATCGGCGTCTGCCCCTCGATCTGCTGCCGCGCCTCCTTAACATCTGTCACCATCGGGATGAAGGGAGTCTCAATCCAACCGGGGTTGATGCAGTTGACGCGCACCGCCTGCTGGGCATAGGCGACCGCGAAGTTGCGGGTGAGCCCCACGACACCGTGCTTGGCCGCTACATAGGGATAGTCGATGCCGATGCCCACCAGCCCCAGGACAGAGGACACGTTGACGATCGCGCCGCCGCCCTGACCCGCCATCCTCTCCGCGGCCAGCTTGCACCCGTAGTAGACTCCCGAAAGATTGACGGCCAAGGTGGTGTCCCAGTCGCGCAGGCACACACCGGCGTTGTTCACCATGACGTCCAGCCGCCCGAAGGCGTCGACCGTCGCCTGAATCGCCGCCTCCACGTCCTCCTCTTTGGACGTGTCGCAACGACAGAAGCGGGCTGCCTCACCGATCTCCTCCGCCACCGCGCGGCCCGTCGCCTCGTTCAGCTCGGCTATCAGGACTTTCGCGCCCTCCCGGGCAAACTCTATGGCGATAGCGCGACCGATTCCGGAGCCCGCCCCCGTCACGAGCGCCGCCTTGTCCCCTAGCCTCATGTTCCCTCCTGTCCTTTCCGTGGCGACAAGCGCCAGCCGGCACAGCCCATCGTAGCGCAACCGGCCCGGGTGGTCGAAGGAGAACAGGTGGGTGGCGTTAGCACCAGGCCGGGTCGGCGGTGGCCATGCTGGGCGCGCATCGGAAGCTCAGTGGCTGCGAGACCCGACCGTTGCGCTGTGAGGCTGCGCTTCATCCCAGGTTCTTGGGATGCACCACAGCCCCCTCTTGGACATCCGCGGTCTACCGGCAGTAGTCCTTACGCCGCCTCTTGCCGGCGCTCCAGCAATCCGATGAACAGCGAGACCAGCTCAGGATCGAGCTGTGTCCCCGCGCAGTGTCGCAGCTCAACCACCGCCTCCTCATGGCCCAGCGCCTTGCGATAGGGGCGGTCCAAGATCATCGCGGAGTAGGCATCCGCCACCGCCAGTATGCGGCCCAGGAGCGGGATCTCCTCGCCTTTCAGGCCCCCCGGGTAGCCAGTGCCGTCCCAGCGCTCGTGGTGGGAGTACACGGCCTCCGCCACCTCCTGTCGGTTGGGCACGCCCTGGACGATCAGCTTGCTGAGCAGCACGTGCTCTTGCATGACCCTCCGTTCCTCATCCGTCAGCGGTCCGGGCTTCTTTAGGATGTTGTCCGGCACACCGATCTTTCCGATGTCATGCAGGAGACCGGCAACCCGCAACGAGCGGAGCGGCTCCTCGGAGAGGCCGAGGGCGCTACCCAACTCCACGGCAAGGTCGGCGTCCTGTTGCGAGTGCCGTCGGGTGTAGGAATCCTTCGTATCGATCCCGCGCACCAGGGAGTCGAGGACTCCAAGGGGCGTATCTCGGTAGCCAACGAGCTCTCGACCCTCTTCATGCGATACCCCGAGAGCATTGCCAGAGGCCTGCTTCGTCTCGTACAGGGAGGCGTCGGCGTAGGCCAGCAGCTCCTGCTTGTTCTGGCTGTCGTCCGGACACACAGCCAGGCCGATGCTCAAAGCCAGCGGCACCTCGCCTCCACCGTCCGTGCGAACTCGTTCTGACGAGAATGCCGCGAGCAACCGTCTTGCAATAGACGTCGCACCGTCGCGATCCGTGTCGGGCAGGATGACCATGAACTCATCCCCTCCATAACGGCCGGCAAGATCTGCTGTTCGTACCGTCCTGGCCAACACGTGTGCGACCTGGCGCAACACGTCGTCGCCTGCCTGGTGACCGTAGGTATCGTTGAACAGCTTGAACCCATCGACGTCCATCATGAGCACGGCCATCGGATGAGCGTAGCGCACGCTCCGTTCCACTTCTCTCGCAAGCGCATCCTGGAGAGAGCGGTGGTTGTAGATTCCCGTGAGACCATCCGTAGCCGCCTGGTGGCGGGCGTCCGCAAGCTCCTCGTATCGGCTTGCGAGTTCTTGGTTTGCCTCCCTCAGTTGCCGCGTAGACTCCTGCAGGTTCACAGCCATGGCATTGAATGATGTGCCCAGGTCATCGATCTCGTCGAGTGCCACCGGCGGAACCCGGTGGCCGAGATCCCCCGCCGCGATCTTCGTCATGCCGGCTGCAAGGGCCTTCACGGGGCGGGCGATCTGCCTCGACGACAGCACCGAGAGAACGATGGTAACGGCGGCCACCACCGCTGCCGCGATAGCGACCGTTCTGAGGGCATCGTTTGCCAGGGCCTGGGCCTCCGCCTTGTTCTGAAGAGCGACAACCTGCCAATCGAGGACGTTCACGGGAGCCGCTTGGCCAGTTAGGCTCTCTCCGCCTTGGCCGGAAGGCACGTCCACCGACGCCGTCTCCGACCCGTTCGGCCTCAGCTCCGCACCCAACTTGGTGAACAGGAGGTCCTTGTTCGGGTGGGAGATGATGTTTCCGTCTGCGTCGAGCGCGGCTAGGTACCCCGTATTCCCTATCTGCACACCGTCCAGGATGTCCCACACCCTGTCCATGTTCATCTGTCCCGCGACCACCGCCGTCACCTCGCCTTCGGCCACGACCGGTGCTGTGAACACCACGACGAACCTGCTGGGCGAGGGAATGACATGGACATCAGAGATCGCGGCGCGTCCAGCTAGCGCTTCCTGGAACCAGGACTTCTCCTTCCAGGTCCCGTAGTAGAGGTAGGTGGTGGAGTCCATCACTCTCCCATCGGGATCGATAAGCGTGATGTCCTCAAATACCTCGAAGAAATCCTGCGCCTGCTGCAACTGCTCGGACTTCATGTCCGGAGGCGCCTCCGGCGACCGAAGCACCGGATTGGCCGCGATCACCTCAATGTCGCCGGCGGCATCATTGAGCATCTTCTCAACGGCGCGGGCTTCCAGCAGGGCGTGGTTCGCCAGGTTATCCGTTGCGGTTTGCGAGAGCGTATCCCGCTGCCAGACGGCCACATAGAGAGCGATGGCGAGGAGCGGGCCGAGTCCTGCTAGCAACAGAGCCCGGCCCATCCGGCCCCGGATGGAGCGTCCCAGCAGGACGGCGCGCACGCGCCCGGCCATCCTAATCTTCTCTCCCTCTCTCTACTCGCTGGCGGGCGGCCCGGCTGCCGCCTGGACTTCCACCCAGGCCTTGTTCCAGAGGCTCAGTTGCTCTGCTCCGAACGGCTCCCAAGCCTCCAGAAGATCACGCGGCGGATACGACGCCTCACTCGCCAGCAGTTCTTCGTCGATGAGACCCTGCTCCAACGCTGCCTGATTCGGCGTCGCGTACTGCGTGTAGTTGCTGATCTCCGCATGGACTTCGGGCCGCAGTATGTAGTTGATGAACGCCTCAGCCGCCGCCTTGTTCTTCGCGTCCCGCGGGATCGCCAGGTTGTCCACGAAGTAGTCGGAGCCCTCCGCCGGGATGAAGAACGCCAAATCGTCGTTCTCTTCCATCAGGAAGGCAGCGTCGCCGTTGTAGATCTGGACGGCCCACAATTCCCCGGAGAGTATGAGCTCCTCCATCGTGTCGTAGTCGAGGTAACCGACCAGCAGCGGCTGCTGGTCTTTGAGCACCTGCACCGCCTCGTCGATCTGGTCTGGGTCACTGGAGTTCAACGGGTAGCCCAAGGACTTCAAGGTAAGGCCGATGACGACGGAGTAGTCGTTGACCAAGGCCACGTGGCCCGCGAGGCTCGGGTCGCGCAGCAGCGACCAGCTATCGACTGGGGAGTCCACGTGCTCCGTGTTGTACAGGATTCCGGTCGAACCCCAGGTGTAGGGGACGCTGTGCCTGTTGCCGGGGTCCCAGGGCTGATCCAGGAACCCCGGATCGATATTCGCTAGGTTCGGGACGTTCCCGAGATTGATCTCAGCGAGCAGCCGCCGCTCCGCCATCTCCGTTATCAGAGAGTCTGATGCCACGACGATGTCGTACTTCGACGTATCCGACTCGACAGCGGATGCCATCGCGTACTCGTCGTCGAAGGTGTCGAGGAACACCTCAACTCCGAACTCCGCCGCGAAATCATCAAGCGTGTCCGGCGCGAAGTAGTCTTCCCAGTTGTAGATGTGCAGCTCGCCCCCAACAGTCGAGTCTCCGCCTGCCCCGCACGCCGTCCCCAGAACGGCTCCTCCAAGGACAGCCACCAGGAACAGAACCTTCATGACTTGCATGAGCTGCCTCCCTGTTTGCATGGCAACGGAACCCACCGCCACCGGGTAGGCTACCTAGGGAATGTATCGGCTGGTCGCGGCAGTCCCTACATGCGCGGATCGAATTAGGTCTGCGGGAGTGGACGACCGCCTCCCTGGTACCCAGGCGATGCGCTCGGGGAGAACAACGTCCGCCGGCGGACGATAGAGTCCTCTACGCGGCGGATTCTCGCCGACGCTCAAGCAGGCGGATGAACGGCTCGACAAGCCCTGGGTCGAACTGCGTCCCGGCGCCCCGCCTGAGCTCCGCCACCGCCTCTTCATGGCTGAGCGCCTTCCGGTAGGGACGGTCAAGGATCATCGCTGAGTACGCATCCGCCACCGCCAGTATCCTGCCCAGCAGCGGGATCTCTTCCCCCTTCAGCCCTTCCGGGTAGCCCTTGCCATCCCAGCGCTCGTGGTGGGCGCACACCGCCTCGGCCACGTCACGGAGGTTGGGCACGACTTGGATCATGAGCTTGCCCAGCACCACGTGCTCCTGCATCATCCCCAGCTCATCGTCGGTGAGAGGTCCCGGTTTCTTCAGAATGTGATCCGGCACGCCGATCTTCCCGACATCGTGCAGGAGACCCGCGATCAGCAAGGCCCGGAGCGGTTCTTGCGAGAGGCCGAGCTCCTCGCCCAGCTCCGCCGCGAGTTCGGCGTCTTGCTGGGAATGGCGCCGGGTGTAGCGATCCTTCGAGTCGATCCCGCGCACCAATACGTCGAGCACTCCCAATGGCGTGTCCCTGTAGGTGATGAGCTCTGCCGGCTCCTGCCGAGTGAGCCGAAGGGTGCCTGCTGACGCCTCCTTCGCCTCGTACAAGGAAGCATCCGCGTAGGCAAGCAGCTCCTGCTTGTTTCGACTGTCATCGGGGCAGACCGCAAGGCCCACGCTGATCGCCAGCGGTAGATCGTCGCCTCCCCCCGTGCGTACGCGCTCCCGCGAGAATGCCTCAGTGATCCGGTCCACCATTGAGACAGCGCCGGCCCGGTCCGTGTTGGGCAGAACGACCACGAACTCGTCTCCGCCGTAACGAGCGATGATGTCGCTCGTCCGAGTGGTCCTTCTCAGCACATCCGCCACCCGGCGCAACACGTTGTCGCCGGCTTGGTGCCCGTACGTGTCGTTAAACAGCTTGAACCCATCGATGTCCATCATCAGCACCGCAAGCGGATGACCGTGGCGCACGCCGCGCTCGACCTCCTTGCTCAGCGTGTCCTGCAGTGAGCGATGGTTCTGCAACCCCGTGAGGCCGTCCGTCGTCGCAGCATGCCTGAGCCGGTTCGTGGGTTCTTCCAGACTCTCGGCCATGATATTGAAGGACGTCGCCAGCTCATCGAGTTCGCGCAGCGCTACCGGCGGCACGCGCACGCTCAGATCCCCCGAAGCCATCGCACGGGTCGCCTTCTCTACACGCGCCATCGGACGGAGCACCCAACGAACGGCAACGAATCCGCCGATGCCCATCACTAGAGCCCACAGTGCAGCGCCGACCAGGACGATGCGATTCCACGTGGTCTGGACTGCTTCGTCCTTCTGCTGAGCGGCAAGCAGCCGGGCGGCTGCGTCACTGGACGCTACATCAAGATCCTCGATTAGGAACCGCACCTGGTCCTGAGCTTCGTGGTCGGCCAAGCTGACGAGCGCTGCCGCCTCATCGCCGCTGTCCACGTACTCGAAGAACCTAGCGTACGCTTGCCCTGCCACTTCGTGAGCCTGTCGCAACCGTTCGATCCTAGCCAGCTCTTCAACGTGGTCGTCGGGCACCACCATGGCAAGCTTTGAGAGCGCCGATTCTACAAGTTGGCGGGAATTCTCGAAATCCTGCCTGAACTGAGGGCTGCGCATCAAGTAGTAGGCCAGGAGCGCTGCGCCCTGTGCCGTAGCCGACTGCCTGGCCTCCTGGTACTGGAGCGCCATGACCATTTCCCGCTCGACGACCTCGTTCGTTTCGGAGCGGTGCTCCCCGCCCAGGTGGGTCACATAGGCTAGACCCCAGCCGCGAGCAGGACAGCAATGACCACTAACGCCGTAATCGTTCGAACCGATACCCGGCGAAGCGGATGACGTCTTGCCTCTTTGGCTGAGAAGGACATGCGTCTCTGACCCGAGAACGGGCCACCTGAGAACGTATCGACCACCCGTCCAGGCAGCACCATACTCAATAATAGGTAGGGGGCCGGCACGAGCGCCGATCGACAACAGCAGCCGCGCAGTGACGGAACGGCGAGAGACGGCGCGGAGTGGGTCAGAACAAGGCGATCGGGTTCACCGGCGAACCGGTGCCGCCCACGACGGGAAGCGGCGCCAGCGTCAGCATGAACTCGTAGCGCCCTTCTTCGGCGCAGGCTTCAGCGAGCGGCTGAAGCAACGCATTGTCCACCAGCGCGACGCCGTAGGAGAAGATGGCACCGTGAACCGTCCAGGGGACATCGTACTCGTTTGGGTTGGCGTCCATCAGGTCCCAGAGGAGGACGGCGACGTCGTTGTCCCGAAGAAAAGGGAGACATGAGGCGTGGAGGCCGGGGTTGGGCGAGTCATAGCCGCCTTCCGTCGAAGCGGCCGACTGCCAGGCCTCCCGCCCGCTGTAGACGGCCACGGCGTCTCCCGGCTCCAGCGCCACCCCTTCCGCCGCTGCCACCTCCTCCAGCTCCCAGCCGTGCACCGGCTTCTCCAGCGTCACGAACAGCTCCCCTCGATATTTCGGGACATCCAGGAGGACCCCCCGCGTCGTGATTCCTTCGCGCCAGTGCTGAATGGCGCCCCAAAGAGCCCCTTCCATCGTGATCTCCCTGGCCGGGTCACGACCGTGCCAGAGCCCCTCCTTGTCCCACACGTGACAGAGCGCGTCCAAGTGGGTGATGGCACGACCGTGGTAGACCATACCGTAGTAATCCAGCGCGTAGCCGCCGGTTCCTTGAGCCACAGTGCGCATCCAGTGCTGGGCGGGAGTCGGCGTGGTCGGACCAGGCGCGGTAGGGACGTCTCGGCTCAGGGAGACGGCGCGGCCGCTACGGACAAGAGAAGCCGCCACGGCTCGCTTCTCAGGCGTTATGAGGTTGACCGCACCACGCTGATCGTCCTCCCCCCAGCGCCCCCAGTTTCGGCGGTCGCGTAGATAGGAGAGGACGTCCTCCCTGCTCGGTACGTTCCTTGCTGCCATGTTCAGCCTCTCTCAATGAGAGCGCGCCTAGCCGCATGCTTCGGCGCACCTTGTATCGCTTGTCCGGTCCCACGCCACTTGCTACACATGCTGCCCGCCCGCGATCACCTTCAGGTCCCTCTCACGCCTGTCGCCAAACGCGATCTCCGGGCGCTGTCGGTCAGCCTTCCTCCCGCCAGCGTACCTCGAACAGTCGCACCGGATCCTCGAACCCGCGCAGGGCAGTGTCACCGCGGTCGGAGAACAGGAAGCCTTTGCCCGCTACGAGCTGCCGCACCACATCCGATGCCAGGATCTCACCGCCCGATGCCTTGGCAGTAATACGTGCTGCCACGATCACAGCAGTCCCGAACAGATCGTCCTGCTCTTCGATGGGCTCACCCGCGTTGAGCCCGACACGCACCAACACGGGCTCCTCGGCCAACTCGGCGTGCTCCGCGAACGTCCGCTGCATGGCGATGGCACACTCCAGCGCTCTTGTGGCCGAGGAGAAGGAAGCTAAGAATCCGTCGCCCATCGTCTTTACTTCTGACCCGCCATGCGACCGCAGGGCCTCCCGCACAATGCGTTCGTGAGTGCGAAGCACCTCGCGCGCTCCAGCATCCCCCAACCGCTGGGTTAGCGATGTGGAACCCTCAACATCTGTGAAGAGAACTGTCAATGGCCCCGACGCAGCGGGAACTGCTTCCGACTTTTCTTGCTCCGCAAGCATCGTTGCATCCTCCAAGACGAATTCCAGGATGCGCTCTTGGACCACAAGCGACGTTTCGGGGCCGGGCATGTGACCCCCTTCAAACGGCAGGAAGCGCGCTCCGCGGATTTGGCCGGCGAGCTCTCTGCCCAGATCGAAAGGTACAGCTCTGTCGCGTCTGCCGTGGACAACTAGCGTGGGCGCTCTCACTTGCCCGAGCAGGTCTGAGACGTCAGCCGCGTAGTTCGCGTCGAGCATTGCAGCAGCATCCTCTCGGTTCGCGCCCTGCCGCTGGAGCTTCACAAACCACTCCAGATCCTCTTGCGACGCGTCCGGCAGAAGCATTCTCGACAGCGTCTCTGAGCCAAGGCCCCACTCTGCACGGACGAGCCGCACCAGAGCATCACTCACCTCGGGTCGGGCCAAACCGAGGCCGCGAGCGAAGGTTCCAAACAACACAAGGCGTGTGACTCTGCGTGGATGGCGCGCCGCGCAGGCGATGGCGATTGGGCCTCCTTCCGAAAGCCCGCGAATCGCAAATCTCCGAAGCTTCAGATCATCCGCGACAGCCTCTAGATCTCGCAACCGCGCCTCGACCGAGTAATCGCTGACATTTCGATCTGACAGCCCCGTGCCTCGCTTGTCGAAGCGGACCACTGTGAGGCGCTCGGCGAGTTCCTCGACCGCGCTGCGCAATGGTGGGTGTTCCCATTCCAGCTCAAGGTGGCTCACCCAACCGGGGACGTAGACGAACGGCGGCCCCTCTCCCACCGTGGCGTACGCAATGCGCACACCGTCCGACGTGGTACAGAAGCGGATCTGCTGCTCCATGAGCCGTCCTCCTGCCAGCGCGCCTCAAACAGCCGCGCGGAACCTTCACAACCCGGCACAGTGCGGGCTAAGTATACAGTGCTTGGCCATGCCCGGTAAGCCGCGCGGATGGGTGGTTCCGCCGACTCGTGCGATGCAGACATGGGGCGCACGGGGAGGTCCGAGGAGATCTGAGACGGCAAGCCCTGACGACAGATCTCCCTTTAGACGCGCTCCCGACAGACACGGGCGTATGCGCGGAGAGCGCGTTCAGCGCTGGAGAAGCTGCCCACGCCCTCCCGTGCCAGGGCGCGCTCGAGCGCGGGATCGCCCGGCCCGAACGAGACGTGCAGAATGGGCTTCGCCGTGGTCCGGGACATCTCGGCCATCTCCCTGTCGTGCCCCTCGAAGCCGTCGCCCCGCCCGAACCCGCCGATCACGACCACCGCGTCCACGCCGGGATCGACGATCGTCGCCTCGATGGCGCGCCGATACATTTCGGCAGCGCCCCCGAGAACGAGCCCGACGTCTACGGGGTTGCGCACGCTGGTGCCTGCACCGCCAACAATGGACCGCAACCGCTCGCGCGTCTCTCGGGAGAGCTGCGCCAGTTCCAGCCCTGCCTCCTCGCAGGCATCGGCGGCGGAAACCGCCGGTCCGCCCGGACCGGTGACGATGGCCATGCGCCGACCCATCGGCCGGCCAACGAATCGCAAAGCCACCAGGACGTCCAGCAGTTCGTCGAGATCTCGCACCTGGAGAGCACCTGTCTGCCGCAACATCCCTGACCACACCTCGGCCTCACCAGCCATGGCACCCGTATGGGAGCTGGCCGCCCGAGCGCCGCTGTGCGTGCGACCTACTTTCCAGACGACAACGTGCCTTCGCCGACCAGCCTGCAGGAGAGCGCGCCAGAGACGCCGGCCGTCCTTCGCTCCTTCAACGTAGGCGGCGATGATGTCGGTCTCTTGATCCTCCGAGAGATACTCTAGGAAGTCCGAGGTCTCCAAGTCGGTTTGGTTGCCCACGCTGACCACCTTGCTGAAGGCGAGCCCGCGCGAGGAACCGTCCCATGCCACGCGGTTGCTGAGCGACCCGCTCTGCGACACGAAAGCGATCGGCCCCCGCTCGGAGGGAAGGCCCGGGAAGCTGCCCAAGCCACTCTTCGGCACATAGATACCCATGCAGTTCGGCCCCACGAGACGGACGGGGCCGCGCCGGGCCGCCGCCAGCAGCTCAGCCTCGCGGGCGCGACCTTCCTTTGTAGCCAATTCCGAAAACCCGGCCGTGAAGACGACGGCCGCCTTGACCCCCCTCTCGGCGCACTCCGCGACGGCGGAGATCGCCCCACTTGCGGGCACCGCGATGATGGCCAGGTCCACGGCTTCCGGCAGGCTCGTTACCGACGGGTAGCAGCGGAGCCCCAGGATCTCCTGGGCGTTCGGATTGACCGGGTAGATGCGACCGCCGTACCCCGGGTCGAGAAGTGCTTGGAGGAAGAGCTGGCCGGGCCGCGGGCCGCGGGGGACTCCGACTACGGCCACAGACTCAGGCTCGAACAATGCCCGGATGGGCAGGCCTGGGCCCTCCGAGATCAGGCTCGACGAGGAATGCGGCACACGACAGGCGCTCCGAATACGAGAAAGACCGGGGCCATCAACGCCCTGAGACAGATGGCGGTCACATCATCCCTGAGGAAACGTGAAGAGTCAACCGGAGCACAAGAACGCGCCCGAGCCAGGAACCCACGCTCACGTCGACCGCTCAACGCAGCTTGCTGCCGGTGGGCCCTGGGTCCGTCGAAGGCGACGCCCTGTCGCGTCCCGGCCGTTTCGCTCTCAGGTCGCGCCCCTGACCCATGCTTCGTCGAAGCAGACGTGAGCGATGGTCTGGCGGCGCCGGGTGTACAGCACGTGGATGAGGTGGTCGGGCGTTTGGACGGCTGTAGAATAAGAGAACTCGCCCGGCTCGGCTTCCAGGTCGCGCCAGGCGTCCCAACGCTCGCCGTCGTCTTCGGACAATGCCACGCGAAGCGGCGAGCGACCGTGGGTGGTCGGGTTGAAGACGGCAAGCAGCCTGCCGCTCTCTAGCCTAATCAGCTCCACCGCGCTGTTCGGATTGGCGAGCGTGGTGGGCTCCGGCCTCGACCAGAGCCGCCCAAGACCGTCGGAGCAAGACGAACGGTAGACGAAGCCCCCACGGCTGCGGAGGAACATGAGAAGCCGGCCACCGTCGAGGGGCACGACGGCGGGCTGAATAAGCCCGACTTTGGAGCTGAGCGTGTCCGACTGCGCCCACGTTTCGCCGCCGTCCTCGGAGATCAGCACGAAAGCGCTCCAATCATGCTCATCGTACATGGGCATCAAGAGACGGCCGTTCCAGCGCAGCGGCTCGTTTCGAACCATCCACCCCCATTCCCGCCTCACGTATCTGACCGGGCCCCACGTGCGACCCTCGTCCGAGGAGCGCCGCTCACGGACGGAGCAGGTTGCCCACCCGCGCCCCTCCATGGTGACGTACCACAGGCGAAGAACTCCGTCATCATCGAGCCACAACACAGAATTGCCGTCCGGTCGCTTCGGCGTGTCAACGATGAGTCGTGGTTCTGACCAACCCCTGGCTTCCCGGTAGCTACCCCACACCGCGGCGTCCGGTGCGCCCTCGCGGCTGCCCGCGAACCAGGACGCCATCAGCCTCCCCTCAGGCAACAACACAACGCTGGCCGCATGGCAAGAAGGCCAGCGTGGACCGGGCGTGAAGACGGACTCGCAGACGAGATCCTGGGCCATTGCGGAGGGCGCCTTTCCCGCAACAGTCTATCCGCGGGCCGCCCGCCGGCCCAGAGCACACCTGGTCCGGAGAGGAGGCTGCTGGCTCATCATGCGACAACTGGGCATCCAGACGAAGATCGCAGCGCGCGGCCGCTCTCCGATGCGGCGCTCTCAGTAGATCCTTGCCGAGGCAGCACGATTCATGCTAATATGGGTGAGGAGTCACCCATATTAAGGCAAGAGACATGGCACGGACTACCGCCGCAGCGAAGAGAGATGCGAGAGAGCGCCTATTGGAGGCCGCGGCACGACATTTCGCCAGTCACGGCCTGGACGGCGCGAACGTGGACGCCATTTCGCTGGACGCGGGCTACGCCAAGGGCACGCTCTACAACTACTTCCGAAGCAAGGAAGAGCTCTTCGCCGAGGTGCTGACAGAGGCGTGTCGGCGCGCCATCGACATCTACTCCGGCAGCGAGCACCACGGATCGGTTCGAGAACGCCTCGAGTCCCTAGCGGCCGCCGATGTCGAAGTCCTTCGTCAAGAGGAAGGCTTCATGAAGGTCCTCGTTCGAGAGGCGATGAGCTTCCGGCATGAGACGTATCCTCTTGTCGCCGAGCACCTCGCTCCTTTCCTAAGCGCAATCGAACAAGTCCTGGCGGACGGAGTCGCTGCGGGGGAGGTGCGGGATGACCGTCCGGCAGACCAGCTTGCGCTGATGTTCGTAGGCCTCTTGACGCTGCTGTACGTGCACCACTGGGGATCCCAGGAAACCTGGCCTGCCTTGACGGAGATCCCGGAGTTGGCGGTCACGGTGTTCCTTGACGGCGCCGCGCACGCTGCACCGAAAGACGGCGAAGGATGAGCAGCTTCGTCATCATGCGGCTGCTGGAGTCGGCGCCCCGTCGCTACGACGCGGGCATCCGGCTTCTCTCTTTAGGACGGAGCGAACGGATACACGCACGGATGGCGGAGCAGGTCGAAGCAGACGACCGCGTCCTCGACATCGGTTGCGGCACCGGCTCGCTTGCGCTGCGCTGCGCCCAAAGAGGAGGCCGAGTTGCCGGCATCGACGTCTCGCCCCGCATGCTGGACGTGGCGAGGGAGAAGCTCGCCGCGGCTGGCCTGAAAGACCAAGTGGAGCTGCGGCAGATGTCCGCGATCGATCTGGACGAGACGTTCCCCGCGCACAGCTTCGACGTGGTGATGAGCAGCCTGGTGTTCAGCGAACTGTCGGATGAGGAACAGCGCTTCGTCCTGCGCGCATGCCGCCGGTTGCTTCGCAAGGGTGGTCGCTTGGTAGTCGCGGACGAAGTCGTCCCCCGGACGTGGCCGCTCCGTCTCCTGAGCCGCGCAGTGCGCCTACCCCTGGTTGTGCTGACCTACGTCCTCACCCAAACAACCACCAGGGCGGTGACCGATCTGGAAGGGAGGATCGCCGATGCCGGCTTCAACATCGTCGACATCGAGCGGAGCCTTTTCGGTGGACTTGAGCTCATCGTCGCGACACAGAGCGAGGAAGGCTAGTCTTGCTTTCGGCTCTCGTCGACCTACTGAAGGACGCGCTGCAGACCGGTCTCCGCGTTCTCCCCTTCGCCGGCCGCACCGGCCTGCTTCGCGTCGGCAACCCGGGACGCGACTCGCCGGTATTCCTGACGTGTAACTTCGACCTCACGGTACGCCGTGTTCGTCGCGCATTACGCGGGCTCGACTGCTACCTGCTCGTGGCACCGACCCGCGGCATCAACGTGTGGTGCGCCGCCGCAGGAGGGCACCTGACGGCCAACGAGGTCGTCTCCGTGATCAAGACCAGCGACATCTCGGACCTAGTCGACCACCGGCGACTGGTCCTGCCCCAACTTGCTGCAACGGGAGTGGAACGGCGAGAAGTGGAGGAGCGGACAGGCTGGCGGGTCGTGTTCGGGCCGGTGCGCGCCGCGGACATTCCCGACTACGTGGCGGATCACTACAAGAAGACTCCGGAGATGCGCACGGTCCGCTTCGATCTGCGGGATCGATTGGAGATGGCGGTCATGTGGGCCTTCCCGATGTCGATTGTGCCCTTGGTGCCTCTGTTGATCTGGTGGCGCTGGCTTGTCCTGCCCTTCTTGGCTGCCGTCTGGGGCATCGCCGTCTTCACCTTTGCAGCCTTTCCCTGGCTACCCGGCCAGCTCACCGGGACAGCAGGCGCTTCGGGCGAAAGCGACGGGAACTCCCGGTGGGCGCGCTACTTGATCGTCTTTGATCCCCGACTACGCGCCAGCTTGGCCGTATACGTCCTCTTCCTCGCCGCCCTGGCCGCCTATGTCTGGTGGATGGGCGACGGGAATTGGAGCTCGCTGATTGGCTGGGGGCTGGCCGGCCTGGCCATCACTCTCCTCATCAGCCTGGACCTGACCGGCAGCACGCCGATCTACAAGAGCGGCCTGCACGAGGACCGTCTGCTCACAGTGCGATTGTTCGAGGAGCGGTGCACCGGCAAAGCCATGTGCGAGCAGGTCTGCCCCAAGAACCTGTTCTCGGTAGATCCCAAGCTGCACAAGGCGTCCATCGTTTCGAGCGAAGGGTGCGTCCAGTGCGGGGCGTGCGTGGTCCAGTGCCCTGAGGACGCGCTCGTCTTCACCTACCCGGACGGCAGGACCATACCTCCCGAGGACATCCGCCGCTACAAGCTGAACCTGCTGGGCGAGCGTGTGAAGGCGTAGGACGGGCATTGCTCACTCCCGGCGCGGCGAGAGTTGCCGTACTCATGGGTCCCCGCTCCGACCCACAACGATGCGCTATGGTGGAGGATAGATGCCTCCGCTCTCCATCCTGTTCAAGACCGTCTCCACCGACTGCAACCTGGACTGCAGCTACTGCTACTATCGGGAGTCCCTGGAGGGGACGCGCGTCAGGAGGCGGATCGAGCCCGGCATGCTCGAGACGCTGGTGCCTCAGTACATGGACTACGTCGCCGACATCCGCCAGGCCGGGTTCGCCTGGCAGGGCGGCGAGCCCACGCTTGCTGGACTCGAGTTCTTTCGCGGCGCGATCGATCTGCAGAAGAGCCACGCGCGGCCGGGCACCATCATCAGCAACTCGTTGCAGACGAACGGGATCCTGCTCGACCAAGGGTGGGGTAGCTTCCTCAAGGAGCACCGGTTCCTCGTCGGTGTGAGCCTCGACGGGCCGGAGGAGGTGCACGATTCCGAGCGCAAGGACCGCGGCGGCCATGGGTCCTTCCGGCGAGTGATGGCCGGGATCGACGTGCTCCGCCGCGACGGCGTCGAATTCAACATCCTGTGCGTCGTCGGGCCTCACAACGTGGATAGGGCGCAGGAGCTGATGCGCTTCTACCGCCGAGAGGGCTTCACCTACATTCAGTTCATACCGTCCATGGGCTTCCAGTCCGTCGAGCCGGACAAGCGCGCGACCTACTCGATCAGCGCCGAGTCCTACGGCGAGTTCCTGCTACAGGTCTTCGACCAGTGGTACGAGAACGGGAGGCCCAGGATCTCCGTCCGCGCCTTCGACAACTTCCTCCAATCCTACCTGGGCACACCGAACGAGATGTGCGTGCACGGAGACGTCTGCAGTACCGCCCTCGTGGTCGAATACAACGGGGACGTGTACCCCTGCGACTTCTACGTCCATCCGGAGTGGAAGCTCGGCAACATCTTGTCGGACCCCCTGCGCGCCATGGCGGAGAGTGAGGCTCGACGCAGATTCGCCGGGCAGAAACAGCCTCTGCCCGCGGCGTGCCAGGCATGCGAATGGAAGACCCTTTGCAAGGGAGGGTGCCCCAGGAACCGCTCAACCCTGGAGGACGGACAGACGATGCCTGAGTACTTCTGCCGGAGCTACAAGCGGTTCTTCGGCCATGCCGATGAACGTCTCCGGTCGCTGCGCGATCGGATACTGAACCGCGTGCGGTACCAGGAGCAGCTTCAGCTTGCCGGGTCGAGAAACCGACCGCGCCCGGGGCGAAACGACCCGTGCCCGTGCCGCAGCGGCCGCAAGTTCAAGGCCTGCTGCGGCGATCCGCTGCTGTCGGACTCCTACGTCTTCCAGCAGATCGGATGAAGCCACCCTCACACAAGAAACGCTACCTCCGAGAGCCAGCGCCACACCGACGCGTGGTATGATCCGTAGCGCTCATGGCTGACCGTCCCAACTTCCTGCTGTTCATGCCCGACCAACTGCGGGCCGACGCGGTCGGCGCGTTCGGCAATCCGGTCGCGCAGACCCCCAATATCGACGCGCTGGCCGCCCGGGGTACGGCGTTCAGCCAGGCGTTCTGCCAGAACAGCGTCTGCTCGCCCAGCCGGGTCTCCATCTTCACAGGCTGGTACCCTCACGTCTCCGGACACCGAACGCTCACAAACCTGCTGAAGCCCTGGGAGCCGAACCTGCTCAAGATGCTGAAGGACGCCGGATATAACGTCGCCTGGGCGGGCATGCGCGGAGACACCTTCGCTCCCGGCGTAGTCGAGAAAAGCACCGACTTCTACGGCTTCATAGTGCCGCCGAAGACGGTGTTCCACCGCTCTCCCTACCCGCGGGAGCACAAATTCTCGAACACCTTCTACCACGGCCGTCGAGACGCCGACGGCGTGGTGATGGACCTGGATGAGGCGGCCGTGCAGACCGCGGAGACGTGGCTGGCCGGCAAGCCGAGGGAGCCCTGGCTGCTCTTCATCCCTCTCGTCTTTCCTCATCCTCCCTTCGAGGTGGAGGAGCCGTGGTACTCGCTGCACGACAGGTCGAAAATGCCGGCGCCCACGCCGGCGCTGCTCGAGAGGAAGCCGCGCTTCATGCGGGCGATCCGCGACCGCTACGGCACCGGGCGCCTGGAGCCGGGCGATTGGGCGGAGATCATGGCCACCTACTACGGGATGGTATCCCGGGTCGACGATCAGCTCGGAAGGGTGATGCGGGCGGTCGAGCAGGCCGGAGTCGCGGACCGTACGGTGACCGCCTTCTTCGCGGACCACGGCGAGTACATGGGCGACTTCGGCCTGATCGAGAAGTGGGCCTCCGGGCTCGACGACTGCCTCCTGCGGAACCCGCTGGTCATCTCGGCGCCCGACACGAGCCACGGCGCGGTCTGCGACGCGCTGGTGGAGCTGGTCGACCTTCTACCGACGATGCTCGAACTCGCCGGGGTCGAGGCGCACCACACGCACTTCGGGCAGAGCCTGGTGCCGCTCCTCAGCGACGCCTCCCTGCCCCATCGCGACGCAGCCTTCGCGGAGGGCGGCTTCACCACCCACGAGCGCCACCTGCTGGAGCAGGCCGGCTTCCCCTATCACCACAAGATCGCCCTCCAGCACGAAGACCCGACCTTGGTGGGCAAGGCGGCATCGATCCGGACGGAGCGATGGACGTACATCCACCGCCTGTACGAGGATCCGGAGCTCTACGACCGGGCCAGCGACCCTCGGGAGCAGACCAATCTCGCAGGGGATCCCGAGCTGGCCGAGATCGAGCGGGACCTGCGGGACCGGGTGCTCGAATGGCTGCTGGCGACAGCGGACGCGATCCCCTGGGACACCGACCCACGCTTCGACGCCAAGCTGGCGGAGATCCTGCGGGCGGCGCGCGAGAGCTAGGGCCAGCTTCGCCGCTCGCTACACCCCAATGCCCAGGATGCGCTGGGCGTTCTTGTAGAGCACCTTCTCCACCACCTCGGGCTTGTACCCCTCGCTCTCGAAATCGGCGAGCCAGCGCTCGAGGGGGATGAACGGGTGGTCCGAGCCGAACATCACCCGGTCCTGAAGCCGCCCGTTCACCTCTCGCTTTAGGGACTCCGGGAAGTACTTGGGTGACCACCCGGAGATGTCCATGTAGACGTTGGTCTTGTGCACGACGATGGCCAGCATCTGCTCCTGCCAGGGCCAGGCCGGGTGCGCCCCGACGATCGTGAGGTCGGGGAAGTCGGCGGCCACGTCGTCCAGATAGGGTATGGGCTCGGTGTACTTCAGGTGGATGCCCGCGCCGCCGGGCTGGTTCGCGCCGTACCCGGTCGTCCCAAGGTGGAAGAGCACCGGGGCTTTCAGTTCGGCCATCTTCTCCCAGAGCGGGTAGAAGCGCCGGTCGTTCGGGTAGAAGGCCTGGGCGGCCTGCTGGAACTTGAGGCCCAGGAGCCCCAGCTCCTTGACGACGCGCTCCGCTTCGTCCACCGCCAGGGCACCCTTCCAGGGGTCCACGCAGCCCCACCCGCTGACGAACACGTCGGCGTTCTCCTTGACATGCTTGGCCAGCAGATCGTTGTCGAGCGCGGCGCGTCCGGTGCGCGTCTCCTCGTCCCAGGCGATGGGGACGGCGAGGACGTCGTTGCGACGATAGAGTTCGACAAGCTCCGGGACGTTCACCATGGAACTGGGTCCGATGCCCAGGTGCACGTGCATGTCGATGGCCTTCATGGCTGCTCTCCTCTCCCGGCTCCAGCCCCGGCGGAGCGCTACATCATCGTGTAGCCGCCGCTCACGCTCAGCGTCTGGCCGGTGACGTACGATGCCGCATCCGAGGCCAGGAAGAGGACGGCGTTGGCGATGTCCTGCGCCGTGCCCAGGCGTCGCAGGGGGTAGCGCTGCGTGGCCTTCTCTCGAGCCTCCGGCCCGAAGAACTGAGTGAGGTTCTTCCACATGCTCTGATCGCCGAACTCCTCATCGCTGTCCGGCACGGTGAGGGCGGGACACACCACGTTGAGCGTGACGCCGTAGCGACCGACCTCCCTCGCCAGAGCCTTCGACAGACCGATGATGCCGGCTTTGCAGGCCCCGTAGACCGCCTCCCGGTACTCGCCCATGCGTCCCGCCTCCGAGCCGATGCTCACGATGTGGCCGTAGCCATGCTCGACCATGTGCGGCAGGACGGCGTGCATGCTGTTGATCACGCTCCAGAGGTTGACGTTGATGAGCTTTCGCCACTCCTCGTGCTCCTGCTCCAGGAAGAGACGGTCCAGCACCCATCCCACGTTGTTGACCAGGACGTGGACTTGGCCGAACTCATCGATGGACCGCGCGATCAGGGCCTTCACCTGGTCCGAGTCGGTCATGTCGGTCTTGACGACGATGGTCCGGCCGCCCGCCTTGGCCGCGTCCGCCTCGGACACTACCTTGAGGGCCTGCGGCTCGTCGAGGTCCGCGATCACGACGTTGGCCCCCTCGCGGGCGAAGGTGAGAGCGATCGCCCGCCCGATGTTCGACCCGCCGCCCGTCACGACGACCGTGCGGCCTGCCAGTCCCAAGTCCATGGCGTACCTCCTGTTGCCAGTGTTTGCTTCCGTGGAGCCTCTGCGCTCCCCTGGGCTGCCAGTATCCCAAGCGTCCTTTCGGGGGTCAAGCGGCGGGCGAGGAGAACAGTACCCCAGCCCTTCGACAGGCTCAGGGCGGGCTCTGAAGGCTGGGGCATAGAAGGGGGCGGTGAAGGTGCGGGCGCCAGTTGCCTGTTGATTGCAATTAGAAATGAGACGCGTTCCAGATTCGCAATGCGGCGTTTCGTTTCATTGACCGTCGTCGGACACCGTTGTGGGCGGGGGATAGGGGGCCCCCGAAGGGCAGGCGCGGGAGAGTGGGGAGTCGCACCCCAGCCTGAAGGCTGGGGCATTGGGGGCCCGCGAAGGGCAGGCGCGGGGGCCTGCCCCTACCGGACAGGCGACGATGCTCAGGACGGGGAGTTTGTTTCGCAAGATCGTGTCTTTCTGTGTAGGCGTATTCGCATTTGGTATCTGGATTCGGTTCGTGGGCGCACGGCCGTGCGCCCCTACGCCACCGAGCCGGCACAAGCGGGGTTCCACGAGGCCAGGATACGGCGGGGACGGGAGAGCGCGAAGGGGTGGGTGGCACGGCAAAAGGGTCGAGGGTGAAGGGTCGAGGGTGAAGGGTCGAGGGTCGGGGAAGGACGGGCGGTGAGATGGCAGTGGGTGAACGGGCAGAGGCGGAGGGGGATGGAGACAGTACCCCAGCCCTTCGACCGGCTCAGGGCAAGCTCTGAAGGCTGGGGCATAGGGGGCCCGCGAAGGGCAGGCACGGGAGCCTGCCCCTACCGGACGGGCGAGCGGTGAAGCCAGCAGCAGGGTAATTGTTTCGCAAAATCGTGTCTTTTCTGTGTAGGCGTATTCGCATTTGGTATCTGGATTCGGTTCGTGGGCGCACGG
>CAYOSF010000003.1:288108-334412 GCA_964406605.1 uncultured Dehalococcoidia bacterium | reverse complement strand
GCATGCGTAAGGCACGCCGCCAGCGTTTATCCTGAGCCAGGATCAAACTCTCCGTCAAAGATCCAAAACCCGTTGTCCGGGTTTCAGGTTCATACGGGTTCCCCGTACACTTCCTGCCGTTCTTCAGTTGGTAAGGTGCTGGCCCCCACACCTTTCGGGGGCACTGCCGAAAATAGCAGACGACAACCTCCGCCGTCAATTCTCTACGACGGCGCGGCTTCGCCCGTAGATATCGACTCAGCTAGCGACTCTCAGCTAGCTATCTCCATATACGCTAGCGAAGGAGGCGGCGCTTGTCAAGCGTTTGACCGTTCCGCCCGCAAACTCAGAATGCGGCGCGTTGCGGCCGTCACCTTCGCCCACTCCGCCGGGCGCTGCGTCACCACCCAGACGATGCCGCTGTCGCTGCACAGCAGGGGCAGAGCATCCCGCTCGGCCCGCGGGACGTGGGCGTCCACGAGGAAGTCCTGGAGCTTCTTGGGCTGCCGGAGTCCGAGTGGATGGAAGCGGTCGGCCCGGCGACGGCGTCGGAGCCAGAGAGGCCCGCCACAAGCGTGGGCATCGAGGAATGCGAGGCCGGGATCGTCCGAGGTCGAGAGGTCGGCGGGCGGTCGTGTCACCAACTCGGCCTGGAAGCGCCAGGGGCCGAAACGAGTGCTGCCGGGCACAGGCAACGGGACTTCGTCCTCCGGCAACGGCTCCGGGCAAGGAGGCAACTCCTTGGAGATGACGATGGCTCCTCGCCTCACCTCGGCGCCAAGACCACGAGGCAGATCCAGCCGGGCTCCTGTCGGCCCCTCGCTGGCGCGAAGAATCGCACGGACGTGCCTCTCGGAGAGGCCACGCGCGTCGCCCAGCACGCGGCTGACCGCGAGCCTGACAGCGTGATGCTGGAGGGCACGCGGCAGCGCCGCCAGCTCCCGCCGCACCAAGCGCACGCTACCCTGGCTCGCAGACCCGGGCTGCGCTCCGTCTACATCCAGCGCTCCCGCCGCCAGCCCTTCAAGCAACTCGACATCAGTCGCTGCCGCGTCCGCCAGCCGGATGAGCGCCTCATCGACACGCGGATTGTAGCTGCGCAGCAGCGGCAGCAATTCCGCCCGGATGCGATTGCGCAGATAAGCTCGGGAACGGTTGGACGGGTCCTGAATCGGTTCGAGTCCGGCCTCGCGGCAGGACGCCTCGGTGTCCTCGCGCGAGAGACACAGCAAAGGGCGCACCAGGCGGGGGGTCTCCCGACCTTCGGACACCGGCCAGGGCGCGGAGGGAGCCATCGCCGCCAAGCCGCGCAGCCCGCTCCCTCTGAGCAGATGCAGCAACAGCGTCTCCGCCTGATCGTCCCGGGTATGACCTACAGCGACGGTCCGGCACCCGAAGTGACGCGCGGCTTCCGCCAGGAACCGATAGCGTAGGTCTCGCGCCGCCTCTTCCAGGGATCGCCTGCGGGCACCGGCGTGCGCACGGACGTCACCCGCGCCGCAGTGCAAAGGCACGGACAGCGCGTCGGCAAGGGAGCGGACGAACCGCTCCTCGCGGACGGCGGCGCGGGGCCCGCGCAGACAATGGTCGAAGTAGGCGGCGTAGAGATCAAAGCCGAGCGAGGCGCGAAGTGCGGCCAGCGTGACCAGCAAACAGGTGGAGTCAGGGCCGCCGGACACGCCGGCGAGCAGGCGATCGCCCCGTCGGATCAAACCTCGATCTCGGATGAAGCTTCGCACCCGCGCCCGGACGGAGCGGGAGGGGACGAGCGCCGGTGCCTTCTTCTTCATTGTGGGGCATCGATGGAAAGAGCCCCGACGAGCGGGGCCCCACTGCCTCCGCACCCCATTGTACTACGGTCCGTACAGGTTCTCCCACCAGGTTCTGTACTCGTCCTTGCCGGACTGTTCGTCCGGCACCGGGGTAGGCGGAACGCTGGAGTTGACGATGACCAGCGTCTCGCCCGGCCGCACCAGGCCGAGAACGCGACGGGCCACCCCCTCGATGTACTCATCCGTCTGGAGGTAGTCGCGGATCGCTTGAAGCTGCGCCTGTTGGTAGCGGAGTTCCGCTATCTCGCGCTGGAGCCGCTGCTCGTCTCGATTGAGGCTCTGGGAGAGGAGGGCTTCGCTAGCCGCGGTGAAGATGAAATAGCCGACCACCAAGGCGGCCAGCAAGATAGCGACCCGGGTCAGGGACAGACGCGGCAGTTTCAGAACTGCAACCCTCCATGCCCGACCCTCCACCAGGATTGGCGCTACGATACCACAGGGCGTGCGGTACAGCAAGGAGATGTGCTCATCCAGCAGCGGATCGGCCAGATGCAACGCGGTCCAGATCGCTTGGGCTCCGTTCACTCTTTGACAGGGCAGCCATGCGCTCCGTATGATCCTCGTGAGCTTGGCCCGGGACCGTCCCTGTGGACGGGCGGTCGAGCCGTGAGTTGATAGCCGTAGCATCTATCGCGCCCCCGCTCTGGCTCTCCCACCTGCTCCAGACAGGTCTCGCTGAGAGCGGCCTGAACGTGCAGTGGAGCCTGGTGCTCCTTGTCGTCAGCGTGATCGGCTACGCCCTGGTGAACACGATCGAGATTGCAGTGGTGGGCGCCAGCCGGATCCGCACGCACCATCTGGCGGAGGAGGGCCGCAAGAGCGCCCAGGCGCTGCAGCGGATCCGAGCGCGGGAGGATTACTTCTTCGCCTCCATCGTCCTGCTGCAGAACCTGTTCGTCGTCGTCGCATCCAGCATGGCAGGACTGCTCGCGGTCGAACTGGCCGGAGGCTGGGGGCTGGTATTCGCCACAGTCATCGTCACCGCAGGCATCGCCCTCTTCGGAGAGGTAACGCCGAAGGTGCTGGCAGCCCGGGCCGCCGACCGGCTCTCCCTCCTGGTGGCCCGACCGACCGAGTCGCTCACGACGCTGCTCCGGCCGGTGGCCGTCGTCTTCGCGGCGGCACCCGACTACCTGGCCCGCGTGCTGTTCGGGGAGCGGGCCGAAGTGACGCCTTCTGTCACGGAGGCGGAATTGCGCATGCTCATCGACCTGAGCGCGGAGGCGGGCGCCGTCGGTGAGGAAGAGGCGGAGCTGATGGAGCGCGTGTTCCGCTTCTACGATCGGCGGGCGAACGAGGTGATGGTCCCGCGCACCGAGGTGGTCTGGTTGGAGACGGGCACGAAGACGGCGGACTTCTACCGGGTCTTCGACGAGACTCCCCACGCGCGGTTTCCGGTCTATCGGGACTCGCTCGATAGCGTGGTAGGCGTGGTGAATATCAAGGACGCGCTGCGGGCCGCGGCGCAGGGGCGGGCAACCCCTGAGACGCCCATCGATGAGCTGATGCGGCCGGCCTACTTCGTGCCGGAAACCAAGCTCATCGGCGCCCTCCTTGTCGAGATGCAGGAGCGGCGCCAGCACATGGCGATCATCGTGGACGAATACGGCGGAACAGCCGGTATCGTCACACTAGAGCTGCTGCTGGAGGAGATGGTCGGCCCGGTGGTGGACGAGCTGGGCGAGCCTGAGCGCGAGTTCCAGGCCATCGACGAGCGGACCGTGCAGGTAGACGGCGGCATGAGCGTACACGAGGCGCGGGAGGAACTGAACCTGTCAATCCCGGAAGGCGACTACGAAACGATCGCCGGCTACGTCCTAAGCGTGCTGGGTCACCTGCCGACCGAAGGTGAGAAGTTGGTCAGCGACGGTTTCCACATCACCGTGACCGAGGTGAAGGCTCGGAAGATCGAGCAAGTCGTGATCACCCGTCTGCCTGCCGGCCCGGCGCACGAGTCGAAGGCGGACCCCCAGTGAGCAAGCCCTCCGCCGCCCCGGACGGCTCGCCGCCATCTGACCTGAATCCACATCCGGAGCGGCCTCAGTCTGAGCCCCCGTCACGGTCGGAGAAGGCCCAGCGGCTACGCCTGCGCTTCGCCCGCGGACCCGAGGCGGGGAGCATCGGCCATCTGGACCTGTCGCGTATTTGGGAGCGCGCGTTCAGTGAGGCAGGCATCGCCGTCTCGTATTCGCAGGGCAACCGTCCACAGCCGCGCCTCACGATCGGGGCCGGCCTGGCCAGGGGCGTTACCAGCGACGGAGAGCTGCTGGACGCCGTCCTCGCACAGCGCGTTCGCCCTGGGGACGTAGCCGAGCGGGTGCGCCCGCACTTGCCACCGGGTCTGGACGTGTGCGATGTCTGGGAAGTGGGGATGGGCCTCCCCTCTCTCCCCTCCGCCGTGCGCTGGGCCGACTACGAGTTGGACGTCCCGACCTCACACGACGGGCCGGACGCGGCCGCCGCGGCCGCATCGCTCATGGCTGCGAGAAGCTTCCCGTGGGAGGACACACGCGGGGAGAAGGTGCGTCGCTACGATCTGCGACCGTTGATTCAGGAGGTTCGCGTCCTCCAGTGCGGCCCGGGCGAGGAACGCGACCGCGACCGCCGGGCGGACGTTCGTCCCGGCCGCAGCGTCACGCGTCTCTGCATGCGGCTGCGTTGCGACTCCAGGGGCGTGGGCCGGCCCGACCAGGTGGTGAAAGCGCTAGGGCTCGCGGAGCCGGTGCGTATCCACCGTCAGCGGCTGGTGCTTGCGGAGATTTCGCCGGCGAGGGACGCCTGGCGCCGCAGAGGAAGGTTCGTGAGCTAGCCGTGCGCGTCGTCCTGATCCGCCACGGCGAGACGGCCTACAATGCGGAGCAACTCATCCTCGGCCAGGCGGATGTTCCGCTGAACGAGCGCGGCCTTCTCCAGGCGCAGGCGCTGGCGAAGACAGTGGCCGCCGGCGGCCCGTTGTCTGACGTCGGAGCCATCTACTCCAGCCCGCTTCAGCGCGCGCTGGCGACGGCGACGCCGCCGGCGGAGGCGTTGGGCCTGTCAGTGCAGATCGAGGCTGACCTCATTGAAATGAACGTCGGCGAGATGGACGGACAGACCTTCCCAGACATCCAGAAGCGCCACCCGGATTTCCTCCGTCGCTGGATCTCGGACGAACTGCCCGATGTCCGCATGCCGGGCGGAGAGACCATGCGCGAGGTCCAGGACCGCGCCTGGTCGGCCCTCGAGTCGATCCGCGACCGTCATCCGGAGGAGACCGTGGCCGTCGTGACCCACAATTTTGTCGTCCTCACGGTGCTCTGCCACGTGCTGGATCTGCCCTTGTCGCGCTTCCGCAGGCTGCGTCACGACCTGGCGGCAACCTCGCTAGTCGACCTGACGCCGCAACGCCAAGCTGTCCTTTCTCTCAACGACCAGTGCCACCTGCGCGCCGAGGGGCTGCACCGCCGCGCGCCGTGACCCCATCCCGCAAGCGTCGAGCGGCGCCTCGCCTCATGGCCCACGTCGTCCCGGGCTTGGAAGACCTCGCCTGGGAAGAGCTTGTGGAACGGACAGGGGACGCACAAAAGGTCGCTTCCTGGTCCGGGATCGACCGGAGGGCCGGCGTCCTTCTCTTCCGTTCGGGCGAGCCGGCCGCGTCGCTCTTGGACCTGCGGCTGACCGAGGACGTGTTCGCGGTCGTAGGCTTCACGAGGCATCTGCCAGCGGGGCGGCGGGCCCTACGTGAGGTGTCCGAACTGGCGCGCACGGGCGAGTCGATGGAAGAGGCACTGCGGTTGCATCGAGAGGCCGGCGTCTCCCGGCGGCGCGGTCGTCCGACCTATCGTGTGATCGTACGCAAGGCGGGCCGGCATGCGTTCCGGCGTATCGACGCGCGGCGGGCATGTGAGACGGGCCTGACTCGCCGATTCCCTCGCTGGCGGCTGGTGGAAGACGGCGCAGCCCTCGAGTTCTGGCTGCAGATCATCGGTGAGGTCGCGGTGCTCGGCCTGCGAATGTCCTCGTCGGCCATGCGTCAGCGCACCTACCGGGCGGCCAGCCTGCCCGCGTCGCTGAAGCCCGCCGTCGCTCACGCGCTCGCACGACTGGCGAAACCAGAGGGCGGCGGGCTGCTGGTCGACCCCGCATGCGGGTCAGGAACGGTGCTGGCGGAGGCGGGGAGCGCTGGCCTGACGGTGCTCGGCGGCGACGTCGCGCGGAGCGCGGTGCGTGCCGCGCAGCGCAACCTACGGGCGGCGGGCATGACCGGGTCCATCGCTCGCTGGGACGCGCGGCGGCTGCCGCTGGCAGCCGGTGCCGCCGGTGGACTGGCCTGCAACCTGCCCTGGGGACGCCAGCAGGCGGTGGGCGATCTAGCGGACCTCTACCGTCGTGTTCTCGGCGAGGCGGCCCGCGTAGTGAAGAGCGGGGGGCGGATCGCGTTGCTCACGTCCGAGCGGGAGTTGCTGGAGCGGCTGGTTCGCAGCCGGCGGAGCCTGACCGTGGAGCGGCGTCTTCAAGTCACGGTCAGAGGCACGGACGCCTGGCTTCTGGCGCTCAAGAGGACCGTTTGACGGCCTTCAGAACGCCTCGATAGACTGAGATGGAGCCAGGAGGCCGGGTGGCCGCTTCCGTCCGTCTTCGACGGAGGGGAGAGGAACGTCCGAGCTCCGCCGGGCAAGGGTGCCGGGTAACACCCGGGCGAGGCGACTCGACGGAAAGTGCCACAGAAACACACCGCCTCGGGCCCACGGGGTCGAGAGGCCCCGACGAACCGCCTCACTTGATGGGGCGGCCCGAGGTAAGGGTGAAATGGTGCGGTAAGAGCGCACCGGCGCCTCCAGAAATGGGAGCGGCCGGGCAAACCCCACCCGGAGCAAGGCCAAATAGGAGGACGTCCCCCGCCTCCGGTGGGGGAGGGACGCCCGGTCCCGTCCTCGGGTAGGCCGCTAGAGCCCGACGGCGACGTCGGGCCCAGATAGATGGCCACCGTCCTTCCTCAGGAAGGATACAGAACTCGGCGTATAGGCCGCCTGGCTCCATCCCTCATCGGGCGACGTGTTCGATGCGCCCGCTCTTAGGCCGTCCTTGAGGCCGGTGGCTGGAAGTCCGTGGCTCGGCGGGATGGTGTGACCGGCGGCTTGCCGGGGCGGGGCGTCTCCGCCCGCCGCACCCGCTCAAGCCGATGGACTTGCTTCTCCTGGTAGAGTTGGGCGTCGGCGTGCGCGATGAGCTCACGCACGGTAGTACCTTCGTCTGGGTAGGTGCTGACGCCGCAACCGAAGCCGATCCCGCCGTTTGTGCATTCGCCTAACCGCTCGGACGTGGCGGCGACGGCCTCGCGGAGCTTATCGACCACGGCCCGTGCGGCCGCCGGCCCCGTCTCGGGGAGCACCAAACAGAATTCGTCTCCGCCGTAACGTGCAACGACGTCGTGATCGCGCACCTGCTCGCGAATCGTGGTGGCCACGATCTGGAGGACCTCGTCGCCAACGAGGTGGCCGTATTCGTCGTTGACCTCCTTGAACTTGTCGAGGTCGAGGATGACCACGGAGAGCGACCGCTGATGACGTTGGGCCAGGTTGATCTCCCCCTCGAGCCGGCGCAGCAGGTACCCATGGTTGTAGAGCCCGGTCAGGGAGTCGCGGTCCGACGCCTCCTGGAGCTGGCGCGCAAGCGCCCGCAGCCGGTCCAGGTAGTGCTCCAAGACGCGAACCTGGTTGTTGTGCGCGTAGACGGCCGCCAGGAAGCCCAGTGCGACGGCTTCCGTGCCGACAGCAACGCCGAAGAGCAGGTGAGCGCGTCCACCGAGCCGGGGCGCCAGAATGGCCCACAGAATGAGCACAAGCCACATGCCGGCGCCGAGCAGCACGCTCACCCACACGGTCCGGCGGGCGCGTCGCATCTGCGCGTCAGCCTCCCGCTCGACCTGGGCGAGTTGCTTCTGATCGATGGCCGACGGTCGCTCTGCCGGGACGTTTGCCGCCTCGGTCGTACGATGTGGCTCTCTGTCGGGGAAGATCGGCATCCCGGACCTCCAGAAGGATTATCGGTTGACACCGGGCGAGACGTTTGGGGATGCTCCCTCGCCCGGCCCCGGGCTGGCAGGAGCGCCTGCCCTGGTATAATGGCGACGAATTCATGGCTGCGCTCCCCGCCCGTCCCTCCGCCGTCTCCTGGTTGACGCGCCTGTCCGAGGCCCGCGTTGTCGCCGGTCTCCCCGGGGCCATCACCGCCGTCTGCTCCGATAGCCGCGAGGTGGTTCCCGGCGCCTTGTTCGTCGCGGTCCCGGGATTCGAGACCGACGGCCACAACTACCTCCGGGAGGCACGGGAGCGGGGCGCGACGGCGCTGTTGGTGCAGGCCGACCGCCAGGAGCTGTGGAAGACCCATGCCGAGGAGGCCGACGTTACGGTCGTATCCGTGCCTGACACCAGGCGCGCGCTCGCACAGGCCGCCGCCGCTTTCCACGGCGAGCCGGCCCGGAAACTCGGCGTCATCGGCGTTACCGGCACCGACGGCAAGACGACGACGGTTCATCTCATCGCCCACGTGCTGGGGGCGGCCGGTCGGCCGGCCGGCTTCATGAGCAGCGCTGCCTTCTCCACCTCAGGACAAGGCGACCTGGTACTGAATGCCTCGCACATGACCACGCTGGAAGCGCCGGTGGTGCAAGAGCACTTGGCGGCGATGGTCGACGCGGGGATGCGCTACGCCGTTATTGAGGCATCATCCCACGGACTGGCGCTGCACCGGGTCGATGAATGCGCCTTCGATGTTGCCGTCTTCACCACCCTGAGCAGCGACCATCTCGATTTTCACGGCACTCAAGGGGAGTATCGTGAGGCCAAGGGGCGGCTCTTCAAGATGCTGGATGAGTCGCCGCCGAAGGACATCGCCAGAGCGGCCGTGCTGAACGCGGACGACCCGGCCGCCGAGTACTTCGGGTCGCTCACCGCGGCGCCGGCCGTCACCTACGGAGTGGAGGCTTCGGCCGACGTGCGCGCCGATGCGATCGAGGCGCGGGGCCTGGGCTGCAGGTTCCAGCTGATCACAGACACCGGGAGCGCCCAGGCGTCCGTAGAGCTGGCCGGACGCTACAACGTCTACAACTGCCTGGCGGCTGCGGCGGTCGCCCTTTCGCAGGGCGTGGCGCTGCCCGAGATCGTCCGTGGTCTCGGCACATTCCCGGGTGTGCGAGGCCACCTGGAGCGCGTCGAGATGGGCCAGCCGTTCCGGGTGGTGGTGGACATCGCCTCCACGCCGGAAGCGCTTCGCCGCGTGCTGAAGGTGCTGCGCCCGATCACGGAGGGACGGCTGTGGGCGGTGTTCGGCTGCGCGGGCGAGCGCGACCCCGCCCGTCGCGACGGCGTGGGGCGGGCCGCCGGGGAGCTGGCCGACTTCACCGTGCTCACGAACGAGGACCCGCGCCGTGAGGACCCGGATGCCATCGTGGACGCGATCGCCGCCGGTCTCCGGGAGGCCGGTCGAGAAGAGGAATGCGACTTCACCCGGAGGCTTGACCGGCGCGAAGCTCTGCGGTACGCGTTTGAACGGGCACAGGCGGGGGATACGGTGCTGCTGGCCGGGAAGGGCGCCGAGCAGTCCATCGTCATCGGGCGGGAACACCATCCGTGGGACGAAGCGAGCGTGGCCAGAGAGTTGCTCAGGGAATTGACGGGATAGAGAACGGAAAGAGGCCATCCACATGAATGAGCAGGAGATCGCCCGACTGATTCAAGCAGACCGCGAGCACCAGATCCACCCACAGTACCACCTGAGCGATCATCAGGACCCGGTCGTCTTTGTTCGAGGGGAGGGAGCGCTGCTGTGGGACGCGCAGGGCCGGGAGTACATCGACGCGCTCTCATGTCTGTGGAACGTAGCGGTCGGTCACGGGAGGAAGGAGCTGGCGGAAGCGGCTGCCGGGCAGATGAGGGAGCTGGCCTTCTGCAATTCGTACACCGGCTACACCAACGTCCCGTCCATCCACCTGGCCGAACGGCTCATGTCGCTCGTCTACCCGAACATGCGCGCCGCCTTCTTCTGCAATAGTGGATCCGAGGCCGTGGAGGGGGCAGTGAAGGCCGCCCGCTTCTACTGGCACCTCCAGGGCAGGCCGGACAAGACGAAGATCATCGCCCGGCGCGAGGCGTACCACGGCGGTACGATTGGGGCCACATCGGCAACAGGCCTGCCCGCCTTCCACCAGAGGTTCGGCCCGCTTGCGGAGAGCTTCGTGCGGGCGGAGACCTGCTACCCATACCGCTGCAGCCATTGCCGGGGGGCCGATGACTGCAACCTGGCCTGCGCGGACGACATCGAGGAGGTGATCCTGCGCGAGGGTCCGGAGACCGTCGCCGCGGTCATCGCCGAACCGGTTCACGGCGCCGGAGGCGTCATCCCGCCCACGCCCGGCTACTGGCCGCGCCTGCGCGAGATCTGCGACCGGCACGACGTGCTCCTGATCGCCGACGAGGTAATCACCGGCTTCGGGCGCACCGGGCGGTGGTTCGCCCTGGAACACTGGAACGTCCAACCCGACCTGATGACGGTGGCCAAGGCGATAACCAGCGCGTACGTGCCGCTCGCCGCCTTCATCGTCTCCGACCGCGTGCATGAGTCGATCCAGGCGGCGCCGCCCGACGCCAAGTTCATGCACGGATACACGAACGCCGGCCATCCCACCGCCTGCGCCGTCGCTCTGCGCAACCTGCAGATCTTCGAGGAGGAAGGCCTGGTCGAGCGTGCCGCCACCATGGGCCAGCGGCTGCGGCAGGGGCTGGACGGACTGGGAAACGGCTCGCACGTGGGCGAGGTGCGGGGACTTGGCTTGATCGCAGCCGTGGAGCTTGTTGCCGATAAGTCAAGTAGAGCCTCCTTCGAACCGACTGAGAACGTGGGAGGTCGGGTGCTCCGCGAGATGCGTCAGCGAGGCGTGATCACGCGCGTGAAAGGAGACAGCATTCTGCTGGCACCGCCACTGATCAGCGAACCAGAGCAGATCGACAAGATCGTTGAGGTTGTCGGCTTGTCGATCCAAGCGGTGATCGGCGTATAATAGAAGTGTCATGCTGGGGGACGAGGAAGGCACCCTGGTAGTCGACCGCTCTTCGGGCTGGCGGTGGCTTCCGGAGCGAGGTGTCGCGCGCATGGTCCTGGAAGCGCTCATCATCGTCCCGGCGTACGTCCTCTATCAGTTAGTGCGCGGCACCGTGGACGGCCGGACGGCGGAGGCGTTCCACCGGGCGGCGGCGCTGGTCAGCATAGAGCGGACCCTCGGGATCTTCTGGGAACCGGAACTCCAGGGCCTCATCCTCACCTGGGACATCGCGGTCCGTCTTGTCAACACCGTCTACGTCTGGGGGCACCTGCCGGTCATCATCCTGGTCGCCATCTGGCTCATTGCATTCCACAACCAGCGATACGCCCTGTTCCGCAACGCGTTCCTCTTCTCCGGCGGGATAGGGCTGGCTCTCTTCTGGCTGATACCGACGGCGCCGCCACGCTTCCTGCAGTACTGGGGCTTCGTAGATACGACGGTGAGCGCAGGATCGTACTACATCCTGCAGCCGCCCGCTTTCGTCAATCAGTACGCGGCCATGCCCAGCCTCCACTTCGGTTGGAGTCTGCTGGCGGCGGTGGCAGTCTATGCAAACTTGCGCGCCCCCTTCCGCTACCTTGCGCTCCTGATGCCGGTGGCGACGCTGGGGGGCGTGGTGCTCACCGGGAATCACTTCTTCCTAGACGCTGCCGCGGGCGCCGCGGTGGCCATGGTCGGCCTCTGGCTGGCGGTGCAGCTCCGCGCCCACCTGCCCCGCAGCAAACCCTTCTCCGTCCTGGCCTAGCCCGGAAACCCTGGCAGCCTGCCGGTTCTCGTGCGAGAATAGCGAGGAGGACTGCGCACTCCAATGCCGTGGCGTAGACGTCGGCCGGCTCCACCGAGCCGCCTGAGGACACAACCTCAGCGCGATATCCGATCCAACGTCATGGCGCCGGCCAGGAGGAAGCAACGCCTGGCGCTTGCGGCCGCCTTGTTGCTGGTGGGCATCCTCGGCGCTTGCGCCCCTTCCATCGATGAGCGGGAGGCCGTGCATGTTCTCACCTACGACGGCACCGTCGACCCGGTGATGGAGGGCTACATCGACCGCGGAATCGACGAGGCGGAGGACACAGATGCCCGCGCGGTCCTGATCCGTCTCGATACGCCTGGCGGGTTGGTCAGTTCGATGGAGAAGATCGTCAAGCGGATCAACTCCTCCGAGGTGCCGGTCATCGTCTACGTGTGGCCGGCCGGCGGGCACGCCGCCTCTGCCGGCACGTTCATCACGCTGGCCGCACACGTAGCGGCCATGGCGCCCACGACCAGAATCGGCGCCGCCAGCGCGGTCGGCAGTGGCGGGGAGGACATTGAGGGAACGCTGGGCGAGAAGATCACGCAGGACCTCTCCGCGCTCATCCGGGCCATCGCAGAAAAGAGGGGACGCAACGCCGAGTGGGCGGAGAAGGCGGTCACGGAGGCGCTCGCCGCCAACTCGTGTGAGGCCGTAGGGCGGTGCGAAGTCGGCCCCGGCCGGGAGCCGCCCTGCCGGGACGACGCCTCGGGTCAGAAACGGTGCATCGTGGACTTTGAGGCGCAGACGCTGGAGTCGGTGCTGGAACAGGCCAACGGCCGCACCGTGCGGGTCGGCGAAGAAGACCGGGCGGTCACGCTGCAACTCACGAACGCTCCGGTGGTCTTCAACGATCGCACCCTGGTCGAGCGCTTCTTGGCCCTGATCTCCGACCCGAACATTGCGTTCCTGCTGCTCAGCCTGGGCGCCGCCGGGCTCTTCATCGAGCTGCTGAACCCCGGTCTCATCTTTCCGGGCGTGTTCGGCGCTATTGCGCTCGTAATCGGGTTCTTTTCGCTGGGAACGCTGCCGGTGAACTGGGCAGCCGTGGCACTCATCATCCTCGCCTTCGCTCTCTTCGTGGCAGAGGTGTTCGTGTCAGGCTTCGGCGTCCTAGGCATCGGGGGAGCAGTGTCCCTGATTCTGGGCGGGCTCCTGCTTACGAGCACCAGCAACCCGGAGTTCCAGGTCGACCGCTGGCTCATCTTCACCGTCGCCGGCATCTTGGCCGCCTTCTTCATCATGATCATGGGAGCGATCATCCGCTCGCGGAAGGCACCGGCCTACATGGGTGCGCAGGCGCTCGTCGGCCGGCAGGCGGTGGCGCGGTCCGACATCGATCCGGAAGGCGTGGTGTTCCTCGAGGGCGCCCGCTGGCGGGCGCGGACCGGGAAGCCACCGATCAAAGAGGGAGATCAGGTCATCATCCGCGAGGTGGAAGGCCTGACGCTTTCCGTGGAGAAGCAAGAAGACGAGGCAGAGGAAGAAAGGTAGGCACCGCCATGTCACGAGCCATCACGGCCATCCTCACCGCACTGGGGTATCTTCTCATCATCCCGCTTGCTCCGTTCGCCGTCCGCATCGTCCAGGAGTACGAGCGAGGTGTCATCTTCCGTCTCGGGCGCCTGCAGGGCGCACGCGGTCCCGGCCTCTTCATCATCATCCCCATCATCGAGCGAATGGTGAAGGTGGACCTGCGCACCGTGACCATGGACGTGCCGAGCCAGGAGGCGATCACGAAGGACAACGTGACGGTACGCGTCAATGCCGTCATCTACTTCCACGTGTTGAACCCGGAGGACGCCGTGGTCAAGGTCACCGACCACGTTCGCGCTACCTCGCAGATTGCGCAGACGACGCTGCGCAGCGTGCTGGGTCAGTCCGACCTGGACACGCTCCTCTCCGAGCGCGAGCAGATCAACCAGGAGCTCCAGCAGATCATCGATGAACAGACGGAGCCGTGGGGCATCAAAGTCACGGTGGTCGAGGTGAAAGACGTGGAGCTGCCGCAGGGCATGCAGCGCGCCATGGCCCGCCAGGCCGAGGCCGAGCGCGAGCGCCGGGCGAAGATCATCAACGCCGACGGCGAGTACCAAGCCGCAGAACGGTTGGCCGACGCCGGTCGCATCATGTCGGCCCAGCCGTCCGCGCTCCAGCTCCGCTTCCTGCAGACGCTCACTGACGTTTCCACGGAGCGGAACAGCACGATCGTCTTTCCCGTTCCCATCGACCTGATCCGGGCGTTCATGACGCAAGAGCAGGTGGCCACCCTCACGGGAGGCGGCGGCGACGGAGGCACATCGTCGGCGACCGCGCCGGAGTCGCCTGCTGCGGAGGACGCGGAGTAGGGGCGGAAGCCTACCGCCCCATCACCTCGCCCGCGTCGACGCGGACGTGGCTGCCGTCATCACGGCGCAGGATCAGCGCCCCGTCCGAGTCGGCGTCCACCGCGGTGCCCTCCAGGATGCCGCCCGCGCCCTGCACCCGCACCGGTCTGCCGAGCGTATCGAGACGCTTCTTCCACCCGGTCGAGACCACTTCGCCCCGGCGGAGCGCTTCGTAGAGCATCTCGAAGTGGTTGAGGGTGGCGGCCAGCACCTCCTCGCGGGACACCTCCCGCCCAAGCTCCGCCCGCAGGCTGGTGGCGATCTCGCGGATTTCCGGGTAGCCAGCCACGTCCAGGTTGACGTTGATCCCGATCCCTACCAGGGCGAAAAGCACCTCGTCGCCGGAGAGCTCAGATTCCGGGAGAATGCCGCAGACCTTCCGGCTATCGATGAGCACGTCGTTCGGCCACTTGATGCGGGGGAATAGACCGGTCGTCTCCTCGATGGCCAGGCAGACGGCGAGAGGCGCGATGACGGCCAGATACCGGAGCTGATCCTGGGCTGGCCGTAGGATGATCGTAAAGTGGAGGTTCACTCCTGGGGGCGATACCCACGACCGCGCCATGCGCCCGCGGCCAGCCGTCTGCTCCTCTGCGATCGTGATAGCGCCCTCGGGGGCGCCCGCCTGCGCGTCCTTCCTGGCCAGCTCCATCGTCGACTTGGTCGAGGCGTGGTAGGAGACGCCGCGGCCCACGAACTCCGTTCGGAGAAGGGACGTGAGGCGCTCCGAATCGAGATGCTCGGTCATGGCGGGCCAATCATGCCACAGGGAACAAGAAAACGCCACCCCGACGGCTGTCGGGGTGGCGCGTAGTTGCTAGGCCCAAGCGCCTAGCACGTCCGCCGTTGGCGGACCGACGCCTAGGAGACGTGCACCTCCAAGGAGTCGCGGATGGCGCGAGGTGTTGAGCCGTCGCAACGTTTATCATGCATCCGCATCACCTCCTTTCCTATTCGCGATGCTAGCATGGCGCGACAAAAGACGTCAAGGAACGAGAGACACGCGAGCCTATCCGCGCCGCCGCAGGGCGCGCGCCATCTCTCGCTCCGCATCCCGGCGGGCGATGACGGCGCGCTTGTCGTAGCGCTTGCGCCCCCGGACGAGCGCCAGCTCCACCTTCGCGATGCCGTCCTTCAGGTAGAGCCGCAACGGCACCAGCGTGAGGCCATCCTCCAGGACGGCCCGGGACAACTCACGGATCTGCGTCTTGTGGAGGAGCAGCTTGCGCTTGCGGGTAGGTTCGTGGCCCCACGGACCGGCGGGCGCATACTGCGAGATGTGGGCGTTCAGCAGCCAGAGCTCGCCGTCCTCGGGCCGGGCGAAGGCCTCGCGCAGTTGCACGCGCCCCTGCCGGATCGACTTGATCTCGCTGCCCAGCAAAGCGAGGCCGGCTTCGACCCGCTCGAGCACGTGGTAGTCATGGAGTGCCTTCCGATTGAGCGCCACCTGCTGAACGGCCATCGGCGTGGTATCCGAGTCCTAGGGCGCCACAGAGGACGGGACCGGCTCCTCACTGGCCGCCAGACTGTGTAAGTGCTCGATAGCGCGGTAGATCTGCGCGTCTTGCAGCGGATCGTATCCCGCGTCGAACGGTCCCGGGGTCACTTCTATGTCCGGGCGGATCCCTACCCCATCAATCTGGACGCCGTTGGGCGTGAGCCAGCGGCGGATGGTGACGAAGAGAGCGCCTCCATCACGCAGTTCCTTTGGGATGTTGACCGTACCTTTGCCGAAGCTGTTCTCGCCTATGATGGTGGCGCGGCCGTTGTCCTTCAGGGCCGCCGCCAGCACTTCGGAACCGCTGGCGCTGAGCTGATCCATCAGGACGACGATGGGAATAGTCAAGGCAGCGCCGCCCGGCGTCGCGCGGTGCACCGTCTCTTGGTCATCCCGATCTACCTCTATGAGGATCACACCCTCGTTTAGGAAGAGGTCGGCGGTTTCCAGGGTCTGCTGGAGAAGACCTCCCGGGTTGCCCCTTAAATCGATGATCAGTCCCCGTTTGCCGCTTTCCTGCGCCTCGCGCGCGAGTATCTCGACCTCGCCAGGCGTGCGCTCGTGGAACTCCTCGATACGCAGATAGGCCAGGTCAGTCACCTCGCTGCCCTCGGTGTCGCGCAGAACCCCGCCGGGAGGCGTGTCGCTGACGCTGTCCACCTCGATCTCGTCACGCGTGATCGTGATCTCCTCCGTGCTGCCGTCCAAGTGACGAACGGTGAGCACGACATCCGTCCCCTTTTCGCCGCGGATGCGAAGCACCGCCTTGTCAACCGACCAGCCTTCCGTCGATTCGCCGTCGACTGCAAGGATCGCGTCGCCCGCCAGGATACCCGCCGCCTCCGCCGGACTGCCCGAGAACGGCCTCACGATGATGATCTGTTCACCCTCCTGCTGGACGGTGGCGCCGATCCCTTCGAAGCTGCCTGACGTGCCGATTGCGAGTTGATTGGAGAGTGGATCGATATAGAAGGTCCCGGTGTCCGCCAGGCTGCCGACGAGGCCGTTGATGGCCGCCTCGTACAGTGCCTGCTCGTCGAGGTCTTCCCGGCCCAGGTAGTCCTTCTTCAGGATGTCCAGGACTTGCTGGAGCGTTTCGAATTCCACCTCACCATCGCCGGCCGCCTCGTCAACACTGGTCTGGTCCTCATGGACCGTCGCGCCTCCATCACTCTGATTGGAGACGTAGCCGACGGTGAACACCAAGGCCAGCAACAGCGCCCCCAGCAGGGCGCCCACAGTCAGGGTAACCGCTCGGTACATGGAGGATCTCCTTCGCTGCCCACGATCGCGGCCGCAGCGATTCAGTCTAACACGCGCTTTTCGGGTTGACAACGCACTGGCAGCGGGCTCCAAAGGACGGCGCCGCCGGGTGGCGGATACCGAGGCAAACGTGGATGTCGTTCCCTAGGGGAGCGCCCCGCCGGGTCACCCGATTGCAGATTCGACGCTGGCGGGACGATCTGCCTTCTTGTTCGCGTAGAGTCGGGCGTCCGCCGCGTGTAGCAGCTCGGAGACGCTGCGAGCCTCGTCCGGACAGCAGGCAACCCCGAATGAGGCCCCGAGCTGCACGCTCCCGCCGAGTCCGTCGCTCTCAGCACCCCCGGAGGCGACGGCTCTCTCCAGCTTGAGAGCAGTTGCCTCGGCCGCTGCCCGCGGCGTGTCGGGCAGAATGATGCCAAACTCGTCGCCCCCGTAGCGGGCCGCGACGTCAGCACCGCGCACCTGATCTCTCACGATCTGCCCCATGAGCGCCAGCAGCCTATCGCCCATGAGGTGGCCGTAGGTGTCGTTGATCTCCTTGAAGCGGTCCAAGTCAAGCAGAATAACGGACACCGGCCTCCCGTAGCGGCCCGCACGTTCCACCTCATGGCTGAGCTGCTCGTAGAAGTAGCGGTGGTTGTAGAGTCCCGTGAGCGAATCGTGGTACGCCAGGTTCTGGAGCCGGGTGCTCAGCTCCTCCAGATGCGCTGAATACGCCCGTTCTCTCCGCACATTCCTGATCCTGGCATACAAGACCAGTAGCAGCCCCGCGCACCCGATCAACACTATGCCTGCAACCTCCACCAGTTGCTGCGCCCTGGCATCGACCAACCGGTCGCCCCAGAGAGACCAACAGACCAGCGAGTGGACAAGCGGCACCATGATCCAGAGCAAGTGTCCGGCGCCGCCATACGCGGCCTCGGACCGTCGGGCGGGTGCCGATCTGCTGGCCGTAAACGCGAGCGGTTCGCGCCACTCTGGGGATGGTATGGTCGCCATCGTCGAGCTACCTTGCGGCGACAATCCTTCCTCTGTCAAAGGACGTGCCTTCGGTAGCGCGACTGCCGTGGCCCCGTGTCACGGGGCTGTAGGCCCTGGCGCTTTGCGTCCCACTCTTTCGAGTGGTTTGCCCTTATCGGGACACGTGTTGCGCGATCTTCACTCCCAGTATCGACCGTTGGGCGCACTTCTGTGGCGCTCGCGAGGTAGAATCTCTCGTTCTCACAACGGCGTGTCGGCCTACGGGTGCGGACTCTCCGCGGTCCGGCAAGCCGGCATCGGGGTTTGAGATTGAGAGCTGGGCGCAGGGCCGCCGAGAAGAGGCCGCCTACAGGACGCGCTCTTCCTTCATCCGGCGCAGGGTACGGGAGAATGCCTCAATGGTGTGATCGGCGTCTTCCACGCTGTGCGCCGAAGAGACCATGCCGCCGGTTCCCATCAGGTCGACTCCCTCGTTCAGCATTCCCCGCCGCAGCGACCAGACCGCCTCGACGGACGTCTGAGACACGCGACCGCCGGGATGACCTTGCCAGTCCCAACTGAAGCCGTCCGCGGGCGGTGGACACTCCGCGCCCACGACAAGGTGGAACATGGAGGCATGGCCGTACGCGCAGCCGGGCACACCTTCGCCGGTGATGATCTCGTTCATCCCGCGCACGAGACGCTGATTGAGTGCGCCCGCCGCGTCGTGCGGCTCGCCGGTGGACACGATCCCCAAGGCGGTGCTGCCCGCCGCGGCCGACAGGGGATTCGCATTGAACGTGCCGGGATGGGGGATGCGGCCGATGAAATCGCGCCGGTCGCCCCCACTGAACTCGATGAGAGAGACCACGTCACGGCGGCCGGCCACGGCTCCCCCGGGCAGCCCTCCGGCCAAGATCTTCGCCAACGTCGTCAGGTCCGGCGTAACGCCGCTGAGCCTCTGCACGCCGCCGGGCGAGACTCGGAATCCGGTCACCACCTCATCGAAGATGAGGAGCGCGCCCGCGTCGCGCGTGGTGTCCCGGAGGAGCGGCAGCATGGCGGGGTCCAGAGGGACCGTTCCCCATGACGCGCCCGTCGGCTCCAGGATCACCGCCGCCACATCCTCGTCCTGAAGCGTCCGGCGCAACGCGTCCGGGTCGTTTTGAGGGATGACGACGACATTCGCGAGCGTCCCGTCCGGCACACCCAGCGCATGAGGATGGACGCCCTCGCGGTCGGGTGCGCCCACAACGTTGTCGTTCCAGCCGTGGAAGTTCGCGCCGAAGCGTACCAGCGTATCCCGGCCGGTGAACGCACGCGCCAGCCGCACGGCCATCATTGTCGCCTCGGTGCCGGAGCTGGTGAACCGCACCACCTCGGCGGAGGGGATCAACTCGTGCACCCGCTCCGCCCACCGGATCTCGAGCTCTTGAGAGGCGCCGTAGTGCGTGCCCCGGCCGAGCTGTTCGGCGACGGCCTCCCTCACGCTCGGATGGTTGTGTCCCAGGAGCAGCGCCCCGTGCCCCATCACGAAATCAATGATCTGGTTGCCGTCCGCGTCCCACTTGTGGGCGCCTTGGGCGCGCTGCACATAGAGTGGGAAGGGAGTGAAGTGGCGGATGTCGTGCGTCACCCCGTCCGGGAAGAGCCGGACGGCGCGCTGGTGGAGCGTGCGGGATTTCGGATGAAGCTCTTCGAAGGTCTCTAAGATGGTCACGGCGTCACACCTCTCCCAGCTACGACTTGCAGATCCAGCATCGTGATAAGGCCCGGCGCGTGGGCTACCGCGCCCGGCACGCAGTTGAGCACGACGGCCGGTGTCGCCAGATCGCCCTGGACGCCGCCCTCGATGACCATGCGCACCGGCGGTGTCCCCTCGATCTCGATCTCGTCCCGCGGCTTCTCGGCGCCCGCCGACATCTGAACGATCGCCTCGATAACGGCGCGGCCGCCCAGCGTACCGCGGGCGGTCTGGCGCATGCCGGCCGCGCGGTCAGCCGATTCCATGACGGGCTCGATCTCCTCCTCCAGAGCATCGAGATGCCAGCCCAGGCCCTCGGCCAGCATCCAGCACGACTCTTTCAGTCCCACGTGGCCGAACCGGCCGGTTGCCACCTTCGCGCGGAACTCCTCTACCGACAAACCAACACCCACCTTGCGCTGGAGCTGCTCGCGCCGCGTCGCGACGTCCACCACCCGGGATAGGCGGACGCGTTCGACGCGCTGGCAGACACCGCTCAACGCCACGACCAGCGTGTCCATGACGTACCCTGGATTGACCCCGGTACCCAGCAGGGCGACTCCCCGTGCCTTCGCCTCCGCGTCCAGTTGCTTCGCCAGCTCCGGGTGGCGGCACCACGGGTAGGACAGCTCTTCGCAGGTGGAGACGACGCTCGCCTCGGCGCCGGCACAGGCAAGAAGCTCAGGCAACACGTCCGGCAAGTAGGAGCCGGTGGCATGGAGCACCAGTTGCGGCTCGGTGGCGGACAGCGCCGCCGCGGCATCCGCCCAAACCGGCGGGTCCGACGCGCCGTCGGGTGGCTCAACTTCCAGCAGATCGAAGAGAGGGGTTCCAGCTTTCTCCGGTGCGCTATCAACACCGCCGACGAGCTCGATACCGCCGCGTTCGACGGCGAGCCGCCCCATACCTGTGCCCATGGCTCCCAGACCGAACAGCAGCGTCCGGATTCGCTCGGTCACCTGACATCCTCCTCAACGATGGTCGAAAGCAGGTCTTGCGCGTCGTCCCTCATCTTACCCTCGGGACGCAGTTCGAGACAGCGGCGCAGGCTTGCCTCCGCCTTTCGGTACAGCTCCTGGGAATCGAACCCCTTCCGGGGCCGGCGCGAAAGCCGGTAGGCCACGAACTCGTAGCACCAGCCGAGGGTGTAGTGGACAGACGGATCCTCCGGCGCCGCCTCCCTCGCCCGTTCCAGCTCGGCGAGCCCCTCAGCGTATCGACCTTGGCGGGTGACCAGTGTCGACCCGAGATAGGAGCGGGCGTCCGCAAACCCGGGCGCCAGCTTCAGAGCCTCGCGAGCCTCGGCCAGGGCACCGACGATGTCGTCCCGTTCGTGCCGGGCCATGGCCTCCCGAAGGTGGTCACGGGCGGCCTCAGGCACGGGACTCGCCGGATCTCCGGTGTCTACCGAAGCCCCTCCACAATGCTGAGCATCTCGCCCCGGTCGAAGGCGCGGAAGGTCTGGGTGCGCACGTTGCCCTGTCCGGCAATGGCGAGGGCGACGCGGGCCATCGTCTCATCGTCCGGCGCGTCGCCGATCACGACGTAGTCGTACTGGCCCATCAGCAGGTAGACCTCTCGAAGCGTCGCTCCCAGTTGGGCGAATGTATGATCCGCGTTCTGCAGGCGCCGGGCAAGGTCCTGCATGTTGCGCATCCCCTGATCGGTGATGTTGGCGAGGGAGATGTACGTGGGCATCGTTGCCTCCTTGTCTGGGCGGCCGAACCGAGCTGCCGTCGCGCGCTCAGAATCGTGGCGGGGCCTGAGACCGCAGCCCCGCCACGCGATCATAGGCGCAGTCCGGGGCGGGTGGTCAAGAAGGGCAGAGTGCTGGGGGCCTCAACCCAGCAGCAAGCACTCGACCTCGCCGCCGGGCTCGATGGCCGGCACGTCCTCCGGCACTACGGCCAGGGCGTTCGCCAGCGCCATCGAGGTGAGGATTCCGGACCCCTGCGGGCCCGTCAGCGAGGCGTGGTAACGCCCCTCACGCTCGGTCACGATCGCCCGCGCGAATACTCGCCGGCCGTCGGTGTTGACGATGCGCTCTTCGGCCAGGGCGCGCACCCTCGGGCGCTCCCAGCCGCTCTTGCCCAGCATCTTGTAGATCGCAGGCCGCGCGAACAGCTCAAACGTGACCATAGAGCTGACCGGGTTGCCCGGCAGACCGATGTGAGGCACCTTCCGGTCGCCGGATGGGAAGGCACCGAATGCGATGGGCTTCCCCGGCTTCATGCGCACCGTCCAGAAATCGATCTCCCCCTCATTCGCCAGCACGTCCTTGACCACATCGTAGTCACCACGGGAGACGCCGGCGGTGGTGATGAGCATGTCGGCATCCAGGCCCTGGCGGAGCTTGGTTGTGAGCGCCTCCACGGTGTCCGAGGCGATGCCCAGCCGCTTCGGGACGCCGCCGCTCTCGCGCACCATCGAGGCGACGGTGTAGGAGTTGCTGTCGTAGATCCTGCCTCGTTCATTCGGCTCGCCGATGTCGAGCAGCTCGTCGCCTGTTGAGAGGACCGCGACGACGGGGCGGCGGATGACCCGCGCCGTCGCCCGGCCAAGGGAGGCGAGCACGCCGATCTGGGCGGGGCCCAGCACCGCGCCTTCGCTCATCACGGGATCGCCTGCCTTCACGTCCTCCCCGGCCCGTCGGATGTTCGCGCCCGGTTTCGCGGCCTTCATGATGCCGACCTCGTAGGCTGGCTTCTCATAGGAGCCAGAACGCCGCGGCGCCGCAGCGGAGGCCGATTCGGTCAAAGGCTCGTCCGTTTCCTCGAACGGCACCACGGCATCGGCACCCTGGGGGATAGGAGCGCCGGTCATAATGCGGACCGCGGTTCCCTGCGTCACTTCGCCCTCGAAGACGTAGCCGGCCGCCAGCTCGCCGATGACCGGCAGGCGCACGGGGTCTGCCTCGGTGGCGCCTTCAGTGTCGGCGGCGCGGACCGCGTAGCCGTCCATGGCCGTGTTGTCCAGCGGCGGGATATCGAACTCTGCGGCCACGTCCTCTGCCAGCACTTGGCCCAGGGCATCGGCGAGCGGACGTTCCTCCGGCTCCAGCCGCTCGAAGTACGAGAGGATGCGCTCCAGCGCCTCCTCCACACTGATCATTGCTTGGCTGACCATGGCGATTCTCCTGGAAACAGCCTCTGAACCGCGGCATCGAGGCTCTCCCCGTCGCGACGGGGAACCTGCGCCGAGTCCACCCGGCGGGCGGATGAGGCGGCGGTCGGCCTGCGGGGTCCTGCCGCGCGCATCAGCGTGCCTGCTCTCATTGTAGACAGAGGCGGCAGCGCTGCGCGGCTGTCGGTTCCGTCTACCCCAGTTTCACCGCCAGACAGGTCGTCGTTCGCTGCACGCCTTCGACGCGCTGGATGCCGTCCGTGATGCAATTGCCCAGCTTGTCCAGGTCGTCCGCCTCGAGCTGGACGATGACATCGAAGGGTCCGGTGACGGTATCGACAGAAAGAACCTTCGCGTCGGCGTGGCTCAGCGCCTTCACCGCATCGCCCACGCTCTTCGCCTTTCCTACCTCGCCCTCAATCAGAACGTAGCCTCGCACAGCCATCTGGCTCCCTCCTCGACTACTGCCCGTTGCCGTGCGGTCATCGTACCGTCGGGATGGACGGCATTCAAGGTGGCCCGGCCCGACTACGATATGGACAAGTTGCCTCGCCGGGCAGCAGAGCGCGGTGGCTACCAAGGATGCTTACCCGCCGCCCCGTTTGATCGCAGGCGAAACGTCTGACCATAATGCCTGTACCATGGACACCGAAGCCATCAACCTGCCCGCGCTCGCGGCCGGCGCCCAAGCGGAGTTGGACGCGGCCGAGGACGAGGCGGCATTGGAAGGATGGCGCGTCTCGTACTTGGGCCGGAAAGGTCGCCTCACCCTCGTGCTGCGCGGCCTGAGCGGTCTGCCTCTGGACCAACGCCGTCAACTGGGCGCCGAGGCCAACCGGCTCAAGCAGGAACTGGAGGCGGCACTGGAGGCGAAGCGCCGGGCCCTTGAGCAACGCCGCCTGGTCGCTGCGGTGGAGACCGGGCGGCTGGACGTGACGCTCCCCGGACGGCCAAAGCGGATCGGCCGGCTCCACCCGGTCACGAAGACGCTGCGCCGGATCCTCGACATCTTCGTCTCGATGGGATTCTCGATTATCGAGGGGCCGGAGGTGGAGACGGACTACTACAACTTCGAGGCGCTGCGCATCCCGCCGGATCACCCGGCCCGCGACATGCAGGACACACTTTATGTCGACTACAAACAGGACGGCGGGTATCCGCTGGTGCTACGCACGCACACGTCGCCCAACCAGGTCCGGTTCATGGAGCGCCATCAACCTCCCATTCGCATTGTGAGCCCCGGTAGGTGCTTTCGGAACGAGGCGACCGACCCTAGTCACGAATGGATGATCACCCAGATCGAGCTGCTGGCCGTCGACGAGGGGATCAGCATGGCCGACCTCAAGGGCACACTGTTCGAGTTCGCCCGGCAGATGTTCGGGCGCGAGCGCCAGGTGCGCTTCCGGTGCGACTACTTCCCTTATGTCGAGCCGGGCGTGGACGTGGCGATAGACTGCTTCCTATGCGGCGGCGAAGGATGCCGCACGTGCCACCAGGAGGGCTGGATAGAGGTGCTGGGCGCCGGCATGGTGCACCCGGAGATCCTCGCCAACATGGGCTACGACACCGACCGCTACACCGGCTTCGCCGCCGGCCTCGGCGCCGAACGGATCTGCATGCTGCAGCATGGGATCGAGGACATCCGAAGATTCTACGCCAACGACCTGCAATTCCTGGAGCAATTCTGAACCGCCGTGCGCATCTCGTTGAAGTGGCTCGCCGACTACGTTGACGTGACGGTTCCGCCGGAGGAGCTGGCGCGTCGCCTCACGATGGCCGGGCTTGAGGTGGAGGCGATCGAGCGCCTGGGCGGCGACTGGGACGAGCAGCTCATCACTGTCGGAGAGGTCGTCTCCGTCGACCCGCACCCGAACGCCGACCGATTGCGGCTGGCAACGGCCGATCTCGGCGGGGGAGAGCGGATGACGGTGGTGTGTGGGGCGCCCAACGTCGCGGCCGGCCAGAAGATCGCCTTCGCTCGCGCCGGCGCGAAACTCATCGACGGCCGTACGGGCAAGCTCACCGTTCTCAAGCCCGCCAAGATCCGCGGCGTGGAGTCCGCGGGCATGGTCTGCTCTGAGAAGGAACTGGGCATCTCCGAAGAGCACGAGGGCATTCTCGTGCTCCCCGACGACGCCCCCGTCGCAACCCCCTTGGCCCGCTACTTGGGCGACACCATCCTGGACCTGGACCTGACACCAAACCGGCCGGATTGCCTCTCCATGCTGGGCGTGGCCCGCGAGGCGGCCGCCCTTACCGACGGTGCCGTGCGCGAGCCTGGGCACACCTATGAAGAGGCCGACGAGCCCGCCTCCGGCAAGGCGTCGGTTGAGATCGCCGACCCGGACCTGTGTTCCCGCTACGTCGCGGCCGTGGTGGAGGGCGTGGGCGTCGCCCCCTCACCCAAGTGGATGCAGGAACGGCTCATAGCGGGCGGCATGCGTCCCATCAACAACGTGGTGGACATCACCAACTACGTGATGCTGGAGCTCGGCCAGCCGCTCCATGCGTTCGATTTCACGAAGCTGCGGGAGGCCAAGATCATCGTCCGTCGCGCCCGGGAACGCGAGAAGCTGGTCACGCTGGAAGGGGTCGAGCGCAGGCTAACCACCGACATGCTGGTCATCGCCGACGCCGAGGTACCGGTGGCGCTGGCCGGTGTGATGGGTGGCTTCGATTCCGAGGTGACCGAGGGAACCTCGACGATCCTGTTGGAATCCGCCAACTTCCACGCGGCCAACGTCCGGCGCACCGCCGCCGCCTTCAAGTCACGGACGGAGGCCTCGACCAGGTTTGAGAAGGGGCTGAGCCCGGAGCTGGCGATGGCGGGTATCCGCCGTGCCACCAAGCTCCTGGTGGAGGTTGCAGGCGGGCGGGCACTTCGCGGCTTTGTTGACGCGTACCCGGAGCCGGCGCCGGAGGCGCGCATAGAGGTAACGCGCAGGCGGTTGCACCAGGTGCTCGGCATCGATCTACCGACTTCCAAGGTACGCAGCGCCCTAGCGTCGCTCGGCTTCGGCTGCCGCTGGCTGCCGCCCGAGAAGTACCAGGTGCGCGTGCCCTACTGGCGCACCGACGTGCGCATCCCCGACGACGTAGCGGAGGAAGTGGCTCGCGTCGTCGGCTACGACCAGATCCCGACCAAGGGACTGGGCGGCGACGTGCCCGCCGCCGTGCCCGAGCCGCGACGCGAGCTTCGAGAGGCGCTGAGAGACGCCCTCGTGGCGGCCGGCATGCAGGAGGTGGTCACCTACTCCCTCACCACGCTCGAGGCGTTGAGCCGTGTCGTGCCGCCGGAGGATCTGGCCGCCAGGCCGCCCGTGCGGGCGGCCAATCCGGTGAGCTCGGAGTACGAGTACCTCCGCCCCACGCTCCGGACGAATCTTCTGAAGACGCTCGCCGCCAACGCGCGGCAGCATGAGGGAGAGCTCGCGCTCTTTGAAGCGGGCAGGGCGTACGTTCCCGAATCCGACGGCATGCCCCGGGAGGAGGAGCACGTCGTTGGCGTCCTCACGGGAGAGCGCGAGGACCGCTGGGGGCGCCCCTGCGGCGAGGCGGTGGACTTCTACGACGCCAAGGGCTACGTCGAAGCGGCGCTGCGATCCGTTGGGGTCGGTATAGCCTTCCGAGAATCGGAGAGCTTCGCGCTCGTGCCTGGACAGGCCGCAGAGCTGGTGGCGGACGGGCGCAGGGTGGGGACAATCGGCCGCGTCCACCCTTCGGTAGCTTCTGCCTTCGACATCGCTCAGGACGTCTACCTGTTCGAACTGGTGCTGGACGAGTTGCTGCCGTCGGTGGGAGGGGCGCGCCGCTACCAGGCTCTCTCGCGATTCCCGCCCGTGGTGCAGGACATCGCGCTTCTGGTTGACCGCGGGCTCGCCGCCGGTGAGGTGCGCGCGGCCATCGAGGAGCACGACCTGGTGCGCGCCGCGGACCTCTTCGATGTCTACGAGGGCGATCGGATCCCAGCCGACAAGAAGTCGCTCGCCTTCACTGTCACCTACCAGTCGCCCGACCATACGCTGACCGACGCAGAGGTGGCCAAGGCCCAGAGCGCCATCCTGAAAAGGCTCCGAGGACAGCTCGGCGCGGAACTCCGAGGAGCCGAAGAAGGCAGCAACAAGTCCTAGCGCCATCGCGCCGGCACGCATCTGTCGAGCGGCGCGGTGTCCCAGAGCACAGCCATCATGCAGGAATCCCTGCCGCCTAGACGATCCCTCACGATTGCGCACCGAGCCGGCAACGACCTCTCGAAGCTAAGGGAAGCGTTTGAGGCCGGTGTGGACTACGCGGAGGCCGACGTGTGGCTCCATCGCGGGCGGCTTGAGGTCCGCCACGACAAGACGGCCGGACCGCTTCCCGTTCTGTGGGAGCGCTGGTCGCTCAGGCCCGGATGGACGCCGCGTCTGAACTTCGGTGACCTCCTCGCGGCGGCAGCCGGTCGGGGGAGGATTCTCGTGGACCTGAAGGGCGGGGAGGACCGCCTAGCTGAGGCCGTGGCCGTCGCCGTCGAGCGGGCGGCCATGAGAGAAGCGGTCGCTTTCTGCGGCGGTTGGCCGCACCTGGACCGCCTTCGCGACATGCTCCCCAAGGTGCCGCTCTTCTACACGGTCGGCGACCTCGAGCGGTTAGCCCTGCTCCGGCCACGGCTCGATCGGAAGGAGATTCCGGCGGTGTCGATCGACAGCCGCATCCTCACCGAAAGCATCGTCTCGGAGCTCAAGGGCTCCGGAGTGCGAGAGATCATCACCTGGGCGGTCGAAACATCCGCTGCGGCCCGCCAGGTACTGACCTGGGGCGTGACCGGCGTGATCAGCGACAGCCTGGCTTTGCTCTCGGCAATACGGGACGGACGGGCCGGCCTGCCTGCTACCCAGACAACGCTGGGATCAGGCGCCCATCCAGAGTCCTAGCCGCACCCGCGCACGGCCCGCGTCGCTTCCGGCTCCTGCCTGTGAGGTTCTGCTGGTTGCTCAGTTCGCCGCCAGAGCGGCCTTCGCCTGAGCGGCAACCGCCGCAAACGCGGTGGGATCTCGCACCGCCAGGTCCGCCAATAGCTTGCGATCAACGTCTATCTCGGCCTTGGCGAGCCCATGGATGAGCTGACCGTAGGTCATGTCCTGCTGGCGGGCCGCCGCGTTGATCCGCATGATCCAGAGGCGGCGGAACTGACCCTTGCGATCACGCCGGTCTCGGTAGGCGTAGTCCAGAGCATGGAGCACCGATTCGTTGGCCCGGCGGAAGATCTTATGCCGGAGCCCCCGGTGGCCCTTGGCCATCTTGAGGATCTTCTTGTGGCGCCGGTGGCCCGTGACGCCTCGTTTCACTCTGCTCATCGTCGATCTTCCTCAGCCAGCGTGGGGCAGAAGACGCCGAAGGCGCCGACGCACGGAGGGATGCACCACCATCATCTCGTCGAACTGCCCCTTCGTCCGGCGGTGCTTCTTGCGGCGGTAGTTGTTCACATGGCTCTTGCGGCGGAGGAGCTTCCCCCGTCCGCTGATGCCGATGCGGGCCTGGGCGCCTTTGTGCGTCTTCTGTTTTGGCACGCTATCGCTCCGGGGCCGTCTTGGCCGTGCTCTGGGGCGCGGGCTCTCCCGGCTGTCGTGCCCCTCGCGTGGACACGGGCCCCAGGATCATGTTCATGAAGCGGCCCTCCATGGTGGGCGGCTTCTCGATCACCGCTACTTCGCTCAACTGCTCGTGCACGCGTTCCAGGAGTGTCCGACCGATCTCCGGATGCGTGATCTCTCTTCCCCGGAACATGACGGACATCTTCACTTTGTCACCGGCCCGCAGGAACCCCTCCGCGCGCCGCACCTTGAGACTCATGTCATTCTCACCGATCTTGACCTTGAACCGCACTTCACGGAGCTCCCCGTGGTGCTGTTGTTTACTTGCGCCTCGCTCGCGCTTCGCCTGATCGTACTTGTACTTGCCGTAATCAAGGAAGCGGCAGACAGGCGGTACCGCGTTCGGAGCGACTTCGACGAGGTCAAGATCGCGCTCGCGGGCGGCGCTCAGTGCCTCGGCGAGCGGCAAAACGCCCAAGCGCTCCCCGTTCTCACCAATGACGAGGACTTCGTGGGCGCGAATGCGCTCGTTCCTGCGAATCTCGCGGGCTATGCTCGGGTCCTCGCGTCGAACCGCTGCGTTGTCATTCCTCCAGGCCCCAACTATAGCGAATGCAGCGCGACCGCGTCAACGGGCTTGAGCTAGAGCAGCACAAGCAGAGGAGCCCCCTGTTCCACGCGCTGCCCCGCCGAAGCGTACACCGCTTTCACGGTACCGGCCCGGCGCGCGTGGAGGTCATTCTGCATCTTCATCGCCTCAATGACCATCACCACCTGACCGGCTTCCACCTCGTCGCCGGGCTTGACGAGCACCTCCTGCACGATGCCTGTCATGGGCGAGGTGAGCACCCATTCTCCGGCGTCCGTCGGCGCCTCTCGTTCCACCGGTCCTTCGGCTCTCCGACCGCGCACGGGACCCAGCACGTTGACGGCAAAGAGCCGCGATCCGATCACGATGTGGTAGCCCTGGGGTCCCTCTTCCGCGAAGACGTCGTAGGGGTGGTGGTCGAGCAACAGGGAATAGCGAGCGGTCTCGCCGACTCGTTCCAGCTCGACCGGATGCCACTTCTTGCCCAGGCGCACGCGAAACCCGTCGCCGGATTCCTCGACCTCCAGCTCGCGTTCCTCTTCCCCCAGCTTCAGTCGGTAGGTTGACGCCATCCTCGTCTCTGCATCGAGCTGCGGCCCTCGAGGAGCCGCGCACGTCCGGCTATCCGCCAGTCACTAACGCCGCCGGGCGCCGACTCCGGCGCAATCGGCTGGCGCTTCTTCAGATGTGAGAGGACCGCCGCCACCAGCAACGCCGTCTCCTCGTCCGGGTGGCCGTCGGGCGAAGCCATGCTGAACTCCTCATCAAGGAAGCTCGTGTGGAACTGGCCCGCCACAAAACGGCGGTCCTGGAGGAGCTGGAGGTGGAAGGGGATGTTGGTTTGGATACCCACGACGACGTATTCCCGCAGCGCACGCAGCATGCGCTGGATCGCCACCTCGCGAGTTGATCCCCAGCAAATCACCTTGGCGAGCATGGGATCGTAGTGGTACGGGACCTCGATGCCGCTCACGAGAGAGCTATCGACGCGCACGCCGGGTCCGGCCGGCTCCTCCACCCAGTCCACACGGCCGAGCGAGGGGATGAAGCCGTTGTAGGGGTCCTCCGCCGAGATCCGGCACTCAATAGCATGGCCCTGAGGCCGGATCTCGTCCTGGCCGTAAGGAAGCGGCTCGCCTGCCGCCACGGCGATCTGGTCGGCCACCAGATCAAGGCCCGTGACCATCTCGGTTACCGGGTGCTCCACCTGGAGGCGGGTGTTCACCTCCAGGAAATAGAAGTCTCCGTCCGGCGTCAAGAGAAACTCCACTGTGCCGGCGTTTTGGTACCCGGATGCCTTGGCCGCGGCAACCGCGGCCCCCCACATTCGCTCGCGCAGTTCCGTATCGACGGCGACTGAGGGTGATTCCTCAACCAGCTTCTGGTGACGACGCTGAATGGAGCACTCGCGCTCTCCCAAGGCGACGACGTTGCCGTGGTTATCCGCCATCACCTGCACCTCAACGTGCCGCACCGGATTGAGGAACTTCTCCACGTAGATCCCGCCGTGGCCGAAGGCGGAAGCGGCTTCGCTGGCGGCCACCCGCGCGGCCGACTCCAGCTCCGAAGGGTCTGACACGAGGCGAATGCCCTTGCCACCACCCCCGGCTGCCGCCTTGATCAGCACCGGGTAGCCGATCTCCCTCGCCACCTTCGCTGCCTCTTCCGCGTCCACCTCGCTCTCCGTACCGGGACCCACGGGCACGCCCGCCTCTCGCATGCACCGGCGGGCGGCCACCTTGTCGCCCAGCAGGCGCATCACGTTTGGCGGCGGCCCGATGAAGACCTTGCGTGCCTTGCCGCAGGCTTCGGCGAACTCCGTGTTCTCCGCGAGGAACCCGTAGCCGGGGTGGATCGCGTCTGCCTTCGCCCGCCTGGCCACCTTGATCAGCTTAGGAATGCTGAGATAGCTTTCGCGCGGCGGTCCGGGCCCCAGCAGGTAGGCCTCATCCGCGTAGCGCACGTGGAGCGCCCCCCGGTCGGCATCGGAGTAGACGGCAACCGTGGCGATGCCCAACTCGCGGCAGGCACGCATCACCCGGAGAGCGATCTCACCTCGGTTGGCGATAAGGATCTTCTTGAACACAACGTCGTTCTCGCGTGAAGGAAGGTAGCATGAGGGCTTGGGCGCGGCAAGTACTCCGCGGAAACCGGCTAGGACTCGATCTCAGCGATCCGATGCTCGATGCGCGCACAGCCTTGGTGAGATATAATCGCCCGCAGCAGATGCGCCCCAGGCGGCCATCGCTCAGCGAGGAGTGGAGGTGTCATGACGCCGAAGGACGTCGGCGCTGGGGAGCCGGGCACCCGCGGGGACGATACTCTCACCAAGGGGACACTCATCGGCGCCGCCCGGCGCATCGGCGAAAGACCATGCATCGTGAGCGCAGACGACGATCTGCGAGAGGTGGCCGAGGCACTCTCTCTCCACCGGCGGGTGCGCACGGCGGCGGTGGTGAACTCAGCCGGGACGTTGGTGGGGATCATCCCCATCGGCCTTCTGCTCGACGAGCTGTTCCTCCAGGTGGCGCCGGAAGAGTTCCTCACGGAGATGCTAGACCGTGAACGCATGGCGGAGTATGCGCGGATGGTACGCGCGCATTCGGCCGGCCAGTTGATGCAGGAGCCGGTGTACCTGACGGTGGAGGACACCTACGGCGAAGCATTCGCCAAGATGCATGACAACGACCTGGACGGGCTCCCTGTCGTCGATGGGGCGTTGCGGCCTATCGGCTACTTGGGCCGGCTGGACCTGATCAGAGCCTGGCTCAAAGGGCATCATGCCGAGGAGAGCGGTTCTACGGCATGAACCGTTCAGGTCCAGCGCACGGAGCGACCGCTCGTCGAGGATGGTAGCGGGTGCCTGACACCGAGCTGGCCGCTGCCATCTTTGCCCTGACCTACGCCGTCATCGTTTCGGAGCGGGTGCACAAGACGACAGCAGCGCTGGTGGGCGCGGTCATCATGATCGGAACCCGCGTCCTCGACCAGGAACAGGCGTTCGAGGCGATCGACCTCAACGTCATCTTCCTGCTGGCGGGCATGATGATGATGGTCAACGTGCTGGCCAAGACGGGCATCTTCCAGTGGCTCGCGATCCGCTCGGCCAAGCTGGGCCGTGGCGAGCCGGTGCGTATCTTGATCATCCTCTCACTGGTGACGGCGTTGGTCTCCGCCTTTCTGGACAACGTCACCACCGTGGTGCTCATCGCGCCGGTCACGCTGTTTGTGGCAGGATCGCTTCGGGTGAGCGCGGTGCCGTTTCTCATCTCGGAGGCGCTCGCGTCCAACATCGGGGGCGCCGCCACCCTCATCGGCGACCCGCCCAACATCCTCATCGGCAGCGCCGCTGGACTGCAGTTCACGAGCTTCATTGTCAATATGACCCCGGTGATCGTCATCATCCTGGCGCTCTACTTCCTGGCAGCCCGCCTCCTCTTCTTCCGCGGCGTGGCCGTGCTCCCGGAGATGCGAGCGCGCGTTATGGAACTGGACGAGCGCGAGGTGATCACGGACCCGCGTCTGCTGCGCATCTCGCTGGCGGTGATGGGGCTCACCCTGGTGGGCTTCCTCTTCCACGGCGCCCTGGACTACGAGCCGGCCTCGGTTGCGCTGTTGGGCGCGTCGCTGATGCTCCTGGTCACCCGCCAGGATCCGTACGAAGTGCTGCGTGAGGTCGAGTGGTCCACGCTCTTCTTCTTCGTGGGACTGTTCATCGTGGTAGGCGGTGTGGAGAAGGTGGGCATCTTGGAGAACATCGGAGGAAGGGTGGCCGATGCGACGAAAGGAAGCGAGACGGCGGCCGCATTCCTGATCCTCTGGGTGTCGGCCTTCCTGTCGGGCATCGTCGACAACATCCCCTATACCGCGGCGATGATCCCGGTAGTGCGCGAGATCAACGCCGGCTTTGGCCACGATGGGGACAACAACGTCCTGTGGTGGTCGCTGGCGCTGGGGGCGGACCTCGGCGGCAACCTGACCGTCATCGCCGCCTCGGCCAACGTCTTGGTGGCAAATCTGGCTGAGCGCGGCGGCGAACGGATCCCGTTCTGGGAGTTCTTTCGCTACGGCGCCCTGGTCACTCTGGGCACGACAACCGTCTCCATGGGCTACCTCTGGCTGCGCTACCTGATGTGAGCCACGTAGGGGCAGGCAGCTCCTGCATGCGCCTGGCACCGGGGACCACTAGCTCTTGGTCCTCACCTCGTCTCTGAGGCGGTCGATGAGCTGGGGGACAGGAACCGCCCCCAGATCTTCGCCCGAGCGCTGACGAACGGCCACGGCGCCCGCTTCCTGCTCCCGGTCGCCCACGACCAGCATGTAGGGCACCTTCTGGAGCTGGGCGTCGCGGATCTTCGCCTGCATGCGCTCGCCTCGCTCGTCAACCTCGACGCGCAATCCTTCTGCCCGCAGGTCCCCCGCCACCCTCCGCGAGTACTCCAGGTGGCGGTCAGCAATGGGAATGACGACTGCCTGCACCGGGGCGAGCCAGAGCGGGAAGGCGCCGCCGTACAGCTCGATCAGGTAGGCGACCATGCGCTCCATGGTGCTGATGACGCCTCGGTGGATGATCACCGGCCGGTGTTCTTCCCCATCCTCGCCGATGTATGTGAGGTCAAACCGTTCGGGCAGATGGAAGTCCACCTGGATGGTAGAGACGGTCTCCTCCCGGCCCAGCAGATCCCGGAACTGGATATCGATCTTCGGTCCGTAGAAGGCAGCCTCCCCCACGCCTTCTGTGAACGGAAGACCGAGGTCGGTCATTGCCCGGCGAAGGATCTCCTCGGCCGACTCCCACATGGCATCGCCAGGCGCGAACTTCTCTTTGTTGTCCGGATCGCGCAGAGAGAGCCGATAGGAGTAGTCGGTGATCTGGAGAGTCGCATACGCGCGCTCGACCAAGCGCATCACGTTGGAAACCTCCTGGTTGATCTGATCCGGCGTGCAGAAGATGTGCGCATCGTTCAGTGTCATGGCGCGCACGCGGCTGAGCCCGCCGACCACGCCGGACCGCTCGTACCGGTACATGGTGCCTAGCTCGGCGATGCGCACGGGCAGATCCCGATAGCTGTGCAGCTTCGAGGAGTAGACGAGGATGTGGTGCGGGCAGTTCATCGGCCTGAGCACCACCTCCTCTTGTTCCGGCTGCATTGGGGGGAACATGTCGTCCTTGAAGTGTTCCCAATGGCCGGACTTCTCGTAGAGGTCCTTCTTCCCGAGGTGGGGCGTATAGACGTGCATGTAGCCGTCCTGCCGCTCCAGTTCGGTGATGAACTCCTCCAGCAGCCGGCGCACGGTCGCTCCCTTTGGAAGCCAGAGCGGCAGGCCGGCGCCGACCAGCTCGTGCGTGGCGAAGAGCTCCAGCTCGCGGCCCAGGCGACGGTGGTCGCGACGCTGGGCCTCTTCCAGTCGCTCCAGATGCTCCGCAAGCTCCTCCGGGGTCTCGAAGAGGGCACCGTAGATGCGCTGGAGCATGGGGTTGTGCTCGTCACCTCGCCAGTAGGCTCCTGCGATGTTGGTGAGCTTGAAGGCGCCGACCTGGCCGGTGCGCTCAACGTGGGGGCCGTCGCACAGGTCGGTGAAGGCGGCGTGCCGGTAGAGGCTGACCTGCTCGCCCTCAATGCCCTCGATGAGTTCCTGCTTGTAGGGCTGGCCTGAGAAGATCCGGCGCGCTTCCTCCTTGTCCACCTGGCTGCGCACGAACGGATGGTTCGCATCCACGCTCCGGACCATGCGTTTCTCTATGTCGCCCAGGTCCTCAGGCGTGAGCGGTCTCGGGAGGTCGAAGTCATAGTAGAAGCCGTGCTCGATGGGCGGCCCAATTGCGAGCTTGGCGCTCGGGAACAGCTCGAGCACCGCCTCCGCCATGACGTGTGCCGCAGAGTGTCGCATGCGATGGAGGCGGCCCTCCTTATCCGTCTCGTTCGGGGGTTCGGCCATGGCAGGCCCTTCCTTTCCGCGTCATGGCGTCGCCCTCATCACAGCAGCAAGGACGGCGCGTGCCCGAGCAGAGGAGAAGAGCGACCCCTCGCATCGGGTCAGAATAGCAGCGGCCTCCCGTCTGAGGGACGGGAGGCCGTACTCACGTGGTTCCACCCTCGTTCGGTCCTTCCTGGGAAGGACCCTCATTGTGGCCGCTAACGGGTGCCTCCGTCGTCGCCTACTGCACCCCGCCTTGGGCGGGGAGGTTCGGGACTCAGCTCTCAGGTGGTGTTCGCGGTGGCCGCGTCGGGGCGCTTGCAGCTCTCCGTACCGAGTGCGCCCCTCTCTGTAGGCCCGGCTTCGCCGCTACTCGTCCTGGTCGTCGCTGTTCGCCTTATTTGTGTGGTGGGCGGTACTGGACTCGAACCAGTGACCTCAGCGATGTCAACGCTGCGCTCTAGCCAACTGAGCTAACCACCCAAACCTATCGGCATGCTAGCAGACGGCGGGAACGGAATCAACGCAAGGTGGGCCACCCCGCGGGGGCGCAACTGGCACGCGCGAGGCGCCCAGTGCTGGGCAAGAACCAGGCTTGGCGGAGAGAACACCTCCTCATGCGCTGATACGTCGAACTCAGCGTAGCCACAGCTTGCTCCGGAAATGACGCCTATGCTATACTCGCGCCACGTTTGGGCCGCTAGCTCAATTTGGCAGAGCAGCTGACTCTTAATCAGCGGGTTGCAGGTTCGAGTCCTGCGCGGCTCACCACACGGGAAGATCGTCGTGGTGTTGGAGGGGAGAGAGAAGCGGCGTTGGGCTGCGTAGTGCAGACCCAGGCCGTCCCCATCTGGCTGCCGTCTCACGCGCAAGGGGAAGTGTCGGAATTGGCAGACGAGCATGATTTAGGATCATGTGCCGCAAGGCGTAGGAGTTCGAGTCTCCTCTTCCCCACCATCCCAAGCACCGTCCCGTCGTCGCGGCTGCGTCAGCAGCAGGCCTAGTAGTCGAGAATGGGAGACGTAGCATGGCGCTCCTCGAAGTAAGGGACCTGAGGACGCACTTCTTCACAGATGACGGGGTGGTGAAGGCGGTAGATGGCATCTCCTACGAACTGGCGGAGGGCGAGACACTGGGACTGGTCGGCGAGAGCGGCTGCGGCAAGAGTGTCAGCGCCCTGTCCCTGTTGCGCCTGATCCCCACCCCGCCGGGGAAGGTGGTGGGCGGCCAAGTCGTCTTTGAAGGTGAGGATCTCCTGCAGGTGAGCGAGGACGAGATCCGCCACGTCCGCGGGAACAGAATCGCCATGGTCTTCCAGGAACCGATGACCTCCCTCAACCCGGTGCTCACCATCGGGCGGCAACTGACCGAGGCGCTGGAACTGCACATGAAGATGGACAAGGGGGCCGCCGAGAGGCGGGCGATCCAGTTGCTCGAGATGGTCGGTATCCCCGAGGCGGTCACGCGCATCCACGACTACCCGCATCAGTTCTCGGGCGGCATGCGCCAGCGCGTGATGATCGCCATGGCGCTCTCATGCAATCCGAAGCTCCTGTTGGCCGACGAGCCCACGACCGCGTTGGACGTGACCATCCAGGCCCAGGTGTTGGAGATCCTTGCGCGTCTCAGCCGCGAGCTGGGCACCGCCGTCATCATCATCACCCACAACCTGGGGGTCATCGCCCGGTACGCCGATCGGGTAAACGTGATGTACGCGGGCAAGATCGTCGAGAGCGCCGACGCCATGACCGTGTACGGCAGCCCGCGACATCCCTACACCGTTGGGCTGCTGAAATCGGTGCCGCGCTTGGACCAGGTAAGGAAGGTGAAGCTGGAGGTCATTGAGGGAGTACCGCCCGACTTGATCAACCTGCCCCCGGGTTGCCCCTTCCTCCCCCGGTGCACGTACCGGATCGATAAGTGCGGGGAGGAGATGCCGCCGGTGATGCCGGTGGACGACAAGCACCACGTGGCCTGCTGGGAGTGGCAGAAGGTAGCAGCTCCCAAGAAAGCTCCCGAGGTGACGGAATGACAGTTGAGGCGCCTGCAGAGGGTCAGATGCCGGAAGCGGTACCCCAGGGCGACACCCTGGTGGACATCCGGGGCTTGAAAGTGTATTTCCCCATTACCGCCGGGCTGATCTTCCAACGCAAGATCGCGGACATCAAAGCCGTGGACGGCATCAACCTTCAGATCCGGAGGGGGGAGACCCTGGGCCTCGTTGGTGAGAGTGGCTGCGGCAAGTCGACGACCGGCCGGGCAATCCTTCAGCTCTACCGGCCCACCGAAGGCCAGATCAAGTTCGGGGACATCGACCTGACCGCGATCAAGGGCAACCAACTCCGGCGCATGCGCCGCAAGATGCAGATGATCTTCCAGGACCCGTTCGCCTCGCTGAATCCGCGGATGTCGGTTGGCGCGATCATCGGCGAGCCCCTTGCGATCCATGGACTAGCCAGGGGGCAAGCCCGACGCGAGCGCGTCGCAGAGCTGATGCGCATCGTCGGCCTCAATCCCTACTACGCCAACCGCTACCCACACGAATTCTCCGGCGGCCAGCGACAGCGCATCGGCGTCGCGCGAGCGCTCGCGGTGGAGCCGGACTTCATCGTCGCAGATGAGCCCGTCTCAGCCCTGGACGTGTCCATCCAGGCACAGATCATTAACCTGCTGGGAGACCTGCAGGAGCAGTTCGACCTGACGTATCTGTTCATCGCCCACGACCTCTCCGTGGTACGCCACATCAGCGACCGCGTGGCGGTCATGTACCTGGGCAAGATCATGGAGCTCACCGGCCGGGACGAGCTGTATGACAACCCACTCCATCCGTATACCAGGGCTCTGCTCTCCGCCGTGCCCATCCCCGACCCGGAGGTGGAGAGCAAACGGGAGCGTATCATCCTTGCCGGTGACGTCCCGAGCCCCATGAGACCGCCTCCGGGCTGCGTCTTCCACACCCGCTGCCCCATAGCCATCGACGAATGTCGGGGAGACGTGCCGGAGTGGCGGCAGGTCTCGCAGGACCACTGGATAGCCTGCGTTCGCGTGTAGGGCAGCAGGACCACCCTTTCGGTCCAAGACGTACTCTCGCACTCTCGCCTGGTTCGTCCGGTACTGTCGCCGGGCCGTGGTCGGCGCGTCGGGCTGCTCGGCCTAGACCGGAACGTGGCCGGCACGGCGCAGACGCTCCGCTGAAGGTCTGCGCGGCGGAGCTTGACACGCCAGCGCCAGTTAGTGCCACCTCAAGTACCCCGTGCTACCATGGACCGACGCCATGAATCCAGACCGCATCCGGAATTTCTGCATCATCGCGCACATCGACCACGGCAAGTCGACGCTGGCCGACCGCTTTCTGGAGCAGACGGGCCTGATGGCGGTGTCGCGAGGAGAACGCCTGGAGCAGGTGCTCGATTCGATGGAGTTGGAGCGCGAAAAGGGGGTCACCATCAAGGCGAAGGCGGTTCGGATGGCCTACCTGGGCGACGATGGTCTGGAATACGAACTGAACCTGATCGACACGCCGGGTCACGTCGATTTCTCGTACGAAGTGTCGCGCGCACTCGCTGCCTGTGAGGGCGCCGTCCTGGTGGTTGACGCCACACAGGGCATCCAGGCGCAGACCATAGCCAACGTCTACGTTGCCCTGGACCACGACCTGGCGATCATCCCTGTAGTCAACAAGATCGACCTGCCGGGCGCCGACACCGAGGCGGTAGCCCGGCAGATCTGCGACGTCATCGGCTTCTCAAGGGACGAAGTGCTGCTTGCGTCGGCCAAGGAAGGGACGGGCACGCGCGCCGTGCTGGAAGCAGTGGTGGATCGAGTCCCACCGCCCGTGGGCCTGGGGAGGGCGCCCCTGCGGGCCCTGGTCTTCGATTCGAAATACGATCCCTACAAAGGGGTGATCGCATACGTTCGCGTGGTGGACGGGGCGGTCGAAGGAGACCGGTCCCTGCGCCTCATGTCCGGCGGGCGCACCATGGAGGCGCTGGAGGTGGGCGTGTTCAGGCCGGACCCTGTCCCTATCGACCGCCTTGCCGCAGGAGAAGTAGGCTACGTGGCGACCGGGCTGAAGGACGTGAGGCAGTGCCGGGTGGGGGATACGCTGACTGAGGCCGGCCGGCCGGCCGAGGAGGTCCTACCCGGATACCGGCAGGCGAAGCCGATGGTCTTCTCCGGTCTCTACCCGACCCAACCCAACGACTACGGCCCGCTTCGAGAAGCGCTGGAGAAGCTCCAGCTCAACGACGCCTCCCTTGCCTTTGAGCCGGAGTCGAGCGTGGCGCTCGGACCCGGCTTCCGGTGCGGGTTCCTCGGGCTCTTGCACATGGAGATCGTGCAGGAGCGGCTGGAGCGAGAGTACGGGATGGAACTGCTCTTCACGGCACCGAGCGTCGAATACCAGGTGCGACGGACAAACGGCGAGGAACTCCTGGTCGACAACCCGGCCGATCTGCCGCCCGCCAACGAGGTGCTGGAGATACGCGAGCCATGGATGAAGATCTCCGTCGTGTGTCCGGACCGCTACATCGGGGCTGTCATGGAGCTGGTGACGGGCCGGCGGGGCGAGTTCCAACGTATGGAGTACCTGGAGGGGATGGCCAGAGCAGAACACGACGGCGGCGAGCGACAGGCATTTGGCGACGCACGCGTAATCCTCGACTACCAGATCCCGCTCTCCGAGATCCTGGTCGACTTCTACGACCAGTTGAAATCAATGACCCAGGGCTACGGCTCCCTCGACTACAGCTTCTCCCACTACGCGCCCGCCAAGCTGGTCAAGCTGGACATACTGGTGAACAGCCAGCCGGTCGATGCCCTTTCGCTGATCACGCACGACACCGGGGCTCGGGCGCAGGGCCGGGCGCTGGTGCAGCGGCTGCGGAGCCTCATTCCCCGCCAGCTCTTCGACGTTCCTATCCAGGCCGTCGTGGGGGGGCGCATCGTTTCCCGCGAGACGGTGCGGGCCATGCGCAAGAACGTCCTCGCCAAGTGCTACGGCGGGGACGTCACCCGCAAGCGCAAGCTGCTGGAAAAGCAGAAAGAGGGGAAGAAGCGGATGAAGCGGGTGGGCAACGTGGAGATCCCCCAGGAAGCGTTCCTCGCGGTATTGCGGCTGGAGAAATAGCCGACCCGGCCGAAGCTTCCACAAAGCTCCTTCTGGAGTTCCCACATGTCGTGCAGCGGGATGCCTCTCCCGCCGATCAGCGGGAGCGCGGGCTTGTTCTGGCGGACGCGATCCAGGGCGTCGAAGTGCAGTCAGGCGAGCCGGTAGACGCGCCTGGAGGAGAAGCCAAGAGAGCGCGGGTTGTCGTTGGTGGTGGCGAGAACGACCTGCTTGACTCCGGTCATCCGGTTCGGGCCGGCTGGTTGTCCAAGTCAACTGCGGCTCCCGAACCGGGACCAGGTCAGCGTAGGCCCGCAGCCTCGATCCTTGGCGCCAGCCTCACGCCGGCCCCAGGGTCATTCTCCTTCCTGGTCCACGAAGCGCAGGCGAAGCCGAAGAGCCTCCGGCCGAGCCTCCTCGATGACGAGCGCACGTCCCACCGATCCCAAGAGATCCTCCAGGATCTCACGAGCGCTCGCCGGCTCGATCAGCGTGAGTTCCAGCAACGCTTCGTCGTTCTGGTAGCGGACTACGTTGGAATCGGCCGCCTTCGGGAACGAACTGAACCCGCGCTGCAAGTCCATTAGCGCCTGGAAGCCGGGCACCGCCTTCACCTCAACGCTCACGGCCTCATCGCCGGGCTCAAACCGGGGCTCGTCCGCAACGAGCGGCTCTGGCTCCACGCCCGAACTCCACTCGCCCGTTTCAAGCGCTGGCTGGAGCGCCGCCAGGCGCCGCTCCAGCTTCTCGGCCACGAGTGCCAGACGAGAGTTTTCATCCGCGAGTCGCTGGGCCTCGATGCCCAGGTGGTCCAGCGCGTCCTCGAGCCGCTGGACCACCCCGCGCAAAGTCCTCCGCAGGTCCACCAGCTCCTGCGCCCGGGCCTCCCGGCGGCTGTCCGGTGAAGGTTGATTCTCCATCAAGCGGTCCTGCGAATCGGACATGCCCTCTCTGTCTGCTAGGGGATTGGCAGCCGTCTTTGTCGCGGGGCGCGTGCCCGGCAAACTCGATGTCGGGCCTTCCTCCGGTGCATCATTGGGCTGGCCGGGTGGGGTCGTCCTCCTCGACGGCGGCCCAAGGAAGTCGGCCAGCGCGCGGAGCACCAGCGCACGCAGCGTACGGCCGAGATACAGCCCTCCCGTCCCTCTGCGGTTCGACACGGTCACACCGTCGCGGGTTCACCAGCACGTCATACCACCCGCTGCTGCCGAGGCGAGTCCAGCAATCACAGTATATCAGAGCATGCCTGTCGACGACCGACGCAGGCGGGCCAGCAAGGATGCGGCTGAGGGCACACGTGGCGCTTGGCTTACACAGATTTACGCACGTTGACAGACCAGTCTGACCATGTGATACTAGTATGTGTTAGTAATAAGCATCATAAGGTCTCTATATAGATAAAGGAGGCATCATGGCAGGAACGCACGTGGCAACGAAGACTAGGACGACAGTACCGGCAGGTGATTCGAAGCTGGCAGAGCTCTCAACAACATTTCGTGGGGAACTCCTCCGCGAAGGAGATGAGGGCTATGAAGAGGCCCGGCAGATCTGGAACGGCATGATCGACCGGCGGCCCGGCGTTATCGCGCGCTGCACGGGTGCAGCGGACGTGATGCAGGCCGTCAACTACGCTCGGGAGAACGAGCTTCTCGTGGCGGTTCGGGGTGGCGGGCACAACATCGCAGGGAACGCCGTGTGCGACGGCGGCATAATGATCGACTTGTCGCCGATGAATTCGGTGCGGGTGGATCCGGAGGCGCGGCGCGCCTGGGTGCAGCCCGGCGCCACGCTCGGAGACATCGACCACGAGACCCAGGCGTTCGGCCTTGCAACACCACTGGGCATCAACTCGACGACCGGCGTGGCCGGCCTGACCCTTGGCGGCGGCTTCGGGTGGCTGACTCGAAAGTACGGCCTGACGATCGACAACCTCGTTTCGGCGGAAGTGGTAACGGCGGACGGACAGTGCGTACGAGCGAGCGCGGACCAGAATCCCGACCTGTTCTGGGGCATTCGAGGCGGCGGCGGGAACTTCGGGATCGTTACGAGCTTCGAGTTTCAGCTCCATCCCGTCGGTCCGGAGGTGTTGAGCGGACTCATCGTCTTTCCGTATGACCAGGCAAAGGAAGTGCTCACGCGCTATCGGGACTTCGTCGCGACGATGCCGGACGAACTGAGCGTGTGGATGGTGACGCGCAAGGCTCCGCCCCTGCCGTTCCTCCCCGAGGAAGTGCACGGCAAGGAGATCGTTGCTCTCGCCGTCTTCTACGCGGGCGATCCGGCGGAGGGCGAGAAGCTGATCGAGCCGCTGCGCTCATTCGGAACCCCCTACGGAGAGCACGTTGGTGCGCAGCCCTACGCGGCCTGGCAGCAGGCCTTCGATCCGCTGCTCGGTCCCGGCGCCCGCAACTACTGGAAGTCCCACAACTTCACGGAACTGAGCGACGGCTTGCTCGATTCGATCATCGAGTACGCCGGGAGGCTGCCGTCGCCACAGTGCGAGATCTTCATCGGCGCCCTGGGAGGGCAAACCAATAGGGTCGCGCCGGACACCACCGCCTACGCGCACCGCAACATCGAATTCGTGATGAACGTCCACGGGCGCTGGGACCGGTCGGAGGACGACGACCGGTGCATCACCTGGGCACGGGAGTTCTTCACCAAGTCAGCACCGTACGCGACGGGCGGGGTGTACGTGAACTTCATGACGGAAGAGGAGCGCGACCGCGTAGGCGCCGCGTACGGTCCAAACTACGACCGGTTGGTCGAACTGAAGACCAAGTTCGACCCGACGAACCTGTTCCGCTTGAACCAGAACATCCCGCCCAAGGGATAGGAAGGTCCGAACCGGAGAAGTGAAGATCGCTGGACCCTTGGTCGGAGGGTCCAACGAACGAGGACCTCGCGCAGTCGGCTGTGCGGCGAGCGACAGAGGAAGGGAGAGTCCAATGGTTCAGCAAGTACTGGCGTCGCGGGTCGACCGAGAGGAACTGCGCTGCCAGGTCGAGGAGAAGTACGTAGAAGTCGCCCTCAACCCGGACAAGGGCTTTCATTTCCACACTGGGCGTCCCCTGGCGAGAATGCTCGGCTACGACCAGAGGCACATCGATTGGCTTCCCCGGTCCACCGTGGAGTCCTTCGCCGGCACAGGGAATCCGTTCTCCATGGGACTGCTCCGGCAAGGTGAGACGGTGCTGGACATCGGCTGCGGCGCCGGTTTCGACACGCTCCTCGCCGCGCGCCAAGTGGGCCCATCGGGTCACGTCATCGCCATCGACATGACGGAGGCGATGCTCGAGAAGACGCGTTCGGGAGCGCGCGCGCTCGGTCTGCCCAACGTTGATGTGCGCAAGGGCTTCGCCGAGAAACTGCCTGCCGAGAGCGCGTGTCTCGATGTAGTGATCAGCAACGGCGTCATCAACCTCTGCCCGGACAAGACGGCGGTCATGGAGGAGGTCTACCGCGTCCTCAGACCCGGCGGCCGCCTCCAGATCGCCGACATCGTCGTGGAACGAGAGGTCCCGCAGGACGCGAAGGACGACATCGACCTCTGGTCCGGCTGAATCGCCGGCGCTCTGCTGGAAGCAGAGTGGCGCTGGATCCTCCAGCAAGCGGGCTTCACGGACGTGCGGTGGGGCCGGCAGGTCGACGTGTTTTCGGGGTCCAAGCACGAATCGGATGCCGCTGATTTCGGTACGCGCGGGGTGACCTTCGCGGCCAGCAAGCCGCTGTAACAAGGGCATATGATCGGGAGAGAGCGGCGCGGCGGGCGCCCCCGCCGCCAGGAGGACGATAGCTGGCGACGTCCATCTGACCCAGACTTCAGGCCCGGCTGAAGACGGCGCTCCGCTTTCTCGCCGGCAGGCCGCAGCCCGGGACAATCTGGGCCGTCGGGAAGCCGGCCGCTCGCTGCTACTGGAGCTGGAACCGGTAGATGTGGACGGCGGAACCGTCCTCGTCATCGATGCCGCCGAAGCGGTCAATCACGGAATTCTCGCCTTGTCGCTCGGGCGAACGACCACCCTCGAATAGCGCTTCCACGTCCACCGGTGCGCCGCTGAAGTCGAAGCGAACCTCCGTCGAGACGGTGTTCATGTTGACCGCGATCAGGACGTAGTCGCCATCGGGCGCGCGCTTGAGCATCGTCCGCACCTGGCTGGCCGGATTGCCCACGAAGACGCGGTACGCGCCGTCCGGCGCGGTAGGGGAGAGAAGCGCCGGCTCCAGGGCCGACAGCTCGTCGTTGAGCTCCGCGATCGCGTCCCAAAGCGCCTCGCCCTGCGTCCGCAGTTCCTCGCTCGCGCTGATGCCCAACGCCTCGTCGTAGGCCTCGGGGATCTCCGGCCGGATCCCGACCATCCTCAAGTCCACGATGAAGCGCGACATGAAGCTGTCCCAGATGAACTGCCAGACGCCGGTCGCGCCGTGCACGATCGCGGTGTACACCGACGCCCGGTACCTCGACGGCGACGGGAAGCCGTCGTCCTCGTATGAGTATGCCCTGGTCGTGAACCAGGACGGCTTCGCCTCCCGCACCGCCGTCGTCTGCCGGACCATGGACGCGGCGATGTCCTCCAGCGTTTGCGCGTCGTCGGATACGTAGTTGTCGTGGTTCGCGACGTCTCCTATCCGGACCGACTCGTCCCAGTACGGGCCGGGGTCGCAGGCCCCGTTCTCGATGAAGTAGCGAGGCGCGCCCTCGACGTGAAAGATGACCTGAGCGGTAGCGTCCTTGTGCCTGTCGTAGGTCTGCTGCAGGCGGTCAAGCTCCGCCCGCAGCGCCGCCGGATCGCAGCCATCGTCGGCGGCGGCGATCGCCGCGTGCAGCAGCGGTTCGTCAGCCACCTGCCACCCGAAGACGTCGGGCTGACGGCTGTAGCCCTGTCCGCCCTCAGACGCAGCCGCGAACAGCTCCTCAGCGAACTCCACCCCGCCTTCCCCCTCCCCCGCGTCGACCACCACCTTGATGCCCTCGATGCCTCCCTCCTTCATAAGGTTGATGAACGGCTGCGGGTGGTTTCGCCTGTAGGGCAGGGCCAGGTTGAAGCCGCCGCTCTCCAGCGTCTCCATGACGTTTGCATCATCCACGTCGCCATCGGGTGAGAGCGGACACTCGAGGTTGAGCGTGCCTTCCGCGATAGGCTCGCCGGGGAAGGAAGTCCACGGGTTAGGGTACACGGCCCAGCGCAACTCCTCGCCGGCCGGAAGCTGCCCGGGAAGCGCCTGCGTGTCCTGGTAGGACTGATCGTGAACCAGCGCCCGCTGCGGGACGGCGGCGGAGGAGGGGACGTCCACGAGAAAGATGCGGAGCTGGTAGCTGCCGTCCCAGTCGTTCTCGCCGTCGCCGTCGGCGTCCCACGAGCCCTCGAAGGGGTCCCACGCGATCCAGGCCCGTCGCCTGCAAAGCTCCGGGTAGTAGATCCCCCTGGGAAAGAACGAGACGCCCTCCTGGTACGTCGTGGTGACGTTGCCCGTCCAGTCGGTGTGGGGCACGCCGTCCTGGTAGAACGTCTGCACCGCCTCATCGGTGACCTCGAACCAGGCGTCCGGCTCCGACCCGGCCCGTTCGCCGCCGGCCCGGCCGCAGGCGGCCAGGACGAGCAGCACGACCGCAGCAAGAGCGACGCGAAGAAAGACGCGAGTGCCCCGGCTCACCGGCTGCCGACATAGGAAAGACGGAGGGCGCGACCAGGAGCGCCCGCCGTTGCAACGGCCGCCGTTCATCTGCTCCACGGTGTGCACACGGCTACCATTGAGCCTTCACGACAAACCGAACGGGCAGGGTCTGGCCGGAATCCATGCTAGGCCTCTCAGAGCGGGCACCGGCCCGCGCGTTAGACGCCGGCGCCGGGTGGACCATCAGTCGCGTTATGTTAGCCAGGGCCGGCCCGTGAGGGAAGGCCCGAGGCTCATCGCTCAGCGCCGAGCGCGATGCGCCCTACCACTGGCGGCCGAGCAGTTGATGGTCAGCGTCTCCGTAACGTCAGGATCGAGGTGCCATGTGCCTTCGGACTCGACGATGAGCGTGTCTAGCGGCCCGTGGATCATGGTGATGTTGCCATTTGCCGCGCAGGTGAAATCGTTGGTCGCGACAAGGCCGGTGAAAGTAGAGGGCGGCGCGTTGATGCCCACAGTGCAGCCCGCCGCCACAAGACCGGTCTCGAAGTAGCTTACGTCGAACACGCAGTCCGGCCAGGCATCCGTGCTCGCGTTATCCTTGGAAGCCACGCCGGAGTAGTGAAGAACAACCTGGAAGCCCTCGTAGCCGGTCGCGGGGCCCAGGCTGTTCAGATACGCGCGCAGCGTGAACGTACTCCCCTGCGCCAGCGAGCATTTCGAGTTGCCTCCCGCCTTCGTGCTGCAGTCGTCCGCCGTGTCGCCGTCCACGTCTATCCCCATCGAGAAATCGACGGGGCAGCCGTCCGTGGGGCAGGGCGCCGCGGTAGCCGTCCTGGTCGGGG
>CAYOSF010000003.1:0-288008 GCA_964406605.1 uncultured Dehalococcoidia bacterium | reverse complement strand
TCGGCGTCACCGTCGGTGTCGGACAGCCGCCGGGCGGGCAGGTCGTGGGAGTGGGCGTGGCAGTCGGGGTGGGCGTCCTGGTCGGGGTCGGCGTCACCGTCGGTGTCGGACAGCCGCCGGGCGGGCAGGTCGTGGGAGTGGGTGCGGCGGTCGGGGTAGCCGTCCTAGTAGGCGTTGGCGTCGCCGTTGGCGTAGGACAACCTCCGGGCGGGCACGGGGTAGACGTGGGCGTGGGCGTTAGCGTGGGCGTGGCGGTTGCGGTAGCTCCGGGCGTCGGCGTCGACGTCGACGGCGAAGGCGTGCTCGTTGGTGTCACCTGGGGGCCGGGAGTCGAGGTCGACGTTTGAGGAGGCGTCGAGGGCGGCAGGCTGTGGATCAGACCGGCGGCGAACTGGAGAATGAGGCGGCGTCTACCGGCGTGACGGCACCGTCCCGGTCCGCGTCGCCGTTCGCCGGGCACGGGAGCGAGGCGACGAGGGCCGCATTCAACTGCAGGATCAGGGCGGCATCGATAGGATCGACGGACTCGTTACAGTCGACGTCTCCAGGCCGCGTCGGGCTCTGGCCCGCGGAGACGGGGCCGAGCGCCGGCCGCAGGAAGACAACCGTCACCAGGCCCAGCGTCGCGGCGGCGGCGAGGACGCCGACGGGGATTCGGCTTCCGTGCATCAGGTCGGTCTCCGCCTGTCGGCGGCCCTCCGGTCCGGCGCGATGTCCCCCTGAGAATCGAGACCCGCCCGCGAGGCAGCGCGACCCCACCACCTCCAGCAACCATCATGCTAGCAGAAGGGACACGGGGAGGGCGACTGAAACCGCCTGATTGGACGCGGTTTGGGCCGCGCTCGCAGAAACTCGAAGCCGCGATGGCGGTAATTGTTTCGCAAAAACGGGTTTTTATTGTCTATGCTGATGATCCGTTCCCAGCCAAGCGCTGCCCCGGTGTGCAGTCCATGATAGCACAGATGTACTGACCACAGAATGGCCTAGTAGCACCCAAGGCGGGTCCTCGTCGTCATGGCCACGGCGCACGACGTGATGCGGGTGTGCGCCGAAAGATGGTCAAAAGGATGCCAAGACAGAACCGCATCACCACTAGCCTCGACCTCTACAGCCACGTCACGCCAACCATGCAGTGAGAGGCCACGGAGGCGCTGGAGGCGGTACTCAGATGCCAGTAGAGCCATCGGGTCGTGGCGCTCCTAGTGTCCTCGACCCACCCGCAATTGCTGACCTTCTCAGCACAAAGCGACCTGACGAGGGACTTGTCGAGTCTGCGTTGCTGCCGTTAAATTGCCGTCAATTGCTGAGAACGTAAACAGAAATGACCCCGTAAGAGGTCAAGTCTAGATTCGAATTGTGGCGCGCTCGGAGGGATTCGAACCCCCGACCCTCGGTTCCGAAGACCGATGCTCTGTCCGCTGAGCTACGAGCGCGCTGCGCCCGCCCCTTCGGACGGTTGCGCGAACCGCACCGTCTGCGTACAGTGGCGAGGCAGGGCGCCTCGCGCACTGCACCCCGAGCCAGTCTAGCATAGCCCTTCTCGGCCCCTCAACGGGGTCGGGTGTCGCCTCTCGGAGGAGAACCAGGACCGAGCGATTCCTGGGAGACACGCCATGGCCGACGACAGCCCCGAGGTCAGCCCAGTCGACGCGGCGCTGCCCGAGACGCAGCGCCTCTTGGAGGAGGAGCGCCCGGACGAGGCGCTGGCCCAACTCGCCGCCCTCCACCCGGCCGACCAGGCCGGTGTTGTCGGCCAGCTCGACGCCTCGCTGCGGGCAGCGCTGCTGCCCCGCATCCCCGACGAGGCGATGGCGCAGATCCTCGCCTACCTGAACGAGGAGCCCAGGCGCAGCCTCGTCGCGGAGATGGAGCCTGCCGCCCTCGGTCCCCTGCTCGACCTGGTCGACCGAGACGTGGCCGTCGACATCCTTCACGACCTGGCGCCGGAGCAGGCCCAGGCCGCGCTCGGCAGCATGCGTACCGCCACCGACGTGGCGCCTCTGCTCCCCCACCCCGACGAGAGCGCCGGCGGCCGCATGACCAGCGACTTCGTCGCTCTCCAACAGGAATGGACGGTGGACCAGACGCTCACCTACCTGCGCGAAACCAGGCCGGCAGCGGACCAGGCGTACTATCTCTATGTGGTCGGCGATCAGCGCAAGCTGGAGGGCGTGCTCAGCCTGCGCAACCTCGTCGTCGCCGGGGCCGACCAGCGCATCGGCGATGTGATGACGACGGACGTCGTGAGCGTGCAGACCACCGAGGACCAGGAGGAGGTTGCCCGGCGCGTGCAGCGTTACAACTTCGTCGCGGTGCCCGTGGTCGACGAAGAGCACCGCCTGGTGGGCGTGATCAGCGTCGACGACGTGCTGGACGTGGCGGAAGAGGAGGCCACGGAGGACATGTACCGCATGGCGGGCCTCCACGAAGACGAGAGCCTGCTGCGCCCGGCGGCCCAGTCGATCGCTCCCCGGATGACCTGGCTCCTGGTCAACCTGGTGACCGCTTTCGCGGCGGCCGGCGTGGTGAACGCGTTCGAGGGAACCATTGCCCGCGTCGCGGCGCTCGCGGTCTTCATGCCGGTCATCGCCGGCATGGGAGGCAACGCCGGGGTGCAGACGATCACGCTGGTCGTGCGCTCCCTGGCGCTCGGCAACGTCGAGCTGCGGGACGTGCGCCACGTCCTGCAGCGGGAGCTGCTCATCGGCATCGCCAACGGCATCGTCATCGGGCTGCTGCTGGGGGGACTTGCCTTCGCCTGGAAGGGGAATGTGGGACTGGGCATCGTGGCCGGGCTGGCGATGCTGCTCAACATGGCGACGGCGGTGACAGCCGGTGTGATGGTGCCCGTCACTCTGCGGGCGGTGCGGCTGGACCCCGCGCTGGCGTCGGGCGTGCTCGTGACCACGTGTACGGACGTTCTGGGCTTCTTCTTCTTCCTGGGGCTCGCCACCCTGATGGTGGAGCGCATCGCCTGAGCGGCCCGCCCGCTGGTCGATTCCGGCCCGGGCCTAGTGCTGTTCCAACCTGATACCAAGGAGGCGTAGCACTGAGGTCACCCTGAGCGAAGCTAAGGGTCTGGCCCCTCGCGGGGGCGCGAGATGCTTCGCTGCGCTCAGCATGACAGATTGGTCAGTTCGGCGGGCCGGGAGTGCTCCATTCATGCCCGTCAAGTTGCATGGCCCTACGAACCCGCTCCGTCCTCCGACCCGTCCGGGGTGGCGCCCTCCCCGCCTTCCTCCGTCGGTTTGGGCGTGGGAATCTTCTCCATGTCCACCGGCTCCCGCGCCGGGTCGATCTGGATCTGGATGCGCACCTCGGTGTAGAGCGGGGAGCTTGGAGAGCGGTCGGCCAGCACGTCGCCCTGGATGCTGTCCTCGGCGTCCCGGAAGTCGAGGCGCTCCTCCAGGCCGGTCGCATCACCCGCCAGCACGGTCCAGAAGCGCCGGTCGAACTCATCCCGGTAGAACTCGATGACGTCGTCCTGGCTGTCCGCCGTGAGAAAGATGAGGAGGAAGCTCTCGCTGCCCGGCTCGCGGAAGAAGGCGGTACCGGTGACCGTGGCGTCCGGGTACAGCGGCATGTCCGGCGGGAACTCCTTCGGCAGGGCCACGCTCTCTCCCAGCTCAAAGGGCTGTTCCCCCTCTAGGTAGGCGCCGGCGTCCTGGAGCGAGATGAGAATGCTGGTCCGTCCGTCCTCGCCGCCGTGCGCGATAGAGACCGCGCCGGCGATATCGGCGTCTTCTACGTCCAAGAACTGCAGGGTGTCCAGCAGCTCCGTCGAGAATGAGCTCTCCAGTTGCCAGGGGTCCTCATCCAGCGCGTTCTCGTAGAACTCCAAGACCTCGTTCCGGTCGTCCGAGGTGTCCAGCAGGATGAAGTAGAGCAGCGGGTAGGGCTCCGCGGCCGCTTCCGGTGTCTTAGCGTCGCTCACGGGGGCGGGCTGGCGGTTGGAGACAATGACCTCGGCGTCCGGGTACAGGGGGATCTCCACCGGCAGGTCCGGCGGCAATTCACCTGGAAAGCTCTCCATCTCGCCCGAATCGTCCAGCACCGCCGCCTGGAGCAGACGCTCGATGATGCCGGCCGTGCGGTCATCCCCCTGCCCGCCGCAGGCGTTGAAGGACAGCAGGGACCAGGCCAGCAGCACGACAATGAGGAGCGGTCGCATGCGGTACTTCATGGTGCGACGCCCCGACGTATCGGGGCGCCCCTCTCTCGTTCTCTCCTCTGCGGCGCGGCCAGCGCGCCGAAACGGCGGTGGATGGGGTGGACGGAGGGATTCGAACCCTCGATCTCCTGGGCCACAACCAGGTGCCTTAGACCTCTCGGCTACGCCCACCACGGCCCCATCGCAACCGGCCAGAGGCCGGAGCCTTCGGCCTTCCGCAGTCTAGCACGCGCCTATCGGCTTGACAAATGTCCCCACATCGCCGATACTTATTCTCCAGTACCACGTTTGTGGTGCGCGCCCGCGGGAAAGCGGGCGCTGGTGGCTTGTGTTGGACTCCCCGCAGCCGGATTAGGAATGGGCTGGATATGCTGACCGGCCCTGCGTATGCTCTTTTCGTACGGCACGACTGTGTCGGCGTATATAGCTTACCGCGTTGAACAGAATTGAGCTTGAGCGGAAAGGAGGGGAGGCTAGGCTGCAATCATCGTTCGCGAACAGATACCCGATTCAGAAAGGAACAGGTAGGAGGTAATCTATGCATCGAATGAGAGCGGCGGTCCTGATCGTGAGCGCGGCGCTGATTGCAGCGGTAGCCGTGGTCGCGTTCATGGCCGCCTCAGGAACCGGCGACTCGCCGACCGCCCAGGCGGCGGGTAAGGCGACGCTAACGCCCACGCCCGGGCCGGCCCCGACGCCGAAGCCCACTCCCATCGACGACGCTTTGACCGGCGTCTACGACATCATGATCCCGGGCGTGGCCGCGACTGAGGGCGGGAGCGGCACGTGCGTGGACGGCATCGACAACGACAGTGACGGCTACACCGACTTCAACGACATCGACTGTCACGACAAGAGCATCGGGCTCTACGCCTGCATCGGACGGCAGGAGCACCGCGCCGACGACAGCGTCAAGATGGGCGTCGTGTGCTACGTGGACAACCCGTTGCTTGACGACCCGAGCAACATCATGCCGGACCTCCCCGGCGAGGGAGACGACATGGTACCGGGGGCGCCGCCGCCTCCGCCCTACGGCGGGACGAAGGCCAAGAGCTACGGAGCAGTGGTGGCCGGCGACCTCAACCTGACGACCTGCTTCGAGGCCAACGGCACCAGCGGCAACATCATCGCGGTGACCTCCATGCCGAACGCGGTGGCTCAGCAGACGGCCCAGGGCGGCAAGACGGCCGGCACGCTGAACCTGTACACGGGCCAGTCCGACGCCTCGTGCGCCGCATTGACGCCGTCCGGTACCCCGTTGACGCTGCCGATCCAGGCCACCCGGGCCGACAGCGGGAACAGCCCCATCCGGCCGGGACCGGAGCCTGGCTCCAGCAACAGCGACTATGACGCCGACGGCTGCTCCGACTGGGACGAGCTGGACAAGGCCGACGTCGACTGCGGCGACGACCCCTTCAACCCGTACGATGGAGCGACCGCGGTACTGAACCTAAGCGGTAGCTACAGTCTGACCGCCGAGGCGGCGGAGGCTGACTACGACGAGGGCACGGGCACGCCCATCCCGGGCGCGTACTACGCCTGCCTGGCCGACATGCAGGAGGACCCGGACAACGTTCTGAACGCGAAGGTGATGTGCTACATCGACATCCCCGGCGTTCCCGTGAACCCGGAGGCGGGCGCGACGTCCGGTGACGGCCTCTCCGGCGGCATGCCGCCGGAGCCCTACGCCGACGTGAGCAGCGTCGGGCACACCGAGCTGACGGGTGTTGTCGACGAGACCAAGGGCGTCATGGAGCTTGCCGGGTGCTTCGCCGATGACGACGGCACCGGCCCTCTGGGCGCCGTCTACATCTCGACGCACTGGCTGGACATCAACACCATGGAAGGGCAGGTCTGGATCTGGATCCTCCAGCCCGACCCCCAGTGCGCCGGCAGCCCGGTGGGCACGCCGGTCCTCGCGAAGCTGACCATGACCCGCCAGGCGACAAAGGACGGGGTCGAGCGCGACACCGACGGCGACGGCTGCTCCAACAAGAAGGAGCTGGGGAATACCCCGAACGCCGGCGGCCTGCGCGACCCCTACAACCACTGGGACTACTTCAACCCGACCGGCGACGGCCTGAACCGGGTGGATGACATCCTGAAGGTGGTGGGCCAGTACTTCAAGGACTACCCCGCCGCCAACTACACCCGGACGACCGACCGCACGGCGGTCATCGGGGCCAACCCGTGGAACCTGAACAAGCCCAACGGGCAGCAGCGCGTGGATGACATCCTGGCGGCGGTGAAGTCCTACTTCCACGACTGTCCCATCGGGCCGCAGCACGTTCCCGACGACGACCCACAGTTCGACGCACAGACCGGTCAGTAGCCGGCGCGCGTCCCGAATACACAAAGGAGTCCTTCCTCGGAAGGACTCCTTTCTTTCTCTCCCATGCCGCCGCGGGACGGGCACGCTCGTCCCGTTTGACATTTCCCCCGGCAGCACGCATACTTGTTTCTTGGTACTGCGTTTGCAGTACGTGCCCGCAGGAGAGCGGGCGCGACTGGTGCGATAGGACTCCCCGCAACCGCATTGGTACACGTGTGGGCAGAGCATGCCGAACTGTGTCCGCGCGCCGCGAAACGGCGCCGTGTTTCGGTATTCGGTCTGCCGCGCGCCTGAAGGCTGAGACCAGCTATTCGAAAGGAGGAGAGGCTCAGACCGAATCAACCGCTAACCCCCATACGCCCACATGCAAGACAGTGAGGAGGAATCACAGCACATGCACCGAATTAGACTGATCGGACGCCCGGCCGCCTTGCTGGTGGTCGCGGCGGCCATGCTGGCCGTGGTGGCCTGGTTCAGCGGCAGCGCACGAGACCAGGACCGGGCCCTCGCGGACTTCGACTGGGCCAACCAGAACTACGTTACCTGCGCCGACACGTACCTGGACGTCCCGCCCCTCACCACGTTGGGGAACCCGCCCGGCGCGGAAGACCTGCTCACCGGCTTCTCTATGAGCAGGGGCGAGCCGTCGCAGACGGTGCCGGGAGACCTGGACCTGACGCAGGCCGTCTACCTGGGCCCCAACCTTGACGGCGACGAGTTCAACATCCCGGACAAGGGGCCGGGTCTCACCTGCGCGGAGACGGAGTTGGACGGGCAGGTGAACCCGGAGAACAACCGTCTCAACGACCACCTGAACTACGCCATTCCGAGCGAGACCCGGACGTTCACCGCCGACCTGGTGCCCGCCGGCCCCGACACGCTCCTGCATTACACCACCTGCACCTACTCGGGGACCACTGAGTTCTGGACCAAGACCGTGGTGGACGTGGTGCTGAGCACAAAGGGCCCCAAGTCGATCAACTACGGTATCGGCACGCTCTACCCGTATGCCCTGTCCCCCAGCGTTCCGGGAGACCCCACGACATGCGGGAACGGGACGCTTTCCTACAACTTCGTGATCGTCAGTCACTCGCGTGACGCGACCACGGACCACCCGGAGCTGGCTTCCAACGCGGACGCAATCGCGGCCGGCGACCTGATCGTGGACCCGGACGGCCCGGCGAAGGTGAAGGGCACGAAGCAGAACCCGGACGGGACGGACGAGGTGGCCGCGGGCCCGTACACGCGCGGCGACCCGCCGCACGTCACGCCCATGCTGTCGGACGACTGGGACGGCGACGGCTGCCCGGACTGGGACGAGCTGGATCCTACCCTGAATAGCGGCGACGCAACGGCCAACGGGCTGGACCCGTTCAACCCGCACGACTGCAACCAGGCGGTGAACATCGGCGGGATCTACCGCATCAGCGCCACCGCGCTCCCGGCCGACAAGGCCACGCCTGGCGCCTACTTCCACTGCATCGGCGACATGCAGCAGGACGGCATCAACGTGGAGATGGCGATGTACTGCTACACGGACAGCGCCCTGCTCCCGGTCAACCCGCAGGCGGGCCCGGACACCGGCGACGGCTACAAGGACGTTCCCCCGCCGCCGCCCTACGGCGACGTGGATGACGTCCAGTCCGTGCTGACCGGCACATTCAACGAAGGAACGAATCATCTCCTGATGTCCGGCTGCTACGAGGACCGCGACGGTCACAGCGCCGTCGGCAACGTCTACATCCAATCGGACCAGGACGCCCACACGGGCAGGGGCACAGCGAACATCTGGCTGGCCCAGACGACGGCAAACTGCACCGGCGGCACGCCCAGCGGCCTGCCTACCTTCGCCGACGCGCCCATCTCGTCGGTCAAGGCAGGCGAGAAGGGCCCCTGCGACAAGGATGAGCCCAAGTGCGCCGCGGGCGGCCAGATCGACACCGACGGCGACAACTGCCCGGACAAGGCCGAGCTTACGAACGATCAGAGCCACGGCGGTCTGCGCGACCCCTACAACCGCTGGGACTACTTCAACCCCACCCACGACGGACTGAACCGGGTGGATGACATCCTGAAGGTTGTGGGCGCGTACTTCTGTGACGAGGGGAGCTGCCCGGACTACACCAGGAACACCGACCGCACGGCGGTCGTCGGCGCGAACCCCTGGAACCTGGCAGTGCCCAACGGCCAGCAGCGGGTGGACGACATCCTGGCGGCGGTGAAGTCCTACTTCCACGACTGCTCCGGCGGCCTGTTCGACGACCCGGACGACGAGCTCACGGTGGAATAGAGGCAGCAACCAGGGCTAGCAAGCCACAGTTACACAAGGGAGTCCTTCCTCGGAAGGACTCCCTTCTTTCTCCCCCACGCACACTCGAATGTGGGACAGGCTGCAATCTGTCCGCACCCTCCCTCCACCAACTGGAGGCGCGGCGTCCGCCGGGCTCGTTCGTGCCGTTTGACACTTTCAGCGGCAGAACGCATACTACGTGTTGATACTACGTTTGTAGTGCGGCGCCCGCGGGAGAGCGGGCGCTGGTGGCACAAGAGGACTCCCCGCAACTGCACCGGAATAGGTGTTGGCTGAACGTGCCGACCGCTCGCGCCCGCCTGCCTGCGTTCCCCGCGACGCGGGACGCGGTAGGCGCACGTCGATTTGCCCGCATCATGAATGCTGACACAAAGCGCGCGAAAGGAGGGGAGCCCAGCCCGCAAGAAACGGTCATCCGCCCGCATTCAATTCGAGAAGACAGACAAGGAGCAACCGTATGCATCGTATGAGAGTCAACTGGCGCCTGCTAGCGCCGGTCGTGGCTTTGGTCGCCGTTGCCGCGCTCTTGCTGGGCGGCACGCTGACCGAGCAGGACCAGGCCTCCGCGGGAGCGCCCGTTGAGGTAAGCAGCGGCGTCTCGTGCGCCGATCTGCTGCTGGTGGAACTGACGAACCCGAAGCTGGGCGACCCCAATCCGATTGCCATCGATGAGCCCGTGCCGGCGAACGTAGTGGACACGGTCTTCGGCCTCATCCCAAGGGGGCTGGTGGCCACATCGCTGACGTACTCGAAGCTGTACGACAACGGCGATTCGGACAGCGCCGGCGTCACCGTCAACTTCGGCCTGCCGGGCATCATCTCAGGAGTGGTAAGAACGGCCGAGCCGTGCGCATCGGTGGACAAGGCGGTGGCGACCGTCACGTCGGCGCCGAGCGACCCCGGGAAGGGCCCGGCCACGTTGAGCGTTACCGAGACGCCCGGCAATGGGCCGCTCGTGGACATGCTCGTGTATTGGAACTCGACCAACACCAGCCAGCAGGGCTTCTGGATCGTCACGAGCACCGGCGCCGGCAGCGTCACGGTGCGCGCCACGGACGCTTTCTGCAACGATCCGCCGGTCGCCACATCGGCGCCGGGGACGCTGCACTCGTGCGTCCCGAACAGCAAGCCCGTAGAGGTCTACGCCTACACCAATCCGGACGTGAGCAAGGGCGGCTACCTGGACCCCGGCGCCGAGCCGCGCGCTGAGCCGGGGGCCGACGAGAACTGCACCGGCCCCTTCACGCACGTCCCCTACGGGCCCGGAGGCGTCCCTCTCACGACCTGCGGCGTCGGCTACGACAACGTCCACAACGTGAGCTACAGCGTCACCTGCGCGCCGACCGCGAGCCTTGAGAATCCGCCCGCGAGCTCGTGGACGCGCACCGAGGTCTACAGCAAGTCCAGCGGTTCCGATTCCCGCAAGGTCCCCGGCTTCGGTGTGGTGCAACTCTTCAACCCCGTGGCGCCGAATACCTGCGTCAACACCGCCGAAACCAAGCGGTCGACGAACGCTATTGTCGGCTGGGAATTGGACAGCTCGGATGTGGAAGGCGACCGCGCGAACTGGGACTCCGACTGGGACGGCGACGGCTGCATGGACTGGCAGGAGCTGGACTTCCCGCAGCCGACCTATCAGAACGATACCCCAGGGTCGTTCTTGGGCGGGCGCGACCCGACCAACCCCTACGACTGCGGCCGCAACCTGACCGGCGTCTGGTCGATCACCGCGACGGTGGCCGATGCCGCGCTCAAGGTCCCTGCGAAGACCATCAATCCCGGCGCCTACTACCGCTGCCGGGCCTACTTCGACCACGACAAGATTACGAACGACATCGGCGGTCCTGTCTTCTGCTACATCGATATCCCCGGCATCCCGGTGAACCCGGAGGCCGGACCGGAGTCGGGCGACGGCCTGCCCGGCGATCCCTATCCGATCGGCACAGGGAACGTGGGCCCGCCGGAGCCCTACGCAGACGTCGATGACGTGCAGAGCGAGCTCAACGGGAGCTACGACCCGGGCACGGATACGATCACCATGAGCGGCTGCTTCGAGGACCGCGACGGCCAGAGCCCGCTCGGCAACGTCTACGTGGAGGCCAGCGCCGTGGTGCTGAGCGGCCACGGCAGCGTGGAGATCTGGGCGGGAGAGTCCACGGCAAACTGCCTCGCCGGGACGCCCGCGGGCACTTCGCTGCCCGCCAACCTCCAGATCGGCATCCAGGCCGGCAAGGAGGGCGGACCGGTCCTGGACACGCAGTATGACTTCGACCTGGACCGGTGCCCGGACAAGAACGAGCTCTCGAACGATCAGAGCCATGGCGGCCTGCGCGACCCGTTCAACCCGTGGGACTACTTCAACCCCACCCATGACGGACTGAACCGCGTGGATGACATCCTGAAGGTGGTGGGCCAGTACTTCATCGACGCGGGCAACCCGAGCTACACGACGGACACGGACCGGACGGCGGTCATCGGCGCCAACCCGTGGAACCTGAGCAAGCCCAACGGGCAGCAGCGCGTGGACGACATCCTGGCGGCCGTGAAGTCCTACTTCCACGACTGCTCGATCCCGCACTAACGACGCGCACAGAGCTGCGCCGGTCTTCGTAACGCAAGGGAGTCCTTCCTCGGAAGGACTCCCTTCTTCTCTCCCAGCCGTCGTTTGACAAATCCGCGGACATGCCCGATACTCTGCGTACCAAGCGCGCCTCTATCGCCTGAGGCGCAGGTGGTTGGACTTTCCGCAACCGCACTCGGAAAGGGCCGAGCATGATCATCGCTCGTCGTGCGGCGCTTTGCGTGCGGGGCAGGTGCGGCTGAGCGCAAACCGCTTCTTCCCCGTTCGCCCACGACGGCCGAGGAGGGAAAAGGAGGAGAGCCTATAGGAAACGGTGGTTTCAGCCAGACCATTCCGTGACTAGAGCAAGAGGAGCAAACGCATGCACCGTATCAGACTGATTGGACGGCAGGCGGCGCTGATAGCGGTTACCGCCGTTCTCCTTGCTATCGTGGCTTGGTTCACGGGGAGCGTGCCGCAGGACCGCGCCCACGCCGACTTCGACTGGGCGAACAGGTACTACGTCAGTTGCGCCGACCTCTACCTGGATGTGGGTGGAGATGCGGTAAAGGGAGAGCCGCCCGGGCCGGAGGACCTGCTGACGAGCAAGGCCCTGACCAGGGGCGAGCCGTCGCAGACGGTTCCGGGGGCGGTGGATCTCACCAGCGTCACCTACCTGGGCCCGGACCTGGACCCGAACGACGGGATCCCGATCCCGGGTAAGCCGCCGAGCGCCGGCACATGCCTGGACGGCGACGTGATCGGGCAGGACATGCCGGAGAACAACCGGCTCAACAACCACCTGGACTACCAGATAGTCAGCAACGTACGCCCGACGGTGACCGCCACGTTGGTGGCCAAGGTGTTGCCGACCGGCGAGCCGGTCACCAACTTGGAGTACGCCACCTGTAGCCTGGATGAGGGCACGGGCAAGTACTCGGCGACCCAGGTCAGCATCGTCCTCCGCGAGAAGGGGCCAAAGGGGATCAACTACGGCATCGGCATGCTCATCCCGGAATCTGAGCCGCCGGTGGGCGGCGATCCCTACTCCTGCATCCCAAAGGCGGGGACGCTCGTGTATCCGTTCGTCATTGTGAGCGTGACGCGCGACGCCACCACGGACCACCCGGAACTGCTGAAGAACGAAGAGGCGATGCTGTCCGGCGACCTGCTGATCGACCCGGACGGACCGAACCTGCCGAAGCCGAAGGACGCCAAGCAGGTCCCGGACGGGACAGATGAGATTCTGTACGGCCCGTACGAGCGCGGCACGCCACCTCACATCAGCCCAATGCTGGCGGACGACTGGGACGGTGACGGCTGCCCGGACTGGGACGAGCTGGACCCCAACGCCCACGAACCGGGTCCGGCGGGCGGCGCCGCAGGAGTCCTCCCCAGCGGGCTCCCAAACGGGCTCGACCCGTTCAACCCGCACGACTGCAACCAGGCCGTGAACGTGAGCGGCATCTACCACATCAGCACCGCCGCGGTCCACGCGAGCAATGATCCCGCGACGAACGACCCGATCCCGGGCGCCTACTACCACTGCATCGGGGACATGCAGCAGGACGGCATCGACCTGGACATGCGCATCTACTGCTACATCGACATCCCAGGCGTACCGGTCAACCCGGAGGCGGGACCGGAGTCGGGCGACGGCTTCGAGGGCACTCCCCCGCCGGCGCCCTACGGCGACGTGGACAGCAACCATACCGTGCTGACAGGCATCTTCAACAACCAGACCAATACCGTCGAGATGTCCGGCTGCTTCGTGGACAAGGACGATGCGGGCCCCCTTGGGGACGTATATGTGGAGTCCGTCCAGGATGCCCACAGCGGGAAGGGCACGATCAACATCTGGATCCTCCAGCCCGACGGCTGCGTCGGCTCTCCGGTGGGCCTGCCAGCACCGGGAGATCTCGAGTCGGTGAAGGTGGGCGAGAAGGGCCCCTGCGACAAGGAGGAGCCCAAGTGCGCCGCCGGCGGCCAGATCGATTCCGACGGCGATGCCTGCCCGGACAAGAGCGAGTTGGGGGGCGATCCCTCGCACGGCGGCCTCCGTGACCCCTACAACCGCTGGGACTACTTCAACCCCACGCTCGACGGACTGAACCGCGTGGATGACATCCTGAAGGTGGTGGGTCAGTACTTCATCGACAAGGGCAACCCCCTGTACGACAAGAACACCGACCGCACGGCCGTCATCGGCGCCAACCCCTGGAACCTCGGGCCGCCCAACGGCCAGCAGCGCGTGGACGACATCCTGGCGGCCGTGAAATCCTACTTCCACGACTGCTCCGGCGGCAAGTTCGACGACCCGAACGACGAGACGAACGAGTAGCAGGGACAGCGTCGAGAGCCGGCAGGCCACAGGATCGCAAGGGAGTCCTTCCTCGGAAGGACTCCCTTCTTCTCTCTCCCCCCCACACACTCGAACGTGGGACAGGCTTCAGCCTGTCGCCACCGCACCTCTTCCACCAGACCGAGGGACAGACCATCAGATCTTTCCGGACCCACGTGCACAGCGCCGACGAAGCGCATCTTGGCCGAGGCATGTTCAACCTCGGCAGCGCTCCCCGTCAGATCCTGAAGCTCGGCGCGGCGGAGCCGGTCAGCTACCGGCCAGGCCCAGATCGTCCGCCACCGCCCGCATGGCCTCGATCACTTCGGCGATGTGCTCGTTCAAGTCCACGCCCAACTCCTCGGCGCCCTGCACGACCTCGTCTCGGTTGACGGTCCGGGCGAAGGACTTGTCTTTCATCTTCTTGCGCACGGAGGACGGCTTCACCTCGGCCAGGCTCTTGTTGGGACGGACCAGGGCCACGGCCGTGACGAAGCCGGTCAGCTCATCGACGGAGTAGAGCACCTTCGCCATCTGGCTGTCACGAGGAACGCCGGTGTCGTTGCCGTGGCCCAGGATCGCGCGCACCACTTCCTCCGGATAGCCGCGCTCGCGCAGGATCGGGGCGCCCTCGGCCGGGTGCTGCGGAGCCTGGGGGTGGATCTCGTAGTCGAAGTCGTGGATGAGACCGACGATCCCCCAGGTCTCCTCGTCCTCACCGTACTTGCGGGCGAAGTGGCGCATGGCGGCCTCCACGGCCAGCCCATGCTTCCGCAGTCCCTCACTCTTGGTGTACTCGCAGAGCAACTCCCAGGCGGCCTGGCGGTCCATCACAGCTCCTTTCGCTCGCGCGTGTGCCGGCCTCATTATAGCGGCGGTGCGGCGGCGGCGGACCGGGGCAGGAAGCGCACTACGTTCCTGGTACAATGGACCTGAGCTCCCATGTCGCCTCGCTTCCCGCCGGAGCACGACGAGCCGCGCTGGCTCTTGAAGGCGCTGTGGGAGGCCGCGCACGAGTTGGAATCGCAACTCTGGGGCGTGGATGAGGACGATCTGCGTTGGCGTCCCTCAGACGAGGCCTGGTCGCTCAAGGAGATCGCCGCCCACCTGCGGGACTGCGAGGAGCACTTCCTGCAGTCGCTGGAAACCATCACCTTCCAGGAAGAGCCCCGCATTTCCGCCTTCGACGCGGACGCCCTGGTGCTCGAGCGGGACTACCGGGAGATCGACCTGTTCGAGACCCTGGAGCGGTTCGAACACCTGCGGCAGCGCAGCGTCACCCTGCTCTGGAGCCTGATGCCGGAGGACTGGGAGCGCACGGGGATCCACCCCTACCTGGGACCGGTCGGCATCGCCCAGCTTGCGCGCGAGCAGAACAAGCACGATCTGGAGCATCTCTGGCAGGCCCGCCGGCTGCGGCAGGTGATCGCCGAACGCACGGGGACTTCAGGCTGAGTTACTGCCCCAGTTCCGTCAGCTCCGCCAGGCGTTGGAGGATCTCCTGGAGCTGATCGATCTGCTCGCCGTAGCCGGCAAAGTCGCCCTGACGCAGCAACTCCTGGGCGCGTTCGAAGACGGTATTCGCCTCTTGCACTAGTTGGCTCACGTCGTCTGGCAGAGCGGTCGTCGGCTGGGGAGTCGGTGTCGGCGCGGGCGTCTCTCCTTCTGCGGGCGTGGCTCCCGGCGTGGGCGACGGGATGCCCTCGATGGCCGGCGCGGTCGCCTCCGCGCGGCCGAGCACCACCTCGAGCGCCCGTTTCAGCGTAGGCTCCATGGCGATGTTGTTGCCGTTCGCCACCACGACACGCTTCAGTTCCGGCAGGTTGCTGGCCGTGGCCTGCAGGTAGATCGGCTCGACGAACAGGTTCCCCTCGCCGATCGGGATCATGAGCAGGTTGCCGCGGATCACCTGCGAGCCCGCCTGGTCCCACAGACTGAGCTGCTGCGAGATGAGCGTGTCCTGGTCGATGCGGGACTCTACCTGAGAGGGTCCGAAGATGACCTTCTCCGTCGGAAGCCGGAACGAGAGTAGCTTGCCGTAGTTGTCACCGTCGGACCGGGCGGCCAGCCAGGCGACAGCGATCTTCCTGTTGGCGGGGCTGAACGGAAGAATGAGAGCGAACTCCTCCTGGTCCTCGCCGGGCAGGCGCATGATCACGTAGTACGGCTGGATGGGCTGCTCCTGGTCGGCGAACTTCTCCGTCGGTATCTCCCAGAGATCCTCCTTGTTGAAGAAGGTGTCGGGCTGCGTAATGTGATAGGTGGTGTAGACCACCGACTGCAGTTGGAACATGTCCTGAGGATAGCGGAGATGCGCGCGCAGAGATTCCGGCATCTGCTCAATGTCGGTGAACAGGTCGGGGTAGATGCCCTTGTACACCTGAGCGATCGGGTCGTCCGGGTCTATGAGGTAGAACGTGACCGATCCGTCGAAGGCGCTCACCACCACCTTCACGCTGTTCCGAATGTAGTTGAGCCCGGCGGTTCGAGTCGAGTACGGATACAGGTCGGTGTGCGTGTACGCGTCCAGGATCCAGAAGAGCTTCCCGTCCGACACCACGAGGTACGGGTCGGCGTCCAGTTGCAGGAACGGCGCGATCTCCTCGACGCGGTCGCGGATGTTGCGCCGGTAGAGAATCCGGCTCTCATCGTTGATCGCGCCGCTGATCAGCACGTTCGTATCGGCGAACTCCCAGGCGTAGACCATGCGGCGCAGGTACGAGTTGAGCCTCACCCCGCCTTTGCCGTCATACCTGTTCCTCACCTGCTGGTCCCCGGTGCCCTGATAGTCGAACTCGTTTTCCTTCGTGTTGACGATGACGTAGTGCTCCGGCATTTCGCCATAGTAGATGCGAGGTTGCGTTATCTCGAACTTCCCCGTAGGCGGAATGTCCTTGATGAAGAAGTCCGGCAGCCCTTCCTGAACCACCTCGTTCACCGGCACCATCGCCAGCCCAAACCCGTGGGTGAACTGGAGGCGCCGGTTCACCCAGCTCCGGGCGTCCTCAGGCAGGCTCTCCTGATTCAGCTCGCGGGCGGAAAGCATTACCTGGCGCAGGACACCGTCGACCACGTACCGGTCGACATCCACATCCAAGAAGGTGTAGCGAGGCCGGATCGTCTGTCTCTGGTTCAGCGTCTGCCGCAGCGGGCGATGGTCCCAGAGCCGGATATTCTGCACCGTCCCAGTGTTCTCGTCGATCTCTGTCGCCGTGACATAATCGCGGGCAGGGGTCTGCTCCTCGGGCAAGACCTCGATCTGGTCCAGGCCGTACGCGGCGCGGGTAGCTTCGATGTTGCGCTCAATGTACTCCCGTTCCTTCGCCAGCTCATTCGGTTCCACCTGGAAGCGCTGGACCGTGGCGGGATAGATCAGCCCACCGGCGATAGCAGCCACCACCCAGAGCACTACCGCTCCGATGGGCAGAAACAGCAGCTGGCGGCGAAAGATGCTGATCAGAATGCAGAGCGCCGTCAGCGAAGCGAGCGCCATGAGCACGTAGACCGCCGGGAGCTGAGCGTGCACGTCGGTGTAGCCGGCACCGAAGGCCGCGCCCCGGTCCGAGTAGAGCAGCGCATAGCGGCCTAGCCAGTAGCGCCAGACGAAGAGGCCCAGCACGATCACCAGCAGCACCGACACGTGGGGCCTGGCAAGGGGCGGCGCCTCCCCGCCGAAGCCGCCCAACAGAAGCCGAACGGCGTAGAGCCCGACGACGACGATGACCGTGAGGACCACTACCCCAAGCGACCAGCCCAGGATGAAGTTCAGGGCCGGCAACTGGAAGAGGTAGAAGCCGATGTCCTTGTTGAACTGGGGATCTGCGACGCCGAATGACTGGCTGTTGATCAGCAGGAGGATGTTGTTCCACTGGCCCGCCGCCTGGGTGCCGAAGATGACGGCCAGGAACAACGCCGCTGCCAGCCCGGCGACCAGCACGGTGCGTCGCAGAGCGCCCGAGTCCACTTCCCCGATCACGAAAGGCAGTCCGCTCCCCCCTCGAGATCCCAGCCGCAGCGCTATCACCACGTTCGTCCCAAAGAAGGCGAGAAAGACCCCCGCACCGGCGAAGAACAGCCAGATGCGGGTGACGATACGCACTCGATAGACGGACTGGTAGTCCACGCTCCCGAACCAGAGCCAGTCGGCATAGATGCCCTTGGCGATGCTGGCGACGATGAACAGCAGGATAAGCAGGGCAATCGGTACCGCCCAGCGCATGAGTCCACCCGGTATGCGCCAGCGAGGACGCCTGCGAAACTGGAAGGGCCCCGGGGGCGGCCCTAGGTCCTGGTCCTCGTCCGACGGCTGGAAGCGAAATGTCATATACGGCACGCCTCATCCATGGAGCGAGCAGCTACCAGCGATGGTATATCAGCCGGAACGGGCCGCACAAGAAAGGGGTCAGCCAATACGGGTCCCGCCGGCTCCGGCTGGCCCGCTCTGTTCTTCCGTCAATAGCCTGCTCAGAACACCGGCCTCCCTGCCATCTACCACACAGGTCGGCACCCCGGCGGCGGCCGCGACCAGGGCCGCCTCCACCTTCGGGATCATTCCACCCGTCACGGCGCCGCTCTGCAGCAGACCCCTCGCCTCTTCGGAACTCAAGTGAGACCGGACCGAGCCGTCGGCCTCCATTACGCCCGTTACGTCGGTCAGGAAGACCAGCTGCCCAGCTTCCATCGATGCCGCAACGTAGCCGGCAACAGTGTCCGCGTTGACGTTAAGGAGCTGTGGGCGGAGCGCCCCCCCCTCGATCTCGATGGCGATCGGAGCCAGAACAACTACGGCGCCGCCGTCGACCACGGCGCGCAGCGTATCGGCGTCCACGCCCGCGATCTCGCCTACGAAACCCAGCTCCTGATCGTAGCGGCGGGCGCGCATCACGGCGTGGTCGGCGCCCGACATGCCAAGGGCGCGCGCGCCGCGGGCCTGCAGCTCGGCGACCAGCCGCTTGTTCACCAGCCCCGCAAGCACAGCGACGACGATCTCGAGAGCGGGCTCGTCGGTGGCGCGCAGGCCCCGAACGAAGCGTGACTCGACTTCGTGCTTCGCCAGCCACTCGCTGATAGTCGCGCCGCCCCCGTGCACGACGACGAACCGGCGGCCTCCCGCGTGCAGAGCCGCGAGGTCATCCAGCGAGGTGTCGTGCCGGCCGAGCGTGCTCCCTCCGACCTTGACGACGGTGACCGAGGAGTCCGTCACGTCGTGTACTCGCTGTTGATGCGGACGTACTCGGGCGTCAGGTCGCAGCCCCAGGCAGTGGCGCGGAACCGGCCTGCACCCAGGTCGACGCGAAGATACACCTCGCTGTGCCCAAGCGCCTCCGACAGGCCAGCCTCATCGAAGGGTACGGGCGCGCCGTTTCGGCAGACGTCGACGTCCTGGATCGCCACCGCGAGCCGTTTCTCCCTGACCCTCGCACCGCTGTAGCCGAGAGCAACGAGGATCCGTCCCCAGTTTGGGTCACAGCCGAAGATGGCGGCCTTCACCAGCATCGATCCCGCGACCGCCTTCGCGGCCTTCCGGGCATCCTGGACGCTGTGGGCGCCCTGCACCCGCACTTCCAGCAGCTTGCTCGCGCCTTCCCCGTCACGGGCGAGCTTGCGCGTGAGCGCCATCGCCACGTGCTGGAGGGCGGCGCGAAGCAGCGGCCGGGCGCGGTGTCTGGCTCCGATGGGCCTGCCGCCCGCGGCACCGTTCGCCATGACCAGCACCATGTCGTTGGTGCTCGTATCGCCATCGACGGTGAGCATGTTGAAGGAGGCGTCGACCGTCTCTCGCAGGAGCGACGGCAGCACGTCGGCGTCCACCGGCGCGTCCGTGGTCAGGAAAGCGAGCATCGTCGCCATGTTCACGTGGATCATGCCGGAGCCCTTGGCGGCGCCGCCCACGGCGTAGGTCAGCCCGTCATGCTCGAAGCGCACCGCCGCCTGCTTGGCCACGGTATCGGTGGTCATGATGGCATGGGCGAAGGCATCGCCTCCGTCCTCCGTCGGGATGATGTGGCCGACGCCGCCGCTGATGCGGTCCATCGGCAGCTCACAGCCGGTCACCCCCGTGCTGGCCACGACCACGTCCTCTGCTGCGACACCAAGCTTCGCGGCGGCCAGCTCCGCCATCTCCTTCGCGTGCCGGAGCCCTTGCTCGCCGGTGAGGGCGTTCGCGCACCCGCTGTTGGCGATCACCGCCTGTGCCCGACCGTCCCGCAGGTGACGCCGCGTGATGCGGATAGGAGCCGCCTGGAAGCGGTTCCTGGTGTAGACGGCCGCGGCGGCGCAGCGGCGCTCCGCCGTGAGCAGCGCGAGGTCCAGGTGCCCCGGCGCAGCGTCGCGAATACCGGATTCGGTGGCGCCCGCTAGGAAACCCCTGGGAGTAGTGATGGTGCCGTCCGGCACGTCTACGAGCTGATCGTTCATACGCGCTACGGATAGAGGGCCAGCCCGCTCAGCCCGGCCGTCTCCGGCAGGCCCAGCATCAAGTTCAGACACTGCACGCCCTGGCCCGAACCGCCCTTCACCAGATTATCCAGGCAGCTCACGACGATGAGTCGGTCGGTGCGCTCGTCCACCGTTGGGTACAGGAGGCAGTCGTTGCAGCCGAGCGTCTGCTTCGTCGCAGGCGGCTCGTCGACCACCCGAACGAACGGCGACTCTCGATAGAAGTCCTGGTAGAGCCCGCGTATGCCGTCTCCGCGGGCCGTGTCCTCGCGCAACGGAGCGTAGCAGGTGACCAGGATGCCACGCGTCATCGGGATCAGATGAGGCACGAAGGTGATACGTAACGCGGGACCCTCCGAGAGCGCCTCCAGCTCCTGTGTTATCTCCGGCAACTGGCGATGGCCACCCAGCGCGTAGGCGGAGACGCCCTCGTTCGCTTCCGAGAAATGGTACTTGAGCCCGAGGGTGCGGCCGGCGCCGGAGATGCCGGTCTTGCTGTCGACAACGATGTCGCCCTCGATGAGACCGGCCTTCACCGCGGGAGCGAGCGCCAGGATCGTCGCCGTCGCGTGACAGCCGGCGCCGGCCACCAGCTTCGACGACACGATCTCCTCCCTGCGCAGTTCCGGTATGCCGAAGACGGCCTTCGAGAGCAGGTGCGGCGCGGGATGCTCGCCGTACCAGGGCTCGTACTCCTCGATCCGGCGCAGGCGGAAGGCGGCGCTCATGTCCAGCACCGGCAGCCCCCGCTCGATGTATGGCAGCAGCGTCTCGGCGCTGGGGCCGTGCGGGAGCGCCGAGAAGACGGCATCCACCTCGCCCAGCTCCTCCTCGACTTCGAGGCCCAGCGGCGCGAGGTGGGGATACACCTCGCTTAGCGGCTTGCCCGCGGCGGTGCGGCCGGTCACTGAGGTGACCTCGACCTCGGGATGACCGTGCAGCAGCCTGGCGGCCTCCGCCCCCATGTAGCCCGTTACGTTGATGATGCCTACCCGAACCACGCTAGTCCCTCGATACGACGATGTACGCTGGAGTATAGCGGTGGCCGATTCGGATGAGCAAGAAACGCGCATTGACACATCCTCCGTCGGTTTGGTATCAAGGGGTCACCATGAACGGTCGCGCTATCATCGGTCGCCTGCTGGTAGGCCTCTGCTGCTGGGCAGTGGGCGACTGATCGCGCTTCCGGAAGCACACGAATCGGCCCGCTGCCCCGAAAGGTGAGCGGGCCGGTTGTTTTGTTGGAGAGGAGGTCATCATGCCCAGACGCAAGCCCTGGTACAAGACGCTCTTCGAGCGGGACTACTACGACTACTGGTTCATCGGCGGGCCGCGCGGGTCACTCGGCGAGGAGGAGATCGATCAGCGGTCGGACGCGGAGACGGAGTTCATCGTACGGGCGCTGGAGCTGCCGGAGGGCGCGCGCGTGCTCGACCTCTGCTGCGGGCACGGCCGGCATTCGATACGGCTGGCCCAGCGTGGCTATCGCGTCGCCGGCCTCGACCTCTCTACCTACCACCTGCGGCTGGCGAAGGCGGCGGCCCGAAAGGCGGGCGTGCGGGTCGAGTGGGTCCACGGCGATATGCGTAAGATCCCGCCGGATGTCGGTCCTTTCGACGCCGTCATCAACGTCTTCACCTCGTTCGGCTACTTCGAGAAGGAGGCCGACGACCAACGCGTGCTCGACGGCGTCGGGCGGGCGCTCAAGCCGGGCGGCCGTTTCTTCATCGACACGATCAACCGCGACTTCCTCATGCGCTACTTCCGCGACACGAGTTGGGAGGAGCGAGCCGACGGCGGCTTCCATATGGAGCGCCGTCGCTACGATATCCACACCGGCCGGATCAACGTCGACTGGTTCTATGTCACGCCGGACGGCGAGCGACGCCACCAGCCGCACTCGGAGCGGCTCTATACGTTCACGGAGCTCTCGAAGATGCTCCACAAGGCCGGGCTGACCGTTCGTGGGACCTGGGGCGGCTTCGACGGCCAGGAGCTGAGCATGGAGAGCCGCCGCACGATCGTCCTGTCCGAGAAGGACGGAGGGCGCAGCAGGGGACTAAGGCGAACGTAGGGGCGCACGCCCGTGCGCTCCTACCGGCCCGGCCACGGCGGCGTAGGGGCGCGTCGGTGACGCGCCCGCCGCGACGGCTGCCACGGGGGTCACTACCTGCAAATAGAAGGAGCTGTCGTAGGGGCCGACCTTGAGGTCGGCCCGGGACGGGCGAAACAGCGCGCCCCCATGGTTAGAACGTATCCGCCGACGGGCAGTCCTCGCGCAGGACACAGACCGGGCACTTCGGGCGCTGCGCTGAGCAGGTGAGGCGGCCATGCCGGATGAGCTGCATGTGGAACGGGTAGATCTGCTCCGGCGTGAGCGTCGGTTCCAGCAGCTCGTGCGCCTGCTCCGCGGTCGCCTTCTCCGGCACCAGACCGAGACGCTTCGCCACGCGGTGGACGTGCGTATCGACCGGCAGCGCAGGCATCCCAAGAGAGAACAGGAGCACGCACGCGGCCGTTTTCGGTCCGACGCCAGGCAGGCTGCGCAGCCAGGCCCGCGCCTCGTCCAGCGGCAGTTCAGCCAGGAGCGAGAGGTCAAACGAGCCCCGGCGGCTCCACACCTCGCGCAGCATCGCCTGGATGCGGGGGGCCTTGGTGGGCGCGAGGCCGCCGGGCTTGATCGCCCGCTCGATCGCCTTCACGTCGGCGTCGAGCAGAGAGTGCCAGCCCGGGAAGGCATCGAGGAGCCGGTCGTAGGCCCGGCCGGAGTTGGTGTCGGACGTATTCTGGGAGAGGAGGGTGAGCACCAACTCCCGCGTCGGGTCGCGGCGCACGCGCCAGGGCGCCTCGCCGTACTCCGCATCCAGCAGCTCGATGATGCGCGCGGGCGTCAGCGGCCGGCGTTGCCTGCGCCGGCGCGGCTTGGCTCGGGGCGAGGCTGGGACTGCCATGTGATGAGGGCAGGATAGCACGCGAGGGGCAGCGAGAAATGCGTATGACCTGATAGGATCAGCCCACGGACCTCCAGAATCCGGCAGGAACTAGAGACCGAGGAATCATGGATGACATGAGGTTGGAGATGAATACGCAGCGGCACAGCGCGCCGCGACTCGCTCTACCAAGCTGGTCCCGCAGGACCATGCTAGTCCACAAACAACAAGGCCTGCAGCATGGGTTCTTACATGCGTTTGGGAGAGTCCCTGAAGGAAGGGAGGCATAATGACCAAGCGTCCGAGAGTCTTCGATCAAGCGGAGTTTCAGGCATCGTTGCGTCGTCAAGGTTGCCCCGAAAGCTTCATTTCCCCTGTGACAAGTGACTTCCGGTTGTTTGTCCCTGTCGTGATTCGAAACCTGGGCGAGGACAATGTGTTTGAGGCCGTTGAAACGGCAAGAGACGAACTCCGTCTGGGCGCTCAGGAATCCGCGTGGCGCCTAGCCGCCAAGTACATCGTGGGCTGGGCCGAGGAATGCATCGACCAGTACAAAGCGCAGAGGTAGCGCGTCCTGACACCGTCTATGCCGAGGTCGCCGAAGGATCATGACCGGGCACGCGCCATGACCACGACCACCTCCACCCGCAATGCCTGGCTCCGGCTCGATGACGCCGCGCTGCGGAAGGCGTGCCTGGAGGAGCGGTACAAGGCGAGCGGGCCGGGTGGGCAGCGGCGCAACAAGGTGGAGACCGCGGTACGCTTCCGCCATCCCGACAGCGGCGTCTCTGTCCATGCCGATGAGTCGCGTTCGCTGCAGGAGAACCGCGTCCGCGCCCTCCGGCGGCTGCGGGGGCGCATCGCGCTGGAGGTGCGCGCGCCGTTCGACCTGGAATCGCCGAAGTTGCCGGCGGAGTTCCTGGCGCAGCGCGGCCCCAGAGGCGATCTGGCCGTCAACCGGCACAACCCGGCCTACCCGCTCGTCGTGGCGACGGTGCTGGACGCGCTGGAGGCGGCGGAAGGCCGCTACGCCGGGGCGGCGCGGGCGCTCGGGCTCACCACCAGCCAGGTGATGCGTTTCCTTCGCTCCGACGGCGAGGTGTGGCGGGCGGTGGAGCAGGCGCGCCGGTAGACCGCCGAGTAGACTCGCGTCCTCTATCCCACCCACCCGCCCAGAGATGATTGTTGAATCTGGGGGGTACCCCCAGACCCCCACCAGAGGGGGCTTTCCCCCTCTGGACTCCCCCTTCTCGATGGTCGGCAACCTACGGGACGCGGAGTGAGTCGGACGGCTATTGGCGGTGAGACAAGCCTTTGAGGGCTCAGGCCTTGATCGGCAGCCGGATGGTGAAGACGATCTCGCCCTCGTTCAGCGAGGCCGTCAGCGTGCCGCCGTGCAGCTCGACGAGGTCGCGGGCGATGGGGAGGCCGAGCCCGGAGCCCCTGGAGGGGCCCTCCCGCTTGCCCGTACGCTCACGCCGGTAGAAGCGGTCGAACAAACGCGGCAGCTCCTCGTCGGTGATGTTGGTGGCGGTGTTGGCCACCTCGACGCAGGCGCGGCCCGGCGCGCCGGGCTCTACATATGCTCGAACGCGGATCTCGCCGCCGGAGGGAGTGTACTTGGCCGCGTTGTCCAGCACGTTCTCAAAGGCGCGCTCCAGCTTTGCGCCGTCGCCATTCACAGTGATGTCTTCCGGGAGGTCGACACCGAGGCCGACGTCGCGGGCGGTCACCTCCGGCTCAATGCGACCCACCTCGCTCTCGACCAGCCGCCGCACGTCTATCTCATCCCGCTGGAGGAGCGTCTGGCCCGACTCCAGCTCCGAGATGTAGAGCAGGTCGTCGAGGCGGCTGCTGAGCCGCGTCGCCTCGTCGTAGATCACGCCTCCCATCCGCCTGGCGTCTTCCCCATCGTCTGTGCGGCCGTCGCGCAGCGCCTGCGAGAAGCCCAGGATGGAGGTGAGCGGCGTCTTCAGGTCGTGCGAGACGTTGGCCACCAACTGGCGCATCTGCGTGTGCGCATCGCCCACCCGACGGCTCATGCTGGAGAACGCCTGCGCCAGCCGGCCCACCTCGTCGCTGCGGTCGACCGAGACCTGCACGTCGAAGCTACCTTCCGCCATCCGCTGCGACGCCACCGTGAGCTGCTGGAGAGGCCGCGTGATGTAGCGCGCGACGAAGATCGCCAGCAGCGCGGCGACGGGCAGGGCGATGGCGGCTGCGACGCCCAGCGCGGGCAACAGCCCCCGCCAGGCCCCGGCGATCGTGGCCTCCGGCACGGCCAGGAGCAACGCGATCTGCTCATTCGGGGCTCCGAACCGTCTGAGCCCCCCACCCGTCTGGGCCGACACCAGGATCAGATCGCTCCCGGGACTCCCGGGCTCGGGTTCCCACGAGACATACGGCCGCCCGCGCCCTGGACGCTCCACCGAAATCTCTTGCGGAAGCGTGAGCTGCTCGCCGATGAGCCCGCCCCCGCTGTCCATCTCCACCACACCGCTCGTCCGGTCGACCAGCAGGATGCGCACGTCGAATGTGGCCGCGGCCTCGTCGACGAACTCCGTCAGCACTGCCGGCGCTGTTCCCCGCTCCAGAAGGACGCCGAACACGGCGTGGATAGAAGGCGACGCGGCGATCACCCGGTCCAGCTCCTGTTGCTCCTGGTCGCCGCGACGCACGAAAACGAAGACGCCGCCCGCCAGCATCAGCGCCACCAGCACCACGACGCCGAACGCAACCATCAGCTTGGTCTGGAGACTGAAGAGCCCGCTTCCGCGCGATTCCACGCTATACCTCCGCTGCCAGGCGATAGCCCGTGCCCCATACCGTCTCGATGTGCAGCGTGCTCCCCTTCAGCTTCTCTCGCAGTCGAGCCACGTGGACGTCCACGGTGCGCAGGGCGTAGAACGACGTGCCCCAGACGAGGTCCAGCAATTGCTCTCGGTCGAGGACGACGTTGGGGAAGCGGGCGAACGTGACCAGCAGGTCGAACTCCTTGGGCGTGAGCGAGGCGGGCTTGCCATCGATGGTCGCCTCACGACCCGGCACGTCCAGATCCAGACCACCCAATTGGAGTCGCTCCTGCTCCGGCTGGGGCGGGCCGCTGCGGGCGCGCCGCAGCACGGCATCGACGCGCGCCACCAGCTCGTCCGGGTTGAAGGGCTTCGTGATGTAGTCGTCGGCGCCGAAACGCAGACCGGCGATCTTGTCCACGTCCGAGGTGCGGGCCGTAAGCAGTACGATAGGCACGTCGCTGCGGCGACGCAGCGCGCGACAGACCTGCAGGCCGTCCGGCCCGGGCATCATGATGTCCAACACCAGCAGCGCCGGGCGCAGCTCGGTGGTCTTCCGCAGCGTCTCGTCGCCGTCGAACGCAGCCTCGACGCGATAGCCCGCGCGCTGCAAGTACATCGACACGAGCTCGACGATGTGCTCTTCGTCGTCCGCCACCAGGATGAGGTCACCATCGGCGGAGCTAGTCATCTTTCCTCCGATATTGTACCGGAGCTACCGCGCACGGACTTGGGCGTCGTGGCCCTCGGGGGAGCACGGCCGGCCGCGCCTGGAGCCGACATTAGATTCACTCGGTAAGCCACGTCGCCCACGGGTAGGACGTAGACAGCTTCCCCACCAACGTATAGAGGGGATAGCCGGTCATGTGTGCCAGCCCGACCTGATGCGGGATGGTGGCCGGCTCATCGCCTTCGAAGCTCCGGTACGAGAGGCTGGGCGTCAGCGCGGCATTGTACACCGCAAGCGCGATCGCGAAGATCACGACGCCGATCAGCCCCTCTGCAACCGGCAGCCTAAAGGCGGGCTCTCGGAGCCTCTGGATGGGCAGGCGACTCCAGGTCCTGGACACAACGGACACCGAACTGCGGTCCTCTTTCTTGCCTCCTCGTCCTAGTCCGGCCACTCCGCGAGCGTCGCCTCGATGGTCAGCTTCTCGCCGTCCCGAACGATCAACAGCTTGACGGTATCGCCGGGCTTCTTCTCCCTGTCCAGGTAGCCGGCCAGCTCTTCCACACTGCCGACGGTCTGGCCGTCGGCGGCGGTGATGACATCACCGCCGCTGGGAATCGCCGGACTCTGCGCCGCCTCTTCCTCGGAGCGGAACGCCCCTCGTACGCCGGCCTTCTCCGCGGGACCTCCAGACGCCACGTACGAGACGTACACGCCGCTCTTCACCGACAGACCGACGTCGTTCGCCAGCGCCGGGGTGACCTCCTGACCGGCTATTCCCAGCCAGGGGTGGCTCACCGTCATCCCGGCCAGCATGTCAGGCAACGACGCGCTGACGCTGTTCACCGGGACGGCGAACGCTACGCCTACGTTAACGCTGTCCCCTGTTGGATTCTCCAGCAGCGTATTGATGCCGATGACTTCGCCCTGGCAATCCACGAGTGGCCCACCAGAGTTGCCCGGGTTCACGGGCGCGTCCGTCTGGATCATGTCGCGAATGGGCCGCGTGCCGTTCTGCGGCGCGTAGGTGCGGCCCAGGGCGCTGACGATGCCTTGGGTGAGCGTTCCCTCTAGGTTGAACGGGTTGCCGATGGCGAGAACGGGATCGCCGACTCGAAGGTCATCCGAGTTTCCCAGCGGCGCAACGGTCAACGTTTGGTCCGACACGTCGGCTCGAATGACCGCCAAATCGTTGCCCGGGTCGGTGCCTACCACCTCCGCCGATGCCACGGAACCGTCCGCGAACGTGACCTCCAGGCTATCGGCCCCGGAGATGACATGATAGTTGGTGAGAATGGAGCCCAACTCATCGATCACGATGCCGCTGCCCGATCCTTCCGCCTGAGGCATGAACGCACCCCGGCCGGCGATAGTGCTGGTGATCTCAACCACCGCGGGTCGAAGCTCTTGGTAGATGTCCACGGCCGAAAGACAGTCGGTATCGAGAGACAACGCGCTCGAAGACTGGCCGTCTCGACTGGAGGCCGATGATGCGGTAGGCGTCGAATCGACGGTCGAGACCGTCTCGGCCTCCCCGTTGTCATCCGGCCAAAGCTGGACCACCACAATGGCGGTGCCAGCGCTCAGCACAACGCTCGCCACGATGGCGGCCAGCGTCATTCGAATTCCCATGATAGCTTTCCTTTCCCGCTCCCCGCTCAACTCTCTGGCGTGCGCTTCACCGATGAGAGCGCTGCTCGTGGCGCCGATGAGCGCGCCGGCACTCTGGCCCGGCTTTCTGGCAAGCCCTCGCGGGCACGCTCACGGCGCTCAGCGCCCGAACTCATCAAGACCGCGTCTGAGACGATCCCAGAACCCCCCACCGCCACGCCGGCGTCCTTCCGGGACCGCTTCCTCAGGCTGTTCCTTTCGCTGCAATCTGGAAGCGACGATCTGGCCGTCGCTCATCTCCATGACGAGATCCGCTGTTCCGGCGATGGCCTCGTCGTGCGTGGCGATCAGTACGGTGCGGTTCTCCGCCCGCAGACTGCGCAGCAAGTCGACGATAAGCTGGCCGGTCTTCGAGTCGAGGTTCGCCGTCGGCTCATCCGCGAGCAGCAGCGGCGGATCGTTCGCCAGCGCCCTGGCAATCGCGACGCGTTGCTGCTCCCCGCCGGACAGCCTTGCCGGCCGGCGCCCGTGGCGGTCTTCCGCCAGCCCGACGCGGCTCAGCAGGTCCGCCGGGCGGCCGTCCACGCTCTCGCCCGACAGCTCCATCGGAAGAGCGACGTTCTCGAGAGCCGAAAGATGCGGAATGAGATTGAACTGCTGGAAGACGAAGCCGACCTTGCACCGTCGATAGGTCACCTCCGCATGGCCGCTCAGATCGCCGACGCTGATATCGTCGACCAGCAACTCCCCGGCATCCGGCCGGTCCAGCGCGCCCATCAGGTTGAGCAACGTGCTCTTGCCACACCCGCTGGGCCCCTGCAGCGCCACGATCGTACCTCTCGGGATGCGGAAGCTCACGCCGTCCACGGCTTTCACAGTCGCCGGACCGGTCTGGAAGTACTTCTTCAGGTCGCGAGCCTCCGCGACGAAGCCGTTTTCGTTGGGCAGTGCGTCATTCATATCGCAACACCTCCGCCGGCTTGACGCGGCCCGCGTACCAGGCCAGCACCACGCTGGCGATGACAGCCAGACCCACCGCTATCACCAGGGCATAGAGGAACACCTCGGGCGAGACGGCGACATCGACATCGCCCAAGAACCCGCCGGCTGCCGGAACGCGCCCGCTCACCACTACTCGACCGCCGACTCCCGCGACGACGTCACGGCCGAAGCCGCCCGGGCCGGTCGGTGTGGAAGAATCCGACACCAGACCGTTGGCAACGGTCTGAGCCAGCGGGAACGTCGCCACCGCCCCGATCAGGGCCGCGACGACGCTCAGCACCGCCGTCTCGATCCCGAACTGGGCGGTGATATGCCAGTTCGACGCGCCGATGGACTTCAGGATGCCGATCTCCCTCACTCGCTGCCGTGCGACCAAGCCGACCGAGAACAAGATCACCGCCGCGCTAGCCGCGAGGGCGGCGAACATGCCGATCCGGCTGCTGTCCTTGGCGTCGGAGATCGGCGCGTTGATGGCCTCGAAGGACGAGAGCTCGGTGCTGACGTCTACCACGTCCTCGCCCAGCAGCGCACGGATGTCCGCCGCTACCTGCTCTACGTGATCGACGCTGTCGGCCTGCACGACCGCTGTGTCGACCTCGCCCTCGCGTCCGAACAGCCCCTGCGCCGTCTTCAGCGGCAGGAAGATCGAATTGTCGCCAAACCGTGTCCCGCTCGTGAACACGCCGATCACCTCGACGGTCTCACCTTCCATCTCGAACGTGTCACCGACAGCCAGTCCGTTCGCCTCAGCCAGGTCCGAGCCGAGCACGGCCACCCGGGCGTCGGCCTCGTCCTCGTTGAAGGTGCGGCCCTCAGTCAGTTGCGTATCGCTCACGCCGGTTGTGGTGAGAGCATAGGGGTTGTCGGTGCCCGTGACCTGTATCGGGCGTTGGAACTGGCCGCCGCCCGGCGCCGCCTGGCCCTCCGGAGTGGGGGCGCTCCCCACCGACTGATCGGGCGGCTGCACGGACGCCGAGACCAGTTCATCGCCCGTGTAGCGGGCTGTGAGGGTTCTCGAGATGCCCACAACGCCATCAATGGACCACAGCTTGTCGATCTCCTCGTCGGTGAGTGTGGCCTGGGTGGGTTGGATGGTTGTCACCTCCCCTTCGGGCGTCCCTTGGTCGTCACCTCGGAGGAAGCCGCCCCCGAAACTGCCCGCAGGCCTCACCGTGACGTTGCTCCCGACTTGTCCCTTGACGTCGTCCAGCCGCTGGGAGAATGCCTCGTTCACCGTGATCATGATGAGCGTGAGCCCCACGCTCACCGCTAGCACGGCCACGAGCAGGCTGGCGCGCAACGGGCTCCGGATGACCGCGCGGAGAGCGCGCCTGACCGTCCTCATCGCGGAACGCCCTCAGCGCCCCGCTTCCAACTTCGATCGCTGTCTGCTGCCTGCAGTCGCGCCATTCCTCTCGCTCCCTCCAGTGGACACCTATCTCTACGCCGCCGGCCGGGTGGCCGACTCTGTCTCTTCACCAGCGGGACCCGGTTCCGTGTCGAAATCCTTGCCGTACAGTTGCTCGTACGCTTGGCGGACAAGCAGGTCGACGCCCTCCAAACGCCCCGCTCGCTCCCGCCGCCGTCGATCCCAGAGTCGGTCCAGCTCACCCTGGATCTCACCGACGCGCTGCCGGAGGTCTTGGCCGCTCAGTTGGTGGTTACCGGCCCGGAGGTAGAGCTCCGACCGCTCCTTCGATAGCCCGTTGATTTGATCCAACACACTCGTTGCCATGGCGCGAACCCTCACCTTCCTGTGGGCTGGCTCCCCCTTCGAATGCCCTGTGCGCTTCTACGGTACGACGCCACGACTTGGAAGTCGTTGCGGAACTGTAACAATTGTTGCGATTGGCGACGTCCCCTGCCTCAGTCCGCGTCGTCCCGACGCACCGTGGAGAGCTTGGTTCAGCCGGACAAGAGATGAGGGAGGCCGATGGCCTCCCTCATACGGCAGGCGGCCCCGTGTGGTCTAGAAGCTCGTGCCCTCCGCGCCGTTGGACTCGGACTCAGGCCGGCACGGCCAGCCGAAGCCACCGCCCCCGTGTCCGCGACCGCCGCCCCAGGGTCCTATCGGCCCCGCTTGGTTGATCAACTCGTCGATCCGGTCCGGCGCATTGGCTAGTATGCTGTCCGCCTGCTCCTGCGTGATGCTGCCGTTATCCACTGCCTGGGCCACGCGGTCCTCGACCTGACTCAGCAAGTGCGCCTTCAGGTCGTCCGCGCTCTTGCCCTGCGCTTCGGCGACCTCGGCCAGGGTCTGGCCGCCGGCCAGGGCGTCTCGCAGGTCGCTGGTATCCATCCCCAGGAAGTCGGCCACGTCATCCAGCCTGACGCTCAGGTAGCCGAGGCCACGACCCAGCGCGAAGCCTTTGCCGAACCCTCCGAAGGGAAACAGCCCCTCACCCGACTCGATGCGGTCCCGGAGGCGGTTCGCCTGGTCCTCGGTCAGCTTGTCGTTGGCGACCGCGTCATCGACCATGTCCAACTGGGTCTCGTCTATCGCCGTCTGGAGCTCCTCTTCGGTGATGCCCAGCTTCTCCGCGAGTCGGGCGACGAAGTCGGATCCCAGGACTTCGTGATCGGTCTGAGCCGAAACGAACCCGACCGCACCTACGGCCAGTATCAGGACAGCCGCTACCGTGAGGCCTATCTTCCAGAAGCGATTCATGAGCCCTTCCTCCTCTTGCGAGCGTTGCCACGAGTAGCTTACCTCCGTGCGGCGCACGAGGTTGTTGCGGAAATGTAACAGTTCGTGACCTCGGGGCATTCGGTAGGGCGCGCCCGCCGCAGCGGCCCGGCGGATATCGCAGAAACGCGTCCTTCGACAACGCCCGGAAGATAGCCCACGGGCGACTTGGCATTGCCCAGCGCAGCCGCCAGCAGTGTTCCGCCCTCGGGCGGCATCTTGTTCGGAACTGCTCCACGGTGGCCTTGTCGGTTGCGCGGGTTCAGAGATCCGCCAATCCCTTGGCTATAGAAGCCGCAGTGATCCTGGCGACTGGGGTCAGCGATGGCCAGGAGCAGAACCGGCGCCATCGGCCATTAGGCGTGCCCATCCGCGACGGCTCCACCCGATGCCCCCGCGCGAAATCCAGCCGGCCTGCGGCGGGTCTTGGGCGCGGCCAGGATTCGGAACTCGGTCAACAGAAGGATGGCCAGCCCGGCCGTGAGGTAGGTCAGCCTCATCCACGGCTCGCCGGAATCGGTCCCGGCGTAGATGCCGTGGCCAAGGGCGAGCACAAACACGCCAAACGTCATGTAGTGCAGCGCCCGCCAGTGCTTCTGACCGAGCTGCTTCTTCACCAGCCAACTAGCAGCGATCACGACGCAGGCGTACGTCGCCAGCAGCCCCATGGCCACGGGCAGCGGGCGATATGGCGAAGCCCCAGGGACCAGTAGTTCAGTGACCTTGAAATCCAGCCAGGGGTCAAGAAAGAGTGTGACAAGGTGCAGACCGGTAAACGCCAGCGCCAGGAGCGTGGCAGACTTGTGCACTTCAAAGACCCACGGCCGGCTGAACGGACCATAGCTCAAACGGGAAGTGAAGGCCAGGCCGATGCCTGTAGACAGCGTCAGGAGCGCGAACGCGACAATGCCTGAGGCCCGCGCCAGGTACCAGTACAAGTGGGGGTCGAACGCCATCAAGTCCCCCGGCTCCTGGTCACCGGCGTTGGAACCTGCGCCTGCTCCACTGAGGCCGCGGACGACTGCCCATCCTGAGTGTTTTGAGCGATCACGCGGTCAACGACGATCGGCGCGCCCGCCACGACCGTGTCAGACTCGGCCTGCCGCTCGTGGGCACCTATGAACGCGGTCAGAGCAGCGAACGCAAGGAAGCTCCCGCAAACGAGGCTCACCCTCGTGCCCAGGTGCCTAGTGGCCGTGTGCGCCGAGCTCATTCTTCCATCCCCGTTCTTCGTGCTCCCCCACCTCAAGACCTTCGTGCTCGCCTGACTCGCCGTCTTGCTCCCAGCCATTGTGCTCGTAGCCAGGGCTCAGCGTGGGGGTAGTGGCGGACGAGTCGCTTGATTCCGCGTCTTCATCGGTGGTTGCACTCTCCGCCACCTCGGCCGTCTCGCCGGCGCTTGGGGTGTTCGCGTCGCCGGAGCCCGAACCATTGGCGGCTATGGCCAGCAAACCGAAGCCGACAACCACTGTCACCGCAAGCGCCGCAACAATGGCAACCCTCCTCGGCATGACGTTCCTCCTTTGACTACTTCTCCGTCATCGGAGCTTCGAAGCATTCCCAATCAGACGACCTCACCAGCTCGCCGCGGTCCGTCACCAACAGGGCGGGGAGGCCGCGTTCCATCAGCCAGCGGAGTCCCTCGTCGCGGCCCAGGATGAGAGCCGTCTTTGCATGCACGTCTGCAGCAACCGCTGTGGGCGCGACCACGGAGACTTGGAGGACATCGCTGGCCGCCGGAGCGCCCGTGCGCGGATCGATGATGTGATGCAGCCAGTGACCGCCCCGATTCCAGCAGCGCCGAGTAGTGGTCGACGTGGCGATGGCCGCATTCACCAGCCGGAGCCAGCAGATATCCTGCCCGGGCCGAAGCGGGTCGTCGACGGCGATGAGCCAGCCGGGCCCCCCATCGATTCCGTCCCCACCCGCAGCTATGTCACCGCCCACATCGATCAGGAACGCGCCGTGCGGGCTGAGCATTTGCGACACCCGATGAACGATCCAACCCTTGGCGATCCCGCCAAGGTCCAATCGCGTGCCTGCCGGCAGCCGCGCGCGCGAACGAACCCGATCCAGCATCACCGAGCCGAAAGCCGCATGCGAGGACGGGCCCAGGGCGGGCACCTCCGCCTCGAAGCGGGAAACGGCGCCGAATGTCCGGTCGTAGCCGGCGGCCTCCAGCTCGGCGAGGATCAGGGGATCGAAGATGCCGCCCGTGTCCCGCCAGTACGCCATGGCCGTGGTGAGAACCTCGAACAGGTCGTCGCTGACGGCCACGTCCTCGCCGGCTTGATCTGAGAGCCGGCACACCTCACTGCCGGCTCGAAAGCGGCTGAAGCGGGCCTCGTAGCGTTCGACGGCGGCCTCCACGTCGGCCTCCTGGAAGCCGGATGTCGGCGCATACACCAGGATCTCCGTGCCCAGAGCGCGGAACCGCTTCGACGCGAACGGCACGGCGGTGCGATTGGCCGCATCACGCCGGCTCTCACCGGCGTGAGTCCGGGCATCCGAGCCGTCTGAGCCGCGGCCGTTCTCCTGACGCGGTACCGACCAGCGCTCCACCGGGAGCCGTCCGAGTCGACCAGAAGCGTCTGCTGCCATGAGCACGGACCTTCGCTTCCTCCGAAATGGCTTCTTCCTGCGCCTAGCCGGTCAGTTTCCAGACTAGGACATCGCAGCCGCCGAGTCGTTGCCGAATTGTTACAGTCCAGAGTATCGCGCCGTGCTCCAGGGGCAGGAAAAGCAGCGGCACGAAACGCCAGATGAGGGAGGCATCCAGCCTCCCTCACCTCTGGCGCGCAAACGGTCCGGTCTAGAAGGAGGTATCCTCCTCTCCCTCAGACCCGGACCCGGAATCCGGCTGGCACGGCCCGCCGAAGCCGCCGCCCCAGTGCCCGATCGGTCCCTCTTGGTTGATAAGGTCGTCGATCCGGTCCGGCGCGTTGGCGAGTATGTTGTCCGCCTGCTCCTGCGTGATGCTGCCGTTATCCACCGCCTGGGCCACGCGGTCCTCGACCTGACTGAGGAGATACGCCTTCAGGTCGTCAACGCTCTTGCCCTGCGCCTCGGCGATCTGGGCCAGGCTCTGGCCGCCGGCCAGGGCGTCACGCAGGTCGCTGGTGTCCATCCCCAGGAACTCGGCCACGTTGTCCAACGAAGCGCCAAGGTGACCGATGCGAAGGCCCATCGCGAACCCCTTGCCGAACCCACCGAAGGCGAACAGCCCGTCACCGGACTCGATGCGGTCCCGGATGCGATTCGCCTGGTCCTCCGTCAGGTTGCTGTTGGCGACCGCTTCGTCGACCATGTCCAACTGGGTGTCGCCTATCGCAGTCTGTAGCTTGTCCTGGCTAATGCCCAGTTTCTCCGCCAGCCGGGCGACGAAGTCCGTTCCCGGGGCCGCGCTGTCCGTCTGAGCGGAGACGAACCCGACCGCCGTGCCGGCGAGTGCCAGGACGGCCACTATCGCGAGACCCACTTTCCACAAATGCTTCACGTTTCCTACCCTCCCTCTTTAGAATTGCTGCCCTCGACCAGCATATGGCAGTCCGGCGCCGGAAGTCGTTTCCGAAACGTGACAGTCTCCGGCTTTCTGCCGGACGGCCGCCTTCCCGCGTGGCGCGGGCGAGGCATGTCGCCGGACCTACCGGTTACAATGGTCGAGAGAGGGGGTGATAAGGTGACGCGCGATGAAGTGCGCCTGACGCATCTGGCGTCCTGCGCCGGCTGAGCCGGCAAGACGGGCATCGCCACGTTGGCGCAGGTGCTGCGCCCCCTTCAGGATACCTTCCGCGCCGCCGACTTCCCCGACTTGTTGGTCGGAGTAGATGGGCCGGATGACGCCGCCGTCTACCGCATCAGCGACGATCTGGCCATCGTGCAGACGGTGGACTTCTTTCCTCCCGTCGTCGACGACCCGTACACGTTCGGCGCGATCGCGGCCGCAAACGCCATGAGCGACGTCTACGCCATGGGCGGCGAGGTCGTCTTCGCCCTGCAGGTGGCGGGATTCCCGGACGACCAGCCACCCGAGCTGCTGGCCGAGATCTTCCGGGGCGGCGCCAAGAAGGTCGCCGAAGCCGGAGGCGTCATCGCAGGGGGCCACACCATCATCGACGCGGAGCCGAAGTACGGGCTGTGCGTCACCGGTACCGTCCGGCCGGACGCGCTGTTGCCCAAGGGCGAGGCCAAGCCGGGCGACGTCCTGCTGCTCACCAAGCCCCTCGGCACCGGCATCGTGCTCACGGCGGCCCGCGAGGACGCCTGCGCGCCGGACCATCTCCAGGCCGCGGTCGACAGCATGCTGCAGTTGAACCGGCATCCCTCGCACCTCGCGATCGAGGCGGGAGTCCACGCCTGCACCGATGTCACCGGCTTCGGGCTGCTGGGCCACGCCGAGGAGATCGCGCAGGCAAGCGGCGCCCGCCTTGTCATCGACGCGTCGAAGGTGCCGGCTCTGCCGGGCGCACTGGAGTACGCCCGCGAGGGGCTCGTCGCCGGCGGCGCGGGCCGCAACAGACAGGGTGTGGAAGGCAAGGTGTCACTGGCCGACGGCCTCCCGGACGAACTGGACGAGTTGCTGTTCGACCCACAGACCTCGGGCGGCCTGCTTCTCGCCGTCCCGGCGGAGCGAGCCGACGAACTCGCCCGGGCGCTGCAAGACGACGGTTTCACCGGGGCCCGCATCGGGCGCGTCGAGGCGGGCTCGGGCGTTGCGGTGGAGGCGTAGGCCACGTGGCCGGGCGAGGTGACGTCTCCGACGAATCCCCGAAGCTCTACAACGAGCTGGCGCCCTGGTTTCACCTCCTCACCGCCCCCGCCGACTACGAGGAGGAGGCCGCCTTCTACCACAGGATCATGGTCCAGGCCTGCGATCCGCCGCCGAAGACGGTTCTGGAGTTGGGCAGCGGCGGCGGCAACAACGCGTCGCACCTCAAGGCCCACTTCAAGATGACGTTGACGGACCTGTCCCCGGCCATGCTCGATCTGAGCCGCACCATCAACCCCGACCTGGAGCACATCCAGGGGGACATGCGTACGCTGCGGCTCGGGCGGGTCTTCGACGCCGTCTTCGTCCACGACGCCATCATCTACATGACGACCGAGGCCGATCTGCGCCGCGCGATGGAGACCGCGTTCGTGCATTGCAGGCCGGGTGGAGTTGCGCTCTTCGCCCCCGATCACACGAAAGAGAACTACCACACGCAGACGGGCCATGGCGGGCACGATGGCGGTAACCGCAGCCTCCGCTATCTGGAGTGGACCTGGGACCCGGACCCCACAGACACCACCTACAACACGCACTTCGTTTACCTGCTGCGCGAGGCTGACGGCTCGGTACGCATCGAGCACGAGCGATTCGTCAACGGCCTCTTCGGTCGCGAGGATTGGCTCCGGCTGCTAGCCGAGGTCGGCTTCCACCCCTGGGTGGTGCCGTTCGAGCACAGCGAGATTGAGCCCGGATCCTGCGACCTGTTCGTGGGCAGCAAGCCGGCCGACGCATGAGCCTCTCCATCCGCCCCTACCGGCCGTCGGACCTGGAAGTCTGCCGCGATCTCTGGCGCGAGCTGACCCAACGCCACCGCGATATCTATGACGACCCGACGATCGGAGGGGACGACCCGGGCACGGCATTCGACGCCTACCTGGAGAACACGCACCTGGCGGCCGTCTGGGTCGTCGAGCAGGAAGACGTGGTCGTGGCATTGTCAGGGCTGCTGGTCGAGGGCGAAGAGGGAGAAGTGGAGCCGATCGTGGTGCGCTCAGGCGAGCGCTCGAAGGGGATCGGCCGGCAGCTCCTGGAGCACGCCATCGGCGAGGCGAGGCGGCGCGGCGTCCGCCTTCTGAGCGTCCGGCCCGTCGCGCGCAACGTCGAGGCGATCTCGTTCTTCTACCGGGCCGGCTTCCAAGCGCTCGGCCAGATCGACCTCACCATGAACCTGACGGGGTCGACGCAGCCGGAATGGCGGCCCGGCATCACGATCCACGGGCGGGAGTTCGAGTACTAGAGACCGGACCGGCGGTCGCTACTCCTCCTCGATGCCGCAGGACTCGAACCCGTACGTCTCCGCGATCTGCTTGATCTCGTCCTCGAGCTGCGTGGCTTCCGTCTCGATGCTCGCGTACTCCTCTCGGTCACCCACGGCCGCCACGTCAAGCGCCTCGCCCGAGAGCGTCACGAGGCGGTCGATCTTGTCGTACATCTCTTCGAGTGTGTCCTCGTCCGCGGCCGGCGGCTGCAACCCGCGGAGATCATCGAGCATGCCGTCCAAGATCCCCTTGAGTTCCGCGAACGCTGCCTGGGCCTCCTCCTCGGACGCGGGCTCAGGGATCGCCTGGACATCGGCGATGGCCTCATGGCAGATTGTGTCCGCCTGCGCGATGAAGTCGGCCTTCGACAGCCGCTCGCCGCCGTCGTCACCACCACCGCCGCACGCTGCGACGAGAACGGCGGCTAGGACAAGGGAGGCTGTGACCATTGATTTCAACAATGCTGGCTCCTTTCGCTCGGACGCACCTCGGTGGTACCGGATGGTCAAGATGATCGCTTCACACTCGCTCCACCTGCGAGGGTCGCGCCGGCTACGGGCAACGATCGGACCACGCCACTGCCCTCTTCTCCAAGGTTAGGGGGTTCGCGCGCTTCGCGCCAGGCGCGCGCGAGACGGCACAGACCTAGCCCTTGTCAAGCCAGTAGTCGTACTTGAACATTCCGAAGCCAAAGTCGCTGGGAGTGTACCCTTTGATGTAGTCGTAAGCGGCGAAGTACGCGTAGGGCTGATACAACACCAAGGTCGGGCCGTGGCGCGCCAGGACGAGGCGCTGCACGTCCCAGGCCAATTTCCTCCGCTCCTCCTCATCGATCGTCTCCTGGATCTGGTCCAGGATGGCGTCAACCTCGGGATCGTCCACGCCAAGGTAATCCCGCTGAGCGCGGGACGACCCCAGGGTGTGATGGGACTGGAGCGGGATCTCGTCCGAGAGAAACGGTAGGTGCGAGAATACCGTGGCCTCGAAGTCGCCCAGCAACATGCCGGATAGCCAGGTACCCAGTTCGCGCGGCTCAAGGTCGACCGTGATGCCCGCCTCAGCCAGATTCGCCTGGATGATGGCGGCCTGGTCCGGGAAATCACCGTAGCTCCCAAAACTGAGCTTGAAACGGAGGTCCTCGGCGCCCGCATCGGAGAGCAACTGCTTTGCCTTGCCGACATCCCGCTTGTAGGCCGCCTCGACCTCCTCGGGAGGCAGGGCCGTATCCCAAGCAGGGGGAACAGGGCCCGCCAATTCAGCGTCGCCAAAATGCAGCTTTTTGATCATGACCGTGCGGTCCAGCGCCAAGTCTATCGCCTCCCGCACGCGCTCGTCCTTGAACGGCTCGAACCTTGACCCGTTGAGCCTGATCACCGCGTAGGAACGGCCCAGGAATCGCCGTACGCTCACCCCGTCCACGCCAGCTACTGCGTCGGCTTGGAGCTTGTTGTCGGCGCCGTAGACATCGATGGTCCCGGCACGGAACGCGGCCTGCACCGATGACTCATCGGGTATCACCTTGACGCTAATGCCGTCGATGTAAGGAAACTCGTGGTAGTAGCCGGGATTCCGCACCATCTCCAGGCCCTGATCGCGGCTGAACTCTTTGACCATGTAGGGTCCGCTGCCGATAGCATTGGACTGCAGGTCACCGAATTGCTCGACCGCTTCCACGGGAACGACGGCCGACATGGGACTCCCCACCAGCATCAGCAGATAGGCATACGGCCCGTTGGTGCGGAGGGCGAAGGTTCCAGCGTCGGGGGCCTCGTACTTCTCCACCCACCGGCTCCAAGATTCGCTCGCGCCCGGCAGGCTACTCCCCCTTTCGATGCTCTTGGGGATGTCATCGGAAACAAGCTCACGGCCGTAGACAGGAGAGATGTCTTGGAAGCGGACTCCGCTACGTAGTTTGAATATCCAGTCCAGCCCGTCCACGACCTCCCATGACTCGGCCAGGTCGCCGACCGTGCCCTGCCAATCGGTCGCGTGCACGACATAGCTGTAGAAGTAGGGCGCCACAGCAACGCCTTCGGTAGTGTGGGGATCGAGACTGATAATGCTGGCGGTGGATGCAACGCGAAGGGTACCGCCCCGCTTCGGCTCTCCCGCTGCGGTATCGAGAGGTTCGGTAGTTACCGCCCCTTCCTCGTCGCCACCACAGCCGGTGAGGACCAGACCCGCAGCACCCGTAGCCGATAGCGTACCCCTCAGAAAGGTCCGTCGCGATAGCCGTGCTCTGTTGAACATCCTTGCACCCTCTCTTGTCGACTTCGTCCGACCGTCATAGCATGACTTCCGCGGCAGCTTGCCGCAACCTCGCTGCTGTCTGAGGTCTTGCAGCCCCGTCTATCAGCGCTAGGCGCCAAAGCCATCGCGCTTGCCTGCGCGGCTTGACGACGCCGCGAACGCGAAGATCCCACGCGCCATCGACGATTTCTGGAGCTGTGCCCTGGCGTCGTAGATCTCCGCCCGTAGCTCGTGCGCCCGCCTCGATTCGGGCTCGGCCAGGACCGCGTGCTCGACGAAGTGACACGCCAGCCGGAGGTTGCCCTCGTCTCGCAGCTTGGCGGCCCGCTCGAGCACGCTGTCCAGCCCGCCGGCCAGCGTCACCCATTCGCGCGCCTGCTCGGCGCGGGGCGCCGGGAGGAGGTTGTCCGGCTCGCCATCGTACCACCCGCCAAAGAAACGCCAGATGTTCCTGATCAGAAACTGGGGGTGGTCGTACACCGGGCGCAGGTACGGCTTCTCCAGCGCTTCCTCCGGGATCTCGACCTCGTGCAGCACGGTGTCCAACGATGCGCCCGTGTTCATGAGAGCGAGCGCCTGTCCCTCGATCGATTCGAGCAGGTCCGCGGTGTCGGTCAGCGCAGTCCTGATGCGGTCCGCCCCGAAGATGGGCCAGCCGTGGCCGGAGATCATCAGCTCGGCGCCCAGCGCGGCCATCTGACGGAGTCCCGCCGCCCACTCTCCCACCCAGCGCTGCACCTTCTGCGGGTTGCCGGCGTTGGGGACCGCCCAGATGAAGAGGTCGCCGCTCGCGAGGAGCTTCAACTCCGGCACCCACGTCCAGGTCGCGTCCTCCGTCTCGCCTCGGGTATGGTGCAGCTCGAACGTGAGGCCGCCCTCGCGAAAGGTCAACTCCTGGCGATAGGTCACGTCCGGGTAGCGGTACTCGCCCGGCCAGGGTATGCCGCCGCCGATCTCCAGTCCGGGGAAGGTGAACTGACGCCGGTTGATGGCCCCGTTCCATCCCCTCGTCTTCTTGTAGCGGTCGAAGTGATCGCCGATGGCCTCGTGGCCGTAGACGAGCGGCCGCGGCAGCTTCTTCTCCGCCGCCTCCTCGTCGAACGGGGTCACACCGAAGATGTGGTCGACGTGGTGATGTGAGAAGACGGCGGCGGCCAGCCGGTGGTCCGGCCGCCACTTGCGCACGGCATCATGGATCCGCGGGCCGTCCGCCAGCGCGCCGGTGTCGAGCATGACGACCGACTCGCCCGTATCGAGCGTCGTGGCGCCGGCCATCCCCTTGTAGTACAGGATGCCGTCGTCGATCTCCTCCGCCTGACGGTCCTTGTACGGCGTCGTCACCGGATGCGCCTCGAAGACGGTGTCGATCTCGCCGTTCCACAGACGCTCGCAGAAGGCTCGGATGTCGCTCATGACGCTCCTCCTTTCGGTCCGGCTCCAATCCTACCAGACGGCCAGTCCGCCTCGGGCCTACCCCTGCCTCTTCAGCTTCCCGGTGCGCTTGGCGTAGGACTCCGCCCACGCGAAGGCACCCACGCTCAAGGGCACCAGCACCACGCCGAACAGCGCCAGCGCGCCCAGCGTCCCGGCCACGTCGACCACGTTCTGACCGTGGATCATCGTTTCCCGGACGCCGTCCAAGATGTAGGTCGCGGGCGACAGCACGGAGACCGCCTGCAGCCACGCTGGCAGCACCTCGACCTCATAGTAGACGCCGGAGATGAGCAGCAACGATGCCTGTACCATCAGGCTCATCTGTGAGCCGCGCTCCGGGTACAGCAGCGGCAGCACGCCCGCCAGCACGGCCAGGGCCGCGACGCTGACGCTCCCGACCGCGAGCACCGAGGCCGCGCCCAGCCAGTCCACGTTCGAGAAGTCGATGTCGAAGAACAGCAGTGCGATGCCGAAGATGATCAGCGTCCGTACCGCGCCATGGAGCACGCCGAAGACCGACATCCCCAGCAGGTGCAGGGCGCGGCGCACCGGCGCCATCAGTGTGTGCTCGATGGTGCCCTCCCAGCGCTCCCACTGCACGACGAGGCTGATGTCGTCCAGCACGGCCGACAGGTAGGCCCAGATCAGCGTGCCGATGAGCAGGAAGAGAACGAGCTGCCTGGTCAGGTCGGGGTCGGCCCCTTCCCTCCGGCCCACCTGCTCGGCGATGAAGGTGATCGCCAGGGTGTTCACCACACCGTAGGCGAGCCACACCAGCTCCCAGCCCCAGTAGCGCTTCCACAGGTTCGCCTGGCGCTCCACGAAGGCCATCGAGAGCGACCACGGAGAGCCGGGCGAGAAGACGCCTCCCGCAATGCTAGCCATCGACCATCACCTCCTCGTCCTCCTCCAGACTCTTGCCCGTCAACTCCAGGAAGACCGTCTCCATTGAGACGTCCTCCAGCCGCCGGCCGTCGGCGACCCCTGAGCGCAGCTCCAGCGGCGTCCCTTCGGTCACGATCCGCCCCTCAGCCAGAAACGCGATCCGGTCGCAGAGCCGCTCCGCTTCGTCCATATCGTGAGTCGTAAGCAGGATGGTCGCGTCGTGCTCGTCGCGCACCTCACAGATGAAGCGCTGCACCTCGCGCTTGCTGGCCGGGTCGAGACCGGTCGTCGGCTCGTCGAGCAGCATCAGCACCGGAGATGTGAGGAACGCCCTCGCAACGGCCACCTTCTGTTGCTGCCCGCGCGAGAGGTGCAGCATGGGCTCGCGCAGCCGGTCGGCCAGGTCGAGCCGGCCCAGGATCTCGGCGCTCCGGCGCTTGATCTCGCCCGCCCCCAGGCCGTAGATGCGAGCGAAGAACATCAGGTTCTCCAGCGCGGACATGGTGCGGAAGAACGAGGGATCCGGCGACACGCGGTTGATCAGCCGCCGCGCTTCCAGCTCCCGCTTCTGCACGTCGAGCCCGAAGATGCCGACGTATCCTTCGTCGGGCGTGAGTAGCGTGCTGATCATGCGCACCAGCGTCGACTTGCCCGAGCCGTTGGCGCCGATCACGCCGTAGATTTCCCCCTGCTCGACGCGGAACGAGACGTTGCGGACGGCCGGAACTGGCGGCTTCCCGCGACGCCACAGCAGCGGCCTGGCGCCGCCGAACGACTTGCTGAGGTCGATGACCTCCAGCGGTAACGAATGCATGACTACTGCGCTCCTCTCCTCGGCTTCGGCATGCAAAAACCCACTATCCTCGTTCGATAGTGGGTTGACATGAGTGTCCGTGGTTGCTGCTAACTCAGATGTCGTGTCCTCCGCTGGGCACACTCATCCCACCCACGCCGCGCGGACCATCCCCCGCCCTGGGCGGGGCAACCGCGCTCATCGGGATGCTGAGGTGATTCCTCATCGAGCTGCCCTTTCTGTCCGTATCCTACGGCAGGGCGATCGGCGGCGTCAAGGGGAGGTACGCCGGGGCCAGGTCGCCATACAGGCGACGATGCCGGCAACGGCCGCAGCGGCCCGCGATCCCCTGGGGATGCTATGCTGACGGCGTTTCCAGCGGACCGACGATGACCGGCGAGAGAATGGAATCCGACCAAGCCGCACCCGCGGCCAAGCCGACCGACTACGTCCGGTTCATCGTCCTGGCGGGCGCGAGAACCGGCTCCACTATGCTGGTGCGCGCGCTCAACTCCAGCCCCCACATCAGGTGCTTCGGCGAGGTCTTCAACGGCAGCGTGGACTTCGTCCCGTTCGACGTCGAAGGGTACGACAACTTCAGCGCGGGGGACCGCGCGCTGCGCGACAGAGACCTCGAGGCGTTCCTGCGGGAGCGCATCTTCAGTCCGGTCCCCCCCGGCATCGGGGCGGTCGGCTTCAAGCTGTTGTTCGGGCAGCACCTGAAGTTCCCCGGCCTCATCGAGAATGTGATCCTGGATCGGGAGATCCGCGTTCTGCGCCTCGCCCGCCGCAACCTCCTGCGAGCGTTAGTGTCGCTGAAGATTGCCGAGAGCACCAGCGTGTGGGCCGAGAAGGAAGGAACGCTGGTCGGAAACACGTTGGCGCCCTCGAACGCGCTCCAAGCGATCCGGCATCCTCTGCGGGCGGTCGCCGCCTTGCGCAGACGGGCGCGCCTGATGCTCCCCCCTCGAGAGGCCCGGCGGCCGATGGTGACGATCCCCGTCGAGGAATGCCGCTCCATGTTCCGCTTCGTGGAGAAGCGGGAGGCGCGCTTCGACGAGTTCCTGAGCGGCCATTCGATGGTGAAGCTATCCTACGAGGATCTGGTGGAGCGCCCCGACGATGCGTTCGAGCAGGCGCAGTCGTTTCTCGGCGTGGCGCCCGTGCAGCTCACGGTCACCTCGCGCAGGCAGAACCCGGAGCCCCTGCGCGACCTGCTGGCCAACTACGACGAGCTGCGGGACGCCTTTCGCAACACACCCTACGCCGCCTTCTTCGAGTAGGGGCGCACCGCGAGGCGCCCCTGCTATACTTGCCGCGAGTCTGACGGCCTGGAGAGTCGGGGAGGTTGGCCATGCGCGTAGTCGGTCTCATACCACCAAGACGGCTGAGCGTCTCTCTACTTGTGGTTGCTCTGGCCCTTGTCGCATCAGCGGGCGACGCCGCCGCCTCAGGCAACCTGGTGACGAACGGCACCTTTGACAACGACATCACGGGGTGGGTACTGGACACCGGCAGCATCCTCAACACCCTCTCGTTCGCGCCTAATGAGGACGCGGACGGCAATCCTGCTTCCGGCGCCGCCGAGCTGCGTATCGGAGAAGGCCCGTTCCCATCCGGCCAGTCGTACGTGGAAACCGCCGTGCAATGCATCCCGGTCGTCGCCGGCGAGTCGTACCTGGCGCTAGCCGAAGTACGGATTCCAACGGCAAACCAGCACCCGGACACGGAAGCGAACCTCAGTCTCTTCTGGTACGCCGGTTCCGACTGTTCGGGTATCCACATCTCCTCCACCTCCGCCGGTTGGGTCGGCGTCAGCAACGAATGGCAGCTTCTCTCTAAGGGCGATACGGCTCCTTTGACTGCTCAAGCCGTGAACTTCAGGCTAGAGGTCGATGGACAGGATCCAGTGGGACCTACGCAGTCGTACGCGTACTTCGACAATGCAGTCCTCGTCCTCAGCCTGATCGGCGACGCCGACTGCAACAAGGTCGTCAACGCTATCGATGCTTCCCTCATCCTCCAGCACACTGCGGGCCTGGTGGGCTCGCTGCGATGCCAGGACAACGCCGACGTGAACAGCGATGGCAACGTCGACAGCCTGGACGCCGTGCTGGTCCTCCAGTACGTGGCAGGGCTGATCCCGAGCCTGCCGCCACCGTAGCCCCCTTCTTCGAACGCGGCGCGGGCCGACCGCCATCCCGCGGAGATGGCGCGTCGACGGCGCCCGTGCCGCTCACGGTCGCCTCGCGCAGGCAGAACCCGGAGCCCCTGCGCGACCTGCTGGCCAACTACGACGAGCTCCGAGACGCTTTTCGCGACACGCCTTACGCCCCCTTTTTCGAGTGAGCGCGCATCGAGGCGCGCCCGTGCTACACTGGCCGCGAGCCTGACGGCCTAGGGAGTCGGGGAGGTTGACCATGCGCGTAGTCGGTCTCACGCCGCCAAGACGGCTGAGCGTCTCTCTACTTGTGGTTGCTCTCGCCCTTGTCGCATCAGCAAGCGACGCCGCCGCCTCAGGCAACCTGGTGGCAAACGGCACCTTCGATACCGGCGTTGAGGGCTGGGTACTGGACCCGGGCAGCCCTCTCAACACGCTGACCTTTGCCGCCAACCAGGACGCGGACAGCAATCCCGGCTCGGGTGCTGCCGAGGTGCGCATCGGTGAAGGGCCGTTCCCGCCCGGCGGCGGGTACGCAGAGACCGTAGCCCAGTGCCTCCCGGTGGTCACAGGCTCCCAGTATCAGGCTCAGGCTCAAGTACGGGTACCGACCACGAACCAGTACGCCAACACGGAGGCTACGCTTGAGCTCTTCTGGTACGCCAGTCCGGCGTGCGCGGGCAGTCAACTGTCGAACGACAACTCAGCAACGGTTGGGCCAAACGACCAGTGGCAGCCTCTGTCAGTAACGGCGACTGCACCCGCCAACGCACGGGGAGTGATCGTAAGGCTGTTCCTCGAGGGCCAAGACCCCGCCGGACCGGCGCAGTCTTACGCCTTTCTCGACAACGTGAGCCTCCTGGGTGCGCTGCCCGGGGACGCGAACTGCGACAAGGCCGTCAACGCCATCGATGCTGCTCTCATGCTCCAACACGATGCGGGCCTGGTGGGTCCGCTGCCATGCCAGGACAGGGCCGACGTGAACGGCGACAGCCACGTCAACAGCCTCGACGCCGTGCTCGTACTCCAATTCGTGGCAGGGCTGATCTCCACCCTCCCGCCGCCGTAACCCCTTTTCCACGAATGCGGCACGGGCCGAAACGCCATCCCGCAGAGATGGCGCGCTGGCGGCGCCTGTGGCGCGGGAGATCCCGGACGTCCCCCGCGTCGTCATCGAGCGCGGGGGCACATGGCTCTATCGAGGACAGCGAGGGGACCATCAGCCGGCTCCTCGACTTCCTGGACACGGCAGCGGAGACGCGGAGGGCAACCGCCCAGCGGAAGTGGCATGGACTACACGTCCCAGGACGAGTAGACTTGTGGCGAGTCGGCAAGTTGACAGGCGGGAGAATGTATGTTCTAATCCGCAAGGGACACCACGATGGCTGTTGAAGTCCGTGAGCGGAAGTCGCGGTTCATTCACCTGAACGACACCGGCAAGCCCGGCATCGTCTGCGGTCCTTTCTATGCGCTGAGCTACTACATCGGGTGCCCGTACAAGTGCTCCTATTGCTACCTGCAGGGCACGTTCCGAGGTCGAGTTTCGCCGGTCGTCTACTCGAACCGCGAGAAACTCCTAAAGGAGCTGGAGGGGTGGCTTACTCAGCCCGGCCAACTCCGGCTGAACGCAGGCGAGCTGGAGGATTCCCTCGCTCTGGACGGGCATATCCCGCTGGTCGACGACTTGGTGCCCCGCTTTGCCGCACAACGCCGCCACAAATTGCTGCTGGTGTCCAAATCGACCAACATACGCAACCTCCTGAAGCACGACCCGGAGGGTCAGGTCATCGTAGGGTTCTCCGTCAACGCACCCGAGGTCTGGGAGCGGTTCGAGGAGGGAACGCCGCATCCTCTGCGCCGGGCGGAGGCCGCGGCTCGTGTGAAGGAGGCGGGATACTACCTCACGCTGCGACTTGACCCAATGATCCCGATCGACGGCTGGGAGGAAGCGTACGGTCGCTTCATAGACGCCGCATGCGCCGTCGTTGAGCCACACCAGTGGACGATCGGCAGCCTCCGCTACTTCCCCACGCTTCCTCATTGGACCCGGCGGGTCGGTCGCGACGACGCCATTTTCGCATTCGGCAAGGAGCGCTGTGTCGAGGACGGGCGCAAGCGCGTTGACATGCAGACCCGGGCTCGGATGTATCGGCTGGCGTTCGAGCGCATCCGCGCCTGCCAACCCAAAGCCATCATCCGGTTGTGTAAGGAGACGGAGGAGCTGTACGAGACTGTCGGCTTGGAGAGCAACGGTTGCTGCTACTCTGTGGCGGTCAATGGAAAAGGCACTGATCCCCAGACCCATTAGGCGGTGGACAGCTATCAAGCTGGAGCATCTTGAGGCCTACCTCAAAGCATATGCCAGGGCGACGCAGCGCGCTGGAACACGCTACTACATAGACGCGTTTGCGGGAAGCGGGGAATGCATACTGAGGGAAACGGGAGTCCACGTCGACGGATCTGCCCGCCGCGCGGTCAAGGTCGAGCCGCCGTTTACGCAGTGTTTCTTCATCGAGATGAATACTGCGCTGGCGTCACATTTGCGAGAGTCCCTGACGAGATACACAAACGTGGTGGTGTTGGAGGGCGACTGCAACGCAGTCATACCAAGACAGGTGCTCCCTCATCTGCCTCGGCGCGCTCCGTCTTTAGCATTCCTCGATCCCACCGGAGCCCAGCTTCATTGGGCCACGGTTCGCGCCCTCGCCGCTCATCGGCTGGGGACCAACAAGATGGAACTGCTGATTCTCTACCCGTACGACATGTTCGTAGCCCGCTGGCTGAGGATGCCGGTGATGGCCCCCCAGCTAGACCTCATGTTCGGCGGCAACCGTTGGAAACTCGCACTGAGCGAGAGCGCGATTCAAGGCGAGGACCACCACGCGCGGCGAAAGAGGTTTGTGGAGCTGTACTGCTCAGGCCTAGAGGCTCTTGGGTACAGGTACGTGGATGTACTCGGCCCGCTGTACTCGGGCCGCCGTCCTTTGTACCACGTGGTTTTCGCCAGCGATCATCCGGTCGGGGCCAAGATAATGCGTGACGTATGGAGCAAGACCAGGTGGATTCCAGGCGAACTCCCATTCCGATCAGGCCGCTAGTGCCCCACCCCCCTACCCCTCCCGCCCCACCGCCGCGCGGTCGTTCGCGCCAACTGACCCGTCCCGCGCGATGCTCGCCTGCTCCTCCAGCCAGCGCCCGAACTCCGCCTCGGGGTCGGCGACGCCCAGCTCGTCGGCGGCGCGACGGCGGCTGTGGATCCCTGACGCGACCAGCGTCCGCTCGTCCGCCACCAGGCGGCTCTGGTCGCGCGGCACCACCGGACCCCAGACGGTGCGTGTCCGGTAGGGCGCATAGCCCTGCCCTGAGCCTTGCCGAAGGGGCGCATCCGTGTGCTGCTCCAGGATACGCAGGATCATCTCGTCCCGCCGCTGGTAGGCTGCCGTGCGGATCAGCCGCTTGCGCTGCACCTTCTTCAGCAGCGGGTCCAGCTCCAGGTTGAGCGCCACGCCCGAGAGGTTCGCCCGGCTCTCCCCGAACGCGGTGCGCGGCGCCTCCCCCAGGTCGTGCAGCGTCCGATAGACCAGGTTCACGTAGTCGACGTGGAGCTGTACGCCGCCGCCCTGAAGCAGGTCGAGCAGGTAGGCCCGCGCCCGCTCCGGCAGCTCCCACACCGCGCCCGGCTGCACGGCGATGTCCTGCGCCTCGGTCACGTTCTCCAGCACGGCGATGGGGTTGCCCGACAGCTCCAGGATCATCGAGAGCTGCGAGAGCGCCCGGTTCAGCTCTCGCACCGACTCGCGGATGGCCGGGATGTCCGAGACGCCCCAGAACTGCTTCGGCTCGCGCAGGTTGGGGTAGATGACGAAGGGACGGACGATACACCGCACCGCGGCCGGGCGCGCTGATCGAGGTCAGCGGCTGGGTGCGGCTGGCGGCCTAGCGGCGAATCCCGGCGGCCAAGGTGACCGGCGGAGCATTAGCCAGGGCGATGGGCGGCCGATCATGATTCCAGAAGGGAGGCAACCATGGAGTCTATCACCGACCAGATCATCTACCTCCTCGACGACGCTGACCGGCTGACCTCGCCTGATAATCAGGACAAGGTGACCGAGGCGCTCGTTGCGCTGGCGGCCGGCGACGAGCGAGAACAGGTGATCGGGAAAGCCGACGAGTTGATCAGATCGCTGACCCTCACGGCGAACGCCCTCAACAGCCTCACCGAGCATCCTCACCAGCGACCGGATGACCACGCCGAACGTCTGAAGATCATCGCGCTGCTGCGACAGTGGGTCGCTTGGCTGGAGACGGCACGCGCGGACGAACGGCTGAAGGTGCCGCCCAGACTCACTAGCACGTCCTGACGAAGGGCGCGCCTTCTCGGTCCCTCTGGTCGCTACGATCCCGCTTCGACGCGCAGGCTAGGGGCTTGCTTGTGACCTCCATCGTATCTCTTGACGGCCCACCGAGCCTGTGATACCCTGCAATTGCCTGCAGTATATAGGCTGGAGACCCCTGGACAGAATCGGGGATCTGGCCGAGTATACGAATGGAGAGTTAGGAGGTGCAGTGGGCATGGCCAAGCCAATTGAGGCGATCCCCACGTTCAAGGGTAAGGCGGCTCGATGGCTGACCGACTATCTGAAGACGAGGCAGCCTGATCCTACCAAGAGGGAGCGGGCGCGTGAGCACCTTCAGGCCGCGAAGCGGATCAAGCCGCTAGCCCGATAACCGGAGCAATCGTCACACACGACAGTCCGTCCTAATCAGGACGGGCTGTTTTGTTCGCTCGAAGCGTCGCCACCAAGCTCGGCTTCGAGGTCAATTAGGTCGTAGAGCATTAGCTTCTGGTGCTTGCGAGGCTTCAGATGCTCAGGGGAGATGAAGCCAAACTCCTGGTACAGACGGATCGCCCCGCTGTTCCTTTCGTCGACATGCAGGGCCAGGAAGCGGCAGCCTACCGGCAGCTCTATCGCCATCTTCTCGATCCAACCTAGGATCGCTGTGCCGTGCTTCTTCCCCTGCTGATGCCTGTCCACCGCTATCCGCCCGATGAGGAGCGCAGGAGTAAACGGGTATGGTGCGCTACTCTTGAGGAGCGGGAGACCTCCGCTGTCTGCCCTGGGGATCTGGGAGGCCGACAGCGTGGTGTATGCGACTGGGGCGTCTTCCGCATCGTAGAAGACGTACGTCGTGTTGAATCGGTCCGCGCCTTCGGGGATCGCATTCTCTCTCAGGAAGTCGTTCAGGGTCACGCACCACTCCTCATCCCCGCAGGTGAACCTGTCGAACTTCTCCAGGTGGTCGCTGGTGAGGATGTATGGCTGGAGATCGTTCACTGGCCTCGAAACCGCCCTTCCACGCCAACCTTCGCCGATACGTAGACCAACCTCGCCTCCGGCGTCCTACTAGAGGCCCATGCCCCGCTTGGCCGCCTCCGTAGCGACTGAGACCAGGATCGCCCGCATCGCACCCCATGCTTCCTGGCCGATCTTCGGCGCGAGCGTCTTGATGGTAAGGGCCGCTCGCTCGGTACGCGGTGAGTCCTTCACTAACTCGTCGATAGCAGCTTCTAGGCGCTGGCGCTCCTCGTCGTTGAGGCCATCCACCATCCTTGCTATCTCGTGAAGCTCGCTCATGGCGGTTTCTGCCCAGGGGAAGGGAGCGCCACACTCGCTACAGAAGCTCGGTGCACTGTACCTTGAGGCGAGATCGACCACACCGGGGACGTGGTAGAAGCCTCGGATGTTTGCTCCGCAACCCTGGCAGGCTTGGATTGTCGCCGCCCCGCACTGATGGCAGAACTTCCTTCCGCGCGCGGGCGAGTCCCGAAGCCGCGACGTTATGACGTGCCCGTTCTCACAGATTTGGGCCACGTCGTAGTACCCACTCACGTCGAGGTTCCTTCGTCCGTCGTCGGCCCTCGAATCCGGCTCGGAAACTCGAAGACGATCTTCAGTAGCATCCCGACGAACGAGATCAAGTCCTCAGCGTCCGACTTCGACATGAGGTGGATCTCGTGCGCTGCCTCATTTCCCGTTGTCCTGATGTGATCTACCCAGCCATGCCCGTCCGGAGGTACGTAGTTCTTCGATGCCAGGTATTCAACGTACTTGATGAAGGGCTGACCCTCATCAGCGCCCTTGCTGACGGCGATGTTCATCAGAAGCTTCCGACAGGTCAACACCGCCGCTGTATACGCGGAAACCGCCATGCACTGGCGAGCCTCCTTGTAGAGAGCTTCAATCTCGCGCGGTAGTGCCTCCACGTCCTCTCCGAAAGCAACGCCCGGCACTTGCTCGCTTCCTTCAAGGTAGGTGGGGCGGCTGCAAAACGGGCAGATGAGAATCAGGTGCTCCCCGTCCCCCAGATACCCAAGGTCTGGCCCGACGAGCCTACCGCAATACCCGCACGTGTAGCTGCGTTCGCCAATCCCGCCCGCGTTAGTCCAACGAATCTCAGCCACGCTGCCGTTTCTCCTGTGTGGCAATCATCCCACCGGCATCAACAGGCGTATCGGTCGGCGGCGGTGGCAGAGTAGCGGTCGGCAACCCTAACGGGGCGCAGGCTGAACACCTGAGCCACCGCAGGCTCTGCACACTTTCGAATAGGGACTCTGGCCACATGTGTCGCAGTAACCTTCGCAGCGACCTGTCCCGTTGCAGTGAGCGCACCGCACTGTCTGAGCAGCCATTTGCCATCTTCCCCCTTCTCATCCTGAGCCAATTCGTGGGCGGCGGCTGTCGCCATGCCTGCCGGCGGCGGGGCCGTCTCCACCAAGGACGTCACGAGGATTATACCAGGTGATCAAGCGGGGTGCTATCGCCATTGACACGCTGGCCCAGCTTCTGCTAAGTTGGGGCCACAGGGAGCAACGCTCAAAGGGTTGATGCCGCGTACCCTGTAGGGATGACTCGAAACGGGGTCACACCAACTAGCGTCAGAGCGCCGGTGCCTTGAGCGCGCCAGAAACGTCTAGAACGATGGAGCGCCGATGGCACGACGGAGCGACCGCAGCGCCTGGGTGGCCCGGTCACGGAGTAGAGATCACCCGCAGCAACTAGGAACCTGGCCCCACAACCGAGCCAGCGTGTCGTAGCCGACGCGACCTAGCGGGCCGACGCCGACAAGAGCGAAACCAGATGTGGGAGGGGCCAGCACTGATGGTTTCGTCTGTGCGTCGGACTGCGAGGTTGGACATGCGGCACCGGCTTTCTCCCACCAGACTAACTCCCCTGGGATCGCGTCCTCCTCCTGACAGCGCGGAGGCCGCTCGCATGCGGCCCGTGATCGCGGTGCTGATCGTGGCGATGGTCCCTCTAGTCATCGTGGGCGTCTTGGTCGCAGGTACATTGGGCGCGAATCCTCTGATCGCCGCGCCGCTGGCTACTCTGGTGGGCGTGCTGACGATCCGAATTGTGTCGTACTACTTCCGGTAGCCGCAGGGCCGGATACAGCCCCGCCCCAGACCAGCCGATCACCCGTGAGGCCGGCGCTGGCCTCGCCGGAGCCAGGACCGATGCCGCCGCGCCGCCGCGGGCGTCGTGTACCTCGGCCCATCCTTGACGAGCAGGCCGCGCCCGGCGAGGCTGACCATCGCGCGCTGGACCGACCGCAGGCGCGAAGGGCTGACCGGGGCGGTCGGATCGCCAAGCAGATCGAGAACGTACCGCGGCGTCACCCAGGGATCGTAGGTCGGGGGCGGCCAGCCTTCCTCGGCCCACATCCTACGGCCCGCCGTCGTCCGGTATTCCCTGCTGTTGCTCTTGTAGACGCGCCACCGCCCCTCGGCCTGGGCGTTGACCTCGTAGAGGATGTGATGCTGCTGGCGGGAGATTCCCCTGCTCATCTGGCCTCCGTTAAGTGATCGCCTTCCGCTGTAGTATCGGCTGCGCGGCGATCACTTAACTGCCATGCGTTTCGAGGCGTCGGGATAGGTGCGCCGCTCCGTATTGTAGTGATGCCGGTGCCCACCGAGGCACGAACCAGCGCGGCGGGCCGACGGACCGTCGGTCGGAGCTTGCGCCCGGAGCGGCATCCGTGAATCGGCCCAGCGGATGTGACAACGCGTCGGGGACCCCCGAACAAGAGTCGGGTGATTGCCATGGCTCCAGCGAGGATGATCAGCGCGCTCGCTGGAGCGCACACATCGGCTCCCAGCGCGGGCGTCAGGGTTGTTGGTAGCCTCCCCCGACCCTGCGCTGGGAGCCAGCCTGGAGGCTACCGATGCCCAATCTCTGGCCCCGTGATCCTCACCACCCCGCTGCGGCGGATGCTCTTCGGAAAGTAGTGGAATGCTGGAATGCTCGGAATGCTCCTAGAGAGTTATTAGTTATCCCTATTGGAATCGTTCAAGTAGGAAATAACAAGCTCCCTACGAGCATTCCCAGCATTCCACTACTCCACTCCTTTGGGGTGCTGTCATGAGCCGCCGGCCCCAGACACGGTTCCCCACCCGCCAGAGAGCGCTCAGCGACCGCTGCAGCCTCGCCCCGGACGCGGACAAGCTCTGGCGGCCGGACGCCAACTGGCGGGCCTGGACGGGCTGGCTCCAGCCTCCAACTGATGAGGTCTACCGGCTCCTCCGGCGCGCCGCCCAGGGGCAGCGGCGGTTCAAGTCCGCGCTCGCACTTGCCCAGGAGGTCGCAGTGGGGAACCGCACGCTCCAGATCATCCTTGACGATTTGGACGCGCTCGACCTGATCCGCCTACGCAGGAACCGCAGGGGCACGATCATCGGGATCGAGGTCAACGACCCTCCGTTGCTGCCGGAGGACATGCCCGCCCCGCTGCGCGGCCTCGTCTATAACATCCCGCCGACCGCCGAAGCTGATGCCCGGCGCGCCGTCAACTACTGGGCCGCGACATGGGAGAAGCATCGCGGCGTGCCCTATGAGGTCACCAGGCACGAGCGCGGCCTGGTCAAGTCCATGCTCACCGACTTCGGGCTGGACAGGCTCAAGCGCATGATGAGATGGGTGATCGCCGACCCTCACCACGAGATCGAGGACGAGGTGATCCGCCGCAGCGACCTCTCCATCGGCACGTTCAAAGCTCGCATCAATCAGATCGCCCCAGCCTGGCATCGGGCCGAGGAGATCAGGAGGAACCAGGCGCGGATGATTGAGAGGCAGAAGGCCGACAGAGCGCTGCGGTCGGATGCATGAGAGATCCAATGGAGGTGAACCAATATGTTCCCGATCACCAACATCCAGGCCCAGACACGACCGCCGCAGCCCGCCAGGATACGTTGAGGTTGTAACAATCAGCGCCGCCCAAGGTTATTGATATCAGCGGTTGATCCGCCCACCGCCGGCCTCCTAGTTGCCAACGTGCGAAAGGAGGATGAAGCGAGGTCGACAGGATCGCCGCCGACTGGCCACCACGCGCCGCGCCGCCGCACCCGTAGGGGTCGCGGAGGCTTCCTCACGTCCGTGGGAGGATGTTGTTCTCGACGGCTGCGCGGCGGCACGCCAGGAGGATGGCGGGAAGTGGCGGCTCGGTGATCTGGCGTCGGAAGTAGCCCGCAGCAGCGTCTACGGCGAGCGGCGACTGGAGAAGTTCGCCGACGCCATCAAGCGCCCCTACGCGACCGTCCGCGACTACAGGCGCGTGGCGGAGGCCTTCACAAGTGTGGAGCGCTCCACACTTCTCTCCTGGGATCACCACCGCATCGTGGCAGCCCGCGTCGACCGGCTCAACTGGATCAAGAAGGTCGAGGCTCACGGCTGGACCACGGACGAGTTGCGCGAGGCGATTCGCTCCAGCGAGCAGCACGAGCCTGGGCCACTGCCAGACGGGAAGTTCCGCGTGATCTTGGCCGATCCTCCCTGGCCAGTCACGCACGCCAAGGCGCAGTACAGCACGATGACCATCGAGGAGATCTGCGCGCTGGGGTCGCAGGTGCTGGCGGCTGCTGCTGACGACGCGTGGCTCTTCATGTGGGTGATCAGCGAGAAGCTGCGGGAGGCCTTCGAAGTCCTCGATGCCTGGGGCTTCGCGTATCAGCAGATCGGTACATGGAGGAAGCTCACCGTCGACGGCGCACCCAACGCATCCGGCATGGGCCGCCCGCTGCGGATCGTCACAGAGCATTGGCTGATCGGCAAGCGCGGCAACCCGCCGCTGCTGAGTAACGAAGCCACGAACTTTCTAGAGGCCCCAAGGCGACGGCCTCACAGCCGCAAGCCGGACGAGGTGTTCGATCTGATCGAGCGCACGCTGCCTGGCCCGCACCTCGAACTGTTCGCGCGCCGCGCGCGGCCAGGCTGGGCAGCATGGGGCAACCAGGTGACCGGCGACCAGCATGCCCCCTCCAGCGCCGGATGGAGAAGGACTGGCTTCGCGAACGGCGTCGAGCCACGAATAGGATGTGATGAGAAGAAACCGCAGTATCAGCGATACAGAGCGCGAGAACCTGCGCCGCTCCGTCCGTCGCAGCCGTCTCAGCCAGCGCGAGATCGCCGCCGCGCTTGGCTTGGGCGAGGCCGTACTGAGCGAGTGCCTCAATGGGACAAGGCCGTTGACTCCGGTCCGCGCTCGCGCGATCCGGCGATTGCTCGAACAGGAATGAGAGGAGGGCATTGAAGCCCCGTCATGGTCGGCGCAGCCGAGCTTCACCATCCCTCGGCTGCGCCCCCTTCCAAAGAGATATGAGGAAGATCAGCGCGACAAGCAGCTTGCCGAACCTGTGGGCCAACCGCGGGAACACATGGTGTAGATACCGACCCGGCTCCCGCCGGAGCCTTTGCCAGCGCGCGACGCTACGGCCGGGGCAGCGCGCAACGACCGATCCACCCCTCAGCGCCAAACCCTGCCTGGAATGCGACGCGGAGGTGCAGCGCTGGCTGGACGAGCAACAGGAGGCACGGGCATGACCAAGGTGATTGGCATCGAGCAGACCATGGCCACGGTGCGCCGGCTGCCGCGGCACCAGATCCGTAGGCTTCGGCTCCAGCTTGATCGGCTTGTGGAGGAGCAGCGTCGGAGCGAAGCCAAAGCAGCCGTGGACGCCTACCTCGCCAGGCAGCGCAACGGAGGCGGGGCAACCCATCTGGAGGAGGCAGCACTCGGGAACCTGACCGTGGAGCAACCACCCACCAGCGCAACGAGAGATCGCAGTGGAGGTAGGCGCATCATCGCAAGGTGGCATGGTGAACCCGTCTACGAAGAGGACCCGGAGGAAGGCGATGTCTGAGATCGCCCTGCTTGTTGTGCTGATCGGCCTGCTCGCTCACTGGATCACTGAGGGGATGCATCGATGATACCCGCCCTGTTCGCACCGGCCCAGCCCCTCGCTCTCTGTTTACCCAGCGCCGTGGCTTGTCATGGCCATCCCGCTACAGGTCTTGAATGTTCGCTACGAGTGGAATGTCCCGAAAATCTTCGAGCGCGCGCGGCGCTCCTCCTTCCCCGCGCCGGCCACGGCCAACGGCCCCCGCTTCGGAGGCCCCTGCTGGCCCAGCGCGAATTGATCCGGGGCGGTCGAACCCAGGGGGGTGGCTCCGGCCCGCGCCGATGGCCAGCGGGACCGGCGAACACTTCCGCTTTGTCTACAGAACCCGGAACCAGACGGCCCTACATCTGCCGGGATACAGATGCCGCGTTGCGCGGAACCACGGGGGAAAGTCGCCCGTGGGCGCGGGTCGTCAACGCATTGCAGGGTGCGCGCCGGGGGGCCGCTACAGCGGATCGCGCACGCCGCTACTGGTCGGCGAGGAGCCGGCGATGAGAGGCCCCTTGCTTGAACTTTACGGGGAGCCCCCACGGGGCGGCGGGGGCGAAGGGGCGCGCGATAGCACAGGCCAAATTTCGCAATCCTCGCGGGCCAGCAGCGACGTCGAGCGCCTGGCGGCCTGCGACGTGAGCACACGAGGGAGCAATGGATGAGCAAGAAGAGCGGCAACATCGGCCAACGGATCGGCGGTAGGATGACCGCCCTGCTTCGGCGCAACCGCCGCCTCCGGCGGAGCGAGGGGCTGGGCCACTACGTTCGGCTCGCCGTCCTCCGCGACGTGCTGCTGGAGGAGTTCCTAGAGCGCGGCGGCCTGAGCGACCGCAAGGAGCGCCTGCTCTCGGAGACGAACAGGCAGATCGAGTCGCTCGGCGCGCGGCTGGGACTGATACCACCTGCTCCTCGCGCGGGTGGGGAGGCCGCTCCCGAGAAGACACTGGACGACTACCTGAGAGGGTAACGACATGACGAGATCCCAGTCCGAGGTAGAACGCGCCGCGCGGCTTGCGGCGGTTCTGAGCCACCGAGACATGCCGAAGCACCTGCAAGCCGCCGCAGAGCAGTTTCTACTGGCCCACGCCCAGGCACTGCCCGCCGCCATCAAGGCAGAGAGGACCACACCGCCGTCGCCGCAGACGCTGGCGCAAGAGATCCGGGAGGCGTTGGAGTCCGCGCTGCTGCTCATCGCCTGCTACGAGAAGGTGCCGCCTCTGGCCGTGGCGGGGGATGAGCGCAAGATGCTTGCCTCATTCGACCTGGGCGACAATGCCGCCCGGCGGCGGGCCGTCAACGATCCGACTGGCCCGCTGTGCCTTCCGCTGCGGCTGTGGAACCTGCTGCGCCACCGCGCTGCCGGTGAGGGCGATGAGACGCCCCCGCCTGATCGGCAGCACAGCCTAGGCGAACGGCTCCACTTCGTCGCCGGCGGCATCAAGGTGCCCGCGGAGTTCGACCGCTGGCTCCGCTCGCCCAAGGCGGCGAAGCACTATGAGGATTGGCGCGCGCGGCGCGCCCTGCAGAGGGGGTCCGCCTAAGCGGCAGACCCAGGGAGGACAACGACATGAGACTCTTCAGCGGTAACAATCACAGCGAGACCCCGGCTCAGCCAGCGGCCGATCCGCAGACCGACGTCGAGGCCGCTACGATGCGCTTGGCAGAGGCCGCCCTCGCCCTGATCGACGCGGCCCGAGAGGCGCTGCGGACCGAGGACGACGCTTTCACGGCATGGGGCAAGAGCGAGGTCCGGCTTTGGTTCGTGGACTTCGACGCCAAGAAGCGGGCCATGCTGGACTACGCGATCAGCCACCGGCGCGACTTCGAGGATGCCGCCAGGCTGATCCGCGATGGGCGTGCCGACCTGGTGGACCTGACCGCCATCCGCGAGTTCAAAGCGCGGTATGAGGCTGCCGACAGCGCGCGCCGGGCTGCTCCTGGCCGACAACGGCCGCCCCAGGTCCACACTATCCTGCCCAGGCTCCGGCTCCCCGTCGACGCAGAGCTGATGATCGGCGAGCTGATCGGGCCGGAGAAGGTCCACTCCGGGCTGCTGGAACGCGCTCTGAATGATTGGAAGTGGGACCTGACCGAGCTTCCCGCTGATTGCTTCTGCGCGGTGGGATCGGGACGCGACCTGATCTTCCGCCAGGGCGTCATCGCCGGGCGGCTGGCCCAGGAAGAGGCTGCCGGCGCGTACGCCGAACCGAACGACTAGAGGAAGCCCGCGCCTCCCGGCGCGGAGGAGGAAATGGCAATGGAATACAGCAAGACAATGCAGGCGGTGCGCCAGCAGGGCATGCGCCGCAAGCTGGCCTCCGAGATCTCCGCTCTCGTGCGCGGCCTCGATGTCCTTGATCGACGCGAGCGAATCCGGCGCGCCGACGGAGTCCGCGTGGCGCAGATGCTCGTGGACTTGGACGCGATCCGGAGGAGGCTGCCTGCGGTTGAGGCGCTGGCGGCCAAGGGCGACTCCCAGGCGAGGTTTCTCGTCAGCGAGGTTCCGGTGATGGAAGCCGAGGTGGGCACCCGGCTGCGCCGCTACCTCACCGAGGTCGGCGAGCCCGAGATCGGCAAGCTCGGCCCAACGGCGTGGGCCAGGAAGCTGCTCCGCGAAGAGGAAAAGCGCAAGGCGGCCGCCGGTACCCGCCGTGCCAAGACAAGACCTGGCACCCGGCCCGCAAAGGCGACGATGGGCACGTGCAAACGGTGTGGCAAGCACGGTCGCCTCAACGAGAAACGACTGTGCGGCAACTGCCAGATCGAAGCCAACACCGGGAACACAACAGTGCACCCCCTTGATCGCGTCGCGCACGGTCTGTGTGACGCGTGCGGCCGGCCGCGTGGCCCAGGTCGGTCGAAATCGATGTACTGCGCGCGCTGCGAGAAGATAATCCGCCGGCGCTAGTCCACCGTGGCCCGGTACGCCTGCGGATGCGTCCTGCGAATCAGTCGCTCGGCCCCCGGCCTGCGGCCTAAGGCATCTTGGCCCCAGCTCTGCGACTTGCACCGGGACGGCGGCCCCGACATCGAGATGCAGCAGGCGGCCGCGGACCTCGCTGACCGCGGCCGGATCGATGAAGCTCTGCTACCCGACGAGCCGGAGAAGCCCGCGGTGGACCCTCACGCCTTGGCTGTGGGCCACCTGGACTGGGCGACGCGCCGGAAGCCCTTGCGCGAAACCGTGGACGCCCCGACGCAGAAGCCGAAGCGCGCTGGGTCCCGTCCGCCCCGGCCGCCGTTGCCGGAGCGCGTGTGCGAGATCTGTGGCCACACCTTCCGGCCGAGCCGCCCGTGGGCAGTGACGTGCTCCCCCGCATGCGCCCGCGAGCGGATACGCCGCCAATCGCGCCAGCGCTGGCATGCCAACCTGGAAGCAAGCAGGGCCGCAGCGCGGGAGCGCTACCGCCGCAAGGCGGAGGCCGCCCGCAAGCGGAGGCGACGCCCATGAGACTCTTCTACGCGCTTGCCCCCAGGGCCAAGATCTGGCATATCTACCGCGCCCGGAGTCGCACGTCCATCTGCGGTCGCGCACGCCTCGGCAAGGATCAGCATGCCACGGATGATCCGGCCGTTGACATTGTCGTCTGCGGGCAGTGCTGGACGAAGGCCGGCAAGCCCAGGCTCCCGCGCGCAGGAGGCGGCCGATGAGTCCGACCGTCGAGCAGCGCAGCCGCGTCTGTTGGAACTGCGGCGCTCGGTGGGTGCTGGATGCCTTCCCGCTCGATCCCAACGGCCCTGGCGGGCGGTCGACCCGATGCGGGGCCTGCTGGGTCTCGTCCTACCGCTCCCTGGATACCGAGGGGCGTCGGGCGCGGGAGGCGCGCCGAAGGCGGCCACAGCGGCCGCGACGCGGCCAACACGCGAGTTTGTCCGATTGATCGGCGCGTGATAGGGGTCGGCGGATATTGGGCCGAAAGAGGCCAGCGACCGTGGAGGTCGCTGGCGTTCTCGTTCGCTGGTGGGAGGGCTATGCCACCGCGCCCTGAGCCGCCGGCCGCCCGGCCTTGGTGAGCAGCGCGCCGATGCCCTCGGCAACGCGGTTCGCCTCCCGGCTCGCGGCGTGGGCATAGGTCGACTCAACCATTCGAGGGCTTGAGTGGCCCAGGACGTGCGCGACCGCCCAACCGTCGCCGCCGGTCGCCCGCATCGCCCAGGTCGCCGTCGTGTGCCGGAGATCGTGGCAGCGCGCTGCGGGGACACCCACCGCGGCCAGGTACGACTTCACGATCATCCTGATGCCGCGAGTTGTGAGTGGTTCGCCGTTGCGCTGGCCGGGGAACAACCAGAACGTCGGCTCGGCCTTGGCGATGTAGTCCACGACCGCCCTCGCCCATGGGCCGACCAGCACCACTGCCCGCCGGTGGCCCCGGCGCTTCACGGTCCGGACATCGAGGATCACCCTACCGCCTGGAGCCCGGTGCACGTCTTGAACTCGCAGACCCGTAAGCTCGCGGAGGCGCAGGCCGCCGGTCGACAGGATCGCCAATATCGCCGCGTCCCTGTGGCCGCGACGTCTTCGGCGATCCGGAAGGCGCAGCAGCCGCCGCAGTTGAACCTCGGTGAGCACCGTCATCCGGCGGGCCGGTGCCTCAGTCGTTGTCGCTATCGTCATCAGGTCTTCCTCCTTCGGTGTTGATGAACAGGGCAGGCCGCCGGACGTATCCGACGGCCCAGCCCGTCGCCCCGCCTCGCCGACCACCTAATGGGCCTCCGCCACGTGCGCCGTAGCCTCGGCCGTGGTGGCGAACACCTCGCCGCAGCCCTTGTGCGTGCACTTGATCGCGGGCCGGGTCTTGACCTTGCCCGCCGCCGGGGCCTTCGCTGCGCCCTTCTTGCTCGCTGGCTTCTTCGCCGGTCCCTTCTTGGCGGCCTTCGGCTTCGGGCCTGGCGTCGCTCCCGCGAGCGCCCGGTAGTCCGGCCGGCCCAGCAGCGGCCGGTCCTCGCCCTCGCGCCGCCAGACCGTCCCGCCGCGCTCGGCGTGTCCAGATATGGATTGCGCCGCCGAGGACAGCGACTTGAAGGTCTGCCGACCGACCTGCACCAGGTACTCGCCCGCGCGCTCGATGATCGTTGCGCGGTGCACCTGGCCCTTGCGGGGCCACGCCAGCTTCGTGCCCGCTCCCAGCTCTTGCGGTGTCGGCGTGGTCCCCGTCGCGCTCTCCCGCGCCTTCCTCTCCTGTTGCTTCTTCGCCATGTTCGTACCTCCTCTCGTGTTGTCCGGCGGGGTGGCGTCGCCCGCCGTCAGGTTTGTGAACGGCAGTAAGCCGTACATCTGACGGCCTTCGCCAGGGTCGGCTGGATGATTTAACAACTGGCCGCGCGGGGCCGCCCGGACGGGACTGGCGAACGTCGGGCCGCGCGAGGCTTAATGGCCTCGCTGGTGACCCGCCCCGCCTGCACCGGCGTATTGTTGAAGAGAAGGGGCTGCGCCCTGGTCTCCCGTCGCCCGACGGGATCGCACCGGCCAGGGCCGCCGCCCCAACATTGAGGTGCGACGATGGAGAAGCCTGCGGTGATCGGCGCTCGGACGTCCTCGGACGATTCCGACCGCGACAGCATCCAATCCCAACTGGGGGAGTGCCGGGCGTTCGCCGAGTCCCTCGGCTACCAGGTGGTGGACGAGCTTCGGGAGGAGAACGTTTCCGGCGGGCTGTCGGCGGAGGCGCGCCCCGAACTCCAGCGCGGCCTGGAACTCCTGCGGTCGGGCCGCGTCCAGACGATCATCTATAGATCGCCCGACCGGCTTGGTCGCCGCGCGGACACGGGGCAGTTGATCGTCGATCACTGCGTCTTCGGCGATGGCGTCCGGTTCGTGAGGACGCCCCAGATCGACGATCCCGTCGCCGAGGCGATCCTGCGGTCGGGCTTCACCGGCTTCGCCGAGGCCGAGCGCCGGATGATCTACGCCCGGACATCGGCAGGACGGAACCGGCGGGCGCGCTCCGGCGAGGGCGTCGGCATCGGCGTCCTGCCGCCGTGGCTCGCCTGGTCGGGCTCGAAGTTCATCCTCGTGGAGCCTGCGGCCACCGAGACCCGCCGGCTCATCCTCGACGCGGCCCGAACGACGCCGCACGACGCCGCGCAGCGCCACGATCTGCATCCGGCCAAGCTCTACGGCTTCCTCCACAACCCCGTTGTCGCCGGCCTCCGGTGCATCCTCCCCTTGCGCCCGTCCAGCGTCGAGGCCGAATACCGCAATCGCGAGAGCCTGGCGCGCCGCCGTATCCGGCGTGAAGCCCTGCGTAAGATCTCGCGAGCCGCCACTGTCGAAGAGGCGGTGGAGATCGCGGGCAAGGAGGGACTGATCGTACAGCGGGTGCCGCCGCTGGTGACGTGGGAGCAATACGGCAAGGTACAGGCCCGGCTACGGGATCAGCCGACCAAGCGGGGCCGGCCGCCCAAGCAAAAGCTGCCGCTCCTGGGCAGGGTCTTCTGCGCGGAGCACGGCCTCGCGTATACGGCGGAGCGAGCGGGCGGCCAGCGGGGCAACATCTTCGCCGTGTGCACCGCCGCCAAGGCCGCCTCGCCCCAGGCCAAGAAACACGGCCAGTGCCACGGCCCGCGCGTGCCCTGGCTGGTGGACTCGAAGGGCCGGCGCGCTCTGGTCTCGCTGGTCGAGGAGAAGCTGGACGAGATGCTGAGATCGCCGGAGGGCTTCCGGCGCGCCGCCGCGGACTCGCTGGCAAGCGTCCGAGCGCGGATCGATCAGCTTGAGGCCGAGACCGGCGACGTGGAGTCCGAGATCAACCGCCTGAAGGAGCGCCGCGCCAAGGTCGGGCTGCTCTGGGCCGACGGCTCCATCGACGATGACCGATGGAAGACAGAGCGGGAGCGCATCGACAGGCAGATCGGGGCGGCGGAGCGGCGGGCGGCCACGGCGGGAGACCGCCTGCGGCAACTGGCCCAGGCGCGGCGGGTCGCCGACTTCCTGGAGAGGCTCCAGGCGTCCGGCGTTCCCGCGCTCACCGCAAGCATCGGGGCGGAGTCCCTGGATGCGCGGGCCGCAAGGATCGATCTCAGGGTCCTCGTCCACGCGGACCGGCTGGAGCTACAGGCGGCGGTGCCCATCGAGGACGCCCCGCTCACGGTGCGGGGTATTCGAGTCCAATCACGAAGGGAATGAAGCCGTAGGGGTTCGCCTTCTCCTCCAGCCGGGCGTTGTCGATCCACAGCTCGAGGGTGTCCGCCGTCCACACTTCGACCACCTCGATGCGATGGCTACGGCCGTCGAGCCCGCGTCCCGAGCGCCGGGCAGGCGGACGGGCTGCCGCCCGCGCCGGCGGACGGTCGCCGAACGTGGGGAACGCCAGCTCCACCTCCTCCTCCGATAGCTGGTACCGGCTGGCCACCCGCCAGACGCGGCTCAGGTCGTCGCCCAGCCACCAGACGAAGAGGCCCTGGACATCGGGCGCCGATACGCGGACCCGCCGCTCCTCGGTATCCCACGTCACCTTGAAGGCCGCGTCCCCAAGCACGGCGGCGTCGGTCTCGGTATCGAAGTCGAGCTGCGCCAGGTTGTTCTGCTCCGCTACCTCCTGGAGCGCCCGCTCAGCGCGCCGGGCACGCTCGGCCGACTCCGGCGTATCGTCCTCCGGGTCGACTACCGACCGCATGCCGGACATGAGGTAGGACGTCGTCTTCTCGACGAATGCCTTGGCGTAGTTGAAGATGAGGCGTCGCTCCCGACGGCGCATTGCCGCCGGCCACTGCTCGCCCTGGTAGAAGGCGAGCAGCTCGCCGTAGCCGCGCAGCCTCGCCGAGTCCATTCGAGCGAGCTGCTGGGGGAGGGTGGTCGCTAGCTGCGAGGATCGGGCCATAGTTCGCACCTCCGTCACGCGAATCGCGCCCAACCACGCTACGACGGGCCAGAGAAAGCGCCAAGCGGTGCGTGGCACCCGGGGGCTAGTAGCTTCGACCAGGCCGTCCCCCCGCCAGGATCCGGAAGACGCTGCGACGGGAGAGGCCGAACTCCGTCGCCAGTGCCTCGATGGGGACGCGGTCCTCGCGGCGACGGCGGCGCAGCGTCTCGTCCCGCGAGCCCAGGAGCAGCTTCCGGGCTCCCCCCGGCTCGTCGTAGCGGCAGCGCACCAGCGGGCAGCGCACGCAGATCGGCGCCAGCTCGCAGCCGGTGTCGCGGTACTCCACGTGCTCCGGCAGCGCGTCGCTGCGCACCCTGCGGCCGTTGGGACGGCGTGGCTCCGGCTCGATTGGCTGCCCTGGCGGGCCACCGGATTGCCGCGCGCCGTTGGACGGCGGGGCCATCAACCGGCTTTGCCTCATCATCTGCCCATGTCCCGCGCCCCTATGCCCCAGCATTCATGCTGGGGTACTCCTCCTCTGCCACCTCAGACCTCCCTCACGCGGCCGCGGGCGGTGCGCGGCGCGGCGCCGGACCCCGCCTCCACCAACAGCGCCAGGCTCGTCAGGAAGTCGTCGTGCCCCTCGGCCGGCTCCACGAAGAAGTTCATCGTGCGGTTCGCCCGGTAGGTCGCCCGCGCCCGCTCCAGCTCCCGCCGGCACTGCCGGTACTCCATCGAGCCGTCGCCGGCGTAATGCTTGAGCCGCCCGCCGTTCACGGCCGCCAGCAGCCCGTAGCCCAGGCGTGACTTTGATTCCTGCGTGAAGCGCACCGGGCGAACCACGTGCGAGCCCAGCGCCGCCGTCAGCAGGCGCGCGATCGTCTCCCCCAGGCCCGTTGCGTCGACGGCCAGCCGGCGCACCCGCCACACTTCACGCAGCAGGTCGACCAGCCGGCGCAAGAGCGCGTCGTGAGGCTCGCCGGTCCAGACGTAGTGCTCCACCACCTCCAGCCGCGGCTCCTGCACGATGGCGTCGCGGTCGGGATAGGACGCCCGACCGATGGTGAGAACCGTGGCGTCCCGCCCGGCGTTGGGTACGGCCATTGGCGTCGGCGCGTCGCTCTGCACCCCCGCGTCATCGACCGCGCCGCCCGCCAGATCGAGCCCGGCGACGTACGTCTCGCCCGACCGCGGCGCCCGCTGGCGCGCATGGCTCCCCTCTAGCTGCGCGAGCTGCCCCGGCACGAACAGCCGCCCGCCGCCGCTGATCGGGCGCAGACAGTACTGGGTAAGGAAGAGCGGATGCCGTTCGCCCAGGCGCTCCCGCTCCGCCTCCACGTAGCGACGGTAGGCCGGATTGTGTTGCGCCACCACCTCCCAGTCGTACTCGAAGTGGCGGCGGACGCCGTCGCTGCGCTCCAGCTCCAGGTGGCGCTGCTTTGCCCGCTCCAGCAGCGTCCTGTCGTCCCAGGCGGTGCCGTAGAAGACGGTTGTAGCGTTGGTCGTTGACGCCATGGGGCGGAACTCGCGGTCGAACTTCTCCTCGTCCACGTCCTGCGCCTCGTCCACCTCCAGCAGGAGCTTCGCGCTGTGGCCGACGACGTTGGCTCCCGGTTCCGCCGACATGAACAGCACGCGCGCCCGCCCGACTCGCACCACGTGTCCCGCCTCCAGCGAGGCGAGCGGCGTCAGCCGCGCCTCCAGCAGCCGGGACCAGAGCCGGCGCACGCTGATGCGCCCCTGCGGGTCGAAGGTGGGGGCGCACTTCACGGCGTCGACGTCACGCTCCATGTGCAGGATGAGGAGCAGTGCCTCCAACTGGGCCGAGAGCTCGTTCTTGCCGCCCTGGCGCGCCACCTCGACCGAGAAGCTCAGCCCCTTGCGTCCCCGGACGCTGTCCAGGATGGCCCGGCCAGCTTCCACCTGGTACGGCCGCAACCGCTGCTTCCACGGCCCGATGCCGACCGCGGCGGTGCCGGCTTCCGTTGCACCGGCCATCCGCTACCTCAGGAGTTGCAGCACGAACTGGACGGCAACTGTGCCCGCCAACAAGAAGAGCAGGCCGTTGACCCGGCCCTTCACTTCGTCCAACTGACGCTCCAGGCTGCGGAGCCGCTCGTCCACGACGGCCCGGAAGGCGGCCGGCGTGAGGTGTTCCCCGGGTTCCCGCTCCTGCCCTTCGGCAGCACCTCTACGTGTCCGCAGCCGGATCAACGTCCTCTCCAGCGGGCCATGACCAGATCTCGTCGAGCGATCACTCATCGACGAACGCCTCCGGCATGAGCAGGCCGCCGACGCCGCGGACTACGTTGGCCAGGCTCTCCGACAGGTTCTCCTCAGCCTCCTTCGAGAGGCGGTAGCGGGCGGAGACGGCCTTCACCAGGAGCTCGATCCCGCGCAACATGAGCGGGACGTTCTGCCGGCGCTTCCTAACCATCTTCCTGAGCTTCATCCGCAACACGGCGATCTCTTGGTCCAACCCCTTGATCTTCGAGGCTTCCTGCAGCTCGATGCGCTCGGCGGCATCAAGGGCGCTGCCGTAGAAGTCGTTCGCCACCTCCTCTCGGTGCTTCGCCGGGCTCGCCTTGCGATTGGCTGATCGCGGACCGCGGCTCTGGTTCCGTCGCTTCTCAGCGCCTGCGTCTGCCACGGGGAAGTTCCTCGAGTAGCTCCAGTAGCCCCTCCAGAGTTTCCGGCGGCACGCTGGCTGCCACGTCGGCCACCCCCAGCAACAGGCAGAGAGCCGCCAGCGTCCACTCCCGCCGCTCCAGGGCCACAGCGAGCACCGATGTCGCCATCGCTACGACAACAGCCTCCGAAGGATCACCATCGAGATGCCGGCGGTCGCCGCGAAGAGCGGGAGGCGCAGCAGCGCCCAGACACCGGGAGAGAGCTGGGGCAGCGCAAGGACCCCTTGCTGCGACCAGAAGAGTCCCTGCGAGAACAGCGCCTCCACCACCGCCGCCGCGCTGACCATCGCCAGCATCACGGCCGCGAGGCGACGCCTTTTGGAGACGCCGGGCAGCCGCCAGTACCAGGCAAAGTAACCCGCGTTGAGTAGCCCGCACGCCGCCGTAGCCACGTCCTGAGCCACCACCAACCCGCCGAGGCTCAACCCGCCCACTCCTTCCACAGGATCGTCCCCAACCGAGGATTCAAGAACCTGAGCCTAGAATAGAATATATGTTCTATGCTGTCAAGCGGGGCCCGTCACTGTGCGTGGGAGGCCGGCAGGCACGGCCGAGAATCCCTCCGCGCCTAGGGGTTTCACCTACCCAGATCCGTCAGACGCTGCCGATGCTAGCGTTAGAGGAGTCCCGCGCCATGAGGACCATTGCAAGACGAACCGCTCGAATAGGCCCACCCGGAGAAGGCGAATGGTTGCTTCGCCTCCTGGCCGACATCAACCGCGATGTCGCCAGTCACCCGCGCCCGGAGGCCATCAAGCGGATGCGCACCCGTCTGCTCGAAACGATCAGGCCGCCCGCCCGGGCTGCCGCCTAGTCCCCCTCCAATCTCCAAGCGCGCAGTTTGCGATCGCTCGCGATCGCCGGTGCCCGTCGTCAGCGATCCGAGGCCGTCGGGCGGGGGTGCCTTCGCCCGGACCGCCTAGCCCCCGGCATTAGCCAGAGCGGAGTCGATGATCGTCTGAAACTGCTCGAACGGTCGCACGCCTCCCAACAGCAGACCGTTGATCACAAAGGCCGGAGTCCCGGAGACGCCCTCCTCGCTGCCGTCCCTCGTATCCAGCAGGACCTCCCACGTGTTCCTGCCCGAATCCAGGCACTCGTTGAACTCATCAACGTCCGCGCCCACCGTCTCTGCGTACGCGCGCAGATCGGCGTCGCTCAGCGCGTCCGTGTTCTGGAAGAGGATGTTGTGGTACTCCCAGAAGAGCCCCTGCTCCTGAGCGCACTGCCCGGCCTCCGCGGCCTTCTGGGCATATGGATGGATCGAGCCAAGCGGAAAGTCGCGGAAGATAAACTTGACCTTGTCTCCGTAGGCCTCCCGAAGGCTAGGCAGCGTCTCCAGAGCGAACTGGCTGCAGTACGGGCACTGGAAGTCAGCGAACTCCTGTATCACTACTGAAGCGTCTTCCGGACCCCAGTATGGATCATCCGACGCGTCATCCGACGCGCTGGCCTGTGTGCCGGTGGCCCCCTCGTCGTCGCCGTCCATCTGGCCGCCAACGAAGAACCCCGCCACGAAGAACGCCAACGCGAACAGCAGCACCGCTCCTGACACAGCGGCCACACGAATGTAGCTGCCCGACTCCGCTGAGGCCTGCTCCGCCGGAGGCTCACTCTCGATCTCGGCCGCGGCCTCCGCTCCGCCCTCCTCCTCGACCGCTGCTTCTTGTTCCTCTCCTAGGTCGGCCGTTGGCTCCTCGCCTTCCCCAGGGCCACTCTCGCTCTTGTCCGCGTCTTTCTCCACTGCTATCTCCTCCCTGGACGAGGCTCCGCCGACTCGCCCGGCCAACACCCAGCAAACGCCGACCACGGCAATCTACGCTATTCTTCATGCTATTGTCGGCCGCCACTGCCTGTCAACGTGTGCGCCGCCGGCGTCGCGGTTCGCTCACCCTTGGTGGCTGGCGAGGTAGTCGCGGACCGGCGCGAAGGACCGGCGGTGAATGGGACAGGGCCCGTGCCGGGCAAGAGCACTCAGGTGCTCGGGAGTGCAGTAGCCCCGGTTGCGAGCGAAGCCGTACACCGGGTATGCCTGGTCGAATTCGTCCATTAGGCAGTCCCTCTCGACCTTGGCAACGATGGAGGCGGCAGCAATGGACGCGCTGAGGGAGTCGCCCTGGATCAGCGAGCGCTGGTCCCAACCGGTCGCTCCCCCGCCCGGACCCGCGTCACTCGGGAGCGAGACGGCATCGATCAGCAACAGGTCCGGCCGGCATGGAAGAGCCGCCACCGCGCGCAGCATCGCCTGACGGGTCGCCTCCAAGACACCCAGCTCGTCGATCTCCGTGTGGCTTGCTTGGCCGATGCCGATCGCTGCGCTCTCGCGCAGACGTTGGGCCAGCTCGGCCCGCCGGCGTCCGCCGATGAGCTTGGAGTCTCGCAGTTCGGACCACCACCTGGCACCGAATTGCGGATCGAGGACAGCCGCGGCGGCGAGCACCGGCCCGGCCATGGGACCCCGGCCGGCTTCGTCGACTCCCGCCACGTGCCGGTAGCCCGCGCGCCAGCCACGGATCTCTTCGCTCAAGGTAGGTGCGCCTCGATAGCGGGCCACTAGAATCTCCCAGGTTCGGTCTCGAACTCGATGCTACGGATACGGGCGTTGAACGTCAACGGCTCGTGCAGCCATGCTATCATGCGCGTGCTCACCAACAGCTTCGGAAGGAGGTACCGAATGCCCATCGTGCGAGTGGAAATGTGGCCTGGTAGGACGCAGGCTCAGAAGCGAGAGCTGGCGCGCGCGATCACGGACGTGGTTTGCAACGTAGCCCACACGACGCCGGACGCGACGATCGTGGTCTTCACGGACGTCGCCAAGGAGAATTGGGCTCAGGCCGGCCGGCTCGCGTCCGAGGACGAGGACTGAGCCCGGTGGTCCAGTCGGCCGATACTGTCAAGGAGGCCGTGTAGGCGAACGCCCGGTCGCCGGAACGTTACGGAACTCAATTACGTTTGATATAATGACATTCGAGGTCAGCTTCACTGCCCAAGTCGCTGGCGCTGACCACACCGGCGAGAAAGCAGGTGCTTAGTGAGTTCCCGTTGGCTCCGTAACGGCTTCATCTACCTTCTCATCCTGGTAGCCGTCGTCGCTATCGTCTATTCCTTCTTCGGCCGCTCGGACGGTACGCAGAGCATGGACCTGAGCGAGGTCATCGACGCGGCCAAGGCCGGAGACGTCTCCCAGATAGAGGTGAATGGCGATTCACTCACGGTCATGATGAAGTCGGGAGACAAGTTCACCTCGCGCAAAGAGGGCGACGTCAGCATCGTCACGCTGCTGCGCGATGAGGGCGTAGATGTCGGGGCAAACGGCGTGGACGTGAAGGTGAAGAAAGGCGGTGGCTTCGGCAACTGGGTGGGTCTGCTCATAAGTTTCCTGCCGTTGATCTTGTTCGGGGCGATCCTCATCTTTTTCATGCGGCAGGCCCAGGGATCCAACGCCCAGGCGATGAGCTTTGGCAAGAGCAAGGCGCGTACGTTCTCAGGCAACCGCCCGACTGTGACGTTCGCCGACGTCGCGGGGGTGGCCGAGGCGAAGGAAGAGTTGCAGGAGGTGGTGGAGTTTCTCAAGTACCCGGAGAAGTTCGCGGCTCTGGGCGCCCGCATCCCGCGCGGCGTGCTGCTCTTGGGACCGCCGGGTACGGGGAAGACACTCCTGTCGCGGGCCGTGGCCGGTGAGGCGGGCGTGCCCTTCTTCTCGATCAGCGGCTCCGAGTTCGTCGAGATGTTCGTCGGCGTAGGCGCTTCCCGCGTTCGGGATCTCTTCGAGCAGGCGAAGCGCAATGCGCCTTGCATTGTCTTCGTGGATGAAATCGATGCCGTCGGCCGCCAGAGGGGCGCCGGGCTCGGTGGGAGCCACGACGAAAGAGAGCAGACGCTCAACCAGATCCTGGTGGAGATGGACGGCTTCGATACCAACACGAACGTCATCGTGATCGCGGCCACCAACCGCCCAGACATCCTGGACCCGGCGCTGCTGCGTCCGGGCCGCTTCGACCGGCAGGTCGTGCTGGACAGACCGGACATCCGCGGCCGTGAGGCGATTCTTCAGGTGCACGCGAAAGGGAAGCCCCTGGAGCAGGACGTGGACCTCATGGTGCTGGCCAAGCAGACGCCTGGGTTCTCCGGCGCCGACCTCGCCAACCTGGTGAACGAGGCGGCCATTCTGGCCGCGCGGCGCAACAAGAGGAAGGCCAGCATGGACGAGTTCAATGAGGCCATTGATCGCGTCATCGCCGGGCCTGAACGCAAGAGCCGTGTCATCAGCGACAAGGAGAAGAAGATCATCGCGTACCATGAGGCAGGACATGCCCTGGTAGGCTGGATCCTTCCCAACGCAGATCCGCCGTACAAGATGAGCATCGTGGCGCGCGGCATGGCAGGCGGCTTCACTCGCTATCTGCCGGAGGAAGACCGCCACCTGATGACGCGCTCCCAATACCAGGATACGCTCGCAGCCGTGCTGGGCGGCCACGTGGCTGAGGAGATAGTGCTGGGAGAGATGACCACGGGTCCCCAGAACGACATCGAGCAGGCCACCCGTATTGCCCGACAGATGGTAACCCAGTGGGGCATGAGCGAACGGCTGGGCCCGCGCACCTTCGGGCGCAAGGAGGAGATGGTCTTCCTGGGCCGGGAGATATCCGAGCAGCGAAACTACAGCGAGAAGGTGGCGGAGGAGATCGATGAGGAGGTCCGTCGCCTCATCGATAAGGCGTATCACACGGCCAAGAAGGTACTGGCTGACAACCGTGAGAAGCTGGAGGAGTTGGTCGAGCGCGCGCTCGACCAGGAGACGATCGAGGGCGAAGACCTCACCGCCTTGCTGAAGGCACCGGTAGGCGAAGCGCCGGAGCCCAGCAAGCCGAAAGCGCCGCCGGAGGAGCCCAAGGCAGAGGAACCGGAGACGGCAGAGGAGCCGGAGACGCCGACGCCACCGGTCAGCGAGCCCGGGCTCGCCTACGGCGGCCAAACCACCATCAACCTCGATCCGGACAGCTAGACGACAGACCCGGCGAGCGGTCAACGGCCTGCCATGCGGCGGGCCTTCTTCTACTCTCCCAACCCACCGCTGCGCTCAGCCCCGCAGGTGACCGATACGTACATGGCGCCTATCGAGCGAGGCGGGACTGAATCATATGCAACGAAGAAGCTTCGGAGCCGCCAACCGCAAGCTGGAGCCTCGTCTGGCCGCGGTGCTGTGCTACCTGCTCGGGATCATCAGCGGGATGATCCTGCTGAGCGTCGAGCGCGAGGACCGGTTCGTCAGGTTTCACGCCCTCCAGTCCATCCTCTACAGTGCCGTGGCCGCCGTCGTACTGGTATCGGTCGCCCTGGCAGAGCTGTATTCTCTCGGTGCGCTGTTGGGCCTGGCATCTCTGGCGCTCTGGCTCTACCTGATGTATCGTGCCGCCCGCGGCGAGCGCTACCAGCTCCCCTGTTTGGGTGCCTGGGCCGATCGCAACGTCTAGCCGGCGGGACGACTTCTGCCTGCCACGCCCTGAGCGTTTGACGGCGGCGGGGACCGATGCTACATTGTGCTCGCGTGCACAATCACAAGGCGTAGCTTCGGCTTGTGTTCGAGGCGGATGACCAGAGGAGCGGAGGTTGGCCCTTCAGATCCCAGGTGTAGTCATTGACCGGCTGCCCGTGTATGCTCGCGCGCTGGCGCTGCTGGAGCAACAGGGCCGAGAGGTGGTCAGCTCCCAGGAGCTCGGGATGCATTTGGGGGTTACCCCAGCGCAGATTCGCAAGGACCTGAGCTACTTCGGGCGGTTCGGCAAGCAAGGACGCGGCTACAACGTCCAGCGGCTGCTGGACGAGCTGCGCCAGATCCTGGGCCTCACCCGGGAGTGGCCGCTCGTTGTGGTAGGAGTCGGGCAGTTGGGCCGGGCCATCGTCGGCTACGCCGGCTTCATCCCTCAGGGATTCCGTGTCGTTGAGGCCTTCGATTCCGACCCGGCGATCATCGGTACCGAGGTGAACGGGCTCGTCGTCAAGCACGTAGATACCCTGCCCGACGTCCTCCGGGAACGAAAGGTAGACATCGGCATCGTGGCGGTTCCGGCGGACAGCGGCCAGCAAGTCATCGACATCCTGGTCGAGAGTGGTGTGAAGGCCATTCTCAACTACGCCCCCATCGCCCACAAGACACCGGCGGACGTGCAGATCAAGGACATCGACCCTGTCCTCGCTCTCCAGAGCATGACCTACCACACGAAGAACCTTCACAAGCCGACGCTGTAGCTCTGGGCGGGGTTCCGCTCCGCGCGTAGCGAAATGGGAAGTTCCGCGCGTCCATGCGGGGAATGAGGCAGGCACACCGCCGTCCTGGAGGCAGCGCGCCGCTTGCACTGGTCGCCCACTGCGAACGGGCTCGCGCGCAGCTTCGCCGCCGTCTCAAGGCCGATCTATCGGGCCGGCTCGTGCGCCAAGTGCGCGGACGCATCAGAGCCCTACCGGCGCCCGGACGCTGATCTTCGAAACGGGCTACGTCGCTAGATGCTCGCGACCAGCGATTCCTCTTCCGTCGGCAGGCTGCGCTTGATGACGTCCAAGTGATCCAGCGCCACGCCAGAACCGATAGCAGTGCACTCCAGGGGGTTGTCCGCTATGTGGCAGGGTATCCCCGTCTCTTGGGTGAGGAGCACGTCCAAGTGACGGAGCAGCGCGCCGCCGCCCGTCAGCACCAGCCCTCGGTCGATAACATCCGCCGCCAGCTCCGGAGGTGTGCGCTCCAGCACCGCGCGCACCATCTGGACAATGCTTCCCAGACTGTCCTGCAGCGCCTGCGTGATCTCATTGCTGGAGAGCGCGATCGTGCGAGGCAAGCCGGTGACCTGATCTCGGCCCCGCACCGACATGGTCAGCTCCTCCTCGAGGGGGATCGCCGCTCCGATGCCGATCTTGGTGTCCGAGGCGGTCCGCTCGCCGATGAGCAGGTTGTGCCGCCGCTTGACGTACGCCGCGATGGCATCGTCCATTCGGTCGCCCGCCATGCGTACTGACTCAGAGACGACGATACCGTACATGGAGATGACCGCCGCCTCCGAGCGACCGCCGCCGATGTCCACGATCATGTTGCCGCTGGGAGTTCCCACCGGGATGCGGGCGCCGATGGCAGCCGCCAGGGGCTCCGGCACCAGTTGAGCCGGACGGCGGGCTCCTGCCTGCTCGGCGGCGTCGCGCACGGCCCGCTGCTCCACGCTCGTAACGCCGGCCGGGATGCACACCATCACTTCCGGCTTGATGATATTGAAACGCCCTATCACCTTGTTGATGAAGTACCGCAGCATCGCCTCCGTGATCAGGTAGTCAGCAATGACTCCGTCCTTCATCGGGCGGATCACGTCGATGGTGTCCGGGGTTCGGCCCATCATATCCCGCGCCTCTAGACCCACGGCCACCACGGTATTGTCTCGTTTCGCCAGCGCCACTACGGCCGGCTCGTTGACCACGATGCCACGGCCCTTGACGTACACGAGGACGTTCGCCGTACCCAGGTCCACCCCGATGCGTTTCGGAAGCATGCCCTTCTCCTCTCGCGCCGCCAGCTACACCCGCTGCACGGAGGCGCCCAGGGAGCGCAGCTTCTCCGGCAGCGCCTCGTACCCGCGGTCCAAGTGATAGATGTCGCTGATTTCCGCTGTGCCCTCGGCGGCCAGTGCAGCCACCACCAGCGCCGCGCCCGCGCGCAGGTCCATGCAACGGACGGGCGTCCCGTAGAGATGCGTGGGACCGCTCACAATGGCGGTCTGGCCGGCGGTAACCACGTCGGCTCCCATCTTACGTAGTTCACTTATGTATAGCAATCGATTGTCGTAGACCCGCTCGTGGATGACGCTGACCCCCCGGGCCTGTGTCAGAAAGGCGGCCAGCGGAGGGTGCAGATCCGTAGCAAGGCCTGGATACGGAACGGCCTGCGCCGACACCGCGCGACAGGAGTCGACCCCGGTGACCGCCACGCCACCCTCCACCGGTCGGATGCGGACGCCCGACTCCTGCATCTTCCAGATGAGCGCTTCCAGGTGCTCCGGCACGGCGTCCTCGATTTCTGCTTCCCCCCGAGTGGCTGCTATGGCAAGGGCGAACGTGCCGGCTTCGAGTCGGTCCGGCAGGATGCGCTGAGTCGTGCCACGAAGCTCGCGCACGCCTTCGATTTCGATGGTATGCCCGCCAACGCCCCGTATCTTGGCCCCCATTCGGTTGAGCATTTCTGCCAGGCTGACGACTTCGGGCTCTGCGGCAGCGTTGATAATGGTCGTCACGCCCTCGGCCATGGTGGCGGCCAGAATGATGTTCTGCGTACCCATCACGCTCGGGTAGTCCAGCACCACGCGAGCGCCGCTCAGCCGCTTGCTCTCCGCGACGAACTGGTCGCCCCGACGGTACACCTCGGCTCCCAGGGCCCGAAACCCGGCAAGGTGAACGTCCAGCGGGCGGAGACCGATGACATCACCGCCGGGCGGGCAACACCCCGCCCGGCCGAATCTGGTGAGGAGCGCTCCCATGACCAGGAAGCTTGCACGCAGATTGACGACCAGCTCGCTTGGGGCCTCGAAGGAGTGTACCTTGGCGGCGTTGATACGGAGGCGGGAGGGAGACAGACACTCCACCTCGGCGCCGAGCTCCTGGAGGATAGCGCTCATGTAGGTGACGTCCTCGATGTCGGGAACGTTCTCCAGGATGCAGTCATCGGCGGTGAGGAGCGCGGCAGCCATGGCATGGTCGGCGGCGTTCTTGTTCCCGCTGACGCGCACGCGGCCACGCAGCGGACGCCCACCCTCGACAACGAACCGATCTCCAGTCACACTCCGGTCTCCTTGCCTGCCAACGATCACTGCGAAGCGCAGCATAGCGAGGCGTGCCAGTGGGGCGCAAGAGAGCGCGAGACGCCCCCCATGCGCGAGCAAGCATCGCGGCCGGCCGGTCCCGTGACGGCAGAACCCTCCAGATGCTTCCGACTTGACGCAGGCGAACGCGCTGTCAAGCAGGCCCGACCGCCGGCTCAGGCCGGCGACCGCACGCAGGGGCGCTAGGGACGGGGGCTGCCAGGACCGCGATCATTGTCCTCGGTCCTAGCCGCAGAACTCGCCGGTCCGGGCGCTCCGGTTGCGCTGAGGTTGGGCGTCGCGTCGTCGGCACGATGCCACCAAAGATAGGCACCGCCTCCTACAGCGGCCGTGCCCAGCGCGAGCGTCCAGAACACCCGCCGCAGCCCCCAGCGGTCGGCGACAAACCCCAGGGCCGGCTCGACCGGCGCCAGCGCGAGCGAGAACAGGAGTTGTCGAAACGAGAGAATGGTCGCACGCTGACCGCTCGGTATGCGCTGGTTGATGTAGTTGCCCGTCGCGGGCATGGCCAACCCCTGCATGGCCGCGATGGGCAGAAATGCGACGTAGGCGTAGACGCTTCCCCAACCACCCAGCAGACAGTAGCTCGCCACCATCACCGCGGGCAGCGTGGCGAAGAACGCGCGTCCGCCGAGGACCGCGCTTGCCCGATAGGCCAGCAGCGCCCCGACGGTCGTCATGATCCGGTTGGGCGTCTGCAGGAAGCCCAGGTTGGCAATGCTCACGCCGTGGAGGCGGAGAAACGGCTGAATGAAGATCACGGGGGCGAATGCGGCTACCCCGATGAGGGCGGCATACACCAGCATCCGCATCACGGCGGGCCGCCGCCGCACGTGGACCACGCTATCCCGCAGGAGGCCCAGGTAGCTCTCCGAACGCTCGTGCTCAGCGATGGGCGGCTCCTTCATCGACAATGCTACGGGTGCCGCCAGAACGGCGATGAGACCACTGACCACGATGGGCGTGGCGAGGTTGGTGGCGGCGGCGAAGGGCGCACCCAGGAGAATGCCGGCCAGGCCTGCGACCGACATCACGGCGAACAGTCTGCCGGTAAGCCGCTCGAAGTCGGCCTCCCGTCCTAGCACCTTCAGGCTGTCGAAGAGGAAGGCGCTGCTCGCCCCCGACTGGAACGTCAGGGCCACCGCCCACCCCAGGTACGACACGAGAATGAGCAGGTAGTTGGATGACAGCCCGAAGACGACGATGGCCCACGAGAAGGTGAGGGCTCCCAGCAGGAGCGACCACTTCCGCCCCCAACGATCGGCAACGACGCCGGTGGGCACCTCAGCGAGGACGATGACCAGCCAGAACGGCGCGTCAAGGACGGTCACTTGGGTGAGCGAGAAGCCGCGCGTCTCTCGAAGATACACCACCCATAGCGGCCACCAGAGCTGGAACTCCATGAGAAACGCGTAGAGGTAGAGCTTCCAGACATTCGCCTCGTAGGCGCGGCGTTCGTTGAGCGCGAGGGCTTCGGGCACGATGCACACTGTACGTGGGAGCGAGGAAGTCGGTCAACTTGCCGCCGCGCCTGGCGAGCGCCGACGGCGGCGCCGGCTTTGCCTCAATGCCCCGCATCTGCTAGTGTTCGCCTAACGTTCACACGTCAACTCCCAACAATGAGCGAAGGCACCCCCGACCCCACCGTCGATATGGACACCCTCGCCTCGCTGTGCAAGCGGCGGGGCTTCATCTTCCCGAGCAGCGAGATCTACGGCGGATTTGAGAGCACGTGGGACTACGGCCCCCTGGGCGCGGAGCTGAAGCGGAACGTCAAGAATGCCTGGTGGAGGGCAATGGTCCAGGAGCGGGACGATATGGTGGGGCTGGACGCCTCGATCCTGATGAATCCTCGCGTATGGGAAGGGAGCGGCCACACCAGCCACTTCACGGATGCTCTGGTGGAATGCCAGCGCTGCCATCACCGGTTCCGTGAGGACGACTTGAAGGCCCAGGCCTGCCCCGACTGCGAGGGCCCGCTCACCGAAGCCCGCCAGTTCAACACCATGTTCAAGACGTTCGTCGGGCCGGTGGAGGACGAAGGCGCCGTCGCCTGGCTGCGACCGGAAACCGCGCAGGGCATTTTCGTCAACTTCGACAACGTCCTGAACACGACCCGCCGCAAGCTGCCGTTCGGCATTGCCCAGCAGGGGAAATCGTTCCGAAACGAGATAACGACCGGCAACTTCATCTTCCGCACCCGGGAGTTCGAGCAGATGGAGATGGAGTATTTCGTCAAGCCGGGCACGGACGACCAGTGGTACGACTACTGGCGGGAAGAACGACTGAACTGGTTCGTTCGCTTCGGCGTGCGCCGCGAACACCTTCGTCTGCGCGAGTACGCGCCGGAGGAGCTGTCGCACTACTCGTCGGGGACGACCGACGTGGAGTACCTGTACCCGATGGGTTGGGCGGAGCTGGAGGGGATAGCGAAGCGCACGGACTACGACCTGAAGCGCCACGCCGAGTTCACCGGGAAGCGGCTGGAATTCTTCGACGAGGAGTCCGGCAAGCACATCGTCCCCTACGTAGTGGAACCGGCGGTAGGCGTTGACCGATGCGTGCTCATCTTCCTGCTGGACGCCTACCGTGAGGAGGAGGTGCGCGGCGAGAAGCGCGTGGTGCTGCGCCTCCACCCGGCGCTGGCGCCGATCAAGGTCGCTATCCTGCCCCTCAGCCGCAACGAGAAACTGGTACCGACCGCCCGCCGCGTCTGGGAGCTGGTCCGTCCGCACTTCATGACCCAGTACGACGATGCCCAGAGCATCGGCCGGCGCTACCGCCGCCAAGATGAGATAGGAACACCGCTGGGCGTTACCGTGGACTTTGACAGCCTGGAGGACGACGCGGTCACCATCCGCGAACGGGACACCATGGAGCAGATCCGGGTTCCGATCGCCAACCTGGTCGAGGCGGTGCGGGAGCGACTACCGGACTGCTAGATTTCTAGGCCCGTTCCCTGGGGTTGCCTCCTCTTCCCGATCGGCGTATCATTCACCTGGGAACATACGTTCTTAGACATAATATCACTTGGACCCAGGCCTGAAGCCCGAGGTAGCGAGCTACGGAAGGGGGTACCGGCGTGGAAGCTGTGATCATTGTCCTGTTGGTGGCGCTGCTCGTGGCGGCCGGAGTCTCGGTCTGGATGCTGGCCCAGCGCCGACCCAGTCAGGAGCCGGAGACCCAGCGCGTTGAGCAGCAACTCCTCGCGCTCAAGGGAGAGATAACGCAGGCGGTCATGGCCAACCAGCAAACTGTGCTCGGCCAGGTGAACGCCGTCGACGCGAAGCTCAACCAGCGTCTGGATGCAGTGCAGAACGCCATGGGCCAGTCGCTCCTGAGCACGCAGGACACGATGAAGAACGTAAACGAGCGATTGGGCCAGCTCTCCCAGTCGACACAGCAGATGCTGGAAGTGGGACGGGACATCTCAAGCCTGCAGGACATCCTGCGGCCTCCGAAGGTCCGCGGCGGCTTCGGGGAATTGTTGCTTGAGCAGTTGCTGGGTCAGATCCTTCCGGATGAGCACTACGGCACGCAACACGGCTTCACCGACGGAGCCCGGGTGGATGCCGTCATCAAGCTGGGCCACAGCCTGGTGCCTGTCGATTCCAAGTTCCCGCTGGAGGCGTTCAACCGCATGCTGGCGGCAGAATCCGATGAGGAGCGAGCATCGTTGCGCAGGGAGTTCGTGCGCGCCGTGCGCATCCACATCGACGCGGTTAGCAAGTACATCCGGCCCGAAGAGGGCACGTTCCCCTTCGCGCTCATGTACATTCCCGCCGAGAACGTCTACTACGAAGTCATCGTCAAGGACGAGATTCTGGAGGGGAGAGGAGATCTCAACTCCTACGCGCTGGAACGTAAGGTCATCCCCGTCTCGCCCAACAGCTTCTACGCCTATCTCCAGGCGATCGTGCTGGGCCTCAGAGGCATGCGCGTCGAGGAAAACGCCAAGGAGATCATGGCCCGGGTGGGACAGCTCCAGCGGGAGTTCGGGCGATTCCGGCAGGAGTTCGAGGTGTTGGGAACGCACGTGGGGCGGGCCAAGAACAAGTACGACGACCTAGACAAGCTGGCCGGCCGCCTGGATGATCGCCTTGCGATGTCCCTGAAGGGGCCGGAGCAGGGATCGCTAATGGAGCCGGCAGCAGTGGACGGCAGCGACGAGACAGAATAGGGCGGTCGACCCGCTCCGACACGGGTGAAGGCCAGGCTCGCGGCCTGGCCTTCCTGATCCAGGGTACCCTCGTCTGTGCCCGACGGTGCGACTTCTCTGCCCGTCAGGACCGCCGCAGCCTTACCGCGGCCCGCTAGGCGCTCGGGGCGACCTCTGCGACCTTGGCGCGGGCTGTCGCCTTGTCCTTGTACCAGAGAGCGTTGATCTCCGTGTACGCCTGCTGCTCGTCGGGCACGTCATCCTCAGCATAGATGGCCGTGACCGGGCAGGCGGGCTCACAGGCACCGCAGTCGATGCACTCGTCCGGATCGACGTAGAGCATCCGGTCGTCATCTCCGTCGTCGTGGATGCAATCCACGGGACAGACGTCGACGCAGGCGCGGTCCTTCACGTCGATACATGGCTCAGTGATGACATAGGTCATTGCGTTTCTCCTCCTTGGTCAGCAATGAAAGCAGCGCCTCATTCTACGCGGCTCCCCGCTAGTGGGGAAGTGGTTTTGCAAGGAAGCGCTTCCTAAACCGGGTATTCCAGCGGTTTTCCGCTGATTTGCCGCCGAACCGACAGCGATCCCCCACGCAACTCCGCTTCACAGGCGCACCAGTGCTGCGTCTACCCGCGCCGCCAGAAGCGCCACCACGGCCGGTGCAGCGAACGCGGATCGGGCCCGCGCGTTGGCGGCGGCGCGAGACCCTCCAGGCGACGGCGCAGCGCCAGGAGACGCTCCACGGCCTCCGAGGCCTCGTCCGGCTCTTCAGCCACCTCAGGGAAGAGCCGCCGCATCGCCTCGTCGAAGCCCGGCACCATGCTCCGGCCGACGTCCAGCAACGGATACGCCTTGAGCTCGTTCACCGTTCCCGCAACGGCCGAAATGAGGCGCCCGCGCTGGTATTCGCTGAGCTCGATCTCAGCGACAGCCTGTTCGAGCTGCGGTTCCAGCGCCCGCCCGACTTCCGCCAGACCGTGCTCGCGCGGCCCTCCCGTCTCGGGGTCCAGCTCAGAGCCCGGGCGCGCGAGATGGTACTGAACGGCCAGAAAGACGAGGCGGGCTTCGAAGTCGGAGAGCTGCAACGTGGCCATGGCCGGAGCGCTGCCAGCGTAGCACTGTACGGCTGTCCGGTGAAGTCTGCAGAAGGCACAACGCAGCCGCCCGGGGTCGGGCGGCTGCGCGATCTCCGCGGAGGTATCGACCGTTACTTGTGGCGGCGCTGCCAGCGCGTCTTCTTGAGCATCTTGCGGTACTTGTGCTTGCTCATTTTCTTGCGCCGCTTCTTGATGACGTTACCCATAAACCTCCGTACTGAATGTCGGACGACTTGCTGCCGCTGTCGAATGTCAGCCTTGAGATGATAGCGTTGTAGACCGCGTTTCGCAAACGCCGCCACGGGCGAGGTTCCGCTACACCGAGCGCGGCACGATGCGCGGTGGCATCGGTTCGGCCCAATCGTCCATGTTCGGGAGGTCCATGCCGTATCTCGTGGCGATCGTTGCCTCAGCTACCGTAGGGGCGGTTCGCGAACCGCCCCTACGCGGGCCATCCGTCCGACGGCCGGGTTCTCTGGATCATCCTCCCAGCGCGTCGGGTTCTCAGCGATGTACCGGCGGATTCGGGCCAGTTCCGCCTCGTCGCGGATCACCCGCTCATAGTAGTTGCGTTGCCACACCCGCTGGCGGGGTGTCTGGCGAACGCGGTTGATGCGTCTCGTCGTCGCGGCCTTGAACCCGGCCATGAACGAGCCGAGTGACCGAGGTCGACGGCGTAGGGGCGCACGGCCGTGCGCCCCTACATCACGGTCAAAGCGCTCCAGATCCTTGATAATCACGATACCGTGAAGATGGTTTGGCATCACCACGAACTCGTCCAGATCCACCTCAGTGCGCATGCTCGGCGTCCGGCACCATTCGTCCCGAGTGATTTCGCCATAGGGACTGAGCAGCACATCTCCACCCACGATGTCCCCAAGCAGGGACTCACTCCCCTGGCACACGATGGTGATGAAGTACGCTCCCGCCTGTGAGTAGTCGAACGTGGGTAGCCTGATCGAGCGTCGGTGGTGCTGCCGAGGAACGTAGACCACGCTTCTGGCGCCTAGGCGCGCGGCGGGCCCTGCCGGATGCGCCCTCGCATGCGCCCGACATCGTGCGGCGGCAGGTAGAGCCACGACCAAACCGCCTCGATCCACCAGGTCGCGCCCGCCTGTTCATACTCACTGATCCGCGAGGCCGCCTTGGCTGCGTCCGAGGGAGACGACCAGCCTTCGAGCACCACGTCAAACGCCGCCGAGTCCTCCCGCCCGCGTCGCACGAAATCGCGTATCTGCGCTATGTCCTTCGGCTCGCCGTCAAAGAACGCACCGTGCGCCGTGATGCCGCGAGCGACGCCCTCCGGCTCGGGCTGCGTGGCACCTTGACCCTCGCGCATGATCACCGGCACGATGCCGTCCCAACGGAGAGCGCGCCGCATCGACTTCTCGCGCGGCCACGCGCCGACGACCCAGATGGAGATGCGCGGCGACTGCACGGGCGTGGGCAGGAACGTCATCTCGTCGACCTTGTAGTGCGCACCCTGGAAACTGAACGGCTCGCCGGTCCAGAGGCCATCGATGATGGCCAGCGATTCATCGAGCATCTCCGCGCGCTCCCTCCGGTCTAGCTCCTCGCCGACGTTCGCGTAGCCGCCGTCATCGACGGAGCCGAGGCCGACCGGCAGCACGAGCCGCCCGTTCGAGAGGTGGTCGAGCGTCACCGTCTCGCGGGCGACCTTCCAGGGCCGCCGGCGAGAGAGCGGCGTGATCATCGTGCCGAGTCGCACGCGCTCCGTGCGCGTCGCCATCGCCGCGAGCGCGATCCAGGGATCGGCGGTCGCGCGCTTCGCGGGATCGTCCGGGAACCGCCCGTCCCAGGCAGGGCTGTAAACGGAATCGAAGATGAAGACACCGTCCCAGCCCGCCTCCTCCGCCTCGCGCGCGATCTCGGCGAGCAGGCGCGGGTCGCCGCAACCCCCCAGGTTCGGAAGATCGATGCCGTATTTCATGGCGATTGCGGGCTCTGCCATTCTAACCCACCCACCCGCCCAGTGGTGTTTGGGTAATCTGGGGGACACCCCCAGACCCCCGGCAGAGGGGCTGTGCCCCTCTGCACTCCCCATGTCACACGATTGTCGAGGAGGAAGCAGGCAGGCTCTGCCTGAGCCGTTCGCCCGCTACCCACGCTTCCTTCTGGCAACCTTCGCCCTCGTGCGGGTCCGTGCCTTCGTCAGGGTCTTCCTCGGTGACACCGCTGTGTCGATCTTGCCGAGCGTGCCCGGATCCGCACGGACGTCACGGCGGCCGTCGCGGTGGCCGCCCAGCACGCGGCGCAGGTACCGGCCGGTGGCGCTCGCGTCCTCACGCGCGACCTCCTCCGGCGTGCCTTCGACGACGATCTCGCCGCCGCGGTCGCCCCCGAACGGCCCCAGGTCGATGATGTGGTCAACGTTCTTGATGACGTCCATGTGGTGCTCGATGATCACCACCGTGTTGCCGCCGTCCACCAGCCGCTGGAGAACGCGGAGAAGGGCGTAGGTGTCCTCGAAGGCGAGGCCGGTGGTGGGCTCGTCCAGGATGTAGAGCGTCCTCCCGGTCGAGCGGCGCGACAGCTCGGTCGAGAGCTTCACCCGCTGCGCCTCGCCGCCGGAGAGCGTGGTGGCGGGCTGTCCCAGACGAATGTATCCCAGACCCACGTCCTTGAGCGTCTGGAGCTTGGCGCGCACCCTGGGGAAGGCGGTGAAGAACTCGAGGGCCCGGTCCACCGTCATGTCCAGGATGTCGGCGATGTTCTTGCCGCGGAAGAGGATCTCCAGCGCCTCTCGGTTGTAGCGCTTCCCCTTGCAGACCTCGCAGGGCACGGTCACGTCGGGCAGGAAGTGCATCTCGATCTCGATGTAGCCCTCGCCGGAGCAGGCCTCGCAGCGGCCGCCCTTGACGTTGAAGGAGAAGCGCCCCGGCGCGTACCCACGCAGCCGGGACTCCGGCACCGAGGCGAGCAGCTCCCGGATGGGCGTGAACGTGCCGGTGTACGTCGCCGGGTTCGACCGCGGAGTCCGGCCGATGGGCGACTGGTCGATGTTCACCACCTTGTCGATCAGCTCCAGGCCCTCGATGCCATCGCATTCGCCGGGACGGTCGCGGGCGCCGTAGATCAACTGCGCCGCCTTCTTGTACAGGATCTCCGAGACGAGCGTGCTCTTGCCTGAGCCGGAGACGCCGGTGATGCCGACGAACTTCCCCAGCGGGACGGGCACATCGATGTCCTTGAGGTTGTTCTCCCGGGCGCCACGGACGGTCACGTAGTGGCCGTTGCCCTTCCGCCGCAAGGCGGGAACCGGGATCTGCCGCCGGCCGCTCAGGTACTGACCCGTAATCGAATCCGGGCAGTCCATGACCTGCTCGATCGTGCCCGCGCAGACGACGCCTCCGCCGGCCTCGCCGGCGCCCGGCCCCATGTCGATGAGCCAGTCGGCTGCCCGCATCATCGCCTCGTCGTGCTCGACGATGAGGACAGTGTTGCCCAGGTCGCGCAGGCGCTTAAGCGTGCGGATGAGGCGGTCGTCGTCCGCCGGGTGGAGGCCGATGGTCGGCTCGTCACAAACGTAGAGGACGCCCATCAGGCCGGAGCCGATCTGGGTGGCCAGCCGGATGCGCTGCGCCTCGCCGCCAGAGAGCGTGCCGGTGGCGCGGTCGAGCGTCAGGTAGTCCAGCCCGACCTCGACCATGAAATCGAGGCGGGCGCCGATCTCCTTCAGGACCTGGCGGGCGATGGCCTGCTCGCGTGCGTTGAGCGGCGTCTCCCCGCTGGCGAGGCGCGCGACCCACTGCTGCGCGTCCACGACGCTCATGCGCGTCGCCTCCGCGATGTTGCGGGCATCGATAGTAACGGCGAGCGTCTCAGGCTTGAGGCGGGCACCGCCGCAGGCCGGGCAGGGGATGGCCGCCATGTACCGCTCGATCTCGCTCCGGATGTAGTCCGAGTCCGTCTCCTTGTAGCGTCTCTGCAGGTTGGGGATGACGCCCTCGTACGTCGTGTCCCACTGGTTGTGGTGGCCGCCGGAGCCGGTGAACCTGATCGTAATCGGCTCCGGATCTCCGTAGAGGATGAGGTCCAGGTGCTCCTTCGGCAGTTGCGAGACGGGCGTATCGAGCGAGATGCCGTGCTTCTCGGCCAGCGCCTCCAGGATTCGTTGCCGCCAGGTGCTGGTTGTGCTGGCGCGGGCCCAGGGCTGGATGGCGCCGCCGTTCACGCTCAACCGCTTGTTCGGGACGACCAGCTCCGCGTCCATCTCCCGTCGCACGCCAAGGCCGGTGCACTCCGGACAGGCCCCGTGGGGGCTGTTGAAGCTGAAGCTGCGCGGGGCGATCTCGCCCAGGCTGACGCCGCAGTGGACGCAGGCGAAGTGCTCCGAGTAGAGCCGCTCCTCCTCGCCCTCGACGGCCACGCGCACGACGCCGCTGCCAAGCTTGAGCGCCATCTCGACCGAGTCGGCCAGGCGGCTGGCGCTGGCGGCGGAGCCTTCGCCGCCGGGCTCCTCGGTGACCAGCCGGTCAATGACCACGTCGATGGTGTGGCGCTTGTTCTTGTTCAGGTCGAAGTCCTCGGAGAGGTCGCGGACCTCGCCGTCGACCCGCACTCGCACGAATCCCGCCTTGCGTGCGTCCTCGAAGACCTGGGCGTGCTCTCCCTTCCGGTCGCGGACGATGGGCGAGAGGATGAGCAGCCGTTTGCCCGGCGGCAGCGCCAGGATGGCGTCGACGATCTGCTGCACGGTCTGCCGCACGATGACGCGGCCGCACTCCGGGCAGTGGGGCGTGCCGGCGCGGGCGAAGAGCAGGCGCAGGTAGTCGTAGATCTCGGTCTGCGTGCCGACCGTCGAGCGCGGGTTGCGGCTGGCGCCTCGCTGGTCGATGGAGATGGCGGGGGAGAGGCCCTCGATGTAGTCGACGTCCGGCTTCTCCATCTGGCCCAGGAACTGGCGGGCGTAGGCGGAGAGGGACTCGACGTAGCGGCGCTGCCCCTCGGCGTAGATGGTGTCGAAGGCGAGCGAGCTCTTGCCGGAGCCGGAGAGGCCGGTGATCACGACCAGCCTGTCGCGGGGGATCTCGACGTCGATGTCCTTCAGGTTGTGCTCACGCGCACCTTTGACAACGATGGCGTCCAGCGGCACGGATCGATACCTCCAAGGGGCTGCTCAGGTGAAGGACCGGTGGTGATTCCAGTCTACCATGGGGCGGATGCTGTCGGACGCCACCCCAGCCTTCCGCCAGAGGCGGACCCGCCTTCGGCGGGGAAGGCTGGGGCATCAGGGAACACGCAGGCGACGTGGAATCCGAGGGCAGGCCGCGTAGGGGCGCACGGCCGTGCGCCCCTACAGGCGAGGCCCGGTGGGTGGAACCACGACCCCAGCGTGAACGCTGGGGCATGGTCGTGAGGCGCGCAGATCCTGCGCCGCCGGGTAAGGCGGCGGCAGGCTGAACGCTGTCCCGCCTGCAGAGAAATGGTCCTGCCAAGGAGTTCGTTTTGCAAAATCGCCTCTTTTTTGTGTACGCGCATGCGCATTTGGTCGCAACGGGCCATTGAGCCCTGGGCCGACATTAGCACATGTGTGCGGAAGGGGCAAGCAGTACGTGGCGGGGCAGGTCGCGTAGGGGCGCATGGCCGCGCGCCCCTACGGGGTGGCGACGCCCGAGGGCGAGGCTGAAGGCCTCGCCTACGGGGGTCTCAGGTGCGCGTGCGTTCCACGGCGGCGGCCCAGGCCTCGCGGGCGGCGGCGCGGGCGTCCGGGTCGATGCGCGGGCTGAAGCGCAGGGGCGGTTCGAGCAGGCCGCGGCAGCGGTCGGGATCGGAGAAGACGCCCGTGGCGAGGCCGGCCAGGAAGGCCGCGCCGATGGCGGTGGACTCGACCTCGGCGGCGCGCAGGACCTCGTAGCCGCCATAGTCGGCGATCATCTGCAGGAGCAGCGCGCTCTGCGCCAGGCTGCCGTCGACACGGAGGGGGACGTCGCCCAGCCCGAGCGACACAGCGACGTCGACGCAGCGGTGCGCCACGCCCTCGAGCACCGCGCGCGCGAGCTGAGCCCGACCCGACCCGCGCGTCAGGCCCAGGAAGGCCGCCCGCGCGAGGTCGTCGGCGTAGGGCGTGCCCAGACCCTGAAGGGCGGGCACGAAGGCCACGCCGTCGGTCGTGGTGACGCTGCGCGCGAGCGCGTCGACATCCGCGCCGTCGCGCGCCAGCCCGAGGTCCACCAGCCAGTCCACCGCCGAGCCCGCGGTGATCACGGTCCCCTCCAGGCAGAAGGCGCGGGTCCCGTCCGCGAGGCGCCAGAGCGAGAGGGCGTAGGCGCCGGTGGGCGCCTCCACCACCTCTTCGCCGGTGTTCAGGTCGAGCATGGCGCTCGTGCCGAGCGTGAGCTTCGCGTCGCCCGCGTCGTGCGCGCCCTGGCCGAACATCGCCGCCTGCTGGTCGCCCGCGCGCGCCGCGACGGGGACGGGCGCGCCTAGCAACTCAGCGGGCGTCTCGCCGATGACCGCGCTGCTGGCGACGACCTCGGGCAGCGCCTCCATGGGGACCGAGAAGATCTCCACGATCGGCTGCGACCAGTCGCCCGCGGCGTTGTCCAGGAAGGCCGTGGCCGACGCGTTGCCCGGGTCGGTGACGTGGGCGGCACCACCGGTGAGCTTGGACGTCAACCAGACGTCGGGCGTGCCCAGTCGCAGCGTCCCCGCCTCCGCCGCCGCTCGCACGTTGTCGTCGTTCTCCATCCACCACTCGAACTTGGTGGCCGAGGCGAGGGTGGTGAGCGGGATGCCCAGGGCGCGGAAGTCGGCGACGCGCTCGGCGGTGCGCTGGTCCTGCCAGCCGATCACGGGCGCGAGCGGCTCAAGGGTGCGCGCGTGCCAGGCCAGCGCCGAGCTGCGCTGGTTCACGACGCCGATCCCCGCTACGGCGCCGGCCTGGACGCCGGCGTCGTCCAGCGCGCGTCGCATCACGTCCAGGCTGCGTTCCCACATGTCGCCGGCGTCCTGCTCGACGCGGCCCGGCGAGGGATACGAGACGGCCAGCGGCGAGTAGGCACGCGCGCGCACACGGCCGTCCGCGTCGACGACGAGCGCCCGGACGCCCGTCGTACCGAGGTCGAGCGACAGCAGGAGCTCACCGCTCACGGCTACTCAGGTCCGGAGGGCGGTATCAATACCCCAGGGTTGAAGAGGTTGTCCGGGTCGAGGGCACGCTTGAGCGCGCGGAGGACAGTGATGCCCGCGTCGCCCACTTCGTCGACGAGCCGGTCGCGGCGCACCCGACCGATACCGTGATGGTGCGAGATGCCGGCGCCGAGCTCGACGCTGGCACGCATCGTGCGCTCCCAGCACTCGCGATACACGTCGGGCATGCGCTCGCGCTCCTCCACTCGCACTGCGAAGGTGAAGTAGAGGTTGGTGCCGGACCGGTAGGAGTGGCTGGAGTGCGCGGAGGAGAGCACAACGCCTGGCACCTCGCCCAGCGAGCGTGTCACCTCGTCGTAGAGACGCGACACGAGGTCCCAGGTGCAGGCGACCTCGATCGTGTCGACGACCAGTCCTCGTTCGTTCAGCTCGCGCCAGGTGGGCACCTCATTGCGATGCTCCAGCCAGTGGTCGACGCAGGCGGTATCGGCTTGCTCGCCTCCTGCCGCACGGCACAGCTCGGCTACGGCGTCTAGCTGCGCGGCCACCGCGGTGGCGGGACCCTCGTGGATCATGATGAGCAGGCTTCGGCCCTCCGGACACCAGTCGCTGTAGCCGCGCGGCCCCTCGTGGTGGTCGAGCAGCCGCACGACCGCCGGGCGCCAGCCGACGCGCATGAATTGGCGGATCGCCTCCAGCCCCTCGTCGAACTTCGCGAAGTGGAACGCCTGGCCAGTGGATGCCTCCGGCAGCGGGCGCAGCGAGAACGTCACCTCCGTGATCACGCCCAGCGTGCCCTCGCTGCCCAGGAAGATCTGGCGCAGGTCGGGGCCGGTCGAGGCGCGCGGCGTCTCGCGCGTGCGCAGCACGGAGCCGTCCGGCAGCACCACCTCGAGCGCCAGCACCAAGTCCTCGATGGAGCCGTAGGCGGTCGAGTATTGGCCCGCGGCGCGCGTGGCGACCCAGCCCCCGACGGTGGAGACGTCAACCGACTGGGGCCAGTGGCCTATGGTGAGGCCCTCCCGCTGCACGCGCTTCTCCGCCTCGATGCCGATCGTGCCGGCGCGGAAGGTGGCTGTCAGGTTCCGGTCATCGAGCCGCACCAGGCCGTCGAGACCGCGGGTAGTGATCACGACGCTGTCCGGGTCGGCCTCGATGCCGCCGCAGACGCCGGACGCGCCACCGAACGGGATCACCGGAACGCGCTGGGCGCGGCAGATACGCAGCGTCTGTGCGACGTCCTCGGTGGAGGTCGCGCGCACGACGGCGCGGGGCCTGGGCGCGCCCCGATCCAACAGATCGTTGATCTCCGCCAGTGCCCAGTAGTCCCGGCGGTGCGCGTCGAGCGTTTCCGCGTCGGTCAGGACGCGATCTCCCAGGGCCTCCCGCAGCGCGGCAATCACATCGCTCATGTACCCGAACCTCCGAAGCTCAGGTCCGAGGCGAGACGCCCGCGCGTCTCCTCGGCCTCCTCGTCGACTTGCTTCTGCCCCCAGCCCAACAGCTCGCCCATGCGCTCGGCCACCGGCTGGACGATGCGCCGGGCCACCTCGGGCTCGTAGAGCGCCGCGCGCGTGCGCCGGTAGACCACGTCCTCGACCCGGGCCGCGCCCTCCTTCTGCACGCCCCAATCGATCTCGCCGGCGAGCACCGGAGCGTCCTCCGCCAGGGGCGTCGTGCCCAGACCGGCCACGTCGGGCGCCTCGCAGCCGTAGAGCCGCGCGAGCCGGGCACCGGCGGCCTCGCTCACGCCGAACTGGTCGACCAGGGAGCGAGCCAGGCGGTCCAGGTCGCCGTCGAAGTCGCCGCCCGGAAGCGAACCCTCCTCGGCATCGGGCAGCTCCCGGTCCAACACCTGGCCGACGCTCTTCAGCACCCGCTCGACGGTGGGGCGGTACCCCGTCAGCTTCCCGCCCGCAACGGTGACGACGCCGGCCCGGCTGACGATCACCTCGTCCTTGCGCGAGATGTCCGTCGGTTTCTTGCCGGGCTCGGCTATGAGCGGACGGAGGCCGGACCAGGCTGTGATCACTTCGCTGGGCATCACGGGGTCGATTGACAGACACCGCGAGAGCGGCTCGATCAGGTACTGGACATCCTCGATCGAGATCTCCGGCCAGAGCCCGGGACCGTGCTCGTAGGTGGTATCCGTCGTGCCCAGGAACACCACGTCGCCTCGCCGGATCGCGAAGATCGACCGCCCGTCGCCGGGACTGAGCAGGAGGATGTTGCGCAGCGGCACGCGCGAGGCCGGCACAACGACGTGGATACCCTTCGACAGGTGGAGCAGCGCCGGCGCGTCCGGCTCCTCCAGCCGGCGCACCGCCTCCACCCAAGGGCCGGCGGCGTTGACGATGCAGCCCGCGCGCACGCGGAAGGAGCGGCCGGTCAGCCGGCAGGACGCCTCCACGCCGGCGGCCCGCCCGTCCTCGACAGGAATGGCCTCGACCGGCGCGTGATTGAGCAGGAGCGCGCCGTTCGCGGCGGCGGCGCGCAGATTGGCGAGGACCAGCCGGGCATCGTCGGTCAGATACTCGCGATAGGCGCACGCGTACGAGAACCGGGAGCGGTCGATCAGGGGCTCCTCGCGCTCGAGGTCCCGGGGCGACCAGTTCTGATGCGTATCCTCGCGCTCGACGGCGCCGAGCTTCTCATACGTGGTGATGATGGCGCGGAACTTCAACAGAGCAGCGCGGGAATGTACGGGCAGCACCATCCAGCGTCGCTCGGCCAGATGGGGGGCCAGCCGGTAGATCACTTTGCGCTCCAGCGCCGTCTCGCGCACCAGCCCGACGTCTCCCAACGCCAGGTAGCGCAGGCCGCCGTGGCTCAGCTTGGACGAGCGGCCTGACGTGCCGGAGGCGAAGTCGTCGGCCTCCAGCAGCGCCACCGAGAGTCCGCTCAGCGCCGCCTTACAGGCCAGGCCCGCTCCGGTGATACCGCCCCCGATCACGACCAGGTCGAAGCGCTCCGACTCCAGCGCCTGGAACGTGCGCTCGCGATCGAGTGTCGATATGGCGGGACTACTTGACATCGCGTACCCGCTCGGGCGCGCACCGGACTCCTTGAGGCAGCATCGCCGCCCCGCCGAGCCGATGGGCCGCGGGCAGGCGTATTGAAACACGCACCCGCGGCGGGTGCAAAGGGGGGACGATGCCGCCCGTGGCACACAAGAGCAGTCTCAGACGTGCACTGTGGGCACTAGTAGCGGTCACACCCCCCGCGCGTGCGAGCAGGTGCTGGTGAAGAAGAGCTTGCCATCCGCCCAGCCCAACAGTCTGTGATTGCAGTGGGTTGTCGACGCGACGAGAGGCTCGACTGCTCCGTCTAGACCGACGAGGGCAATACCATCGCGGTTGCCCACCAGTATCTGCTCCGAGGAGACCCAACGGTGCCCGAAGCTGGCGTCGGTGTGCAGCGCAAGCTCCTCTCCGCTCTCAGTGTTCACGACTCCAAGCTGGTCTCCGCGTGAAACGTAGGCCAAATGCCGGTCGTCGGGCGCCCATAGAGGCCAGGACTTGTAACCCGGCGACCCGTCCAGCCTGCGGAGGTCGGCACCGTTCGCGTCGACCACACAGACATCCACTATGGGGTCGGAGAGGTCCTGCCGGAAGGGCTCGGTTGACCGCAATGCGAAGAACGCGATCCGCTTGTCGTCTGTGGACCATCTTAGGTGTCCCGGTCCCAGAGTGGTCGGCAGCGGGATGGCATTCAGGTCCGCAACGATGACGCGAGACTCGCCCGTCGCGACATCGAGCACACCCAAGCGCCTGTCGCCAAGGAAGGCTACGCGGGACCGGTCGCTTGACCAGACGGCATCCTGGGCCATGCCGCCCCCGGTCAGCAGTCTCTCCAGCCGCCCTGTTTCAAGATTGAGCGTGTTGATCACGCCGGACTGAACGAACAACATCGCCGTGCCGTCCTCTGCCCAGTCTCTCGGCAGCGAGGCAGGCGCATTCAGGACGCGCTCATCTCCCTCCGGTGTGACCAGGTGAAGCTGCGTGCCGGTCAAGTAGGCAAATGCCGATCCATCGGGAGCGAGCACGGGCCACGGAGAATCGCCCATGGGAACCGGCAAGTCCTCCAGCTCGCCGGCCCTCAGGTCGAGCGAGAGGATACGGGCGCTGTCGTCCGCCTCCAACGGCACCACAAGGCGGCCTCCGTCGGGCGACCAAGCGGTCAGCCCCGCTAACCCTCTAGCGTCTGCGATCTCAACGACCTTCGCTTCATCGCCGCTTCCGTCGGCCCGAACCACGTAGACCGTGTCCCGGTCTTCCCCGCTTCGCACGAATGCGATGCGCGACCCGTCCAGCGACCACATGGGCATCTCGCCTTGGGCCACGACGCGTGCCTCCCAGACCCCCGTTTCCGCCACGAGCACGCTCCCTCCCCGGTCCCAGGCCAGGTACCTGCCATCCGGTGACCACGCCGGGTGGGCCTGTCCGCTCCCCACACCACGCAGTTGTGCCGGGTACCGCGGAGTGACGATCCCCGATCCGTCCGTCCCGGCCACGACCAGGCCAAGGTGCTCGCCCGCCTCGGCGCGGGCTGGGCCCCAAGCGAGCCAACGACCGTCGGGCGAGAAAGCGAAGGCCGGCGGGAGGCCCCCCATCTTCACATACGCTCGTCCGAGGACGCGGACGCGTTCCCCGTCCTGGTCCACGATCACGACGTCGCGGTCCGGACCATCGTGCGCATCGTGGAGCACAACCGCCTCATCCACGGACAGCCATCCCACCCCAACGACGTCGTCCATTGCGATGGGGACGGTGACGCCGCTCGTGTGGATGACGTATGATCTCGAGGGCTCTCCGTATTCCCAGGCGAGGATTGCCTCCCCATCAGGGGACCAGCGAAAATCATGCAGCCCTTCCGGCCCGAGAGCGCGGGCCTCCTGCCCCGGCTCCGCGACCAGCAGGACGTATGTATCATTCCGCGGCTCGATCCAGGCAGCCCGCGACCCATCACGGGACCACTCAGCGCGAGAGACGTACCGGTGTGAAGAGAGGGGGATCACGAGCCTCGGCTCGCCGCCCTCCATTCGATAGAATCCGGCGTCCTTGCCGGCTCGCTGGACATAGAGAAGACGACCGGAGGACTCGTACCGTACGCCCGTGAAATCGCCGGGACCGGTCAGTGCGACGGGAGGATTGCCGTCGAGAGACGACAGCCCCAGCCTGTCGCCATCCAGCACGAGCGGCAGATCGATGCCGTCTCCAACAGAGAGCGCCGCGTCATTAGCGCGGTCTCCGTTGGGTACCAGCACGAAAGCAATGAGCCCCAGCCCGGAAAGAACCAACGCGCCGCCCGCAATCGCAACGACGACTGCAAGAGGGCGAGACAGCCATCGTCGCCCGCTCATGACGGAAACAGCATACCTCACGCCGACCACCGCGAGCTACGGACAGAGACCGCCGTGGCCACCCACGAATCTGTGACCACAACAGCAGCAGTCCGGTGATGAAGCAGCATGCGGGCTGGAGCCGGCAACGTCGTCGCTCGGCCAGATGGGGGGCCAGCCGGTAGATCACTTTGCGCTCCAGCGCCGTCTCGCGCACCAGCCCGACGTCTCCCAACGCCAGGTAGCGCAGGCCGCCGTGGCTCAGCTTGGACGAGCGGCCTGACGTGCCGGAGGCGAAGTCGTCGGCCTCCAGCAGCGCCACCGAGAGTCCGCTCAGCGCCGCCTTACAGGCCAGGCCCGCTCCGGTGATACCGCCCCCGATCACGACCAGGTCGAAGCGCTCCGACTCCAGCGCCTGGAACGTGCGCTCGCGATCGAGTGTCGATATGGCGGGACTACTTGACATCGCGTACCCGCTCGGGCGCGCACCGGACTCCTTGAGGCAGCATCGCCGCCCCGCCGAGGGGCCGCGGGCAGGCGTATTGAAACACGCACCCGCGGTCGGCGCAAAGGTGGCCGGACGGACGTCGTGCGCCATGCGCTGGCGGCGAGACTTGTGTTCCAGGAATTGTGTATGGGCGATCCGGCTAGCTGTCGCGCAAGGAAGGCAGGCTATTGGCTGAGGATCTCGAGCCTGGTCGGCGGAGGCGTCGGAACGTCTAGTCCCACCTCTTCGCACCACCCACCGTAGAAGAAGTTGAACAAGAGCCGATCCCCGGATGGATTCCACTCGAGCGGCTGAGGCAGGCCGAATCCAACGCCCTCAAGCAACGTCTGCGTGGAGCCCGTCGCCAGGTCTATGAGTTGCAGTGTTGATGACTGCTGTTCGGTCCGGTATACGCTTGCCACCAGCGAGAAACCATCCGGTCGCCAGGAGAATCTGAACACCTGGTTCTCTAGCGAGGCCGTAAGGTTCCGTAGTTCCCCGTGTTCGGGGTCGAAGACGGACAGGTCGAAGCCCCGGCAAACGTTGCCGGTGAACGCAAGCAGGTTGCCAGTGGGCGACCAGGCCGGTTGCCACCACGTCCAGCCGCTCGTTGACGTGGTGGTCAGGCGATAGGATGGATCCTCGTTCGGGCGACCCACCAGCAAAGTGCCGAACGCCTCATCGGCGGTCCCATCGAAGCGAGCTTCAACCAGCATCGCCGTCCATGCACTGTCCGGCGAGAGGACACCCGCGGGCCAATCGGGCGGCGTCGCCGGGGTAGCAGGGGTAACGATGGCGGAACCGTCAAGACGAACTCGGTAGCCGGAGACCACATCCGTGGGCGTCAGGACATCAGATGGAGCCCGCCACATCTCAAGGAGTAAGGTCTCATCATCCAGCCAGTGCACGGAGCGGGGGCGGCCTACATTGATGTCTGGGACCGCAGACCTAATGACGTAGAACTCGCCCGTAGGCAGATCGAGGATAAAGTACGCCACCATGCCCAGGTTTTCAGTACTCAGCGCCGTTTGCCGATCGAGGGGCCCGAGAATCTCGAATGGCAGTTCGGGCTGCGCGCTCGTGGGCTCACCTGTGGCGGTCGTCTGATCCGTCGCCCGCGCCACGACGCCAGCGTTGCCTGGCATGCCGTCGCCATTCCCACCGGTCCGCACGAGGCCCCACACCATCAGCGTGATGCCCGCGATGACAAGTGCAACTACGACTCCGGTGGTCGCGGGCGCGAGCCAGGACACGTTGGTTCTGTGCAAGACAGCACCGAGCTGACCTAGAGCGACCTGCCACCACGGGCGCTCCTCCGGACGCCACGCCGCGGCTTCCTCCCGGCTGGCCAGGCCCAGCTTGCCCAGGATCTCCGAGACATGGTACTTCACGCCGTCCCGGGTGATGCCCAGCCGCTCCGCGATCTCAGGGTTGCTCAGTCCGTCGCGTAGAAGCGCGAGCACCTCCCACTCGCGCGGAGTGAGGATGTCGGGATGCGGCGGCCGCCCGCGCCTGCCCATAGCAAGTACAGCTTACGATGATCGGGCGCGAATTACACTACCCAGGGCGGGAGTGAGGTCCGGCGAGGCTGAAGGCCTCGCCTACGCCAGGCAATAGTGCGGGCGCAGGCGGCGAAGAGGGCCCCTACGTCGTCTCGGCGCCGCCGGAGGAGCTGCTCGGGAACTCGATCTGGTAAGTGCGATAGAGCCAGGGGATGCGCAGTATCCCGATCAAGTTCAGCCCGAGCGCGATGAGCAGCGCGCCCGCGATCTTCTCTATCGTCGGCAGGTTATCGCGGACGACGTAGCCGACCGCCCCCACCGAGGCGCCCAGCGCCACGAAGACAAGCGAGAACCCGAAGCCGAAGGCCAGCGAGTGCCTGAAGGTGAGCCCGCGCTCGCGGCCCGCTGCGGCCTCCGTCGAGACGCCGGCCAGGTGCGCCAGGTAGACCGGGACAAGCGGCAGCGTGCAGGGCGAGAGGAACGCGATAACACCGGCGGCGAACGCCACCGAGAAGCCCAGGGGACCGCCGACGCTAACGCCGGTCAGCCCTTCCTCAGTGCCAGTCACGTTGTCCACGCCGCCGGTGAAGTACTGGTTGAAGAGTGTGAACTCGTCGAGGAAGATGAGAGCACCGATAACGATCACCAGCAGGCCGGCCACCACCTCGATCACGGGCATGAGCGGCCCGATCTTCTTGATCCCGCGCATCACCTGCCCCAGCATGAGAGCCGCGATGAGGAACGGCACCCCGAGCCCGAGCGACCAGGCAAGGAGCAGAAACGCCCCCTGCACCACGGTCGACGAGGCGGCGGCCAGCGTCAGTACCGCGCCCAGGATGGGGCCGACGCACGGCGTCCACGCCACGGCGAACGCCGCACCCATGCCGAGCGACCTGCCGTAGCGCAGGGCGGGCGGCAGGAGCCGCCGAACGCCGCTCATTCCCTTGGTCACGGAATCCGGCGGGGCTGCTTCCACGCTTCTTGTCGTTCCCTCCGTACTCACGCCGACATCGTGCACGAGAGCGGCTCGTGCACATCCAATCCATCAGGCATTCGCAGAGGGATCACCCAGAGGGGCTTCTTCCAGGCCCAGCAGAGCCAGCCGGGCAGCGTCGTAGCGCTCCTTCGCTCGCGCTTCGCGACCGAGGAGGCCCTTCAGCTTGGGCGGCTCCATCGCCTCGCCCTCCAGCAACACTCGATGAAGAGCCTGGAGCTGCTCGTGCCAGGCTTGATAGGCCTGACGGTACTCCTCCCGTCGCTGGGCGTCCACCCAAGCAGTATACCGTTCTGCGGGTGCCGGCCTGGCCGCGCGGAGGGGGCCAGGTAACCGATCGCCGCCCGATGCGATGCGCCGTCTACGGCGCCGGTATGATCAGCTCCTGGCCGATGTAGAGGGACGTCGGGTCAGTGATGCCGTTGGCCACCATCAGCGCGTCCGCGGTAATGCCGAACTGCGCCGCGATCGTCTCCGGAATGTCGCCCTCCTGAACGATGTAGACCTGGCCTTCGGCCGGTTGCTGCGGCTCCTCCGTGGGCTGAAGTTGCGGCTCAGAGGTCGGGACGGGCTCCGCCGTCGCGGCCGGCGTCCCTTCGGGGCCCGAGGAGGCACCGGGGATGACCAGCACCTGGCCCACGTACAGCCCCGTCGGATCCGTAATGCCGTTGGCCTCCATGATCGCTTCCGTCGTGATGCCGAACTGCTCGGCAATAGACGCTGGGCTGTCACCGGCCTGAACGGTATAGGTGGTCCCTTGCGCCGGCGCGGGGGTGCCCCTCACGATCAGCGGCTCCGGCAGCGGGTTGGGCAGCGTGGCGGTTGGGATCCGGCTCAGCTCGGGCGGCTCCGAGTCGTCGCCGGAGCCGCCGCAGGCGACTGCCAGCAGGCCTGCGGCCAGAAGCAGGAGCAAGGGCAAGATCAGCCGGTGACGGGCGTCCAACATACCTCCGTTGAGGGCGGGGTCGCGAGGATGGTACCTCACCCCGGCAGGGGAGGCAACCCCGACCTCGACCGGCAGGTCTAGGGTCCGAGGGAGGCTTCCCCGAGAAGGGCGAAGCCCAGCGCTGCCACCACATCGATGGAGCCCGGGTCCAGGTTTGCCAGTGTATCGTCCGGCGTATGCATGAGATCGTAGTCCGGAGTATGCAGCACGAAGGAGACGATGCCGGCATCCAGGAAGGTGCGTTGATCGCTGGGCACATCGTACGGTTGGGAGCTCAGTTCGACGTCGAGGCCCATCTCCGCCGCGATCGTTCCTGTCCTGGCGAGGAACCGCTGGTCGGCCGCCACCATCGGTCGAACGCGGCCGCCTGCCATGTCGTAGTTGAAGAAGACATCCAGCTCGTCTCGCTCTTCCACGGTCAAGTGGGAGACGAAGTAATCGCTGCCCAACAGACCCAGTTCCTCCGCCCCAAAGAGCACGAAGCAATTGTCGGAAAGGTCGGCGGCCGACGCGGCCCGCGCCAGCTCCAGCACCACCCCGGAGCCGGAGGCGTTGTCGTTTGCTCCCGGCGACCAGGGAACGGAGTCGTGATGGGCGCCGCTCAGGGTACGGCACTCACCGGACTCAGGCCGCGCGATGACGTTGTGGGCGGTGACTTCCGCCCTCACGTTCAGATCGACCTGCACCGGCCCGCCCTCCAGCAACTCCCGCAGCAGATCCCCGTCCGCTTGATCGATGTTGACGACGGGCAGATCCGATGGCGGATCGAGTTCTCCCGAAAACCGGCCGGGCTCTCGGTTGGCCACCAAGACGGCGGCCGCGCCGGCCTGTCGCGCACGGTCCACCATGTCCGAGAAGGGCACGTCCCCTCGCTGAACAAGCACCACGGCTCCGGCGGTCTCGGGCGGGACCTCCTCCTCACTCCCGCCGCCCGCGTCCACCAGCGGGCCACGCACCTCGCCCGAGGCACTCCCCTCGAACGCCACGGCGAGAAGCTCTCGCGCTTCGGGCTTCTCCACCGTCAGGGTGGCGAAGCGCAACCTATCAGGGCCGGCCGCCACGAACGACTGGACTTCCACGTCGTAGCCCCATTGCTCGAACTGCTCCCGGGCGTACGCGACGGCTTCCTCCTCCTCCGGCGAGCCGGCCACCCGTGGGCCGATCTGCTCCGAAAGCACGCGGACGTGCTCCAGGATGCGCTCGCCTTCCGGTTCGGGCGAGCCGAGGTCGACCTGGGTCGGTGTCGGCTGCGGGGAGGCTGTCGGCGGCGGAGTCGCTGTGGGGGCCGGTGCGGGGCTACCGCCGCCGGTGCAGGCGAGAAGCGCCGCGCAAAGAATCACGATGGCGCCGAGAACCGGGCGTCGGGGCTTGTTCAGGGCTGAGGCTCCGGGCGGGTCAGTATCGTGGGCGGCGCTTGGACTGGAGCCAGGCCCGCAACCTGTCGCCCAGACTCGGCTCATTCAGCTCCAAGGGTTGGCCGCGCCATCGCTTCTCCGTCTTCGTCGGCCCGCGACTGAAGAGGGACAGAGCGAAGGAGGTGAGAAGCAGGATCACTCCGCCCACGAGCACCCACCTGCCGAAGAGAGGATGTATCCTCATGCCGAGAAACCCGACGATGACGAGGATCAGCGCCGTGAGCATCACGTGACGCAGCGAGATGCCTGCCAGGGGCGCGATGATCGCCCGACCGAAGGCCGCCGCCGCACCCGAGGAACGCCGCCGCATACGATCGGCGACCGTCTCCTCCGGCACGAAATCATCGAGCCGGCTGAGGATGTCCTCGATCTCGCGCTCGATCTTATCGTCAGGCATGGGGATCGTCCGTACCCCCCATTCTACCCGATGCCTGTCAGAAAAGCACTGGCTCGGCTCGTCAGGGGCGCCCGGCGGAGGTTCGGAATACCATCGTCGATTCCTATTCCGTGCGTCGCCGCGGCTTTCGCTCTCGCGTGCGCCGGTTCCCCCAGGCGCTGGGACCCCAGCCACCACCGCCCGGCGTCTCGATGCGCAAGCAGGCGCCGGCCGGCGCCGCCAACTCGACCTTCGAAGGCAGCCTACGGCGTCGCCCGTTCGGTTCGGCGAGCACGTCACGACCGGCGGCACCGGGTGCGCCACCGCGCAAGCCCCAGGGGCCGCGCTTCCGGCGCTCGCTCACGATGGTGACGTGAACCGGCGTCAGGAACTCGTACTGGCGCACCAGGCCGTGGCCGCCGCGACGGCGGCCGCGGCCTCCGGCGCCCCGCCGCACCGCGTACTCCTGCACCCGCACGGGGTAGCTCAGTTCCAGCGCCTCGGTTGGCGTGTTCATGGTGTTGGTCATATGAGTGTGAACGGCCGACAGACCGTCGCCGGAGGGACCCGCGCCCGACCCGCCGCCGAGCGTCTCATAGTAGGCGAACGGTCTGCTTCGCTCGGCGTCGAAGCCGCCGATGCTGACGTTGTTCATCGTTCCGGCGCTGGCGGCCGGGATACGACCTCCCACGGCCTTCGCCAGCGCCCCGAGCACCACATCGACGATGCGCTGAGAGGTCTCCACGTTGCCCGCGGAGACGGCCCGTGGCGGCCGAGCGTTGACTACGCTGCCCTCCGGCAGGGTGAAGCCTACCGGGCGCAGGCAACCGTCGTTGGTGGGCGCGCCCTCCTCCAGCAGGCAGCGCACCACGTAGTAGACGGCGGAGCGGGTGACCGCGGCGACCGCGTTGACCGAGCTCGGACGCTCACGCGCGCTGCCCGTGAAATCGAAGTGGAGACGCCGGCCGCGCACCGTCAGTCGGAGACGGATCGGCACGGGCTCATCACTCAGGCCGTCGTCGTCCAGCACGTCCTCGAACGTGTAGGAGCCATCGGGGATGTGCGCGATGGCAGCGCGCGTGAGCCGTTCGGCGTAGTCCTGGAGATCTGCCATCTGGCGCCCTATCTCGCGCCGTCCGTACCGCACGACCAGCTCCAGGAGCCGCGCCTCGCCCGTCCGCTGGGCGGCGAGCTGCGCGTCCAGGTCGCCGAGCCGCTCGTCCGGCGTTCGCACGTTGCGGAGCAGCAACGACAACACTTCCCGATTCCGCCGGCCCCGGCGCACCAGCCGCAACGGCGGAATGACCACGCCCTCCTGATAGAGATCCGTCGCGAGAGGCATCGAGCCTGGCGCCGACCCGCCCACGTCGGCGTGGTGGGCCCGGCTGACGACGAAGCCCACCAACTCCCGCCTCGGGCCCCGCCCCCAGAAGACAGGCGAGACGAGCGTGACGTCCGGCAGGTGCGTACCGCCCAGGTACGGGTCGTTGAGGATCACGACATCGCCGGGCGCGAACGGGGCCAGGGGCAGGGCCGCCTCCACGGCCAGGGGCATCGCGCCCAGATGGACTGGTATGTGAGCCGCCTGGGCGACGAGCTTCCCTGCCGAGTCGAACAGGGCGCACGAGTAGTCACGCCGCTCCTTGATGTTGGGAGAGTGCGCCGTCCGGCCCAGCGTGACGCCCATCTCCTCCGCCACCGAGGCGAAGAGCGCATCGAATACGGCTAGAGCGGTCGGATCGACTTCCGCGCGCCTCTTCACCGCGTTGCCTCCAAGACGAGGTTCCCCACACCGTCGACCACACCCCGCCAGCCAGGCGGCACGGCGGTAGTCGCGTCTAGCTGCAGCACCACGGCCGGGCCGCGCAGCCGGTCGCCTGCCCGGAGGTCCTCGCGATCATAGACCCACGTTGATCTGTTGCGACCGAACCACACCTCGCGGCGCTCGACCCGCGCCCCCTTCGCATCGCCACCGCCTTTCGAGACCTGCGAGAGCCGCACCGGCGCGCCGCGCACCTCGGCCCGCAGGCGCACGGCGACCACCTCGACCTCGCGCGACGCGTCGGCGTGGCCGTAGCGCCGCCGGTGGGCACGGTGGAACGCGGGCAGGAACCGGCCCGGGCCACAGCCGCCCGCCGTCGAGGCGACAGGCACGGTCAGCTCGTACGATTGGCCGGCGTAGCGCAAGTCCAGCGCGCGCCGCAGACCGACGCCCCGCCGGTAGCCCTGGCCCGACAGCTCCCGCCCGGCGCGCGTCTCCAGCCGCCGAAACGCCCGATCCAGCCGGCTCGCGAAGGCTCCCCGGCCCCCCGCGGGCACCGGCTCAAGGAAGGCCTGCACCTGGTCGTTCGTCACCGGCGCCGCGGCCATGCCGAACGCCGACAACACGCCGGGGAAGGGCGGCACCAGCACCCGTGGGATGCCCAGCGCCTCGGCGAGATCGCAGGCGTGGAGGGGCCCGGCGCCGCCGAACGCGACCAGCGTGAAGCGTCGCGGATCGTGTCCGCGCTCTACCGAGATCACCCGCAGCGCCCGCTCCATGCCGGCGTTCGCCACCCGCACGACGCTCGCCGCCGCCTGCTGGATATCGTTGCCGAAGGCCCTGGCGAAAGGCCGGAGCGCCCGCCGCGCCGCCTGAGGCGAGAGCCGCATGCGCCCGCCCAGAAACCGGTCGGGAAGGAGGCGGCCCAACACGAGGTGGGCATCGGTGACCGTCGGCTGGTCGCCCTTGCCGTAGCAGGCCGGGCCGGGGTCCGCCCCGGCGCTCTCCGGCCCCACCCGCAGCGCCCCACCGGCGTCGATGCGGGCGATCGACCCGCCGCCCGCGCCGACAGTGTGCACGTCAACCGTGGGGATGCGCAGCGGCAGGTCGCCGATGGTCGACTCGGCGGTGGACGGCGCGGCGCCGTCGCAGAGGCAGACGTCGGTGGAGGTGCCGCCCATGTCGAGCGTGATGATGCGGTCGAGCCCGGCCTCCCGTGCGACGCGAAACGCCCCCGCCACGCCGCCCGCCGGTCCGGAGAGCACCGTTCGTACGGGCAGCGAGCCTGCAGCGCCGGCGCCGGCACTGCCGCCGTTCGATTGCATCACCCGCAGCCGGCCCGAGCCGCGTTCGCTCAGGCCATCGGCCAGCCGCGAGAGGTATCGCTCCATCACCGGCGCGACGTAGGCGTTGAGCACCGTCGTGCTGGTGCGCTCGTATTCACGGTACTCCGGCAGCACCTCGAACGAGGCGGAGCAGGGCAATCCGCGCCGGAGCGCCGCGTCCCGCACCATCCGCTCGTGCTTGGGTTCGAGGAACGAGAAGAGGAAACAGACCGCCAGCGATTCGACACCGCGCCGTAGGAGCCGGTCGAGCAGAGACTCGATCTCATCTAGCGAGAGCGCCTGCAGGACGGCGCCGCGATAGTCCAGCCGCTCGTCCGCCTCCAGCCGCAGCTCGTCGGGTACCAGCGGGGGCGGCCGGCTCGGCTCCAGGTCGTACAGCTTGGGCCGCGTCTGCCGGCCGATGGCGAGGACGTCGCGGAAGCCCTTGGTGGTGATCAGGGCCGTGCGGGCGCCCTTCCGCTCCAGTACCGCATTCGTCGCGACCGTAGAGCCATGGACGACCTCTGCCGGCGACCAGCCTGTCTCATCGAGACCCGCCAGCACCGCCCGTGAGGGGTCGTCCGGCGTGGAAGGCCGCTTGTAGACGGAGAGGCGGCCGTCCTCCCACAACAGAAAGTCGGTGAACGTCCCGCCCACGTCCACACCGAGGCACGCGCTACGCCGAGCCGAAGGGACCGATGGCATATCGAGGTGAGTATAGGGGGCGGGCGCGGAGCGGGGCTAGGAGTGCGCGGCTTCCACCCTCAGTCCAGCCGGCGGCGGAGACTGAACGAGCCCAACGCCAGGAAGACCGCGGCGAACGCGCACAGGATCACGAGATTCACTGATACGCCTGCGTCGGCGATGCCCTCGCCCTTCAGCATGATGTTGCGCAGAGCGGCGTTGGCGTAGGTGAGGGGCAGCGTGTGGGCCACTCCCTCCAGCCACCGCGGCAGCGTATCGACGGGCCAGATCACGCCGCTCAGGAGGCCCTGCGGCACAATCACGACGGGTATGAACTGCACGGCCTGCAGCTCCGTGCGGGCGAAGGTGGAGAGGAAGATGCCCAGATTGACCGCGCCGAGAGAGAGGACGCCGGTCATGACGAAGATCAGGATCAGGTGGCCCTCGTAGTTGATGCGGAGGATGAAGACGGCCACGAGCAGGATGAAGAGCGACTGCAGCAGAGCGAAGATGCCGAACCCGATCATGTAGCCCAGGAGGAGCTCGGCCCGCCCGGCCGGGGTCACCATGATCCGCTCCAGCGTGCCGGTGGTGCGTTCGCGCAGGAAGCTCACCACCGTCAGGAGGAAGACGAAGAAGAAGGCGAAGAAGCCCACCAGCACGGGCGCCTGGAAGTCGATGGTGTCGTACTCCGGCCCGGCATACACGTACGTCGTGTCGAGCGCTACCGGCGCCGCCGGCTGCTCTGCCGCAGCCGGTTGCAGCCGGCCGAGGAGGATCGCCGCCTGCTCCAACAGCTTGCCCAATCGCTTGCTGGTCTGCGGGTTCGATCCTTCCAGCGTCAGCTCGATCTTGGGCTCGTCTCCGGGCGCGGCGTCCGCGCCGAAATCGCCGGAAACGACGATGAGTCCGTCGATACCACCGCCCCGCACCGCTTTCTCCGCATCCTCTAGCGAGAGGTCGCGGACGGCGACATCGCCCTGCGCCAGGAAGCCCCGGAGCAGCGTCGCGACCGGCGTGCCGCCCCCCGTCGCCGTCGTGTGATCGATGAGGGCCACCTCGGTGCTGCCCCCGGCCGTGCGCAGGATGTAGCCGAGCAGCAGGATCACCGCCACCGGGACCGCGAATACGAGGGCCAGGGTCCGTCGGTCGCGAAGGAACTGCTGGATGATGCGGCGGGCAACGGCGGCGATCCTGCCGACGGTCATCGCGGCTGCTCCGCGTAGGCGAGGAACGCCTCCTCCAAGCTGGAAGCGCCCACGTTCTGTCTCAGCTCCGCGGCTGTCCCTTCGACCAGGAGACGGCCCTCCCGCATGAGGGCCAGGCGGTGGCAGTGCTCCGCCTCATCCATCACGTGCGTGGACGCAATGATCGAGACGCCCTGTTCGTTGAGCTGCCGGAAGTAGCGCCAGAAGTTCACTCTCAGGCGGGGGTCCAGACCCACGGTGGGCTCGTCCAGAAGCAGGAGTCGAGGTCTGTGGACGAGGGCGCACGCCAGCGAGACGCGCTGCTTCATGCCCCCGCTCAACGTGTGGACGGGGCTGCGCATGCGGTCGCCCAGTTCGATGAGGTCGATGGCCCGCGCCACGGCCTCGCTGGAGCGGAGACCGTAGAGGTGAGCGAAGAAGCCCACGTTTTCGGCCACCGTCAGGTCCTCATACAGAGCGGCTGACTGCGGCATGTAGCCCACGTCGTGCAAGACGCGCCTGGTGGGCATGCGCTCGCCGAGCACTGCCACCTCACCGCTGTCCGGCGCGAGCAGACCGAGAATGAGGCGGATAAGGGTCGTCTTTCCGCAACCGCTGGGACCGAGGACGCCAAACGTCTGACCGAAGGGTGCGCGCAACGTGACCTGCTCGACCGCTCGGATCGGCCCGAAGCTCTTGGAAACGCTCTCCGCGCTGGCCGCAAACTCCGTTTGAGGTTGTGACTGATGAGGCGAACTACCCGCCATCGTCCGGCGCGGCTACGCCTTTTCCGCGGACTGGCCGTCCGCCAGGAACTCCAGGACCGCCTCCTTGAAGCGCCGGTCCGGCACCACGGTCAGGTGGTCGCGGTCCGGGATGGTCCTCAGTCGCGCGCCGGGGATGGCAGCGGCGAGCTCGTCCGCGCTCCCCACGAGGTCGTCCTTCTCCCCGACGACGATCAGCACCGGGAGTTTCACCTGTGCCAGGCTCGCGGCCTCCGCACCCCGCCGGCCCGACTGCATGCAGGCGCCCAGCGCCTTCAAATCGTTCTTGTTGGCCTCCGCGAACGCCCGGAACCGTTTCGCCACCACGTCCGTGATCGTCGACGGATCGTCCGCGAGCAGCGCCTCGGCGACGTTGGGCCTGCCGCCGCCCCCGCGCGTCGCCAGCACGTTCCCCACGCCGCCCAGGATGACCGACGTGAACCGCTCGGGGATACGCGTCATCAGGCGGATCGAGATGCCACCTCCCATCGAGTAGCCGAAGAGGTCCGTCTTCTCGATCTCCAGGTGATCCATGAGCCGGACGACGTCGTTCGGCATGTTGTCGCCGCGGTACGCCTCGACATCATGGGGTTTGCCGCTCTCGCCGTGGCCCCGGCAGTCCAGCGCCACCACCTTGCGGATCGCCGCGAGCGTCTCCACCCAGCGGGGATCCACCCAGTTGCCCTTGAGGCTGCTGGCAAAGCCGTGCACCAGCACGATGGGCTTCCCCTCGCCGAATACCTCGTAGTGAATTGGCACGCCGTCTGAATCAAGGATTGGCATCCTACCGTCCTCCTACCTCCCGGAGCGGCAGCACTTCCATGGGAGGGTTCATGCTGCCGGAGTGAAAACCCGCCAGATCGAGCGTGACGTACTTGTACCCGAGTCCCTGCAACCGTTCAACGGCCTTCTCTCGGTTGCCGTCACGCATCAGCAACTCCATGCCGTCTCGCTCCACCTCGATCCGGGCTACGTCACCGTGGTGGCGGACCCGGAGCTGCCGCACGCCGAGCGAATGCAGGAACGCCTCGGCCTCGCCGATCTGCCGCAGCGCCTCGACGGTCACCTCGGTGCCGTAGGGGATGCGGGAGGACAGGCAGGCCATGGCTGGCTTGTCCCAGGTGGGCAGGCCGCGTTCGCGGGACAGCTCCCGGATCTCCTCCTTCGTCAGGCCGGCCTCGATGAGGGGGCTGCGCACGCCCTGCTCCGCGGCGGCGATGCGGCCCGGCCGGTAGTCGCCCTCGTCGTCCACGTTGCAGCCGTCGACCACACAGGCGAAGCCTCGTTCGCGGGCCAGTGCCGCCAGGAGGCCGTACACCTCGGTCTTGCAGTGGAAGCAGCGCTGCGGCGAGTTCTCGACGTACCCGGGCCGGTCCATCTCGTGCGTCTCGATGGTCTCATGCGCCACCCCGATGGAGCGGGCCAGCTTCCGGGCCTCCTCCACCTCAGCATCGGGGATGGAAGGCGAGACGCCTGTCACGGCCAGCGCACGCTCGCCAAGCGCATCGAAGGCGACCGCGGCGACCAAGGTGCTATCGACCCCGCCCGAGAACGCTACGATGACCGACCCCATCTCGCTCAGGATGGCCCGAAGTCTTTCCAGTTTGTCGTCCAGAACGGCAGTCATGCTACGTCACCGACCGGCAAGTCGATCTTAGCATGAACCCTGCCGCCCGAAAACGAGGCCGGGACGCCCGCCACGTAGCATCTCCTACAGGGCTTGCCCCGCGTGGTCGATATCTATTCGGAGGCGTGCTGCCGGAATCACAGCGCATCTCGATTTCCAGAATGGGAAAGCAGTCCACCGCCAAGCTTCTCTTTGTCTTTAGCGGGTTGGCGATTGCCGCTATCATCGCCGTCGGCACCTGTCTGGTACTGGTTCGCTTTCGGAGCATTCGCACCCAGGCGGAGAAGGACGCCGCGGTCGCCGCGAGCGGTTACCTGACGCCCATCCTGGAGCCGGAGGCAGGCGATCTGAGCGCGACCTCGCTGGCAACTTTCGCGGAGGCGGCCAACGGCCTGCTGAGCGACCAGATACGGACGATCCGGCTCTGGGGCAGCGATGGCGAGCTGCTGGCCACGACCAGCGGCGGCGAGGTCGCCCAGGCCGACGTAGCGGCGCTGGCGCGCGTCGCCGAGGGAGACGTGTCATCAGCCAAGAGAAGCCCGCCAGCGGGAGACGTGCTGGTGAGCTACACTGCGTTCGGGCCGGGGGCGGCGCTCGAAGTCCAACAAGACTACGGCCCCGTCGCCGAGTCCATCATGAGCAGCCGCAGCGAACTGCTTCTCTTGGCGAGCGCCGGCGGCTTCGCTCTTATCGTGCTTCTGCCCGCCGCCGTCTGGGCCGCCATCGGCGGCCTGAGGAGCGAGTACGGCCGGCTGCTCTTTCTCCACCGCGCCGGACAGGCCATCAGGTCTACCCTCGATCTGAGCGGCGTGCTGGAGCACTTGGCCCGCGACACCGCCGTCTTCACCGATGCCCGCCTGAGCCTGGCCGCTCTGGTTGAAGAAGAGACCAATGACTTGGTGGTGAAAGCGAGCTTCGAAAAGGAGGCGAACGCGACCGCCCAGCACCATCGAAAGGTGGAGGCGTGGTTCCTTCGGCGCTGCATAGGGACGGGCGAAACGATAGTGGCGGGCCAGGACGATCTGCCCTACGGCCAGCTGCTGGGCTACGAGCCGGCGCAGCGTGGCCCGGTCTCCCTGCTGTGCGCTGCCATCCCCGGCCACGAACGCTGCACCGGCGTCGTCATGGTGGTGCGAAACCAAGAGGAGGGAGGGTTCGCGGCCTTCGAAGTGCAGATGGTGGAGGAGATGGCCGCGCAAGGGGCGATGGCGGTGGAGCAGGCGCTGCTCTTCGCGAAAATGCGTAGCTACGCCGACCAGGTCGAGGTGAGCTACGACACCACCCTCAAGGTGCTCATGGCGGCCCTCGACACGAAGGACGCCGTGACCCAGGGCCACTCGGAACGGGTGTCACAGCTTACCGTCGCCACCGCCCGGGAGATGGGCGTGCCGAACGAGCGGCTGGTGGACATGGAGCGCGGCGCGCTGCTCCACGACGTGGGCAAGATCGGCGTCCCGGACGCCGTGCTGCGAAAGCCCGACATGCTCAACGACCTGGAATGGCAGGCGATGCAGAAGCATCCGCTACTGTCTGGGCTGATGGTATCGAAGGTCGGGTTCCTCGAGGGCGCGATGCCCATTCTGCTCTACCACCACGAACGCTACGACGGCACGGGCTATCCCTTCGGATTGGAGGGGACGGCGATCCCCCTAGAGGCCCGGATCTTCGCCGTGATCGACTCCTACGACGCAATGACCTCCGAACGGCCCTACCGAAAGCCGATGCCGCCCCAGGCAGCGCTGCGGGAAATCCAGCAAAACGCCGGGAGCCAGTTCGACCCGCAAGTCGTAGAAGCGTTCACGCGGGTGATGAACCGTTCCCTGCCCGTCCTCAAGAAAGCCTCCTGACACACCACGCCGTTTGACCGTACTTTCGGTCCAAAGCTATGATCTGGCGGGATTCGAACGTAGCTGGGTGGCAGCTAGTAGGCCGCATTAGCGGCAGGAAAGACGCTCATGGCTCCATCGACATCGTTTCCAGGCAACATCGGTTTCTATCTGGCGCTGATCGCCTTCATCTCGCTGTTTCTCTTCCTGGCAGGCGTGCGGGCGATCATCATCTTCCGCGCCAAGCCGGAGAACCGCTTCGGCTCACCTCGGGAGATCGTGTTGCGAGCCGTGGGACTCCTGCCCTACGTGCTCGCGCTTCGGAGGCTGAACCGGTCTCAGTACTGGTACTCCGGCCTCCTGCACACGCTGATCTTCTGGGGCTTCCTGGTCCTTCAGGTCCGCACGCTGAATTTCCTGCTGGACGGCTTCCACGAGGACGCCAGCTTTCAGAGCATCTTCGGCATCGTCTACACCGGCTTCCGTCCGGTGATGGACCTGTTCGACGTCCTCGTTATCGTCGGCGTCGGTCTGGCGGCGTTCCAGCGGATCTTCGTCAAGCCGGACCGCATGACCCTCAACAGGGACGCCTGGTTCATCCTGTTCCTGATCTTCTTCCTGATGGTGACGGACGTCCTGACAAACAGCTTCGAGATCTTCCTTCACCGCGGAGACAGGGACGCCTTCTCGTTCTTCGCCTTCGGCCTTGCCAACCTGTGGGACGCCATAGGCGTGAGCCAAGGCGTGGGTGAGGCGCTGCACGCAAGCTGGTGGTACCTGCACCTGATCGACTTCTTGACCTTCCTCGCGTACCTGCCCATCTCAAAGCACTCGCACGTCATCTCGGCCGTGCCCAACGTGTTCTTCCGCAGCCTAACCCCCACCGGCATCCTCAAGCCGATCCCCAACCTCGAGGAGCGAGAGGTCTTCGGCGTGGGCAAGGTGCTGGACTTCACCTGGAAGCAGAACATGGACTTCTACACCTGCACGGAGTGCGGCCGCTGCCAGGCGAACTGTCCGGCGCACCTCACCGGCAAGGACCTTTCGCCGAAGGAGCTCATGCATCACTGCCGTGAGGTGACGGAGCAGGAAGTGTCGGCGCTGACCGCCTTCGGGTCCAAGGAAAACGGGGCGGAGCCGCTAAAGCTGATCGACAATGTCGGCTTCGACGTCATCTGGGACTGCGTGAACTGCGGCGCCTGCATGTACCAGTGTCCCGTCTTCATCGAGCACATCCCGGCGCTGAACGACATGCGGCGCTACCTGGTGATGGACGAGGCGAACATGCCTGAGCTCGCCGCGGCGACCCTGATGCAGCTCGAGCAGCGGGGCCACCCATGGCGGGGAACGCCCATGACCCGAACGGCCTGGATGGAGGGCCTGGACTTCGAGGTGCCCGCCTTCGATGGAACGCAAGAGTACCTCTACTGGGTCGGCTGCACGGGCGCCCTGGTCGAGCGCAATGTCGAGGTCACGCAGGCGCTCGCCCGGCTCCTCCACGAGGCCGGAGTCAGCTTCGGCTGCTTGGGCGACGAAGAGACCTGCTCCGGCGATCCCGCCCGCCGGCTGGGCAATGAGTACCTCTACCAGATCCAGGCCGGTCAGACCATCGAGATCTTGAAGAGCAAGAACGTCCAGAAGATCGTCACGGCCTGCCCCCACTGTTTCAACGTGATGCTGAACGAATACCCGCAGCTCGACGGCCACTTCGAGGTGCAGCACCACACGGAAGTGCTGGCAGAACTGCTGAGGGAAGGCCGCCTGAAGGCCGACAAGCAGCTCGCGGAGAAGGTTACCTATCACGACTCCTGCTTCCTCGGGCGCCACAACGGCATCTACGACGCGCCCAGGGACATCATCAAGGCAATCCCGGGCGCCAGCCTGGAAGAGGTGGAGGGCTTCGCCAGAGAGCGCGGCTTCTGCTGCGGTGGAGGCGGCGGCCACATCTGGATGGAGGATTCCAAGGGCCAGCGGATCAACCAGGTCCGCGCCTCCCAGGCGCAGGAATCCGGGCGGACGACCGGCTCCAAGGTCGTCGCCGTCAACTGCCCCTTCTGCATGCAGATGTTCGAGGACGGCCTCCCGGCCGTCGAATCCGACGAGGCGCTTCGAATGAAGAGCTACGACGTTGCCGAGCTCTTGGAGCGGGCGGTCCTGGGAGGCAACGGCGCCAAGGCGGCGAAGGCGGCCGAGCCCGAAGCCGCAGCCGAAGCGCAGGCTGAGGGTGAAGCGTCAGAAAGCGAGCCAGCATCATGAGCGAACCAGCGACCGAGCCGAGCCCATCCGCGGCGGAGGGGGAGCCGCCCCGCATCGTGCTCTACGCCCTGTACGTGCTGATGGCTGCCGTGCTCATCGCCGTGCTGGTGATCGTCGGGGTGTACGGGACCTAGCGCCCGCACCCCTAGAAGGAGCCACGCCCGTGCTGACCCGTGTGGACCGCATGCAGTTGGTCGTGCGCGATGCCGCGCAGGCGGAGGAGACCTTCCGCGAGCTGCTGGGCGCCGAGAAGGTCCGGGAGGACGGCAGCAGGCTGCTCCAGGCCAGACGCCGCGTGGTGCAGGCCGGCAGCAGTGAATTCGAGCTGCTCGAGGCAAGCGGCGGCGGCCCCGTGCAGGACCATCTGGAACGGTGGGGCGAGGGGATATTCGCCGCCGGCCTTGCCACGACCGACATCTCCGCTTTGTGCGGCCGCCTCTCGCAGGCCGGCGTCGGTTGGCGGGATGAGGGGGAGCTCGTCTACGTCGAGCCCGACCAGACACCCGGCATGCGCGTGGTGTTGACGCCGGAGAAGGAGCGCGAACGCGTCGGCCTCATCCAGTGGCTGTACGAGGTGACGAACATCGTGGACGACCACGAAGCGGCCGCCCGGTTCTACACCGAATCCTTCGGGCTGGATCCCGCGCGCTTCTGTCCCATCACCAGCGAGGAGTACGGCTACACGGGGCAGTTGCTACTGTTCGACCCGCCTGCCCGCCTGGACCGCATCGAGCTCACGCAGGTCACAGACCCGTCGTCAGCGATGGGACGCTTCGCCGCGAAGCGGGGCCAGTCCATCTACATGTGCTACGTGGAGACGGACAACGTCTCCGGCATCGTCGAGCGACTCCAGCGGCGGGGAGCCCGCTGGGCGGGCCAAACGGACGACGACAACCCTGAGGGCATCTTCATCCATCCCTCGGCGCTGCACGGCATGCTGATGGGCGTGAGCAGGACCAATCTGGCCTGGATCTGGTCGGGGAGGCCCGAGCTGGCGGGGGCGAGCCGACAGCCGGAGCGGTAGCGACAAAGGCACTACGGCGTGGTATGCTTGGGCCATGGCTGAGATAGGGCTGGCGATCCTCGTTATCGGCGCCTTGATCGCGGTCGACCGCCAGCGCCTGGCATGGGCGGCTGGCAAGGTCCGCGATCTCATCGAGTGGCTCACCACCTAGCACATCCCTGACGGCAAGCTTGACAAAGAACGTCTGTTCTGATATTCTTGTCTCATGATTAGAACAAATGTGCCGAAGGGAGCTCGTGATGAAGCGCCACCGATGTCCTGATTGCGGCGGTCCCCTGGTCTACGGCGAAGGCTGCGCCTGCTGCCCGGTCTGCGGCTTCACCGCCTGCGGCTATGCTCCGGCCCGCGGCCGGCGAAGATAGCACGGGCCTGACGCCGCCGCCCCACTCCCGATACTTGTTCGTTCCGTCATGCTGGGCCGCTTGGTGCGGCCTGGAGTGACAGCGCGCGCTCCCCTCGAGAATCCCAACACTATCGTTGACAGCCGCACCGGATACGGTATGATGGCCTCAAGCCGTGTCTATCCACAACGCTACGCGCCCCGGCATTCGCGCTACCCTGCACGGCCAACGGTGGGCGGGCTGCGCTCACCGTCCTGACAGGCGCCCCAAGCAGGCCGATAGGAAGACCAACTCATGGACCTGACCAACCGCGTCCTGATCGTGGGCGCAGCGCTCCTCTGGATCTTCGTGATGATCCTGATCATTTTGCTCGCTTGGGGCTCGCCCGACGAGAGCATCGCGAGGCTGGCCGACCTCGCGGGATACATGGACGATCACAACACCACGGGCGCGAAGCTGATCATCACCTTCGGAGGTCTCATCCTCGTTCTGGCGGCCATCATCGTGATCATCTTCGAGATGGCACCGCCGGCGACCGAAAGCCTCAAGGTGGGGAACGTAGGATCCGGGGAGGCGCGCATCAGCACCGACGAGGCCTCCCAGCGGCTGGAGGAGGAGCTTCGGGTGCTGCCCCAGGTCAGCGAGGTGCAGGCAAAGGTGCTGGCGCGCGGCCGGAAAGCGGAGGTGAGCCTGGACCTCCACATCACGCCCGAAGCCGACCTGGCCCTGACGACGGAAGAAGTCTGCCGGCGAGCCCGCCAGCTCATCGAGGAGCGCATGGCGGTGGTCCTAGCGCGCCCGCCTCAGGTGCAACTCCACTACCGGGAGCTTCGGGTGGCCCGGCCGGAGGAGACCGAGCAGCCATCGCCCGCAGCGCCTGAGGAGTCGCCGTTCGCCGAGGCCGCCGCAGGCGCAGAGCAGGCCGGCTGGCAGGGCCCGACGCCCATGCCGGGCGCCGATCCACAGGTCAGCACGGAGAGCAGCCATGAAGCGTCGGAGACATCACCAGAGGATCGCGCCGCCGACGCCTGAGCGGCTGCCCGCCGTGATCGAGAGCCTGCTCTTCGTGGCCGGGGAGCCGCAGGAGATCGGCACGCTGTCCAAGAGCCTCAACGTTCCCCGCCAGGGCGTGGAGCGGGCCGTCGAAGCGTTGGCCGCCTCGTCCGACGGGCGCGGGCTCTTCGTGCAGCGCCTGGGCGACCGGGTGCAGCTCGCCACCAGCCCGGACGCCGCCCCATACATCGAGCGCTTCCTCGAGGTGGAGCACGGGAACCTCTCGCGCGCCGCCCTAGAGACGCTGGCCATCGTCGCCTACCGCCAGCCGGTCACGCGGGCCGGCATCGAATCGGTGCGCGGGGTGAACTCGGACCACGCGGTGGCGACGCTACTGAACCGCGGCCTCATCGAGGACGTGGGGCGCGCGCCGGGACCCGGCCGGCCCGTCCTCCTCAGCACCACGATCAGGTTCCTGGAGTATTTCGGGCTTCAGCGGCCGGACGATCTGCCGCCCCTGCCGGAGGCCGAGCCCATCGAGGGTGAGGAGTTTGAGGCCGCAGCCGAACCGGCGGACGCCGAGGAGGACGCGGAGACGACGGCTGAGCCTGACGAGGCAGGAGAGGAAGACGAGCCGGAGGCCGAGGCCGGTGAGGGAGATGGGGAACGCTGGCCGGAGGCCGAGGCGGGAGAGGCAGAAGGTCACGGCGGACCGGAGACCGAGCCCGAAGAGGAGCGTGCTTAGGAGACTGGTACTGCCCGCGAATGTGCCGGGACGGGGCATTCGCGAAGGCGGGGTAGGTTCCGGCCCGGAGACGCGAGAGCGGCACAAGCTGGTGGAATGGTTCGCGAGCGGCAGGCAAAGGGCACGATGACCGTCGGCGTCTGTCGCGTGACGCTCCGGCTGCCGGAGAACGGCTCGCTCAAGGGAAAGCGGCAGTTGGTGCGGTCGCTCACCGCCCGTCTCCGCAACAAGTTCAACGTCGCCGTGGCCGAGGTGGACGACAACGACCGCTGGCAGATCGCCACCATCGGCGTCACCTGCGTGTCGAACGACGGCCGCCACGCCCGCGAGATGCTCGACCGCGTGGTCGGCTTCATCCGGCACACGCGCCTGGACGCCGAGCTGCTCGAGAGCGAGATCGAGGTCAGCCGGGCGTTCTAGACGAAGCCCGAGCGCCCGGCGCCGAGTTCGTCTTGGTGAACCGCACGTCCATCACGCCTGAAAGGAGCCACCCATGTGCGCCGTCACCTACGAGAAGCGAGACCGCATCGCCTTCATCACGCTGAACCGGCCCGAGGCGCTCAACGCCTTCAACCAGGACATGCACCGGGAGCTGCGCGAGGCGTGGCTGGACTTCCGCGAGGACGACGACATGTGGGTAGCAGTCGTGACGGGCGCCGGCGAGCGCTCGTTCTCCGCGGGAGCGGACGTGAAGCAGATCGGGCAGCGGATGGTCGAGCCGGACCGGCCGCGGCCCAGCTTCTGGGAGACGTGGTTCGGCGACGACCTCCAGAGCGGTCTGGAGGTGTGGAAGCCCACCATTGCGGCCATCAACGGCTACTGCCTGGGCGAGGGGCTCACCCTCATCCTCGCGTGTGACTTCCGCATCGCCTCGGAACAAGCCAGCTTCGGCTTCCCGGAGGTGAATCTGGGACTGGCCACCATCGTGGGCGCCATCCGGGCGCCGCGCGTCGTGGGCCTCGGCAACGCCCTGGAGCTCCTGCTCATCGGCGACCGGGTGGACGCCCGGCGAGCCTACGACATGGGGCTGGTGCAGCGCGTCGTTCCGCACGAGTCCGTGCGGGCGGAGGCGGAGGCGCTGGCGCGCAGGCTGTGCCGCAACGGGCCGCTGGCGGTGCGCTGCACCAAAGAGGTGGCCTACCGCGCGCAGCATCTCCCGTTCGCAGACGCGGTGCGCATGGGCGAGTCGCTCCGCCGGCTCGCAAGCGCGAGCGAGGATGCCCGCGAGGGGCCGCTGGCGTTCGTTGAGAAACGGGAGCCTCAGTTCAAGGGTCGTTAGTCGGGCGGACGGCCGGCACCAAGCAGGATCGACAGTTCCCCGCCGGGCCTAACGGCTCACCAGCAGGGTCACAACCGTGTCGTCCTCGGTCCGCGTGCCCGGCGACGGGCTCTGCTGGAAGACGGTTCCCTCATCCACGTCCTTGTTCTCCACCTCGATGATGAGGTACCGCAGGTTCGCCTCCCAGAGGGCATTGAGCGCGACGAGGACGTTGCGGCTCTCCATGTCCGGGACGACGCCCGCCTCCACCTCCACCGTCGGCGGCGCCTCGTCACCAAACAGCGGTGTGTCCGCGCCCCCCTGGCCGAGCGACTCGTCGGCCGTCGGCGGACCGGATACCATGGTCTCACCCTCGCCACCGCGGTTCCAGAAGAGCACCAACCCGACGATGAGCAGCAGAACGACGACGACGCCGGCGACCAGCCAGCTCGCCGAGACGAGGGGCGTCCCGGCCTGCCTGCTTACGTCCGGCAGCGGCGGCAACTCGGGCTCCGGCTTGGCGCCCGGAAGCTGCTGGACGAGACGGCGCGCGTCCAGTCCGAGGTATTGAGCGTAGGTGCGCGTGAAAGCGCGAGCGTAGACCGGCGCGGGGAGAACGTCCACGTTCCCCTCCTCCAGCGCCTGCAGGTACTTGCGGGAGATGCGCGTATCACGCTCCACATCGTGGAGCGTGAGGCCTCGGGCTATCCTTCCCTCGGTAAGCGCTTTCCCTAGCTCTTCAGTAGACATGGGGGACGCTTCATGCCGACTATAGCCGGGTCGGCGCCTGGGAGCAATAGTCCGGCGTTGAAGGCGAGCGGAACGACCGGTATGATGGCGATAGCCGACCGGGCGCCGAGCCCATCTTTGGCCCCGGCTCGGACTTCATTTTGCGGAACGGGCGCGTCGCAAAGCCCCCTGGTGCCTCGCGGCGGGATCGCTCCAGCCGCGAGAGAGAACGCTACCCATGCGCATCCTGGTGATAGGGGGCACTCGATTCATCGGCCCGTCCGTCGTGCGGCGGCTGTGTGCCCTGGGCCATGACGTCACGGTGTTCCACCGGGGCTGGACCGAGGCCGACCTCCCGCAGGGAGTCACCCACTTTCACGGTGACCGACAGCGCCTCCCGGACTTCCGCGAGCAGCTCCGGCGGCTGCTACCCGACGTCGTGCTGGACATGGCGCCCTTCACGGAGCAGGATGCGCTCGCGGTCATGGCCACGTTCGCGGGCATAGCGCGCCGAGTGGTGGCGATCAGCAGCCAGGACGTGTACCGCGCCTACGGCCGGTTCCACGGCAGCGAGCCCGGCCCGCCGGAACCCGTCCCGCTCTCAGAGGACGCGCCCCTGCGCGAGAAGCTCTTCCCGTATCGCGGCAAAGGCCGACAGATGGAAGACTACGAGAAGATCCTGGTCGAGCGCGCGGTCATGAGCAACCCGATCCTCCCCGGCACGGTCCTGCGGCTCCCGATGGTGTACGGCGAACGCGACAACCAGCACCGCCTCTTCCTGGAGCTGAAACGCATGGATGACGGCCGGCCGGCGATCCTGCTGGAGGAGGAGTTCGCGCAGTGGCGCTGGACGCGAGATTATGTCGAGAACGTGGCCACCGCCATCGCCAAGGCGGTGCACAGCGACTACGCCAGGAGCGCCATCTACAACGTGGGCGAGGAAGACCCGCTGACGTACGCGGACTGGGTCCGAGCGATCGGTCGCGTGGCCGGCTGGCAGGGAGCGGTAGAGGTCGTCCAAGAGGGCCGTCTACCCGCGAAGCTGAGGCCGCCGAACGGCGACTACGGCCAGCACTTGGTCGCCGACACCGGCCGGATCCGCAAGGAGCTGGGCTACCTGGAGGCGGTGTCCCGCTATGAGGGGCTACGGCGCACGGTCGAGTGGGAGCGGGCGAACCGGCCCAAGACCACGGACGGCCTGTTCGACTACGCGGCGGAGGACGCGCTGCTGCGGGAGATGACAGAGGGAGCTACCCATGCCTGACATCGATTTCGAGAAGCTGCCGTCGTACGCCGAGCTCTGCGAGCGGGAGGACGCGCCCAAGGGCTCGAACTGGGGCGTCTTCGGCGCCGACGACCAGCTCGGCGCGATCAACTTCCTGACGCCGGACCGCGTCGCCGCCGCGGCGCGCCTCGTCCGCAGAGGCGCCGTCTTCTCGCTCGACCTACCGCTCCACCTGCCCGACCCAACGCTCTTCAGGCGAGGCCGCTACCAGCACCACATCCGTCCCTTCGAGGGGCGCCGTGGCAACGACGACCACCTCGACAACTTCTACCTGCAGGCCTCCAGCCAGTGGGACAGCCTGGCGCACGTCGGCGATCCGGAGCACGGGCTCTACAACGGGGCCCAAATGGAGGACGTCACCGGCAGGGACGGCTCCAAGAACGGCGTGGACCGCTGGGCCGAGCACGGGATCGTCGGCCGGGGCGTGCTGCTGGACGTGGCCCGCCACCTGGAAGCCCAGGGCGACCCGATCGACTGGAGAAGCTCACGCGCGATCAAGGCGGCGGACCTCGACGCGACCGCCGGGGCCCAGCATGTGGCGCTGGAGCACGGCGATATCCTGCTGGTGCGCACGGGCTGGGAACACGGCTACATGGCGGCCGATCAGTCGACCCGGGAGGCCGTCGCCGCCGACCTGCACGCGCCGGGACTGGAGGGAAGCAGCGAGATGGCGGGCTGGCTCTGGGACCACCGGATCGCCGCCGTCGCCTCGGACTGTCCGGCGCTGGAGCCGTGGCCCTGGGACCTGAGTGTGGGCTCGCTCCACGTTCGCGCCCTCTGCCACTTGGGGATACCGTTCGGGGAGCTCTGGAGCCTCGAGGCGCTGGCTGAGGACTGCGCCGGCGACGGCGCGTACGAGTTCTTCCTCGCCTCGGTTCCGCTCAACCTGCGAGGCGGTGTCGGCTCGCCCCCCAACGCAATCGCGATCAAGTGACGGAGGGCAATAGTAAAGAGCCGGGACGCCTTCCCCGAAATTGCGAGGAGCGGGGAACGCATCCCGACCCTTTGTGTGGGGTGTTCCACGGAAGGGGGAGCTAATCCCGTGGTCTACCCTTCGCTCTTACTATAGGCCGCAGGTGTTAAGAGAGAATCAACAGCGCCCTAAATCGGTGCGGGACATCTGCTGACCGGCCCGGATGGTGCTCTGCTTGCACCTCCTTCGCGGCCGGGATCATAATGACCGGAGCGCAATACCGCCATGCCTGATACGACCGTCCTCTGGAACGCCACCCTGATAGACGGCACCGGCCGCGACCCACAGCCCGCGATGGCAGTCGTCATCGAAGGAGAACGGATCGCCCGCGTGGCCTCGACCGACGCCCTCACCCCGCCGCGCGACGCCGAGAGCATCGACTGCACGGACCTCTGCCTCCTCCCCGGCCTGACAGACGCCCACGTTCATCTGGCCATCATCGCGACCAACATCGCGGCGGTCGGCGGAGAACCGACGGCGATGATCGCTCTTCGGATCGCGCAGGTGATCGAGGAGACACTGGACGCCGGTATCACCACGGTGCGGGATGCCGGCGGCGTCGACGGCGGCTGGGCCCAGGCAGTGAGCTCCGGGCTGCTGCGCGGCCCGCGCATCCTCCCCTCCGGCTCGATGCTGTCGCAGACGGGCGGCCACGGCGACTGGCGGCCCCGCTTCACGGACGACCCGCCCCGCGGCAGCATACCCGGCCTGCTGGCCTTCCCCGAGCTCTGCGACAGCCCCGATGCCGTCCGCCACGCCGCCCGGGAGCAGATCCGTCGCGGAGCGACCCAGGTGAAGGTGATGGCCTCCGGTGGGGCGATGTCGCCGGCAGACGAGCTGGACCACACCCAGTTCAGCGTGGAGGAGCTGGCCGCCGCCGTGCACGAGGCGCGGGCCGCCGGCACCTACGTGTTCGCCCATGCATACGGGCCGCAGGCCATCGCCAACGCCCTGGAGGCGGGGGTCACCTCCATCGAGCACGGCAACTTCCTGGACGAGGAGACGGCCACCGCGATGAAGGCGAAGGACGCCTGGCTGGTGCCGACGCTCGTCACGTACGAGATGATCGACCGCATGGGGGAGGCCGGCGGCATACCGGCGGACAACCTGCGTAAGATCCGCCAGGCGAAGGCACAGGGCGAGGAGGCGGTGCGCATCGCCCTGGCGGCGGGGCTGGACATCGGCTCCGGCTCCGACCTGCTGGGCAACATGCAGCCCTACAAGACGACGGAGCTGACGCTCAAGGCCCGCGTGATGGGGAACATGGCGGCGCTGGTGAGCGCCACGTCGGCCAACGCCCGCCTCTTCCGAATGGAGGACCGGATCGGCACGGTGGAGGAAGGCAAGTGGGCGGACCTAACAGCCGTACAGGGCAACCCCGTGGATGACATCACCGTGCTGGAATCTGCGGACAACGTGAAGCTGGTGATGAAGCAGGGGGCGGTGGTGAAGCGGCTCCCGGCGTGAGCGCCCGCACACCCAGAGGCGAGAGAGCACAGGAGCGGCTGTGACCGTCACGCTAGCCAGCGTTCTTCCCGAGCAGTCCCCGGAGGTGGGGGAGCTGGTGTACGAGGCGTTCCGCGACATCGCGGAGCGCCACGGCTTCGAGCCGGGCTTCCCGTCGCCGGAGTTCGCCGGACTGGTAGTGCGCCTGCTCTCCCAGACCGAGGGGTACGCCTCGTACTTGCTGGTGGAGGACGGCCGGCCGCTGGCCTGCAACTTCGGCGACGAACGGGATGACGCGCTGGGCGTAGGGCCGGTCGCGGTGGCCGTCGACCAGCAAGGGCGCGGCTACGGGCGGAGGGTGATGGAGGCGCTGCTGGAGAGCGCCGACCGAGACGGGTTCGCGTCCGTGCGGCTGATCCAGGCCGCCTACAACGTGCAGTCCTTCTCCCTCTACCACAAGCTGGGTTTCGAGGTGAAGGACCTGCTCGCCATCCTGCGCGGCCGGCCACCCGAGGACGAAGACCCGACCGACCCCGTGCGCGCGTACGCCCCGGACGACCTCGACGCGCTCGATGCGCTGCACCGCGAGGTGCTGGGCGTGGGCCGCCGCCACGACATCGAGTTCATGGCGAACATGACGCCGCCCGTGGTGGTAGAGCGCGATGGGCGGGTGGCCGGCTACCTTACCCGGTTTCCCGGCGACGAGGCCTACCTCACCAACGGCGTCGCCCGCGACGAACGGGCGCTGCGCGACCTCATCATCGGAACGGCGAGGGCGGTGCCGGGCGTCATGCACGCCTTCATCCCGACCAGCTCGGCGGAGACGCTGCGCTGGGCGATGGAGCGCGGCGGGGCGGACGTTGCGGGCGGAGGCTTCGAGCTGAGGGAGCTGGCCAGCTACATGGTGCGAGGCGAGTACCGGCAGCCGATGGGCGCCTGGGTACCTTCGCCGTTCTACTAGCTACAGCTCGACGTGGCCCACGTCGCGCACCGGGAAGCGCAGCAGCTTGCCGGCGATAGCGGCGAACTGGGCAGGGTCGCCCGTCGTATAGAAGCGATAGGTCGGGTGCCCGTTGCGGGCGAAGGCGTCGCGCTGGGCCAGGAGCTGGCGCACCCGCCTCGCCACCGGGCGCGACGGATCGAACACGCGGACGCCCGGCCCAAGGATGCGCTTGATGCGGTGGCGCAGGAAGGGATAGTGCGTACAGCCGAGCCCCACCACGTCGGCCCCGCTCTCCCGTACGGGCGCCAGGTAGCGCTCGAGCAGCGCCGTCGCCGCGCCCGTGCGCACGTCTCCCGTCTCGACCAGGTCCTCCAGTCCGTCGCAGCCCACGCTGAGCACGCGCTTGTCCGGCGCGAACTCCTCGATCAGACCGGCCAGGTACGGGCTCTCCGCCGTCGACGGCGTCGAGAGGACGGCGATGGTGTCTCCGTGCGTCCATCGCGCGAGGGTCTTCACCACCGGGACGACGCCGACGAACGGGATCTCAGGGAAGGTCTCCCGCAGGTGGGCCAGGGCGTGGACGGTCGCCGTGTTGCAGGCGACGGCGATCAGCTTGACGTCGAGGCCGAGCAGGAAGCGGACGATGCGCGCGCTGAGGTCGCGTATCTCATCCGGCGGCTTCTCCCCGTAGGGAACGTGGCCGCTGTCGGCCAGGAAGACCAGGCTCTCGTTGGGCAGCAGCTTCTTGGTGGCGCGCCAGATGGTGAGCCCGCCGACGCCGGAGTCGAAGAAGCCGATGGGCCGGTTGTCCATGGCGTGATTGTACACACGAGATGGAGGCGATGCCAGAGAGGATATCTTTCAGGCCGCTAGAGACCCATGTGCGTGCACGTGTGTTCGAAGAAGAGCTTGTCGTCCGCGAAGCCCAGAAGGTCATACTGGCAGGGGTTGCTCTCCTGCGCGAGAAGCCGGAACGTTCCATCCAGCTTCACCAGGGCGATGCCCTGGTACACAACATCCACGAGCATCTCATCCGCATCCACCCAGCGGGGTGTGGACGTTCCCCTGATGTCCAGCGGCAACTCCGCGCCCGCTTCGACATCGATGACCTTCAGATGCTCGCCGTCATCGAGCGTGTGGACATAGGCCAGATGCTTGCCGTCGGGCGACCACCGGAAGTACCTCTTCGCCCGCGGCGAGTCGGTCAGCCGGCGCAGGTTGCTGCCGTCGGCATCCACGACGTAGACGTCGGAGCGGCCCTGGGTGATAGGCTCCTCGAACCGCCAGTCCGCGAAGGCGATCCGTTTCCCATCGGGTGACCAGGCGAGGTATCCCTCGCCGTACTGAGCCGGAAGCAGCATGGCGGCCAGGTCGGGAACGATGATCCGGGCCTCACCGGTCGCGACATCCAGCACACCCACGCGCTGGTCACGAACGTAGGCGATGCGCGAACGGTCAGGCGACCAGACCGCATCCTGAATGTTTCCTTCCAGAAGCCTCTCGACCGCTCCCGTCTCGAGATCCAGCACCTTCACTGCGTCGCCGACAAACAGCACGGCGGCACCGTCGTTCGACCAGTCTGTGGGGATGCCGCCAGCCTCGCTCAGGTCGAAAGCGCGCTCGTCGCCCTCCGGTGTGACCAAGCTGAGCTGGCCACTCGGTTCCAAGTAGGCGAAGGCCGACCCGTCGGGAGCCAGCGCCACGAGTTCACGCTCGCTGGCTGGATAGGGCAGCGGGACCGGCGGCTGCCACAGCTCTCCGGTCTTCGTATCGAACGAGTAGATGCGCACTTGTTCGCTCACCTGAAGTGGCAGCACCAGGTTCCGGCCGTCCGGCACCCAAGCAGCCTGGTCACGTAGGGGCCGCGTGTCTTCGAGATCCACGACCTTCACTTCGTCTCCGCCGTCGGCCAGGCGCTTCGCATACACGGCGGAGCCATCATCCTGAACGCGGACGTACGCGATCGCCGAGCCGTCCGGCGACCAGAAGGGCATCGAGCCGTCCGCCACGGGACGGCCCTCCCAGACACCGGTCTCCCCAACCATGAGGCCGGCGGCCTCGCTCCAGGCCAGACGGGTTCCGTCGGGAGACCAGGCGGGATGGCCACCGAGGGACTCCTCTTCACACACATCCGGCGCGCATCGCGGAAACTGGATAGTCGTCCCGTCCGTCGCGGCTACGACAAGCCCCAACCACTCCCCGTCCTCTCCGACGGCGCCGTCCCAGGCGAGCCAGCGTCCGTCCAGAGAGAAAGTGGCTGTCGGTCCGGGACCCTCGAGCTGTACGAAGACGTTGCCCAGCACCCGCCGGTCCGTCCCGTCCTCCTTGGCAACCACGACGCGTCGGACCAGGATATCGTCCGTCCCTTCCCAGAAGACGACATCGCCCGCAGAGGACCAGTCGATAGGGCTGAAGCTGCCGACTTCGACGGCTGGCCTGTCACCCGTGGCATCGATGAGATAGGTGTTCGATGGATCCCCACCAGTCCAGGCGAGGAGCGCCTTGCCATCTGGAGACCAACGGAACCAAGCGAGTCCCTCCGGCCCCAAGGTACGCGGGTCGCCGCCGGGCTCCGTGACACGGAGAGAGCTTGTGCCCTCATGGGGCTCGATCCACGCGGCCATCGACCCATCAGGGGACCATTCGGCCCGAGACACGCCTTCCAACGGCGGCACCGGGATGAGCAGTTCCGGCGCACCGTCCTGGAGCCGGTAGAAGCCGGGATCCTGGCCGGTTCGCTGGACATAGAGCAGCCGCCCCTCGCTGTCGTAGCGCAGGCTGGTGTAGTCGCCGGGACCGATCAGCTCCACGGGAGGGCTGCCGTCCAGGGAAGAGAGCCCCAGCCGGTCGCCGTCCAGCACCAGCGGAAGCTCGACGTTCGCGCCGATGACGAACGCATCCTCCTGCATCTCGCCGCCATCGCTGCGTAGCCACAGGAACGCGATGAGCCCGAGGCCAGCCACAACGGCCAGCAGCAGCACGCCTGATGCCGCGAGCGCCAGCCCGCTGAGGGACGCCCCGGCGATCCCTGCCCTCTTCCAGAGGAAGGCTAGGGGCGCGAACGCGGCCACCCACCACGGCCTGGCCTCCTCGGGACGCCACAGGGCCGCCTCCTCGCGACTGCTCAGGCCCAGCTTGCCGAGTATCTCCGCGACGTGATACTTGGCCCCGGCCCGGCTGATGCCCAGCCGCTCGGCGATTTCGGGGTTGCTCAGCCCCTGGCGCAGGAGCTCCAGCACCTCCCATTCGCGCGGGGTGAGGATATCAGGGTGCGGCGGCCGGCCTCGCCTGCGCATGGCGAGACCAGCATAGGCCATCCAGGCGCGAATTACACTAGCCAGGGGGACGACGAGGGGGCCTTGGACAGCGGGGAGGCTATCGCGGCAGGGCGGTCACGAGGCCGGCAGTGAACTGGAGGATGAGTGCGGCATCGATGCTGTTCACGGTGCCATCATCCGAAACATCGGCCTGATTGGGGCAGGAAAGCGAGCTCAGCAGCCCGGCGGAGAGCTGAAGCACCAGCGCGGCATCGATTGCGTTCGTCGTGCCGTCACAGTTGACGTCGCCACCCGCGCGCCCGGAGACCGGCGGCGTAGGCGTGGCGGTGTGTTCCGGAGGCCGAGTGTTCGTGGGTGTGGCGGTCTGACCCTGGGGTGGCGTGTTCGTGGGCGTGGCCGTCTCGCCTTGGTGTGGCGTGTTCGTGGGTGTGGCCGTTTGGCCCTGAGGTGGTGTGCTCGTAGGCGTCGGCGTCGGGCCTTGGGGCGGCGTGTTCGTGGGTGTAGCGGTCTGACTCAGGGGTGGCGTGTCCGTGGGCGTGGCCGTCTGACCCTGGGGCGGCGTGTTCGTGGGCGTGGCCGTCGGGTCTGGGGGCGGCGTGTTCGTCGGAGGTGGGGTCTGCGTAGCCGTCGGAGGCGGGGTGTTGGTCGGAGGCGAAGTAGGCGGTGGAGGAGAGCCGACACTGCGGAAAGTTGCGATCACGGTGCGGTCGCCGTTCATCGTCACGAACGTGGCCCTATTCGAGTCGTCGTCCGTGCCCGTCCACGACTCCCAGACGTACCCGTTGTATGCCGTTGCGACCACAGTGACCGGGGTGCCCGGACTGTACTGGTGCGTCGGGCAGCCGCCCGTGCTGTCCGGTGACACGCCGATCCATCCGCCGCCGCCACCGGCGACAACGGTCGTCAGCGTGTAGCAGTTGTCCCTGAACGTCGCCGTCACCGTACGGTCGCCGTTCATCGTCACGAACGTAGCCCTGCTCGAGTCGTCGTCGGTGCCCGCCCACGAGTCCCAAGCGTAGCCAGCGTATGCGGTTGCGACCACGGTGACGAGGGTGCCCGGGCTGAATTGACCCGCCGGGCAGCCGCCCGTGCTGTCCGGCGACACCCCGATCCACCCGCCGCTGCCATCGACTACGGTCGTTAGCGTGTAGCAGTTCGCCCGGAACGTCGCCGTTGCCGTGCGGTCGCCGCTCATCGTCACGAACGTCGCCCTGTTCGAGTCGTCGTCCGTGCCCGTCCACGACTCCCAGGCATAGCCGGGATCCGGCGTCGCGACCACGGTGACGAGGGTACCCGGACTGTACCGGCCGGCCGGGCAGCCACCCGTGCTGTCCGGTGACACACCGATCCAACCACCGCCACCGTCGACCACGGTGGTCAGCGCGTAGCAGTTCTCCCGGAACGTCGCCGTTACCGTGCGGTCACCGTTCATCGTCACGAACGTGGCGCTAGTCGAGTCGTCGTCCGTCCCCGTCCACGACTCCCACGCGTAGCCGGGGTCCGCCGTCGCTACCACCGTAACGAGAGTGCCCGGACTGTACTCGCTCGTGGCGCAGCCACCCGTGCTTTCCGGCGACACACCGATCCAGCCACCGCCGCCGGGCACGCTCGTGGTCAGCAGGTAGCAATCGCCCCCTGCTTCCGCCGCCGTATCGCCGAAGAGCGCGGATGCGGCGAGCGTGAGCGCGACCAAACCCACGATGGGAAGCCGACGTACCATCGAGGATCGCATGGCTCCACTCCGACGGCGCTCCACCCGTCTCAGACCTAGTATCGACCGGCTAGACGATATGATTGACTGCGGGAGCTAGAGGGCATCCTGGAGCCCGCGGCTCTCCGCCATCCGCCCGCGAAGCACATCGCGGGCCGACCCGCCAGTTGACGCCGTCTGAGGACCGCGACGGCTCGCTGACGATGCCTACGGCGGCAGGCTGCCGATCACGCCCGCCTCGTACTGCAGGATGAGGGCGGCGTCGATGCTGTTCACGTTGCCGTCATCGTTCGCGTCCGCGTTCCCGGAGCAGGGCAAAGACGGAACCAGCCCGGCGTCCCACTGAAGCACGAGCGTGGCGTCGACAGCGTCGACTGCACCATCGCAACTCGTGTCCCCGGAGAGGACAACGAGCGGGTGGGCCTGGAAGAAGTCCCACATGATGTCGTTGGCGTCGATCTCGTCCGCGACGTCAGGATCTCTGAAATCGTCCGCCCCCGGCCACTGATGGTCTCCTCCGGCTACGGCGTACAGCTCCACCGTCGCGTCGGCCCAGCAGCCGTCGAAGCGAACCAACCTCACGTTCTCGGTCTCCTGCCGCACCTCCGGGCTAGCGGCGCAACCGTTGTGCTCCGCCCAGGCCGGCATCACTTCGTCCTCGATGTGGCGCAGGCGGAAGGGAAAGCCTAAGCCGACGTAGCCGCCATCAAACGGGACGATGGCGTCGGCGGTCCCGTGGAAGGTAACGATAGGGACGGGCCGCGTCGAGAGGCAGCCCGGCTCGGCCGCGAGGTCGAGCGGGGACCAGGGCGGGAAGTAGACGCCGGCAACGGGGGCGACAGCCGCGATGCGATCCGAGAGGTCGCAGGCAAGGCGCACCGACATCTGGGCGCCGTTCGACATGCCCGCAGCGAAGATGCGCGCCTGGTCGATGCAAAGCTGCTATTCCAGCGCGTCCAGCAGATCGGAGATGAACGCCACGTCGTCCGGGTCGCCCGGGATGAGCGTCAGGAAGTTCCAGTGGCGCGAGCTGAGCGATGCGGTGGACATCCCCTGGGGCATGACGAGAATGAACCCGGCCTCGTCGGCCTTCTGGGACAGGCCGCTGTAGTCCGCCTGCTCCGCCGCGTTGCTGCCCAACCCGTGCAGGTTGAGGACGAGCGGCGTGGCCTCGGCGCCGTCGTATGACGGCGGGACGTGCAGGATGTAGTCTCTGGTCAGACCGCCGGATTCGATCGTCAGGTCGAAGTCACCGGCCGCGTGCGGACGGGCGGGATCGCAGCCGACCGAGGCGGCGGAGCGGGCTTCACCGTTCGTCGCGGTTGCGGACAGGATGTCTGCTGCCGCCGCGCCCGCGCCGGGCTGGAGCCGGAAGACGATAGCAGCCGTGCTTGTAAGCAACGCCAGCGCTACAACAACCAGCAGCATTCGCACTATTCGCAAGGTTTCCCTCCTACGGCGGCAGGCTGGGAATCATGCCCGCCTCGTACTGCAGGATGAGGGCGGCGTCGATGCTGTTTACGCGGCCGTCATCGTTCACGTCCGCGTTCCCCTGGCAGGGCAGCCAGGAAGTCCTGCCAGCGTGCTGTTGCAGGACGGCGGCCGCATCGGCGCTGTCGACGCGGCCATCACAGTCCACGTCGCCGAGAAGCTCCGTCGGAGGCGGAGGCAAGTCCAGCCACCAATCGTTGAGATAGAGCCCCGCCTTCCCCAGCCCCGGATACCAGTCCCTCACGAAGGGATGGCGGAGGACGAATGCGTTCCAGCTCATGATCGGTAGGAAGGCTGGCCCCTTCTCATAGATCAGGCGCTGCGCGTCCCGAACCGCCTCCGCCTGCTGATCGAGGTCCACGACCCGCTTGGAATCCATGATCGCTTCGTCGACCTCCGGATACAGGGCACCGATGCCGATGCCGAACTGGCCGTCGCCCTGCGGCCCCTGCGACGAATGCCAGTCCAGCGGAGTCTCGGCCGTCTCGTAGACTTGGTTCAGGGACAGCGACGCATTGTAGTCGACGGAAATGTAGCGGCTGAGCCAGGTGGTGAAGTCCAGCGGTTCCTGATCTATCTCGAAGCCGGCGTCGTGCATCTGCTGAAGGAAGATGGGGAGGTGTTGATCGTGGAACTGGATGCTGCTAGCCGCCGGGTACATCATTCCGACCCTGATCGTATCCTCCCCGGTGGCATCCCGGATAAGCTGCCTCGAGCGGGCCGGGTCATAGGGTTGGAGCTGCTCCAATTCCTCGGGAGGCAGCGCGAAGTCGCCGAGCGGCCAGGGAACGAGGCCGTCGGGCTGGCCGGCGCCGCCAACGATGCGATCCACATACTCCTGCCGGTTAAGGGCGAACATGGCAGCCTTGCGGATCCGCTCGTCATCCCAGGGGGGCCGCGTGGGATTCATGACAAAGGAGATGAAGGTGTCCTGCGGTTCCTCGTAGACCTGGAGATCGTCGATCCAGCCCTGGAACTCCTCCACCTCGGCGATGCTCGCGGTACCTATTTCATGGATCTGCCGGTCCATGAAGGCAGTCCGCCGGGCGAGGGCGTCGGTGATGCGGAGGACGTCGATGCCGTCCACGTAGGGCAATTGGATGCCGGTCCGCGGATCGGTGCGGTAGTAGTTGACGTTCCGGTCCAGAGTCGCGCTGCCGCTCTCGTGAAACGAGCCCGGCCGGACGACGAAGGGTCCCGCCCCGACTCCCTGGTCCAGCAGGCTGATCCCCCGCTCCCAGAACTCACGCGGCGGAATCGTGCTACCCAGCGGGTCACCGATGCGGAAATAGAAGTAGGTGTAGGGACCCCTGGTCCGCATCGTGAATGTCTGTGCGTCCGGCGCGCCGTAGGAGTCCAGCCAGTGTAGGGTGAGGCCGCGCAACAGAGCGTTCACGTCCGCGGTCACGCGGTCCTGCCATGACTTGGCATCGAACGCGTCCATGTCTCGTTGCGGGATGCCCAGGTCGTTGGGAGCGATCCTGACGCTCGACCGGATGTGAAACACGTAGTTCTCCTCGTCCGGCTGCTCCAATGCTTCGGCCAGATCGAAAAAGAGGAAATCAGTTTGTCTGGTGGACCGTGCCATCAGAGCGTTGTACAGCCTTGGGAAGTAGGTCGTTGCGCCGCCGACGCTTACCAGCGGGTCGAGCGTACCCCAATCGTAGGTGATAGGCACGGCGTATCGACCGCCCCGGACGGGCGCGCCCTGCACTCTCGGCGGGTCGCCCGGCGCCGCGATGACGCCCCGACCGCCGGCAGCCGCGAGCGCGGCCAGTCCCGCCGCGCCCGTACCGGCGGCGGCCAGCATTCGCCTACGAGAGACACGCTTGCGCCGTATGCCATGCCAGGAGCTCTTCGCCGCCATCGTTACCACCTCCTCCCTACGTCATACGCCAGCGGAAGGCTCCGCCGATGCTAGTGCCAGTATAGACGGGGCAGCGAGAATGTCAATTCGCCGCGGCGCTGGCGGGCCACAGGTGGCACGAGGCACTGCTTCATCATCGTGCGCGGATGCTCAGCCGCCGGTGCGCTCCAGGCGAGCGGCCAGCATCTCAGGCGGCGTCGCCGGGGAGTGGTAGAACGTGGCTCTGTAGCAATCGTCGCTCGGCGCGATCACACCCTCATCGATCGCGATGTCGCGCAGCGCGGTGCCCGGCTGGATCCGGTAGCCGTGGCCCATCAGCGTGCTGGCGGGGCTAATCATCGAGGCAACCCGCATGGTGTCTTCGACGGTGTCGGGCGTCTCTCCCGGCCCGCCAAATATCAGGGAGAGGACGCAGGCAACGCCGGCCTCGCGGAACATGTTCCCCGCGCGCACCGCGTCGTCGGCCAGAAACGGCCGTCGTGATCGCGCAAGGACCTCGTCCGAGAGGCTGTCGGCGTAGAAAAGCACGCCAAGCCCACCGGCCCGTCGGTAGAGCGCGACGAACTCGCGGTCGATCTCTCCGGGCTCGAACACCGCAGCCAGGTTCAGGTGCACGCCCGCCATGAGGATTGCCTGCAACACCTCTTTGGCGTGATCTATGGGACGGTTGAAGCCCGCGTCGGCGAACATCACAGACCGCGCGCCGAGCCGCTGCAGCTCGAGCGCCTCCTCCGCTACCCGACGCGGGTCGCGGAGGATGTAACGTCGGCCAACAGTGGTGCGATAGTCACAGTAGACACATTCGAACGGGCACCCCGTGCGAGCCACCAGGCCGCAGTCTACCGGCGTCTCTTCTGACTCCTGGTAGGCCCGTAGGTCCAGCAAGTCCCAGTTGTCAAAGGCTGTGTCGGCGTACCCGCAGATCGCGGATGGGTTGCAGCGGATGCCATCCCCATCGCGGAAGACCAAGCCCGGCACGCTACGGTCCGGCTGGCCCGCCGCGAGCGACGCAACAAAGCGCGAGATGGAGACGAGATCATCGCCCGCGAACCCGTAGTCGGCTCCCACCGCTTCGAAGAACTGGGCCGGGAAGGTGGTGAAGGCCGTGCCGCCAAGAAGTGTGGGCGCGGGCCAAACCGTGCGCACGGCTGAAACGATTGACTGGGTCGTTGGTAGGGGGTCGAAGAGGTCCTCCAGGGACTGGTTGTCGACGTTCCGCATCGAATAGCATGTGAGGTCGGGCTTGAACCGCCGGGCCAGCTCGGCCGCTTCGGCGGCCGGCGAATCAGCGAACATCAGGTCGAGGAATCGTACTTCATGTCCGTCTCTACGGAGCCGCGAAGCCACGAGGGACGCGCCGATGGGCGCCGCGGCGAACCTGCGGTAGGTGTTCGTGTAGACCATCAGTACTCTCATGATCTGCGACTCCACAATCCCGGCTACATTCCAGCGCGTCAGTGCTGGGGCTCCTCCGTCGCCGCCATGGAGCGTCTCGGCTGACATGTGCAGAGTAGCCGCATCGCAGGTCGAGGCAAGCTCGCGGCAGTGGAAGGTTCAACCGCCCGCGGCGCTCAGCCTGTCTGGGGTCTCGTGGACCAGGATTGGGATCGGCTTTCCGCGTTGCTGACGTCATCTGCCAACTCATCCCGGGCTACGGAGGCAGACTCGGTATCAGGCCCGCCGTGAACTGCAGGACGAGCAACGCATCGATGCTGTTGATGCCGCTCGCCCCGTCTACGTTCCCTGTGCCATGGCACAGGGAGGAGATGAGCTCTGCGTCGTACTGGAGAATGAGCGCGGCATCGACGCTGGTGACCATGCCGTCGCAGTTCACGTCCCCGAGGGAGAGAGGCTGCCAATCGGGAGTGTAGTCGCCCGCGGTGTTGTCGGTGAGCCGCGTGAGGCCGGCGCCGTTGGGCGCCACGATATAGATCTCATCGTTCCCGTCGCGGTTGCTCTGGAACGCGATGTAGCGACCGTCCGGCGACCAATTGGGGCAGGAATCCGTCGCGGGGTCGGACGTGGCGGCACCAACGCCGATGCCGTCCGCGTTCGTGACATAGATCTCGAAATCGCCATCGCGGTCGCTGTGGAAGGCGATCATCCGGCCGTTCGGTGACCAAGTGGGATTAGCATCGGCCGCTGTGTCGTTGGTCAGGTTGGTCTGGCCGCTGCCGTCAGCGTTCATGAGGTAGACCTCGAAGTTGCCATCACGGTTGCTCGTGAACGCGATCGTGGAGCCATCGGGTGACCAAGCGGGACCGGCATCGTCTCCCGCGTGGTTGGTCAGGTTCGTCTGGGCGCTGCCGTCGGCGTTCATGACATAGATCTCGAAGCTGCCGTCCCGGTTGGTCGCGAACGCGATCTTGGAGCCGTCCGGCGACCAACTCGGAGTCGTGTCGATGGCGGCGTTGACCGTCAGATTCGTCTGGCCGCTGCCGTCCTCGTTCATGACGTAGACCTCGATGTTTCCATCACGGTTGCTCTGGAACACGATCTTCGAGCCATCGGGCGACCAGGCGGGGTCGCCATCGCTCGCCTGGTTGTTGGTCAGCCTTTCCTGGCCGCTGCCGTCCGCTCTCATGGCGTAGATCTCGTTGTTACCTGCCCGATTGCTGACGAAGGCGATCCGGCCGTTTCCCCCGGGAACGGCGGCGCGCGACGGCACCACATCGACAAGCAAGCCGGCGACGGCGGCGACGGCAAGGACGGCCAGCAGGCCGAATGGGAACATGCGGATCATGAATTCGTCTCCCCAGAGCACACCAAGCCGGCGGAAGGCTCCGCCGGCGCTGTTGAAACCTTAGACGGGCGGGCCCACCCAGTCAATCCGCCACCGGGGCCGCCGCCTTGCCCCCGGCTATTGGGGCTGCAGGCCCGGTATCAGCCCCGCCGTGAACTGCAGGATCAGTGCTGCATCGACGGCGTTGATGACGGCGTCTCCGTTCACGTCGCCGTTCTGCTGGCAGGGTAGCGACTGAACCAAGCCGGCGCCGAACTGCAGCACGAGCGCGGCGTCGATGGCGTTGATCGCGCTGTCGCAGTTCACGTCCCCTGTGTGCAACGGCTGCCAGTCGGGTGCGCCGTCCGATGAGAGATTGATGGTCTCGCGAGCCTGGCCCGTGCCATCGGCGTTCATCGTGTAGATCTCCGCGTTGCCGTCCCGGTCACTCACAAAGGCCAACCGCGACCCGTCGGGTGACCAGACGGGGATCCCGTCGGTCGCCTGGTGGTTGGTGAGGTTCGTCTGGCCGCTGCCGTCAGCGTTCATGAGGTAGACCTCCGCGTTCCCGTCGCGATCGCTCTCGAACGCCAGCCTCGATCCGTCGGGCGACCAGTTCGGGTGGAGGTCGGCTGCCGCGCTGTGGGTCAGATTGACCTGGTGCGTGCCGTCAGCGTTCATCACGTAGATCTCGTGGTTGCCGTCTCTGCCGCTATAGAAGGCGATCTTGGTCCCGTCAGGCGACCAGGCCGGGGCGTAGTCGTCGCCGACGCTCACCGTCAGTCTCGTCTGCCCGGAGCCATCGGCGCCCATGGTGTAGATCTCCAAGTCGCCGTCTCGGTGGCTCCCGAACGCGATGCGAGAGCCGTCCGGCGACCAAGCCGGGTAGGAATCCGTCGCCGAGTTGCTGGTGATCTGCGTCTGACCGGTACCGTCCGCGTTCATCACGAAGATCTCCCAGTCGCCGTCGCGATCCGAGACAAACGCGATCTTCGAGCCGTCCGGCGACCAGGCCGGCAGCAGGTCACTCGCGCTGTTGTTGGTGATGTTTCCAAGCGGAAGGCCGCCGCCTATCAAGAACACCTCCCAGTTGCCCGGGCGATAGCTCTCGAATGCGATCTTCCCGTTCGCGCCGGGGAAGGCAGCCATGGCGGGTCGCGGCCGCGATGGCGAGCCGGCAACGAGGCTTGAGGCGAGCACAACGAGGAGAACAAGAAGTGCCAGACGCACTGGAAGCTTCCTCCTTCCCAACATGCTTGGCCAGCGGATGACCCCGCCGATTCTGCGGACAGGATAGAGACAAGGATAGATGCGAGTCAAACCACCGCACAAGCTAGAGAGTCCCGCCACAGACGCCGCTAAACGCTCTCCCAAGCCGATTCCGTGACTCCCGCGTGCCTCAGAATCTCCCGTTGAAGCGATACGGTGATGTCCTGACGGTGGGGATTGGGAATGCGGACTTTGAGAGATCCACGCTTCATAAAGGCGTGACGACCGCCGGAATGCGGTCCATCGAAACCCAGTTTGCGGAATCTGCGGATCAGTTCCCGACGGGAGATTGGGCGCACCGCTATGCGGACTTCCTTCTGAGCTGGACCCTGCCCATACGAGGGATGTCGTCGCCGTCCCTCAGTTTCAAGATGAGCCAGTCCTCCAGGACTTCCTGGAGCTCCTCGCGGCAGGACTCCAGCGTCTTCGCGTTCGCCCAAACGCCCTGGAGACCCGGAATCTCACCGAAGTAAGTCCCGTCGTCGATGAGCTTGTACCGGGCTCGACCCATCGCTGCGGTGATGTACGCTGTCAGCATCTACGCACCTTACCGAGTACTCTCTCCCGCGTATTGTAGCGCTTCGGGGAGCGCGGGCTGAAGCCGGGCGGGCCGTGGGCGCTGTCCTACCCCCGCTTCAGCGCGTCTCTCCCTGCATAGGCGGCAGACGGACCGAGCTCCTCCTCGATGCGCAGCAGCCGGTTGTACTTGGCCGTCCGCTCGCTGCGCGCGGGCGCCCCGGTCTTGATCTGCCCGACGCCGGTGGCCACGGCCAGGTCGGCGATAGTGGTGTCCTCCGTCTCGCCGCTGCGATGGCTGATGACGGCGGTCCAGCCAGCTTGGCGGGCGGTATCGATCGCGGCCAGCGTCTCGGTCAGCGTACCGATCTGGTTGAGCTTGATGAGCACCGAGTTGGCCGCCTTCTCGCGGATCCCCCGTTCGATGCGCTCGACGTTGGTGACGAGCAGGTCGTCGCCCACGATCTGCGTGCGGTCGCCCAGGCGCTGCACGAGCCCGCTCCAGCCCTCCCAGTCGTCCTCCGCCATCCCGTCCTCGATGCTCACGATGGGGTAGCGGTCCCGCCAGTCCTCCCAGATCGCTACCAGCTCGCTGGAGGAGAGCGTCCGGCCCTCACGCTCCAGGCGGTACGAACCGTCCTGGAACAGCTCGCTGGCGGCGGGATCGAGAGCGACGGAGAGGTCCTCGCCGGGACGGTAGCCGGCGGCCTCGATGGCGCTCGTCACCAGAGCGATGGCCTCGTCGTTGGCGAGGCCGGGGGGCGCGAAGCCGCCCTCGTCGCCGACGGTGGTGGGCAGGCCACGGCCCTTGATCAGCTTGCCCAGAGCGTGGTAGACCTCCGCCGCCATGCGCAGCGCCTCGGAGAAAGTCGAGGCGCCCAGGGGCATGACCATGAACTCCTGGAAGTCCGTCGAGCCCTCCGCGTGCTTGCCGCCGTTCAGGATGTTGCACATGGGGGCGGGCAGAAGGCCGGCGCCGCCGTCCGGGCCGCCCGTCAGGCCGCCCAGATAGCGGAAGAGCGACTCTCCGCGCGCCGCGGCGGCCGCGCGGGCGGCGGCCAGCGAGACGCCCAGGATCGCGTTCGCGCCGAGGCGCGACTTCGTCGGCGTGCCGTCGAGGTCGATGAGGCGGCGGTCGAGAACGCCCTGATCGTCCGCCGGGAGGCCCTTCACGGCCGAAGCGATCTCACCGTTGACGTAGCCCACCGCCTTGAGCACGCCCTTCCCGCCGTAGCGCTTCGAGTCGCCGTCGCGCAGCTCGAGCGCCTCATGGGCGCCCGTGCTGGCGCCGGACGGAACGGCGGCCAGGCCCTGAGCGCCTCCTTCGAGGGCGACCTCCACCTCCAACGTCGGGTTGCCGCGAGAATCCAGGATCTCGCGTGCGTGCACGGCTGCGATCTGCATCGCAGGACTCCTTCCTACTGCTTCTTTTCGGGGCGGATGATGAACATGGAGCCGCTGGCCGTCACGACCAGCCGACCGTTCCCGTCCCTGACCTTCGATTCGGTGAAGGCGATGTTGCGCCCGCGCTTCACCACCTCCGTGTCGACCGTGAGCGTGCCCTCCCAGACCGGCGCCAGGTAGCTGATCTTCACCTCGATGGTAGCGCAGTACTGGCCGGCGGGTAGGCCCACCTGAACGGCGCCGCCCATCCCGTAGTCGACCATGGCGTAGATCACGGCGCCGTGGAGGGAGCCGTTCGGGTTGAGCCAGGCGCGGTCGACGTTGAGGCTCATGCGAGAGCGTCCGGGCTCCACAATGTCGGGGACGATGCCGAGCAGCTCGCCCAGCGATCCGAGGCTCCGCCCCGGTTTCGAGGTCACGGACTCGCGCCGGAGCGTGCCGGCCCAGGCCACGAGCGTCCGGACTTGATCATCGGTGAGACCGTCCAGGGCTGCGAGCAGTTCGTCGCGCGGGTCGGCGTCCGCGGTCACGGCCGCGCTCCCGCCGCCGCTACCGCCCTCTCGACGGCCTCCGCCGCATCCTCCGCCCGCAGGATGCTGCCGTCCTCGGTCCCGTCGGGGCGGCTGATGCGCCAGGTGCCGAGCCCAACGACCGGCTTGCCGTGGACCCGCGCCAGGGCGATCTCCGAGAGCGTGCCGTACGAGCCGTCGACGGCGATGACGGCGTCGGCGGAGAGGACGACGATGGTGTTGCGGGCGGCGCCCAGGTTGGTGACGATAGGGAACTCGACGTGGGGGTTCGCATCTTGCCGGTCCGGGCCGGGCAGCACGCCGATCGTGTGGCCGCCGGCCCCTCGGGCGCCCCGGCAGGCGGCCTCCATCACGCCGCCGCGGCCGCCGCAGATGACGGTGTGGCCCCGCTGGGCCAGCTCCCGGCCGACGGCCTCGGCCACGGGCAGGGCCTCCGGCGGCGGCCTGTCGCCCCCAATGACGGCGATGATCATGGCGAGGCCATCATACGAGCGAGCGCGGGGGAGGGACAAGGACGGTGGCGCGAAGGCACCTAGACGTCGGCGCTCTCAGCGACGGGAGGCGTAAGGAGCTGGGGATACACAAGCACGAGCGCCTCATCCCACGAAGAATCCACGGAGCCCGCCGCAGCTGCATCCACCCGCTCAGGCGATAGTCCATCTGGATGGAGTGCGATGATTGCGGGAAACGCCCAAGAGCCCTGGCTGGACTCAAGGAGCTTCTCGGTGATGGCATCGCCATGTGACGCTCGAAAATGCGGACCCGTGCGAATTGCGAGGTACCACGGCTCCGAAACTACCCACCGCAACACAAGACCGCTGTCCTGTGCAGAAACGTCGGAATCCCACTTCAAGAGACACAAGCACGCCGCCCTGCCTAGTTCGAATGACTCGTAATCCACGTGGTCCATATCTGGGAACGACTTGAGGAGTTCCATAACGATGGGCGCGGACTCACCTGAGGGATCCACTTCGGGCAACTGGCTGACCAGCCTGGCCAACTCAAAGCGCTCCTGCCCCAGAAAACCGCGACCCAGCACGAAAGCGCGAAGCGCAGCCAGTACGGCGGAGGAACTGCGCCAACTCACGGCGCGGACTATGAGCTCACGGAGGTGCTGGTGATGGGCCGTATCGGCGGCCTGTGCTGCGCGGAAGGCGGCGAGCCGCACGGAGAAGAAGGGCGACGAAAGCCTGCAGTCAAGGAGCACCTGGGCGCCCGGCCCCGGTCGGCAGCGTGACCAAGCTTGAGCCAGCCCCGACAATGCAAACTCCTGCTCACGCTCACCTCCCTCCCGGGCCATCTGAAGGAGCCGGTCGACGGCGGCAGCGAGGTCATCCGGCGGTAGACTGCGAATGACCGGCCAGTAAGTCTGTGGCAGGTGAGGTGCGAACCCAACGTACATAGCGTGTAGCCGGGTGGCCACCTCGCGTTCTTCGGGGAACAAGCGCAGAATGAGCCCTGTCACTGGATCCTGGTGGCCGAGCGCGTAGCCCGGGTCATACTCGTCCATGTCCAACAGCTCGCCGAGGCCAGGTCCATGTCTTTCCGAGAGATAATAGACACGACGCAAGTAGACAGTTGGCCCCAACTCGCCGCCCGCAGGCACCAACTGATCCGGGCCATCGGAAGTGTAGTACAGCGTGCGCAAGGAGTGTTCCTGCCCACCCTGCCGCGTGCCCTCCAAGACACTGAGTAGCCGAAACATGTCTACATCCGCGGGAGCGAACTCCATCAGGAGGCGGGCTGGCCTGTCGATGTCAGCGCCGCCCTGCATAAGATCAAGGAGTGCCAGAGCTACCGGTCGAGACCGTGGTGGGTCCTCGAGACCTAGCATGGCATCCATGAGCCAGCGCGCTTCTTGCTGGTGGTCGGTGTCCTGTAGGCACTCAAGAATGGTCTGCTCCCGCGCCGGTGCGGCAAGCCCGCGTAGGTGTCTGGTCGCGACGGCCACGGCGAACTGGTCGGTTCTTACAAACCGACACAGAAGCCTCTTCTCAGTCCGCGACACGGAGCCTGCGTCCGTGTTCAGGCCCATGGCTCGATACGCATCTTCGATCGCCGTCTCCTCGGTTGAGCGATCCTCAACAGATGTTGCATACTCCACGAGCTGGACAGCTAGTCCGACTCGTCTCCCAAACAGGTCGGTGCGCGAGGGAAGGCGGCGGAGCAACTCTGTTGAGTCAGGCACGAGAGAGGAATACAGCAGGAGTGGCTCCCGCCACCGGCCATCTATCTCCGCTTCGAACGAGTCCAGAACCTCCTGCAGTCCTTGCACACCCCTTTGCAGAACGTGCTTGGCTGAATAGTACTCCTGGAATGTCAGGTGGGCGAACATGTACGCGTCCGCATAGGCCTCCACTGTCACCACTATGCCACTCCGCTCGACCAGTTTGTCAAACAACCACCCTGGCTCAAGGTCGTCGAGTCTGTACTGGTGAAGGCGAGAGGCCACAATGCCAACACACTCTGGCTTGGAGAACTCCCGACCATTCCCTATGCCGCGGGATTGGGCTGCAAACGCCAAATCCTGCATGATGAGTTCCTTCTGGAGGAGGGTTAGACGCGTGTCGCCGATCTGCGCGCCCTTCTCCTCATCCCACTTGCCTAGGAGGAACTCACTGCAGTCCGAATACAGGCTGGCACGCTCCCGCGGAAGCTGCTTGTGGTAGTGCACGTAGCACATGAGAGAGAGTAGCAGAGGGTTCCTCGCCAGTTCTCCGATAGCTGGGACTTCCTCAAACGCGGCGAGGAGTCGTTCTGCCTTCTCTCGTGCTCGCCGCACACCGAAGCGCCGTTCCGATTCTGACGCGCCACGCCCAGTATCAGTCCTCCCTTCGCGCTCGGCTACGTCGAACCAAGCATGAACGAACCGGTCACGCTGCGGAGGGGTGAGTTCCTCCACTCGCAACTGGCGTAGAGGGATGCCGGGGCCGCCTCGCCAACCCGCGTGGCGAGAAGTTATGATCATGCGCGCCTTGGGATAGCGGGCCACCATGCCTCTCAGTTCGCTGCGCAGACGCCCGAGCTGCTCATCTGTTGAGACTTCATCCACGCCATCCAGCAGTAAGACGCAGTCCCCCTTCCCGAGATGCCTTTCTAGCCACTCGGGCCGGAACGCACCTTGGATGTCGGTCGGCAAGGTTCTGAGAAACGCACTCAAGAGAGCGCTGCCCTTGTCACCATCAAACCTCACGGTTCTCAGAGGAATATGAATCGGGAGCATCCACCTGATGTCCCCCAGCCGCTTCTTCACAATACCTGCCCGGCGTAGTCTCCGTTCGCCCGCCCGCTCACCTGCCAGGGTTATGGCGATGTACTGCAACAGACTAGTCTTTCCCGCCCCTGGCTCGCCAAGCAGCGCCACGCGTTGGTGGGCAGAGAGGAGCAAGCGCCACACAGCACGTTCACGCACGCCCGCAGCAGGGTCGCGCTCGCCCCGGTAGGTGCGGCGCAAGAGATAAGGAAGGAGAACGGCTACCGCTACGGCAACGGCCAGGAGGTGTAGCCACCCTCCCACTCTCCACACCAACCAGTAGAGCATTGCCACTCCACCTGCCACTGCTGCAAGCGCAGCCACAAGGCCCCCGGGGAGCCACAGCCCCCTTGTTCGGTCCAAGAAGTAACGGAGCCGGGGCCGCTTTGTGCGCCGTCCCGGAAACGGGTATTCGATTGCCGAAACCCTTGTTCCGCCCCGAACCGCCATATTGACGCTGCGAGCCACCCTGCTGGCGACCAAGAGGAAGTAAAGCGGCGTCAGCCGCATCCTCTCAGCCAATCCCGGACGCCGCGTCGGCGCCGTCGGTTCAACGGTCTCTTCGGGCGCATCGGTATCGCGAACGCCAATGGGGACGAACACATCCTCCAACAACGGCTTTGGGCCGCTCCCAATTGCTCCACTGAGGCTCATGGGTCTTTGCTCCAGAACCACCCACGTAAGATACTGGCGCTCGAAGGACCATCGCGCAACGGTAGTATTCAGCGTACCTCCCACCCTCAGCGCTCCAGAAACCAAGGCGGACCAGACGCCAGGGAGCAGCTTCATGCACAGGAACGTGCCGATCACGCTGACGAGCACTATCGATAGCTCGGTGTTGTCCGAGTAGAAGTCTTGCACCGGGCCCACGGCCAGGCCTCCTTCCGTCCGCTTGGCTGGAGACGGCAGACGCCAGTCTAGCTGTTGTACTCACGAGAGTATCAGAGCGGTTCCTGACCGGTCAAACTCGTGCCCGGATGCTACGTTCTCGGATGACGCAAGCCGAGCTCCCGGAGCCTACCCCGTTCCCACCTCCGCGATGCACTCCATCTCCACCAGCAGCTCCGGCAGGGCGAGGGCGGTGGCGCCGAGGGCGGAACGGGCGGGTTGCTCCTGCGGGAAGTACTCCGCGTAGACCTCGTTCATCTTCGGCCAGAGCGACATGTCGGTGATGAAGACGGTGACTTTCACCACGTCCTCCAGCGTCGCGCCGGCCTGGGCCAGGACGTCGCGGATGTTGTCCAGCGTGGCCCGCGTCTGCGCCTCGATGCCCTCGACCACCTTGCCGTCGCGCAGGCCGACCTGGCCGGAGACGAAGAGCAGGTTGCCCGTCCGCACCGCGGCCGAGAACGGGTACGGCAGGTCGTTCGGGTACACTTGCTTGGTCATCAGGCTCCTCCTTCTATGCCGGCGACTCTACTCGATGGGCGCCGTCGACACCTCATACCGGTAGGTCGCCGGTTCCGTCGTTCCCTCTGTCGCGCCCAGGATGACGAGGACGGCCCGGCCGTACTCGGTGCCCAACGCGGCCAGGTCTACCCGCGCCCGATTCTCCTCGTCGAGCGCAATCTCTTCCACCGCGGGCGCCGTGCCTAACGTAATGAGACGCAGCTCGAAGTCCTGCGCCAGAGGCTCGGCCAGCCGCCGGAAGCCCTCCCGATGCCAGCCGCCCGCGTCCGACTCCGCATCGTCCAGGAAGCCGAGCTCGGGCACGGCCACGTCGTCGATTGCCCAGCCGGGCTCGTTCATGCTGTCATCGGTGACGTACTCGAAGCGCAGGAGGACCCGCGAGCCGGCGTAGGCCGAGAGGTCGATGGTCTCGTCCACCCAGCGCGGCTCCTCCCCGCCCCCGCTGCGCCCGGTGTAGCCGGGGCCGTAGCTCACCTGCAGCGGGTCGTCGGTCGTCGTCTGGCTGCCGGCAAGCACGTCCCAGGTGCGCCCGTCGTCCCGCGACGCCACCACATAGCCGTAGTCGAACCAGCGTTCGATGTCGTACCAGGTACGGAAGGTGAGGGTCGCCTGCGCGACGCCGGTAAGGTCCAGCTCCCTGGTCAGCATCGCGTCCATGCTGTCGCCACGGCCGGACCACCAGAAGGAGCCGTCCACATCGGCGGCCGTTTGCGCGCCGAGAACGGCCACGTCGGTCTGCCCCTCGAAATCGAGGACCACGCCGCCGTCGAAGTCGTCGGAACTCAACTCAAGGTAGTCGGCGGCGAACTGGTGAACGTCTCCTTCGTGCTGCCCCAGGGCGTCTATGGCTGTCGCGCCGGGGGCGCTCACGTCTCGGTCGCGATAGCCGTACGGTCCATCGGGCTCATCCAGGAAGTTGGCGATGGCCCAGTCGGCCACGAGCTCGGCAAACGACCGGCCCGAGCCGACCGCCCGCAGGAAGGCCCGCACCCCGTCCACGCCGTCGGCGTCCTCCGCGGCGAGTTCGCCCGGGTCGCCCCCAGTCTGCTCCAGCAGGTAGTCGAAGAAGAGGCCGCTCGCCCCGTAGTGGGCGCCGCTGTCCCCGCCGGCCGCCCAGGCGTTGAGCTGGGTATCCGGCTGATCGAGGAACGATTCGTACTCACGCGGGCTCTCGCTCACCAGGTCCGCCGCGACCTCCGCGAGGCCCTCACTCACCCACGTCGCCTCGTCGGCGTCCAGCCTAAGCTGGACCAAGTGTTGGAGCTCGTGGGCGAGCACCCGCGCGTAGCCGGCCGAGCCCAGAGGCCTGACGCCCAGATCCAGGTAGACCATCTCTCGCTGGTTGCTGTTGGGGACCACCTCGCTCGGGTAGGCGTCGTCGTGGCTGACGTAACCGCCGACGGCGGAGCCCAGATCGGCGTGCAGGATGACGATGCGCGGGTCTCCGTCCACACCGGGCGTGGGCGGCAGCCCGAAGGTGGCGGTGACGACCGGCCAGACCTCCTCCTCGAAGGCACGGACGGCGTCGTCGACCTCCGCGTCGTCCACGTCGGCCCCCTCCTCGACGAACAGGTAGGCGTGCTCGGACACCGCACGGAGGGTGGCGAACGCGGTCCGGACCTGCGGCGCCTCCTCCGGGTCCGAGGGCAACACGACTACGTCGAACTCCTGCACGGCGCCGGGCGCGGGCGTGGGGAGCTGGACCTGCCGCGGCGCATCGGCAAGACCGCGCAGTCTCTGGGCCAGATCGATCAGGTCGCGCTGACGCGGCTCGTCGCGGCCGGTCGAGGGCAGAACGGCCGTCGGCCCGACCGTTGTGGCCGTCGGCTCACGTGGCGGCGACCCGCCGTCGCAGGCCCCTGCCAAGACGACGACGGCCAGCAAAGCCAGAACCGCGCTTCGGAGGGCGCGGTTCCGGTGTGTGCGGTATCGGACGCCCGGTCTAGCGGGCGCGGGGGTGGGCCTGTTCGTACACTCGACGCACGTGGTCGTCCGTGATCTGCGTGTACACCTGGGTGGTGGAGATGTTGGCATGGCCGAGGAGCTCTTGCACGCTGCGCAGCGGGGCACCGCCCCTCAGCATATGGGTGGCAAAACTGTGGCGCAAGGAATGGGGGGTGACGGGCCCTTCGATGCGGGCCTCTCTGGCGTACTGCTTGAGGATGAGCCAGAAGCCCTGGCGGGTCAACCGCTCGCCGCGCCGGTTGACGAAGAGAGCGCGCTCCTTCTTGTTCTTCACCAGCCGGCAGCGGCCGTCATTGAGGTAGTTGACCAGGGCGCGCATCGCCTGCTCGTGGATGGGGACCGATCGCTCCTTCGCGCCCTTGCCCAGGCATCGCGCGCTCGGGCTATGAGAGTCCAGCGAGATACTGTCCAAGTTCAAGGAGACCAACTCGGTCACGCGGAGGCCCGTAGCGTAGAGCAACTCCAGCATGGCCCGGTCGCGCAGCGCCTCCGGTGTCTTGCGCCTCGACGGCTGCTCCAACAACTCGTCGACCTGCTGGACGGTCAGCGGCTTGGGCAGAGACTTGCCCACCCGCGGCGATTCCAGCGTTTCCGTTGGGTTGCCTCGGATGCATCCCTCCGCCTGCAGAAACTGGAAGAACGATTTCACCGCCGCTACCTTGCGGGCCACGGAGGCCTCCGCGTAGCGCCGTTCCTTCAACTCGAGGACGTAGGCAACGATGGTCTCCTTCTTGACGCACGTCCAATCAGGATTGTCCCCGTTCAGGTTGAGCGTTGAGAGGAACGAATGGAACTGCGAGAGATCGTTTCGGTAGGCGGCAACGGTGTTGTCGGAGGCTCCTTTCTCTGCCGACAGGAAGTGAAGGAAGTGGCCGATGCGGTCGTCCATGACGCTGACCTCACCTCTCATGCTGAGCGCGTATCGTCCTAACGGGGCCTGGGGATGTCGAGCCAATTGTAATCAGCCGACAGCGATCTGTCCAGACGGCAGCACCCTTGGGACATAAAGATTTCCGAGAAAACTTTCCACAACCGGCCGCCGCGGGGAAATGATCTGCTAACGCGCTGCGTCGATGACCATTCTCTCCCCCCCCCACGGACGTCGCGCGGACCGGGGCCGCGGATCGCTCGCGAGGAGCGGCGGCCGCCCGCCCACGGTCTCGCCGGCCGTCCCGGCGCGCTCTCCGCTCCCAGCACCCCGCATCCGGCCGCGGCCCTTTCCGTGGACGGACCGCCTGGGGGTTGACAAGCGGCGATAGAACATGTATTCTCTGGGCGATTCCTTGGAACGGGGGTGGGATGATGTCAGAGAAAGATTTCGACGCCAGCAAGTTCCTGACCGACCTCAACGGCAAGGACTACCTGGAGGTGAAGTGGCGCCTGCTATGGCTCCGGACCGAGCATCCGGACGCCCTGATCGAGACGGAACTGGTGAAACACGGGGAGGGGCTGGCCCTCTTTCGGGCGCGAGTCGCCATACCGGGAGGCGGGGCGGCGACCGGCTGGGGCAGCGAGACGGTCGACGACTTCAAGGACTTCATCGAGAAGGCCGAGACCAAAGCGCTTGGCCGGGCGCTCGCGGCTCTCGGGTTCGGCACCCAGTTCTGCGAGGACTTCGATTTCTCTGCCGAGGAGCGGGATCTCCCCGAAGCGCGTGACCGCCGTTCGTCCACCGGTTCCGTCCAGCGGGACGCGCGACCGGACGGGGCACGGGGGCAACGGCGCGTCGTGGATTCCCCGGTGGCGCGCCGCAACCTGAAGGTGGTGCGGGACCGCGGGAAGGCGCCGGCCACCTCGTCCCAGGTGAAGGCGATCTATTCCATCGGCCGGGACCTACCGGACGGGAGCGACGCGAAGGTCGAAGAGCGCTGCCGCGCCACCTTCGGCTGCCTGCCCGGCGAGCTCTCCAAGCAGCACGCCTCGGAGTTCATCGACCAGCTCCGCCAGACCGCGGGTGCGGCCGGGAAGCCCAAGAGCCGACAGTAGCCGCCCCGGTGACCTTCGAGCCCGGCCTGCGCTATGATGGAGTCGGCTCAGAAGGGAATCAACAGGCCCGCTAGGAGGACTCACCATGGCAGCCAAGGTCGGCATCAACGGATTCGGGCGGATAGGACGGCAGGTGCTCAAGGCGATTCGGGACCGGCAGGCCGGCAACCTAGAGGTCGTCGCCGTGAACGATCTGGTCGACGCCAAGACCAACGCCCACCTGCTGAAGTACGACTCGAACTACGGCCGGTTCAATGGGACCGTCGAGGCCGGTGACGGGTCCATCTCCGTAGACGGCCGGTCCATCCCGGTCTTCGCTGAGCACGAGCCCGGCGACATCCCCTGGAGCAGCGTCGGCGCCGATATCGTCGTCGAATCGACCGGTCTGTTCAGGGAGGCCGAGCAGGCACGCGCTCACCTGGGAGACACGGTGCGAAAGGTCATCATCTCGGCGCCCGCGAAGAACGAGGACAAGACACTGGTCCTTGGGGTGAATGACGACGAGTACGATCCGGCCAATCACCACATCATCTCCAACGCTTCCTGCACCACCAACGGGCTGGCGCCGCCCGTGAAGGTGCTCCTCGACAACTTCGGCATCGTCAAAGGTCAGATGACCACGGTGCACGCCTACACAAATAGCCAGCGCGTCCTCGATGTCGCGCACAAGGACCTGCGCGAGGCCCGGGCGGCCGCGATGAACATCGTGCCATTCACCACCGGCGCGGCCCGCGCCCTCCGGCTCGTCATCCCGGAGATCGAGGGGAAGCTGGACGGCCTCGCCTACCGCGTGCCCACGCCGACGGTATCGATCGTCGAGGTGGTGTGCCTGACCGAACAGGACACGACGCCGGAGGCGGTGAACGATGCCATGCGGGACGCCGCGTCGGAGCGCATGAAGGGGATCCTGGACGTCGTGGAGGAGCACGTTGTCTCGATGGATATGAAGGGAGACGAGCACTCCTCCATCGTGCACGCGCCTGTGACCAACGTGGTGGCAGGCAACCTGGTAAAGGTGGCGGCATGGTACGACAACGAGTGGGGATACGCCTGCCGAATGGCCGATCTCTGCGCCCTGGTGGCCGAACGAGGATGGTAACCTGGCATCCAAACGACCGAAAGCGCAGAAAGCCCGTACCGGAAGCTCGAAGGTCGCCATTTTGCCATGCGGCGCCCGCAACGTTGCCGCTGATGGTGGCCTTCTTCAGCACCTTCTCCATCGCCGGCAACGGCTACATCCCATCGGCGATGAGGTCGGTGACCGGAGAGGTGAAGCCGGACTCGTTTCGATGCGATGTCGAGCCCCCCTTTCGCGACCCGGCAGCGAGGCCGCATGCACCAACAGGCGTAGCTTGCTGGAGTATGAGACCGTTCGGACGTCCCCGTTCTCATGAGCGAAGCAAGACCGCCTCAGCGTGAGACCTCGCCAAACTTGGTCGAGCCACTGGGCGGGGCCGCCCCCGGCGCACTGAGGCGGGCGTTCGCTACCCCATGGTCCGTGGTCGTGCCGGAGGGGTTGCTCACCGCCGTCGCACTAGGCATCATCCTGGTTCTCGCGGGATTGCTGCGGCTGACGGCGTTCAGTTGGGACGGCAGCCCGGGCCTCCACCCCGATGAGCGGCACATCGTAGACGTCACCAGCAAGATGGAGGTGCCGGGTAGCCTCAGCGCCTACTTCAATACGGACACGTCGCCGCTGAACCCATACAACCCGCCTGCCGAAGCGAACAGCTTCGTCTATGGCACCGCGCCGGTCTTCCTGGGGAAGATCGGCGCCAATCTGTCCGGCCATCTCGGCTTCGGCGACCGCGCCGGGTACGGCGGTATCTTCAGCGTCGGGCGCACGCTGAGCGGCCTGGTGGACATCGGAACCATCATCTTCGTCTTTCTCCTCGCGAGCCGCCTCTTCAGGTCGCGGGTCGGGTTGGTGGCAGCGCTGCTGTACGCGTTCGCGGCGCTGCCCATCCAGCACTCCCATTTCTTCGTCGTCGATCCATTCATGACGTTCTTCGGCACGGCGGCGGTGTACTTCGCCGTGCGTATCGCTCAGGACGGACGCTGGGTGGACTATGGCCTGGCCGGGCTGACGGTGGGACTGGCGACTGCCTCGAAGCTGACCGCCGTCTCGCTCGTGCCGGTGGTGGTGCTGGCCGCGGTGATCCGGGCCTGGCCGACGATCGAGCCCTTCCTGCGCGAGCTGTGGCGACCCAGCCCAAGCCGGGAGAGCGATGTCGATCTCAGCGGACCTCGGCGCTCGGTGGGGCGCGCGGCGATCGGCGTCGTCCTCGCCCTCGTCCTCGCGTTCATCGCCTTTCGGGTTGCGCAGCCGTACGCGTTCCAGACGCCCGGCTGGGGAGATGTCGCGATCTTCAGAGACGATTTCGAGTGCGCCGGCAACAACTGCGGGACCCTCACCGAATGGGCCGGCCGCGTCTTCAACCTGAGCCCGGCCTTCGTCCAGGACCAGATCGAGCAGCAGAACCTGCTTAGCGGCAGCTCCCGCTGGCCTCCGAACGTGCAGTGGATCGGACGGACGCCGTGGGTCTGGCCCTTGCAGCAGATGGTGGTCTGGGGTATGGGACCGGCCCTGGGAATCGCGGCGTGGCTGGGGTTTCTCTACATCGCCTGGCGCGCCTTCGCCCGCAGGGAGCTGGCGCTGCTGGTTCCGCTTGCCTTCGTGGCAGGCTACTTCCTGTTCATGGGAGCGCAATTCACGCTCTACATGCGCTACTTCCTGCCCCTCTACCCCACGCTGGCGGTCTTCGCGGCCGCTCTGCTCTTCGCCCTCTGGTCGTGGGCTGAGCGATCCGAGTTGCCGGACACGCTGGCGGGCCGCCTGCGCCAATTGCGAGGCGCCATGCCGGTCGCGCCGGCCGCCCGTGTCGAGGCGCCCGTAGCTTCGGGGGCTGCTTGGGGCGGACGGGGTGCGTTGGGAGTCGTCGCGCGCACGGTCGCCGTCGCCGTGCCCGTGCTCACGGTGCTGTGGGGACTCGCCTACTTCCACATCTACTCAAAGCCGGTGACCCGCGTGGAAGCCTCGCGCTGGATCTACGCCAACATCCCGGCAGGCGCCACCATCAGCAACGAGCATTGGGACGACTCGCTGCCGCTGGGCATTCCCGGCATGGGCGATATCAGCCAGTACGAGCGGGTATCGTTCGAGAACTTCGATCGAGACACCGAGGAGAAGGTGGAGAAGCTGGTATCGAACCTGGACGCGGCCGACTACATCATTCTGAGCAGCGACCGCCTCTCGCAGACGATCCCTCGCGCGCCGACGATCTTTCCGGTCACGACCCGCTACTACGATACGCTGTTCGACGAGGAGCTGGGCTTCGAGCTGGAGAAGGAGTTCACCTCCTACCCGACCATCTTCGGAATCGAGATACCCGATAGCGGCGCCGAGGAGGCGTGGACGGTGTACGATCATCCGCCCGTCCATATCTTCAAGAAGACGGCGGAGTACAGCCACGACCGAGCGGTGGAGGTGCTGGGCGCCAACGCCTTCGTGGATTCGCTCGACCTCAGTCCCGAGGAGGCCGGGCGCAACGCCCTCATGTTGCGCCCGGACGACCTGGAGACGCAGCGCGAAGGCGGGACGTTCACGAGCATCTTCAACGAGGACAGCATCCCCAACCGCATTCCGTTGTGGACCTGGCTCTTCGTCATCGAAGTGATCTCGTTGGCGGCGCTGCCGGTGGGCCTGCTGCTCTTCCGCGCCCTCCCGGACCGGGGCTACCTGCTCACAAAGCCGCTGGGCTTCCTGACCCTCGGCTACCTGGTGTGGCTGGGCGCCAGCGTGGGCGTCTTCGACTTCAGCCGAGTCGCCATCGCGCTGATGCTGGTGCTGATGCTGCTGGTGGGCGGCGGCGTCGCCTACCTGACCCGGAACGACCTGCGGGACTTCGTCCGGCAGCACTGGCGGTCCATCCTGCTGTGGGAGGCGCTGTTCTTGGGCGCGTTCGTCGCCTTCTACATCATCCGCCTCAACGACCCCGACCTGTGGCACCCGGGGCGCGGCGGCGAGAAGCCGATGGACTTCGCGTACCTGAACGCCATCATCCGCAGCACAACGCTGCCGCCGTACGACCCCTGGCTGGCGGGCGGCTACCTGAACTACTACTACTTCGGGCAGTTCCTCACGGCGACGTTGACCAAGTTCACCGGCATCCTGCCGGAGGTGGCCTACAACCTGGCGGTGCCGCTGTTCTTCGCGCTGACGGTGGCCGCCACCTACTCGCTGGTCTTCAACCTGGCCGAGGCGACCCGGCGCTTCGTGCGCCGGCGGCCCCGGGGCGGGCGCATCGCGCCGTCCGGGCCCGTCATTGCCGGGCTGGGCGCCGTCCTGCTGGTGGCGATCGTGGGCAACCTCGGCGGGGCCAGACAACTGGTCGACAATTTGTCGGCCATCTCCCCCTGGCACACCGACACACCCGTGTTGGGCGGTGCGGTGGCAGCCTTGGGCGGCATGAAGGCCGCCCTCTTCGACGGCGCGGACCTGAACCTGCCCACGGACTGGTACTGGGCGTCCAGCCGGATGATGCCGCCGACCAACGCCATCACGGAGTTCCCCTATTTCAGCTTCCTCTTCGCGGATCTGCACGCCCACATGATGGCGATCCCCTTCGCAGTCACGTCCCTGGCGGTGGGAGCGGCGGTGGTGCTCCACAGCACCCGGCTCCTGCGCGAGAGCGATGTGTTCCGGCGCTGGGCCGGATGGGGACTGGTGGCCGTGCTGGCGCTGGTCATCGGCGCGCTTCGCTGGATCAACTCCTGGGACTACCCGCCGTTCATGATCATGGGTGTCGTCGCCATCGTGATCGCCGAGCGCGCGGGAGAAGGCCGCTTCAGCCTCCCCATGCTCGGAAGGGCGGCATTGAAGGCGATCGTGCTGGTCGCGCTCTCCGTGATCTTCTTCCTGCCGTTCCAGGCAAACTACGAGCTACCCGCCACCGGCTTCCAGGAGATGCCGAACAGGGAGACCACGCCATTCCATCAGTACCTGAGTCATTTCGGCGTATTCCTGTTCCTGACCGGTGGCTTCCTCGCCTTCCTGACAGTCCGCAGCGCGCGTCGCCTCGATGGAGGGAACCTCCTGGCCATGCTGACGGCAGCCTTCTTCACGCTCATGGTCGTGGCAGCAGTCGTGGTCGGCACCATCGGATGGGTGCTCGACCGGACGCCGCTCCCGCTCACGGTGACCGGCCTCTCCGGCCTCGACTTCCTGCGCGACATGGGAGCGGGCATCCTGGGGCCGCTGCCGGGGCCGTCGCCGGTCAAAGGCTCCACCGACGCGGCGGGGCAGAGCTTCGCGACGCCGGTGGTCGCATTCGCCCTCGGCGGCCTCGCGCTCCTGGCTCTGCTCGCCTGGTTCGGCCTGCGCCGGATGCGGCACGACGGCCCGGTTCGGCTGTTCGTGCTCAGCATGTTGGCGATGGCCCTCATCCTGAGCGCCGGCGTGGAGGTAGCCGTTCTGAACCCCGACATCCAGCGCATGAACACGGTGTTCAAGTTCTACCTGCACATCTGGATCCTGCTGGCGGTGGCCGCCGCCTTCGGGACCTGGTACGTTCTGGACGTGGTCCGGCCGCGCGTGCCGCTGCGGGTCCCGACACTCCGGCTACGTCTCGCCGACGCCATCATACCGGCCTTTGCCGTGTGTGTCGTGGGCTTCGTACTCACCGCCCTGGTCTATCCTGTCTTTGCCACGCCGCAACGCGTGCAAGACCGCTTCACGAACGAGACCGCCATAAGGCCCCGCACGGACAACGGTCTGGCCTACATGCAGGGAGCTGTGTACGGGGATCAGGGCGTGGACCTCAACCTGGCGGACGACTACGTCGCGATCCAGTGGCTGCGGCACAACGTCCAGGGCTCGCCCGCCATCATCGAAGGCATCACGCCCAACTACCGCTGGGGAAGCCGGTTCTCGATCAACACCGGCCTGCCAGCGGTGGCCGCCTGGGGCTGGCATGAGGAGCAGCAGCGGGCCATGTTCGTCGACGTGGTGAAAGCCCGTCTCGCGGAAGTAGAGCTCTTCTACAACACCACGGACACGCGCGAGGCGCAGCGCACGATCAAGAGATACGACGTGCGCTATGTGATCGTCGGCGCGCTGGAACGTCTCTACTTCTCCGAGGAGGGTATCGCCAAGCTGGAATCCGGTCTGGGCGGGATGCTCAAGCTCGTCTTCCAGGCCGGCCAGACTCGGATCTACGAGGTGGTGGAGGACGTACCCCTGGTCTCGACCGGGCCGTAGCGAGGGCTCGCCCCCGCATTGCGCCCAGCGACAGGCTGAGCCGCCCCGTCGCGGACACTCGCCTTGACGCCACCCCTCCTCCTCTCATACAGTACAACTAGAATCGAATAACTGCGGGAGCTGGGAATCCCCGCCTTGATGGGGAGGGCCCGGCTGAGAGGCTCCGACCACCTCGGGGCGACCGCAAGACCTGATCTGGGTAATGCCAGCGAAGGGACGGAACGAATCTCACGCCGCCGGCAGCCCGGCGGCGTTTCCTGTTGCAGGAGCCGGCCGGGCGCCGAGAACGCAAGCTCAATGAGCGACCCGCGAGCAAACGCCCACGTGCCCGTCGCCCTGACTGTCGCCGGCTCCGACTCCGGCGGCGGTGCGGGCATCCAGGCCGATCTGAAGACGTTCTCCGCCCTGGGCGTGTACGGGGCGTCGGCGATCACGGCCATCACGGCCCAGAACACCAGGCAGGTGACCCAGGTCTTCGAACTCCCGCCCGACCTGGTCGCCGCCCAGATAGACGCTGTGATGAGCGACATCGGCGCGGACGCGGTCAAGACGGGGATGCTCGCCACGGCGGAGATCATAGAGGTCGTCGCCGCCAAGGCAACCGAGCACGGACTCCGGAACCTCGTGGTGGACCCGGTGATGGTGGCCAAGAGCGGCGACCGGCTGCTGCGCGAGGACGCCGTCCGGGCCCTGCGCGAACGGCTCCTGCCCCTGGCGACGGTCCTCACCCCAAACCTGCCCGAAGCGGAGGTGCTGGTGGGCCACGCTCTCACCTCGTGGGACGACGTGCGCGAGAGCGCAAGGGAGGTCGTCGCGATGGGCGCGGCGGCGGTCGTCATGAAGGGGGGACATCGCGACGGCCCGGCGACCGACCTGCTGTACGACGGCCGGGAGTTTCACGAGTTCACGACGGCGCGGGTGCAGACGGCCAGCACGCACGGCACAGGCTGCACCTTCGCCTCCGCCGTGGCCGCCGGCCTGGCCAAGGGCTCAGACCTGCGAGGAGCCGTCGCCCTGGCAAAGGCGTACGTCACCAAGGCGTTGCAGGGCGCCTATCCTGTGGGACACGGCCACGGGCCGGTCCACCACTTCTACCGCTACTGGCAGCCGACGGCGCGCGAGGAGGCATGGGAGCCGGGGAGCGGGGGACGCGGCTAATGGGTCCTGAGAGCGTTGGCCGAAAGGACGGGAGGCTGCTAGGCTTGTCCCGCAAGGGCGACCGGGAGCTGGGAGGTATGAGATGACGAAGCGCAACGGCAAGACCGTCACGCAGATGTACTTCGCGCGACGGGGCGAGATCACGCCCCAGATCCGGCGGGCGGCCGAGCGCGACGGACTCGACCCGGAGGAAGCACGGCGGGAGCTCGCCGCCGGACGTCTGGTAGTCCCCGCGAACGTCAAGCACGCGGCCCTGGACCCGATCGCGATCGGTAGGGCGGCCAGCATCAAGATCAACGCCAACATCGGCAACTCCGCGGTGGACTCGGACATTGAGAGCGAGCTGCGGAAGCTGCACCACGCCATCCATTTCGGCGCCGACACCTGCATGGACCTGAGCACCGGCGGCGAGATCGATGAGATCCGCCAGGCGATCATCCGTGCCAGCCCTGTACCCGTCGGCACCGTCCCCATCTATCAGGTGGTCGCCGACCTGGAGAAGGGCGCGGACTGGACGGCGGAGGACCTGCTCGACATGATCGAGCACCAGGCCCGCCAGGGCGTAGACTACATGACGGTGCACGCGGCTATTCTCACCGAGCACCTGCCGCTGGTGGACAGCCGGGTGACCGGCATCGTCAGCCGGGGCGGCTCGCTCATGGCCCAGTGGCAGCTCGCCCACGGCCGCCAGAACCCGCTGTACGAGCGCTTCGACGACATGTGCGACATAGCCCGCGCCTACGACGTCACGCTCAGCCTGGGCGACGGCCTGCGGCCGGGCAGCCTGGCCGACGCGTCGGACGCCGCCCAATTCGCGGAGCTGGAGACGATGGGCGAGCTGACGAAGCGCGCCTGGGAGCGGGACGTGCAGGTCATGATCGAAGGGCCGGGCCACGTTCCCCTGGACCAGATCGCGATGAACGTGGAGAGACAGCAGAAGGTCTGCGAAGGCGCGCCGTTCTACGTGCTGGGGCCCATCGTCACGGACATCGCGCCCGGCTACGACCACATCACCTCGGCCATCGGCGCCACGATGGCCGGCTATGCCGGCGCGAGCTTTCTCTGCTACGTGACGCCGCGGGAGCACCTGGGGCTGCCCGACGCCGAGGACGTGAAGCAGGGCGTGATCGCCTACAAGATCGCGGCCCACGCCGCCGACGTGGCGCGGGGCTACCCGGGCGCCCGCGAACGGGACGACGCTCTCTCGCGCGCCCGCTTCGACTTCGATTGGGAGCGGCAGTTCGCGCTTTCGCTTGACCCGGCCACGGCGCAGCGTATGCACGACGAGACGCTGCCGGATGACTACTTCAAGAAGGCGGAGTTCTGCTCAATGTGCGGGCCGGAGTTCTGCCCCATGCACGTGACACGAGAGATGCGGCGCGAAGGCGCGCTGGAGAAGGCCGAGGTGGAGGCGAAGGAGGGGTGAATGTCCGCCTTCACCCGCTTCTGGCGCTGGTGGACCGAAACCTGGCGGACGCCCCGCCGGGCGCGCTGGCTGTACGTGGTAATGGCGATGGGCTTCGCCGTGATAGCGCTGGTGGCCGTTCTGGCCGACGACCCACCGATCGCCGCGGTGGCCGGCATCGCCGCCTTGATGACGGTTGGCCTGGCAGCCGCGGCGCCCTGGCTGTCGAGGCGGACCGAACCGCCGGGCGACCACTGATGGAAGGATGATGGAGCGACACCATGGAAGATGACCTGATTATCGCCGGCAAGCGGTTCCGTTCGCGGCTGATCCTGGGGACGGGCAAGTACTCCAGCCCTGAGGTCTGCAAGGCCGCGCTTGACGCCTCGGGCACCGAGATCGTGACCGTGGCGATCCGGCGATTGGACCTGGATGATCCCAAGAAGCAGACGGAGCTGGACTACATCGATTGGTCCCGCTACACGATCCTGCCCAACACGGCCGGCTCCAAGACAGTGGAGGAAGCGCTCTTCACCGCCCGCCTCGGGCGGGAGGTGACCGGCTCGGACTGGGTGAAGCTGGAGGTGATACCGGACCCGAAGTACCTGCTGCCCGACCCCATCGGGACGCTGGAGGCGGCCCGGGTCCTGCTCGACGAGGGCTTCGTCGTCCTCCCGTACATCCACGCCGACCCGATCATGGCCCGCAAACTGGAGGAGGTGGGATGCGCGACGGCCATGCCGCTGGGCTCCGCCATCGGCTCCGGCCAGGGGATCCTCACGCTCGAGGAGATCAAGATCATCATCGAAGGGGCGAACGTGCCCGTCGTTGTCGATGCGGGCCTCGGCGCGCCGTCGGATGCGGCGCTGGCCCTGGAGGTGGGCGCCGACGCGGTGCTGGTCAACACGGCCATTGCCCTGGCCCACGACCCGCCGCTGATGGCGGAGGCGATCAAGCTGGGCGTGGAGGCCGGACGCAAGGCGTATCTAGCCGGACGCATCCCCAAGAAGGCCTACGCCTCGGCCAGCAGCCCCGTCGAGGGCGTGGCCACACTGCCGCCGAAGCGTGAGCCGGTGTCCTAGCCGCCGTGGCCGCGCCTGACCGGATGCGCCGCTGGCCCAGCCCCTGCCTCATGCTGGTCACCGACCGCAGCCGGCTGCGGGGCCGGAGCCTGGAGGACGTGGCGTCGCAGGCGGCTGCGGGTGGAGCGAACGTCGTGCAACTGCGAGAAAAGGACCTGCCCAGCGGCGACCTGTACGACCTGGCGGCGAGCCTTCGCGCCGCCCTGGGGGGCAGGGCGCTGCTGCTGGTGAACGAGCGAGCCGACGTGGCGCTGGCGGCCGGGGCGGACGGCGTGCACCTGCCGGAACGCAGCCTGCCCGGCAAGGCGGTCCGGGATATCGTGGGCGACAGCTTCATTGTGGGCCGATCCGTCCACAGCGTGGATGCTGCCGTGCGGGCCGAAGCCGAGGGGGCCGACTTCGTGGAGATCGGCACGATCTTCGAGACGGCATCGAAGCCGGGCGCCGAGCCGGCGGGCGTTGAGCTGATCGGTGCCGTGGCACGAGCCGTTCGGACGCCGGTGGTCGCCATCGGCGGCATCACCGTCGAGAATGCCGCCGGCGTCATCGAGGCCGGCGCCGGCGGGGTCGCCATCATCGGAGCGATCATGGACGCGGACGACCCGAAGCAGGCGGCCTGCCGCCTGAGCCGGGCGCTGGAGGCGGCCCGGAGCCGCTGACCGAAGATGATCTCCCTCACCATCAACGGCAAGCCGCGAGAGCTGGAGGCCGAGACCGCTTTGCCGGACCTCCTCCGCTCGCTGGACGTCGATCCGCGCCTCGTCGCGGTCGCCGTCAACGGCGAGGTGATCCCCAAGACCCAATACGAGGGCGCCGTGGTCCGGGAGGGGGACGTCGTCGAGATCGTCCGCATGGTGGGCGGCGGCGCCCCCGAACGCGAGACCGGCAGGCAGGCGGGAAGCGGGCGGGCGGGCGCAAGGGAGCGGACGTGATCATCGCCGGAGCGGGCATCATCGGCTGCGCCATCGCGTACGAGCTGGCGCGCCGTGGCGTGTCCAGCCTCGTGCTCGACAGCCGGCGCGTCGGCATGGCCGCGACCAACGCCGCCGCGGGCGTCCTGGCCCCGCTGGCCGAGTTCCAGCGTCCGAACGCTCTGGTGCGTCTCGGCCTGGCCAGCCTGCGCCTTTACCCCGAATGGGTGGAGCGCCTCCGGGAGGAGATGCCGGACGTCGATGTGGAGTTCGCCATCAACGGCGTGTTGCGCGTCGCCCTGGACGAAGACGAGATGACGGAACTGCGCTCCGGGCTCCGCTACCGGGACGAGCTTGGTATGGAGATCAACGAGCTCGACGCCGAGATGGTGCGGGAGGTCGAACCGCGTCTCAGCCCAAAGGTCGCGGGCGGGCTCCTCTGCCCGGAGGAGGGCCGGGTCAGCAATCAGATGTTTGCGCTGGCAGTCTCGCGCGCCGCGAGGCAGCGGGGCGCCCGCATCATCGAAAACGCTCCGGTCCTGGGCTTCCGCAGTGCCGATGGCCGCCTGACGGCCGTGCGGACACCCCGGGGAGAGTTCCCCTGCGACCGGCTGGTGCTGGCGGCCGGGCCCTGGACGCGGCTGCTGGCCCGCAAGCTGGGCGTCGATGTGCCGACCAGGCCGATGCGAGGCCAGATGATCGCGCTGGGCGGCATGGTCACCCCTATTCGCTCCGTGGTCTGGGGCTCGCGGGGCTACCTGACGCCGCGCGCCAACGGCCTGGTCTTCGCCGGGTCAACGGTCGAGGACGTGGGCTTCCGCATCCGCACGACGACCCGCGGCCTGGCGCAGGTGCGCCGGGCGGCCGTCGAGCTGGTGCCGCAGCTTCGCTACGCGGGCGATCAGTTCACCTGGGCCGGCCTCCGGCCCGGCTCGCCGGACGGCCTGCCGATCATCGGCCCGCTGCCGGGCTGGGAGAACGTAACGGTGGCGACCGGCCACTTCCGGAACGGCATCCTCCTCGCGCCCATCACGGGACAGCTCGTCGCCCAGGCCATCGCTGAGGGCGGAGAAGGCGAGGCGCTGGTGCCCTTCAGCCCGGCGCGATTCGGATAGCACGTGCATCCCGACACGCTCATCACCGAGATCAAGCGAAGGATCGACGAAGGGGCCGATCCTGTCCGGGCGGAGCACGAGCAGCGCTACTTCAAGGGCACAATACGCTCGCACGGGCTGAGCGTGCCCAAGTCCCACGCGATAGGGCGGGACCTCTACCGGCAGCACCGCAAGGACCTGAGTCCCGACCAGTGGCTGGACCTGGGCGAGCGCCTGCTGGCGACGGGCTGGTTCGAGGAGGGCAGCGCCGGCCTGGAGATCGTGCGGTGCCTGCGCCTGTCGCCGTCCGAGGCGCTCTTCGACACCTACGGGCGCTGGTTGGGCACCCACGTCGGCAACTGGGCCCACTGCGACGACCTCTGCGCGCACCTGATCGGAGACATCCTGATCGAGCTTCCCAAGCTCGTGGAGCGTCCGGCTGCGTGGACCCTCTCGGACAACCGCTGGCTGCGACGGGGCTCCGCCGTCAGCCTCATCGTGCCCGCGAGGCGAGGGCTGTACCTGGACGATGCCTTCCGGATCGCGACATCGCTGATGGAAGACCAGGACGACCTGGTGCAGAAGGGCTTCGGCTGGTTGCTGCGGGAGGCGGCCAAGGAGCATCCAACCGAGGTGACCGCCTTCCTGGAGCAAGAGGTCGGCCGGATGCCGCGAACCGCCTTCCGCTACGCCATCGAGAAGTTCCCGCCTGCCGAGCGCAAGCGGCTGATGGCGCTCTAGCAGCGCGCGTCGGGCGGCGCACCCTCGTACCTACATCGCGATCCTCGTAGGGGCCGACCTTCAGCGGGGAGGAGCGCCTGGTTTCCGCTTTGGGAAACGTGCGGAGGCGCCTGACTTTGTACGTCGGGAAGGCTTCTCGGCAGGCATGCGAGCGAGCATCTTCACAACATGGCGGAACGAGAGCGGATGGAGTGAGACGGAGCTGTCCTCGTGCTTCTTCCCCACACGCGGATTTCGCCATGAATGGCCCAATTGTATAGTTGACACAGGCGTTCTAACGCAGTATAAAGGATGTGCCGAGACCACCTTGGCCATCTGGCCAAGCTCTGGCCTGGCGAGACCGCCCTGAAGGGCGGTCTCACCTCGTCTCAACCTCGCACAACACCCTGCAGGTCGGAGGCAGAGGCGGCGGTCAGCCAGATGTCGGGCAGGCGAGAGAATGCGGTCTGGATCCCATACTGGACCGAAACGGGGTGACTCGGCGGGTTGTCCTGCCTCAGCAGCGCGTAGGCCATGATGTCGGCCATTTGGATGAATACGTCATCGGCTGAGTCGCGTAGCACAGGATCGCCAATGATGTGCCGGAGTGGAGCTGCCAGAAAGGTCCCTGCGACGACTCTTGAGGGAATGGGGTTGTAGACCTGCATTCGGCGGAGAATGCGTTGTGCCATGGTGCGCCGCTGCGCTGTCTGTCCGTCGTAGACAACGAGGCCGAACTCATCCCTCCCTTGCTGCTGACTAACGTGGACCAGGTTGTTCTCGACGCGCTGAAAGGCCCTGAGTGCTGCGGTTCGCAGCGGGTGACGGTAGTTCGCGTTCACCAATGATACGTTCACGCCGTATACTCCCAGTTGGCCCAAGTGGTTCAGGGCATTGATGGCATCCATGAAGATGATGCAGCCGAGCGGGCGGCCAAGTGGACGACTCCGCTGTCCCGGAGTTCCATGTCCCCTAATCAGGTCTGTAGCGTGAAGTTCGTGTGCGATGGGGATGCCGTATCGAGCATGCAGTGTCCTCCGCCAAGCACGTATGGCGTTGAACGCCTGACGCCATGCGGCGTCCGGCACGACCAAAGCCGAGAGCACCGTCCGGGCGGGATCTCCCGACTCATCGCAGTACGCAATATGCATGGCTTATTTATTCTTGTTACACTCGGTTCCGGCGCCGGGATGGACCTGGGACGACTAGGACTAGGTCAGTCCGCTAGCGAATCCGTCTGACAGAGACTCGTTGGCGCACGGTCACCCGGCGCCTCACTGATACTCTATAGGCCACCCGAACCGGCACCCGCCGGATGGTTGGCCTTCTAACTACACCTCTCGGCATCTCTGAATCCTTTCAGCTATTCACCTACCGTTACATCCCAGGCCCATCCCGAGGCCGGAAACACAGAACTGCCGCCCCGTCTGAGGCGGCAGTTTGACAACGCGAGCTAGACTGTGCTAGTGTACTATCGGAAGATCATTTAGCACACCGCACGGCTGGTGCCCACGAAGTCCTGCTCCCCAGCAGGGCTTCCTGGTTCTTGGCATTGAGTATAGTACATCAGTTCAATTCCCGCAACGCGTACGCGCATGAGCAATTGCGCCCGTTCCTCCTACCGCGCTTCCGCGAACGCGTACGCGCGCAGACAATTACGGTCGCCTCGCGGCACTTGCGCAACCAAGGGCGGGACAGGCCTGAAGGCCTGTCCCTACGAGGTATTTTCGGAATCTCGCCTGCCGAGCGCAAGCGGCTGATGGCGCTCTAGCCCTGCCCGTCCACCGGTGCCGTTTCGGGCGGTTCCCTCAGGCCGAAGGCCTCCGGGAGGCTCAGCAGCCGTTCGAGCAGACCTCCGCCGAGCACGACGCCGATGTCGCGCCGCTGGAAGAGCACGAGCGCCAGGCCGCCGGCCACCACGGCGGTACCGAGCAGCACCGCCATGCCGACGAAATCGACGCCGCTCCGCACGATGTCCGCCGCGTGATAGTAGTAGAACAACGACGCGGGCTGCAGGGGCTCCAGGATCGCAACAGCCTGCCCGAGAGAATTGAGGAAGAAGCTGGCTACCGCCACGGCGGTGAGCAGGGAGGCCGCGTCCCGTCTGGTGGGCAGGAAGCTGGCGGCGAGGAGGGAGAGGGCGGCGAACGCCAGCATGAGCGGGGCCAGCGCGACCGTGGCTACGAGCATCCGCCCCAGCGAGACATTGATGTCGACTGCAGGATAGGGGATGGCGAAGCCGGGGAGGATGAGCGCGACGATCGCGAGCGTGCCCACGAAAATAGACGCCGCCTTTTCCATGAACAGCCGCACGCGGCTGATGGGCTGGGCCAGGAGCAGGTCGAGGGTGCCGCTGGATTCCTCCCCTCCCAGGACGCCCGTGCCCTGGATGATCGCGTAGACCGCCAGGAGAACCGGCATCCAGGCAAAGAACTCAACGGTGAGGAAACCGCTTCCAGTGGAGATGTCGGCGTCGCCCACGATGGCTTTGAAAGCCGGAGGCATCTCGAAGCCCTGCAGCGCCTCACGATAGCTGGGGTAGACGCCGAGAACGAGCGCGGCCATGAGGGCGCCGCCCAGGCCAAAGCCCAACACCATTCCACGCTGGTCGCGCATCGCCTTCAGGAACACGCTAGGCCGGAACACGTTCGGTCTCCTCCTCGGCGGGAACCTCCTCCGCGTAATAGGTGAGGAAGATCTCCTCGAGGCTGGCCTGCTCGGTTCGAAGATCGACTACCGGATAGCGCGCGATCAGCTTGATGGCGTCGTCCAGATGATCCCGCACCTGCAGGCGCACCCTACTGTCGTCGTGCTCAAGGATGTCGACTCCCGGAATGGCGAATGCCTGCTCCGGCACCGCCTTCGCGAAGCTGACCTCGATGATATGGAGCGCGCGCCCCTTCAGCGTCGCCACCTCTTCGACCGCGACGAGCCGTCCGGCGCGGATGATGCCGACGCGGTGGCAGATCCGCTCGACCTCGGAGAGTACGTGCGAGGAGAAGAAGACCGTTCGTCCCGCCGCCGCCACCTCCTCGAGAAGGACCCAGACCTCCTGCTGCACCAGGGGGTCCAGGCCGCTGGTGGGCTCGTCCAGCATGAGCACCTCCGGCTGATGCATGAGCGCCTGTACCAGGCCCAGCTTCTGCCGGTTGCCCTTGGAGTAGGCGCGCACCTTCCGGGACGGATCCAGATCGAGGTGGCTCAGTAAGCGCCGCAGATAGGCAGGATCGACCTTGCTGGGGCGCATGGAGGCGAAGAAGTCCAGGAACTCGGCGCCGGTCAGCCCCTCGTAGAGATAGAGGTCGCCCGGCAGGTAGCCCGTGCGCCGGCGCACCTCCAGCGACTGGCGCTGACAGTCGAAGCCCAGGATGGAAGCGCTGCCCGCATTCGGGCGGATCAGGTCGAGCAGAACGCGGATGGTGGTCGTCTTGCCGGCCCCATTCGGCCCCAGGTAGCCGAAGACCTCGCCCGGCTCGACCCGCAGGCTCAGGTTATCGAGCGCGCGCACCGGCCCGTAATCGCGGCTCAGGGACTCTGTAGCGATGGCGGGAGTGCTCACGATCCCCAGTATGACTCAGAGCGAGACCGGACGCTCGCTTCGGAGTAGGCTTCTTACTCGAACCGCGCGGCAAGCTCCCGCGCCGCCGCACGCACGTCCTCCGCCGAGCAGACGGCGCTGATCACGGCCACGGCGTCGGCGCCCGCCTCGACGACCTGGTCGATATTCGAGGCGTTGATGCCGCCGATAGCGACGACGGGCAGATCGACCGCCGCCTTCACCTCGCGGACGCGCCCGGGGCTGGCGGGCCGCGTCCTCTCCTTGGAGCCGGTGGGGAAGACGCTGCCGACGGCGACATAGGAGGCGCCCTTCTCCTGCGCGCGTTGCGCCTCCTGCGGGTTGTTGGTGGAGACGCCGATGATGAACTCGGGAGCGACAAGGGGGCGCGCAGCCTCGACCGGCAGGTCGCGCTGTCCCAGGTGGACGCCGTCGGCCTCGAGCGCCAACGCCAGGTCGACGTGGTCGTTGACGATGAACAGGGCGCCGTGGCGGGCGCACAGCTCCCGCACCGCCCTCGCCTGGGAAAGCTGGTCCCCCTTGTCGCGGCGCTTGTCTCGCCACTGGATGAGCGACGCGCCGCCCTCGAGTGCCAGCCGGGCGACGTCGATGGCATCGCGACCGCCGCAGGCGTCGGGGTCGAGGACAACGTACAGGCCACGGATGGGCCGAGGAGCCATGACAGCTCCATTGTAGGCACCGGTCGCCCCCATTCCTAGTATCATGAGGCCGTGCGCGCTACTCACTTCGCCGTCCTCGTGCTGGTGAGCGCGATATGGGGCTCGGCGTACATGCTGGTCAAGGTGGCGCTCGAGGACGTGCCGCCGCTGACGCTGGTCGCCGGCCGGCTCTCCGGGGCGTTCCTCTTCCTGTTCCTGGCGATGTCGCTCACGGGCCGCTCGTTCCCCGGCGGCCGGGTGCCCTGGTTCGCCTTCGCCGTGCTGGGCATCGTCAACAACGTCCTGCCCTTCACCTTCGTCACCTGGGGACAGACGCACATCGACGCCAGCCTGGCGGCGATCCTCACCTCCAGCATGCCCCTCTCCGCCGCCGTTCTAGCGCACTGGTGGATCGGCGAGCGGCTCACCGTCGACCGCGCCCTGGGCGTCCTGATCGGCTTCGGCGGCGTCTTCTTGCTCATCGGCCCGGACCTGCGGCAGATGACGGAATCGAGCACGCTGGCGCAGCTCGCCGTCGTCACCGGGGTGCTGGGCTACGCCGTCGGCATTGTCTTCGCCCGGCGCTACCTGCAGAACGCGGACCTTCTGGTGACCGCCGCCGGGCAGACGCTGGTCGGGGCCGCCTTCATCACGCCGATTGCCCTCGCAGCCGACCGCCCCTTCGACCTGACGATCTCCGCGAAGACGGCCCTGGCCTGGACGACGCTGGCGTTCCTCATGAGCGCCACCGGCTACCTCTTCTTCTACTGGCTCATCCGGCGCATCACCGCGACGCAGGCGTCGATGGTGAGCTATCTCCTCCCGATCACCGCCGTCGTGGAGGGCGTACTCATCCTGGACGAGCGGCTGGGACCGACCAGCTTCGTCGGCCTTGCCGTGATCCTTCTGGGCGTGTGGGTCGTCAACGGCGGCGGCGCCGGCCTGCGGGAGAAGCTGCGGGGCGAGAGAGGGATGGCGGCTCCCCGGCCGGGCTGAGGGCCCGGCCTAGGTGAACGCCCCAGAGCTGCGCGACTGGCTCGGAAGCCCGCGATCCGCGCGGCATACTCAATATTGAGCATGTGTACTCTCGCGAACTGTGCTAGGCTTGGCGCTGGCTCTCTCGGCAACGTTCATGACGATGTCGAAGCCGCAACAGACAGGGCCTGGCAGGATGGCAAGACCCGGCCTAAGACCGGTACCACAATAGCCGCGGAGGAGGTTGACGGCCATGCTTCGGTGCTCCGGGTGTGCAACGGAGAATGAGGACAGTGCGCGTCTTTGCCGCAGTTGCGGGAAGGAGCTGTCCGCCCGCGACTTTGGGAGGGGCGTTGTGCTTCCGGTCAAGCGAGAGGCGGTGGCGCAGCGCCCTGACGAGCGGATCTCCGGCACGGTGCCCAGAACCACGTCCCAAACTCGAAGGACCGTCACGTGCCCGTCTTGCGGCCAGTACGCCGATGCCGACGCCCGCTTCTGCCCTGGTTGCGGGCGGGGCCTCGCCGTCCCGGAATACGGAAGCTTCGGACGTCGCCTCGGCGGGTACCTATTAGATTACGTCATCGTCGCCGTGATGGTCATTATTCCCGCCGTCGTCGTGGCAACGATCATCATGGCTTCCGCGCCGGACACCGCATTCACGGCGGCGCAGCTCCAGGAGCAACAGGACGCAGAACGGAACGCAGGCGTCGCCAGTTCGCTCATCAGCCTGGTGATCGGCCTGGCGTACTACGTCGGCCTCAACGCAAACGGCGGCACGCTTGGCAAACGGGCGGTCGGCCTGCGGTTGGAGGATCATGCGACCGGAGAGAACATCGGTATCCCCCGTGCCTTCGCCCGCTACATGGTGGCGCTAGTCAGCGGCTTGGCCATAGCGCTGGGGTACCTGTGGTGCATTTGGGACGACGAGAAACAGACCTGGCATGACAAGGCGGCCGGGTCAGTCGTGGTGAGAACGTAGAGCAGCACCACACTTAGGAAGGGCATGTTTCAAACGCATGGAGTCATCGGCGAAAGGAGGCGGCAGGATGATCCGAATGGCCATATTGTGGACCGCGGCTCTGCTCCTCGCGATGGCCGGAGCCGTGGCCTGTGGAGGCGATGACGAGAGCACCGGCGCTCTTTCCCGGAACGAATACCTGATCCTGACGCTCCGGCTGGAGGCAGAGCAGGACCGAACCGCCGCCGTCCGGTACGAGAAGCTGGCCGAGCTTTGGGGCGACCGGGACACCTATCCAGAAGCCAGGAGGGAACAACAGGAGAACCCGGACGGCACCTACACGGAATGGGCCGACGCCCTCGCCCAGGTGACGCCGCCGCCGGAGGCGCAGACCTACCACGAAACGGTGGTGGACCTGCTTCCAGAAATCGAGAAGTACTCAGACGCCCTGGCGGGCACGGAGGATCCCGAAGAGCGATCCCGTTTGAACCTCCGACTGTTGGGACTATGGTTGGAGTTCAACGAAGCCTTGGTCGAAGTGCAGGCCCTCCTACTCACGGCGCTTGACGAGCGGAGCGATGATCCTCTTAGCGACTATCTAAGCGCGGCAAGCGAGGCCAGGTTGGAGTTCGCAAGGAAGGCGGCCGGCCTTGCGTCCCTGCAGCAGGAGCTGCTCTACTCGAACGCAATCGACGAGGACCCGGCTGCCCTACTGGCGTCGAATGAGGCTTACCTGGCCGCCCTGGAGGATTTCGAGGAGCGCTGGCAGGAGCTGACGGCGCCGCCCGACGCCGAAGAGCTGCATCAGCGCCAGGCGGAGCTGACTGCTGACCTCATCGGTCTGCTACGCAGCTTGCAGCGCACGCCAGGGGAAGAAGATGAGGGCGCCACCATCGCGACCGCCAGGGCGTTCGACGATACGATCGCGCAGTCATACGCGCTGAAAGCAGACTGGAACGGGTTGCTCATCGAGGTGCTGTCACGCTGACCGGCCCGCACTAGTTAGCACCCACCGTAGGCCAGGCCTTCAGCCTGGCCTATCGCCTAGCCCAAGAACCGGGGAAGATCGGAGGTCCACGACAGCGCAGCCGAAGAAGACCGGTAGGCCTCAGTGCGCCGCCTCAGAGCCCTGGCTTCATTCACCGTAGGCTAGGCCTTCAGCCTGGCCCACGACCCAGATCGTCCAGCCCCAGAAAGCCCGCCAGATCCGAACACGAAGACGGAGCAGCCGACGAGAATGGGTAGTCTGCGGGTTGTCTCGCTAGGCCTGCTCGGACCGGGTTCTCTTCCGCATAGCGGATCCGTGCCATGAGATCGGATTCGGTTCGGATGCCAACATCGTAGAACCTCGGCTGCCACACCATACCCGAAGTCCCGTGAGCGGCGTTGTAGCAGCGGGCAAACCGGCCTTTGATGTACCTCATGACGCGGATACCTGGTCGCCCGGTCCCGGAACGATGATGGTGTGGAAATGGTCCGGCATGATGACGTAGCACAGCACGAGGAAACCGTAGCGCCGACGGCAAGAGTCAAGAGCCTCTCGCAGCAGCGCAGCAGTGCCGGAGTCCGCGAAGATGGGACGACGCCCTTTCACAACCGAAGTGACGAAACAGGGCCGGTTGTCTTCGTGGTAGCGGCGCAGGGTTCCCATGACTGATGGCTCGCGATCCAGAGCCCTCGGCCGGGCTGAAGGCCCGGCCTACGTGATGGCAGCCTCCGTGATCCCGCCGAGCTGAAGGCCCGGCCTACGTGATGGCAGCCTCCGTGATCCCGCCGAGCCGAAGGCCCGGCCTACATCATGGCAGATCCGGTGATCCTGGGAGGCGAGAGAGGGATGGCGGCTCCCCGGCCGGGCTGAAGGCCCGGTCTATATTGTCGCAGGCTCGGTGCGCTGACCGGCTGTCCTAGGGCGTCACCGGCGCCAGCGTGCGCTCGATGAGATACGCGATGGTGCGTCTGATGAGCGGCAGGAAGCGCTGTCGCTTGGGGGCGGCGGCGCTCTCACCGCTGCGGCAGAACGCCACCAGCGGCGCGAGGCTCCGCTCCCAGCTCATCTGCTCCTTGATCGCCGGCATGTTGCTGCGGCAGCGCTTGTAGAACTCCTGATCCTCCACCAAGCGCAGGATGGCGGCGGCAAAGGCCCCCGCGTCGCCGGGCCGCACCGAGACTCCGAGGGGATCGTGCTCGACCCGGTCGGCCAGGACATCGCCGCTGGAGCACACGATGGGCAGCTCCGCCCAGAACAGGTCCACGAAGCGAGTTCGAAAGGCATAGCGCGACTCGATGTTGTCGAACCCGGCGCAGATGCCGATGTCGCTCTCCGCCAGGTAGTTGCCGATCTCACGATAAGGCACCCAACCGACGTTGAAGAACACGGAGCGCTCGTAGACGCCCAGCTCCCTGCTGAGATCCATCGCCTCCCGCACGGGGGGCGCCTCGACGCTGGTCACCCAGTCGGGGTGGTTCGTACCCAGGAAGAACAGCTTGACGTCGTCGCGGACACGGCTCACTTCGGCCATCGCCCGGATGACGGTCTTGGCGTCAAACCACTCCACGAGGAGGCCGTTCCAGATGACGACCTTGTCGCCCTCATTGATGCCCGGCACCACGCCCTTCAGGACCTGCCGCTCGTGCTCGGGACGGCCCGGCTGCACCCCGTACGGCACAACGCCGACCAGGCCCTCCAGCATGGTGTCCCTGTCGTACACCTCCGGCGTGATGAGGCCGAGCGCGCTCAGCGCCCCGACCCACAGGTCGCGCTGACGCTCGTTGGAGCAGAAGATGAAGTCGGCCATGGTGAGCTGCGCGTCGCTGTAGTGCCGGTTGGAGGCGGCCCAGATCTTCCGCTGGCTCATCTTGGGGAACCGCTTTGAGAGCTCCATCCACTCGATGAAGAACGGGGTGAAGAAATCCAGGGCCAGGCGCTTCTTGAAGAAGAGAGGGATGACGTAGGGCGGAAAGTTCCTGGAGATGATCACGTCGTGGCGCGCCATCTGGAGGAGGCTGGCGGCGGCGTTCTGGTGGGGAACGATGCGCATGCGGGGGTGCGGCGAGGGGATGTCCGGCACGTTCGGCACGGAGAGGGTGACCCGCGCCTCCGGGATCTGCTCGGCGAGGACCCGAGCGATGTGGTAGCTGCGAATGCCGGGGCTGGCCATGTCCTTGCCCACGACGGCTCGACCGAGAACCAGGATCTTCATCGTTCGTCCTCCGACCGCAACTGTCTGGCGTGGGCCAGCAGACCCTCAGCACCACGCCGGAGGAATGCATACGCAGAGACTGAGCCGCGCTGGACGAGCGGCAGGAGGCGCTCGCGCTTGGGCGCCGCCCCGCTCCGGCCAGTCCGACAGAACGCCACCAAGGGCGCCAGCACCCGCTCCCAGCTCATCTCTTCCTTGACCGTCGACATGTTGCTCCGGCAACGCCGGTACAGCTCCTCGTCCTCCACCAGACGCAGGATGGCGGCGGCGAAGGCCTGCGCGTCTCCCGGCCTGACGACGACGCCCAGTTCGTCCCGCTCCACCCGTTCCGCCAGGACGTCGCCCCGCGTGCAAACGATGGGCAGCTCCGCCCAGAAGAGGTCCACGAATCTGGTGCGAAAGGCGTAGCGGGACTCGATGTCATCCAAGCCGGCGCAGACGCCGATGTCGCTCTCCGCAAGGTAGTTGCCGATCTCCCGATAGGGCACCCAGCCGGCGTTGAAGAAGACGGAGCGCCCGTACAGGCCGAGTTGCTTGCTCAGCGCCACGGCGTCGCGCGGCGGATCGAAGAGCATGCCCGTCACCCAATCGGGATGCTCGACGCCCAGGAAGAACAGCTTCACGTCGTCCCGAGCGCGGCTCACCTCCACCATCGCCTCGATCACCGTCTTCGCGTCGAACCACTCCATGATGCTGCCGTTCCAGATCAGCACCGTGTCCTTCTCGCGGATGCCCGGTACCACCCCCTTCAGGACCTGGCGGGTGTGCTGGGGCCGGCCCACCTGCACTCCGTACGGCATTACGTCGATGAGGCTACGCAGGGTCGGATCTCCGTCATAGACCTGGGGTGTGATGAGGCCCAGGGCGGCGAGCGTACCCACCCACACGTCTCGCTGACGCTCGTCGGAGCACAGTATGTAATCGGCCAACGTGAGCTGCACATCGATGTAGTGGCGCTTGGAGGCCATCCACAATTGGCGGTGCGCGGGGTTGAGGATACGCTTGGAGAGGGCCATCCATTCGATGGCGAAGGCGACATAGAAGTCCAAGACGAGCCTCTTGCGGAGAAGAACCGGAATCGCATGCGGCGGGAAATCACGCGAGATGATGATGTCCTGGCCCAACATCTGCAGCAGCCCGCTCAACGGATTCCGATGGCTGACGATGCGGAGTCCCGGGTGCGGTGAGGAGATGTCCGGCACGTTCGGCGCCGAGAGCGTGACCTTCGCCTCCGGGAGCTGCTCGGCCAGGACGCGCGCTATGTGATAGCTGCGCACGCCCACGCTGCCCATTTCGCTTCCAACGACGCCGCGACTGAGGACCAAGATCTTCACGGTCAGTCCCTTATCTGCATGTGCCTGACGTGGGTCCCCACGTATCCAGCCGTGCGTCGGAGGAGCGGTAGGAGGCGCTGGCGCTTGGGAGCGGCGATGCTCGTGCCGCTCCTGCAGAACTCCACCAGGGGCGCAAGCACCCGCTCCCAGCTCAATTCCTCCTTAACCGGAGCCATGTTGCGCCGGCAGCGATCGTACAGCTCCTGATCGTCGACGAGGCGGAGGATCGCGGTCGCGAAGGCGTGGGGATCGCCTGTCGGGACCACGATGCCCAATGGTTCGCGCTCGATCCGCTCGGCAAGGACGTCGCCGCCCGTGCAGATGATGGGCAGCTCCGCCCAGAAGAGATCGACGAAGCGAGTGCGGAACGCGAAGCGCGCCTCGAGGTTGTCGAAGCCTGCGCAGACGCCGATGTCGCTCTCGGAGAGGTAGTCTCCAATCTCCTCGTAGGGTACCCAGCCGACGTTGAAGAAGACCGACCGCCCATGCAGCCCAAGCTCCTTGCTCAGCTCCACCGCCCGCCGGGGGGGATGGAGGAGCACGCCGGTGACGTAGTCGGGGTGCTCGGTACCCAAAAAGAAGAGCTTCACGTCGTCTCGGACCCGGCTTACCTCGACCATCGCCCGAATGACGGTCTCCGCGTCGAACCATTCCACGATACTTCCATTCCAGATCAGGACCTTGTCCGTCTCCCGAATGCCCGGCACGACGCCCTTGAGCACCTGACGCCCGTGTTGCGGGCTGCCGGGCTGGACGCCGTACGGCACGACGTCGATCAGGCGCCGGAGCGTGTTGTCCCGGCGGTAGACCTGAGGCGTGATCAGGCCGAGCGCGCTCAGACTGCCCACCCACAGATCCCGCTGACGCTCGTTTGAGCAGAACATGAAGTCGGCCAGGGTGAGCTGCACGTCCGAGTAGTGCTGGTTCGAAGCGTTCCAGACGCGCCGTCTCTTCCGATGCACCCGCCCCTTCGAAATCTCCATCCACTCGATGAAGAACCAGGAGTAGAAGTCAAGGGCGAGGAGCTTGTCGAAGCAGAGCGCCGCCATGTGGGGCGCGAAGTTCCGGGAGACGATGATATCGTGGTGCAGCATTCGCCGCAGGGCTTCCCGCTGGCTGCCTATCTTGACGATGCGGAGGCGCTGGTGGGGAGAGGAGATGCCGGGCTCGTTCGGGATGGCCAGGGTGACCTCCGCCTCCGGAAGCTGCTCCGCGAGAACGCGGGCCGTGTGGTAGGAGCGAACGCCGGTGCTCCCCATCGTCCTGCCGACCGCACCCCTCGCCTGAACCAGGATCTTCGTCATCGCTGCGGAGTCAGCAGATCGCGGCCGCGAGCCAGCAGATACTCTGCCGTCCGCGACAGCACCGGGAGGAGGCGTTCCCTCCTGGGTGCGGCGTAGGAGCGGCCTTCGCGGCAGAAGCGCACCAGCGGCTCCAGGGTGACGTCCCAGGAGAGCTCCGGCTTGACGGCCCGCAGGTTCTCCCGGCACTGCTCGTAGAACGGCCTGTCGTCCACCAGCCGGCGGATGGCGTCGGCGATGGCGGCTGTGTCACCCTCCGGGACGACGATTCCCAGCACTCGCTCCTCCACCATTTCGGCCAGCACGTCGCCCCTTGTGCAGATCATCGGCAGCTCAGCCCAGAAGAGGTCCAAGAAGCGCGTGCGGTGTGAGTAGTGCGTCTCCAGGTTGTCGAAGTAGGTGCAGATGCCGATGTCCGACTCGCGGAGGTAGTTCTTCACGTCCCGGTGAGATACCCAGCCGAACTCGAAGAAGACGGACCGCTGAAAGAGTCCCAGGTCCTTCGACAACTGGAAGGCCGACTTGAACCGCTGCCCGTAGCCGAGGAACGAGCCCAGGCCCGGGTAGAACGTGCCCAGGAACAGCGCCTTGATATCGTCCCGCTCCTGCGAGAGGAGGTGGAGCGCCCGCAGAAAGGGCTCCGGGTCGTACCAGGAGACGATCCCGCCGTTCCAGAGGATCACCTTGTCCGTCTCTCGAATCCCGGCATAGACGCCCTTCAAGACCCGCCGCTCGTGATCCAGCTCATCCGGCCGCACACCGTGGGGCGCGGCATCGACGTACCGCCGCAGCGTGTCGTCCCCGTCGTAAACCGTTGGATCGATGAGCCCCAACGCGCTCAGCATGCCGACGTAGGTATCCCGCTGACGCTCGTTTGCGCACAGGATGAAGTCTGCGAGGGTGAGTTGCATCGTGATGTCGGCACGGCTCCTGTTCATCCACACGGTGCGTTTCTTGCCCCGAGCTGCCCCCTTGGTGAGTTCCATCCACTCGATGAGGTACTGGGAGAACAGGTCTGCCACGAACTTCTTGTTCCGGAAGAAGAAGGTGAACTGGGGCAGGAGCCCGGAGCTGATGATGATGTCGTGCTGGGCGATGAGGGACAGCGTCGAGAGCGCGCCATAGTGCACGACGCGCACGCCCGGAAGCTCCTCCGGCTGGCCCTTGCGGTTGGGCACCGCCAAGGTCACCCGGGCTTCGGGCAGTGCCCTCGCCAGCACCTGCGCCATGTAGTACGCCCGGATGCCGGGGCTGGACATGTGGGTGCCCACATCGTCTCGCGCGAAGACCAGGACTCTCGTCATGGCTCAGGGACCACCGCGTCGTGAAAGCGCGCCAGCACGTACTCGCCCGCGCGCGAGAGGAGGGGCAAGAAGCGCCGGTTCTTGGCTACGGCGTAGGAGGAGCTGGAACGGCAGTAGCGCACCAGCGGCTCCATCGTCACCTCCCAGGAGAGCTCCGGCTTGAGGGCTCGCAGGTTCTCGCGGCACCGCTGATAGAGGATCTGGTCGTCCGCCAACCGCCTGATGGCGTCGGCAACGGCGGAAGCGTCGCGCTCAGGCACGGCAATGCCAAGGCCGCGCTCCTGCACCATCTCGGCCAGCTCGCCGCCCTGCGTGCAGACAATGGGCAGTTCAGCCCACATCAGGTCCAGGAAACGCGAGCGGTGGGCGTAGCGGGTCTCCAGGTTGTCGAAGTACGTGCAGATACCGATGTCCGACTCCAGCAGGTAGTCCATCACCTCATCATGGGCCACCCAGCCGAACCCAAAGAACACTGAGCGTTGATAGAGGCCCAACTCCTTGGCCAGTTCGAAGGCAGACTTGAACCTCCGGCCGTAGCCCAGCGAGGTATCGACGCCGGGATAGAGCGTGCCCAGGAAGTGGCCCTTGATGTCGTCTCGCTCCTTCGAGAGGAGATGGAGCGCACGAAGGAAGACGTCCGGGTCGTACCACCAGACGGTGCCCCCGTTCCAGAGCACCACCTTGTCGGTCTCGCGAATCCCGGCGTACACGCCCTTCAGTACCTGACGGCGATGTTCCGGCGCGTCGGGGCGAACGCCGTTGGGGGCGACATCGATCAAGCGCCGGAGCGTATCGTCCTTGTCGTACACCGTGGGGTCGATGAGGCCGAGAGCGCTGAGCATGCCCAGGTAGCTGTCCCGCTGTCGCTCGTTGGAGCAGAGGATGAAGTCGGCCAGGGTGAGCTGCATCGTGATGTACGTGCGGTTCTTGTTCATCCAGACCGTGCGCTTGAAACCGGGGGTCTTGCCCCTCATCTGCTCCATCCACTCCACGAAGTACTGGCTGAAGAGGTCCGCCACGAACCGCTTGTCCCGGAAGAAGACGGCGAAATGGGGCATGAGTCCGGAGGTGATCACAATGTCATGCCGCGCGATGAGGGAAAGCGCCGTGGCCGCCCTGTACGCGACGACACGTACGCCGGGCGTGTCCTCGGGCTGGTCCAGCCGGTTCGGCACGGCGAGCGTCACCTGGGCGTCGGGCACGTTCTCCGCCAGCACCCGCGCCATATAGAGCGCCCGGATGCCGGGACTCGACATGTAAGTCCCAACGTCGCCGCGGCTCAGGATCAGGATCCTCTTCACGTTTCGGTCGCGCTGCTGACGCTGCCGGACGGCCTGTTCCACCCCATCAGACACAGTAACGCCCGCTGGGGTACGGCGGAACACCTGTCCGAAGCGGGCCGCCCAATGATAGCAACCCCTCCCTCCTTGGTTCAACGCAGGAGGCAGGCCTGACGTTCCTATCTCAGGAGGAACGGGGCCCTTCGGGCCTCTCGACTTCTGCCGTCCTGTGCTAGAATACCGGCCTGAAGTGAAGGCGCCGTCGGACCGACACTTGATCGAGGAGCGCAGAGGGAGGCGGGGGATAGCTGAACAGAGCGCGTCGGCCCGGGCTCGCATGAGCTCCAGAGAGGCTTGAGGTGTTCGGCCGGTAGCCAGGGACAGGAAGAGTGAGCACGGAATCTAGTACCTCGGAAGCACCCTCGACACCGGAGGATGCTGCGGCCAAGCTCAGGAAGGAGGTGCGGGAGCTGCAGGCACTGCGGCCTCCCCTCGTCTTGGCGATCGCTGAAGACGCGCGCATGTATTGCTTCCACCGGGGAGAGCGCTTTCCATTCGAGTCGAGGTGGAAGAAGTGGCTCACAGTGCTCCGGCTGGCCTGGAAGGCCGACGATTTTCTGGGCCTCTTGATATACCGCGTTCGAACGTCCCTTCGTGCTGCGGGCGTCCCGATCCTGCCGAGGCTGCTCGACTTCATCGACATCATCTTCTTCAGCATCCGCATCGGCGACAAGGTCGTGATCAGGGAGGGCGTCTACGTTCCCCACGGGGAGATATGCCTGGGCGGCATCACCTTGATTGGCCGCCGGTGCTATCTGGCGCCGTGGAGCGGGATCGGGCTCGTAAGAGGGAACCTGAGGGGTCCACGTCTGGGGGATGGAGTCTTCGTGGGAACGGGCGCCAAGATCCTGGGCGACATACAAGTCGGCGACAACGCCGTCATCGGAACGAATGCCGCGGTGTTGAGAGATGTCCCCGCCAACGCTACGGTCGGCGGTGTGCCGGCGCGGATTCTCGACGAAGGCGCCCCCGGCGAGGGCTGACAACGACAGATGGCACAGAGGCCGGCCTATGGCTGGCAGCCACCCCTTCGCATGATCGGCCCCGCGATGCTCTCCCGCGGCCGGCGGGTGTGTTGCATATAGTTGCATATAATGGCGTGAGGAGGAGGCCGGACTACTTGCAGCGTCAATCAGAGCCAGCCGGAAGCGGCAAGCGCCGTCTCAAGATCGACCTCGGCTGCGGAAACCGGAAGGTCAAGGGCGCCCTGGGCGTGGATACCGTGCCGGTGCCCGGCGTTGACGTGGTGGCGGACATCAACCGTGGCCTACCGTTCCGGGACAGCTCCGTGGATGCCGTCTACTCCTACCATATCCTGGAGCACGTAGACGACTTTCTGGAGACGATGAACGAGATCTGGCGGATCTGCCGTCCGGGCGCACTCGTCTTCATCAAGGTCCCGCATGCCGCCTCCAGCTTCGTAACCTGGAAGGACCCCACGCATCGGCGGGGCCTCTCCATCGCCACCTTTGCCTATTTCGACGACACCTACTTCGACGGCGCCGCGTTCGCCTACTATGCCAGGGCGCGCTTCCGCATAGAGCGGGCCAAACTGAACTTCACTCTGAGCGGCCGAGACGACAACGTGGTGCTGGCCTGGCCGCGCCGGGTGATGAACCTGCTCTTCGATGTGCTCGCCAACCGCAACCGGCGCTGGCAGTATTTCTGCGAGCGCTTCTGGGGCCCCATCGTTGGGATTGAAGAGGCCGACCTCGTGATGCGGGCGACCAAGGAGGAGGCTGTCCCGAGCCGCCCGGGAGCCGAACAAGAGACGGCGCGGGACTGAGCGCTCGATGCGGCGGCCCTGCCGACAGGCGGACCTTGGTGAGGCTTCCGGTACCACGGCAGTGTGAGCTGCGGTCATGACCGTACGAGAGTTACGGCGACGCGTCACCTCTCAGCCCTGGTTTGTGAGAGCCAGGTACTTTCTCACGCCGCCCCAGTTCGACGTGCCGCCAACCTACGAGGGGTCAAGATTGACCCTGAAACGCCTGCTCAACCTCTACATGGTGAGATACCAGTACAACCGCCGCCACACCAAGCTTCTGGGTTACCCAATTCGGCTGACGATCGAGGCCGCTAACCTATGCAACCTCCGTTGCCCCGGCTGCTTCACGGGACGGGGCGAGGTCGACCGCGAGCGCTCGTTCATGCCCTCCTATCTCTACCAGAGACTCATGGATGAGCTCGGCGACTACCTGATGAGAGTCGAGCTCTACAACTGGGGCGAATCGCTCTTGAACAAGAACGTCTATTCGCTGATTCAAGAGGCCAACCGCCGGGGCATCAGCACCACAGTGAGCACGAACTTCAGTTTCCCGTTTGATTCAGCGAGAGCCGAACGTCTCGTCGCGTCCGGCCTCTCCGTGCTTGGCGTTTCCCTGGACGGCACCACCCAGCAGAGCTACGAGCGCTATCGCGTCGGAGGACACCTCGAAACGGTGCTGGAGAACTGCCGCCTGATGAACGAAGCGAAGAAGAAGCTCCGCTCGAAGACGCCAAGGATGGTGTGGGAGTTTCATGTGTTCGAGCACAACGTAGGTGACGTTGAGGCTGCCAGAGCGATGGCACGGGAGCTCGGCATGGACATCGATATCAGCAAGGGGTGGGTCGTCGGACCCGACTGGCAGCCTGAGGGCATCATGCCGCCTGAGTTGGAATACCAGCAGGCGCCGCGCTACCCATGTGCCTTCCTCTGGGAGCACGCCGTGGTGAACAACGACGGAGGCGCGGCTCCCTGCTGCGGCGCCTTCTATCGCGAAGACGACATGGGCAAGCTACAGACCAGCGCGGAGGACGCGGGCAAGCGCACCTTCAGGGAGATCTGGAACAACAGGCGCTACCAGGAGAGCCGTGGCTTCTTCGGATCCAGGCACGGCTCCGCACGAGGCAGCGCGCTGATCTGCTCCCAGTGTCCCGTGACCATCATGTGGCACAGCTACAGGCGACATGTGGCCGCCGGAGGAGACTTGCGCTCGTTCCAGGAGGAATTCTCCCCTAACGACTGCTTCAACTTCTTCTTCAATCGAGGGCCGGGAGCCGCCTCCGCCGACGACGCCAGTCGGCCTCAGCCGCTCTAGCGCTGTCCCCTCAGTGCTGCCGCCAGGTCTACAGCTCCGCTACTCCGCGTAGGGGACAAGGGCCGGGCGGGACGATTGTGGGCGGAGGCTGTGGGTGGAATGCCTGGCCGCCCCTTCGACGCACTGACACCCGGAACGAATGAGAATCAGGCTACCAAGGCGCTCGCGTCGCCGCACCTGGGCGGCGTCCACGGCACGGTCTAGGACTGGAGGTGTCCCTTCTCCCTGAGATACGCCTCCAGCGCCTCTTCCCAAGAACGGAGCGGCTCCAAGCCGGCAGCTTTCGCGGCTCGGTTCTCCAGGACAGAGAAGTGAGGGCGCCGCGCGGGCGCGCCCAGCTCCTCACTGGTGATGGCCGTGAGACTGGGCGTCAGCCCGGTGAGTTCGAAGATCTTTGCCGCGAAGCGGTACCAGGACGTTTGACCGCTGTTCGTGACGTGGTAGAGGCCGTACCTTTCGGTCTTCGCAAGCTCGCGCAGCCCCTGGGCCAGGTCCCACGTCAGGGTGGGCACGGAGACCTGGTCGTCCACGACCCGCAGCGGTTCGCCTTCGCGGGCCTTTCGGATCATGGTCTCGACGAAGTTGCCCCCCTTGCCGCTCGCCCCGGCCACTCCGAACAGACTCGAGCTACGCACGACGTAGTGCTTCTCGTTGCTCTGGCGCACGAGGTGCTCTCCGGCGAGCTTCGACGTGCCATACACGCTCAGCGGCCGCGCGGTGTCCTCCTCGACGTACGGACTGCCCTTCTCGCCATCGAACACGTAGTCCGTGCTGACGAACATGACCGCGGCGCCGGCCTCGCGCGCGGCGTCGGCCACGTTCTTGGCGCCCAACGCATTCACCTCAAAAGCGAGGGCAGCGTTGCTCTCGCATTCGTCGACGCGGTGGTAGGCGGCCGTATTGATGACAAGATCCGGGGACTCGCGCCGGAGGACAGCATGAACCCGCTCACGGTCGCAGACATCGAGGTCTTCGTGGGGGAGAGCGATGAGGCCATCGCTCCAGATACGGCAGAGGTCGCTCCCCAACTGGCCTTTGCTGCCAATGAGGAGCGCGCGCATGGGCTACGCGCTGGCTTCTGACACGCTCCCCGCGGATGCGTACCGCCCAGTGCGCTCCGTCAGGAGCTCCATCCACTGGGTGTTGTAGAATCGCGGGTTGTGGAAGTCCATGTAGCCGTCGCTCAAGATCCAGCTTACCATGTTGGCGATGGCTCCAGGAATCGTAACCCGAGGCGTGAAGCCGAGAACCCGCGTCATCTTGGCGTTGGAGCAACGATAGTCACGTACTCGAGGCGGCGCGGGAACATCGACCAGCCGCACGTCGTAGTCCTGTCTCTTCATGACGCCGCGAACCATCCGCGCAAGGTCCCGAATCTCATAGTTACCGAGGACGACGTTGAATACCTCCCCCTGAACGGCCGAGGTGGGTGCCTGAAGACACGCGATATGCGCGTCGGCGACATCTCCAACGTCAACCAGGGGTCGCCACATCCGGCCTTCACCGTGGAGTTGGAGCTGGCCGACGTCCATGGCGTCCTTGACGAACGTGTTCACGACGAGGTCGTACCGCATTCGGGGGCTGAAGCCGAAGACCGTGCCCTGACGAAGGATCACCGGACAGAACCCGTCGCCCGCCATCTCGAGGAGGCGCCTCTCAGCGTAGTACTTCCCTTCCGAGTAGGCACCCTTCGGGTTGACCTTCTGAGTCTCCCTCAACACCTTGTTGGCCGGTAGCCCGTCGTAGATGGAGCAACTCGACCCGAACGTCAGGCGCTCAATGCCGAGCCGCTTGCAGGCGGCGCCAAGGCGCTCGGTGCCCAGGGCGTTCATCTGCCAGTTCGCCTCCGGGTCGTACTCCGCGGTGGGGTCGTTGGAGAGACCGGCCAGGTGCACCACGCCGTCAACGTCATCGAGCCACTCGTCGCGGATATCTCGAATGTCGCCGGAGATGAGCTCGATCTGGTCGATGAAGGCGGCGAGCGGTTCTCGCCCCCAGAACAACCGATCCAGCACTCGGACAGCGTAGCCCTGTGAGAGAAGCTTGCCGACCAGGACGCACCCAATATACCCGCCGCCGCCGGTGACGAGGACCCTTCTCATCGTGCTACCGCCCTCCGGCGAGCCACCGTGCGACGCCGGCAGCGCAACGCTGCCTTGCGTCGGGCGACGTTTGGGCGAACGCACGATTGCCACGCCTCCCTCTCTCTGACACGCTGCGGCACATGTCCGCTGCACGCGTCTCCTGACCGAACGACGGGAAACCCTAACAGGCCCTCTGTCGGCGGGGAACGGCGGGGCTCGGGCGGTTGCTGGGCCACCAGTCTCAGTCCATAGTTATGTATCACAAAAGTGAAGAGTTGTCAATCTCCCACATTCGGGGTATTCGGGCGCTGGCTCGACACGCTCGGCGCGTATCGGCTACACGCTCCAAATTCACTCTCGTCACCTTCTACCAGGTAGTGCAGCATGGTGATTCACGAACCCGGCACGGGCCCTTCCGGCAGTTTGAGGCCAGGGCCGTTTCGCTCGGTTCTGCCCGAGCCGTCATCACGCTCGACCGTCTTGCCCATGTTGCCGCGCCAATAGTCCACGATTCCCAGAAGGATCGCGCGGGCCAAGTCACCTCGACCGCGGCTCAGCTTGATCGCGGCTCGGGCGAAACGGCTGGTTGCGAAATATCCCCAGAACAAGGCCAAGCGCACGGGAGAACGAACGTGCTTCCGGATGAGATACGGCCGGTTGCGAGTGAGATAATAGAGCCCAAAGGCGGTTTCCGGTCCACCGATGGTCGCACCCTTGCGGTGATGGATGACGGCGGAGGGCACGAACCAGAGCCGGTAGTTCCGGTCCCGCGCGCGCCTGACGAAATCGGTGTCGTCATAGTAGATGAAGAAGCTGTCGTCCAGCAGTCCGACATCTCGAAGGAGGCCGCTCGGTACGAGGAGGCATGAGAGGTTGGCGCTATCGACAAGGCGCGGCTGATCGAAGTCGGGTGTCGGTTCCCTTCCCAGGATCGGCCGCCTCCAGACGCCCCGCGTCCAGTCGAACTCGCCGACAGAATCATCCAGCCGCCCCGGGTGGTGGTAGAGATAGGATTTCGGCGCGGTCATGGTCCGCTCGTCCGCGGCAGCCACCAGGCGGTCCAAGAAGTCCGGCTCCATCAGGACATCGCCGTTGAGAAAGAGCACGTAGTCGAAGGAATGATCCAGGCAGTACTGGAGCCCACGGTTGCAGGCGCCGGTGAAGCCCAGGTTGGCTTCGTTCCGAAGGATCACCGCCTGGGGATGCAGTCGCTCCAAGATCTGCAGCGAATCGTCGGTGGAGGCGTTGTCGACGACAACCAGATGGTAGTTGGGGTACCCGACGGAGGCGAGCGACTGCGCGAATTCCTCAATGAACGCCGCGCCGTTGGTGTTCACCGTGACGATGGCGACCGAAGGGCAGGTAACCGCTGCGGACGGCTTCGACAAGATGACGCTCTCCGACGGGCTCGAATTCGGCTCGCTTCTTAATCGAACCATGGGTCGCTTACTCTAGTAACACCCCAGTCGGCCCGATCATAACATAAGCCGCGAACGGCCGTCGGCGGTCGGCCGCCTACCCCGGAAACAAAGGGGCGGCCTGCAATGCCAGTGGGAGTGAAACGGCGGATTCACAACGTGTGTTAACATATGTGGGCTCGCTTGACAGAAAGTGGGGAACCCTGCCTTCCACAAGGAACGCGTCTGGCAGATGACAAGCCGAGGAAGCCTGAGGGGCGCCGTTCGACGGGCCGTTGAGGCCGTGCCCGGCGGTGCCAGGCTGCTCGAGGAGTACCGGGCACGCTGGCGCGGAGAGCGCGACGCGAGGCCTCACCGCGGGTACGTGGGCGGCATGTGGGAGGAGATCGGGACGGCTCAGTTCGCGTTCATGGTGCGGCAGGGACTCACTCCGCAGGACATCTTCGTCGATGTCGCATGCGGGAGCCTGCGGGGCGGCACGCTGTTCATCGCCTACCTCGAGCCAGGACACTACCTCGGAATCGATCAGCATGCGTGGCTCATCAAGGCAGGACTGCAGCATGAGATCTCGCGGCGCCTCCGCAAGGAGAAGCAGCCTGAATTCGTGATTTCAGACCGATTCGCGTTCCACGAGTTTCGGAAGCGGCCGAACTACGGACTGGCGCAATCCCTCTTCAGTCATCTGACCAAGGGCGACATCCTCCTCTGCCTGCGGAACCTGCGGCCGCACATGCAAACGGGAGGGCGGTTCTTCGCCACGTTCGCGCCGAAGGGCCTCTCTCACAGGGATTACGTGAACCCCTGCCACTCGGACGACCGCCGGGCATTCCGGTACGATGCGGAGGAGATACTCGCCCTTGGCCGTGAGGCCGGCTGGGAAACCCAGTGCGTCGGCCAATGGGGACACCCCCGCGGCCAGGAGATGCTGGAGTTTCTTGCCTAGCGAAGGATAGAGCGGCCAGCTCCCATGTAGCGACCGGCCGCACCTGCAGGACAGAGCGAAGACTAGTGGAAGCCACGGCAACCGGACGCATCGATATAGCCTCAGCGGCGAAGTCCGCCTCTACTGCGTGGGACCTCTTGATCGCCGTGACTACGCGCGATCTGCGCGTCAAGTATCAAGGAACGTTCCTTAGCTTCATGTGGTGGATCGCCCGGCCGCTGGCGATGGGATTGGTCCTGTACTTCGCCCTGGGCCGGGTGTTGCGCTTCGAGATCCCCGGCGTCCCCTACTCGATGTTCCTCATCTCGGCACTCTTCCCGTGGTACTGGTTCTCGAGCAGCGTGATGCAGGCGACAGGAAGCTTCGTCGGCAATGGGGGACTGCTGAAGAAAGTCCGGTTCCCGAAGCTGATCCTGCCGCTGTCCGCCGTGTTCTTCAACACCGTCCAGTTTCTCCTCACGCTGCCGGTGCTCGCCCTCTTCGCCTTTCTTGCCGGCATCGAGCCCAGTGCGACCTGGCTCATCGGGATACCGCTGCTGCTAGCACTGCAGTTGGTCCTCTTGATCGGGCTGGGCACGCTACTCGCTTCGTTGAACGTCTTCTTCCGCGATCTGGGACCGATGGTGGATGTCGTGCTTCTCCTCATGTTCTACATGTCGGCCGTCATTTACCCGCTCGACCGTGTTCCCCCGCGATTCATGCCGATCCTCAGGATGAACCCGGTTGCGCCCCTGATCGACAGTTGGCGCAATCTTGCCCTCTACGGTGACCTCCCCGGCGTCGATCTCTGGCCGACCCTCCTCCTCACCGGAGCGGCGCTGGCACTTGGCCTAGCTGCTTTCCGCCGCCTGGAAAGGTACTTCGCCGATGCGCTCTAGCGACGAGTTCGCAATAAGGCTGGAGGGGGTCTCCAAACGGTACTACTTGAACCCAAAGAGACCCTGGCGGCTCCGCGACGTCATCGCGCGGCCCCGAGCGCTCCTCCGTCAGCTCCGGCCACGCGAACCCTTCTGGGCCATCCGTGACCTCACCCTCGACGTGAAGCGGGGCGAGATCGTCGGCCTGATTGGGCCCAACGGTTCAGGAAAGAGCACGCTTCTGCGGATGATGGCCGGGATATCGCCCCCAACCGTGGGCGAAGTCACTGTCAACGGGCGCTACGCGGCCCTGCTGGAACTAGGAGCGGGATTTCATCCGCAGGACACCGGGCGAGAGAACGCGTACCTCAACGCGCTGTTCATGGGATTGCCCAAGAACCAAGCGAAGAACCTGGTACCGGAGATCATCGAGTTTTCTGGCCTTCAGGAGTTCGCCGACCAGCAGATGCGAACCTACTCCTCGGGGATGTACCTCCGCCTCGGCTTCTCGGTTGCGGTCCACGTCCAGCCCGAGATCCTGTTGATCGACGAGGTCATTGCGGTTGGCGACGCCGACTTCCAGCAGAAATGCTTCGACCATTTCGTCCAGTTGAAGGAGCGATCCACGACCATCGTCTTGGTCACGCACAGTGTGGGCACCCTCGTTGATTTCGCCGACCGCGTCATTCTTCTCGAGCGGGGGAGAGTCGTGCAAGATGGCGACCCACAGACGGTGATCAAGCAGTACGTCGACAGTCGGGTGCAAGCTTCACCTGCCGTGCGCCGCCACTTCGAGCGGGCCTTGGGAGCCACGCTGGGGACGGGCAGCGATGACCCAGTCCGGGATCCCGAGAGCCCTGCAGGCTCTGTGGAGCAATGAGCCAGGAAGCAGGTGCAGAGAGGGAGCAAGTCCAGCCGGTGGGCAAGGGCCGCGATTACACGCGGTTCATCATCCTGAGCGGAGCCAGGACCGGCTCAACCGTGCTTGCCCAGGCGCTGAACTCCAGCACCGATATCATATGCTTTCGCGAGGTATTCAACTACACGCTGAACGCCATCGACTACTCCGTGGACGGCTACGACAACGGGAGCGCGGAGGACCTGGCGCTGCGGACCCGCGACCACATCGCCTTCCTGCGAGAGCGCATCTTCTGTCAGCACCCTGACCGCGTCAGAGCCGTCGGGTTCAAGTTCCACTATCTCCACTTCTGGGGATTCCCAGGCCTCTGGCAAGCACTGGCTAAGGATGCGCAACTCCGCGTGCTTCATCTCAAGCGGAGCAACTTGCTGCGCACGCTGGTCTCGCTCAAGATCGCCGAGAGCACCGGGGTGTGGCAGCAGGAACCCGGGCGTCCGTTCGCCAGAGCAGCCAATCTGGCGAACGAAGTGAAGCAGAAGATCACACCGGCCCACGTGCTGAGAGCTTTCCGTGAGCCGCAGGTTGCAGCCGCCTGGGTGCGCAGACTTGTCAATCCTCCGAAAGTGTACGAGACGTCCCCCCGCGTTCCGGCGATCATCTCAGAGGAAGAGCTCCACAAGTTCATTACGGAGTCCGAGGCTACCAGTGCTCACTTCGACAGTCTGTTCCAGGAGCATCCGAAGCTCATGATTTCATACGAAGACATGGTCAAGGACAATGCGGAGACGTTCAATCGAGTTCAGGAGTTCCTCGGCGTTGAGCCGAAGCCGCTCACGGTGACTCTCCGCCGGCAGAACCCGGAGCCTCTGCGCGAGCTCCTGCGCAACTACGACGAGCTGCGCGCGGCGCTTCATGGCAGCCCGCACGAGTGGATGTTTGAAGAGATAGGACAGACGCGGGATAGTGGCCTGCCATGACCCACGATTCGCGTTCGGGGAGCTGGGCTGACGCCGGGGCCGCCGATATCGATCGAGCGAAGGCGCACGCGCAAGCGAGGTCACCTTCGGCGGTGAGCCTTCTTCTGTTGAGGTCGGCGTCCACCCCGGGACGGTGCAACGCAGCAACAGGGCCGGAACCGGCATCAAGCGCGCTCACTGGAGCATCATGAATCACTCCGGAGCGGGAGAGACAGCCATCGGGTACGTCTGCGTGAGCAGCGACGAACAGGTTGAGGGTCTGTCGCTGGAATCACAGGAAGCAGCCATCCGGCAATGGTGCGCGCGGCACGGCCTCGGGATTGACCGTTTCTTTAGAGACGAAGGCGAGTTTGCGGACACCGACGATACGGCGATGAGGCCGGCATTCCGTGAGCTCATGGAGAGCCTCTCAGACCGGCAGCCCAACGTCGTCGTCGTCTCTCGCCTCGATAGATGGGCGCGGAGCCTCGTTGTCGCGTCTGAGAGCTTCCAGCGAATGAGCAGTCTAGGCGTCGACCTCGCGTCTGTGACCGAGGGCAAGTTCGAGCTGTCCAATCCGTCCAGCAGCATCATGCTCAACCTCCTGGCGTCGTTCGCGCGGTACCACTCGGAGGCCACCGGTCAACGCGCGAGGAAGGAGCCGTCACGGCTCGCGAGTGAGGGCTGCGGCTTCACACGGTTCGTGATCTTGAGCGGAGCCAGGACCGGTTCAACCATGCTCGCCCAAGCGCTGAACTCCAGCCCCGATATCATCTGCTTCCGTGAGCTGTTCAACCTCAAGACGAACGAGATCGACTACTCCGTGGAAGGGTACGATGACAGGAACGCGGACGACCTCGCGCTGCGCAAGGGCGACCCCGTGCGCTTTCTTCGCGAGCGGATCTTCTGCCAGCATCCGGACAGTGTCAAGGCCGTCGGCTTCAAGTTCCACTACGTTCACTTCTGGGCCTTCCCTGGCCTGTGGGAGGCGCTGACCGAAGACACGGATCTGCGCGTCCTGCATCTGAAACGGCGCAACCTGCTCCGAATGCTGCTGTCGCGCAAGATCGCCGACATCACGGGCGTATGGCAGGTGGAACCGGGACGGCGCGCCGGCTGGGCATCAGCCAGGTCGACGGAGGTGAGGCGGAAGCTCACCCCCGCCTATGTCATGCTCGCCCTTCGCCGGCCGGGCAAGGCGGCTGCCTGGCTGTGGAGACTCGCCCGGCCAGCGAGAGCCGGCAAGGTAGCCCCCCGCGTCCAAGCGGTCGTATCGGAGGAAGAACTGCGCAAGTTCATTACGACGACTGAGGTTACCAGCGCTCACTTTGAGGAGCTGTTCCGCCAACACCCCAGTCTCACCGTGTTCTACGAGGACCTGAGCGGCGATGGTATGCCGACGTTCGACGCACCCCAGAGATTCCTCGGCGCCGAGCCGAAGCCGCTCACGATCACACTGCGCCGGCAGAATCCCGAACCTCTACGCGAACTCCTCGAGAACTACGACGAGCTGCGCGAAGCGTTCCGCGACACTCCCTACGAGTGGATGTTCGAGTGACTCCGTGGGATTCGCTTGCCGCCCCGGTAGCCCGTGCAGTCAAAGCGCCGGGGTTGGCACCGGAACACGCGGCCCGCACCAGGCAGGGACGTAGCTAATGACGAGACGAGCTCCAGCCGACCGAGGGGTCTCCTCACCGACCCGAGGCCCTGCCTCAAAGACACACAGCTCTACCTCTGCGGACTGATCTGCGGCTGGCCGACCCCCGCACATCCGTGACCGATCCCGCAGCCTGCCGCCATCAGGGACCGGGTCCGCGTTTCCTGTAGGTGGCGAAGGCTAAGCCGGGCTTCAGGTATCCCGTATCGCAGACGATTCTGTCCAGCTCGAACATGAGCCTGCCGCTGGCAACGCCGCGGGCGACGTCGAGTCGCGGCGGCAGCAGTCTGTCGCGGAGGCGAACGGCCGTCCTGAGCAGTCTTCCAGGACTCCACAAACGCCGGCCCCGCCTCGGCACAGCCACGCGTCGGGTGCGCATGGTCAGTTGAAACAGCGCTAACGCCGTTCGCACGCTCACTTCCCGAAGGTAGCGCTCGAAGAGCTCCAAGATCTCTCCCGAGCGGACGCACTCGAAGGGGCTGTACGTCCAGTTCTCCAGATCCGGCCACTGAACGACCGTGCCCAAGCGCCGGCTTTGTCCAGTAGCCTCTGTGAACGCTTGAAAGATCCGCTTCTTGTCCTCGCTAAACTGAAAGCGCGATTCGCCGACCACGTCACGCATGAAGAAGAAGCCGTCGGGCTTGAGAGACCGGTTGGCCTGAAACGCCAAGTGTTCAAGGTTCACGATGTGATGGATGGTGGAATCGGCGACGAGCAGATCGTAGGTCACGGCAGGCAAGGTTGCGAAGTTCAGGTCCGCCTGGAGCGTCTCCACCCGTCCGGCAAACTCCTGATCCAGACGCGCCTGCAGCCTCTCCAGAGCCCCGCCGCTGAGGTCGTAAATCGTGAGATGTAGCTGCTGGTGCTGGCGCAGCAGATGTTTCTCGACGTGGCCGGGGCCGGCGCCGAACACTCCTCCCCGCCGGAAGTCTCCATGGTCGCCTATCGTCTCGAACCACTGGCGGTCCGCGCGGCCGGTCATCCGTTCGTTCAGGTAGGCCTGCACGGCCGGAGGAGAAGGTCTGCTCAGCGGTGTCTCGCTGCGGTCGTCCCAGAACTCTGCCTCTTCTCGAAGCTGCCGCAAGTACCCTTCGTCCCTGGCCACATGGAAGATGTCCGGAAATGATGGTTCCATCGGCCTCCTCTCTTGGCTGAGCCCGCTACGTCCGTGCAAGAGGCGTGGTGCGGTGCATGGCAGCGTTCCCGTCAGTCTCGACGTGGCCCTTCCGTCGCCGCGCCGGGACCGCGAACCGTCAGGCCTTGCCCCGTTGCTTCCCATCTCGCGCGTGAAGGCGCAACGGCGGAGCCGGCACCGGGTCCGGCCACAGCTCGCGGGCTGTCTGAGCACTCCACCAATGCCCTCCAGCAACGAGTCCATGGTACACCCGGAAGAGCAGTCACGCGTGCAACAGTGGCCTCGAGAACCGGCTTGGACCGAACAACGCTCAACGCCTTCCGGGACGTTCCCGGCTTCGCAGACCTACCCCTGGGACTCATGTCCGCCGCGTTTCCTGTAGATGGCGAAGGCTATGCCGGGCTTCAGATAACCCGTATCGCAGACGATTCTGTCCAGCTCAAACAGCAGGTCGGCTGCCGCCACCTCACGCGCGCCCTCCCGTCTCGCCGGTCGCACCCCTGCCAGGAGGGAAGCAACCGCGCGGACGAGGCGCCTCGGTCTGAGGAGGCCGGCTTTCGCCGGGTGGGCTGGGGTGAGCTGGGGTCGCCCGAACAGGGTCAGCCCCAGAAGCGCGTTGGCCGTGCGGACGCGCTCCTCCCGAAGATAGCGCCCAAGGATCTCCAGGATCTCGCCGGAACGCACGCTCTCGAACGGACTGTAGATCCAGTGCTCGAGATCCGGCCACCGTATCGGCATGGGCTGATCCCAATCGGTTCGGGTGGCGTCTACGTAGGTCTCGAACAAGCGCTTCTTCTCCTCGCTGAACTGGAAGCGCGATTCCGCCACCACGTCCTGCATGAAGAAGAAGCCGTCGGGTGTGAGACACCGGTTTGTCTGAAACGCGATATGTTCAAGGTTCACGAGATGGTGGAGGCAGGAATTCGCTATGACCAGATCGTACGCCTCCGCGGGCAGTGCGACGAAGTTCAGGTCCTCCTGCCGCGTCTCGAGGCGGCCAGGGAATTCCTGGTCCATACGTTCGCGCAACCTGGCCAGCGACTCCCCGCTGATGTCGTAGACGGTGAGATGCAGCCGTTCGTGTTGACTGAGGAGGTGGCTTTCGACCCGCCCCGGGCCGGCGCCCAGGACGCATCCCCGCCGGAAGTCACCGTAGTCGACCGTCGTTTCGAACCATTGGCGACCGGCCTGGCCGGTCATCCGCTCGTTGAGGTAGGCGGCCACAGCGGCCCGAGGAGTCCGGCTCAGCAGCGTCTCGCTGTTGCTGTCCCAGTGCTCCGCCTCCGCGCGAAGCTCCCGAAGGTAGTCCTCATTCCGCCGCACATGAAAGACATCCTCAGGCGAGCGGTCCACTAGCCTGCACTCCTGATGACGTTGGCGGGGCGCGGATTCCATGTCACTGTTGCGCCTGATGCCGCCGCGTTCGCACGAGTCGATGCACCGCGCGCCCCCATTTCAGTCTTGCCCTCGGCGTTCCATCGTCTGCGGCTGGGGCACCGACACGAGTTCCAGGACATCCACCTGACCGCCCCCGAAGTAGGAGAGCCGTTGGCCTATGGTAGTCACGAGCTCAAACTCCAGAGAGGGGTCGCCCGGGCACCGCGCGGCAACCGCATAGTCCAACTCCAAGTCCACAAGGTAGCGGATCCCCTGAGCGCAGATGTACTCCATCGTCCGACCGTCACGTCTGGCCTCGTAGGCGTCCTCGTTGACTACACCGTCCAAGTTGATCACCGTTCTCTCGCTGAAGTAGCCGAAGATACCGGCGTTGAAGGCGCCGATCCGGGCATCGGGATCGGTGTTGTCCTTCAGCCAGCGCGCTGCCTCCAGCATGTTGACCCGGTGCGGCAGCTTGAAGAGCCATCGGTCCGACCGCTGCGGACCGTAGACGCCCACCAGCATGATGATCACCAGCACATAGACGGCCGCAACCGTCCACGTCCTCCAGCGGCCCGGCGCCGGCCGGGCAGCCCCGTCACGGCTACGCTTCCGGGCCTCCGCCCTCCAGCCCACCCACGTGCCTTTGGGGAGACTGCTTGCATAGTTGACCACAACGCCCAGGAGCACCGCGCCGACGACGCCCATAGGTGCGTAGTACCACTCGCGCAGATGCCAGCGGATAGCCGAGTGGAAGAGAAGCATGAGGATGATCCCGGCCGCCGGCACCATGAGGAGGCCAAGTTGCCTCGCCGCCCGGCGCCGTTGAGGGGCCAGAGGCGCAAGCAGCATGAACCCCACAACGCCCGCGCCCGTCAGCAGCGACGGCAATCTCGGACCGTCGCGAGGGACAAAGAACAGATGCGGCAACTGATGGAAGAACGCATCGTCGGTCTCATCCCACGACTGCTTGAGCTGGGTGAGAAAGGAACTCCCATGCGCGTCAAGAAAAGCTTGGCGCTCGATGTCGGGGACGGCCACCCCGCTCACCTGTATGACCGTTCCGAAGCTCACCAGGCTCCAGATAGCCCAGGGCGCGACCACGAGAAGAGCGGCCGCTCCGGTCCCGAATGCAGCCGTCAACCCCTGCCGGCCTCGCTCCCGGACGACGATGTGCAGCAGCATCGGCGGTAGCACAAACACCAGGTCGGTCCGCGCAAGCACCATGAGGCCCGCTGCCACTCCCAGCAACACATAGCGAACGTAGGTTGGACGCTGGTCTGCAGTGACGACCAGCAAATAGAGCCAGATGGTCAGCGACAGCAGGAACACCGCCAGCGACGACTCCATGCCATTCACAGACTCGGCGATGATGTAGGGATGGATCGCATAGAAGGCAGCACCCGACAACGCCGCCCACCTGTTGCCCGTCAGCGTCCTGACGATGGCGTAGATGAGCAACACCGTCCCGGCACCCAGGAACGCCCCCACCGTCAGCCCAAGATGAAACGCAAGGTCGCCGTCGCCCCCAAACAGGTAGATGGGAGTCAGGACAGCCGCCCACAGCGGATGAAACCCGTTCGTCAGATGCTCGCCGTCAAAGGTGACATTGCGCCCGTCGGCAACGTTGCGCGCGATCTGAAAATAGTAGAACGCGTCATCCGGCACGGCCTTCAGCAGCAGAGTGGGAATGTCGGCCCACGCCTCCTTGAGCCGGAGGGCGAGGCCACCGGCCGCCAGAGCCAGCAAGACGAGCCGCGGCTTCGCGATGGACTCTCCGCTGACGAGCCTTGGCACCGCGTTCACGAACGTCGCCATACAACCGCTCGAGGGGGCAACCGATGCTCTCCGAGCACCCTCCAGGCCTCCACCACAGCCATGGCCGCCAGGACGCAGACGACCGGGAGGATGGGATAGTGGTAACGCGGCTGCGGCCTGAAGATGAGATGGATGATAGTCCACGAGATCGCGAACCAGAGAAGGACGAGGAGCGGCCGGTCCCGCCTACGAAGCCAGATGGGCGCGCCCAGCAGCGCGACGAAACCTACCGCGTAGTAGAAGACATCGCCCAGCGTCTCCCAGGGAGCCGCTGTCTCGGACGTGAAGGCGGTTCCCCCGAATTGCTCGACCCAGTAGAAGGCGCCCTCCCCGCCAAACAGGACCTTGATCTTGCGTGGGCCGTGCTTTGCTATCTCCCATGGATGCTCCGTGTAGTAGTCAACCAGATACTGGGCGCTTGGAGGCTGGGCAAATGCCCGGTACTTGGGATCATCGAAGTCTGGACTAAGACCGATCCGAAGCGTACTGAACGGCACCGTCTCGCCTGCGGCCCGAACGATGACCACTTGGTCAAGCTGCACGTAGTTGCGCACCGTCCAAGGAGCAAGGATGACTGCCATGCCTACAGCCAACAACAGGAACGCGCGTCCGATCTGGGACCAGCGCCAACCGCAGATCTTCCACAGCGCGACCAGCATGACTGCGAGCATCAGCACCTCGGCCCGAACCAGACTCATGAAGCCTAGCAGGACGCCCAGGGCCAGCACCTCCCGGTTCTGCATGACGTCCCTCTTGGCCAGCCACCACACGAGGAGCGTCAAAAGAAGGACCGACAGGGCCACGAAGAACGTTTCCGTCATGATCATGGAGGTGAAGAAGATCTGGCTGGGGAAGAAGGCCATGAGCGCGCCCGCCACCAATCCCGTTCGCTCGTCGCCGACCCGCCTCCCCAGTACATAGGTTAGAGCAGCGGCGGCCGCGCCGACGACGGCATTGAACAATCTAGCGACGAAGAGTTTCGCGCCGAACACGACGAAGAGGCCTGAAAGCACCAGCGGATAACCCGCCGGCATGGCGGCCGTCTGCTCGCCGGTGAAGAAATCCCGGTAGCCGTCTCCCTGTGCCAGCGTCCGAGCGCCGTGAAAGTAGAACCAACCGTCGTGCGCGAGCGGGACGTCGAGGAGCGATATCCAGGCGTAACGCAACCCGAAGGCAACGAGGAAGACCACCCCTGCCCGATGAAGCGCCGGCACCGACAAGAACCGTCCGAGAGCGCCATACAACCGCGCCAGCAAGCGCTGTCCCCTCACAAGGTCCTCGCTCCCAACATCTGTCCTCTCAACTCCGCGGGCCCGGAAGAGGACGCCGCTTCCGAATGCGCCAGCAAGAACGACGATCCGGCTGACGGCGGCAGAACGAGCTGCGGCCGCACGATGGACCCAGCCCTCGCAAGCCTCGGCGCGGCACTCAGGAAGGAGCTCGTTTGGCCACTCGCGCGCACGGGAACGCAGATGCAGAGCCGTCGCCAGATGCCGATCATTCCTTAGCCGGGCTTCGAACCCATTCGTTCCTTGACAGGCCTGGAGTCCAAGCTTACCATAAACCGACCACAGCCTCGTTCATGCCGGGATCTCATGTCGCGCACGCTTCTACAACGGCTAACGCCCAATCTCACGCCTTATGACGTACGGGAGTTCTTCCGTCTCCCGAACTTCGCCGGCACCAAGGTCACGCCAAAACGGCTGCTCAACCTCTACTTGGTGCGCTTCCAGCGTTGGCGGGCACACAGCAGGCTGTCCGGTTACCCCATCTTTCTGACAATCGAAGCCGCCAACCTGTGCAACCTGCGCTGCCCCTACTGCTTCACCGGCGCCGGCGACATCGGCCGCGAACGAGGGTATCTCCCGCTGTCGCTCTTCAAGAGGATCATGGACGAACTGGGCGACTATCTGTTCGAGGTGGAGCTACACAATTGGGGCGAACCCCTGCTCAACAGAAGCCTCCCGGACTTGATCCGGCTGGCCAGCGACCGAGGGATCAACACGACGACCAGCACGAACTTCAGCCTCCCTTTCAGCGCCGAGCGGGCGGAGGAACTCGTAGCCTCCGGGCTCTCCCAGCTCGGGGTCTCTCTCGACGGCGCCCACCAGGAGACGTACGAGCAGTATCGCGCACGGGGCGACTTCGAGCTGGCGCTGAACAACGTGCGACTGATGCTAGAGGCGAAGAGGAAGCTGCGTTCCGCCACCCCCCGGCTCATCTGGGAGTTTCACGTCTTCGAGCACAACAAGGACGATGTTGAGCTGGCGAAATCGATGGCCCGCGAGCTGGCCATGGATATCGATGTGACCAAAGGTTGGACGCCCGGTCCGGAATGGGACCCGGACGGCCCGTACCGCCTCTTCCAGCCACCGCCTGTCGACTGCTGCCCCTTCTTGTGGCAGCAGGCGGTGATCAACATCGACGGGGCCATCGCCCCCTGTTGCGGTACGTTCTTCCAGGAAGACGACTTCGGCTCGCTGGAAGACACCACCTTCCGGTCTGTCTGGAACAACCACAACTTCCGGGCGGCACGGGCGTTGTTCCGGTCACGGCAAGGGAGCGCGCACGGCAGGAGCCTCGTCTGCTACGACTGCCCGGCGGCTCTCACAAGAGAGGACTACCTGGGACACCTGGCCGCAGGACGAGACAGAGCATCGTTCAGGGGCCGCTTCTCTTCCAACGACGGCTTCAACTACTTCTTCAACAGAAGGCCGGCCCGGCCAGCGGGGCCAACGGTCCGCCGCGCTGCCGGCAATGAGCAGGGGGGCCAGGCGATGCCAGACGTCGCTCCAGAGAGCCCGCCACCGTAAGGCCGAGTAGTGGCCGGAACCGTTCGGCGGGTCGCCGTTCTCGGGATGGAATGGTCCGCTCCGCAACTCCTCGACTGCGGGCAGAAGGTCATCAATCTCCGCAGGTACGCGATCCCGACGGCGATGAAGGGTCTCCTGAATGACCGAACGGGCCAAGCAGGCATGGACATTCGTGTGCACCGCAGCTTCGCGTCCACCGATACTTCCGGGGGGTGTCCTGTAGACTAGGGGCAAGCATGCGCGACAACGTCAAGCACTTCGTTCACCTCCTAGCCGAGAGTCTGGACGTGCCAGCGCCGGTGGTGGAGCTCGGCGCTCTGCAGACTGAGGAGCAAGAATCCTATGCGGACATGAGGCCGCTCTTTCCCGATCGCGCCTACCTGGGCTGTGACATGCGCCCGGGCGCAGGGGTCGAGTGCCTGGCAGACGCCCACCGTCTTCCGTTTCGGGATGGAACGGCCGGCACCGTTCTCCTGCTCGACACGCTCGAGCATGTGCAGGACCCTTCGATCGCTGTGGGAGAAGCGTGCCGCGCAGTCCGGCAGGGAGGCGTCGTGGTGCTGTCCTCCGTGATGAGGTTCCCGATCCACAGCTTCCCGTCGGACTACTGGCGCTTCACGCCGGCCGGATTCGACCGCCTGCTGAAGGCCCTCCCGTCCCGCGCCGTGTACTCACAGGGCGACGCCGAGTTTCCTCACACCATCATCGGAGCAGGGATGGCCGGGTCACTCCACGACGAAGCGAGCGAGGCGTTTCGAGTCGCCATAGAGGGCATCGAGACACGGTGGCCGGAGATGATGTACGGCGGCCCTCTTCTGCGCTGGTGGCCTTCCATTGTTGCCCTAGCCCAGAGAAACGACGAGCGGCGACTGCCCGGCCTGGAGCGCGGCCGCGTGATCGCTCAGAGCTTCGTTTGTCCGAGTGACAACATGAGCCGCGTGGACGTGAGGATGTCGAACCCCGGACCGTCAAGCCTCTCCCACGTCCTGTTCCGACTCAGAGAGGAGGACAAGCGGCAGCAAGAGATCGCGTCCTACCGGCTGCTCGCCCCTCACGTCCTGGACGATGCGTGGACCTTCATCCCGGTGCCGCTGCAAGAGAACTCCGCCGGGCGGCGCTATCTGTTGACGCTGGAATCGCCCGACGGCGAACCCGGCCAGGCCCTCACCGCGCTGGCCGGCAACGAGACAGCGTGCCAGGACTGGCAGCTCTCGGTCGACGGCGAGCCCACCGCGGGCACACTCTGCTTCCAGGTGTACTGCCGTTCGTCCGGTGAGGCTCCACCCGAGCCCAGGCCGGAGTCGGACAGGCCGCACGCAGGCCGCGCCGCCTGGGAGGAGCGCGAACGGAGGCAGCCGACCCCGGACGAAGCGATGGCCCGCGCGCTGCGGGCCGAGGAGCAGCACTGGGAGCAGGTCCGCTACCTCGCTTCAGTCATCCAGTCGGGCTTCGACGGTCTGCGCGCGGACCTGAAAGCCACGGAGAAACACCTCAACGAACTCGAGCGCGTGCAGCGAGAGGCATTGGAGCAGAGCACGGAGGCGGCCGCGCTGGTGCGGTCGATCAGACGCAACCCTCTCTACCGCGCCTGGCGGCGGCTCTTCGGCTAGGGCACCTGGTTAGCGTCGCGGCCGGCGGGGTTAGGCGCGGCCGGGACGCCGCCGTGACTCCGCTGACCCGGGGGCGGGCAGGTCAGAACGGCCGCCAAGTCCGTCGTTGTGCGGTCTCCTGTCGAAGAAGTAGTTGAACCAATCATTGGTGGTGTAGCCTGGGTCGAACGCCGACTCAGGGAGACCCTGAGCCAGATGCCTTTGGTAGTTCTCCCAGGCAAGCGTGTAGGGACAGCCGTAGCAGATGAGACGGGCGCCTGGACCGGCGCCCGATCTCAAGCGGAACAGCCTCCGTGCCTCCCGGAACCTCCGGTTGTTCCAGACAGCCCTGAAGCTGGCATCCTCCAGCGAGCCGAAGTCGTCTTCTTGATAGAATGACGCGGCGCACGGCGCGACCCGCCCGTCGTTGTTGACGATGGCGTAGGACCACAGATACTTGCAGCGCTGGGGGCCGGGCGCCGTGCCCGGCGGAAACCGGAACTCACTCCCGGAATCCCACTCCTTTCCCGCCACCCAGCCTTTGGTCGCCTCGAACTCGACGCCCAAGTCCCGGGCCATCGATCTGGCCTCCTCAACCTCATGACGGTTGTGCTCGAAGACGTGAAAGGCCCAACAGATCAGAGGCGTGTCGGAGCCGAGGGCACGCTTCGCGTCAACCAGGAGTCGCATGTTCTGGATGATCTTCTCGAAGTCCGCGCCTACCCGATAGCGTTCCAGGCTTTCCTGGCGGGCACCATCTATGCCGGCCCCGATAGCATGCAGCCCCGAGGCGACGAGCGCCTCGGCACGCTCCCGGTCGAACGGTAGGCTGAAGTTCGTGCTGACGATGGTGGACACACCCTTGTCGCTCGCCAGCCGGATCATCTCGTAGATGTTCTTGTTGAGGAGCGGCTCGCCCCAGTTGTAGAAATCCATCTGCAGGGCGTGGTCGCCCAGCTCGTCCAGAAGCCTGCGATAGAGCTCCATGGGCATCATCGACCGCTCGCGGGCCACCTCTCCAGCCCCCGTGAAGCAGTACGGGCAGCGCAGATTGCAGACGTTGGTCGCTTCAAATGTAAGCGACAGAGGGTAGCCCGCCAGTCTGGTATGCCCGCGGGCCCGCTGGTACCGCACGAGCCAGTAGTTCAGCAGTCTCTTGGGAGTGAGGCGGAGCCCGGGATAGCGCGGAGGGAGGAGTTCCTGACGGGCCCGGTCAATGCCGGAGTCCCTCAGGACGATCCCCCATCGCCGGGCCAACCGCTGCCTGAGATCCATACACGCCTTTCAGACCCGAAAACGAGCGCTCACGTGACTGATAACAGGATACTCGATTGGCAAGCGACCGAGACGCGGCAGGCGCGCGGGGAGCGACGGCCAAGACCCCGTCAGGCGAACGCGGCGACCACCTCATCAGAGAGACGGCGGTACATATCGAAGTCGTATGGCGCATGAGCCTGAGAAATGACGTGAGTCATTCCCGCCTCGGCGAAGCGCTGGATGACGCTCCGGATGTGGCCGGCGCTGCCCACGGCGACGGAGTCCGCCGCGTGCTCCGGCGGCACGGACCACCTGGGGGCCAGCCGCTCGCGCTCATGCTGAGCCTGCCGCTCGTCGTCGATCAGGCGTGTCTCCACGACCACGGAGGTGGCAATTTCATTCGGATCGCGGCCGGCGTCCTTGCAGTGGCGTCGCAACACTTCGACCTTCCGCCTCACGGTGTCCACAGAGCCCATGACGTTCATGCCATCGGCGTACCGGGCAGCGGTGCGCAGGGTACGTCTCTCCCCTCCGCCCCCAACGAAGATCGGCGCATGCGGCTGCTGCACGCAGCGCGGAGAAAACGGAGCTTCCCGCAACCGGTAGTACTTCCCCTCGAAATCCACCGGCCCCTGCGCCCGAAAGAGAAGCCGGATAAGGCGGACCGCCTCCTCCAGCCGATCCTCACGCTCCCTGATTGAGGGAAAGGGGATACCGTAGAGGTGATGCTCCGGCCCGTGCCACGCGGCGCCGATTCCGAAGTCGAGCCGGCCGTTCGAGATGTGGTCGACGGTAGCGGCCATCTTGGCCAGTACGGAGGGGTGGCGATAGGTAACGCCAGTGACGAGACAGCCGACCCGCAGCCGCTCTGTGGCTTGGGCCGCGGCCGCGAGCGCCGTCCAGCCCTCCAGGCAGGGACCGTTCGAGTCCTGATCGGGCAAGGGCGGCACGAAGTGGTCCATCGTCCAGACACTGTGGAAGGCGGTCTCGCGGTCGAGGAAGCGCCAGAAGTCCTCCAAGTGCGACCACTCAACCTCGGCCTGAGCGGTGTTCACGCCAAAGCGAATCTTGGGCGCCATACGTACTCCTTCACCCGTGAGCGCGAACCAAACATGCGACGAGTATTGTAGCAGAGGACGGAATCGCGCTTCTGGCCACATCCCCACCCTCACGGTACTCTGTCCCCATGGCGACCGATGTCGAGTCCCCGGGCAGCGAGGAAGCGTCCGCAGCGCCACACCGCGCGGCGGTGATCTACCAATGGGTGCAGGATCACCTGCCAAAGAGCCGGGGCGGGCGGATCACGCTGGCTCTGGTGGTGGCCGCGCTGGTACTCGTTCCGTCGCTGGCGCTCCTGCTCCTCCCCATCTGGGTGGACATGAGCCAGGACCGGTTCGCCACCTTCGGGTACACCGGTGTCTTTGTCGCGAACCTGGCCAGCACGGCCACGGTGTTCATCCCCGTGCCCGGCCTCACGGCCGCCGGCCAGGCGCTGATCCTGCAACAGGGTGACATCCACCAGGGCAGCATCATCAGGGTGATCCTCGTGGGACTCGCCGGCGGCACCGGGATGGCGCTGGGCGAGGTGACGGCCTATGCGGCGGGGTCGGTCGGATCAGAGGTCGCGCGGGAGGGACAACTGGAAGTGCCCCGCCTGGCACGCCCCCTCGTTCATCGATTGATGCGTTGGATCGACTGGCTCATGCATCACTACGGCTTCGCCACGCTCCTAGTGCTCTCGGCTGTGCCGAATCCGGCCTTCGAGTTAGCCGGCATCACCGCCGGCGCCGTGCGCATGAGCTTTCCGCGCTTCATGGTAGCCGTGCTGCTGGGCAAGAACGCGCGGGGCCTGCTCCTGGCGTTCCTGGGTGCCTACGGCATCAACCTGCCCTACATCACATAGGGCGTGGGGGCGCTTGCCGGTGGCTCCGGGAGCGCCGCGGCTTTCCGTTCCACCCAGCGCAGGAATGCGACCCCCGTCCGAAAGGCCTGCCGTCCGAGGTCGGCGTCGAACTCACCCCCGTAGAGCCGCCCCACGACCTCGAAGAAGCGCCGGGCGAGCGCGGGGCCCTCGGCGTCGGGGTAACGCGCCTCCAGTCGCGCCAGCGCGTCGAGCTTGGGCCGAGCCCACAGCTCCAGCACGTCGTCGGCGTCGTGTCCGGCCAGCGCGAAGATGGCAGGCGTCACCCTTGTGCCCAGCAGGCGGACCCGGCGGGGCAGGGAAGCGTCGTCGGCGTCAACGAAGTTGCGGACATCGGCTGCGACGGCGCGGGGCAACTCGTTCTTGAGGAACCACAAGGTAACGGCGCGAAGGCCTTCAGGTGTCGGGGCCGCTTCCAGCGGCAGGCGGCCCCAGAGGACGCGGTGGGCACCGGGGACGGGGCCGCTCCACCAGGCAGGCAGGCGACGCGCATCGTAGAAGTAGGCCTGCGGATACAGGAAACCCGCCTCCCGCCACGGCAACGGACCGATGCGCTCCTGCATGGCGAACGCTGACTCGTCCGGTAGCTCGCCACGCTCATCGAAGCAGTCCGGCGTGAGGAAGACCATGAAGTCGATGTCAGAGTAGCCGGGGATGGCGCCGCCCTTCAGCGCCGAACCGTGCAGAACGATGCCTTCCACGCGCTCTTCGCTGAAGACATCCAAGCAGGCATGCACGAAGCTGTCCAGCAGCGTTTCCAGATCCACCAGGTGACCCGGCAGCTACAGGTCGAGGATTCTGAAGTACATGGCGTCGCGGACGTCCCGCAACCGGCGGAACGCGGCGAGCGCCTCCCGCACCGAACCATCCGGCGCGGAGTCGATCTCGATGTAGTCCGGCATGAAGCGGTCCCGCCCGTACACGAACTCGCGGACATTGACGATAGACTGCACGTTGACCTTGTGCCTTGCCAGAATCTCCAGCTTCTTCGCGTAGACGCCCTTGACATCGGGCGAGAACGACCTAATGAACCCCCTGGTGCGGACCTTTCCGACGTCCCCGAGGGCGGAGCTACCGCGTATCCTGGGCACCGGCGGTCCGACAGACACCGTCTGCGCAGGCCCAGGCGTCCGGCCCTCCTCGGCGCGGAGCACGGCCGTCGCGAGCTCGCGGATATCGCTGGCGATCGAGATCGTTGTCGGCTTGGGACCGGCGCCGAGGCCCTTGAGGAACTGCGTCCCCAGCCGGCGGCCCCTAACGACGATACCGTTGAAGTTCTCGCTTACGGCGGCCAGATCGCTGAGCTCACCGGCTCCTTCGATGAGCGCGGGGTGCACTCGCAACGTCGGCCTTCCGTCGCGGCGTTCGGCCACGCCCACCAGCTTGAGTTCGAACTTGCCGTCCAAGTACCGCCGGTGGTGAAGGAAGTAGAAGTCGGACGGCATGATCCGCTGGTTCTCTCCCCAAATGCCCTCGCAGTAGATGTCGGCGGGGTTGACGCTCGCCTCGAAGGCGAGGTTGGCGAGGATCGCCACCTTGTACTTGGTGTCGAAGCCGTTCACGTCGTTCGTCGGGTCCGGCTCGGCATAGCCCCGCCTCTGGGCCAGCGCGAGCGCCTCCTCCAGCGGCAGCGCCCTCTTCTGGACCTTCTCGTCCTCCATGTGACGGACGATGTACTCCTTCATCCTGGTCAGGATGAAGTTACAGGTGCCGTTCAGGATCCCGGCGAAGCTCTCGATCTGATCGCTGGAGTTGTGGCGCCGCATGGCCTGGACGATGGGTATGCCCCCGCCTACAGTGGCCTCGAAGCAGACCGACACGCCCCGCCGCGCCGCGCGCTCCATGATCTCCCGCCAGTGCATCGCCAGCGCATCCTTGTTGGCCGTGACCACATGCTTGCCTCGGTCGATGGCGTCCAGCATGTACGCTGGAGCGCGTTTCACGTCGCCGGTGACCTCCACGATGATGTCCGTCGAGGGGTCGGCGATCACGTCCTCAGGGCGCTCGGTAAAGAGCTTCTTTGCCGCCTGCGGAGCCCGCACGTTCGCTCGCCTTTCGGCGATCCGCGTCACACGAGCGTAACCGCGCGCCTGTCTAAGGTAGCTGAAGACCTCTCCGCCGATGTTGCCGCAGCCGAGGAGTCCGACGCCGACGTATTGCCTAGGAGCCACGTTCGCGACCTCCTAACTGAACCAGCCGTATGCAGGCCCTGACCGGCGGTCAGAGCTCCGAGACTTCCGCCTTCTCCAGCTCGAAGGCCTTGTGGAGCGCCTGTACCGCCTTCTCCACGTCCGATTGGCAGACGATGCAGGTGATGCGGATCTCCGAGGTGGAGATCATCTCAATGTTGATGCCGGCATCGCTCAGCGTCTTGAACATCCGGGACGCGTAGCCCGGCGCCGAACGGATGCCTGTGCCGACGATGCTCACCTTGCCCAGATCATCGTCGGTTACCACCTCCCCGGCACCGATCTCTTTGGCTACGCCCTCGACGACGGACACCGCCGTCTGGAGGTCCCCGACGGGGACAGTGAAAGTCAGGTCGGTGAGCTGCTCTACGCCGGCATTCTGCACGATGGTATCGACTGAGACGTGGTTGTCGGCAAGCGGCCCGAAGATGCCGGCGGCGATGCCGGGCTTGTCGGGCACGCCGCGAAGCGTCACCTTTGCCACATCTTTGTCGTGGGCTATTCCGCGTACTCGATTGAACTGCTCCATGTTCACGCCTCCGTGGATGAGAGTGCCGGGCGCCTCCTTGAAGCTGGAGGCCACGACGATGGGGACACCATAGACCGAGCCCAGCTCGGCCGCCCGCGGGTTCAGGACCCTGGCTCCCAGCGCGGCCATCTCCAGCATCTCTTCGTAGCTGATATCGCGTAGCTTGCGGGCCGACGGCTCGATGCGAGGGTCAGCCGTGTAGATCCCCTCGACGTCGGTGAAGATCTCACAGCGGTCCGCGCCCAGCGCGGCGGCCAGCGCCACCGGCGTCAGGTCGGACGTGCCCCGGCCCAGCGTCGTCACCTCCGCCTCCTCCGTGATCCCCTGAAAGCCGGCGACGATGACGACCTTGCCCTGTTCGAGCTCTCGCTTGACGCGCTCCGGCTCCAAGGACAGGATGCGCGCCTTGCCGTGGACGGCATCGGTGCGCAGGCCCGCCTGGGCGCCGGTCAGGCTGATGGCGTCCACACCCAGAACGTGGAGACCCATCGCAACCAGGGTCGTCGAGACGATCTCCCCGGTCGAGAGCAGGACGTCCATCTCCCGCGCTTCCGGCCGGTCGGTGATCTGGTGAGCCAGGTCGATGAGCTCGTCCGTAGTCTTGCCCATGGCGGAGACGACGACCACCACCTGGTCGCCATCCTTATGTCGAGCAGCGAGTCGCCGCGCTACGTTTCTGATGCGGTCCGCGTCACCCACGGACGTGCCGCCGTACTTTTGAACGACAAGAGCCATCCCAGCGCTACCTCCTTCGTGCCATAACTCTAGCGCATCGACCTACGTCGGAGAAGCTTCGCATGGAGCGTTTCAAACAGGTGCGGAGCGACTCCCGCCTGCGGCTCAGGTGGCCCGTCCGGGAACGCCGGGCGCCGGCTGAAACGCGGTCCCCGTGGCTCTACGTGGTTCCAGAGTCCACGGTGGACAGCGGTGAATCGGGCGCAGCGCGGGAGGCCGCCATCCGGTTCGCGTCTCGCCATCCCGTCAACTACGGTTCCAGGATCTTCGCCCCCTGCTCGCTCGGCTCCGTGACCATGCTCCGGCCCGTGTAGCCGCGTTCATTGGCCGCCTGACGCATCCGACGGGCGATGCGCTGCGCGCCGCCCGTCGCGAACGCGGCGACGGTGGAGCCGCCGCCGGACAGGTAGGCAGCATGCGCGCCGGCCTCCTTCGCGGCTTCGAATATGTCAGGAAGGGCGGGAAACAGCCCGGCGCGGGCCGGCTGATGGAGACGGTCCTGGGTGGCGGCATCCAGCAGCTCCCAGCGCCCCTGGGCCAGGGCTCCCACCAGGAGCGCCGCCCGCCCGACGTTGAAGACCGCGTCGCTGCGGGACAGGCGCCTGGGCAGCCGCCGGCGGCTCTCCTGCGTCGGCATCTCGAAGTCCGGCACAAAGAGGACCACCTTGAGGCCGTCCGGCAGCGGCACCTGCATGTGCAGCCAGCCGTCGCCGTCCTGCAACGTCACCTGCAGCCCACCGAGAAGAGCGGGCGCCATGTTGTCCGGATGGCCCTCCAGCTCTGCCCCCAGCGCGAGCAGTTCGTCAGTCGAAAGGGGGCTACCCATAAGCGCATTGGCGGCCACCAGACCGGCCGCGCGGGCGGTGGCGCTGGCGCCCAGTCCCCGGGCGATCGGAATGTCCCCGCGCCACGTCACCCGCAGCTCCGGCGGCGCCGAGCGGCCGGCCGCCCGGTAGGCGGCGCGCGCGGCCGCTACGACCATCGAGGCGAGCGAGCGCGACGGCGACCGTGGCGGCGCGTCGAGAGCCAGAGTGATGTCGGCGGCCAGGGAAAGCGCCATCCCCAGGCAGTCGTATCCCGGACCGAGGTTGGCGCTCGTGGCGGGTACCCTCACCGTGACCTTGGACACACCCGCCCCGCCATCGCCTGCTGATATCCGGCTGGGTATCATTCGTCTACTCACGTCGTCTTCGCTCCCCATCGCGCTAGAGCTTCGCCGGCTCACGCCCGGCGCGACACCGCTCGGCGGATATGATGGCGATCAACCGATCGACGGCGTCGTCCAGCCGGTCCCGTTCGTTCACGACAACGTGGTCGAAGTGGGGCGACTGCGCCATCTCATGCTCGGCCTTGTCGAGCCGACGCCGAATGGTGGCGTCGTCATCCAGGCCACGGGAACGTATGCGGACCTGCAATTCATCGAGCGACGGCGGCGCCAAGAAGATGAGCACCGCGGCCGGCACCAGCTTCTTGATGCTGGCTGCGCCCTGCGTGTCTACCCGCATCAGCACGTCCTGTCCGCGCGCGAGCGCCTCCCGCACCGGCGCCTTCGGCACGCCGTAGCGGTAGCCGTACACTTCGGCGTGCTCCAGCAGCCCGTCCTCCGCGAGCAGACGGTCGAACTCCTCCTCGCTCAAGAACCTCAGGAACGAGTCGCGGGCCGATTCCTCCGCCCGTTGGGGCCGGGTCGTCCCGGTGATGGTGTAGTGCGCCGGAAACCCGCGCTCCTGCAACCGAGAGAGGACGGCGTCCTTGCCGACACCGGAAGGACCGGAGATGACGACCAGCAGGGGGCCGTCCTCTCCCCCTCCGGCGGCGGACGATGGCGGCGCGACGTTACTCACCCTCCGCCTCGGCACGACGCAACTGCCGCGCGCGGACGCGACCCTCGATCGTCTCCGGGCTGATGGCCGCCAGCACGACGGCTCCGCCCTCCATGAAGACCACGGCCTTGGTCCGCCGCCCGCTCGTCATGTCGATGGTCAGGCCTTTGCTTCGCCCCTCGTGGATCAAGCGCTTGATGGGTGCCGAACCCGATGACGCGACGCCGATCATATGATTGGCCGCTACGTAGTTGCCGAAGCCAATGTGGATCATCTCTGTCGCCATGGTCTGCCTCCTGCGCTCGCTATCCGTCCTGGCACTCGCCGTCCCAACAGTCGCCGATCTGCTGAAGGTCCCGCCAGAATGCAGGGTAAGACACGGCCACCGCCTCCTCATCCTCCACCGTCGTCTCGCCCTCCGCCAGCAGTCCGGCAACCGCAAGAGCCATGGTGAGCCGGTGATCGCCGCCGCCGCTCACGGGGGCGCCGCACAGCCCTCGCCCGCCTTCGATGACGAAACCGTCCGGCCGTTCCTCGACCGCCGCCCCAAGGCGACCGAGCTGCGCCGCAAGCGTGGCGATCCGGTCCGACTCCTTGACCCGCAGCTCGGCCGCGTCGCGCACCACCGTCCGTCCCCGGGCGAACGCGGCCGCAACCGCCAACGCGGGCGCCTCGTCGATTAGGCGCGGGACTAGCTCGCCGCCCACCTCTACACCCTCCAGGCGAGAGCTCCTGACGACGATATCCGCTACGGGTTCCTCCCCCACCACGCGCTGCTCACCGACATCCAGGTCGGCGCCCATCATCGACAGGACGTCCAGCAGCCCCGTCCTGGTGGGGTTCACCCCCACCCCGGGCAGGAGGACCTCCGCCTCCGGATGCACGGCGGCCGCGACCAGCCAGAAGGCGGCAGCGCTCACGTCGCCGGGCACCTCCGTCTCCACGGAGAAGAGAGATTGAGGGGGCTCAAGCCGCACCTCCGACCCGTCGCGTCGCACGTCCGCTCCCATGGCGCGCAGCAGCCGCTCGGTGTGGTCGCGCGTGGGCAGCGGCTCCTCCACCACGGTCTCTCCTTCGGCGAAGAGGCCCGCGAGCAGAATGGCCGACTTCACCTGTGCGCTGGCCACCGGCAACCGATACCGAATGCCCCGCAGCGAACCGCCGCGGACCGCCAGCGGCGGCAGCCGGTCGCCGTCACGGGCGAGGAGCTCCGCGCCCATGAGCCGCAGCGGCTCCACGACGCGCCCCACCGGCCGCGAGCGAAGAGAGTCATCGCCCGTGATGATGGAGAGAAAGGGCTGACCGGCCAGCAGGCCGGACAGCAGCCGCAGCGTGGTGCCGGAGTTGCGAGCGTCCAGCACGTCAGGCGGTTCAGCGAGCCCCCGCAACCCCACCCCCGCGAGCTCCAGCGTACCGACACCCGGCTCCTCCTCTTCGAGACGCCATTCGACACCAAGGGCGCGCAGGCAGTCCAGCGTTGCGCGGCAATCTTCGGAGGTGAGGAAGCGACGCACCTTCGTCGGCCCGGAAGCGAGCGCCCCCAGGAGCGCCGTCCGGTGAGAGACGGACTTGTCGCCGGGCACCCGAACCGTGCCGTGGAGGCCCGCGGGACGCCGAACGGTGCGCGCCATCGGCTCAGCGGTCCTCCCGTTTGCGCTGCGGCGTGTCGTCCTCGCTCCCACGACGCTCGATGAACTGCTCGATCTCCTTCGTGCGCCGGAGAACGTACTCGCCCACCATGAAGCCCAGCATGCGTTCGCCGGCGCTGACGGACTCGACATCCCGCTCCGGTCCGGGGCGCCGCGGCGGCTCGCGCAGGAAGGCCTCGTGTTCCGTGCTGATCTTCGCGAAGGCCTTGATCAGCTCCTCTTGGCTCTGGCCGTCCGCCACGAGCCCGCGCAAACGGCGCAACTCCTCGGCAAAACGGTCCAGCCAGTGGAGCACGTTCTCCCGGTTCGTCAGACAGATGTCGTGGCTGAGATCCGGGCTGCTGGAGGCGAGGCGGGTCATGTCGCGGAAGCCGGGGCCGGCCAGGGCGGCCAGATCCGGCCAGGCCCGGCTCTCGCAGGCCAGCGAGAACAGAGCCGTCGCGGCCAGCAGCGGCAGGTGGCTCACCGCGGCCAGGTAGCTATCGTGCTCCTCGGCGTCGATCAGCACCGGGTGCGCTCCGACGACCGCGATGAGGTTCTCCAGGGTCTTGATGGCCCGGTCGGAGGCGTGCACCGACGGGGTGACCGCCCATGCCCGACCCTGAAAGAGGGAGGCCTCGGCGGAGTCCAGGCCGGGCTGCTCCTTGCCCGCGATGGGATGCCCTCCCACGAAGCTGACCTCGCCCGGCAGCAGCTCGTCGGCCCAGCGGATCACGTCCCGCTTGGTGCTTGCCGTATCGGTGACGACGGCGCCTTCCTCGAGGGCGGGCGCTATCTCCTCCATCACCTTCGCCACCTGGGAGATAGGCGTCGCGATCACGACAACGGCCGCGCCTTCCACCGCCGCCGCCGCGTTGCGGGCTTCGCGGTCGATGGCGCCCAGCTTGCGCGCGCGGCCGGTCACACCCCACTCGTGGTCCTGACCGACGATCTCCAGATCCTTGAGCCGTTCGCGTTTCAGGGCGAGGCCAAGCGAGCCCCCGATGAGGCCCAGGCCGATGATGCTCAGTCTTGGCATAGGATCGCCTCCCCCTAGGCTCCGTCGTCCGCCGCCTGCAGCGCAATCAGCAGCTCGTCCCCGGCGAGCCGGCTGTCACACGCGATCAAGGCGACGACCTGGTCGGAGGAGCCGGCCTCTCGCGCCAGCCCGGCCCCCAGCTCGTGGTGGTACCGGCAGCGATAAAGCGCCTGGCGCCAGCTCCCGCCGTCGCCGGGGACGGCCAGGCGCTGGAGCAGCCCGGGCGCTCGGGCTTGCAGCAGCACGAAGGCCACGCGGTGCCAGAGCGCGATGCGCCCCTTCCCGATGTCGTGCAGGAGGGCGGCGGCCAGCAGGTCCGGGTCGTCGTGGCCCTGCAGCCGCAGCCGACTGTACACGTCAAGAGAGTGCTGCCGATCTCGCAGCGTCATCGCTGCGAAGAGCCGGCGCTCGGGCTCGCGCAGGAACCAGAGGGCCTCGGCCTGCAGGTGAGCGTCGACGCGGGGTCGCACCGACCCAACGAACTGGCGGGCGCGATAGAGCGCCTGTGCCGCGGCTCCCATGTCAGACTCCCGTCAGCGCGCCGGCGATCCCCTCGACCGCCGGTCGCACCACTACCCCGAAGAAGTTGATCCCCACCGCGGGACCCACAAAGAAGAGGACCATCAGGATCAACATGCCATATCGTTCCATCCGAGCGATGGGCCGCGCAAGCTCAATCGGCAGCAGGCCGACCCAGACCCTGAAGCCATCGAGCGGCGCCAGCGGCAGGAGGTTGAACACCGCCAGGATGCAGTTGAGCAGCACGCCCGCGCTGAGAAAGAGGCCCACGTAGTCCGTGGCCGTCCAGCCTCCCACGTAGAGGCTGCCGAACGGGTTGTGCCAGGGCGCCCAGCCCAGGCGGATCGGCGCCGCCAGCACCGTCGCGACGGCCAGGTTCGAGATCGGTCCGGCCGCGGCCACCAACGCCATGCCGGTGCGGGGTCCGTTCCGCAGCGCGTAGACGTTGACGGGGACCGGCTTCCCCCAGCCGAAGCCCGCAAGGAAGAGCAAAATCGTGCCGAATGGGTCTAGGTGCACCAACGGGTTGAGGGAAACCCGGCCGAGCCGCCGCGCCGTCTGGTCGCCAAGCATGCTGGCGCTCGCGGCGTGGCAGAACTCGTGGAAGGCGATCCCCAGCAACAGCGCCGACGTGACCGCGCCGGCGAAGGCCAAGAAAAGGTAAAAGTCAATGTGCAAGAGATCGAGATAATAGAAGAACAATGGAACGATCCTGCGCAGTCCTTGACATTCATTATAGCACCGGCGTATCTGGCGCTCTGAGCGGCCGCGAACGGCGGTGAGCGCCCGCCGAGGCGCGTCGCAGACCGCGTCGGGGGCGCAGCGAGATGGCCGGGTGGCCGTCAGTGACGGCCGGAAGGCCCCTGCTGCTCCCCGCGCTCCTCCGTGGGCAGCGGACCTTGCGGGCCCATGGACGGCGACGCCGTCGCCGGCGGTCCGCCCGGGGCATCACTCGGCGGTGTTGCGGTTGGCTGTGACCCGCCGCGGTCGGTCGGCCGGCCGGTGTCGGCAGGGCCGCACGGCAGGAGTTCGCCGGTCTGATCGCCGAGGGCATCAGCCAACCGCTGACCGATGCCCGCCGGAACACACAGCCCGCCGTCCGCGGACCGCCCGAGGAGCCGCTCTGGAATGCAAAGCCCGACGTCGGGAACGGGCTCCAGCAGGTCCTCGACACCTGCGCGGTTCTGGATCTCGCCTTCTGCGAAGCAGAGTCCCATGCCGGGTATCTCCTGAGGCCCTGGGCCGGCCTGGCCGTCCCTGCCAGGAGTGGCTGGCGTTCCTCCCCGCGCCTGCGTCGGGTTCATCGGGGTGTGGTCACGACCGGTGCCGCCGCCCGGAGAAGCCAGCTTGATGACGGGCAGCGCGGACAAGACGTCCCGGGCGGGCTCGAAGCCCGCGCCGGCCGAGGCGCCTAAAGCGCCGCCTGCCAGCAAGACCAGGACCGCAGCCACAGCGGCCACCCGCGCGAGCGGCGAGGAAGACCGCGCCCAGCGGAACCGCATGGGCAGCCGGCCTGCCTTCGGCGCGGGTCGGGCGGCGACCCGACCGAGCAGCGCCTCCCTGCCGGCCTCTATGGCGGCAGGCGGAGGCGTCGGCACTTCGGAGCCGAGGAGTTGAGCGCGGAACTCAAGCCAGGGGCGCAGGCTTTCCGCGTGCTCCGGCCGGACCGCGAGGCAGGCCTCGACGTCGGCGCCGGCCTCCAGCGCCGCCAGGCACTCGATAAGAGCCTCCTGCTCACGCTCGCTCAGCTCATTCATCGACTTGCCGGTTTCCTCCATCATGTCTATCTCCGGACAACCTCAGTGTTCGTCGGCCGGTGCTTCGGGATCGCGCGCTTTGTCCGGCCGCTCGCCCGGTATCGACGTGCGTCCCGGCGCCAGCAGTCGTCGCAAGGCGGCGAGCGCACGCACCTCGAGGGAGTAGACGGCCCGTTCGGAGCGCTCCATGGCGTGGGCGATCTCAGGCGTGGTGAAGTCCGCATAGTAGCGCAGAGCGATGACCTGCTGCTGGTCGTCGGTGAGATGGTGTAGCGCGGCGAGCACGTCACGCCGGTCTGCCACCTGCGCCGCCGGTCCGGGGTCGTGGGGCTCCAGCGCATCAGCGCTTCGGTGGAACGCCTCGGACTCCCGCCTCCGAGCCCGCAGATGGTCGCTGGTTACGTTGCGGGCGATTCGGTAGAGCCAGGCCAGCAGAGGACGGCCGCGGTAGACATACCGGTCGATGCCCTCCAGCGCCTCCAGGAACACCTTGGAGGCGAGGTCGGCGGCAGCCGCCTGGTCCGATGTCCGGGCGTAGCAGTAGCGGTAGAGCTTGCGGTAGTGGGCATCGTAGATCTCAGCCCAAGCGGAGGGCGAGCGTTCCTTGGCCCGCTGCACCAGGCGAGCTTCCGTGGATTCCCGAGCGCGTTCGCCGGCCTCCATGGCACAAGACGCTTCTAGATGGCTCCCCTGAACTTATCGAGAGTACCGCCAGGCGAGTATTTGGCGCGGCAGGCGAAAAGATCCCGCACCTCCTGAGGATAAGCGAAGTAGACCAGGCTAGAGAAGGAGGCCCACATGCTCCAATCGTTTCGGATGAAGGTGGCCGCAGGGGTGGTATTCGCACTCCTGTGCGGCTCCACCGTGGCGGGCGCGTTCGCGGCGTCGGGCGCAGCACCATCGCCGGAGCCGTCTGGTTCCGGCACTACCGAAGGCAGCGCCCAAGGTCAGCCCGCAGATCTCGACGCAGCCGTGCCCGATGGAAACCTCATTCGTGACCGCGACCGCGACAACGACCCCGACCTGGACCAGTGCAGAGACCCTGATTCGAGGGACCCGGATTCGCCCGATTGCGAGCCGCGGAACTCGCCGGAGAACGCCGCTGACGACGCCGAGAACGTGACACCGGGACCGGCGGCCGGGGTTCTAGGTCAGCCCGCAGAGCCTGACGCAGCCGTCCTGCAAGAAGACCCGGAGCGCGACCGTGATCGCGACCAGTGCAGAGACCCGGATTCGGCCGACTGCCAGGCCGACGCCGATCCAACCGATGATCCGACTCGTGACCGCGACCGCGACCACGACCAGGACCGGTGCAGGAACCCCGAGTCGACCAAGTGCGAGGCCCAGAACCCCCAGGCGCGGGCGGCTGATGACACCGAAGGCCTGGCGCTCGGACCACCCGAGGACGCGCCGTACGGGCCGCCGGAAGGCCTCACGCCGGGACCGCCCGAGGGCGTGCCGTACGGGCCGCCGGAGGGCGTGACGGCGGGACCGCCGGAAGACGCGCCCTACGGGCAGCACTACCAACCGTAGACCGGACCGTTTCCTGCCCAGCGCCGGCGCAGCCACAGGCCGCGATGCGCTGGGAGCGAGGCCCCGATTCGTGATCGGGGCCTCGCTCGTCATGCAGGACCGACCGGCGGCCGGTAGCGGGCCCCAAAGACGGGACGCTACCATGAAATCGCGATGGCAGAATCGCTCACCGAGCGACTGAATACTGTGCCCCGGCGCCCCGGCGTCTACCTCTTCCGTGATGCCGAGGGCAACGTCCTCTACGTGGGCAAGGCCGCCAGCCTGCGCAACCGTATGCGCTCCTACTTCGGCTCCCCAACGAGCATGGAGCCGAAGGTGCGCAACCTGCGCGAGGTGATCGCGGATTTCGAGTACATCCTCACTCACACGGAGCAAGAGGCGTTGCACTTGGAGGCCACGCTGGTCAAACGACACCAGCCCCACTTCAACGTCCGCCTCAAGGACGACAAGCACTACCCCTACCTGAAGGTGGACCTCACCGATCCCTTCCCCCGCGTCTATATCACCCGTCGCGTGGAGGACGACGGCGCCCGCTACTTCGGGCCGTACGCCTCGGCCAGTTCGGTGCGGAAGACGCTCGACCTGGCCAAGAAGCTCTTCCCCTGGCGAAGCTGCACGATGACCATCACGGGCGACGAGCCCCGCCCCTGCCTGGAGTACTACATCCACCGCTGCATCGCACCCTGCACCTCCTACTGCACGAAGGAAGAGTACGACGGCGTCATCCGGCAGACCGTCATGTTCCTGGAAGGACGCAGTGAGGAGGTGGAGCGCGACCTGAGCGCGCAGATGGAGGCGGCTTCCGAGGCGCTCGAGTTCGAGCGGGCGGCGAGCATCCGCGACCAGATCGCGGCCATCGAGCGGGTGTCGGAGCGGCAGGCCGTCGCCCTCACCAAGCCTACGGAAGAGGACGTGTTCGGGCTCGCCTGCAAGGACGGGGACGCCGTCGTCCAAGTGCTGTTCGTGCGCGGCGTCAAGCTGGTCGGCGTCGACCACTTCACGCTCGACGGCACGGAGGACGCATCCGACGGCGAGGCCCTGGCCGGCTTCCTCAAGCAGTTCTACGGCTCGGCGACGTACGTTCCCCGCCGCCTCCTGCTGCCCACGGAGGTGCCCGAAAAGGACCTCCTCGCGGCCTGGCTGACGGAGCGGAGGAGCAAGCGGACGGACGGCCGCCGGTCCGCGCGGGTCGAGCTGGCGGTCCCGAAGCGGGGCGAGAAGCGCCGCCTGGTGCAGATGGCGCAGGCCAACGCCATGGAGGCGCTGGAGCAGGCCCGCTCCCGCTGGCTGGCCGACACGGGCAAGACGGCCGCGGCGCTGGACGAGCTCCAGGAGGAGCTGAACCTGCCGGACCCGCCGCATCGCATCGAATGCTACGACATCTCCAACATCCAGGGCACGAACGCAGTCGGCAGCATGGTGGTCTTCCTCGACGGCAAGCCGCGCCCGCAGGAGTACCGCCGCTTCAAGATCCGCACCGTCCAGGGCGCGAACGACGTGGCGATGATGGGCGAGGTGCTGAGGCGCCGCTTCAAGAAGGCGACCGTCCCGGCAGAGCGCGGCGACGGCGACGCGACGGACGACGCCCGGATCGAACGTGAGGCCGAGAAAGCGGCCCCCTGGCGGACGCTGCCCGACCTGCTGATCGTGGACGGGGGGCAGCCGCAGCTCAACGTCGCGCTGGACGTCATGCGCGACCTGGGCGTCGAGCGGGTGCCGGCCGCGGGCCTGGCCAAGCGCAACGAGGAGCTGTTCGTCAAGGACATGACCGAGCCGATCGTGCTGCTGCGCACCTCGCAGGCCCTGTATCTGGTCCAGCGCGTGAGGGACGAAGCGCACCGCTTCGCTGTCACCTACCACCGCGGGCTGCGGCAGAAGCACTCCGTGCAGTCGGCGCTGGACGCAGTGCCGGGCATCGGCCCGAAGCGCAAGAAGGCGCTGCTGAGCAAGTTCGGCTCTCTGAAGGCGGTGCGCGAGGCGGATGTCGATGAGATCGCCGCCACCGTGGGCTTCACCCGCTCCCTGGCCCGGAAGGTGAAGGAGCTGGTGTAGAGCAGAGGTGCACCTGGGATTTGACATCCCGAGGGATTGTATATACAATGTAGGCATGTCATGCGAATCCGCGAGGTTGAATGGCCGGAGGGGATCCAGAGCAAGGTCGAAGTGCGGCATGCGCTCACGATCGAGCAGGTGGAGTCGGCGCTGATGGACCGAAGAGCATTCATTCGCCGCGTTGGACGCGACCGATACTTCGTGTTTGGCCAGTCAGAGGATGGAGCCTACGTTTCGACAGTATTCTTCTATCAGCGAGGCGTCGCGCGCGTGATATCCGCTCGAACAATGACCCAGCGCGAGCGACAAGCCTACCAGCGACGGGGCAAGTAGCCATGGGCAAGATCCCGAAGTTCAAGACCCTGGAGGAGGAGAGCGAGTTCTGGGATACCCACAGCATCCTGGACTACCTGGAGGACACTGAGCCGGTCGAAGAACCGTTCACCGACGCCAGGCCACCCAAGAAGCTGGTCTCCATCAGGTTCGACCCGTCGCTCATCCAGGCAGCGAAACGCATCGCAAGGACCAAGGGTGTGGGCTACCAGACGCTCCTGCGTATGTGGGCGCATGAGGGGCTCAGGCAGGAGCTGCGCCGGCAGGCGCCGCCCAAGGCTGGCAAGCGCCGGATGGCCTAGGCCGCACCCACCGTCGTACCGAGACAGCAGCAAGGGCGGGCCTTGACGGCCCGCCCTTGGCGTCTGCTGATGGCAGCGGCGCTACGGCCTGCCTTCCCTTATGGCCGGCAGTTCGGGTGGCTCGGGTTCTTGCTGCAGGGCGGCCCGCCGCCGCCTCCGTCTCCACCGCCGGTCGCAAGAATGAAATTGACCGTCTCCGGATCCTGATCCACCTGTAGCCGGACAGTCGATGTCTGGTGGTTCGACGCCGAAGCGCTGATGTCGTAGGTCACCGGGTAGGGGACGTTCGCGATCTGGTAGTGGCCGGAGGCATCGCTCTGCGCGGAGAGCCCGGTGCCCTGCAGGGCCACCGTGGCGCCCGAAAGAGCGCCGCTGCTGTCTGCCACGGTGCCGGAGACGACGGCCGTTTGCGTCGGATACAGGTAGGTCGCGCCCTCTATGTCATCTTGGCCGAGGCTGCACTGCGCGCCGTGGTAGGGAGTTGCCATGACGGCGGTGGGATCCTGCGAGTGCCCCAGGCCGACGACGTGGCCGTTCTCGTGCAGGAACACGGTCTCCACGTCGTAGCTGCCGCTGTCGTCCGTGCAGCCGTCGTTCCAGGCGTACCTGGTATTGAGGGCCATGTCCGCCTCGTCAGTGCCGGTGCCGTACCAGGTCACGCCGAGGGTCCTGCCGCCCATGCGCACCCAGCCGACGTCGTTGTAGCCATCGAAGGTCTGCGGCCCCGCGCACTCCTTGACCAGCGAGGGGCAGCGGTTCGTGTTCGGAATCGTACCGGAGAATGAGAAGAACGAGGTCGCCACGCCGTCCCAGGTGTCATGCGTGTCCGTCAAGGCGGTCTGTCCCGCCCCGCCCAAACTGGCGGGCTCGTCGGCCGGATTGTAGTTCTGGACTACCGGCAGCGTGTCCCAGAGGAGACCCGTGGTGGTGAAGCCGTCCGACCCAAGGGCCGCCGGCTCGAACGGTCGGGCGCCCTGTTCCTCGAGGGCGGCCTGCGCAACAGCTCTTGCGTCCGCTCCGGGCGGCACCACCGCGAGAACCTCAACGACTGCTCGTTGCCCCTGGACCGTGGCCGTTCCGAGAGCAGCCACCACTTGACCCCCGTTTCCCGCCGAGCGGCCCGTTGCCGATCCCGTCTGGGACAGCAGCAGCATGCCAGCAGCCACCAGCGCAACCACTAATAGCACCTGCCCCACTCTTGTCAATTTCACGATCCTTCCTCCACCTCCCCCACGTCCGCCGCCGGCTAAGCGTGTCATTATGAACAGTATAGCACGCTCCTATCAACGACAGCGGCCAAGTGCCGCATCTAGGGGAGGATTGCCCGGTTTCGGTGATCGCACGAGCGCCGGCCGGCGGCAGCGGGAGAGGCCGGAGCGCGCGCAGCCCCGAAGGGAGCCGCCCGGGCGGCCCTGTTCACCCTCTCGTCTTGGTGATATGATCCCGTCAGCGCAAGGAGGTACCGCTATGGACTACCCTGCCGAGGCCAAGTTCTACGTCCGTCTCTCATTCGTGAACCCGAAGGCGGGCCAGGAGGAGAAGGTCTCCCAGTTTACGGACGATCTGATCCAGTTCCACTCCACGCAGCCCGGCTTCGTGCGCGGGTATAAGCTGCTCTCCCGCGATCCCATGGACCCGCAAGGACGGATCGGGCGGCTGACCGTCTGGGCGTCGGAGGAGGACGCCGACCATGCCGCCAACGCCCAGCACGTGCTCGCGGTCCGGTCGGAGCTGCTCCAGATCATCGAGGAGGGCTCCAACGTGGCGAGGTCCTTCGCTGCGTTCGACCCGCAGATCGCCAAGGCCGTCTCGGGGAGCTGAGTCCCTCGCCTCACCGCCGACACCGATCGCCCGCGGCGGCAGGCCGGCGGGCGCGCCGTCAGCTACACTGGCCGACGAGGAGGCGTTCGCGTTGACCATTGACCCGTCGCGGCCGGAGCAGGTCGGCCCGGCCCTGCTCGACTACCTCGCCGCCCGTCTCGGCGCCGCGGACCTCCGGCTCGCCGAACCGCTGGAGGAGCTGACGCAGGGCTGGGAGACCCACATCTACAGCTTCCGGCTGGCGGGCGACGGGCTCGATCCCGACTGGGCCGGTCCCCTCATCCTCCGGCTCTACCGCGGCAACTACCAGCCCTCGACAGCCGTGGAGGAGGCCGAGCTCCAGCGCTTCGTCCGGGAACGCGGCTACCCCGCTCCCCGGCCGCTCGCCGCGGAGCCCGCCGACAGCGCCCTCGGCTGGCCGTTCATGGTGATGGAGCGCGCGCCCGGCGTGCCCATGCTCGACCTCATGGCCCGCAGCCCGGTCGCCGCGTTCCGCTTCGCCAGACTCATGGCCGACCTGCAGGTCACCCTGCACCGCCTTCCGGTGGAAGGCTGCCACCTGGCGTCGGACGGAGCGATGGTGGACCGCGAGCTGGCGTTCCTTTCCGAGACGCTCGCGCAGCACGGCCTGGAGCTCCCGCCGGATGCGCAGCAGGCGTTCGACTGGCTGAAGGCGCACAAGGGCGGCGTGATGGAGGAAGAGGTCTCGCTCTGTCACCACGACTTCCATCCCCTCAACATCATGGTGGACGACCAGGAAGGCGTCGCCGTCCTCGATTGGCCGGCGGCCGGGCTGGGCGACCGCCACTCCGACGTCGCCAGTACGCTCGTGATGTTTCGCACCGCGCCGATGGACGCGGCCGGCCTAATGGAGCGGCTCATTGCCCGCTTCGGCCGCGATGCCGTCTGCCGGCTCTACCTCCGGCGCTACCGGGGGCAGTTGCCTATCGATCCCGAGCGCCTGCGCTACTGGGAGGCATTCCGCGCGTTCTTCTGGTGGCTGATCATTCTCGCTCTGCAGACCTCCGGCTCGTTCGCCGCCCTGCTGAAGCCGGACGTCATAGACCGCATACCGCCGGGCTACCTGGCGCAGATCCAGCGCTACTTCTGGCGACGAGCGCGGGGGTGAGGAGCCCCAAGAGCCGACGCCAGGGAAGGCGCACCCCTCTCTCGTCACCCTGAGCGAAGCTGCCTGCCCTCCTCAGGCGGGAAGGGGCCCGCCTGTCTAGACGCACCAGATGCTTCGCGCTGCTCAGCATGACAAGTTGCCCGCTTGGACGGCGTACGAGCGGTCCTCTGACACAGAGCAAGCGTGAGGGGCGCTGGGCCGTTCGGCGCCCGGTCGGCTACACTAGCCGCCGAGGAGGCGTTCGCGTTGCCCATCGACCCGACCCGGCCGGAGCAGGTCGGCCCTGCCCTGCTCGATTACCTCGCCGCCCACCTCGACGCGGCGGACCTCCGTTTCGCCGAGCCGCTCGAGGCGATCACACGGGGCTGGGAAACCCACATCTACTGCTTCCGCCTGGCCGGCGAGGGGCTCGATCCCGCCTGGGCGCGCCCGCTGGTGCTGCGCATCTATGCGAGCGCCGACCAGGGCGGGAAGGCGGAGCGCGAGGCGGCCGTCCAGCGCTTCTGCGCGGAGCGAGGCTACCCGGCGCCGCGACCGCTCGCCGTGGAGACGGACCTGTCGGCGCTCGGGCTGCCGTTCATGATCATGGAGCGCGCGCCCGGCGTGCCGATGCTCGAGCGCATGGCCCGCAATCCGGTCGCCGCCCTGCGGCTGGCCGCCGCCATGGCCGACCTGCATATCGCCCTCCACCGCCTGCCCGTCGATGGCTTCCCGACGCAGGCAGAGGGGCCGCTCGTGGAACGGGAGATCGCGCACGCCCGCCAGGAGATCGAGCGGCTGGGGCTCAAGGAGCTTGACGAGCCCATGCGCTGGCTGGAGGCGCACAAGGAGATGGTGCTCCCGGAGGAGCCGTCCGTGCTCCACAACGATTTCCACCCTCTCAACATCATCGTGGACGAGGACGACCGGATGACGGTGATCGACTGGCCGGACGCGTCGGTGGGCGACCGGCACCACGACATCGCGAGCACGCTGGTCCTGATCCGGACGGCGCCGGTCGATCCCTCCAGCCTTCGCGAGCGGGTCATGACGCGCTTCGCGCGCGGGCTGCTCCTGCGGCGCTACCTGGGCCGCTATGCGCAGCAGCTCCCCATCGACCGGGAGCGTCTCCGGTACTGGGAAGCGTCGCGGGCGCTGAACCGCTGGGGGCTCTCGCTGGTGCTCCTGGACCCCGAACTATCATCCGACCACAAGCCGGACACGGCGGAGCGCGTCCCGGCGGCTCACCAGGCCGCCCTGGCGGAGCGCTACTTCCGGCAACGCGCGCGGGGGTGACGGGGGACCATTCTGCTCTAGCCGAACGGCGGCAGCTCGGGCTCGGCTGGTGCAGGTTGCAAAGGCTGGGGAACCCCCATCTCGACCGAGGCTGGTGGCGTGATCTCGTCTTCCTCTCGTTTCTCAGGAGGCTGTTCGGGTATGGGCAGTTGGGGCGCGGGTGGTGTCCACTGCTGCAGGTCTTGAACCACATCGTGATAGAAGCTGTCCAAGAGCGCCGACATGTCGGTGATGAACCCTCCCTTGCCTGATTTCCTCTTCGCGCCCACGCTCTGGGACAGAGTCAGCACGAACGCCCTGGGAGGCCGATCGCGCTGCGTGAGCAGGCGCTTGGGGTCCTCCCTGACTACCCCGAGAAGCTCGGAGGATGTCGCTCTTGTGTGTGCAAACGCCACGGTCAGGCGAACGGCGTCGGGAGCTCTGCGCAACTGGCGCAGCAGCCAAGTGACGCGCGCACGTCCTTGCTTCAGCTCCGGCGCCTGCACCTCTACTGATGCCTGAGCCACCATTCTCCTCAGGTTGGCCTCGATCTGGATGGGTGCGACCGTGCGGGGAATGCGAATGACGCCGGTTAGAGTCCCAGTCTGAACCAGCTCGCGTTCGAGTGCACCTATCCTGTGCTGCAAGTCAGCGCGTTCTTTGCGACTCAACACCGGCCGGACCTCCTGTCCCAGTCGCGCCCCCAGGCCCAGACAAAGGAACTGCATTAGCTGATCCCAACGCGCCGCGACCTCATCAATCCCCGTGTCCGACAGCCGGAGAGTTCCCACTCCGGCGGCATTTCTCACCTGGGCCCACGCCGCACCCATATCATCGAACGCTAGAGCGCCGGAACCCTCGTACTCCAAATAGCGAATGAGTTCACCGAGTATCCATGCCTGGTCCGGGTCGCTTACGCCCCGGTGTTCCCTCACCATATGCGCGACCGTGAGCACGCGTGTCCACGAAAGATGGTGAAGCGGGATGCGTCCGAATCTGCGCCCATCAACCTTCACTGGATGGTGGCCTTCCACCGGGACTATCTGATTGCTGATGGTAAGGAGCCCATCGAAACCGCGCTCTTTCACCACGTCCAAGTAGGACTCGATCTGCTCCTGCGTAAGGTCGTTCGTACCGGTTTTCACCTCGACCACAAGCGTCCAATCCCTCTGACCCCGTCGGACCCTCACCAGCCCGTCGACACGCACCTTGCGACCGTCTGCCAGTTCAAACGGGACCTCACAGAAGGCCGAGACCCGACCGGCAGGTGCGCCGAAGCGCCCCACCATCTCTCTGCCGAATTCGTCTACCGCCCCAAGGACCGCCAGTAGGGCCGAGGTGGCTCTCCTCTCCCTCTCCTCTTGCCCGCCCAGGCCCGAGACCGGGATGAGACGTGCCCTCTGCCAAGCCTGCTCGTTCATGGTCGTCAGCTCCTTTCCACCGCCGAGGCTGTGACGCCTCCAATCCGTCCGGCCCGATTGTAGCCGCGTCCCGCCCCTTGCGCCAGTCCCTGTTCCGGCGCACCCCCGCCCCCGCCCCCATCGCCGCGCGGGCAGTATAATGATGCCACATGTCCTCGATCGAAGTTGCCGGCCTCGTCAAGCGGTTTGGCCCGCTCACGGCGGTGGACGACATCAGCTTCCGGGTGGGGGAGGGCGAGGTCTTCGGCTTCCTGGGGCCGAACGGGGCGGGTAAGACCACGACGATCAACATGCTCTGCACGCTGATGCGGCCCACCGCGGGCAGCGCGAAGGTCGCCGGCTATGACGTGGCCACCGAACGAGACGCCGTCCGCCAGTCGATCGGCCTGGTGTTCCAGGATCCCAGCCTGGACGACCAGCTCACCGCGCGTGAGAACCTCTGGTTCCATTCGTTCCTCTACAACCTGACCGGCAGCGAGTGCGCCCGGCGCATCGATGAGGTGCTGCGCGTCGTCGGGCTGTGGGACCGCCGGGGCGCCGTCGTGCGCACGTTCTCCGGGGGCATGAAGCGCCGCCTGGAGATCGCCCGAGGCGTCCTGCACTATCCCCGCGTCTTGTTCCTCGACGAGCCGACGCTAGGGCTGGACCCGCAGACGCGCGAGCACGTCTGGGCCTACATACTCGATCTGCAGAGGGCTCACCAGATCACCGTCTTCATGACCACGCACTACATGGAGGAGGCGGAGCACTGCGACCGGATCGCCATCATCGATCAGGGGAAGATCGTAGCCCTGGACACGCCCGACGCGCTCAAGCGCACGGTGGGCACCGACATCGTTACGCTGCAGGTCGAGGACAGCCGGCACGCGAGCGAGGAGATCCGCCGGCGGTTCAGCCTGGAACCGTTGGTAGAGGACAAGCGCATCCGGCTGGAGGTCGAGGCCGGGGCCGAGCTGATCCCCGATCTCGTCCGCGAGCTGGGCGTGACCATCAAGTCGGTGGACCTGCACCGACCAACGCTGGACGACGTGTTCCTGAAGCTCACGGGACGGGCCATCCGCGAGGACGAAGCGGACCCGCTCGCCGGCATGCGGCTGCACGCGCGGCTGTTCCAGAGAGGACGGCCCAGGTGAGCGTCGCGCAGGCGCCCGCCGCGGGCCGGCCGATCGGCGGCCGGAGGACGGCCCTTGCTGGCAACGCGCGAGGCGTCTACGTGATCTGGTATCGCGACGTGCTGCGCTTCTGGAGGGACCGAGCCCGGCTGGTGGGCGCGCTCGGCCAGCCCCTGCTCTTCCTCGTCGTCTTCGGGAGCGGCCTCAGCGCCTCGCTGGGCACCGGCCTCACCAGGGAGCTGGGGGACGTCTCCTACGTCCGATTCATCTATCCCGGCATCGTCGCCATGGCGGTGCTCTTCACGGCCTTCTTCAGCTCGATGTCCGTCGTCTGGGACAGGGAGTTCGGCATCCTCAGGGAGGTGCTGGTCGCGCCGATCAGCCGGGCGGCGGTCGTGCTGGGAAAGGTTCTGGGCGGCAGCACGGTGGCCGTGCTGCAGGGCGCGATCATCCTGCTGCTGGCGCCCATTCTGGGCGTGTCGCTGGACCCGTTGCTCGTGCTCAAGCTGCTGGCGCTCATGTTTCTGACGGCGTTCGCCCTCTCCTCCATGGGCATCCTCATCGCGGCGCGCATGATATCGATGGAAGCGTTCCAGATGATCATGAACTTCCTCATCATGCCCATGTTCTTCCTGAGCGGCGCGTTCTTTCCCTTGCGCGGTCTCCCGGCCTGGATGAGCGTTATCAGCCGCCTCGACCCTCTGGCCTACGGCGTGGACCCGATGCGCCGTCTCCTGCTCGGAGCCGACCTGGCGCCGGGCATCAAGATCGGCGGCCACACGCTCGGAACGGGCGAGGACATCCTCATTCTCGCCGCGTTCGCCGCGGCCATGATGGCGCTGGCCGTGCGCGCCTTCGCGACCCAGGAATAGACCGACGGGCGTCCGGCAGGTCCGCCGGCGCGGCGACGGCGCGCGTCCCGCGTTGCAGGCGGGGAAGGATGGCGGGGATGGCCAGCCGGTGGCCCATCTCCAGCGCCTTTTTCGCTCGAATACTCAATATTGCCCATACCCCCACTCACAAGATCGTGTACGATCGGGCCCGACTGGTGGTGGAGCAAGCTCGCCCGCCACGATCTCACGAGTGGAGTCGGCCTCGCCCAACCCACGGGGTCCCGGAGAGGGGGAAACGCATGTCTACGCTACGAATACCCGCGGCCCGTCCGCGACGCACCGCAGTCCTCCTGGGTGTTCTCGTCCTGACTGCGTTCGCCGCGGCCGGCATACTCTGGCCCAATCCCGAGTCTGCCGCCGCAAACCCACTCACCGGCGTTGCCGATATCGTTGGGGGAGAAGCCCATACCTGCGCGCTCACCACCACGGGCGGCGTGGAGTGCTGGGGAAACAACTTCAAAGGCCAGCTCGGCAACGGGTCGACCGCCGACAGCGCCATCCCGGTTGACGTCTCCGGGCTCGCGAGTGGTGTAGCGGCCGTTAGCGCCGGCAACGCCTTCAACTGCGCCGTGACCACGGCGGGTGGCGCAAAGTGCTGGGGAAGCAACTACGGGGGACAGTTGGGCGATGGCACGACCACAGGCAGCAGCGTGCCTGTCGATGTGGTCGGACTGACGAATGGCGTGGCCTCCATTGACGGCGGGAACCAGCACGCCTGCGCCGTGACTACGTCGGGTGGCCTCAAGTGCTGGGGGAGCAACATATTCGGGCAGCTGGGGGACGGGACCACCGGCTACAACCCGATACCGGTGGACGTCTCAGGTCTGAACGCCGGCGTGGCCTCTGTCACCGCGAGCCCGCGTGACCACACGTGCGCCCTCACCACGTCAGGTGGCGTCAAGTGCTGGGGATTCAACAACTTCGGCCAGTTGGGAGATGGCACCACGACCGAGCGCACGACGCCTGTGGACGTACTGGGCCTTGCCAGTGGGGTGACTGCTGTCACGTCGGGACGCGAGTACAGTTGCGCCCTGACCTCTGCGGGCGGGGTCAAGTGCTGGGGCTTTGGATTCGGGACGACGCCCGCTGACGTCGTTGGTCTCAGTAGCGGCGTCGACGCGGTTTCCGCCAGGGCTTTTCATCTCTGCGCTCTGACCACGGGAGGGGGAATCAAGTGCCGTGGACAGAACACCTATGGCCAACTGGGTGATGGGACGACCACAACGAGTTTCATCCCGGTTGACGTGGTTGGATTCGCCAGCGGTGCAGCGGCTGTTGCTGCTGGCCAGCTTCACACGTGCGCCGTCACTGCCTCGGGCGGGGTCAAGTGCTGGGGGGGCAACCACGATGGCCAGCTGGGGAACGGGACCACGTCGGGCACCGATGCCAACCCCGTCCCCGTCGACGTCGTTGAGCTAGCAGTGAAACCGACGGCCACCAGCACTCCTTGTGGGCCAGAGGGCTGCCCCACGCCCACGGAAACACCCACGCCACCGCCGCAGACCGGTCTCGACTTCTCCATCGGCATCGACGCCGACGGTGACACCGAAGATGATTGCGCCACTGATGCCGGGGGCCAAACCAAGTGCTCGGTACTGGCGGATGGCGCGTTCACGGTGAATGTGTACCTTCGCAGCCTTCCTGTGAACGTCACCGGATACGAGGCTTTCGACATCCGCCTGGGCTACGCGGGGGTGGTGTCGAGAGAAATCGCCGGGCCGCGTCCCTGGCCCGACTGCGCATTCCCCGCCGTCTTCTTCGGCCCGGACATCGTAGCGTTCGGTTGCGTCACGGGTATCGGCGCTCCCTCCTCCACCTACGTGGGTCTCATCGGCACGGCCGAGTTCACCTGCTCAGAGCCCGGAACGGTCACCATGGTCCATGGACCCAGTGATACGCACCTTCTAGCGCCACTTAACTACACCTTCAACGAGGGCGAGGGAGTCACGGAGACGCTGGCGGTCAATTGCGTGGAGCCTGCGCCAACGCCGACCGCTCCTCCAGTCGGCGGCTTTGGCGTCTTGCCGCACGGCGCCGAGAGCGATCCTCCGGGCGATGGCGCCGGAGGCATCCTCGGTATCGCGCTGGCCGCCTCCGTGGCAGGCGGCCTCGCCCTTGCAGGCGCAGCGCGGTTCGTGAGGAGGCGCCGGGCTAGGTAGCCCCTACCCCGCAGCCTCTCCCGCCTCGCGCAGGATGCCCCTGAGGGTGAGGGCGTTCTCGACGGCGTGGCCGTCGACGTCGTTGTTGAAGTAGGCGTAGACCTCGCGCACGTCGTCCGGCAACGCGCGCAGTCGTTCCGCCCAGTCCGCGAGCTGGTCGCCGGTGTAGCGGCCGCCGTAGAGGGAGTCGCTGCCGTGGAAGCGCAGGTAGACAAAGTCCGACGTCGCCTCCAGCGGCGTCTCCGTGTCGACCATGTGGTAGGCGCAGAAGCCCGCGTTGTAGCGACGCAGGACCGCGAAGGTGTCCTCCTCGAACCAGTCCCGGCGGCGGAACTCGAAGACGTGCCGCACGTCGGACGGCAGGAGCCGCAGGAACGACTCCAGCAGATCGAGGTCGCATCTCAGGCCGGGCGGGAGCTGCCAGAGCAGCGGCCCCAGGTGCTCGCCCAGCAGCCTCGCCCGCTCCGCGAACGTCTCGACCGGCTCGTCGCACTCGCGCAGGCGCTTGATGTGGGTGATGAAGCGGCTGCCCTTGACCGCGTACCGGAAGCCCTCCGGCGCCAGCCGGTGCCACCGCTCCCACGTCTGCTCCTTCGGCAGCCGGTAGAAGGTGTTGTTCAGCTCGACGGTCGTGAAGCGGCTCGCGTAGTGAGCCAGCCAGTCGGCCTGCTTCAGCCCCTTCGGATAGAAGACGTCCCGCCAGTGCGGGTACACCCAGCCGGACGTGCCGATCCAGTAGCGACGGCTCATCGTTCTCGGTGGTGGTGCTACGGCCGTTGTGCGGGCGTCCCGAGCCGCAGCCCGAAGAATAGCATCGCCATGCCCGCGGCCGCCAGTACGGCTCCGAGCAGGAGCCGCATCGACCCCGCGTCCGAAGCCTGGTAGGCCGTCCCCGTCGAAGGCAGGGCGTTCGCGCTCGCGTCGCCCCCGTCGTTGCCGGCCGCCGGCCCCGGGTCGCCCTGGGGCAGGGTCACGTCGCTGAGCTCGCCGTCGCCGATGACCGTGGGGCCCGGGTACTGGGCCTCCGGGGTGGCGTTCGGATCAGGGGTGGGCGTAACCTCAGGCGTTGGCGTCGCCTCCGGCCCACCGAAGACCTCGACGACGCCGCCCTCGACGGTGACGTCGATCGGGTCGCCCAGCGGCCCGGCGAGATCGGCCAGCAGTCCCAGAAAGGTGGAGCCGTCGGCCAGCGGAACGAGCGTGACGGTCGCCAGCGTCCCCGATCCCTGCGGGCCCGGCGCCGATCCGGTGGAGGCGCACCCCACGGCGAACTGCCCCGGCGCCGGTTCGCGGGTGAAACAGTAGACGGCCCGCCCGGCGCTCCGGATGAAATCACCGGCCTGGACGTCCTCCACCCGCAGGACGGCCGGGTCGAAAACGAGGAGGAACTCGAGCGCGGCCAGCCCGTCCGAAGGAACCGTTCGGTCCGGCACGGTGTCCCGGTTGTCGTCGTAGGGGACCTCACCGTGGTGGTCGAGGTCGTTCACGTCGATTCGGACCTGGAACGGGCCGTCGGACCAATCGACGCGAGACGAAGGGGGGTCCAGGCGCACGGTCGCGGGGGATTCGGCTTCGACATGGGCAGCCGTTCCCGCCGCAGCGGCCACGGCCACCATCGCAGCGATCAACGGCAAGAGGACGACGCCCGAGAATCGGCTGGCGAACTGCTTCACGTCCTACTCCAGGCTCCCCTCTCTTATCGAAACGAAGCACGCCCGGCCGCGTGACAGCGCCGCCTGCCACATTGTACCGCACGAGGCTATTGCGACTGCCGGCGCTGCGTGTTTCCCGCTTGTGTGCTAAGCTGCGGCCGGACGTAGACGCCCCAGCGACCGGCGTTCTGAAGACGACGGCAGGAGGGCGGCGGAGGGAAAGCCTTGGCCCAGGATTTCCAGGCAGCCCGGCAGGCTCTCGTGCGCTCCCTCCGGTCGGAAATCCGCGACGAGCGGGTCCTGTCCGCCTTTGGGCGGGTGCAGCGGGAACGCTTCGTGCCGGCCGACCTGCAGAGGCACGCCTACGACGACCGCCCGCTGCCCATCGGCCACGGCCAGACCATCTCTCAACCCCTGATGGTGGCGATCATGACCCAGGCACTGAAGCTGCACGGCACCGAAAAGGTGCTGGAGGTGGGTACCGGCTCGGGCTACCAGGCGGCGCTGCTTTCCACGCTGGCCCGAGAGGTCCTGACCGTGGAGCGCATCCCTGACCTGGCGGAGGACGCCTCCCGACGGTTGGAGGCGTTGGGATACGCCAACGTGCGGGTGCGCGTCGCGGGCGAGGCGCTGGGCTGGCCCGAAGAGGCCCCGTACGACGCTATCATCGTCACCGCGGGCGCGCCCGAAGTGCCGTCCTCCCTCGTCGATCAGCTCGCGATGGGCGGGCGGCTGGCCGTCCCGGTGGGCGGCCGCCGCATCCAGCAACTGGTGCTCGCCGACAGGTCGGACCGGGGCGTGACACTGCAGCGCCTGGGTGAGTGCCGGTTCGTGCCCCTCATCGCCTCCAAGGAGGGGTGGCCGGAGCGCGACATCTCGGACAACGGCGCCGAGCCGCTGCCCTGAGACACGCGCCTGGCGGGATTCCATTCCCGACAGAGTCAACTCTGACCCGCATCTGCTATCGTTGGAATCGATGACGCCGGCAACTCCAGCAAGGAAGAAAGACGCCCCCGGCGGCGCTGTCGAGCGGCCCGGGGTGGGCCCTGCCGGGCGGACGATGGTCGTCGTGCGGCTGGGCGAGATCACGCTGAAGAAGAAGAACCGGCCGCTGTTTATCCGGCAGCTCGGCCGCAACATCCGCCGGGCCCTCCGCGGGCTGCGGATACGCGACGTCGAGTGGGGACCAAACCGCATCCTCATCAAGCCGGGGCCAGCGCTGGACTGGCCGGAGCTGCGCGAGCGGCTGGGGCGCATCTACGGAATCGCCAACTTCTCGCTCTGCCACGGCGTGCCCTGGGACGTGGAGGCCATCCGGGAGGGTGTTCTGCGCATGGCGGCCGAGCGCGATTTCCAGAGCTTCCGCATCAGCGTCCAGCGCAGCGACAAGCGCTTCCCCGGCACCTCGCAGGAACTCGAGCGCGACATCGGGGCCGCCGTAAAGAAGGCATGCGGCGCCCGCGTCGACCTCTCGCATCCAGAGGCGACGTTTCAAGTCGAGATCATGCCCGGCGCCGCATACCTCCACTCAGAGCGGATCGAGGGACCGGGCGGGCTGCCGGTGGGCGTGGGCGGGCGGGTCCTCTCGCTCCTCTCCGGCGGCATCGACTCGCCGGTGGCCGCATGCCGGACGATGAGCCGCGGCTGTCAGGTGACCTTCGTTCACTTCCACTCGTTCCCCTATCTGGACGCTTCGTCTCGCGACAAGGCCATCGTCCTGACGCGCCACCTCACCCGCTGGCAGTACGAGAGCCGCCTGCACGTCGTCTCCTTCGGCGACGTGCAGCACCAGATCGTGGCCTCGTGCCCGCCGCGGCTGCGGGTGGTGCTCTACCGGCGCTTCATGTTGCGCATCGCCGAGATCATCGCCGAGCGAGAGGGGGCAGAGGCGCTGGTGACCGGCGAAAGCCTGGGACAGGTCTCGTCACAGACGCTCTCCAACCTGGCGACCATCGACCGCGCGGTGACGATGCCGGTGCTGCGCCCGCTGGTGGGCGACGACAAGGAGCAGATCATCCGGGAAGCGCGGGAGCTGGGGACCTACGAGACGTCGATCGAGCCCGACCAGGACTGCTGCACCCTCTTCGTGCCGCGGAATCCGGCCACGCTCAGCAACGTCGCTCAGGCCGAGAAGGCGGAACTAGCGCTGGACGTCGGGGCGTTGGTCGAACAAGCCCTTTCGAACATCGAGACGCTGGAGTTCACCTGGCCCGAGGAGGCCGCCAAGGAAGCGTCGTCAGCCTGATCAGTGATGGTCTCTCTCTCCCCAGGCAACCGACCACCAGCCGGAACCAGGGCGCCTAGATCGCCTGCAGTTCCTTGATCAGCGCCTTCAGCCGCTCCTCTTCCTCCGGAGAACGGACGGGGATGGCGAACCCGACCCGGTCGATGAGCCCGGCGCACTTCTCCTTGATCTTGGGCACGATCTCATCGTAGGTGCCCACGACGGCGAACTCGTCCAGCATCTCGTCGGTGATCCTGGCCGGCATCTCCTGCCACTTGCCCGCCAGAGAGAGCGCGTGGAGCTCCAGACACGTATCCCCCCAGCCGTGGGCGTCCATCACCCGCTTGTAGCTGCGGGTGGAGCCGTAGAAGGAGATCTGCTGCCGGACCGGCGCCTTCGCCTTCTCGACCTCTTCCTCATCCTTGCCGGTGATGACGAACCCCAGACCGCAGATCTCGATCTCCTTGGGATCGCGGCCGGCCTTCTTCGCCCCCTTCTCGATGTTCGGGAGGATCTCCTCACGCAGGTACTTCGGCGTGTTAAAGGCGTGGAGCTTGATGCCGTCGCACAGCTCGCCCACCAGCCGACAGTTGTACGGGTTGAGAGCGGAGATGTGGATGGGGATCTTGGGGTGCTCGATCGGCCCCGGGTTGAAGAACGGGGTCATCAAGGTGTACCGATAGTGCTCGCCCTGGAACTCCGGGCGAGTGCCGTTCTGCCACGAGTCCCAGATCGCGCGCATCATCAGGATGTAGTCGCGCAGCCGCGGGCCGGGGGGCGCCCAGTCCATACCGTAGCGCCGCACGATATGCCCTTTCACCTGCGTTCCCAGCCCGACAGAGAAGCGCCCCTTCGAGAGCCGTTGGATGTCCCAGGCGATCTGGGCGACCGTCATCGGACTGCGTGGGAAGGCGATGGCGACGGCGGTGCTCAACTCCAGACGTTCCGTGTGCTCCGCCGCCAGGACGTGCGCGAGGAAGGGGTCGTTGCCCGTCTCGGCGCTGATGACGCCGTCGTATCCAAGCTCCTCGGCGCGCTTTGCGGCCTGGGGCACCTGGCTCAGGTCGTTCGGCAGTACGGTGTCGACTTTCACGTGGACCTCCTCGATTCCAAGAAAAGTAGCTGGAGGATGATGCCTCCGCGCGGAATCCCGCCCTCGTGATCCCGGCGCCGCGGCTCCGGCTGCTTCTGTGCCCGGCATGACGCATCGTACGGCCCAGGCGGCGCTCGATCAATGCGAGGACTGCTGGAGCCTAACAAAGGTTCCGCAATGCCGTTAGTATTGGAGGAGAGCCAGACTGGCCCTCCTCAGGATGCCGACCATGCGCGACGTAGGCGAGGCCCACGAGAAAGGACGGCCTAAGGCCGGAGCGACCGACTACGTTCGGTTCATCATCCTGAGCGGCGCCAGGACCGGCTCACACATGCTGGCCGAGGCGCTGAACTCAAGCCCCCACATTACCTGCTTCCGGGAGGTCTTCAACGGGCGTCTGGATTTCATCCAGTTCGGCGTGGAGGGCTACGACGACTTCAGCTCGCGGGACATGGCGCAACGAAGAGCCGATCCGGTCCGCTTCCTCCATGAGCGCATCTTCTGCCGTCAGCCAGAAGAGCGGAGAGCGGTCGGTTTCAAGTACCACTACAACCATGTCTGGGGCTTTGCAGGCGTGATCGATGAGCTCGTCGCCGACAAGGGGCTTCGTGTGCTGCACCTCCAGAGGCGTAACTTGCTCCGCATGTTGCTGTCGCTGAAGCTCGCTGAGAAGACCGGTGTCTGGCTGGAAGCCGAAACAAAGGCGACGCGGGCGAACCTGCTCAAGGCGTTGCGCCATCCCCTGAAGGCGGCCGGCAGGGTGCGACGGAACCTGCGGCGCCCCGTCCGGCCGAAGGACCGTTTCGGACCGCTCGTGAAGATCTCGCCGGAGGAGCTCCTCGAATTCTCGGTGAAGACGCACATGACGGCCAGGCATTTCGATGATCTCTTTGGAGAGCACCAGGTGCTCCCGTTGCTCTACGAGGATCTTCTGGAGCGCCGAGATGACGCCTTCGCCGAGGCGCAGGCCTTTCTCGGAGTCCAGCCAACCCCACTAGTGACTACCACGCGCCGCCAGAACCCCGAGCCCTTGCGCGACCTCATCGAGAACTACGATGAGCTCCGCGACGTGTTGAAGGACACGCCTGCGGCGCCGTTCCTCGACTGAGGCCCCGGCCGTCCTCTGCGTCACTCGCAGTCGTGGAAGTACTGATGCAGGGCGTGGAGGATGTCGTCGACCAGGATCTGGCCGCTGGGCGGACCTACGTTCCAATCGTTGGGGCCCAAGAAGGTGCGGTCGTACTTGGCGTCGTACCCGGGCTCGCCCTCCCGTAGGAAGTAGTGGGTCAGCACTGCGACGATGTCATCGACGCGGTTCCGGCGGTCGCCGGTGGGATTGAAGTAGTCCCACGGGTTCTCGGGATCGCGCCGGCCTCCGGAGAACTCACTTCCCACATCGGCCTGGAGCTCCGCCGCGTCGGTGCAGCCGTCGCCGTCGCTGTCCCCCGGCGGTGGTGGCTTGCCCGGCTGCCAGTGCGGCGCCATGTCGGACGCCGGGTCCACGGTCAGCCGCACCGGCGCGGACCCGTCGGCGTTCATCACGTAGATTTCGTAGTTGCCGTCCCGGCGAGACGGGAACGCGATCTTCGATCCGTCAGGCGAGAACGCCGGTGCGGCATCCTGCTCCGGGTTGTTGGTGAGGTTCGTCTGGCCACTGCCGTCGGCGTTCATCACATAGACTTCATTGTTGCCGTCCCGGTCGCTGGTGAATGCGATCTTCGATCCGTCGGGCGACCACGCCGGGTGGCCGTCCCACGATGAGTTCGAGGTCAGGTTCGTCACGCCGCTGCCATCGGCGTTCATCACGTACACCTCGGCATCTCCGTCCCGATTGCTGTGAAACGCGATCTTCGACCCGTCGGGCGACCAGGCCGGCTTCTCATCTCGCGCCGGGTCGTTCGTCAGCCTCGTCGCGTTGCTGCCGTCGGCGTTCATTACGTAGATCTCCCAGTTGCCGTCACGTGCGCTGACGAACGCGATCTTGGACCCGTCCGGAGACCAGTCCGGCGTCACGTCGAGCATCTCGTGATTGGTCAGGTTCGTGGCGCCGCTGCCGTCCGCGTTCATGACGAAGATCTCCAGGTTGCCTTCCCGCGCTGTTTCAAACGCGATCTTCGATCCGTCAGGCGACCATGCGGGCGCGACGTCAAAGGCCGGATTGTTGGTCAGGTTCGTCCGCCCGCTGCCGTTCGCGTTCATCGCGTAGATGTCGTACTCGCCGCTCCCGTTGTTGCGATACGCGATCTTGCCGTTGGCAACCGGAGCCACGGCTGTGGCCGGGAGAGCGGCCGGCGCAACATTGGAGGCGAACTGAATCAGCGCCCACAGCCCGAGCGCTGCCAGGATACTCCGCGATCGCATGCCGTTATCACCCACCCAACGCCGTGCCCGAACCATACTCCCACCCTCGGGGAGCCGTCAACACAACGAACGCCCCTGGCGCGCAATGTGCAACACTGCCGGCCCCTCCTCCGCGGCGGGGCGAGTCACGAGAGACCGGGAACATATCCGCGCCGGATCCCGTCACTATGCTAGACTAGAGCCGCGCGAAGGCTGTGGTCCGGGAGTCCGCGCCTAGGCCTTCGACGGCGGAGGGGTGCCATGCTACATCATGCCTTCGCTTCGGTGCCGGGAGGCACGGTGCCAGCCGTGTCCTTCGCTGGGAATACTCTGAGCGCGCGCTCGGTCCGGCGATTCTGCTTGCAGACAAGGAGGTAGCGCATGTTGTCGTCCGCTCGGATCAAGGTTCTCACACTCGCGCTCGTCGTTCTAACGGTGCTGGCCATCGCTCTGTCGCCGTCGCCCGGCAACCGGGCCCACGCGCAGATCGACCTCACCGGCCGGTGGGACATCCATTTCGTTGTCATGCTCAGCGGTGACTGCGACGTCGCCATCATGCAGACCGGCACCGATCTGCTGCTGGTGGGACAATGCGACATCGCCGGGTCCGGCTCGCTGGAGGGAACGATAGACCAGGACACGGGGCAATTCACGCTGAGCGGCTCTCTGGGCGGCATCGGCGCCGTGATCGAGGGCACCGCGTCGGAGGATGGGAACTCGGTCAGCGGCACCGTCGGTACAGATCTGTTGGGCATCGCCGGCACGTTCGCCGGCACCCGCACCTCCACCGACCTGGACCTCCTGGAGCTCGGCGGCAACTGGCGCCTCTTCCTGGACGGCAACCTTGTCGGGAGCTGCGCCGCGGCCTTCGAGCAGCCGTCTTTGCTGGAGCTCTCCGCCACGCTCGACTGCGGCGAGCTCGGGTCGGGGTCCTTGACCGGCGACATGAACCCGGTGAGCGGCGGCTTCACCATCCGCGGGTCGCTCGGGGAGGCGGCCACCGAGCTCAACGGCATGCTGGCAGAGACGGGATCATCCATGGACGGGTACTTCTGGTCATCATCCGGTCCCGGCGGTCCCGAAGCATACGGCCGGTTCCTGGGCGTGCCGGAGAGCGAAACGGCAATGGGGATCATGGCGGTGGACTGCGATGGAGACGAGGCCGGCAGACAGCCGTACTGCTCCCATCCGCACGCAACGAGCTTCAACGTGCAGGTGCACGTGCTGCTGCCGCCCGTCGGCGGCTACGCCGGCTTCCAGACCGATCTGGGCTGGTCCGGCGGCACGCTGGACTACGTACCCGCGCCGGATCCCAACGATGAGGTGGTGTGGTCCCCGTGCGACGAGGCTGAGCGGTCCCAGAGCGGACCCGACCGCGTGGTCATCGGGTGCGCCTCGCCCGAGTCCGACCTGCTGGACACCTTCGCCGGACCCATCGTGCAACTCCAGATGACGTGTCCGGAGGAATCGAGTGCCACGCTGGAGCTCCTGCCCTCCGCCGGCGACGGCGGAACGCACTTCCTGAACGCGGATGGCAGCGCTGTCGAGCCGTTGCTGTTCGGGGCCGAGGTCTATTGCTACGGGGAGGGACGCGGCGGACCGGGTTACTTGATAGAGCCCGGCGCTCCCGACGGTGAAGGAGACCAGTCGGAGGGGTCTCCGACCCTCGCCGCGACACCCGCCGCCACACCCACGGCGCAGGCCCTCGCTCTGCCGGACACCGGAGGCGGCGACATGGACGGCCCCACGGCCGGAGGCAGCATCGCACTTGTGATGGCGATGCTGGCCATGCTCGGGCTTGTGCTGGTGGCGCTGTCGCGCCGTGGTTTGCGTCTCAAGAGATAGGGCCGCGTCGCACCCACGGGCGCCGGCCGGCCCCCCTCCGAGGCGGCCGGCGGGCGCTACCGACGGCTCGGACACGCCTCCGTCCTCTCGCATGCTAGACTGACGCTGCCTGGACGCAGTCCACGACGGAAAGGAGTCTCAGCATGCGCCTCTCCTCGGTCCTGCGACGGATGCTCGACGAGCCGGAGATCGTCGTCCTCCCCGGCGCCTACGATGCCCTCACCGCCCGGCTGGCGGAGCGGGCCGGCTTCAGCGCCGTCTTCACCACCGGCTTCGGCTTCGCCGCGACGGTGCTCGGCGTGCCCGATCTCGGACTGCTCACCATGTCGGAGACGATGGACCGGGTGCGCCACATCGTGAGAGCGCTCAACGTGCCCCTCGTCGCCGACATGGACACCGGCTACGGCAACGCGCTCAACGTCGTGCGGACGGTGCGCGAGTGCGTGGCGCTGGGCGTCGCCGGGATCATCCTGGAAGACCAGGAGTGGCCGAAGAAGTGCGGACACTTCGAGGGCAAGCGCGTGATCCCCGCCGAGGAGCAGGCCGCAAAGCTGCGCGCCGCCGTTGAGGCGCGGGGCGACGACGACCTGGTGATCATCGGGCGGACGGACGCCCGCCAGCCGCTCGGGCTGGAGGAAGCGATCCGGCGGGGCAGGCTTTACCGCGACGCCGGCGCCGATGTCGTCTTCGTGGAGGCGCCCCGCTCCGTGGATGAGCTGCGGGAGGTGGCCGAGGCGATCCCGGACGCGCCCCTCTTCGCCAACATGATCGAAGGAGGCAAGACTCCCTTGCTCACCTCCACGGAGCTGCGCGACTTGGGCTACAAGATGGTGGTCTACCCCCTGGCAGCCCTCTTCTCAGCGGCGCGGGCGGTCGCGGAGACCTATCAGGCGCTCTTCCAGCAGAAGACGACCGCTTCACGCCGGGACGCGATGGTCTCCCTGGGCGAGTTCGAGGAGATCATCGACGTGCCGGCATGGAAGGAACTGGAACAGCGCTACGTGGCGGAGTAGCGCCGCCGTCCCTGGCTCGCGCTATGTCTACGAGCCCCATCGATCTCGCAGTGAACACGCGCGGCGGAGCGGACTTGACCTCGCCTGCGCCTAAGACACCGCACCCGTCCGCTCAGATCGACGTGTTGATCTCACCCACAGTTAACGACGACTTTGACAGGTTCTTGCGCGGGCTCCGAAACGTGACCTTGATCGGATCGGTCGGCCCGGTCACAGGCGGGATGGGATTGTCCGAATCATGGCCGTCATGGAGTTCCCATTCGAACTCGATTTCGCGGGGGTCATCGATCGCTTTTATGTATGCGAGGCGCACTTCTTCCTTGGCGAGTGCCGGCCATTCGTTGATGTGGTCTATCTCCCCGTCGCCCAGTCCCCTCTTGCGGAGCGCTTTATCAACCCAGTCGGGGAGCTTGCCACCAGGACCCGACACTAGATGATTGGCATCTCTGAGGCCAGGGCTGCCGAGATGAGGCGCCACGTCGTCGTCGCCACGTTCGTCCCAGATCTTCTTGAGCGCCTCCGTGGTAGCCGTCTGTTTATACTTCAGGGAATACAGGAAATCCTTGATCGTGCTGACCTGTGGCATGGCGTCTCCTCCCTTCCATGCTCCCGCCCTCAACAATCCGTCAGGGCGTACGTCCGTGTACCGACCGGTACCGCCGGGGTCAACGCTCGGTCGCGCCGCCGGCGCTTACCTCCTCAACAAACGCCTCGATCTTGCGATACAAACTCTCCGGAAACGGCAACTGGCCATACTCGGCGGTTATCTCAAGCCTGCTGCCCGGCAGCTGCTCGTGCAAGAAATGCGCCGCTCCCACGGGTATGTAGTCGTTGTCCGGATCATGGATGATGAGCGCTGGAGCCCTCACCTTCGGCAGGAGGTGACGGGCGTCCGCCACCCCGATGCCCGCCGCCACCTTGGCCCAGACCTGCCTCGGGACTCGCTTGAGCACCTGGCCGATGGCCTCGCTGGCAGAGGTTGGCTCCCGGATGCTGCTGAGCTGGGAGACGGCGCGGGCCGGGTCCACCGCATCCGTGCGAAGGAAGGACTGGAGCACGGCCTCGTTGACCCCAAAGGGGTAGTCCTCCGACCCGGCATACTTCGCGGTCGTGCCGAGCAGGATCAGACCCAGCACTCTCTCCGGATACTGCGCGGCGAAGGCAAGGGCCAGGGGACCGCCGTCCGTGGCGCCCCAGAGCACGGCCCGGGCGGCGCCGACCGCGTCAAGGACGGCACGCAGGTCCTCGACGCTGCCCAGAAGACTGTATCCCCGATCCGGAGCGGCGGAGAAGCCCACCCCTCGACGGTCGTAGAGAGTGGGCCGGCAGTGACGGCAGACGCGGTTCCAGCTCTGGGCTGTGGCGAGGTTCGCGATCCGGACGGCGGGACAGTTGCTGATGCCCACGGCGATCAAGTGTGGCCCCGACGCGCCCAGCACTTCATAGGCCAGTTTCACGCCGTTGCTGTCGGCGTACTGAAGGGTCTGGCCGTGAAGACGCACTCGGCGGGTAGTGGTCAGTTCGTCGTACAGCGCATCGTAGATGAGGGCGTGGGAGAAGCTGTAGCGGCCGGCCATGTGCGGCACCTCGTCAACGACTCGCGCCGCTACTGCCTCATCGAGAACCTCGACCAGCCGGTCGCCCGGCAGATCGCTCGCCAGCTCCAGACGGTCCAGACCGAACTGACGCCCGATGACGGAGGCGACGGTGAGCACGCTGTTGCATTCCTCCGAGAGCCTTGACAGCCGCCGGCCTATCACCTCTTTCACGCTCTCCGGGATACCCAGCTCCTTGACGCTCGCTCTGGTCGTCGGGCTGCCGTCCTGCTCGTGGATGGCTCCGGTCTCCGCCAGGTGACGCATCACCTCCTCGATGAAGAACGGGTTGCCCTCGGTGTGCTCGTGGATAGCCCGCGCCAGTTCGGGCGCGGACCTGTGGCCCGCCCAGGCACGAACGAGGGAGGCGACATCGTCCTCCTCCAGACCTCCGAGGATGACCCGTTGGAATAGGCGTTCGCGGTGCAAGTCGGCGATGGCGGCGGAGAGCGGATGTGTGCGAGAGAGCTCCGTCTCTCGGTACGTGCCGAGCAGGAGCAGCCGGGACTGCGCCGTGTTGCGGGCCAGGTGCCGAAACAGCGATAGCGTCGGCTGGTCCGCCCACTGCAGGTCGTCCATGATCAGAACGAGAGGGGATGCTCGACAGGCTTCCACCACGAACGACGTAGCCGCGTCAACGAGCCGGTAGTCGCCGCCGCTTCCCCCCGCCGCCGCCAGGTCCTGGAGTAATCGTCTCAAGGCCGCCGCCGCGGATCTCAGCCCGCCGGGCAGCCGGTCCGGGTCAGATGCCTCAAGGTAGTAGCTCAGCGACTCCACGAAAGGCTGATAGGGAATGAGGGCGTCCTCATCGGTCCGTCCGAACAGGACAGTCGCGCCCTCGGCGTGCGCGCCGGCCGCTACCTCCGTCGCCAGGCGCGTCTTCCCGATGCCGGGTTCCCCGGTCAGCAAAAGCAACTGTCGCTGGCCGCCGCGCGCGCGCTCCCAACACTCACGCAACTGCTGCGTCTCCGGCACCCGTCCGACAAAGGGCGTACGCTCGCCGGCGGCGACAAGGGGCGGCAACGGGAGCTGCGGTGGCGGCTCCTGGGTCGGCCGGCCCGCCTCAGGCTCCTCGACCGTGGGCTCCCAGACAACCTCGCAGGCGGGGACCGGGTCGGCGATTCCCTTCAGCGCCAGTTCGCCCAGCGTTCGAAAGGTGAAGCCGCCTCGCGAGCCCGCGACGGCCCGCACCACCTCCGAAGCGACAACCTGGCCGTCACTGGCCTCGCCGCACAGCCGTTTCGCGATGACCACGGCCGTCCCATGATAGTCCTCCTCCTGGAGGATGGGCTCGCCGACATGAAGGCCGACCCGGAGTCCGAGACTGGTCTGCTCGCCGTGCTTCCGGTTCTCCCGGTCGACCGCCTGCTGCATCGCCACGGCGCAGGCGAGGGCATCCACGGCGCTGGTGAACACCGCCATGAGGCCGTCGCCCTCCGTCTTGACCACTCGTCCCCCGTGCGCGCCTACGCATCCGCCAAGAACGTCAATATGCCTGCTGAAGAGGGGCCGGGCGGCATCGTCGCCAAGCCGCTGCATAACCTCCGTTGAACCGACGACGTCGGTGAAGAGGACACTAATCGTGCCACCGGGCGTCCCAACCACTTCAACCACCCACGCCACCGATTTACAGGGATTATAGCGTTTGGAGACAAGCCTAGCTAGTGCCCACCAAGGAAGGGGCTCTCCGACCCCGCTGAGCGCTGCTTCGGCTGTTTCTGGCAGACGGGGGCCGTTAAGTCACCCTCGCCGCGTTTGGGTGTCCCCTACGGACGGAACACGCACTGCGCAACGTGGCGCGGCCGAGGACCTAGCTTCCCACGTCGACCTCAACGTCCTGGGCGGATCCCGCTGGCAACTCGCGCACCCTGGACCACGGAGTGCGAAATGTAATGGTAGCCGGCCTTGGGGTCTTGCCTCCCCTAGCAGGGACGATATCGGTCTCTTCGTGATCGCCGTGGTACAGTTCCCAGAAGAACTTCACCTTCTGCCCAAACCTAACGGCGTTCGCGAGCGCGGCTCGCACGGCTTCCCTCTGGCCTGCTGGCCACTGGTCGATGTGATCGAGTTCTTCCTTGGCCAGATAGGAAGCGGAAGCCAGGTAGCTTCTAACATGGATAGGAATTCCGAGGATACCCGCGTAGTTGTCGCCGGCGATCTGGACGTACTCAGGATTGCCATACAGACCTGGATTGCCGAAGATCTTGTCAAGCGCCTTTGTGGTGTCCGTCTCGCGGTCATGGGCTGCTTTCAGAAACGTCGTCCACGTGCAGTTCGGTGGCATCTTCCTCCTCCTTCTCTTGTCAGGCCGCCCTTGCCCCTGCCAGGGCGCCCCCATCCCGATCTCAGCGCACGTCGTGGGCCACTGTGCTAGGTCCCGCGCCGTCTGCTCACCTCATCAAGGAACGCCTCGATCCTGCGATACAGAGCCTCCCCATACGGCGGCGGTCCGTACTCATCGGTAATCTCAAGCCTGCTGTCCGGCAAGTGTTCGTGCAGGAAATGCGCCGCTTCCACGGGTATGAAGTCGTTGTCAGGGTCGTGCACGATGAGTGCCGGAGCCCGAACTCGATGAAGCAGCGGTCGGGCGTCGGGAGCGCCGACGCCGTTCACAACCTTCATCCAGACATGCGGCGGGACCCGCCCCAGCACCTGTGCGATATCGCGGGCGTCCTGGGGGGGCGACGGCCTTACACTCACCATCTGGGAGACCGCCCGCACCCGGTCCGCGGCGCCGATGCGGAGGAAGGACTCGGTGGCATCCGGATCGACTCCCAGGGCGAAGTCCTCCGAGCTCACGCACCTGGCGGTCGTGCCCAGCAGGATCAGGCCCAGCACCCTGTCCGGATACTGCGCCGCGAAGCCCAAGGCCAGCGGGCCCCCGTCCACGGCACCCCAGAGGATCACCCGCTCCACACCCACCGCATCCAGTACCGCGCGCAGGTCCTCCACGCTGGCATGCATGCTGTAGCCGCGTTCAGGAGCGGCGGAAAAGCCCACCCCGCGGCGGTCGTACAGAATCAGGCGACAGTGTCGGCAGATGCGATCCCATTTCCTGCCCTCGGCTCGATTGCCAATGCGGACAGCAGGGCAATTGGTGATCCCCACGGCGATAACATACGGACCCGACGCCCCCAACACCTCATACGCTAACTTGACGCCCTTGCTGTCCGCGTACTGGAGCGTCTGCCCGTGCAGCCGCACGCGGCGCGTGGTGGTCAGTTCGTCGTACAGCGCGTCGTAGATGAGGGCATGAGAGAAACTGTAACGGCCGGCCATGTAGGGCACCTCGTCAATAACCCGCGCCGCCACCGCCTCATCCATGGCCGCCAGCAGCCGGTCCATCGCAAGATCACTCGCCTGCTCCAATCGATCCAGACCGAACTGGCGCCCGATGACCGAGGCGATCGTGAGCAGACTGTTGCACTCGCCGGAAAGACGCGAGAGACGTTGACCGATCACCTCCTTGACGCTCTGAGCGATGGCGACTCCCGCTACGTCCTTTCTGGCCGTCAGCCGCCCGTCCTGCTCGTAGATCGCGCCGGTCTCCACCAGGTCACGCAGCACCTCCTCAACGAAGAACGGATTGCCCTCTGTCTGCTCGTGGATGGCCCGCGCGAAGTCGGGCGAAGGCTCCTGCCCCGCCCAGGCGCGCACCAGCTTGGCGGTGTCCCGCTCATCCAGGCCCTCAAGAGAGACACGGTCGAAGAGGCGTTCGCGGCGCAGGTCGGCGATCAGTGCGGTGAGTGGATGCGAGCGGTCCAGCTCAATCTCGCGGTACGTGCCGAGGAGAAGCAGCGGAGCCTGCCCTGCACTGCGGGCGAGATGCCGAACCAGCGATAGCGTCGACCGGTCCGCCCACTGCAGGTCGTCAACGATCAGAACGAGAGGGGATTCCCGACAGGCCTCTGCTACGAACGCCGTGACCGCCGCAACGAGGCGGTAGTCGTCGGCACTGCGCCCTGTCGCCGGCAGTCCTCGCAGCACCTCATCCAAGGCCGTCGCAGCCGACCTCAGCCCGCCCGGTAGCCGCTCGATGTCGGATGCCTCGATATAGTGCCGCAGCGCCTCCACGAACGGCTGGTACGCGACAAGCTCCTTTTCCTCGGAGCGCCCGAACAGGACTGTAGCTCCTTCCGCGTGGGCGGCGAGAGCAAACTCCGCCGCAAGGCGGGTCTTGCCAACACCGGGCTCCCCCGCGAGCAGCACGAGCTGACGCTGGCCCCCACGCGCGCGTTCCCACTGCCGGCGAAGCCACCGCAGCTCCCGCTCGCGGCCAACGAAGGCCGTTCGCTCGCCGCCGGCCAGTAGTGGCGGCAGCGGCGGCGGCCCCGATGGCGCATCTCTCACCCGCCGCCCCGCTTCGGCCTGTTCGACCTCGCTCTCCCACAGCACCTCACAGGCCGCAACGGGCTCCTGGATGCCCTTCAGTTCCAGCTTGCCCAGCTCTCGGAAGGCGAAACCGCCGCGCGACCCCACGAGCTTCCTCACCAGGTCCGATGACCGGATCTGGCCGCCCTGCGCGCAGTCGCACAGCCGCCTGGCGACAACCACCGGCGTCCCGAAGTAGTCTCCCTCTTCCAGTACCGGCTCGCCGACGTGTAGGCCGACTCGCAGGCGGAGCCGGCGCTCCTCATCCTGCTTCTGGTTCTCCTGACGGACCGCTTGCTGCATCGCCACGGCGCAGTTCAGGGCGTCGAGGGCACCGGCAAAGACGGCCATAAGACCGTCACCCTCGGTCTTTACCACCCGCCCGCCGTGAGCGACTACTCGATCGCTAAGGACGCTGATGTGAGGACTGAAGAGACGTTCTGCGGCCTCGTCGCCAAGCCGCTGCATAAGCTCAGTCGAACCAACGATGTCGGTGAAGAGGACAGTAACCGTGCCACCAGGCGTCCCAACCACTTCTCCCACCCATACCACCGATATGGAGCGATTATATCTCCGGGCCAGGAAGTTTGCTAGTGCTTCCTACCCCAGACGCCCCTCGAACTCCTCCAGCCGCTGCTCCAACTGTCGCTGGCGGACGGAAACGGTCAGGTCGCCCCTGGTGCGCTCCAAGATGCCGCGAACGGCATCCGTGGTGCGACGGAGGCCGCCGGTCATGGCCTCCGGATAGTCGATAGTGACCAGGACGCCGTAGATATCGTCCATGGCGGCGAGGATGCCCTCGCAGTGCTCGACGTCGCCGGAGCGTAGCCTATCGAGCAGGTGGCGGCGCAGCTCACCTACAACCTCGCCCAGACCGTTGAGGTAGGCGGACAGCTCGACGGCCAGCGCCTCGGGCGCGGGCAGCGGCCGGCCGGCGATCACGGCCAGCGTGGCGCACGCCTCTACGTACTCCTTCTGCCCGTCGTGGACGAAACCGGCGTGATAGATGTCCGGGTGATCGCGCAGCCCCGCCCTGGCCTCCGTCAGCAGGTCGCGGGCTCGTCCTATCAGCTCCTCCGCCTGCTGGAAGTCCTCCCGATGCACCGCGCGGATCGCGTTGGCCGAATGCCGTACCGCCTCCCTGCAGAGAGGAAGTGCGTGCTCGCGCGCGCGGTGCTTGTCGACCAGGACGGCGCGCGCCACCTCCATGATCGGTTCTAGCTGGTCCCTGATCGTCTCCAAGGCTTCGTCCTGAGGTGTCACCGCAAGCGCTCTCTACAGGTCGTCCACGGGCGGGGGAAGCTCCCCCTCGCGCGCGGCGTCGATCATCTGGCGCGCCTCGTCCGGCATCTCCATGCCGTACTCATCGAACTTGCGCTCCGCCCAGCGGCCGATCTGGCGCGGGTCCTTGTAGTCCTCCAGGCGGCGGGGCTCGGAACCGTACTGCTCCAGCACCTGCTGCTCGGTCTTGTGGTAGGCGAACCGCGAGAGGGCGCGGGAGAGCTTGGTGCTCCCGCAGTGCGTGCACTTCGCCTTGGCCTTCGCGCCGATCGACTTGGTGAAGACGCTGGTGAGACGGCCGCAGTCACCGCAGGTGTATTCGTAGATCGGCATGCTCACTCCTCGTCCAGCGACCAGTCGTCGTCCCCGCCGTCGTCGTCCGGCATCTCGCCCGCCTCCATCTGCTCGATGGCCTCGTCGAAGTCGGGCCCCATGTCCTCGCCCATCTCGTCCCGCATGCGGCGGGCGAAGCGCGCGACGCTGCGCGGGTCGTTCTCGTCCACGTCGGCCAGCATGCTCTCGTCGAAGTCATCGAAATCCCCGTCTCTGGAGCGGCCGACGGCGACGCGAGAGATGAGCCGGCTCAGCTTCGGGCTGCCGCAATGCTCGCACTTCGCCTTCACCTTGCTTGACATGCTGCGGACGAAGACGCTGGTGCGCTTGCGGCACGCCTGGCAGCGGTACTCGTAGATGGGCATTGTGCCACCAGTATATCGAGCATGCCGGAAGCTGTGAAGCGGGCTTCACTCCTCCTCCACCGCGCTCTCGATATGCTGAACGGAGACGACGCGCCCCGCCGTATCGAGGTCTATCGCGATCAGGTCGATGCGTCGCCCCGGCGGCAGCTCGGGATGCTCCTGCGCAAATGCTTCCGCCGCCAGCAGGAGCCGCTTTGCCTTGTGCGCGTCGATCGATTCCACGGCGGAGCCCATGGCGTCGCCGCGCCGCGTCTTCACCTCGACGAACGCGACCACGCCGCCGCGCTCTGCCACTAGATCCACCTCGCCCTCGCGGACGCGGAAGTTGGTGGCGATGATACGGTAGCCCTTCGCCTCCAGATGCGCGGCGGCGACGCGCTCCCCGAAATCACCAAGGTCGCGACGGGTGGTCATGGGCGGCTCCGATCTTCCTGTGTCGATTTCCGCGGGTTGAAACCCGCAGCTTGGAGCTAGCGAAGCCGACGGTTTCAACCGTCGGAACGGGGACGGCACCCAGGTGCGCGGCGGCCACGCGCTCTCCGAAGTCACCGAGGTCGCGGCGGGTGGTCATGGGCGGCTCCGATCTTCCTGTGTCGATTTCTGCGGGTTGGGGAAGCCGACGGTTTCAACCGTCGGAACGGGGACGGCACCCAGGTGGGCGGCGGCCACGCGCTCCCCGAAATCACCGAGTTCGCGGCGCGTGGTCATGGACGAATGATACACGTCGGCTCCGCACATCGCGACGCGCGGCCCTTCACACGATAAACTCCACACGATGGTACGCCGCGAAGCGATGACCCCTATCCCGGAACCGGTCGCGCGCGTCGCCGACCTCATGTCGACCCTCCATAACACGTGGGCCCTCTGCGGCGGCTGGGCGGTCGACGCGTGGCTCGGCCGGCAGACCCGCGACCACCCTGACGTCGATATCGCCGTCTTTCAGGACGACCAGCGCGCCCTCTTCGAGCATCTGGCCGGCTGGCAACTGATCGCACACGACCCCAACGTCGCCGGCGACACTTCCGAGCCCTGGACCGGCCGTCCTCTCGATCTCCCCGCCCACATCCACGCCCGGCCCGAGGACGCGCGCCGCCTCCCGGACCGGCTCCAGGCGCCCGCGCAGCACGGGTTCGGCCTCGACATCCAACTCGACGAGCGCTCAGGCAACGACTGGATCTTGAGCCGCGAGCCGCGCATCAGCCTTCCGCTGCAAGACTGCGTCCTGCCGTCCCCGTGGCGTCTGCCCACGGCGGTGCCGGAAGTCCTCCTCTTCTACAAGGCCACGGCGTACGGCATCGAGGAGATGAAGGATCGCGGCCGCCAGGACGACCCCGACTTCCTCGCTCTCCTCCCCCACCTCGCGGAAGAGCAGCGCGGCTGGCTCCGGGAAGCGATCTCCTGCGTCCACCCCGGACACCCTTGGCTGGCTCAGCTCTCCCCCTAGTCGACCTCTACGGGTTGAAACCCGCAGCTACGAGGTGGGGAAGCCGACGGTTTCAACCGTCGGGATGAGGACTGCGCCCAGTGCAACCTTCTAGGACCGCCCCCGTGTATACTCAGACGTACGCGAGGCGCGGGACCGCTTCGCGACACGAGATCAGCCCATGGTGCTTAGTATTCTCAGCCGCGTGTTCGATGGTCGCCCGATCGGGCCCAGGGTGCGCCGGCGCCTGGAGTGGACGCGCCTGCCGTTGCCGCAGTACGCGCCCGGCACGCCCAAGATCACCACCGGCGGCTCCCCGGACGTCTTTCTGCCCCCCAACACTGCGACCGTAGGCGCCGCCGCTACCTCGCGCGAGGCCGCCGAATCAGTCGCCGCCGTCCTGGGCCGGCTCACCGAGAACGACGAGGTCGCGTATGTGCAGACCTTTTACCGGCTGGCCCAGGAGAGGTTCGGCGCTCACTGGCGCTCCGCCGACATCCTCACCGTCCTCTGGGCCGCCGCCACGCTGATCAGGCCGAGCAACTACCTGGAGATCGGCGTCTTTCGCGGGCGCAGCGCGTCCGTCGTGGGAGCGACCCGCCCCGAGTGCGCCATCTACGGCTTCGATCTCTGGATCTCGGACTACTACGCCGCCCCCAATGAGGGCGCCGACTTCGTCCGGAAGGAGCTGCGCGCTGCCGGCCACACCGGCACCGTGGAGCTGGTATCCGGAGACAGCCGGGAAACGGTCCCGGCCTTCCTGCGGCGGCACCCGGACCTCTACTTCGACCTCATCACCGTCGACGGCGACCATTCGCTGACGGGCGCCGCCATCGACCTGGCCAACGTCTTGCCGAGACTCAAGGTCGGTGGCATCGTCGTGTTCGATGACATCCGCGTGGCGCCGCACCTCCGGCGGTTGTGGGACCGCGTCATCAAGCGCGACACTCGCTTCAACAGTTGGGAGTTCACCGACGGCGGGTTCGGCGTCGCGGCGGGCATCCGCATGGGCGACGAGCCGGTACAGGCGTCGCAATTCGACCCGTCGTAGGACCGGGCCTCTGCCGGGGAGTCCCTCCCCGGCGTCGCCGACGATCATCCCAGCCGACCTCTGCGCCTCCCGATGCCGCCAAGCCGGTCTACTGACCGAGGCTGGCGCGGTTGGCCAGCGAGCGCACCAGGCGCGGCGCCGTCGCGACGGCCCAGGCGGCGGACACGGACAGCAACGGCAGCACCGGCACGTGGAAGCGCGAGTCGCCGAAGAACACCAACGGTATGCCTGCCAGCGCCAGCAGCGCCAGCAGGAAGAAGAGGCGGCGCGCGTCGCGCTGGGGCAGCACGAAGCCGGCAAGCCCTAGCCCGCCGAGGCTGATGACTATGTAGAAGTAGACATCGGCCGTTCGGGCCAGCGCGGTCCTCAGTTCGGCGGGAATGAAGGGGTCCTGGCCGAACGACTCCGCCGCCGAGAGGCCGTCGTGGTCCTCGTGCCATAGCCACCACGACTTGCTGGACAGCAGCTTCAGCTCCGCCACCGGGTTCCGTACGGCGAACTTGATCGCCTTGCGGGTGTTGTCCTCGTCGCGCCTCACCTCGAACTCGGGACGGTCCAGGCCCGCGTACGGCTCGTCGGAGAAGCAGTAGTCGGGCAGGGCAAAGTGTCCCGTCGCCCCCGGATAGTGCCCGATGCACAGGTCGTCGCCCGTGTTGACAGAAATGATGACCGGCGACCCCATCGCCACGGCGTTGCGTATGGTCCAGGGCGCGATGACCGCTGCCGCGACCACCAGCACCAGGCCCGTGTAACCGGCGCTCCGCCGCCAGCCGAATCCGAACGCGAGCAGCGCAACGAGAAGAAGCGGCAGGAACAGCAGCGAGATGGGGCGGACGAGCACCGACAGCGCCAGCAACGCGCCGAAGCTCACCAGCCGTACCGGGCTGAGCCCGCCCTCCTCCCATCTCCTCGACACGAGCACGGCCAGCGCGGCCATGACCAGGAAGTTGAACAGCGTCTCGGTCAGGAAGCCGGTGCTGTGGAACACCAGGTTCGGGAAGACCGCCAGCCCAAGGGCCGACAAGAGGCCTACGGCCGGATTGAAGAGACGCGTCGCCACGAAGTAGGCCAGGCCGACCGTGGCCACACCCAGGAAGACGTGGAAGAAGGCGCCGGCCAGCACCAGGTTGTCCGGGATCGGCGTGTGCTTGACGAGCGCGAACACGCCCCCCAGCGCCGCAGGGTAGCCGACCGGGTAGTACGCCGTCGGGGAGCCGTCCGGCAACGGGGCCACGCTGGACGCCATGGACTGCCTCACCTCGGCCGGTCCGAGCTCCAACGCCTGCTCCAAGTCCGGCACTCGATAGCCGATGCCGTCGGCGAACTGCTCCCCGTAGAAGACGTAGAACGTCGGGTCATGCAGTCCCACGGGCTCGCGGGCGGCGTAGAGGACCCAGACGATGCGTAACACCGCCGCCAGCACCAGGATGGCCATTAGCCAGCGCAGCTCCCTCTGCGACCACAGCCGTCGGAGCGTTTGGGCGGCCCGTGTCGGGGCGAGGTTCATCCGGCTTCGTTCCTCATGGCAGGGAACCGCGCGCCTTGCAGTCCGGACTCATCGATCCGCCGCCTGCCGCCTCGCCGCCTACACGCGACCCCGGAGCACGACCAGACCCAGGGCGGCCGAGGCGGCAGCGTAGCTCAGACAGCCCGCCCAAAACGCGCTGGAGATGCCCCAGCCCATCGAGATGACAACCGCAAACACCGAGGCGCAAACGGAGGTAGCGCCGTTGATCCCCCAGAAGAACGCGGTGGGCGCGTCCGGCTTCAGGGACGCCACCTTCATGCCGAGCGGGAACGGCATGCCCATCAGCAGCCCCATGGGAGCGAGAACGGCGACAGCCGCCGTGATCCGCACCGGGTTCGTCTCGGCCTCGAAATGGTCGATGACTGCAGGCGTCAGGAAGCCCAAGACGACCAGCACAGGCAGCAGCACGGCCAGCGGCAACAGCAAGGACGGGGATAGACGCGGGTTCGGGCGCGGGTTCACCAGCCGCTCGGTGGCGAGGCTGCCCAGGCCGCTGAAGACCAGCAGCGAGAACAGCACCACGGAGAGAGCGTAGGTCGGATGGCCCAGGAAGATGATCAGGCGCTGCATTTGGGCTATCTCCAGCAGAAGGAACCCGAGACCGATCCCGCAGAAGAACACCACCAGCGGCAGCATCCCGCGCAGCATCTCCCGGCTCGTCGTCAGGAACAGCGGGAGAATGATGCACAGGGCCGTCAGTCCCAGCACGGCCACCGCCAGACTGAACAGTACCAGCACCGATTTCGTCACGACGCTCCCGTGGAGGCCGCCGTAGATGGAGGGATCGAACACGTCTTGGAAGCGGATCATCTGGAAGAAGAACGGCCGATCATCAGTTGGGGCCGAGATGTCGCCGGAGAAGCCCACGTCCAGCCGGGCTGGATCGTCCGCTTCCGCGATCCGGCCGAGCATGGGATCGGAGCCCGCGTGGTCCGGCGCCAGCACCACCTCAAACTCCAGCTCGTCGGCGACGCGCTCTATCTCGGCAATGTCGGAGGGCGTGAAGGGTTCGCGGCTGACCAAGATCGTGCCCACGGCGGTGCCAGCATCGTCGGCCTGGCTGGCGACCAGCATCAGATGCTCCGAAGGCCGCGCGATGCCCACACCCCGCAACGACTCGGCCGCCAGCGACGTAAGCCGGTACGCCTCCAGCGGCCGATCCCTGAGGTACCAGCGAGAGACGCTCAGCACTCCCCTCGGCGTCAGATGCTCCAGAAAGGTCTGCCATGCATCGGTGGTGTAGACGGAGTTCTCCGACAGGGCGAACGCCCCCGCAGCGGTGGCCGCCCAGGTATCGATGAGGGAGACCTGGATGATGTCGAAGCTGGCTTTCGACCGGGCCAGATAGCTGCGTGCCTCGTCGCTCACGAACGTGACGCCGGGCCGGCGGTCCAGGTGCCCGGTGAACTCGCCGAACCGACCGTTGACGATATCCAGGATTTCGTCGTTGATCTCTACCGCCGTCACCGAGGGCTGATCGAAGTAGAGGGCGCTCAGGACATCCCGGCCTCCCCCGCTGCCCACGATGAACACGTTCGCATTGGGACGAATGTAGTGCACCACATTCGTCACGTCGTAGCGCAGGAACTCGATGCTCTCCCGGCTCCCGTCGTACTCCGTGAGCACCGTACCGGCCGCGGCATCGACGAACATCAGGAGCTGTCCCACGCCTTCCTGCGGCCGGTAGGTGCCGCTCATCCCCCAGCCGATAGGGGCAGTGCGTTCTGCGGGGTCGCCGTGCACCGTAATGCGAGAGATGGCGTTCCACTTCTCGTAGAGCGGCACGCCTTCCGCGTCTCCCTTCACCCACCGCACGTACACGATCGGGTTGTGATGGTCGGCGGCGATGGCGTTGCCGGCGGCCAGTGCGGCGAACACGCACGTCGCCACCGCCGCGAGCGCCGACATCCGCCGCTGCCCGGCTTCGGCCGCGAAGAATAGGCCGCCGACCCCCGCGAGAGCGGCCACCGCCAGCACGGCGGAAGGGCCGTCCTCCAGCAGGTCCAGCACCCAGATCAGCGTCACGGTGCCGAGACCGGCCCCCACCAGGTCCACCGCGTAGAGCGTGCTCACCCGCGCCGGGAACCTGGTCAGCACCAGGCAGACCGCGACGCCGCTGAACACGAAGGGCACGGAGATCACGGCGTACAGCAGGACGACCGAGAACACGCTGGTGAGCGACCAGCGGGGATCGAACGGGATCGAGAGCTGGGTGAGGAAGCTGAGGATGATAGCGATGCTGAAGAGGACGGAGGCCTGCGCTATCCGCTCCTTGGTCCGCTCCTGCGGGAAGCGCCCCGGCGATAGGTGCACGATGAGCGCCCCCACCGTCATGCCGAACAGGGCGACGGAGACCGCCACGAAGGCAAAATGGTACCACATGGTCACGCTGAAGATCCGCGTGAGCAGGATCTCGTACATCAGCGTGCTGAGGGTAGTGAAGAACAGGCCGACGTAGACGCCGGCCCCTACCCGCGATTGCCCCACCCTCACCTCGTCCATAGGAAACGGCCCGCCCCGTGGGCGCGCCGCCTGACGAATCGTAGCCGTATCGCGGATTGTGGGTCAACAGAGGGGGGAACAAACGAGGCCCCGCCTGTTCCGGCGGGGCCTCTTCGTGCCGTTTGTTTTCCTTCTAGACTACGGCAAAGCCGCCAGCTTTTCGTCCGCGCGGCCGACCAGCGTCGCCGTACGCTCGGAATCGACAACGTAGCCCCAGACGGAGTGCGCCACGCCGGTAAGGTAGTCGCCGCGCCGGACGTAGACCAGGTCCATCGTCACCACGCCGAAGGGCGTGCCCTCAGCGGAGAGGCGCAGCGCCAGTGTCTCATCGCCGACCTGCGGGAAGGCCAGGCGCGAGATGCGCCATTGGGTCTGCGTCCCGTCCTCGTTCGTCTCCGTCCACCCGCTGCATGAGCCAGCCGCGGCGCGGCCGTCGGCGACGGCCCCTTCCGCCTGGCCGGGCTCGTAGGCCTGCACGACCTGCCCCACGAAGGGGCCGATATCGCTCTGCTGGAAGCCCACGTCGACCTGCGCGTTCGGGCTGTACCGCGCCGGCACGCCGCACAGCGAAAGCTCGCCCGCGCCGTTGATATCGACGCGAGGGCCGGCCGTCCATCCCACGGGCATGTCTTCGAGCGTCAGGAGCGCCTCGGAGAGCAGTGTGTCGGTGGGCGCGAGCGACGGGTCTGACATTTGCGTTGCGTTCTCCTGACTCATGGCGTCCGCCGGCAACGCCTCGGGTATGCACTCATCGTCGCCGAAGTTGACCTCGATCGGCTCGCCGTTCTCGATGTTCGCGATGGCGTGCGTCCGCACCGACTCCATCCGGCAGAGGGTCTCCACGTAGTCGCTTTGAAACGCCTGCGACGCCGTCCAGACAGCGGCGAAGATGCTTGCGGCCAGTACCGGGGCCGCGACCAAAACTGGAGCCAGGCTCATGCACGCGCCCTCCCTTTCCACCAGGAATCCAGAAGGGCGGGGGCCTCTCGTCCTGGCGCTTCAACCTATTCAACGCCGGACGCACTACCACGTTGCAGGCTGGGTCCGCGCGGGAAAGGAGAACGAAGATCGGTTTGGGTGTGGGCTACCGGGACTTCCGCCGACGCCTGGTTAGAGAGCCCTCAAGCAGCTCGTTTCGCGCCGCCACCGTGTCGGGATGGAGCAGCCAGCCGCGTTCCACGGCGCGGGTCACCTGCCAATCCAGCAGGCAGCGCAGGGCCGCCTCCAGGCTCTCGTCCGCCAACCGGCGCGCCTCCGCCACCTCCAGCTCCTCGCGTGCCTTCTCAGGCTCGATCTTGTCGGCAATGAAGACAAGCCGCTCCAGCGCGCTCATGCCGGCCCGCGCGGTCGTGTGGTAGCGGGCGGCAGCCAGCACCTCAGGGTCCGTGGCGCCGAAGCGCCGCGACAGAAGCTGCGCGCTGAGGGCACCGTGGCGTTCGAGGTCGGCAAGTGGAAGGCCCCCCTCCGCCTTGGCCCGCCGCGCCAGTCCGGAACGCTTCTGCGCTCGCGCCAGGTCGTGCCCCAGCGCCGCAATCACCGCCCGCTCCTCGTCGATGCCGTGATGCCGCGCCAGGCGGCGGGTTTCGCGGACGACCCGCCGCACGTGGTCGCGCAGGCCGCGCGGCAGTTTCGCGACGGCGGATTCGAGGGCCGCCTGCAGATCCGCCTGCTTCATCGCTCGAACCACAGCTCGTACAGGTGGCCGCCCCTGCTGAAGCGATAGCGCCCGTTCACAGGGCGGGGGAGCGGGTCCAGCCGCGCCGAGGAAGGCCATACCCGCGCGTGCAAATCTCGCTGATCGGGGCGCCCTGCGGCGCGCCAGCGGTCGAGGGCGTCGCGGAGGAAATCGATAGCGCCGTCATCGCCGTACAGCGTGACCGTCCCTCGCTCGGGCCGGCGCCAGGGCAGCGCGACCGCGGACGTCGGAGAGGTGACCAGCGCGAACGGGACGCCGCCCCAGCTTTCGGTGCTCCGGAGCACGAGCAATACCGGCTTGCCCTGCAGGACGAGGAAGTACAAGGGAGTATTCGTCCCATCGCGGGCCCGCGGGAAGGCGATCTTCACCCGCCGACCATCACGGAGCGCGCGCGCCAGCGACCGTTCCGTGCCCGCATCCAGCTTCGTGTCCGCCGCGATGCGCATGTCCCCAAGCTCCATGTAGGTCTGCCGCGGCCCGAAGGCCCCGCGCAGGGGCATGAAGCCGCACATTGCGGACCGAATGCCCACGAGCTCATGCCCTTGCTTGCGGAGAGCAAGGCTGACGTGCGCCCCGTTCAGCCGCAGCGGCAGCACCAGGATGCCCCCCTCGACAAGCTGATCGACCCACGGCTGGGGGATACGCCAGCAGCTCGCGGTCACGATGATCCGGTCGTACGGAGCGCGCTCCTTGTGGCCGAACCCGCCGTCGGCGGCCAGCACCGTGACGCCGTCGTAGCCCGCCGACCGGAGGTGCTGCCGCGCGCTCTCGGCGATCTCCGGATCGATATCGATGGTGGTCACGCGGCCGCGCTCGCCCACCAGGCGCGAGAGGAGCGCGGCATTATACCCGGTGCCGGCGCCGATCTCCAGCACGTTCTGGCCCGGCTCCACCTCGAGCTGCTCCAGCATTACCGCCATGATCGCCGGCTGGCTCGAGGAGCTGACCGGCACGCCGTCGACGATCTTCGTGACGAAGGCTCGATCCGCGTAGACGTCCTTCGTCGGCTGTCCGGGCACGAACAGTCGGCGCGGCACCGTGCCGAGCGCCCCGGCCACCGTCTCGTCGTGCAGGTAGTCCCCGCGCCGCAGCTCGTCGACTAACTGCCGTCGCAGCGTCTCTTCCCTGGCCATCGCCCCGATCATAGCAGAGGCCCCTCGCTGTGAGGGGCCTCCCATCTCGTTTCCTTGGTGCGTCCTGCGTTAGGCGCGGCTGTAGGCCATGTCCCGCAGACGGTGCACCCGAGCTTCGATCGGTGGGTGGGTGCTGAACAGGTTTGCCATTCCGCCGGCCCGGAACGGGTGGACGATGTACATATGGGCCGCGGACTGAGCCATGGGCGTCGCCGGCATGGGGCGCATCTGCACACCCTGGTGGAGCTTCTCCAGGGCGCTGGCCAGCGCCTCCGGGTCGTGCGTGATCTCGGCGCCCGTCCTGTCGGCCTGGAACTCGCGCGTGCGGGAGATGCCCGCCTGGATCAGCGCCGCCGCGAGGGGTGCCACCAGAAACGCGACGAGTGAGATCAGGCCGCCGTACGAGCTCCGGCTGTTCCGGAACCAGAGGCTCATCCAGGCCAGCATGCTGATCGCGCCCGCGAGCGTGGCGACGATCGCGCTGGTGAGGATGTCGCGATTCCTGACGTGCGCCATCTCGTGGGCGATGACCCCGCGCAGCTCCCGCTCGTTCAGCAGTCGCATGATGCCGGTGGTCACCGCCACCGCAGCGTGCTGTGGGTTGCGCCCGGTGGCGAACGCGTTCGGGGTATCGCTCTGGACGACGTACACACGCGGCTTAGGCACCCCCGCCAGCGACGCTACCTCCTCCACGCTCGCGTGCAGTCTGGGCGCTTCCTCCACCGAGACCTCCTGGGCGCCTGCCATGCGCAGCGCCAGCTTGTCGGAGGACCAGTAGGCGAAGAAGTTCATCGCGCCCGCGATCACAAGGCCGATGATCATCCCGGTAGTCCCACCAAGCAGGAAGCCGATCCCCACGAAGAGCCCAGCTAGGGCCGCCAGCAGGATAGTGGTTCTCAGAGTGTTCATGTTGTTGCCGTACTCCTTGCCAAGGATGCTGCCTCACTTTCAGTGTAGCACAGCGCCAGAAGGAGTAGCGGTCGCGAGACGCGCGTCAGCGCCGATGGACCGACAGGGGAGCAGGACGAACTGACATGATCACTCACGCACTGGCGTACCGATTCATAGGAAGGCTCCGTTGCTCTGGCCCTGATTCGGAATCACGCATACCGGTTGTCACCAACACCACACAGCACGACTACTTCCCCGAAAGGCCGGACGCTTTCTGGAGGGCTGGATTCCTCGCACTGCTCGGAATGACAGTGCGGCGGCTTGCGGCCCTGGTCGACGGGCTACCGCGTCAGCGGCCATAAGTAGCGCTGTCACCCCGAGCGAAGCGAGGGGTCTCGCCCACCGGCGGGGGGACAGGCCGTGATCCTAGAAAGCGGCCCGTGACCCGGCCCACGCGCCCAGCCGCCGCGATAGAGCGAGCGTGGAGTACCCCTCAGCCCTCCGGGCCCAGCCGGCGGCCACCGACGACGTGGAGGTGGATATGGTAGATGGTCTGGCCGCCGTCGTCGCCGCAGTTGAAGGCCAGGCGATATCCCCGACCGGCGATGCCCTCGGCTTCGGCGAGCTTATTCGCCACCGTGACCAGCCGCGCCAGCAGCGGCCCGTGCTCGTCCTTCACCTCCTGGACGCTGGGGATGTGCTCCTTCGGGATCACCATCAGGTGCACCGGCGCCCGTGGGTTGATATCGCGGATGGCGAAACAGAGCTCGTCCTCGTGCGGCTTCTCGACGGGCATCTCGCCCGAGGCCATGCGGCAGAAGAGACAATCGCTCTCCATGGCGACCTCCAGCCTGCAGATGGGGGCAACCGGGGAGGCTGACCGCCCGGCCAGCCTCCCCGGGTCCGTTACTAGATCTTCAGTCCTTGCGCTACCAGCTCGCGGTGGTGGTCGCTGTCGCCCCACGCCAACTCCGCCGCCTTCTGCCGGCGGAAGTACAGCTGGACGATGTACTCCTTGGTGAAGCCGATACCACCGTGTATCTGCTGGCCATGCGCCACGACCCGGCGGGTAGCCTCGCTGCACCAGGCCTTGGCCATGTGCGTGTCCTGCTCTGCCTCTTCCGTGTCCTGCGCCACCGACCAAGCCGCCTTGTACGTGATGAAGCGCGCTCCGTCCACGTCGGTGACCATGTCCGCCGCCTTGTGCTGGATCGCCTGGAAGCTGCCGATGGGCCGGCCGAACTGGATGCGGTCCTTCGCGTACTGGACGCTGACCTCGAAGTCCTTCTGCGCCAACCCCACCATGTAGGCGCACTCAAGCACCGTCGCCTTACGGGCGATGCGTTGCAGCGGTTCCCAGCCCTTGTCGACCTCGCCCAGCACGTTGGCCTTCGGCACCTTCACGTTCTCGAACTTCACTTCGCACTGCTTGTCCGAAGCGATGGTCTTGAGCTGGGTGACGGAAATGCCCTCGCTCTTGGCATCAACGATGAGGAGCGTGACGCCGTCCTCGGCATTCTTGCCCTTCTTCGTTCGGGCCACGACCGTCATGTAGTCGGCAACGTTGGCGTCGCGGATGAAGAGCTTCGTCCCGTTCAGCACAAAGCCGTCGCCCTCCGCCTTCGCCTCCAGCTCCACGCCCTCGGCGTCGAAGCGCGCCGTCGGCTCGGTGAGAGCGAGGGTCCAGATCTGCTCTCCGGACGCGATCTTCGGCAGGTACTCCTGCTTCTGCTCGTCGGAGCCTGCTTCCAGCAGTGCGATGGCGCCTCCCACGGCGGTGGGGATGAAAGGCCCCGGCACGAGCGCGCGCCCGAACTCCTCGGTCAGGATGATGAGGTCCAGATAGGTGAAGTTCTGGCCGCCGTACTCTTCCGGGATGATCAATCCCTGCCAGCCGAGGTCGGCCATCTTCTTCCAGAGCTCGGGCGAGTACCCCTGCTCGTCCTCCTCCATGTCACGCACGTGCTGCTCCGGGCACTCGTTCTCCAAGAAGTCCCTGGCAGCGTTCTTGAGCAGCTCTTGCTCCTCACTCAATCCCAGGTCCATGCCATGCTCCTTTCCTTGGTTGACTCAAAAGGCCCAAAGGCCGATGCCGCCGTTCCGGCAGCCCCCAGCCCGAACCTCGACTTCCCGATCCCTGGTCGTCCTCCCGTCGGGTTGCGTCCTGCTGCCTCCTCTCGTGTCCTAGTCACGGGGCAGGCCGAGCCCGCGCTGGGCGACGATGTTGCGCTGCACCTCGCTGGTGCCGCCCTCAATCGTGTGGGCGACCCCCCGCAGGTAGCTGTGGCAGTAGCGTCCGTTGCTCGGAGCCCAGGGGCCTTTGTGCAACTGCCCGTAGAGCCCCAGCATGTGCTGTCCGGTGCGCGAGATGCGCTGGTTCAGCTCCGTATTGAAGAGCTTCATCATCGAGGCCTCGTAGTTCGGGATCAGGCCCCTCGCCTGGAGGCTCACCACGCGGTAGGAGAGCATGCGCGCCATCTCCGTCTCGATCATGCGGTCGGCCAGCTCGAACCGGAGCATCGGGTCTATCTTCAGGATGCTCGTGTGATCCTTGGTGTGGTCCCGCGCGTACTCCACCAGCGCCTCCACCGACTGCTTCATGCCCGTGGTGGACCCAATCGCGGAGCGCTCGAAGTCAAGGGTGGTCATCGCCGCGTACCAACCCCGGTTCTCCTCGCCGATGACGTTTCTTGCCGGTACCCGCACGTCCTCGAAGAAGACCTCGTTGAACTCGTGGGTGTTCGCCATGTTCAGCAGCGGCCGCACGGTAATCCCGGGCGTCTTCGTATCGACGATGAAGTACGTGATCCCCTTGTGCTTGGGCGCGTCCGGGTCCGTGCGCGCAAGAAGAATCATCTTCTTGGAGATGTGCGCGATGGTGGTCCAGATCTTCTGGCCGTTGATGATGTAGTCGTCGCCGTCGCGCACGGCCCGCGTCTTGAGCGAGGCCAGGTCGGAGCCGGCCTCCGGCTCGCTATAGGCCTGGGACCAGATGTCCTCTCCGGAGAGGATGCCGGGCAGGTGCTCCTGCTTCTGCTCCTCGGTGCCGTGGACGATGATGGTGGGGCCGGCCATGCCCAGGCCGATGATCAGGTGCATGGGCCTCGGCGCCCGGTGCAGGGCCAACTCCTCATTGAGGACGAACTGCTGCAGGGTCGTCAGATCGGCGCCCCCGTATTGCTTCGGCCAGGCGGGCGCGATCCAGCCCTTCTCCGCCAGCTTCTTGAACCACTTCTGGTTCGCCTCCCAGTTCGTCATCAGGGCTTCCTCGCCACTGACGCCCTTCTTCGGTTTGGGAGCTTCCTTTTCGATGAACGCTAGTACTTCTTTGCGGAATTCCGCTTCCTCAGGGGAGTCTTCGAAATCCAACTCCAACCTCCTTCCCTACGCTTGATCCGCTATCGCTGTCTGTCCGTTGCTTCACGAGAACCAAGGCCCCGCACCCGGCAATAGGTCCTCTCTGTTCCCTAGTCTCTCGGCAGTCCGAGCCCGCGCGTGGCGATGATACCCCGCTGGATCTCGCTCGTCCCGCCGGCGATGGTGGACCCCAGGGTCGCGATGTAGCTTACGCCGTAGCGGCCGCGCGCCGGCGCCCACTCGCTGTCTGACATCAGTTGCCCGTAGAGCCCGGCCACTTTCACGCCGGTGCGGGCTATCCGCTGGCTCATTTCAGAGGCATAGAGCTTCGTCATCGATGCCTCGTAGTTGGGCACCAGCCCCCTGTTCTGCATGCTCACCACCCGATAGGAGAGCATCATTGCCACGTGAGTCTCCAAGAGCCGGTCGGCGAGCTCGAGGCGGACAGCAGGCTGGCGGTCGATCACCGACTGGTGGTCCTTCGTGTGCTCCTTCGCGAAGTTGACCAGTGCCTCGACCTGGAGCCTCTGGCCCACCGCCGCACCGATGCTGGATCGCTCGAAGTCCAGCGTCGTCGTGCCGATATACCAACCCCGGTTCTCCTCGCCCACCAGGTTCTTGGCCGGTACCCGCACATCCTCGAAGAACACCTCGCTGAAGCCGCCCGCGCCGGCCATGTTGATCAGCGGCCGCACCGTGATGCCAGGAGACTTCATGTCCAGCACGAAGTAGCTGATCCCCTTGTGCTTGGGGGCATCCGGGTCGGTGCGGGCCAGCATGAACATCCAGTGCGCATACTGGGCGCCGGTGGTCCAGATCTTCTGGCCGTTGAGCACGTAGTCGTCGCCGTCACGGACCGCCCGCGTCCTGAGCGAGGCCAGGTCGGACCCGGCCTCCGGCTCACTGAAGCCTTGGCACCAGATCACCTCGCCGGACAGAATGCGGCCCAGATGCTCCTTCTTCTGGTCTTCCGTGCCGTGAATGATGAGCGTCGGGCCGATCATCGAGACACCCATCCCGCCGACGTTCGGCGCCCGGTGCTCCGCGAACTCCTCGTTCATGATGAACTGCTGCATGACGGACAGACCCGCGCCGCCGTACTCCTGGGGCCAGGCCGGCGCGATCCATCCCTTGTCCGAGAGCTTCTTCCGCCACTCCCGCATCTGCTCGAAGCGCGCCCGCATGTCGCCGCGCTCGGCGAACCCTCCCGCGAGTGTCCTGCCCCGGAAGCGATCCGGGAGCTCAGTCTCAAGGAACTCGCTAACCTCCTGTCGAAACGCTGCTTCCTCCGGCGTATCCTCCAGGTTCATGCTCCGCTCCTTTCCTGAGGTCACCGCCCCAACGGCGTTCGGGTCGGCGCCTCACCTCCGTTCATGGCTCCGGCTAGGTCTGCCCGTACGGTCAGGCCGCAGCCGCTCGCTGAATGAGAGTCCTATCCCCGGCACCTCCTTACTCGTTCGCTAGTTCCTCGGCAGTTCCAGTCCACGCTGCGCAATGATGTTCCTCTGGATCTCGCTGGTCCCGCCGCCGACGGTACTGGTCGTCGCGTACAGGTACATGGAGGGCAGCCTCCCGCTCATGACGGTGTGCTGGCTGTCCTTCATAAGCTGCCCGTAGAGGCCCAGCAACCTCAGGCCGGTGGCCGCTATCCGCTGGTCCAGCTCCGTGGAGAAGAGCTTGACGATGGAGGCTTCCTTGCTGGGCACCAGGCCGCGCGCCTGGATGCCGATCACCTGGAAGTTCAGCATCAGCTCCACCTGGGCTTCGATCGCCCGGTCGGCCAGCTCGTACCGGATCATCGGATCGTGGGCAATGGTGCAGGCCGTCCCGTCCTGGTTTTCCTGAGCGTACTCAACGAAGTCACGCACGGTCTGGGTGTGACTGACGCCGGTACCGATGCCCGAGCGCTCGAAATTGAGGGTCGCGGCCCCGATGTACCAGCCCCGGTTCTCCTCGCCCACCAGGCTCTCCTTGGGCATCCGCACGTTGTCGAAGAAGACCTCGTTGAAGTCGTGGCTGTCGGCCATGTTCAACAGCGGCCGCACCGTGATGCCGGGCGACTTCATGTCGAGCAAGAAGTAGCTGATGCCCTTGTGCTTGGGCGCATCCGGGTCGGTGCGGGCGAGCAAGATCATCCACTGGGCGCCGTGGGCGCCCGAAGTCCATATCTTCTGACCGTTGAGCACGTAGTCGTCGCCGTCGCGCACGGCCCGCGTCTTGAGCGACGCGAGATCGGAGCCGGCCTCCGGCTCGGAGAAACCCTGGCACCAGAATGCCTCGTTCTTGAGGAGAGGGGGCAGGTGCTTCTGCTTCTGCTCCTCCGTCCCGTAGACGATGAGCGTGGGTCCTACCCAACCAAGGCCGATCACGTTGGGGCTGCGCGGCGCTCCGGCAATCGCCATCTCATGGTTGAAGATGAACTGCTCCATCACGGTCAGGCCCGCACCGCCGTACTCCTTCGGCCAGGCCGGCGCGATCCAGCCCCGATCCGAAAGCTTCTTCAGCCAACCGTTCAGCGCCTGCCAGTACTCGGGGCGAGTGAAGCGGCCGCTCCCCCCGCCGAAGACGGCCCCTCCCGTCCGGTGGCGCACCAAGTCGGGCGGGAGTTCCTGCTTGATGAACTCGCGGACCTCCTGACGGAAGGCCGCTTCGCTCGGGCTATCGCTGAAGTCCACGGTTTCTCCTTGCTGTCATTCGCCGTCCTGCCATCCCTCGCCGCTCACGACTGCGAAACGGCGGCGGCCGGCGATACCGACCCCTCGTTCAGTCTCAGGTTCAGGGTGTAAGCGCACTCCCTTCCCTGCGCCATCAGGCACTTGCCAAGAGCAGGGCTCAGCTCATACTGGAGGCCGAGCGCTTCCACCCAGCCGGTGACGCGCGCCCACACTCCGCAATCGAGCTGCTCAGCGATGCCGGCGCGGCCGGCGTTCTCGTTGGCGAAGCAACGCTGCACGCGAACCCGAAGGGAACGGTCGTCCAGCTTCACGACCTCATAGTCGAGCAGATGGGGTCCCAGAAGACCGATGAGCACCTCCTGCGCCAGCATGTAGTCGGCGAGCGAGGTCACCGGCGGAAGCTGCAGCGCACGCGCCACGCGCCGCGCCTCGGCCTTCCCCACTTCGCGAGCGGCCACCTGGTTCAGACGGTTCGTCACTTCCATCCCGTACTCGCTCGCGACCGCCATGAACCAACGCGCATCGTGCGACATCCAGCACTTGATGAGGATGGCCTCCCGTTCGGGTCCCGAAAGCGATGCGAGGACTTCTTCCGCCCTCTGCTTGAACCCCGCTCGAACGTCCGCTCCGGCGGTCATGCGCTACACCTCCAGCGGCCACGCCTGAGGTGCCACCAGCTCGGACACTGCGCGCACGCCGGGCCCCACGTTATCCATCCGTTTCGGTGCCCGCAGAATCTCCTGATAGAGCTGGCCCCACTGCTCCACCTGGCTCCGCTCGAGCTCCGAGTTGAAGCCAAGCAGGCGGATCAGGTCCAGCGTCAAGCCGATGCCCAGGAACTGCCAGGCCACCAGACGGCAGTCAATGTCCCGCCGAACAACGCCCCGCTGTTTGCCTTCCTCCAGCGTGTCGGTCACGAACTGCACGAATCCCGCGAAATTCTCGCGCAGCGCCTCCCGGATCTCCGGGTCGTCCACCTCGGAGAGCGCCTGGAACTGGAGCTTCATGGTGGCGGAGTGGCTCTGGAGATGGTCGTAGTAGTGCACGCCGATCGACCACAGCGTCTCCAGCGGATCGTCAACGTCGTACGCAATGCTCTGCCAAAGCTCCAGGAGCTTCGGCGCCGTCGAGCGCAGGGTCGCAAGGAAGAGCTCCTTCTTGCCTGAGAAGTAGCGATAGAGGGCCGGTTCCGATACTCCGGCGGCTTTCGCCAGGTCCGCCGTTCCTACCTTGGCGTAGCTCTGGCTGGCGAACACCTCGCGCGCCGATTCAATGATCTGGCGTCGGCGGCGATCCGCGGGCAGTCTGCGCGCTCGAACCATGATAAGTTAGTGATGACTCACTATCTCTTTCAGCAGCACTACCCTACCATTGGCGAGGAGCCACGTCAAGCCCTTTTCGCGGCTAGTTGTCGAGAGACTTCGCCGGGAGGTTAGCCGCTCGCGTGGAGGTCCAGCGCAGCCTGCACGGCATCCAGCGCCACCTCCATCTGCTGCTCGTCCGGGTCGCGGGTGGTGAGCGCCTGGAGCGCTAGGTTGGGGCGGAAGAGCACGCGCCAAAAGCCACCGGTCGAGGTCCCGGCCATGCGGATCGCCTCGTAGCTGAGCCCCGCGATCAGGGGCGTCAACGCCAGTCGCGAGAGGAGCCTGCGCCATATGGTCGGTTGCGGCCCGATCGCGGCGTAGACCGCCGATGAGACCAGCGTTGTCGTCAGCAGGAAGCTCGTGCCGCAGCGGACGTGCGTGTTGGGGAACCGTTGGAGCGAGGCCACGTCAAGCGGCTCGCCGGCTTCATAGGCCTGTATCGCCCGGTGTTCGGCAGCGTGGTAGGCAAAGAGTCGCTGGGCTTCCCGTACGCGCCCCATGGACCGCAGATAGCCTAGGAGCGTACCCACGCGCACGAGTCCCTCGATAGCGCCGCTCAGCCGGGGACGCTTGGTGCTGCGCTCCAGCCTTCGGGCCACCAGGGCCGGCGCGAGCATAAACAGCACCGAGATCACAGCCAGCGAAGTCACCGAGGTGGCACGCACCTGACCTTCGTCCGGCTCCTCGGGCTCCTTGCCCGCCGCGATCTGCGCCGACCAAATGAGAGCCCGAATCCCCTGGGTCAGCGTCTCGGCCAGCGCGACGACGCCCCGCAGTATGGGCACGCCGCGCAGAAGGGACGGCCCGCTGACGCGCTCCGTGCGGCGGGCGATATCGCCGTCCGGCCTCCGGACGCACACGGCCACTCCGCGCGGCCCCCGGATCATCACGCCTTCGATGACGGCCTGACCGCCGAGGGTCGCGGGCAGCACGGGAGCCTCATTCGATGCGAACATGCTAGGCGGTACGATAGCGGGACGAGGAATGGGCGTCAACGGGTGCTTGCTGCTGGTGCGGACCGCGCTGCCGCAGGCCGCCGCCTCAGGCGCTAGTCCTTAATGCCGTAGCGCCGCTTGAACCGCTCAACGCGACCGGCGGTATCGACGATGCGCTGCTCACCCGTGAAGTACGGGTGGCAGGCGCTGCACACCTCGACGTGCAGATCAGCCTTGGTAGCGCGTGTCTGGAACGTATTGCCGCAGGCGCAGCGGACAGTCGCGTCAACGTAGTCAGGATGGATGTTTGGCTTCATGGGTGCTTCTCGTTCTCTCTTGGCCGCGGCGCACGGCACCGCCTGTCGCCCCACGGGCGACGGCGGACTAGCCGGCAAGCACGCTCACCTGCTTGCGCCGTCCCTTTGCGTACGGCGAGAACTTCACCCTCCCTTCGATCAAGGAGAAGATCGTATAGTCGCGCCCCAGCCCGACGTTCTTGCCGGGGTGGAAGCGCGTGCCTCGCTGCCGCAGGATAATCGTGCCGGGACGCACCAGCTCGCCGTCGTAGCGCTTGACGCCCAGCCGTTTCGACTGGCTATCGCGGCCGTTGCGGGTACTTCCGCCGCCCTTCTTGTGAGCCATCGTCGCTTACTCCGTTGCCTCTTTCTTCTCTTCGCTCTTGCGTCGCGTCGAGCGCCGGCGCGTCGCCTTGGGCTTCTCCTCGCCCTCGTCTTCCACCGAGGCCTTGGCGGCCGGCGTCTCTTCCGCAGCTTCGGCCTTGCCCGCCCCGGCCTCCGCCTTGCGGCGGGTGCGCCTCTTCGGAGCGGGCGTCTCAGCGGCGGGCGCTTCCGCGACCGGTCCTTCAGCGGCCACGCCCGCGGGCTCCGCCTCGGCGGCCGGCGTCTCCTCCGTGGCCTCGGCGACCGGCGCTTCCTCGGCCGCCTCCGCGGCCTTGGTCCGGCGCCTGCGCTTGGGCTTGGCCGCAGCCTTGGACTTCTGCCCCGGGCGCAGGATCTCGGTCACTGCTAGCCGGGTGAAGTGCTGGCGGTGGCCCGTCTTCTTCCGGGTGCGAACCTTGGCCTTGTACTTGAAGACGATGATCTTCTTGTCGCGGCCGTGCCCCTCTACCTGAGCCAGAACGCGGGCGCCCTCAATGAGCGGCGTGCCGACGGTTACGTCGCCGTCATCGGCGATAAGGAGGACCTCGGCCAACTCAACCGTCTCGCCCTCCTCAACGGGAAGGCGTTCGACGTTGACGGCGCGTCCCTCCTCGACGCGGTGCTGCTTGCCCCCGCTGCGAACGATAGCGTACATGACAAAGGCTCATTCATCTTATCGGCCGCCGGCCGACTCGGTCAAACCGCGCATCGCCGAGTGGCGCCACATTCTCGGCACTTTTTCCTGCGAAACGGACAGCGCGACGCTGGCCCGATATCAGGGCAAGCCCCGATGGTTCGGGTATAGCCCGCCGACGGAGAATACACGCAAGCGGTTGCACGTAGGTGATCGCCAGCGCGGCAGGCGCCTTGAGCCATGACGGCTGGCGGGCAGGATGCTCTCCGGCCGCGACAGAAGGAGGCGAATGCATGGACGCAGCTCGGTATCTGGCTCTCCTGAAGAGCCGGTGGTGGCTCCTCCTCCACAGGATGGTGATCGCCGCCGGTACCTACGCACCGACATACGGCCTGCCTGGCGCGGCGCCCAACAGTAAGGAGTCAGGACCTCGTATCGGCCTGGTCAAGCCCGGCGGCAGGGCAGCCGGCGCCGATCCTAGTGCACGCGGTGAGGCCGAACTCCGCCCGATGGAGCGCAGGGCGGGCTAGAGCCCCGCTGGCGGGCGTGGAACTGCCGGAGTACATCAGGTTCCTCGATAGATCTGGGCGCGCTTCACCGAACGAATCAGCCGCGCGGCGGCCGCTGGGGGAGCAAACTCCACGTGACGGCGGTCAGACCCGATCCAACCGTCGGCTAGGACGGACGAGCCCGGCCATCAGGCGGCCAGTCGCTCTTCGTACTGATCCGGGGTTGCCGCCTCGTCCAGGTCCCATACTCTACGCGGCCTGGCGGGGCGCTTCCTCGAGACCTCCAGGTACCAAGCGATGGTGCGGCGCAGCCCCACCTCGAGGCTCGTCTTGGCCTGGAAACCGAACGCCTCTCGTGCCCGAGAGGTATCGAGCATCCGCCGCGGCTGCCCGTCCGGCCGGGACGTGTCCCAGCGGATCTCGCCGGCGAAGCCGCAGAGGCGGGCGATGATCCTGGCGAGCTCCCGGAGCGTGATCTCGCGGCCCGCCCCCAGGTTGACCGGTGCCGGTTCGTCATAGCGGTCAGCGGCCAGAACCACGCCCTCGGCCGCGTCGTCCACGTAGAGGAACTCCCGCAAAGCCGAGCCCGTGCCCCAGGCGACGACGTGGTCGTCGTCCCGTTCTTTCGCTCGGAGCATCTTCCGGATCAGCGCCGGGACGACGTGGCTTCGCTCCGGGTCAAAGCTGTCGCCCGGGCCGTAGAGACTGACTGGGAACAGGTAGATGGCGTTGAAGCCGTACTGCTTGCGGTAGGCGTCTCCCTGCGCGAGCAGCATCTTCTTGGCGAGCGCGCAGGCCGCGTTCGTCTCCTCCGGGTAGCCATCCCACAAGCTCTCCTCGCGAAAGGGAACGGGAGTGTGGCGCGGGTAGGCGCAGACCGTGCCGACGGAGACGAATTTCTGGGCGCCCGCCCGGCGCGCCAGCTCCATGAGCTGAATCCCCATGATGGCGTTGTCGTAGAAGAACGTGCCCGGACGTGCCCGGTTGGCTCCTGTCCCTCCGACCACCGCGGCAAGGTGGATGATGACGTCAGGCCTCGCCCGGTCCAGGGCGCGGATGATCGCGTCCTTCTCCCGCAAGTCGAAGTCAACCCGCCGGGGCACAAAGACGCGTGTCGTGCCGCCGTCCAGGAGTCTCCGGACGACGCGCCGGCCGAGAAAGCCCTCGCCCCCGGTGACCAGAACGGTCTTCCCAGCAAGAGAGTCTGTCCGCTCGTTCGTCCGCTTCACGACCGCACCTCCCAGAGGAACCGCCTAACGGCTCTGAACTCCCGAACAACGGTGGGCTGCCGACGTCCGCAAGTGACCGAGCGCACGCAGGAGGCCATTACGCCGCCAGCCTCAGAGGGGAGGAGCGCTGGAACCAGTCGCAGGTCGAGGCCAGGCCCTCCGGAAGGGAAATACGGGCCTCGAACCCGAGCAGCCGCCTCGCCTTCTCCACAGACGGAGCGATGCGCAGCGCCTCTCCGTCACGCTTCGGCTCCCTCGCCACCGGCAACTTCCGCCCCAGCACGATACCCAGCAGCCCAACCAGCTCGATTACCGAGCGCTCGCGCCCGCTGGCGACGTGCAGGATCTCGCCGGCGACAGCGCGCTGCGCCGCGAGCTGCATCGCCCAACACACGTCCTCCACGTGTATGAAATCGCGCACCTGCCTGCCGTCGCCGTAGATGACGAGTTGCTCGCCGCCCAGCGCCGCCCGGATGAAGCGAGCGATCACGCTCTGCTTGTGATGAGACCGCGGTCCGTACACATTCCCGAAGCGAAGGCTGACGGTATGCATGCCGTACGCCGCGGCGAAGGACGAGCAGTACGCCTCTCCCGCCAGCTTGCTGGCGCCGTACGGCGAGAGCGGCCTGGGCGCCGTCGCCTCCTCCGTTCCCTCCGCGAACTCGCCCACAGCCGCGTTGGACGAAGCGTATACGAACGAGGACACTCCCTGGCGATGGGCGGCCAGCAGGGCGCTGAACGTACCCGTCGCGTTGACCTCCAAGTCCGTTTGCGGATCCATGACCGACCGGATCACTCCCGGCCGGGCCGCCAGGTGAAACACGACATCCACGCCCCGGCACGCCTCATCCATCGCGCCGGGGTCACGAACGTCGCCCTCGATCAGCTCCACGTCTCCCGCCACGTCTGCCAGCGCATCCGGTGCGCAGACGCTCAGATTGTCGAGCACCCGGACGCGCGCCCCGGCCCCAACCAGCATCGCGACCAAGTTGGCGCCGATGAAACCGCAGCCGCCGGTGACCAAGACTGAGCTAGTGTTGTGCAGCAAGGCGCTCCTGCCTCCTTCCTGTCCGTCCCTGGCCATCGCACTCCGCTAACCGGCCCAAGACGGGGCACCCACCCGGCTCCGCCGCGCGCGTCGCCGGCAGCGAGCCGCGGCGGCCGTCACCCCCAAGTACCGCGATCGGCATAGACAACCTCCTTGTCGTGCGGCCTTCGGACTTCCCGTCCCTTCCGGATATCGCCCGCCGCTGAGTCGCCCGAACCCAGCGACTGGATGTCCAGCGCACGCTTGCCGTATCGACCGTGGAAGCTCGCGAGAGGACGCTGTCGCAGCCCCGCGCGGACGGCCGGCGCCGATGGTTGGGTCTGGGAATGGACGGCTGCTTGCCCGCCCAAGCCTCGCCGGCTCACGCGCGCGTCTTCGACCAGCGGCGGCCCCGTCACGACGCTCCTCCAGGCTGCGCGATCACTGGTATCGCTCCGCAACCTGTGCGCACACCACGAGGCCGGAGCTATCCCTGCTCCGCTCCGACATCCGTGCTGCCTCCTATGCCTCAAGTTCATTCTTGGGCCGGAGGCCGCACCGTGGTATCGGAGTTTCCCTACCTAGCCGGGCCGGAAGCCCTGAAGAGCGGCGGGGCCCGCGGGCCACATCCGCCCGAGGAGATAGGGGAAAGGCGCACGCGGTCCTACGGGGTTCCCCAGTAGCGGCCCGGCGGCGACCGGCGGGAGAATCCTAGGGTCGGCTTCGTGCCGGCGGATGTAGCAGGAGGCAAACCGCAGATGACCCTATCCACGCGCTCGCTGTCGCGGTGGCGAACGGACCGCTTCGCCTCGCTGATGCCGCTCGTCGCCCCGATTCTGTTGTTCGCTGTCATCGGCATCGAGCTGATGGCCCTCGCCGCCTGGTTGCCGGACACGCTTCGCGTTTGGTGGTCGCCACATGTGGGAGAGCTGGGCGATTTCGAGATCTTCTACACCAAGGCCGAGAGCTCAACGGGCGTCAACCAGTACAGTCCCGGCCTGATCTTTCTGCTGAAGCCGCTGGTCTGGCTGGACGTGTTGACGGCGTTTCAAGTGTACTTCGCGATCAACGTCGCCGCCCTGCTGGGCGTGGCCTACCTGGCGCAGCGGGCGGTCCACTCGCCGGAGGCGAAACTGGCCGTATTCCTCGGCATCGTCGCGCTTCCGCACGCCCACTGGGCGCTGCGAGCCGGTCACTTCGTCCCGGTTCTGGCGCTGCTCGCGCTCGGCGGCTTCCTGCTGGTGGAGCGCCGTCCGCTGCTCGCGGGCGTTTGCTTCGGACTGCTCGCCCTGAAGCTGCAGTACATGGCGGTCCCGATCCTGTACCTGCTCTGGTGCCGCAACTGGCGGGCGCTGTTAGGCTCGGCCGGCACGCTGGTCGTCCTAACCGGCGCGGGGGTGGCGATGATCGGCACCCACGGCTTCTGGCTCCAGCTCGACAGGCTGGTGCACACCGGGCTCGACCAGTCCGACCTGTACATCCCAATCCAGCAGGCGTGGGAGTACTCCTGGCCGGGGTTCCTGATCAGCGCCGGCATCGACCCGAACCCCCTGCTGACGGCCGACCTCCTGCTGCTCAGCTTGGGCGCCGTGCTCCTGGTCTGGTTCACCCGCGCGCCGTCCGCGGCGAAAGTTGCGGCCGCGTTGGGCATGCTGCTGCTTGCCCCCTACTCGACCTTCTACGACTGGGCCCTGATCGTCGTCGCGGTCGCCTTGCTCTTGCGCGTGGATATTCGACCGCGCTTCATGATCCCGGCGCTGCTCGCGGCGGGCAGCGTGGCGGCCGCCGCAACGCTCAAGGCGACGCCGTATCCGGTACCGAACCCGCTCACCGAGGCAGGCACGAACGGTCTATATTGGATCCAGCCCTTTGCGCTGGGCACGGTCTTTCTCCTGGCATTCGTGGGTGCGCGCAAGCTGCGCGTCCAGCCGGAGGAGCCCGTTAAGGAAGCCGAACCGGCGCCGGGGGGCATTCGCTGGGCGCTGCCCGCGATCCCGTTGGGCCCGTTCGCCCGGCGCGTCCCCCAGTTCGCGGTGTGGGCGGTTGCCGCCGTCGTCGCCATGTCGTCGGGCTACGTGGTCTCGGCCTTCGTCAGCCAGAACGGCCCCTTCCAGCCGGGCAACTTCGGACGGCAGACCGTGCTCGGCGCGGTCCCGGACGACTTCCCCGTACCGCCGGAGGCGACCATCCAGGACGCTGGCCCAGGCACGCTCCTCCCCTACCGCGTGGAGTGGCAGACGGAGGCCCCGGTCTCGGAAGTGGCCGGGATGTACGAGAGAGAGCTAGCCGACGGGACGTGGGAGATCGTGCTGGAGGACACCGGCGAAGACGACGTTCGTCTCAGAACCGCGCACCTCGACCTAACAGGGTTCATGGACGTCTTTGCGGAGGTCAGGGTGGCCGACTCGGAAGGAGGCAGCGCGGTGAGCCTGGAGTTCACGCTGCTGCCTACGACCAGGGTGCCGGGCTTCGACGATTGGTACGCGGACAAACAGAAAGAGTAGGAAGACCCGGTCGGCGAGGTCTTCCAGCCTCGCCCCAGGACCCCCGCCGAGCCTGGAAAGGCTCGGCTACCGGCGGGAACCGGCGGCCTCGCAAGACCGTTGACAAACGTCGTAGGCGGGGCCTTCCAGCCTCTCCTCCAGAGCGACGGCTCACTCCACGAGGAGCGGCTGCTCGGCAGGGACCGGCGGCGCAGTCCACCTGCCCGCGATGTTGCAGGAGCCGCTCACCAGGTCGGAGTTCTTGCAGCCGCAGACCAGCGGCTCGATTCCGTGCGCCTGCGCCGCGCTCCGAACGCGGTCGAAGATCTCCCGCCGCGCTTCGACGGGCAGGTTCCGGATAGGCCACGGGCTGCCCCGCATGCCGCTCTGCTGTCCCTGACCGTAGGCGCGGAGGAGCGGCGTCAGCATCGACCGGTCTGAGATGCTCCTCGCCAGCGACTCGGCTATGGCGGGCCTGAGAAACAGCACTCCCGCCGCCGCCCGCTTCACACCGGCCCGCGCCAGCGCGGTGAAGAGCCAGTCGAGTGACTCCCGCCCGTCCGTCAGCGTCGGCAGGATGGGATCGAGGCGCGCCTCGGTCTCAACGCCTCCCGCAATAAGCGTCTCCATCTGCCGCAGCCGGACGGGCGGCGTCGCCGCGTTGGGCTCGAACGCGCCCGCGATACCCTCGTCGAGCGTGATCAGGCCGATCTGCGCCCGCACCAGCTCAGCGTGATCGACGAGGAGGCGCAGCGTCTCGCCGGGGATCAGCCCTTTGGTCAGGAAGGCGACGCCGACGCCCCGGCTCAGCAGGAGCTCGAGCAGCGCGTGTCCAAGCTCCAGCACCTCGGGCGCGGGCTGGAACAGATCGCTGGATGGGCTGAAGTAGACCGAACGCGGCCTGGTCTGCCGGCGCGACAGCTCGTCTCGCACCCTCGCCAGCGTGTCAGCGTAGAGGACGATCCGGCCCTCGCCCGGATACCCGCCGTAGCCGCGAGTGTAGCAGTACGCGCAGCCGTGCAGGCACCCCGCCGTGAGGTTGATCGTGGGCATCGTCGAGAGGCAGGCGAGGCTCGAGGGCGTCAGGACCGCCGACCTTCGTCTCGCCTTGAACACGATCGCCATGGCCGCTCTCCTCCATTCGCGGCTCCACGTCTCGCCGTCTCGCGCGGCGGCCCGCTAGCGCAAGGCTACTCTCGCCTTGGGATCGGGAACACCACGCCCCGCCAGACTAGCACATTTGTGCGATGTTCGCAAGCCGGTCTAGGGGACGAGTGGCCGCAGATTGCGGAATCCGGTAGGTGAGGCCTTCCAGCCTCGCCTGGGGACCGGCGACCGTCTACAGCGCTCTCGTCAGCGACCGGACGCCCGGGCACTTGTAGACGGCCTCGAAGTCCGGGTGGCACTTGTCCCCGATGACCTCGAACCCCGCCTTCTCGTACGCCCGCTGGGCGCGGTCGTTGCCGATGAAGACGCCGATATCCGCCTGTGTGAAGCCCTTGCCGCGACCGATATCGAGGATCTCGACCAGGAGCCGGTCGACCAGGTGCCTTCGCCGGAACTCCGGCCTCGTCGCCACGTTCTCCACGATCCACACGCCGGGCTCGTGCTCCGGTGCGACCAAAGCGATGGAGCCCGCGCGTGCCCAGCCGGCGGCGTTGTCCTCCTCGGTCCGGCCCACCGCCTTGTTGGCCTCGGTCATGGCCTGCAGCAGGTTGCCCGTGCCGTGCTCTTCCTGGGTGTACCCGCAGAGCGCCGACACCGGCTTGCCGTCCATCTCGGCGACAATGAAGAGCGAATGGTAGGCCCAATGCGGCGGGCCGGCGAGGGCAAGCGCCTCCAGGAACTCGAGGCACTCCTCCTCGGTCCCGCCCACGAGGAAGTCCCACATGGACTTCGGCATGTGCGACCGGCCCGCCTCCAAGATCACCCACGCCAGGAACCGGGCGTGGTCCTTGCGCGCCTCGACGATCTTCACGTCATCCATACCCACTCGCTCCAGCTCAGCCACCCTCCCGGTCGTCCGGCCACCGAATGGTAGCGGCGGTGGTCCGGGCGTGCAACGCCACGGCCAGGCGTACTTCGGCTCGCCGCGCTGACATAGAAGGCGGCGAGCGACCTACGGCGGTAGGTGGGGCACGAGCCCCGCGACGTACTGGAGAATGAGCAGGGCGTCAATGGCGTCGACCGTAGCGTCGTGGTTCGCGTTCGGAACGGCGCAGGAGACCAGAGCCGGGAGGAGACCAGCGTCGTACTGCAGGATGATCGCGGCATCGACGGCGTCGACGTCGCCGTCACAGTCCACGTCGCCCGTCGGGAGGGCCAGGATCAGGTGGGCGTAGAGGCTCTGCGCGTTCTGTCCCAGGTGGCAATCCCGCGGGAACGACGTATTGCTCGTAGCGGCGCCGTCCCAGAAATAGATGACGCAAACGCCGAGGCTCTCTCCGGCCCTGACGGCCATGTCATCGGGATCTCCACTGTTCAGCGGGTGAGAGATCTCGAAGAAGTTGACGCCGCCCGCGTGCCCCACGCTGCCGGCGCCGTGGATCACGAGATCCCCCATCCCCCAGCTCCCCACTGTCACCTCGAAGTGCGCGTCGCCGAACCACCCATCGCCCCCGACGGTGAGGTCGTCGTCCCCGTCGTCCGGTACCCCGTTGCGTTGGTTGTCGAACTGAATGTCAAGGATGTCCGCGCTCGATAGGGTGGGGTCCGTCACGCTTGCCGCGATGTACAGGTTCCGGTCATCGTTCATGACGAGCAGCGTGCTCCCCGGCAGGGCATTCGGGAAGATGGGAGCCTGGGCCGCCGCGGCCCACTCCCCGGGCCCCCACACACCGTCGATGGTCGGCGTACCGGGTCCCGAGATCAGCTTGCCCGGCGTATGCGCCAAGCCCGGCGTGGCACCGGCGGCCGCCAGCAACCCGACGAGCACAAGCCCCACCAACACCGCGCGGCGGACTGGACGTACCCCAGGCGAGATATCGACCATGGCGTGCCTCCTCATCCGCGATTGTGCTGGAGGCGGGAGGCGGAGTCAAGGTGCGGGCGCGTCAGGAGATGTGAGACACAGAGAGGAGGTGAACCACGCCGAGCCTGGGAGCGCATTCGAGAGAAGTACGCGGAGTACGAGAGCATGGGCTGGCACCCACGCCTCATGCTCGCCCTGCGCATCTACGACTGGAACCAAGAAGGGGCGGCGAATAGCCAGAGGCGGCGCGTGGGTCTGCGGCACCCAGTGTAGGTGTGTTGATACCGCCCTACTCTTTCACCTGCGCATGCGCGGACTTCGCAGGTACCTTCTTCTGCTTCCGCTGCGGCAACCTGCTAGCCATGGCGATGATGGCCCCTTGCGCCACTTCAAACAGCGTGAAGGCATCATCGGGTGAAAGAACGAGTTCCGGGTGCATGATCAGATTCCTGTCCTGATCTTTGATCTGCTGCAGGATGGCAACGACCTTCTTCACGTCAGCGTCCGGAAGCGCCGAGAACTTGCTTAGGTACTCCCCCCAGCTGGAGAGAAGTTGCTTGGCTTTGGGCTTGGGCTTGGGCTTGCACACGGCAACATAGTAGTTGTGCATGACCAACTCTGTGGCGCGTATGATGTGGAATCCGCACGCCGTCGCGTTGTCATAAGCCAAGCATCGCCCACTTTCGCGGACCTCTTCCAAGGCCTCTTCGGAGATCCTCGCCCTCACCGAAGGCGGAAAGACGTTCTCAGCATGCTCGACGAGGTCACTGGTGGAATAGGCACCCTTTTGTGTGACGTGGTAGGTGGCCAGAGTCTGTAGTTCCGCAGCAAGCACAGCCTCAAACGCCCTGGCCTTGTCGACCATAGTTCTGCACTTGAAATAGTCAGTGCTGTCCGGAGGCTCATTCGCCTCTTGTGTGGACCACGCCTTCGCCCACTCGTCGATGGCGTTGACAAGTTGCAGGCCGTCGTTGCGACAGACAGTGAGTACGGAGAAGGAACCTAGCAGTTGCTCGACCCAGGGCTTGGCGTTCATGGCGATGACAAGGATGTCAATCCTGCTCTTCGATGACAGGTTCATCTCAGATAGCGGATTCAACTTGGCACCCAGCGTGTAGAAGAATGGGAGATTCGTTCTTTCCACAGCAGCCCCCTCTAAGTCAACGCCAGCCAATGGCACAGCACCACCCAACAGCATAGAGCAGGCGTCTCCTGCCTGTCAAAGGCATGGTCCGCGCTCGGGCCTGAAGCGGCCAGGAACATACTTCACCCCTTGAAGAGCGGGGTGGCAAGTACCCTTTTGCAGGGCAGCCCAGCGTTGCGTCGCCGCATCACTTACTCCGGCTCGAGCAGGCAGCGACTCAAGGCCAGCATGCGTATGGAACGTCACTGACCTGGCAAGACTAGAAGGTCGCAGCGTCAGCACCAAGACGACGGTGCCACCCGGCACATTTCTCCAACGGGAGCCTCCTACGCCTCGTTCCTGCCCCGCGGTGCCCTTCAGCGTCGCCGGCGCGCTCGACCACCAGCCCGCTTAGGCCCAACCGCGGGTGAAGCAGCCGCTGCGGCGGAACACAAAGCAGCTCGTCGCGCTGCGGAGGCGCGGGTATGTGGCTTTGGCCCCCCTACGCGTACAGCTCGCCGTAGGGACGCAGAACCGCCCTCACCCCCTTCCCCTCTCCCGCAGGCGGGAGAGGGGCGACCTTAGCCTCTCTATGGAGCGCCCGACCGCTCTCGGGGTGAGGGACGGAAACCCGCACCCAGCCAAACGCTCCCCGCCCCCCTACGCGTACAACTCGCCGTAAGGCCGTAGATACAGAGGGTAGAGCTTCTGGAACTCCCCGGCCAGGATCTCGTTCTCGTCTCGACCGAAGTGGCGGCAGAAGTCACGCACCAGCTCCTCCAAGATGGCGCGGTCACCGGCGTCGAGGTCGGCAACGCCCACCTCCTTGCCCAACTGGTGGGGCTCCACCCGGCCGCGCAGGTAGATGACGCCGCCGTGCATGCCGGTGCCGATGAAGTTCGCCCGGTGCGCCTCGCCCTCCGCCAGGTCCAGGCCCAGCACGGCCAGCACGCCCCCGGCCATATACTCGCCCAGGAAGTCCTGCGCGCTGCCGCCCACGACGAGCGAGGGGCGCTTCCCCGCGTGCTCCTTCATGTGGATGCCCACCCGGTAGCCGACGCCGTCCCGGATGAAGATCCTGCCGCCGCGCGCCGAGAGCCCCGCGATGTCGCCCGCCCGCCCGTGCACGACGATCTCGCCGTCGTTCATGGTGTTGCCGCAGCCGTCCTGGGCGTTGCCGTGCACGACTATGGTCGGGCCGCCCATGAAGGCGCCCAGGTCGTTGCCCGGCGTGCCGAAGACGTCCAGGCGCACCGGCTCGCGCAGGCTGGTGCCGATGTAGCGCTGCCCGAACACGTTGCGCAGCGCGATGTGGCGCTCGCCGCGAAGGACGGCCTCGCGCACCGTGCGGTTCAGGTCGCGGTAGTGGAGTCCCTCCGCGTCGATCACCGCCGGTGCCTTCACTGCCATCGGTGGGAACACCTCACGTCCCCGCCGGCCTGACGCCCAGCGCCTTCAGCTCGCTGTCGTTGAGGCCGACGCCGCGCAGGTGCTCACGGTTGCCGCGCAGGCTCTCCAGAGCGTTAATGCCCATGCCGCCGAGCATCTCCTTGATCTCCAGCGACCACCCCCGCAGCAGGTTCACCAGGCGGCGGGCCCCGATGTCGGGGTTGATGCGCTTGGTCAGCCCGGGGTCGGTCGTGCAGATGCCCCAGGCGCAGCGGTTCGTGTGGCACTGCTGGCAGACGATGCAGCCGAGGGCGATGAGGGCCGCGGTGCCGATGTACACCGCGTCCGCGCCCAGCGCGATCGCCTTGACCACGTCGCCGCTGTTGCGAAAGCCGCCCGCCGCGATGAGCGACGCCTGGTTGCGGATCCCCTCGTCCCGCAGGCGCGCGTCGACCGAGGCGATGGCCAGCTCGATCGGGATGCCGACGTTGTCGCGGATGATCTTGGGCGCGGCGCCGGTGGCGCCCCGCAGGCCGTCGATGGCGATGATGTCGGCCCCCGCCCGCACCACGCCGCTCGCGATGGCGGCCGAGTTGTGGACAGCCGCGATCTTGACCGAGACCGGCTTCTCATAGCGCGTCGCCTCTTTGAGCGCGTAGATGAGCTGCGAGAGGTCCTCGATGGAGTAGATGTCGTGGTGAGGCGCGGGCGAGAGCGCGTCGGTGCCCTCCGGGATCATGCGGGTGGAGGCGACGGCGTCGTTCACCTTGTGGCCCGGCAGGTGGCCGCCGATGCCCGGCTTCGCCCCCTGGCCGATCTTGATCTCGATGATGCGCGCCATCTCCAGGTACTCCGGGTCGACGCCGAACCGCCCCGAGGCCACCTGCACGATGGTGTTCCGGCCATAGCCCCGGAGCTTGGGGTGCAGGCCGCCCTCGCCGGTGTTGAACAGCGTGCCCGCCTCGCGGGCGGCGCGGGCCAGCGACTCGTGGACGTTGAGGCTCACCGCTCCGTAGGAGAGGGCCGAGAAGAGCAGCGGCATCTCCAGCGCCACCTGCGGCGCGACCTGCGTCGCCAGCCGCACCCCGCCGTCGCTGTCCAGCACCTCCACCCTGTCCGGCTTCCGCCCGAGGTGGGTGCGGATCTCCATCGGCTCGCGCAGCGGGTCGATGGACGGGTTGGTCACCTGGCTGGCGTTGAGCACCAGCCGGTCCCAGTAGATGGGGAACGGCTTGTCGTTGCCCATGCCGGTGAGCAGGACGCCTCCGGACTCCGCCTGGCGGATGACGTCCTCGATCGCCTCCTGTCGCCAGTTCCAGTTCTGCACGTAGTCCAGCGGCTGGCGCGTGATGGTCAGCGCTCCGGTAGGGCAGAACACCACGCAGCGGTGGCAGGAGACGCACTTGTCGTCGTAGCCGACGACCGTGCCGTCCTCCGGGTCGACGCCCTGCGCGCCGAAGCTGCACTGGTTCACGCACACCTGGCAGTTGATGCACAAATCCTCGCGCCGGTGGATGGCGAACCGGGACGGTACGTACGTCTTCATCACGCGATGACGGCCGCAGCCCTCTCCCTTTCGCGAACGCCGGCCGGCGCGCTGCTCGCGGCGTCCATCGGCGACGCCTCCCGTGGGGACACGCCCAGCCTGCCCACCACGGGCTCGCCGCCGGAGGGCGTCCACACGCTGTCGAGCTCCGGCGAGACGAGCCGGATCGACGCCTCCTCCGACGACAGATAGAGCCGGTCGCCCTTCGTCGCTGCCGTCAGCGGCCGCAGGCGGACGCGGTCGGTCAGCCCGATCATCTCGCCCTGGTGGGCGATGATCACGGCGAACGGCCCGTTGAGCAGCAGACCTCCGTAGGCCTGGCGCAACGCCCGCTGGAGGGCCTGGGTTTCCTGATCCTCGCGCTCGATCTGGCTCCATAGGGGCGGCGCCAGGACGTCCGCCGCCACTTCGACCGGCAGCCCGTGACGGCGCATCAACAGGTCGACGGCGTAGGCGATCACCTCCGTGTCGGTCCCCATGGTGCAGTCGTAGCCAAACTGCTCCACGTGGCGGACGTTGGCGCCGTAGGACGAGATCTCCCCGTTGTGAACGACCGTCCAGTCGAGCACGCTGAAGGGGTGGGCGCCGCCCCACCAGCCGGGCGTGTTGGTGGGGAACCGTCCGTGGGCCACCCACAGGTAGCCGCGGTAGTCCTCCAGGCGAAAGAACTCCGCCATGTCCTCCGGATAGCCGACGCCCTTGAACACAGCCATGTCCTTGCCGCTGGAGAAGACGAACGCGCCGGGAACGTCGGTGTTGATGCGCATCACCTGCCGCAGCACGTCGTCGTCGCCCGGCCGGTCTCCGTTGCGTCCGCGCGGGCTGACGAAGTAGCGCCAGAACTCGGGCGGATCGCTGACCCGAGGCGTCGAGCGCGTGGGCACCGGCTCGGCGTGGTCGATGCTGAACTGCGACCGCAGGATGGCCTCGACCTGGGGCCGGGCATCGTCGCGCATGAGCATCACGTGGATGGCGTAGAGGTCGGCGCGATCCGGGTACAGGCCGTACACGGCTAGCCCGCCGCCCAGGCCGTTGTTGCGGTCGTGCATGTTGGCGATGGCGCGGACGGTCTCGCTCGCGGTCATCGGCGCGCCGCTGGTGTCCAGCACGCCGAAGAGGCCGCAGGCGGCGATCACCTTGTCGTCGTGGTAGGGATTCTGGAGGTCGTCGTACCAGGTGCCGTTACGCATGTGCTTGCCTCCCTCTCTCGTGGCCTACGACGGCGACCGGCCCCAGCCGCTCTCTCCGCAGCTCCTCCGGCAGCAACGCGAACCCGAAGTCCGGTGCCACCAGCGCCTCCTTGAACGCGCTCACGTCCACACCGTCTCGCATCAGCCCGAACACGATGCCCGACTTCTCGATGTCCCCGACAAACGTCAGGCCGGCCACCCGGCCCTCGCGCAGCACGACCTTTCGATACAAATCGCCGTCGCCGGACGAGAGCACCTCGTACTCCGGCCCGTCGCCGGCCTCCTGCAACCCGGCCGACACGACGGCCAGCCCGAAGTAGCTTATGGCGTTCATGGCGGCGCCGCCGCTGTGCACGGTTTCGCGACCGGCCATGTTGAACCCGGCGACGCGGCCCCCTATGTAGGCGTTTGGCCAGACGGGTGTGACCCGCTCGCTGCCGTGCACGAAGTCGAACGCTTCGGCCACGTCGCCGCAGGCGTAGACGTCGGGACGGCTGGTCGCCATGCGCCGGTCGACCAGGATGCCCCTGTTCACCCGCAGGCCTGCCCCGGTCGCCAGCTCCGTCCTCGGCGTGACGCCGATAGCGATGGCCAGGAGGTCGCAGGGAAGGCTGCGGCCGTCCTGCAGCCGCACGCCTCCGACCCGCCCCTCGTCTTCGGGCCGGCCGGTCACCTCGGCCACGGTCTGGCCAAAGATGAGCTCGACTCCGGCCTCGCGCAAGGCGCCCTCCACCACACCCGCCGCCTCGCCGTCCAGGGCGTTCGCCAGCGGCCTGTCCAGCAGCTCGACGATAGTCACCGGGACGCCCAGCCGCACCAGGGCATGCGTGAGGCTGAGGCCGATGAGGCCCGCCCCGATGACGACCGCCCGGCAGCCGGGCTCGAGCGCTTCCCGGATGCGGTCGGCGTCGGCCAGCGTGGTGAAGGTGAAGACGTTCTCCCGATCGCTCCCCGGGATGGGCGGCTGGGTGGGCCGGCCGCCGGTAGCCAACAGCAGCCTGTCCCAGGCGATGGTGGTCCCGTCCTCCAGCTCCAGACGCCGCTCGGCAAGGTCCAAGCGCGAGGCGGCCACGCCCAGGACGGCCTCGACGCCGTTCTGCTCGTAGAAGTCCGGCGGGCGGAAGAGCATCCGTTCCACGGTGGTCAGCCCGGCCAGGTACTCCGAGATCTCCGGCCGCGAGTACGCGGGGTGGGGCTCGTCGGAGACCACGATGATCGCGCCGACGGCGTCGACCTCGCGGATCGCCTCGATAGCGCCGACCGCCCCTGCCGAGTTGCCCACCACGAGGTAGCGGGCGTGCTTCCGGCCGTTCTCCTGCATCATGAGCCGGCGACCTCCTCGACGTAGAGGATGGCCTCATTCGGGCAGCCCGCGACACAGGCCGGCAGCGATCGGTCCGGGCAGAGGTCGCACTTGGCCGCGACGCCTCGCCTTGCATCGCGCCGGATGGCGCCGTACGGGCAGGCGAGGATGCAGGTCCAGCAGCCGATGCAGCGCTCCGCATCGAGATGGATCTCGCCGGTCTCCGGGTCGCGGCGGAGCGCGCCCGTGAGGCAGGAGTAGACGCACAGAGGCTCGGGACACTGGCGGCACTGGACCGGCACGAAGAGGCCGTCCTGCCGCTCGACGCGAAGTCGGGTCACGGCGGGCAACTCCTCCCGTCGGTACGCCTTCACCGCGTCCCGCGAGCGCGAGTGCTCGACCAGGCAGTGCACCTCGCAGAGGCCGCAGCCCATGCAGACGTCCACCAACGGGTAGACTCGCCGGACGGTGGGCCGGGAACCGTTGCCGGAACGTGCGCTGTTCAGCTTCCTCTCCTCATACGCTCCAAGGCCGTCGGGTTTAACGGCATACGGCAACCGGTTGCCGCATGCCTCGATTTTACTGTTTGTGTCGAGAAAAATCAAGGGGTCGCGCGCGAAACATGTGGGGAATGTACGCGAATCGCGCGCGAGGAAGCCAAGCTGAGTCCTGTCGCTTGCCTGCGCGCCTCGGCGAAGAACCGCCGCCACACCGGCCCTCAAGCAGGCACAGCGGCGGCGACCGCGCTTTCAGACCGCCCGCTGCGGAAGTACCCTATTCGCCGATGCGAAGTGCCCGCACCACCAGCCTGTGGTCGTACTCGCCCGCGGCCGGGTTGAAGCCGCCGTCGCAGGTGATCAGTGTCAGGATGTCCTCCACCGTGGGCCCGATGATGGCCTCGACCGGCGCCGCGTACGCGTCGTACGACTCGACCTGAGTTACCCGATAGCCGACGACGCTGCCGTCCAGCAGGTGCACCTCGATGCGGTCTCCGGCGCCCAACTCGCGCAGCCGCCAGAAGACGGCCGGCCCGACATCGTGGTAGTCCACGTGGCCCGACATCACGGTGTTCCCGGGCTGTCCCGCCGGCGCGGAGAAATCGTACCAGCCCACGTCCCACGCGCCTGCCGGCGCCTCCATCTCCCAGCTTGCGTCCACGCCCACGACCACAATGCTTGCGTCGACACCGATGGACGGGATCACGAGCCAGCTAGCGCGACTAGGGCTGGTCGGAGGCGGAAGCAGAGGCGGCGACGGCGCCTTGGGCAGGTTAACAGGCACATAGTAGTCCGCCTGGTCCGCAAGCTCGGACGAGGAGCCGCCCGTGGCGACGGCGACCAGGAAGATGGCTCCGGCCGCGAGCGGGCCAAGGACCACGAGGGCCAATCGAGTCCTACTGCGGAACATGGCGTCACTTCTGCTTTCCCTTCTGTTATCGGGCCGTTCGGCCCAACCGTTGATAGGACAGCGGAAGCACCCTATTCGTCGATGCGGAGCGCCCGCACCACCAGCCTGTGGTCGTACTCGCCGGCGGCCGGGTTGAAGCCGCCGTCGCAGGTGATCAATGTCAGGATGTCCTCTACCGTCGGCCCGATGATGGCCTCGACCGGCGCCGCGTACGCATCGTACGACTTGGTCTGGGTGACCCGATAGCCGACGACGCTGCCGTCCAGTAGGTGCACCTCGATGAGATCTCCGGCGCCCAACTCGCGCAGCCGCCAGAAGACGGCCGGCCCGACGTCGTGGTAGTCCACGTGGCCGGTCATCACGGTGTTCCCGGGCTGCCCCGCCGGCGCGGAGAAATCGTACCAGCCAACGTCCCAGGCGCTCGCCGGCGTCCCCATGACCCCGCGCTCGTCCTTCCCAACGATCACAAGCGGCGCATTCACTCCTATGGAAGGGATGACCAGGAGGCCGCCCGGCCCGGGGCCGTCCGCGGGAGGCGGCGACGGTGCTTGAGGCAGGCCGAGAGGCACGTACTGGTCGACCTGCTTGGCGAGCTCGGGCGAGACGCCCGCCATGGCGGCCGCGACCAGCGCGATCGCCCCCGCTACGAGCACGGCGAGGAACACCAGGACTGATTGAGCGATTCTCCGAAGCATGTCGTCACCTCTGCTTTCCTCAACTGCATGCGGGCCGGTCGGCCCGCCCGTTGATAGGACAGCGGAGGCGCGCGATTCTTACAGTGCTAGTAGGGGTAAGAGCAGTCTTCTACTTCCAGCGCAAGCTGCTCAGAGATGGCGACGTTGCCGGAGACGTCCGTCGCCTCTATCCAGAAGATCAGGGTGCCGCCGGAGTAGAACGGACCGATGGTGGCCGAGGCCGGGCTCGTCCTCACCAGGTCCAGCCTCACAGCCGCGGCATCCGCGAGACGGTAGCCGAGGACGATTCGACCGATCCCGCCCGCGTCCGCGAACTCGGCGGTGATCGTCACCTCCTGGGGCAGGTAGTTAGGCCCGCAGTTACCGCTGAACACGATGCCACGAACGGCGTCGGTGACCACGCTCCGGATGTCCGGCGGCGTGGTGTCACGCCGGGGAGTCGGCGTGGGCGGCGGCGGGGGCGGAGGAGACAGCGTCGGTGGCCCGCTCACCGGCGGTGTCTCGGTCGGCTCCTGAGCGGTAGGCGACACCTCATCCGGTGTGGCGGTCCTCGTGGGCGTGGCCGGCGTCGACGTCGCCTTCTTGGTGGGCGTCCGCGTGGCGGTCGCCGTCGAGACTGTTGGAGTTCCCGTGCCGCCTATCGTGAGCGAGAACGGCTCGCCGTCGGCTCCCGACGAGCCGAATCCGAACAGAATGATGGCCGCAGCCACCAGCGCGCCCAGGACCGCGCCTCCCACGATGATGGCGGCGTACCAGTGCTTCCAGATCTCGAACAGGCCGCCCCGGCCCAACAGCGCACCGTCTCGCGGTGGCGCCGAGCCGCCCGCTCCTTCCGACGCGGCCTGTGCCGTGTCGGGCCACCTCGACTCGAGCTCGCCCCAGATCTGGCCCTGCAGCCCAATCGGGACGGGCACCGGCGCCAGCGCACCGAGGATCTCCATCGGCGAGAGCAACGTCTTCCGGGTGCGGGTGCAGATGTCACACCGGCGCACGTGCCGGTCGATGCTGCGCCGCAGTTCTGGCGTGACCGGCGGGATGTCGACGGGCGCCAGGATGCGCTGGAGCTCCTCGCAGTCCTTGCTGCCCCGGCGTGCCAGCAGGAAGGCCCCGATCGCCTCCTCCACCGACTTCTTCATCCGGTTCAGCATGGTGTACGCGTTGCCTTTACTCACGCCCAGCACCTCGGCGATCTCCGCGCTCTCCAGTCCCTGCCGCACGTGCAGGTCGAGCAGCGCGTACTGGCGCGGTTCGAGGCTTGCGGCCGCCTCCCAGACCAGACTCGCGAGCTCCCGCGCCTCCGTCGCCTGCTCGGGGTCGGCCAGCCGGTCGGGGTCCACCTGCTGGAGCAGCGGGTCGAACTCCCCGTCCCCCTCGGCCCCCGCGCCCAACGCCGACGCCGGAGTCGTTCGCTTGCCCCGCTCCAGCCTGTTCAGCGCCTGATGGTGGGCGATGGAGAAGAGCCAGCTCTTGAAGCTCGAAGCCTTCTGCAGTGCGCCGAGATTCTCCATCGCCCGGACGAAGGTGTCCTGAGCGACATCCGCCGCCTCGTCGGCGTTCCTCGTCATGCGGTGCAGGAAGTCGTAGACGGCCGGGAAGTAGCGGTCGTACAGCTCGCCGAAAGCGGAACGCTCCCCAAGCGTCGCTCGGCGTACGAGGTCCGCGTCGCTGGGCACCGAGGCTGTCGTCATCGAGTCCTCCGCGGCCTACTGCTGTCTCGACCAATTCTACTCTCCATTCGTTCTTCCTGCAGGCTATGCATTCGATCGGGCAAGGCCCTGGAGCGGGTGCGACGGCAGCGGCAACGGGCTATCGTTCCGACTGCCCGCTGCCGCTCCATCTCTTGCCTCGACCGCCACTAGCCTGTCCGCTTCCTGCGGAACGTGAGCACCATGGCGCCCCCGATCCCCAGACCCACTAAGCTCAGCCCGGCGAGAGCGATCGCGGCCTGGCTGTCCTGGCCAGCGGCGCCGTCGCCGGTGCCCGCGTTCGGCAGATCCGGCTCGTCGGTCGGCTGGCCCTGCGGCTGATCCGTGGCCGTCGGCGTCGGCTCGTGCTCCGGCTCGTCGGTCGGAGTCGCCGTCGGCGGCACGTCGGTCTCCGTCGGCGTGGGCTCCTCCGTCTCGGTAGCGGTCGGCGTCGGCTCTTCCGTCTCCGTCGGAGTCGGTTGAACCTGCGTGATCCCGTCACAGTCGATCAACAGACAGGGGTTGATGTGGACATCCATGGACGGATCCAGCAAGGACGGGTCCAGGGGCAGCACTTGAACCGGGTGCTCCTCCTCCGGCGCTGGCCCGGCCAGGGCGACGCTTCCACCTACGACTGAGTACGCTACTGCTACGAGAACGATGAGTCCGGTGACCTTGGCGATGCTGTTCATGTTACCTTTCCTTTCTCTCCTCTCGTGGTGTCACCGGTATGACAGGCGAGGCCGACATTTCTTACAGGGCTTGGGGAGAATTCTCGTCTGATTCTTTGGGACACACGGCGGAGCGAGTCGTGACGGACCTAGCTCAGGTTGTGTAGCCCTGGCCTGAGCAGAAACCGCCCCCGCGCCGGCTCGGCTTCAATCTAGAGAGCCACCCGCCGGACCCCTTTCCGCCCCAATCCAGGCTGTACCCTTTTCGAAGCGGCTAAGCCTCCCGAGCTTGACACCCCGCGGCCGCCGACGCGCCCTCGTGGGGAAGCGGCTGTCCGCGGGCGAAATCGGGAGCCTCCGGAAGGAAGAGCGAGCGCGGGGGCGGAAACGGGAGATGGCCACAGAAGCTCACCAGTGAGGACACCTCTGGCGCTCCATCGCCAACTATCCGAAGTTACTTGGGCAATCCCTGTCCTCCAGATTGGCGCTCGCGGTGCCCGACCGTAGACAAGTTCACCCCCTGCCGATACTCTCATACGGACAACTGAAGAAAGGCCGAACCGCGGCGGATTGCGTCGCGGACGGGGGACCCAACCATCGGGGTGAATCTCGCGACAGCGAGTAGGCAATCTCCTTCTGCCGAACCCGTCAGCTAACCCCGTAGGCACTGAGGAGAGGCTAGTCCTGAGTCAGAGAGACCTGGGGTTCCGGCCTCAGGTCTCTTCTTGTGCCCAGCGCCGAGTCTCCGCACGAAAGGAGGCATGCTGATGCGAATGCGCAACCAGCATTTCCCGCACTTCGGGCGGCGGGAGTACCCGGCGACACGCTTTGCCGGAGCCGCGGCCAACGTCGCCCGCAGCTACGGCCGGCCGCATCCGTACGCAATAACCAGACGTGACGAAGCGGACGGGTACCGCGCCTACACCGCCCTCAACTTCCGAGAGCTGCCGCAGGTCCAGTTGCTCTCGGAGGAGGACCGGTTCGCCATTGAGGTGGTATCCCAGGTGCTGCCCTTCAAGACGAACAGCTACGTCGTGGACGAACTGATCAGATGGGATGACGTGCCCGACGACCCGATGTTCGTGCTGAACTTCCCTCAGCGCGACATGCTGCGCTCTCACCAGTTCGAGGAGATCGCAGCGCTGCTACGTGCCGGCGCGGACAGGCGGGACATCCAGGCCGCGGCAGCCCGCATTCGGCTGGGGCTGAACCCGCATCCTGCCGGCCAGCTTGAGCACAACGTCCCCGCGCTCGGCGGGAGGCGGCTTGACGGTCTCCAGCACAAGTACGACGAGACCGTGCTCTTCTTCCCGAGCAACGGGCAGACCTGTCACGCCTACTGCACGTTCTGCTTCCGCTGGCCCCAGTTCGTCGGAATGGGCGAACTCAAGTTCGCCACCGGATCGGCGGACGATCTGATCCGGTATCTGCGCGTGCACCCGGAGGTCTCCGACGTGTTGCTGACAGGCGGCGATCCGATGGTCATGCGCGCGGCCACGCTCGCCGGCTTCCTGCGGCCGATGCTGCGGGCTCGGCTGCCCCACCTGAGGAGCATCCGCATCGGCAGCAAGGCCCTCAGCTACTGGCCGTACCGCTTCCTCACCGATGCCGATGCCGACGAGTTACTCGATCTGCTCAAAGAGGTGCCCGCAGCGGGACTTCACCTGGCGATCATGGCTCACTTCAACCACCCCCGCGAGCTGAGCACGCCGGCCGTGAGAGAGGCGATCGACCGGCTGCGCCACGCAGGCGCCCAGATCCGCACCCAGTCGCCCATTCTGCGGCACATCAACGACAACCCGCGGCTATGGGCTGAGATGTGGCGCGAGCAGGTGCGGCTGGGGTGCATCCCGTACTACATGTTCATCCCCCGCGATACGGGAGCCCAGCACTACTTCAGCGTACCCCTGGTCCGCGCGCAGGAGATCTTCCGGCAGGCGCACAACTCGGTGAGCGGCCTTGCGCGCACGGTGCGCGGTCCCAGCATGTCCGCCGATCCGGGCAAAGTGGAAGTGACGGGGGTAGCGGAGATAGGGGGCGAGAAGGTGATCGTGCTGCGGATGCTGCAGGGCCGGTTCTCGGACTGGGCCATGCGCCCCTTCTTCGCCGAGTACGACGACCGGGCCATCTGGCTCAGTGACCTGCGTCCAGCCTTCGGAGAGGAGCGCTTCTTCTTCGAGGAAGAGCCAGCCGAGATGCCCGTGGAGGCGGTTGCCGCGCGGTAGCGCGCGCCACCTCACCAGGCATTCCGAAGTAGTTGGTGACAATGACCGGCCTGCGGCGGAGCGCAGCCCGGAGGCGGGTGCTTGGCGGACAGCTACTCCGGCAGGTACCGCTCGAACGGAGGCTCGAGGTCGATCTGGAGGGCGACCAGCAGGCGCGCCGTCATGCCCCAGTAGCCCGCAACGAGTGCCAGCTCGACCACCTCGCCCTCGCTGAGATGTGAACGGGCTTCTTGGAACACCTCGTCAGGAACTGCTATCTCGGATGTGACGGTCTCGATGTAGCGGAGAACGGCGCGCTCCCGATCGTCGAAATGAGGGGAGTCCCGCCAGGTCTCGATGTCGGCGATCTGCTCATCGCGGACGCCTGTCTGCTTCGCGATGGGGACGTGGTGGGCCCACTCGTAGCCGGCCCCCGTGATACGGGCGATGCGCAGGATCGCCAGCTCACGCAGGACCGGCGGGAGCAGGCCGTGCAGGAGCAACGAGTTGCCCAGACGCAGGTAGTTGCGCAGACTATTCGGGCTGTTGGCGATGGCGCGATGTAGGTTGAGGACCGCCGAGCCGCGCTTCTCCATCTTCTCGAGCACAACACCGGCTTCCCCCTCAGCGTCCCTCGTTGCTACGTAGCCCACTCGCGCCATTACGCTCTCCTTCCGTACTGCCCCTTCCTGCCCGGCCGAACCGCTGACAGCTTACTCCGAGCGCTCGATTGGATCGAGACTGTGGGGCGGAGCCGGCCGTGGTTGCCCAAGCGGACGTTCCTTGGGAGAATGCATTGGCTCCCGAGAGGCATCCTGGCGGCGCGCGAGCCCGACGGCCGGCCCGCAAACCGACATGACCGACGAAGACCCACAGCTAGCGGAGGGGGAAGCAACATGGGCTTGGATCACGCGGCCCGTCATCTCCCTCTCCTATCCGCAGTTCAGGCTGTTCTGGTTCAGCAACCTCATCGTGGCGGTAGGGATGATGGTGGAGTTCACGGCCCGGGGGTGGCTCGTCGTGCAGCTCACCGACTCCGCGCTGCTGCTGGGCTCAGTCGAGGGCATGTGGGGCATCGCCCTGGCGCTGGGCTCGGTGCCGATGGGCATGCTGGCGGACCGCTTCAATCGACGCAACCTCCTCGTGCTCGGCAACGCGGTGACGCTCTCCATGGCGCTGGTCATCGGCGTGCTGGTGGCGACGGACCTGGTCGCGATCTGGCACGTGCTCGTCGTGGCGGCCATCAGCGGTGTGCTCTTCGCCGCCCGCTTCCCGGCGGGACAGGCGGTCACCGCGAAGCTCGTACCGGGCGAGCACCTGATGAACGCCATCTCTTTGAACAGTGCCGGCCACAGTCTGCCTAACGTTGCCGGGCCCGCGACAGCCGGCGTGCTGATTGCCCTGATCGGTATCGCCGCGGCCTACTTCCTGACCTGCGGGGCGTTCGTACTGGCGTTGGTGATGATGCTCGCGGTGGCCCCGTCCTTCGGACACGTCGAGCGGAGTGGGCTGAAGGGGGTCACGGAGGACCTGCGGGAAGCCTATCGCTACATCATGGACCACAAGGACCTGCTGCAGCTCACGGGGGCGATGCTGATCCCTTTCATCCTCGGCCAGTCCTACGTGCTGCTGCTGCCGCTGTTCGTCGAGAAGGAGCTCCACTCGGGCCCTGAGGTGTTCGGAGCGCTGAGCGCCTGCCTGGGCGCGGGCAGCGTGCTCGGCTCGATGGCCGTGGCCACTTTTGGGAAGCGCCGACAGATCGGCGCCCTCATGTTCGCCGGCGTGCTGGGGACCGGAGCGTGCGGTATCGCCTACGGGCTCTCGCACTGGATCCCCGCGACGGCCGCCGTGCTCCTGGTGGCCGGGGCCGCGGAGAGCGCGCTGTTCGCCGCCTACGAGACGCTGCTCGTGTTCCGGCTGCCGGACGAGATCCGGGGCCGCGTCATGGGGCTGATGTTCACCCTGGTGGCCATGTTCCCGATCGGCGCTCTGGTGGCGGGGGCGATTGCTGACGTGATCGGGCTGAGGGCCGTGGCCATCCTCGAGGGATGCATCATCATCTCGATGGCGACGGTGGCGTGGCGGGTGGTGCTGAGCAACGTGCAGGTTGAGGCCGACTAGGACAAGGCCGTCGGGGACGCATCTCGGGTCGCCTGAACTTGCCGAAGACGCCCGTCGCTACGGCGCGATGACCGGCAGCCTGTCCGAGAGCAGGTCGAAGGTCGCCGGCACGGTTCCGATGGGCTCACCCTCGACCTCCACGGGCACGGGCGTCTCGGCCGTGGCCTCCACGCGCCGTACGTGACGGTACTCCACCTGGGGCAGCTCCACGAAGGTGCCGCTGCGCAGCTTGAGCATGCCCCGGACTCGCTCGACCGGCCCGCTGTGTTCGACGCGCACCAGATCGAGCAGGCCGTCGTCGACTTTCGCGCGGGGCGCCGAGCGGATCCCGCCGCCCGAGTAGCAGCCGTTGGCGACCCAGGCGTTGTTCAGGACCAGGGTCTCGCCCGGCAGGCCGTCCACGGCGAACGAGACCGGCTGGTCGCGATAGCGGAGCTGCGTCGCGGCGATGGCCAGCAGGAAGGTAACCGCGCCGCCAAAGCGCTTCGAGGACTGGTTCACCGCCTGGCAGACGGCCGCCCCCATGCCTATCGACGCCTCGTTGATGAAGTAGCGGACCGTCTCGGTACCGTCGAACGCCCGTAGCCGTACCCGCGCTACGTCGACCTGCCGACGGCTCCCCCGCGCGACGACGGCGGCCGCCTCTCCCAGCGGACGGGGGACGCCTATCGTGCGCACGAAGTCGGACCCGGTGCCCAAGGGGATGACTCCCAAAGCGACGTCCTGCCGCACCGCGCCCGCCTCATCCACGAGGCCGTTGATTACTTCGTTCACGCTGCCGTCGCCGCCCACCGCGACCACGACGTCGTACCGGCCCGCGCCCTCCGCAGACAGGCGCGTGGCATCTCCGGGAGCGCCTGTGAACGCGACATCGAAGGCCGGAAGAATGGCGCGCAGGCGCTCCTCCATCTCCGCCCATTGCCGGCCGGTGGAGCCGCCCGCGGAGTGCGGATTGACGACCAGCAGGTGCCCGGCGCTCAAGAGCCGTCGGCTCCCCCGCCGGATGCCGCCAGGCGGTCTTCCCCGTCGCCGGTACTCGCCGGCAGCCTGAAGGCGAGCATGCGCTCGACCGCCGCCCGATAGGCGCCCTTCTGGCGGGCGGTCTCCTCCGGGCTCCAATCCAGCGCGCCGGCCATGATGTGGGCCGCGGCCTCCACCGCCTCGTCATTCGCTCCTGCGAACATGGCGCGGCTGCGCGTTCGCAGAAAGTCCTCCAGCGTGAGACACATCTGCTCGCGGGCCGCGTAGGACGCCTCCACTCCGAGGACCGGGCAGACCGGGGCCAGAGGCTGGAGCAGTTCCTCCCGGCCCGCGGCGTGAGCCAGCACTCGGCTGTGCTCCGTCCCGTAGACTGCCACCAGGCGGCGGGCTGCCTCCTCGCTCAGGCCGGAGCGCTCGCGGAGGTCAGGCAACACCGTCGCCTCGTAGCGGGCCAGGTTCGAGATGTCTCCTCCCGGGAGCGGCCGGCGCTTGGTGCTGCAGCGGGCGGGCCGAACCGCAAGGCGGTCTCCCTCATGCTCGATGACGTGGTCCAGCAGGTGTTCCGCCATCGAACGGAAGGTGGTGAGCTTGCCGCCGGTGATGGTATAGAAGCCCGGCGGCCCGTCTTCGATGACGTAGTCGCGTGAGACGTCGGAGGGGGCGCCCTCCTCGGCGACGAGAGGGCGGACTCCCGCCCAGACCGCCGTCACGTCGGCGGGTGAGAGATCGACCTCGAAGGCGCCGTTGGCCGCCTCAAGCACGTAGGCCACGTCGTCCCGGTCGGCCTCCGCCGTGCCCGGGTCGCCGCTGTAGTCGGTATCGGTCGTGCCGATGTACGTATGCTCGCCGGTCGGGATGGCGAACAGCGCACGGTCCTGGAAGCTGAAGGCGACCGTAGCGTTGGGGGCCAGGCAGGTCCGCGGTACCACTACGTGAATGCCCTTGGTCGGGCGCAGCAGCTCGGAGAGCCTGGCCAGCGAGCGCACCTGGTCCGTCCACGGGCCGGCCGCGCTCACCACAACACGGGCCCGCACCGTGCCCTCCGCACCGCCCACGAGGTCGCGATAGTGCACGCCGGCGACGCGCTCCCCGGTCGTCTCCAATCCCACCGCCTCGACGTAGTTGAGGACCGTGGCGCCTCGATCCACGGCTGAGAGCGTGACGGCCAGCGTGAGCCGGGCGTCGTCCGTCAACGCTTCGAAGTAGCCCAGGCCGGAGCGCAGCCCTCGCGTTCGCAACTGGGGCTCGTTCCGCGTCAGCTTCTCCCTGGGAAGGACATGGTGCCTGCCGATGCCCAGCGTGCCGGCCAGCAGATCGTAGCCGATCAGTCCCACGCGCAGGATCAGGGCCGAATCGCCGCTGTCCTCGAAGACGGGCAGGACGAACGGGGCAGGTCGCACGAGATGGGGGGCCAACCGGATGAGGTACCCGCGCTCGCGCAGCGACTCGCGCACCAGCCTGACCTGTCCATGGCGCAGGTAGCGCAGCCCGCCGTGAATCAGGCGAGATGACCGCCCGCTGGTGCCCGAACCGAAGTCTGCCTTCTCCAGCAGCGCGACGGACAGTCCTCGCAGGGCGGCATCGTGGGCGATCCCGGCGCCGGTGATACCGCCTCCGATGACGGCGATATCGAAGGTCTCGCGTTCCAGGCGCTCCAGCAGTGCGCCTCGGTTGCGGCCGGCGGGAGATAGAGGGGCGGGCTGTGATTCGCTAGGCACTCGTCGCGTCCCCGTGCAACGCGGACGGAGAACCGAGGCGTCTGCCTCCCTCTCCCCGGCCACACCACATCGACAGTATCATCTATCGCCGGCGCCTCCTACCAGGGCGAATTGTACCACCGTCGCTCTCAACGCACCCTGCGCCGGGGCAGACGCGACAGGTTGACAGGCGAAGGGCGCGCACGTAGCATTTCGTCATCGGGCCCGGCGCTCACCCGATCGTCGCGAGCCCGAAACACGGTTTCCGGCCGGATGACTGGGAGGCCGGAATCGCACGAGAGCAAGCAGGCGCGTCCGAGAGACGCTGCGACATAGATTGCAGGAAGGGGTACGCCATGGCTGCCAGGGAATCGTTGAGCGTCCGGCTCCCGGTCAAGTATGAGGACGCTCTCGCGAAGGCGAAGCGGGCCTTGCAGGCCGAGGGCTTCGGGATCCTGACGGAGATAGACGTGAAGCGCACGTTGAAGGAGAAGATAGGCGCCGACTTCCGTTGCTACACCATCCTCGGCGCCTGCAACCCGTCGATCGCCTACATGGGGCTACGGGCGCACCTGGAGCTGGGCCTGCTGCTGCCCTGCAACGTGATCGTCTACGAGGACGACGGGGATTCGGTGGTCGCCATCCAGGACCCGCAGGAGATGCTGGAAGTGGCCAAGAACCCGGAGCTCGACCAGGTCGCCACCATCGCGCGCAAGCATCTGGAGCGCGTCGCGGACGAACTCGAGGCCGGCGCGACCTAGCGCCGGGGCGCGGCTGCGGACCTCCGCGCGGTGGAGAGGCGGGCCGGTACCCTAGACTCGCCTCATCAGTAGCTCGCCAGCACGCGGGCGGCCCCGGCAATGGAGAGGACGTTGTTGCAGCCGTCCTCGACCATGGAAGCTCGAGCGTCCCGGAACAGCTTCTCGATCAGCAGCTCTTTCGACAGCCCATATCCGCCGTGCAACTGCACCGCATCGTTGGCCACCGAAAAGGCGACGTCCGTGCAGTACACCTTCGAGGCGATGGCGTACTGGGCGGCGGGCGGCTGTGTCTCCGAGTTGTAGACGAGGGCCGCCCGCGATATCGCTCTCGCCGTCTCGACCTTGGTGAACATGTCGAAGAGTTTCAGCTGCACGGCCTGGTGCTCGCAGATCGGCCTGCCCCCCTGGACCCGTTCCTTGCAGTACTTCAGGGCCTCCTCGAACGCCGCGCGGGCCACACCCGTGAACGTGCATCCCATGCTGCCGTTGGCAGTGGCGACGACCGTCTCGGCGATCGCCGGGTACATCTCGGGCTGGATCAGCATGTACCGCTTGGGGATGCGCACGTCGTCGAAGAAGATCTCCCCCTGGTTCAGGTCGCGCTGCCCGATCTTGTTGAGCGGCGGGCCTTTGCTGACTCCGGGCAGGTCCAGAGGGACGATCGCCACGCCGGTTCCGGTGGTCCCACCTGGCGAGGTCATGTTGAGCCAGGTGATCGCGTGGGTGGCAATGGTTCCGTTCGACACCCAGGCAGACTTCTGGCCGTTGATGATCCAGTCGTCCCCGTCCTGCCTGGCGGCGAGGTCGTACGACAGGCCCATCTGATCGCCTTGTTCCGTGCCGATGAACACCGCGTCGGAGCCGTGGTGCGGCTCCGTGATGGCCCAGCAGCCGACGTACCTGGCCTCCTTGTCCTGCGAGAAGGGGATGACGAACTCCTCCATCAGCTCCTTGTCGCCCGTGAGGGCGGCGAAGGTGTGAGCGATGGTGAACGGGAAGCCGGTCACGCCGAGACCGATGGCCAGGCCTCCGCTACCCCATCCCATCTCCTCGGCGATGATGTGGTTGGCCAGCGGGCTCAGGCTCACGCCTCCCAGCTCCTCCGGCAACCCTTGGGTGTGGCGTCCGGTCTGGTAGGCCGTCTTGAAGACGTCCCACAGAACCGAGCTCCGCTCGATCACCTGCTGCGGGTCCGCCAGCTTGTCCAGCTCGATGCTGGCCGGCCGCAGCACCTCCTCGGCGAATCGGTGGGTCTCCTCCTTGCTCGAGATCTCCGCGTCGGTAAGCCCCTTGTTCAAATCGAGATAGGTACTCATGCCAGCTCCTTCTCCCTATATGCCCAAGACCGTATTTCGGAGTGAAGCATACTACGCGGACACACCGGCCGTCCTGTCGCGTCTTCGAGAACCGGACGCAGTTCACTGCCCGGCAGCGCGGACATGCGCCGGAGAGAGCCCGTGTGCCCCGGGCTGGCACGCAGACCGCAGCCGTCGCTCGGGCTGCGAAAGCCTGCGAACCTAGCCCGCTGTGAGATACGCTGATAGTGACCGACCGAAACACCGGATCGAGAGCCCGCAAGGACCTAGGCTGTTGCCATACGTCGTCACCGTAGATTGGGAGAGGTGCGGCGGCTGCGGCGACTGCGCCGTGAGCTGCCCGGTCAAGCTGTTCGCGCTCCACGGGAGACCGCCCGACGTCCCCGTGCCGGACGGGGCGGAGGACCCCGACCATGTGGCCATGGTGATGGGCGGCGCCGCCGACTGCAACGGCTGCATGAGCTGCACGGCGGTCTGCGCCAGAGACTGCATCCTCCTCCAGGACATCTAGGCCGGCGGTCCATCACGTCGTCGCGCCACCGGGGAGGGCGGGAGCCGAGGACCGCCCCGCGCCGGCGTTGACGCGGTCCCTGACAGACCCTACACTCGACGAAGGCCCGTTACCGGAGCAGGCGATGACCGAGGCCCACGTTTTCTGCGAGCATTGCGGCGCGCCGCTGGAGCCGGACGCCCGCTTCTGCAAGGAGTGCGGCCGGCCGGTCGCCGAGCCTCCGGGACCGCAGGCGCCGCCTCCCGCCGTTCCTCCTGTGCAGGCGCGGGCACCCGGAGCCCCGCCTCCGAGGCCCGCGTCTGACATGGACCCAAGGCTGGTGTTCGGCGGGGCTCTTGTTGCGGGGGCGGCGCTGGCCGGGCTGGTCGTGCTCCTCTTCTTCCTCCTCGGCGGCGACGACGGAACTCCCGCGGCAACTGCCGGCACACCCACCGCTGAGACACCGACCGTCGCAACGGCGGCCCCGACCGCCACCATTGGGGTGCCCACCCCCACCACGGAAGGGCCCCCCGCGACCGCCGAGACGCCCGGCACCGCGCCGCCCGGCTGGCGGGTGGTACTCTAGGATACGTTCGATTCGAACGTGAACGGCTGGCCTACCGGTGAGTACGCGGACGACTCGATAGCTCGTCGCAACCGGGAGCTCGTGGCAGGCGTGTATTCGCTCTCGGTCGTGACGGAGCAGGGCTGGCTCGCTCCCGAACTGCTGGGCATCGACGTCGGTTCCGACTTCCACCTGGCCGTGGATGCCACAAGGCGGACCGGCGGCTCGGACGCCGTTTGTGGCCTCATGTTTGCCGGGGCTGCCGGCAATCCTCGCGCCGCGCTCCTAATCTCGGACCTGGACGGCGGGTTCCGGGTCTATCGGGCGGACGCCGAGCACAACGAGTCCGAAAGCCTTATCGATCTAACCCCCTCAGCCGCCGTTCACTCGGGGGCCGTCAACCGCCTGGCCGTGCTCGTCGAGGGACCGAGCCTCGTGTTGTTCGTCAACGGCGAGCGTGTGGGCGAGGTCAGCGACACCCGCGTCGGGAGCGTCGAGCAGGTGGGGCTGGTAGTGGGGACGTGGGACGCAGGCGGATCGGCGACCTGCGAGTTCGACAACTTCGAGGTACGCGCACCCTAGGCGCATATCCGCCCGGCGTGAGTACGAACGGGCGCTTTCCGCTCACCGCGCGCCATCGAAGCCCCCTGTCAGGGCCCGCCGGTCAGCGTCACCTGCCCGTCCACGATGGTAATCGACGTGAGATGCTCGTCGATGTCGATGGTTTTCACGCCCCCGCGATCGAGGACCTGGTTGACGAGGGTCGTGGCGATCGCGCTCGGTAGGTTGCCGGCCCTCACCGACTGAATGTCCAGCCGCGGCTGCTCGCCGGTAAGATCCAGCGTTCCCCTGAGCAAGACGTTGGCGTCCATTCCGGCCAGGCTCATCTTGCCCTTCGCCTCTCCATAGCCATCAGGACACAGATAGACTTGGAGGTCATCCATCGGGACATCGTTTTCGTCGAGATAGCGCACGCCGCGCGAGGTCACTTCGGTCTCCGTATATGTCACGGATGCCGGCCCGGCGGCGCTCTGCTCGCTGAAGACGTCCCACTTGTCATCGACCGCCTGGGCGGCTGCGGCCGAGACCGGTATCTCGCGGTCGACGCACGGCTGCGGATCGCCGGTGAAGACCAGGACACCACCGATGACACCGGCGCCAACTACGGCGCCGATCAACACGGCGATCGCGATGCCAACGATCTTGATGATCGAGCCGATCGCGAGCCCCCCGGCCGCCGCACCAGGTGCCGCCCCGACCGGCGCTACTCCAGTCGGTGGTGGCGCTCCGGTTGGTGGCGGCGCTCCCGTCGGCGGCGGCGCGCCCGTCGGCGGAGGCGCTCCCGTCGGTGGCGGTGCTCCGGTGGGTGGTGCTCCCGTGGGCGGCGGCGCTCCCGTCGGCGGCGGCGCGCCCGTCGGTGGCGGCGCTCCGGTGGGTGGTGCTCCCGTGGGCGGCGGCGCTC
>CAYOSF010000002.1:0-342558 GCA_964406605.1 uncultured Dehalococcoidia bacterium | reverse complement strand
GAGCGCAGCGAAGCATCTGGCGCACCAAGTGGCTAGACCCTTCGCTTCGCTCAGGATAGCTCGGCACCGCGGTCCCACCAGCGTCTTGTTGGATCGGCATCAGCGCCCACCGCCCACCGCCCACCGTCTTGTCCTCCGGCCAATAGCGCTTCTCCTACTTGATCGAGTGCGAATGAGGCATGTCTGGTTTGTCGAAGGAGGCAGACTCGTCATGCTGAGCGCAGCGAAGCATCTGGCGCACCAAGTGGCTAGACCCTTCGCTTCGCTCAGGGTGACTCGGCACGGCGGTCCCACCAGCGTCTTGTTGGAGATCGGCACCAGCGCCCACCTCCTTGTGCTCGGGCCAGCAGCGCGTCTCAAGGTCATTGTGCGTAGCAGTCAGGCTCCAGCGCATGTCTTGCCGACTCGTGCTGCTCTCACCGGCCCGCCCAAGACTGAGCGTTAGCGGGCCCCGCCACTATCCGTCACCTCTCATCACGCCGGTTCTTCCTCCTCAGCCGCGAGGAGTTCCTCGTATGCTTCCGGGGAGAGCAGGCTATCCAGCTCGCCCGCGTCGCTCAGCCGCACCTTGATCAGCCAGCCACGGCCGAACGGCTCTTGGTTCACCAGCTCGGGGGCGTCCACGCACTCCTGATTCACCTCCACCACCTCGCCCGTGACCGGCGAGAACAGGTCGGACACCGCCTTCACTGACTCGATCTCACCCATCTTCTCGAGCTGCGTCAGGTCGGCGCCTGCGGCCGGCAGGTCCAGGTAGACGATGTCGCCCAGCTGGTCCTGTGCGTAGTCGGTGATGCCGATGACGCCGGTGTCGTCCTCGACGCGCACCCACTCGTGTTCCTTGGAGTAGCGAAGATCGGTGGGGATGTCCATAGCTTCCATGCCCTCGATGCTTGAGAACTGTCCGATGGCTGGCGCGGGCCGCTCCTCCGGGGCTGCCGCGCGCCCGGCGCCTATGCGGCGCTTTCCGCTTCGCGCCGGTAGAAGGGACGCGGGACCACTGCCACGGGCAGCGGCTTGCCCCGCACCTCTACCTCCAGCTCCGTGCCCTTCTTCGCCAGCTCGACCGGCAGGTAGGCCAGGCCGATGCTCGTGCCGAGCACGGGCGAAAAGCTGCCGCTGGTCACTGTAGCCACTGTCTCGCCGGCATGCAATACGGGGTGGCCAGCACGCATGACGCCCCGGCCTTGGGCGCGCAGGCAAGCGAGACGGCGCGTCGGTCCGGCCTCGCGCGCTGCGGCCAGCGCCGCCCTCCCTATGAACTCTGCCTCGTCGTCCAGGCTGACCGCGAAGCCCAGGCCGGCCTCCCACGGGTTCGTCGTCTCGTCGATGTCGTGCCCGTAGAGCGGTAGTGCCGCCTCCAGCCGGAGCGTGTCGCGGGCCCCCAGCCCGCACGGTGCGACGCCGTCCTCCGTCAGGCATTCCAGCAGATGCGCCCCGGTTTCCGGCGAGCTCACCAGCTCGAAGCCGTCCTCGCCCGTGTAGCCCGTCCTCGCGATGAGCAGCTTGTAGCCCTGGAACTCGATCTCGGTGCAATGGCGGCGCGCCAGCCCGTCTGTGACGTCCTGCCCGATCATGCGGGCCAGGAAGCCAGCCGCCTCCGGTCCCTGGAGCGCCAGCATGGTGGTCGACTCCTGCCGGTCCAGCACCTCGACCTCAGTGTTCGGCTCGACCAGGGAGTCCACACGCTCGCGCCCCACGTCGACGTTCGAGGCGTTGTTCACCACCAGGAAGCGCTCCGCGTCGAGCCGGTAGACGAAGACGTCGTCCAGGATGCCGCCGTCATCGGCGCAGAGCAGGGCATAGTGAGCCTCGCCCGCGGCGAGTTGGTCCACCTTGTACGTGTAGGCGCGGCGCAGCAGGCCCGGCGCGTGGCTGCCCACGACGAAGAGACGCCCCATGTGGGACACATCGAAGATCCCCGCCCGCTCGCGCACCGCCCGGTGCTCCTCCACGATGCCCTTGTACTGGAGGGGCATCTCCCAGCCCGCGAAGGGCGCGAAGCGGGCGCCCAGCTTCCGGTGTTGCTCGGCCAGAGCGAGCTTTCGGGGAACGGCCGCGGTCACGTCACCGGCTCCCAGTGCTTCCTGCCGTCCTCTCCCAGCGAGAGGCGGCCCAGGCCGGGATACGCGCAGTGCACGCTCACCACCAGCGCGCGTTCTCGGATCGCCCGCTCCACCAGGCGCTTCTTCGTCTCCATCGATACCAACGGCAGCACGTCGAAGGCGGAGACCCAGGCGGTGCGCTCGAGCTGCACCTCGTGCTGCACGATGTCTCCGATGTAGAGGGCCGTCTCTCCTCCCGACGTCAGGACAACCGAGGCATGGTCCGCCGTGTGCCCGTGTGAGGGGATGATGGTCACCTCCGGTGTCACCGTCATCTCTCCGTCGATGAGGTCCAGCGCGTCCGCCTCCTCCAGCGGCAGCAGGTTCTCCGCCAGGTAGGTCGCGCGCGTGCGTTCGTTAGGGTGAGTCGCGGCCTCCCACTCGCCTCGCTGGATCAGGTAGCGCGCGCGGGGGAATGTGGGGACCAGTTCCCCGCTCTCCAGGCGACGGGTATTCCAGCCGCAATGGTCGGCATGGAGATGGGTGTTGATCACCACGTCGACCTCCTCCGGCCGTACGCCCAGCTTCGCCATCTCTGACAGAAGACTGCGCTCGTCGGCGCCTTGCGCTTGGCGGAGAGCGCCGTCCTTGTCTCCGACGCCGGTCTCGATGAGCAGCAGCTTCCCTCCCGAGCGCACCAGGAGACAGTTGAGCGCCAGCGGCATCCGGTTCTGCTCATCCGGAGGCCCCGCCACGCGCTCCCACGCGGTGCGCGGCACAACGCCGAAGACGGCGCCGGCGTCCTGATAGAAGGCGCCGTCGCTGAGGATGTGGAGGTCCAGGTTGCCCAGGCGGTAGCAGTGGGGCGGGGCTATGGCGGCTTCCTCCGGGCGATCTCGTGTCGCCTCAAGATAGCCTTGCCGGCGGCTGCGCGTCAACGGGCAGGCATTCGGGGGTTGCCGCATTGACGCTGATGATCGCCTGAGATAGGGTCAGTTCGAAAGGAAGGCCCCGTCATGCACAGATCTCTGCGCATCTTCTCCGTCCTCCTTGCTCTGCTTCTCGTCGCCGGCCTGTTGGGGGCGTGCGGCGGCGGCGGCTCCGAGGCGGAGCCTACCCCGGAGCCGACGCCCGAACCGAGCCCCACGCCGGAGCCCACTCCCAGCGCCGGCGACCTGGCGCAGGCCGTCGTCCAGATCCTGGCCCTCGATTCTGCCGGCGACGCCGTCTGGTGGGGCTCCGGGACCGTGATCTCGTCCGACGGGCTGATCCTCACCAACGCCCACGTCGTCGATGACCGGGCAGGCGAGTACGATGTGCTGGGCGTCGCGGTCACTTCCCGCACGGACCAGCCGCCGGAGCCGGCTTACCTCGCGGAGATCGAGGCCGTGGATTACGTCCTGGACCTGGCTGTGATTCAAGTCGTCTCCGACCCTGACGGCGATTCCGTCACCGTAGACCTTCCTGTTATCCCCTTGGGCGATTCGGATGCTGTCGACATCGGTGATGACATCCGCATCCTGGGCTTTCCCGGGATCGGAGGCGAGACCATCACCTTCACCGAGGGGACCGTGAGCGGTTTCACCGCGCAACGGGACGTCGGCGACCGGGCCTGGATCAAGACCGATGCCACCATCGCCGGCGGCAACAGCGGCGGCCTCGCGGCGAACGAGGACGGAGAGATCATCGGCGTGCCTACCATCGTGGGCTCCAGCCAGGATCTCGACGAACGGGTGGACTGTCGCTACGTAGTGGACACAAACCGGGACGGGCAGATCGATGAGAACGACAACTGCGTGCCGGTGGGCGGCTTCATCAACGGCCTTCGTCCGGTGGCCCTCGCGCTTCCTCTGATCGAAGCCGCTCAGACCGGCGTCACCTACGTCTCCGCCTTCCCGGAGCCGGAGTTCGACCTGCCAGGTGTGTTTGACCCCGCCTCAGTGGTATTCAGCAATCTCGTGTTCGCCGACGGCGTCACCGTCGATGACGAGCCCACGCAGGTGGTGCCCTTCCTCCAGAGCGGTGTGACGAATGTATGCGCCTTCTGGGACTACGAGGCCATGGCCGACGGTGCCAACTGGGAAGCCCTCTGGTTCATCAACGGCGAGCTGGATGAAGCCGGCAGCATCACTGATGAGGTCTGGGTGGGCGGCGAGTCCGGCAACTGGTGGGTCTGCGTCCTCGACGAGATGGGCCTGCCGGATGGTTTGTACGAGTTGGTCCTGTCCGTGGAGGGCGAGTTCCAGGCTTCGGACGCCGTCTTCGTTGGAGGTGACCACCCCTTCGTGGAGGTCGATCTTGAGAACGGCTCACCGGACCTCGTCTGCTATGCGTTCCTGTCTCCGATGGACGCAGAGAACTGGGGCCAAGACGAGCTCGGGCCGCAGGAGATGATCGGGCAGGGCGAAGCGACCACACTCTTCGTCCCCGCCGGCTTCTATGACGTCCTGCTCATGGACTGCGACCAGACCGTGCTGATGGAGGAGTACGGCCTGGACATGACCGCGGGCGGGGTGCTTTCGCTTCCGTGATCCCCAGGTGCATCCCGTCGCCGTCTGGCATGCTGTGTCCCTCGAATCGCCGCCGCGGGCGGCCGGGTAGCGGCAGCCATTGCTACCTGTCATGATCGGAGTGTGATCTTGCAAAGGAGAACTGCCATGAAACGATTCGTCAGCGTCTTCGCTCTCATCGCCGGGCTGGTGCTCGTGCTCGGCTTCGTCGCGGCCTGCGGTGGCGGCGGGGACGAGGACAAGTCCAGCGATACCCCGGAGGCCAGCGAGACGGTTGCGGGCGGCGGAACGGAAGAGCCGGACGGCGTGGCCACAGAGACGCCTGAGGCCGATGAAACCTCGGGACCGGCGGCGGAATCCCCGTTCGACAGCTTCCACTACACCGTGGACCTTGCGTTCACGGTCTCTGACCCGAGCGAGGGAGACAATTCGCTCATCTCCGGCCGGGTCGAAGGCGATTTCGTCGCGCCGGACTCACACGCCTTCTCCACCACGTTCGAGTTCATTGGGCTGTCCTCCACGCAGGAACTCGTCATCATCGGTGACAATGCTTGGATGCGGGAGGGAAGCGGCGATTGGACGGAGCTTGATCGGTCCGACGCTGAAGTGCAGGGGGCCCTTGACCTCACCTCGGCGGATCCCGGTTTCCTTCAGGATCCTGAGTTCGCTAGCGACCTTGCCAAGCTGGACAGCGAGTCCGAGACGATCAACGGCGTCGAGACCCGCCACTACTCCATCTCGAAGGACGACGTGGAGGCGCTGGCTGATCTCCTGGGAGAGGACTTCCTCGGAGACACCTCAGGCATTGAGGAATTGGAGATGGATGTCTGGCTGGAGAAGGAGACAGATGCCCTGGTGCGCGCCGAGCTGACCGCGACCGCGTCGCCGGATCTCCTCGCCGACGGTGCACCGTTCGAGCTGTCCCCCGACGCGCTGGTGACCATCTCCATGAACATTGACGTTAGCCAGATCAACGACTCCGGCATAAAGATCGAGCCGCCTGTCTGATCCAGGGCTGTATCGCTCACCGGTCGAAGGGGCTCGCGCTAAGCGAGCCCCTTCGTTATGATCATAACGATCATCCTTGAATCGTCCTGTGCATAGAACGTTCTGCTTGTCTCGCACCCGCATCGCCGGCGTCCTGGCCGGCGTTTTGTTGCCGGCGCTCTTGCTCGCGTCCTGTGGCGGTTCCACCGAATCGACACCGACGCCGTCGCCCACGGCTCAGGTGACAGCCACGCCCACGGCGCAGAACGGGAGTGCGCTGCCGCTCGAGCGTTTTCATTACGTGGCCTCACTCACCATTCGAGAGAAGAACCCGGACGGTGACCCGGCGGAGGTCGCAGTCTCGACCGAAGGTGACTTCCAGGCCCCTGACCGGCACGCCTTCACCTACACCACGCAGTTGGGCGACGTGACGATCAAGGAAAGCGTCGTGATCATCGGCCTGTTGGCTTGGCTCCGGGTCGGCGACGAGCCGTGGCGCGAAGCCAACGTCGCAGACCAGCAGGTGACCGATCTCCTGGCCGTCGCCTTCTCGGCCATCCGCCCAGGTTTCCTCGATGGCCCCGAGTTCGACAGCGTTCGGGAGAACGTGCGTCACCTGCCATCGACCGAGGAGAACGTGAACGGCGTCCCCGCCGATCGCTATGAGGTCGGCTCGCCTGGTCAGGAGTACTTCCAGTCCTTCTTGGCGAGCCAGCAGCTCCTGCAGGGCGTACAGGACCTCAAGTGGGTGCTCTGGTTGGCGCAGGACGGGGCCTGGCCGGTAAGGTTGCTCGCCTCGGCCACCGTCACGACGAGTTCCGAGCTTCTGGAAAACCTCGGTCTGAGCGCGCCCACCACCTGGGAGATGCGCGTCGATATCTCCCGCCCCAACGATCCCTCGCTCGTGGTGGTGGAGCCGGCGCCGGGCGGGTAGAACGCCTCCCGCGCCGTGCCGGCGGCCCCGGGGCCGCGCATCCAGCCGTTGACTCCTCGATGCCTCGCTGGTACGCTCACATCGCTCATGTCCTTTCGTACGCTGACGCTGGAGACCAAGGGACCGCTCGCCGTCCTGCGCCTCGCGCGGCCCGAGAGCGGCAACCCTATCGACGGTTCGTTCCTCCAGGAGCTGGACGAGGCCTGCGCTGCGGTCAACGATGCCCAGGACGTGCGCGTGGCCATACTCACCGCAGAGGGCGATGTCTTTTCGTCCGGCTGGGACCCGGCCGAGCTAGGCGCCGAGTCGTTCGACCCGGCCGAGTGGCGCCGGCGCTGGGAGGCGTCACCGCCCTTCGCCGCGCTGGAGTCGATGGGTCAGCCCGTCATCTGTGCCCTTAACGGCGACGCCGTCAGCGCCGGCCTGGAGCTGGCGCTGGCGTGCGACGTGCGTCTGGCCGCCGACGGGGCCGGCTTCGCCCTGCCGGAGACGTCGCAGGGGATGCTGCCCGCGGCCGGGGGCACGCAGCGCCTGCCCCGCCTGGTCGGCCGCGGTCATGCGCTGAGGCTCCTCCTGCTGGCCGAGACCATCGACGCCGGAGAGGCGCGGCGTATCGGCCTGGTGAGCGCGGTGCATCCTCCGGCGCGCCTGTTCGCGGAGGCCGAGGCGCTGGCTCTGCGCATGGCGTCCCGCGGCCCGATCGCCCTGCGCTATGCCAAGGAGGCGGTGCGAAGAGGGCTGGAGCAGCCGCTCGATCAGGCGCTCCGCTACGAGACCGACCTCACCATCCTGCTGCAGACCACGGAGGACCGGGCCGAGGGCGTAAGGGCCTTCTTGGAGAAGCGAGAGCCGAAGTTCGAGGGGAGGTAGCGTGCGACTATTCCTGGAAACCGACGAGGCATGGTCGATCATGACCCTGGTCGTCTCGCAGGTGCTGGACGGCGTGGAGCTTTCCAAGAAGGGTGAGGCCGCCGTCCGAGAGTGGCGCAAGGACCGCGCCGACGGCACCGAGCCGATGGCGCTCCTCGCCGAGGAGATAAACGAGGCGCTGGGCAACGTCATGGACGAGCGCACGCGAAGACTCCTCCGGCGCAAGGGCCGCTTCGTCTCCAGCGTGGATAGACGGTAGTGAAGGGCGACACAGGTGCACCATGAAGGTTGAGTTGGACGTAGACGAGGCCTGGGAGCTCATGTCGCTGGTCGTGGCCCGGCTGCTCGACCAGACATCGTTGTCCGATAAGGACCGGGCCGGGATCCGCCGCTGGCGAAGCGACTCGATGCAGACTACCGGCGAGTCGATGCGACACCTCGGGCGCAAGATGAACGAGGACCTGGCGCAGGTCGTCGATCGCAAGAAGCGCAGCCAGATCCGCAAGCCGGACTGGCGCTAGGGCGGTGTACTCGTTCGCCGTGAGCGTGCAGGTAGCGGCGCGGCCGGCCCGCCTCTGGCGGGCGCTTTGCGACCCGACCGAGGTCGTGCAGTGGGACACGGGCGTTGAAGCCGCGCTCGACGCGCCACCGGACTACCCGCAGCCTGGCCAGCACGTCCGCTGGCGCTACTCCGACGGTCCGTTTCGGATCCTCCACGACCGGCCGCAGGAGGTGCTGCCGGAACGGAAGCTGCGATCGCTCCTCTCGGTCGGTCCCTTCCGCTTCGACGAGGCGTACGTCTTGGAACCGGCTGGCGACGGCTGCCGCCTATCCGCGAGCATGGAGGTCCAGGCGCCCCTGCCACCGCTTGGCTGGGCGATCGAGCATCTTTATCTTGGCCCCCGCACGCGCCGGACCGTCGAGGGGTCGCTGCGGGCGATCAAGCGCCACTGCGAACCACAGCCGCGTAGCGCGGGCCTTCAGCCTGCGCGCAAGTTGCGAGGAGAGCCTTGAACAGCCCAATCCGTGCGGGTCGGCCTTCTGCCCGCCGGCAGCCAGCCTCCGGAGCGGCGACCCTCAGCCCGCCGGCAACCAACCTCCGTAGCGGCGACCTTCAGGTCGCCACCAGCGATGCGAACATGGAGGACATCGCGTCTTCGCTCCAAGCGCCATGAACGGCTTCGAGACAATCGGCTACGAGAAGGACGATGACGGCGTTGCCCGCCTCACGCTGCGCCGCCCCGAGGTCCTCAACGCGGTCAACCTCCAGATGCGCGACGAGCTCTGGACGGCGTTCCACGCCTTCCGCGACGACCCCGACGCCCGCGCGCTCGTCATGCGCGGGGCGGGCAGCTCCTTCTCCGCCGGCGCCGACATCTCCGAGTTCGGCTCCGCGCCCTCCTACATCGAGGCCCGCCGGGCCCGCCGTGAGCGCGACCTCTGGGACCTGCTCCTTTACCTGCCCAAGCCCATCATCGCCGCCATCCACGGCTACGCGCTGGGGGCGGGCTGCGAGATGAGCCTCCTCTGCGACCTCCGCGTCGCTTCCGAGGACGCCCGCTTCGGTCTGCCGGAAGTCAGCCTGGGCTACATCCCCTCGGCCGGCGGCACCCAGACGCTGCCGCGCGCCATTGCGCCCGGTGTCGCTCTGGGCATGATTCTCTCCGGCGACCCCATCGACGCGAATGAGGCGCACCGCCTCGGCCTCGTGCACCGCGTCGTGCCCCGCGACCGCCTCGACGCCGCGGCGGACGAATGGGCGCGCACCCTCGCCGGCCAGCCGCCGCTGGCGCTGTCGTACGCCAAGGAGGCGGTGGTTCGCGGGCTGGACCTCTCCCTCCAGGACGGCCTGGCCCTGGAGCACAGGCTCGCGGGGATGCTGCTGCAGGCCGGCAAGCGGTAGTACGCACGGTATCCCGATCCCGCCGCCGCACGGATGACGCGCAAGAGCGAGTACCCCAGAGCCGCGAAGTACCCCGACCTCGAGAAGGTCTACTCGGAGTGCAGCGGGCCGGGCGGTCTGAAGCTTGCCGAGTTCATCGCGGACAAGCTCGACCTCAGACCCGGCATCCGGCTGCTGGATATCGGCACCAATCGAGGGTATCAGACCTGCTTCCTCGCCAAGGAGTACGGCGTCTTGGTCGTCGGCATCGACCCGTGGAAGGACCCGACGGACCCCGAGCGGCGCCCCATGGCGGAGCATGTCTGGCGCAATGCCCGCGCCTGGGGCGTTCAGGACCGGGTGTTCCCGATTGGAGTGGGCGTCCCGGATACGGGATTCGCGGATGGCTCCTTCGACGCGGCGTACAGCACAACCGCCCTCGAGATGATCCGGGGACTGGAGGGGGAGGAGAGGTACAGGGAATGCCTGGCGGAGGTCCTGCGCGTGCTTCGCCCCGGCGGCCTCTTCGGCATGGGCGAACCGATGCACCTGGACATCGAGCTGCCGGAGGACCTTGCGCCGCTCGTCACGAAGGGCCGGGCCGCCTGGGCCGACTGCTTCACTACCGTGCAAGACACCGTGGACGCGTTCCGGACCGTCGGCTTCGAGGTCGTCGAGTCCGGCTACGCTCCCGATGCCCAGGCCTGGTGGGACGAGTATCGACGCCACGATCCCTGGTGCCGCGCCAATCCCGACGAGGACCCGCGCAGGCTGCAGGTAGACGGCGGCCGTTGGGTGAGCTTCGGATACGTCATCGCCCGCAAGCCGGGGTGAGTCACCGCCCCGCCAGATTGCCCCATCCCGCCCGATGCGCTAGATTGGGGCGCGAATCTGCTCGCCCTAATCGTCTGCTTTTCTGCTCACCGGCGGCCGGCGGGTATGCTGAGGGCTTATCCGTCCTACAAACGCAGACGCAGGAACGAGGTATCCGGAAAGCACTGAGCGCGAGACTACGCATGGCAGACCCCGCCGACACCGTCTCCCACAAAACCGCCCTGCAGCATGTGCTCTGGATCGGAGGCGCGCCTGATTCGGGCAAGACCACGGTCGCTCGGAGGCTGGCTGTCAGGTATGAGTTGGCGATCTATCTGCAGGACGCCCAAACGGGGCATCGAACCCGGATAACTCGAGAGCACCAACCACACAGCTACGCGTTCAACGACATGACGATGGATCAGCGGTGGGTGGAGCGTTCACCCATCGATATGGCAGAGCAGATCGTCACGATCGCAGCGGAACGCTTTTCGATGGTGGTCGAGGATCTCCTTTCGATGCCCAAGAAACCTATGATCCTGGCGGAGGGCCCCTGGTTGTTTCCCGAATTGGTTGCCCCCTTGCTCTGGAGTCCGCGGCAGGCCCTCTGGTTGGTTCCGACAGAGGAATTCAAGCGGGCATCTGCCGCGAGACGCGACAAGCCTACGATTCGGCACCGCACCAGCGATCCTGCCCGCGCCGAGACCAACTGGTTCCAGCGGGATCTCCTCATTCGGGACCACATCTTGCGTCAGGCGCGCGGACTGGGGTCGACCGTACGACTCGTGGACGGCAGCCTGTCCATCGATGAAATGGTGGCCTTGGCAGAGAAGCATTTCTCGCCAATGCTTACGGGAGAGGCCGGCCTGAGCGAGCGATGAAAGCCCCGCTCCCAATACCGGTCCCGCGAATCTGGATGGTGATGCCTGGCGGCGGGGCCGTCCGCACCATCGGCACGGCGCGGTCACACCAATTGCCCCATTTCCTGGGATGCGCTAGATTGGGGCGCGGTTCTTCCGACGACCCATGGCGTCACCCTGAGCGAAGAGAAGGGTCTCATACTGCCTGCTGGCGGTACGGCTTATCGCGACGATGCGCTAGATTGTTCGCTCCGCTGAGAATGACGCCCAGCGAAACGCCCAAGACAACGAGGAGTCACGTATGAACACCGCCGAGTTCCTTACCATCAGCTCCGCCGTCGTGCCCGACCGGGAGGCCCTCGTCTCGGGCGACACGCGCATCACCTACGCCGAGATGGCCTCGCGTGTCAACCGCCTCACCAACGCCCTGCAATCGATGGGCGTCGAGCGCGGGACCGCGGTCGCCGCCATGGCGCTCAACTCGCCTCGATACGTCGAGACGTACTACGCCTGCGCCAAGCTGGGCGCGGCGTTCGTCCCGCTCAACTACCGGGCCAAGCGCGAAGAGCTGGACTACATGGTGAACGCCTCGGAGGCGAAGGTCCTCTTCGTCGGCGAACGGTACCTCGACCTGGTCGCCGACCTCCGTCCCAAGTTCACCGGCGTACGCGATTACGTCTGCTTCGACACTCCGCCAGGAGGGCCTGCCCTAAGCCAAGCCGAAGGGCCTGCCCCGAGCCAGGCCGAGGGGATGGCCGGCTACGAGGACCTCCTCGCCGGCGCGCCCGACGACGAGGTCTTCACCGAGATCGAAGAGGACGATGCGTCACTGCTGATGTACACCAGCGGCACGACGGCCCGGCCGAAGGGCGTCGTGCTCACCCACCTCACCCTCTCGGTCTACGTCACCAACACCATGAACCCGGCCGACCCGGCGTCGGAGCCGGAGATCACGCTCGTGTCCGTGCCCTTCTACCACGTGGCCGGGGTCACGACCATCATGTCGAGCATCTGGGGCGGACGCACCCTCGCCATCCTGCCTCAGTTCGATCCCGAGTTGTGGCTTGAGACCGTCCAGCGCGAGAAGGTCACCCACAGCTTCGTCGTGCCTACGATGCTCAAGCGCATCATGGACCATCCCAAGTTCGACCAGTACGACCTGAGTTCGCTCAAGCTCGTTACGTACGGCGCCGCCCCCATGCCCTACGAGGTCGTCCGGAAGGCAGTCGACGTCTTCCAGTGCGGGCTCATGAACGCCTACGGCCAGACCGAGAGCACCTCGACCATGACCTACCTCGGTCCGGAGGACCACGACATCCCCAAGGAGGAGGGCCCGGAGCGGGAGGCGAAGCTCCGCCGGCTGCGCTCCGTCGGCCGGGCGATGGACGACGTGGTCATCGCCATCATGAACCCCCAAAGCGATATGCTGGCGCCGGGCGAGGAGGGCGAGATCTGCGTCACCGGGGCGCGTATCATGCGCGAGTACTACAAGCAGGCCGACGAGACCTCCGCCGCCGTCATCGACGACTGGCTCCACACCGGCGACATCGGCTACCTGGACGAGGACGGCTACCTGTTCATCACCGGGCGCACCAAGGACCTCATCATCCGCGGCGGCGAGAACATCTCCTCCGGAGAGATCGAGGACGTGCTGGAGGGCCACCCCCAGATCGAGGAAGCGGCGGTCATCGGCGTGCCCGACCAGGAGTGGGGCGAGGTGGTGAAGGCGATCCTCGTGCCGGCGGGAGACGTGAAGCCCAGCGCGGAGGAGATCGTCGCCTACTGCAAGGAGCGGCTGGCCAGCTACAAGGCGCCCGCCTACATCGCGTGGGTCGATGAGCTCCCGCGGAACCCGCTAGGCAAGGTCCTCAAGACCGACCTGCGCAAGCTCTACGGCGATCCCGCCAATGAGTAGCCGTCAATGGGTCGCGCGCGCCTTCAGCCCGTGGTCAGCCCCTGCTCCAGGGCGCTGGTGCTGTGGCCGCCTACCTGTCCGCTCCGGAGAGGCCAGATCTTGACTAGGTCCTGAAGGACCCACCAAGCATCGACCGAATTGACGCGCCCGTCTCCGTTCACGTCGGCGTTCTCCAGGCACGGCAACGAGTCGAACAGCGCAGCATGGTATTGCAGGATCAGCAGGGAGTCCACGCTGTCAATATCGCCGTCGCAGTTCACGTCGCCGTACATCGGAACCGGCGTCGGTGTCGGTGTCGCCGTCGGCGATTCGCTGCAGATGATGGTGAGCGCCTCTGACGTTCCCTCACCTTCCACGTATGTGCCACCCGGGGCTGCGGCCAGGACTGTGTCTCCCCGGCCGTGCACCAGGGCGATCGATCCGGACTCGTTGCACCTGAAATCGGTCGTCACCATAAGGCCCGTGTAGTCGGACAGGGTCATTGCCGTTCCGCAGGGCAGTTCTGCCCTTCCGTCGTCTTCCGGAACGATCGCTAATCTCAGGCAGAACGCGTCTGGCCAGGCCCATCGCTCGGCGAAGGTCCAATTCACCCCGTCGTACTCGAGAACGATGGAGATCATCTCGTACGCCGGTACCTTGTCCGGCAGGCTGTTCAAGTACACGTTCACGCCAAACGTCTCTTGGGCCCCCAGCACGCACTCATTCGTCGGCGTGCCGGAGCTGCTGCAGTCGTCGGTGGTGTCCCCGTCGGTGTCGATCCCGATCGAGAAATCCAGCCCCGCGGCGGGCACGGACGGTCCCTCCGCCGCGGCCGGCCTGGCGTCGCTACGGCCGCCCAACGCTAAGAGGACGACCGCGACGGACGCGAGCGCCGCGCGAATGGCGATGCCGGACATGCTGTGTCTGACCGCTGGAGATGCTGACTTGGGCATGAGCCACCTCCTTGCCCTTCGTGAGAGCCGCTCGCTCCCCACGCGCCAATTATACACCCGCCAGTCAAGCCGGGGCCCTGACGGTAGCCCTCAATCGGTAGCGCAGGCCTTCCCCGCCGGAGGCGGGTCCGCTTCAGGCGGAAGCCTGCGCGGCGCCGGCGTGGAATCGCGAATCCGGCTTTCCCGCCTACTCCCCCTTGAACTTCGGCTCCCGCTTTTCCAGAAACGCGGCGATCCCCTCGCGTGCGTCGACCGTGCGCGACGCATCCGCGATGCCGCGCGCCTCCAGCTCCATCTGGGTCTCTAGGCTCTGCGTCAGCCCGCTCTCCAGCAGCCGCTTAGCCGTTCCCAGCGCCTTGGTCGGGCCGGCCGCCAGCTTCGCGGCTAGGGCCGTGGCTTCCGGCATCACCTGGTCGTCCGGCACGACCCGCGTTACCAAGCCGAACTCGGCCGCCTCTTGGGAGGAGAGCGTCCGGTTCGTCAGCGCCAGCTCGAGCGCCCGGCGAAGACCGATCGCGCGGGGCAGGAAATAGGTCGAGGAGCCGTCGGGAGCGAGCCCGACGCCTGCGTACGCCAGCATGAACCGTGCTGATTCTGCCGCGATGACCAGGTCGCAGCAGCAGACGAGGCTCATGCCGGCGCCCGCTGCCGTACCGTTGACCGCCGCGATCACGGGCGCGTCCATGCGGCGCAACCGCGAGACCGCGAGGTGGAGGTACCCCGCCATCTCCTTCAGCATGGCCGGCAGGTCCTCCATCTGCGAGAACTCCTGCAGGTCGCCGCCGCCGCAGAAGAGCCTGCCCGAGCCTGTGATGATGACTGCCCGGATCGACGGCTTCTCGTCACAATGAAGGGCCGCCTGCATGAGCTCCTTCGCCATCTGGCTGCTCATCGCGTTTCCGGCTTTCGGGCGGTTGAGCGTGATGGTGGCGACGTTGTCGCTCACGTCGAAGAGTAACGTTGAGAATTCCATATGCGGACACCTCCCGGCGCGATTGTAGCAGACGGACAGATGGCAGCCTCCGTGGGGACACCATGCATCCTTGCTCCTCTTTCTGAGGCGTTGCTAGACTGTACCATTCCCCGGGCTTGGTGACTCACATCACACAGCTAGTGCGGACGTTCGAGTGATCATGGAGCCAATGGAGACGGTGCTGCAGGGGCAGGACAGCCCGGTAGATCTCGATCGGATCGAGCGCGCCGTGCGCGAAATCCTGGAGGCGGTCGGCGAAGATCCGGGTCGCGAGACGCTGGCCGACACGCCTCGTCGCGTGGCCGGCGTGTATGCAGAGCTGTTCGCCGGGCTCGCAATCAATCCCCGCGACTACCTTCGCGTCGGATTCGAGGAGGGTCACCAGGAGATGGTGATCCTGCGCGACATCCCCTTCTACTCCATCTGCGAGCACCACCTGCTCCCGTTCCATGGCCGGGTGCATGTTGGCTACATTCCGGCGGGCCGCGTGGTGGGCCTGAGCAAGCTGGCGCGCGTGGTCGAAGCGTTCGCCAAGCGCCCTCAGCTCCAGGAGCGGCTTACGAGCCAGATCGCCGATTGCATCCTGGAGGGCCTCCACCCGAACGGAGTCGCCGTCGTCGTGAGCGCCGAGCATCTCTGCATGACGATTCGTGGCGTCAAGAAGCCGGGCACTTCCGTGATCACGTCAGCCACCCGCGGCTCTTTCCGCAAGCGAGGCCCGACGCGCTCCGAGTTTCTCGCGCTGGTGCAGGGCGGCTAGCGCATGCCGTACAGCGTTCGTCGAGAGGAGCTGGCGGCACTGCACGCGGACTGGGCCGGGATTCTGAACCAGTACCCCGAGCCCGTCCCTTTTCTCCATCCCACGTGGCACCGCGTCTGGCTGGAGGAGTTCTTGGGAGACCGCGAGCTTCTACTGCTCGCCGTCCGCGACGGCGAGTCGTTGATGGGTGTCGCGCCTCTTGTCCGTGAGAACGGACGGCTCTCCCTGGTCGGCCACTACTCGATCTGCGACTACATGGACTTCGTCGTGGCGCCGGGCAAGGCCGGCGACGTCTACCCGGCGATTCTGGACGCCCTCGAAGAGGAGTCGTGGTCTGAACTGGAACTGCGAGGCTTGGTCGATGGCTCGCCCACCCTTGAGGTGTTCCTGGCCCTGGCCGAGGCCGCCGGGCTCGCCGTCGAGCGGGAGGAGGAGGCGGTCGCGCCGCGGGTCGAGCTGCCGGAGAGCTGGGATGAGTACCTGGCCGGGCTCTCCAAGAAGAACCGTCACGAGCTGCGACGCAAGCTGCGACGTCTCGGCGCTGCGGGCGAGCTGGAGCTTCGGACGTACACCACTCCGACGGATGTCGAGGAGCATCTGCCGGTGTTTCTGCGCCTCATGGTGGAGAGCCGCAGCGACAAGGCGACCTTCATGTCGGAGCAGATGGGCCGCTTCTTCCATCGCATGGCCGGCGCCATGGCGGAGGAGGGAATCGTTCGCCTCTACGAACTGGAACTCGACACCAAACCGGTCGCCTCCATCTTCTGCTTCGATCAGGCGGGGAGCCTCTACTTGTACAACAGCGGATACGACCCGCAGTACGCGCCGCTGTCGGTGGGCCTGGCCTCCAAGGCCTTCTGCCTGCGCGATGCCATGGAGTCAGGCTGCCGGAACGTCGATTTCCTGCGCGGCGACGAGCCGTACAAGTACGACCTGGGGGGCAAGGACCGGAAGGTCCATCGCTGCGTCATCCGGCGCGCGTGATCGCCATCGCGGGACGAGCCATCACTCCGCTATGATTGAATTGTGTACCGCGTAGCGATCCTGAGCTACCATACCTCGCCGCTGGCGCCCCTGGGCGGGCGCGACACCGGTGGCCTGAACGTCTACGTGCGTGAGCTGGCGTGCGAGCTGGTCGGGCGCGGTCACCAGGTCGATGTATTCACCCGGCGCTCCGACCCGGGTGCGCCTGAGATCGTACCTTTCGCGGCGGAGTGTGGCGGAAACGGGCGGCCGTCGGCGCGGTTGGTGCACGTTGTCGCCGGCCCGGCGCAGCAGATCGAAAAGCAGGCATTGCCAGATCACCTCGAGGCATTCGAGCAGGGCGTCCTGGCCATCGCCGAGAGAGAGGGTCAACGCTACGACGTGCTACACAGCCACTACTGGCTCTCCGGCGTCGTCGCGGAGCGGCTGAAGGCGCGCTGGGATCTGCCCCACGTCGCCATGTTCCACACGCTCGGCGAGGTGAAGAGCCGCTCCCGCATCACCGAATGGGAGCCCGATGCTCGCATTGAGGCTGAGACGTGGATCGCACGCCACGCCGATCGTGTCGTCGTGGCCAGCCGCGATGAGCAGCAGTCTCTGGTCCGCCTCTACGGCGCCGATGCCGACCGTATCGCGGTCGTGCCCTGCGGCGTCAACCTGGATCTGTTTCAGCCGATCGTGAAGGAAGACGCGCGTCGGGAGCTCGGCCTGCATGACGACGACCGCATCCTCCTCTTCGTCGGCAGAGTTGAGCCGCTGAAGGGCATCGATATCCTCCTTGGCGCCGCTGCGCAATTGGAGGGGGACTCGGATTGCTACGTCCTCGTCATCGGCGGCGACAGTTCGGCCGGACACGGGGAAATGGCCCACCTGCGCGACCTGGCGTCCGAGCTGGGTATTTCCGAGCGTGTCAACTTCCTCGGCGCCGTCGATCACGAGAAGCTGCCCATGTTCTACAGCGCCGCCGACGTCTGCGTGATGCCGTCCTTCCACGAGAGTTTCGGTCTGGTCGCGTTGGAGGCGATGGCCTGCGGCACGCCCGTGGTGGCCTCTCGCGTCGGCGGACTGACCGCTACCGTCCGCGATAGCGAGACCGGCTACCTGATCCCCTGGCGCTGTCCGGAGCCCTTTGCCGAACGCCTCGAGCTGCTACTGGGCAACGAGGAGCTGCGCCGCGCGTTCGGCGAGACCGCCCGCGCGGAGGTCGAGCGCTTCCGATGGGGCAACGTCGCCGAGGCGGTGCTCGCCATCTATCGCGAGCTTATCGAAGGCAGGCCCGCGAGGGGCATCGCCGCATTCCGCAACTGACTATGCCCGACTTCAAACGCCTCCTTGGCTGGTGGCCGTGGCGCCGCGATGCGATGCCGGCCGAGGAGCTTGGCAAGGACGGGCCCCTGACCGCCATGGTCATCATGGCCCACCCCGACGACGCCGAGTTCCTGGCCGCCGGCACGGTAGCCAAGTGGTGCGCCCAGGGCTGGTCGGTCTACTACGTCCTCGCCACCAGCGGCGACAAAGGCACCCACGACGCCTCCCTGAGCCAGCAGGAGCTGGCGGCGATACGAGAGCAGGAGCAGCGGGATGCCTGTCGTGTCCTGGGAGTGAAGGAGACCATCTTCCTCGGCCTCCCGGACGGCTTCCTGTCGGCCGACCACGAGCTGCGCGGCCAGATAGTCCGCCTCCTCCGGAAGTACCGCCCCGACGTCGTACTCACCTGGGACGGCTTCCGTCCCGGCTTCAACCACTCCGACCACCGCGCCATCGGCATCGCCGTCCGCGATGCCGTCTACCCGGCGGTGCGGGACCACCTGTACTACCCGGAGCACGGCGAAGCCGAGCTGGACGCCCACCAGGTGAACGAGATGCTCCTCGCGGGCACGAACGAGCCCGACTACACGGTCGACATCAGCGCCCACGTCGAGACGAAGATGGAGGCGGTCTTCTGTCATCGCAGCCAGCTAGGCGGGCGCAGCCCAGAGGAGCTGCGGAAGATGTGGGAGCAGCGCATGCGCACCTCCCGCGACGGCCGCCTCACCGAGTCCTTCAAGCGCGTCAGCATCCGCCGCCCGCCGCGACCGCCCCAGGCAGAGGCCGAGGCCAAGCCGACCCAAGACCAGGCTGCTGAGGCGAAGGAGAAGCCCTCACCGCCGTCTCATCCGTAGCCGCGCCTCCTGTCGGCTGGGGCGCCTGTCAGGCCCGTGCCTGAACCGTGAGCCGCGCTCTCACCGCTTGGGATGCGTCTCGAAGAACTCCCACATCAGGTCCGTCGCGCTGATCTCGCCGACAGCCGCGCCGGGCCAAGAGTGCCCGCCTCCTTCGACCACGTACAGCTCGACCGACGTCCCCCGGTCGCATCCCGCGTATCGCACCACACGCGCCGATTCCGCCGCCCGCTCGGACACTGGCTGCTCATCGCAGCCGTCGTGGTCCGCCCATTGCCGCATCGACTCCTCCACGGGCGGGTACGCCAGGCCCGAGTCCTCTCCGCCCACTCGCCCGCCCTCGAACGGCACCGCCGGATCGGCGTCGCCATGGAACGCGATCACGGATACCGGCTCGGTCGGCGGACAGGAGTAGACACCCGCGACCGGCGCGATGGCCGCGATCCGGTCCGAGAGCTGGCACGCCAGCGTCACCGTCATCGCCGCGCCGTTCGATAGCCCTGTCACGTACACGCGCGCCTGATCGATGCACAGGTCGGCCGTCAGCTCATCGAGCAGATCATCGATGAACGTCACGTCGCTCGAATCGGCGACGATGTCCCACTGTGCCGGGTCGCCGGTGGCCTGCGGCGTCACCACGATGAACCCCTCCTCGTCGGCCTTGGCCGGCAGCGCGCTGTTGCGCGCCTGCGCCTGCGCGCTGCCGGCGAATCCGTGCAGGTTCACGACCAGCGGTACGGCGTCGCTGCCTGTGTACGACGGCGGCACGTGCAGGATGTACTCGCGTGCGACGCCGCCTGACATCAGCGTGTCGTCGAAGCTGCCGGCCTGGTGTGGTCTGCCGGGCGCGCAGGCGCTCGCGTCCCCTGTCGGGGACGCTGCCGGCCCGGCGGTCGCCGTTGGGATCTCCGACGCGGGAACCGATGGGCTGTCGTCGCTGCTGCCGCACGCCGCCGCCAGCACGGCGACTGCTGCTACGGTGGCTGCGGCAGAGACGCGCCAGACACCATGCCCCAGCCGGCAACGCGCTGTCATTTTTACTTGCACAACGCTCCCACCGTAGCCGACCCGGCGCTGGGCGTCCACGCGCGGCCTGCATAACCGCCTCATCTCTGCGGGTCAGGCTTCAGCCTGGCCCATCGCGCACTTGTCGCCTCCGATCCCATGGCCGATGTACCGGCGCCGCTCCTGCGCTACAATGGCGCTGCCGGTGCTGTGTGCTTCGGATAGCCTCGCGCAGAAGATTGTGAGAAGCCAGGGATGGCCTTGACCATCGCCAACACCCCGATACGCGTGCACCATTCTGTTGCCGGTAACGTTGTTGGCGGCTGGCTGGCGCTCTCGTGGCTGGCCGGGCGAAGACATCCCGAACGCCCTTTTCTCCAGAAGCTCGCCATCGGGGCCTCCTCGATCGCGCTGTTGCTTGTCGCCGACGTTGGTCACGCCGTCGCCCACGTCTTCAGCGCCCGCCGCGCCGGCGCACCCATGGATGCTATCGAGGTGTCGGCCAACATGCCGCGCACCGTCTACGAGAACAACGACGTGGCCCCGGCGGCTCACCGGGGACGCGCGATAGGCGGCCCGGTCTACAGCGCGCTCGGTCTCCTCACCGGACTCCTTGCCCGCGCGCTGACCAGGCCTTCGTCCGCCGCCCGCGAGCTTGCGGACTGCTGGACCGTCGGCTCCGGACTGCTCTTCATCGGCAGCCTGACGCCCACCCCGTCCGTCGACGGGGGCTCGCTGCTCAAGTGGCACCTGGTCGAGCGCTTTGGCGACGAGGAGGCGGCCGACCGTATCGTGCGTGGCGTCGGCGTCGCCACAGGCGCGGGGCTCTTACTTGCGGGACTCCGGATTGCCTCGCGTCGACGCGCTGTGCCCGCGCTCGTCCTCGCCGGCTGGGGCGCCGCTACCGTGATCGACAGCCTAGGGCTCGCCCGCGGGGCGCTCCAGGACCGCCGATTCCACGGTGCGGGCGGCGACGATCAGGGCACGCCCCTCCAGGACAGCCCGCCGCTGTGTCCATCGGCCTAGCCGCAGGCTGAGCACCTGCGGCGCGGGTCGCTGCCGTCCTGATCAAGCTGAGTTGCCGCCAGGTGTCTGCCCTCGCCGGCGCGCAGGAGAGGGGTCGGAGGGGTGATAGACAGTCTCGGACTCGCACCCAGCGCGTGGCAGAACCCACCGGTTGAACAAAATCAGCAGCACTAGAGTCTTCCCAACCAGGCCATTGCTGCGGAAGGGACGCGTCAGTTAGGCTCCCGCTTACTCGCGCTTCTCAAACAAGAGCAAGCTGCAGTCTCCGTGGAGGAATCTCTCAACTTCGACGAAGCCGAACTTCCGGGCAAACCTGGAGAGCTTGTGGAGGTTGTACTTCCTTGAATGATAGATTAGCACACCATTTAGCCAAGCCTGGACCTCCTCCTTCTTCTCGTCATAGCGCCAATCGAGGTTCTCTAGCCGGGAGGGATCCAAGTCTGTGCGTCCGAGGGACTGCAACCCCCGGCTCAGCGAATCGGCTATCAGACGCTGGTATCTCAGCGTCTTGCGGTACTGTCGCAAGAGCTTCTGTCTCTTCTGCGCGGCCTGTACCCCAATCAACAAGAAGTCCGAGACATCGGCGTTTCGCTTGAAGATCGAGAAGATGTCATCCTGTGCGAAGTTCCCCACAGTGTTACCCAGGCAAATGAACGTCCTCCGATCGAATCTGGAAGCCGGGCCGACATCCGCGGGCCCGAGCTTCTCGAAGAGCGTGTTGTTACCTAGGAACCTTATCTGGGACGATGGGTATTCCTCGATCAGATTGAGTAGGCACTCGACGAAACCCTCAAGGAAGTCTCTTATCACATCTATGGCAATGACCTCGGCGTATCCCGACTCTTCTAGATCCCAAGCGATAGGTACTGCCTCGCTGTCGCCAATTCCTACTCCGTAGAAGACCTTCAACGTTCCGGTCAAGTGGCGCTGAAGCTCCTGCCGATTGCTTGTGAGAGCAGGGATCTCGTGGTACTGCGTCTGATACGGATTGATGAAGGCCGGCATTCTGTACCATCGATCCGGCTCCCGAAACCACTGTTCCCCGCCCACGACACCAGTTTCCAGCCCCTCAGCCAACAGCGCGCCTAGTTCCCGCTCTGTGACGCGTTCGACTATGAGCCCCTTCCGGTTGATATCTTGTAGGGTCAACGGCTTATGCCTTTTAGTCATTGTGGCTCAGCCCAAGTGAACTCCCCTACTTGTGAGTATCGGACGCTACGTCGACCGCGCCAGCGATAATCTCTCGAAGATCGCGAATGTAGGCGCTGGCTTCGCGATGGCCGGGAACCATGATCGGTTCGAATTTGTACGGGATTCCGAAGTGATGCAGTGTCTTCGTGTCGTATTTCTCTATGATGCCCCTTTCGGCCAACTCCTTCTGAAACTCGTAGTAGCCTGCAAGATCGTTGACGTAGGCGAGAGCAGCAATGTCATAATCGCCCCAGCCGAGAATTGTGAACAGGATGCGAATGGGACGACCTTTCTCCTGACTGATGGTCCATATCTCGTCTACGGCCTCGTCCCAGCTCAAGGTTCCCTTCCCGGGGACTACGGACGGTAGGTGCAGCTTGAGCAAGATCAGGAACACATGGTCGTAGAGTTTGGTGGGATCTAGCAAAGCGGTCTTCCTTCGAAGGATGACCCCGCTCTCCTCCATTCGGGTCAGCCTTGCATCCACCTCCTCCCGGTTCAGCTTTACCCCGCAAGTCTTTTCCATGTCTTCGAGGACATGTTTCGCCACCGGATCGCGACCATCACAGAGATTTTGCAGAAGGCAGAGGTCTACCGGATCCACTCTGTTCGACAGTAGCGTCTCCATGGCTCACAATCCTCCTCTCGGGCCATCGATCTGAGCTTCCAGGTTGTTGCCAGCATCCCCCGAGACCTGCGGCGTACCTTCTCTGTCCATGGCGTACACCGCCATCACGCCAGCAACCACGAGCGCCACAGCCACGATCACCATGCTCGCGAGAAGAGGGCGCCGCCTGCGTTTGGCCTCAAGCCATCGGTCGCGCGCATCATTGATTGTCATAAGGTGAGAAAACATGATGGCCGCTGCATACGCTGCTACCAAGCAAGACACGGCAGGAATGAGCCACCACGCGTTGCGGAGACTCACCGCTACACCGAAGAACAGCGCCGCGAACCCGAAGAATGGAGTCGCGTACACCCAGGCCGGCAAGTCGCCTACTTTGGCTTTCGTCAGCCAGCGAATGACGAGAACCGTTGCGCCTCCCATCGGCCACGTGGACGCTCTCAAGCGTTCCCGCACTTCGCCTACTGTGGGCATTGGGACAGAGCCGTTAACACAACTGCTAGCTGCTTGACTTGCGCCGCACTGAGCGAGCTTATCCGCCCGTCAGCGCGAGCCAGCTGCGCGGGTGACAAGAACCAACCCGTGCTCATTTGATCGTGGCACCATTTGAGGGGGATCGAGACCCGCAGCCCATTGTCACTGGCCTCTACTAGACACGTCAGACCTTGCAGAACTGCGAGCGCAGATGATCTTGGCAGCGATAGAGATTCCGCGAGGTGATCAACGAGGCGCAGATCCTTGAATTCGTCCTGCAACACCTCTACGCTGTAGAGGAGGATTAGTCGGTCGATCGGAATCTCATCGAAGTCGCGATCGAACCTGGATTGATAGACCCTCAGGATTCGCCGCTTGAGCGCTGTTGATGGATGCTGTTCAATACGGCCTAACGGCTCGACGACATCCTTGATCCCTATCCTCTGCACCCCAAGCAACGTCTCAATCATTGACAAGCCGCCTTGCAGCACCGCCTCATTCGCGTCTGAGGCCAGGCTCGACAACAGAGAGACATCAACATCTGAAGCCAGCTCGGGTGTGTCCCGTAGCAGACAAGATAGAATCTCAGCGGCGGAGGCACGCGCCTCGCTGCCAAGATTGCTCTCCGGCGTCGCGATTTGGCGGAGCACGCATGCCAAAGCGTGAGCGTGATCACGCCACGCGGTCGCACTAGATCCAACGATCCGCAGGAAGTCCCTAACAAGCTCCTCTCGCATGTTCCGCTTCTCAACCTTCCTCGACCGCCTGCGCCACCCACCCCAGCAGTGTGTTCTTGATTTCTTCGTCCATCCACTCCTGACCGGCCGCTAGCACCTCCCGTGAGATCGCCACTAGACTCGCCTTCTCTGACATGTCCACGGCACTGTCAGCGAGTAGCTGCCATGCTCGCTTCAACGCTCCGTCGCTCACCGACGAGTGCTTCCTCCCCGCTACGATGCTTTCCACCACACCGCGAATGGACGCTCGCAGACTGATGGCCCAGCTGTGACCCACGCAAATGGGTTCGGCCGCCGCGAGCTCGAGAAGGCGCGCTAAGCACTCGAAGTCGTCCTCCACTACGAAGTGCCCCTTCCCTTCGCCCCGCTTGATGAGTTCAAGCATCTCGTTCACCAGCAAGGTTATGAGCGCATGTGCGTTCCACGCGACGAGCGCTTCACTGCCCGTCAGCGTTCCAAGCCCGTCCTCCATAGCGGTGACAAAATCGCACGTGTTCAAGTCCGACATATTCCGGAGAGCATAGCATTCTCGGCGGAGTTCCTCGCCTAGACTCACTAGTTCCACGGAGTTCCGCGACTCCGCAGCCAGGATTCTTCGGATCTGCTCGCTCTTGTCGGGCCAATCGATACCCACGCAACCACCACTCCAGAAGTCTGCGATTTCCGCACCATGATACGGCCCACAGCGCGTTCCAGCAAGCCCTTCCCCTCCCCCCTCACTCCCGCGCCAGCTCCGTTCTCGCCTCCGCCTCCGCGGCCTCTCGCGCTGCCTCCACGTCCTCGCGCCTCAGCAGATTGAAGGTGATCTTGTGGATCGTGCCCGTGAACTCGAACGGCGCCTCGTAGTCCTCCGTCACCGGCGACAACGAGTCCCGGCCCACGTCGAGGCCGGTGGAGCCCAGCATCCTCAGGATCCTGGGCACGTGCGCTTGGCCGGCCTCGCTGCCGTCGACTAGCAGCGTCACCTCCCCCGATTGGTCTCTCCTCACGAACCGCACGCCTACGCTGCACCGGCCAGTCGGCAATTCGGTCCCCGAAGTCACAACGGTGTGGCTCGTGAAGTAGTTGTAGTCGAAGACCAGCTTGTTGTCCTTCACGTAGAAGGTGAGCCCCGTGTTGTGCGTGCCCTGGGCGAGCAGCACGCCCTCGCATCGACCGTCCGGGCGCTCGATCTCGGCCGTGATCTGCCAGGACCGAGCCCCCAGCCTCGGAGAGGCGTCGGCCGGCAGGTGGGCGATAGGGGGATAGTAGACATAATCTCGATGCGCGTGTGGCGTGTCCGGCCTCGGCGTGCCTCCGAACAGCTCGACGTTCCGGTCGTCGAGTGGGAGCACGCCGTGCTTGCCGGCCTCCACCCACCAACGGTCGATCAGCTCCCGCAGCTTGTCGGGCCGCTCGACCGCGAGGTTCCGTGTCTCTGAGAAGTCCTCGTCCAGGTGGTACAGCTCCCACTCGTCATCGCCGTACGGGGTGTCCCTTCGGTGGTAGGAGACGGCCTTCCAGCCGTCGAGCCAGATCCCGCGATGTCCGAACATCTCGAAGTACTGGACGGTCTTGCGGCCTGCTGCATCCGCGTCGTCCAGGGTGTACGACATGCTCGTCCCGTGAATCGGCATCTGCTCGTAGCCCCGGACGCTGGCCGGCGGCTCGATGCCCAGCTCCTCCAGGATGGTAGGGACGATGTCGGTCACGTGATGGAACTGGTTTCGGGTGCCGCCGCGGTCCTTGATCCGTCCCCGCCACGCGACGATGAGCGGGTCCCGCACCCCGCCCCCGAAGGTGTTCTGCTTGTACCACTTGAGCGGCGTGTTGCCTGCCTGCGCCCACCCCCACGGGTAGTTGGTATGGCTGTGCGGTCCCCCGATGTCGTCCAGCCGCTGCACCACCTCGTCTACGTTCTCGGGGACCAGGTTGAAATACTTGAACTCGTCCATGACGCCGCCTGGGCCGCCTTCTTGGCTCGCGCCGTTGTCGGACAGCAGGAAGATGAGCGTATCGTCCATCTCGCCCAGCTCTTCCAGGAAGGCGAGGAGCCGGCCGATCTGCGTGTCGGTGTGGTCCAGGAACCCGGCGAACGCCTCCTGCAGTCTCAGCGCGAACCGCTTCTCGTTCTCGCTCAGCTCATCCCACGGCTTGACGCCCGGGTTTCGAGGCGCCAGCTGGGTGCCCTCGGGCACGACGCCCAGCGATTTCTGGCGCTCGAACCACTCTTCGCGGATCCGGTCCCAACCGGCGTCGAAGCGGCCGCGGTATTTCTCAACGTACGCTCGTGGCGCCTGGTGCGGCGAGTGCGTCGCGCCGAAGGCGAGATACAGGAAGAATGGGCGGTCGGGCCGCACGGACTTCAAGTCGCGAACGAAGCTGATCGACCTGTCGACCAGGTCCTCTGACAGGTGATAGCCGTCCTCCGGTGTACGCGGCGGCGCGACGGGATGGTTGTCGTAGGTCAGCTCGGGACGGAACTGGTCCGTCTCGCCCTGCAGGAAGCCGTAGTAGCGGTCGAAGCCGCGCTGGAGGGGCCACTGGTCGTGCGGGCCGGCGGCCGATGCGTCCCGCATCGGTGCCAGGTGCCATTTGCCCACCGCAAGCGTCGCGTAGCCGTGTTCGCGCAGTTGTTCCGCCAGCGTGGCTGCGTGGTTGGTGACCGCGCCTCGCATGTTCGGGTAGCCGGTATCGAAGTTCGACAGGGCGCGCATGCCCACCGAGTGATGGTTGCGGCCGGTGAGCAGGCAGGCCCGCGACGGCGAGCAGAGCGCCGTCGTGTGGAAGTTGGTGAAGCGCAGTCCGTTCTCGGCCAGACCGTCGACGTTTGGCGTGTCGATGGTCGAGCCGTAGCACCCGAAGTGCGCGAATCCCGTGTCGTCGAGCAGGATCACGACGACGTTCGGGCTTGCCTTCCGCGGGCGCGACTCCTCCGGCCACCAGGGCTCGGAATCCTCGTACGTCCGGCCGATTGTGCCCTCGAAAGGCTCACTGCCCTTGCTCATGCTTCGCTCCTGTTGCTATTCGCGGGCTTCCCTCCGGTGTCCTCACTGGACTGCTCCGAAGCGCCGCCGTGGGCCGATACCGTGGGCCGACTCCGTAGGGACAGACCTTCAGGTCTGTCCGCGCCGCCTCGAGAGATCAGCCAGCTTGCCCCTGTGCTCTTCAAGCTTCTCCTCGTCGAGTTCTATCCCGATGCCTGGCCGGTCCGGTGGGATGAGGTCACCATTCTCCCACTCGAAGGGCTCCTTGACGATCTCGTCGAAGAAGTCCCGGGACTTGTAGATGCTCTCCTGGATCAGGAAATTGGGGATGTTCGCGTCGATCTGAAGCGCCGCGGCCGTGATGATCGGTCCGCCCCAGACATGGGGTGCCATGAGCACGTAGTTCGCCTCCGCCAGCGTGGCGATCTTCTTGCAAGCCGTGATGCCGCCGCAGCTTCCCAGGTCTGGCTGGGCAAAGGCGCAGGCGCGCTCAGCGAACAGATTCTGGAACTCGTACGGGGTGACTAGTCTCTCCCCGGTGGCGATGGGTATCGTCGTGCTGTGGGCGATCCTGCCCATCTCCTTGTAGTTCTCCGGTGGGCACGGCTCCTCGAGCCAGAGGGGATCGTACTTTTCGACCCTCCGCGCGAGGCGCCGCGCAGCCGACGGTGTGATCTGTCCGTGCGTGCCGATGAGGATGTCGGCCCGGTCCCCCACCGCCTCGCGGACGGCGGCGACGGCCTTCTCGGCGTGGTCGTACTCGGAGGGTGTGATCTCCCAGGGTGCGGTTGGCAATCTCCTGGCAACGGCCTGCACCAAGGGGTCGAACTTGACTCCCGTGAATCCTTCGTCGGCGATCCGAGCCGCGTGCTCGGCCAGCCGTGTCGGGTCGCTCCACCAGTCGGCGACGGCCTTGACAAGGCTGTCTCGCACGTCCAGATCGTAGACGTAGGTGTAGGTCCTGACCCGGTCCCTGTACTTACCCCCCAGCAGGTTGTAGACCGCTGTGCCGTAGTGCTTCCCGCAGATGTCCCACAGAGCGATGTCAAAGCCGCTGATCAGTCCCATGGTGACATAGTCCGGGTGCTGGGCCGTCAGGCTCGAGTACATGATGTGGTAGAGCGGCTCCCTCTCGATGGGGTCCTTGTCTTTCAGGTACAGATCGAATATCTCCCGTACCATCGACTCGTAGCTGTCTTCGAGCCCCGCGAGGCAGCTGAGCACGGCGGTTTCGCCCCAGCCTTCGATTCCCTCGTCGGTTTCGAGCTTGACGAAGAACCAGATATGCCCGCCCCAGTTGGGCGGATCGGTCTTCACGACATAGGTTTTCGCGTCTGTGAGTTTCATCGCGTGCCCTCCGAGTGCTGGTTGCGGCCCGTGGGCCGGCAGGCCTAGGTTCTAGGTTCTGGCTTCTCCGGGTTCTGGGTCCTCCATTCTGGTCCCCACAGCCCGTCCAGCCACTCGTGATCGCCCCACCCCCGCCTACCGCATCTTCCAGACCGGCTTCCGCTTCTCGGCGAATGCGGCCGCTCCTTCCTTCGCGTCCTCGGAGCCCCACACCGAGCTCATGAGGCCTGACCCCAGACGCATGGCGTAGTCCATGGGCACCTCCGCCCCGGTCTTCGCCAACTGCTTGATCGCCCTCACCGCCAGCGGGCTGTTGCCGCAGATGGTCTCGGCCATGCTTGTGGCCGTGGGGAGCAGCTCCGGCAGCGGGACGACGCGCGTTACCAGGCCGATCCGGTACGCCTCCTGGGCGTCGATCGCCTCCCCGCTGAGAAGCAGCCACATGGCGTTGCTTTGCCCGATCAGCCTCGGCAGCGTGAACAGGCCGGTGACCGGTGTCAGGCCGACCGTGACCTCGGCCATGGCGAACGTGGCGTTCTCTGAGCAGATGCGCACGTCGCAGCGCTGCGCCAGCTCGAAGCCGCCGCCGTAGGCGACACCGTTGATGGCTGCGATGGTCGGCTTCGTGATCTCGGCGGACCGCGCGGCTCGGAAGGGGCGTGGAGTCCGGCTCGTGCCGCCTCCTTCGGCCGCTTCCTTCAGGTCTCGCCCGGCGGAAAACGCCCTCTCGCCCGCCCCGGTGTAGACGGCTACCCACGCGTCCTCGTCCCAAGCGAACTTCGCCTCTGCCTCCTGCAACTCGCGGCCCAACTCCGAGCCGATCGCGTTGAGACGTTCGGGACGGTTCAGCGTGATGTAGGCGACGTGGTCCTTCTTCTCGTATTCGACGTATGCCATGGCGCTTCCCTCCTGCCTTGCATTCGTGGTACGCGGCAAAGGTACCAGCCGTGTCACACCGCGTCCAGCCGCCGCAAGTTCCACCGGTCAGGTCTTTGCGGGTCGGGCTTCAGCCTGACCCGCGCCGCCGCTACTCTGGCCCTGTGAACCCCTCGTCCACCCTGCGGCACAGTCCGTAGCTCGTCGCCCGGAACGCGTGGCGAGGCCAGAAGCGTGACGCCGGGAGGTTCGCCGACATCCAGTCTGTCGCGCACTGCCGGTAGCCGGCCTCTCGTGCCCAGGCCATCCCCCGTCGCAGCAGCGCTGTCCCGACGCCGGCGTTCCTCTCGTCCTCTTCCGTATACGCGTGCTCGATGTACACGCATTCATCTGGCAAATGAGGGAAGCCCTCAGGCACCGGCGCGAAAAGCTGATAGCTTACTGGATCTCCGTTCCGACACGCGATCCAGTACGCGTTCCTTGCTTCCCTCAGCAGCCGCCTGTGGAGCTGGGGCATCGCCGCGCGCCTTTCCGCGGCGTGCGGGAGGAAGACGGGCGAGCCCGCCTGGTAGGTCCGCAGACCGTCCTCCATTCGGACGATCGCGTCGACGTCCGGCGGCTCGCCTGGACGGATCTCGACGCCTGCCGGTTCTCGGCCGGGCACCGGTTCCGTATCGCGCACGCCTGTAATCGTGTGCTGGCCGAAGCCGAGCGAGAACCATGCGTCCACGGCGGTTGTGTCGACCGCGAGAACCGTGACGAAGTGGACATAACACTGCTGAGCGACCCACCGCGCCGCTGCTGCGGCGTACAGCTCACGATACGTCTCCCTGCCGGAGTCCTGGCTTGCCGCTGCCCCCTCGTACGGCACAGTGACACGCGCGGGTGCTCCGGGTGCCGCCTCGTGCAGCGTCCCGAGCAGGTACCCGATTAGGCGATCTCTTTCGTACGCCACGAATCCTTCCGTATGCCCTTGTCTCAGGACGCCCCGCAGCGCAACCGCTGCCGCCTCCGGGTCCTCGATGCCTGGCGAGGGGCTCGCCTCCCTCACGCGATGGGTCTGATGTCGGGCGGCCAGCAACTCCGCCGCCGCCTCGACATGCTGGTCTACAAACGCGGTGATGCTCGGCGCCATCTCGGCAACAGTCTACCCGCAGATGCCCCAGCCCGCAGCCCAGCTCGATGCCCACAACCTCCACGGGTTAGGCTTCGGACTGCCCCGTGCGCGCCTCCGCGCCACCTACCCCTTAGACCTCCGTCCGGCGCGTGCTACGCTCGACGAGGCATGAACGACATCAATTCCGTCCGACGCGCTCCCGGCCGGTGCCCCGACGACGGTCAATCAAACGAAACGCGCATTCCTAGATTCGAGACACGTCTCATTTCCAAATGCAATCAACAGGCATCTGCGCGCCGTTGCGCTACCATAGTCCCGTGATCGTCGATTCCCACACCCACGTCTTCCCGCCGGACGTCCGCGACCAGCGCGACGAGTACCTGGCCCGGGACGCTACCTTCCGCGAGCTCTACGTCGGTCCGAAGGCCTCTATCGTCACCGCCGACGAGCTGCTGGCTTCCATGGACGAGGCCGGAGTCGACCTGAGCGTCGCCTGCGGTTTCGCCTGGCGCGAAGCTGAACTCTGTCGCTGCCACAACGACTATCTCCTCGAGGCGGCGGCTGGGTCCGGCGGCCGGCTCATTCCGTTCTGCACCGTCCAGCCCTCCGAGGACGATGCCCGCGAGGAGATAGAACGCTGCGCTGCCGCAGGCGCCCTGGGCCTGGGCGAGCTCCGGCCCGAGAACCAGGGCTACTCACTCACCGACAGCAGGGAGGCAGGCATCCTGGCCTGGGCCGCCGATACCCACGGTCTGGCGCTCCTCTTCCACGTCACCGAGCCCGCCGGACACGCCTACCCCGGCAAGGCCGGCTTGCCGCTGGAACAGATCGCGCGCTTCATAGCTGACTTCCCCTCCGCCACGGTCATCGCGGCTCACTGGGGTGGAGGGCTGCCTTTCTACGCGCTCATGCCCGAGGTGCGGGAATCGCTCGCGCGAACCTACTTCGACACGGCTGCCACTGACCTTCTCTACGAGCCGGGGATCTACGCCCGCGCCGTGGAGCTTGTGGGACCCGAGCGCATCCTGTTCGGCAGCGACTTCCCTCTCGTCTCCCAGGAGCATGCTCTGCGCAGGCTGCGCGACGCGCCCCTCGATGAGCGGGCGCTCCGGTTGATCGAGGGCGAGAATGCTCGTCGCCTGCTGAGGCTGTCCGATGGCTGACGAACGTCCAGGGCAGATCCGGCTGTTCGTCGCCTGCGAGCTCACGGACGAAGTGCGAAGCGCCCTGGGGCGCATCCAGGAGGACCTGCGTCGCCTGGGCGCGGACGGGCTGCGCTGGGTACGGCCGGCCGGCATCCACCTCACCCTCAAGTTCCTGGGCGGCGTCGAGGAATCGCGACTGGATAGGATCAAGGAGGCGCTCGCGGCAGCGATAGAGCCCTTCGAGTTGAGGGTGCGGCCGTCCACGCTCGGTGGTTTCGGTGGTGCCCGGCTGCGGGTAGTCTGGGTGGGGCTGGAGGGCGACACCGAGCCTTTAGCGTCACTGGCACGCCGCGTCGATAGGGCGCTTCGGCCGCTCCGATTTCCTCGCGAGCGCCGTCCATTCGCTCCTCACCTGACCCTCGCGCGGGTGCAGGACCGGGTTCCCCCGCCGGAACGTCGGCGGCTCGCGGGTCTCATCGAACGGTACAGGTCGCCACTCCTGCCGTCGATGATCTTAACGGAAGTAAGCCTGATGCAGAGCGTCCTGGGCCCGGGTGGGAGCGTCTACCATCGCCTAGCCACTTTCCCCTCGCTGGATGAGTAGAAGGGGATGTGCGGCTTGACGGCCTGGGGTGGCTCGTCGTAGAATACCGGCTAGAAGGGGATCGATTATGGCCCACCTTCTCGTTCTTGAGTGAGCGTCCGGCACCGGCGTTTGTCCGGTGCCGTTTTGCTGCGTCCGAAGGGAAAGGGGTGTCAGATGAATTCAGGCCTCATCGGGAAGATCGAGAAGGCAAAGCGCTACGCCCAGGAGCGAAGCCGCATCCATTTCAGCGGCTTGCGCGTCGAGTTCGATGGAGAGAACGATCGGCACGAAGTCTCGCTGGACGGGGATACGTGGCGCTGTAGCTGCGACTTCTTCGCCGGATGGGGTGCTTGTGCCCATACCATGGCGCTGGAGCGGATCCTTGAGGGGATGCTCCCCCGGAGCGCCCTCCACCTGCAGAGGGTACCGGAGCCCGCCTAGCAGCGCCATCGCGTTGTAGCATAGGGCCAGGAACCACAGGGGCGGCCCTATCATAGTCGAGGATGATCGCGCAGACGTCTCGACCTTGTTGAGGCGTCTGCGTTGTTCTTGGGTGCCCCTGACCAGGCGCGGCCTTTTCGCGATCGTGGTGTTCTAGTGCTTCCAGGCGAGGAGCGATTCAGCAAGAACCTTCTCGTGAAAGATGCCCTTGGGGCTGAGCTGTTGCAGGGCGCTGCGGAGATCCTCTTCGAATGCGTCGCATGAATCGCCAAAGAGCGGCCTGGCCGCAAAGGAAGTCGAATACAGGAAGCCGATGATGGTGTCCACAGTCCACACGTGATCGAAGCGATACTCCCTCTGCTTGACACGAACGAATGGCGACCTCTCCAGAACCTGCCCCCATCTCTCCTCGGGACTTGTGAACGTGCCACGTCCCGCCCGTCTCTGGTCTCCCAGCCATCGTTTCACGATTCTCGTGGCTTCCTGCTGCCACGGCTCCGGCCCGTCCCACATACCGGGCATCCCGAAGATCGCGATTCCGCCGTCGTCCGACAGAAGCGCGTGGCTCGTTCGAAGCACGAGTTCTTGGTTCATCCAGTGGAGCGATGATCCCAACGTGACGAGTCGAACAGGGGCCAGTTTGCCAGAGATTCCTTCGGCCGGCATGCAGACCCAGTGCACGTTGGTCGCGCCGATGGCGTCGCACCGGCGGTCGGCCTCCTCGATCATGGCGGGGTCGGGATCGATGCCCACGACTTCTTCGAACAGGTCGTGGAGTCGCAACGCGACCGTCCCCGGACCGCAGCCGAGGTCGAGCAGCCGTCCCTTGCCGTCGAGGGAGAACTCGTCGGCGATATCGCGGAAGAGCTCTTCCGGGTACGGAACCTTGTAGCGGGCGTAGTACCGCGCTGTGCCCGCGAAGAGCGACGGCTCCGAGGTCATGGGTACGTTCGGGCTGCCCCGCAGTGTGCGCTGCCTACGCCAGCTCCTGGCGAGAACGCCAGTACTCGATGGCGTGGTTGAGCGCTCGCGCCGCACGCTCGAACGAGGGGAAGACGGGCAGCCCTCGCTCGACGACTCGCGAGCGCGCCTGCGCCGTCACCTCTTCCACATGTCCGGGGTGCAGGATAGTGACGAAAGGCTTGGCGGAACGCTCCTGGTGTGCGACGAGCATGTCGAGAAGCTCGTCCAAGCTCGACGGATCCGCCTGCCAGCGCCGGGCCATGAATCCCGATGCGAGCTCCATGGCGATGGCATCGACATGGGCATCGCTGTCGAGGATCTCGAATAGTCGCTCAAGATGCTCGCGCTGGCCGCCGAAGCCGATGGTGCCTCCCATATCGAGTGGGTTGCGATAGCTTCCTCCAATGATGTTGAAGAACCCCGCGAGTTTCTTGTAGCTGGCCTGAGTCAGGAGCGGCACCTCAAGCCCCCCCCGGACGAATGCGTCCGTTATCACTACCGACTGACCGCCCGTCATGGCCATCAGCCCCATGCCACGGCCGGTGCCGGGCTTGCAGTGCAGCAGCGCCTTCAGCGTGTCGACGGTGTCGTCCACACTGTCGGTCGCGAGTGCTCCAGCCTGGCGCACCACGGCGTCCCAGACGGTGCTAGATGTCGCTAGGGAGGCGGTGTGGGAGGCCGTGGCCCGGGCACCCGCTTCGGTTACGCCGCCTTTCCAGATGACCACGGGCTTCGTCCTACAGGCTCGGCGCAAGGACTCGAGCAGGCGCCGGCCGTCCTTCACCCCCTCGACGTACATGGCGATCACGCGTGTGTCAGGATCGCCGACGAGGTAGTCGACGTAATCAGGCACATCGAGCACCTCGGCGTTGCCCATGCTTATCGACGTGCTGATCCTGACGCCGTTGGCCGCGCCGGTGAGGCTGAAATTGATGGCATGAGTGCCGGACTGGGAGATGAAACCCACAGGACCCGGCTCGCCCGTCGGTTGCTCGGCGGACTGGCGCACGCCCAGCTTGGCGTTGTAGACGCCCATACAGTTCGGTCCAATTAGCGCCAAGCCGGCTTCCCGCGCAATCCGCCCAATCTCCGACTGCAGCCGAATGGCTTCGGGTTCGCCCGTCTCCGCGAAGCCGGAGGTGAACAACGAGACCCCGCCGACGCGGTTCGCGGCGCAGTCGGAGATGATGCGCGGGGCGACCGCTCGGGGCACGGCGCATACGGCGTAGTCGATCGGCTCCGGCACGTCGGCCAGAGAAAGGTAGTTGGCAACCCCCATCTGCTCAATGCCGGGAATCTCCTCCGGGTCGATCTGAACGGAGTAGACCTTACCCTTGAACGTGCTCATGTTCCGCAGCCACAGATAGCCGTTTGCCCGCTTGTCGCCGATGACGGCGACAGTGCGCGGTTGGAGCGTCCGCGGCAGGTTTGAGCGAGGATCGGGCACGATCTGCTTTCTACGCAACGGGGTGCTTGCGGAAGGTGACGTGCGGCGGACGTCCGATCGTGCGAGCGAGCCCCGGCGCTTCAGCTCCTGCTAGGTCTTTAGAACAACACGGGCGTCCACGGCCACGGCGCCCTTCGGATAAGCGAACACAGGGTTCAGATCCAGCTCGGCGATGTCCGGCTGCCGTTCGATGAACTTGGACAGCTTGAGCAGCATCCCCTCAAGCGCCTTGAGATCCGCCGGCTCCTGGCCGCGATATCCCTGGAGAAGGGGGAAGGCCTGAATGTCACGCAGCATCTGACGGGCATCTCGGGCAGTGATGGGCACCACTCGAAAGGCGACATCTTTCAGCACTTCGACCAAGACGCCCCCGAGGCCGAACATGAGGACTGGGCCGAATTGGGCATCTGTGGTCATGCCCACGATCACCTCAATGCCGGGTTCCGCCATGCGTTGGACGGAAACGCCATCGATGGTTGCTTTGGGTTCGGCACGGCGGGCGGCCTTCATGATCTCGTCAAAGGCAGCCCGTACCTCCTTGGCGGTACCGAGATCCAGCTTGACGCCGCCGACATCGGTCTTGTGCGTTATCTGTGGCGAGACAACCTTCAGTACCACTGGGTAGCCCAGTTCTTTTGCCACAGACACAGCTTCCTGTCTTGTGGTGGCGAGCCGCGCTTCGACGACCGGGATGCGGGCCTTGGCCAGCACCTGCTTTGCCTCAACCTCGGAGAGGATCGTACGGCCTTCTTTGCGCGCTTTGTTAATGATGCCACGAATTGTCATAGCTACTCCGTTTCCTGCGTGTGCATGGTGCCACTCGGACCCCCGCACGGGGGTGTCCGTATCTTACGAAACGGGCAAGTGAGGGTCAATTGGCGTGGTGTGTCAGGACATGTGAGACACAGAGGGCAAGTGAATGTGCCTTCATTCGCCGCAGGGGCGAGCGAGGAGGCGATGCCTTCCCGATTGGCGATCCGTGCCGGCCGTAGACGAGGATTATGGCGCCGGGGCCATAACTAGACATAAGAATACACACCGATCCCTTGGCTTCTCACTTCGATTGACCCAGCCTCCGAGGGAGTGTAGTAGTGTAGCAATACGATAGTCCAAGCGCGTCTTTGCCGACGGTCGAAAGCATACGGCGCGACAGCAGGGAGGTCGATTCATGATCAAGGCGTATGTGCTGGTGGTGGCGAACCCAGGTACGACGAGGTCCGTGTATTCGGCGCTGCAGAAGATCGAGGGCGTCAGCGAGTGTCACGAGGTCATGGGCCCGTATGACATTGTCGCGGAACTCGAGGTTGAGGATCTCGCCGATGTTCCCTCCATCCTCGGCGAGCATATCCGGACCATTCCAGGTGTTGAGAGCACTACCTCGCTAGTGACGTTTCCGGACCAGGGATGAGACGGTGCCCCGTGCCGGTCTGCGCCCGCTATGGGACCTTCGTTAGATCACATAACATATATAGTGCGATCATAACACTCTGGTAATCGCGGCGCGCCAAGAGGCGTAATCGGGCCCCGAGCGTGCGCGTTATTCAGCCTAGGCTACTGTGGGGTCGTCGCTGTGGTCCTGTTGCGGTCGAGGTTCTGAATGGGTGTCGATCGCAGTAGTCGTCCACGAAGCTTCCGCGGAGTTGCCCTCGCGGAGTCGGCTGCGTCTGTTCTGCGTGGACTCACGGATGGCATCGGCATCGAGGGTGGTGTCGGTGCGCGGCTTCGGAGCCGGCCCGCGGATGCGGATAGCTGGAGGGCGCAGTGAGGGCAGCCCGGAGGGTACTGGCAGCGAGGGGAGCCTGCGTAGTAGCGGGACTGTGGCGAGTGAGACTGCTATGACAAGAAGCCCGGCCACCATGGCCGGGTGCGCCCCGGCGACAAGTGCTGCACTGCCCAGGGTCAGGATCAGAACCGCGACCAGAGCGTTTTGCCAGCGCGGCACGCTGAATCTCGCAAGACCGGAATGATGCCCCCCGGTAGGCTGGGAAGCCGCGGTCTCCTCCGGCGGTCTGGGTCGCTGCTTCTCCATCACCGTTAACGGCGGCGCCTCCGGCGCGGGTTCAGGGGGCGCTGGCAGAGTTCCTTCGCCGAGGACAGCGTTTCGAATCCGGAGGTATTCGTCTCTGCGAGTCGGAGAACGGAGGACGCTGTAGGCTTCATTTAGATCGTCCATCTTCGCCTTGGCCGACGAGTCGGTTCGCCTGGCGTCGCTGTAGCGTTTTGCCAGGTGCCAATATGCCGCGTCCACCATCTCGGCGTCCGCCTCCGGATGGAGTTGGAGAATCAGGCAGTAGTCCTTGAAGGGCGGTCCGATCTCTTCCGGCTGCGCGACCATATGCACAGGTCCCCGCGCAATGCGGAGCTCCTCACTATAGTAACGGTCATTCGGCGAGGAATCTGATGCCTTCCCACCAGCAAAATTCGATCGGCATGCCCGCGGAAGGCGCAATAGGTTCAGAGCGCTGGGCCATCTGTCTCACGTCTCGTAGCTGCTACCACTTCTGAGGCCAGATCCTCGTCGGGACGCGTGTCCGAACCCCTCCCACCCCGCTGCCCAACGCGAGAGCGACTTGCCGAGGATCAGGAACCGCTGCAAGACGCTCACAGAAGCTGGTGCTTGGACTGGCTCGCGAACTTCTCCGTGCCCGCCCCGCCCCTGCCAGTCGGCAAGCAGGCGAGCTCGCACCCAGGGGCCCTGTGTTATGTAAAGAATGATCAGCCGGGCGCGTAGTGCGCTGCCGGGGCCTTTGAGACGGACTGGTATAATCCGACAGGCAGGATTTGCTGAGAGGCTGAGAGCGGTTCTCTCTGGAGACCGAGTGCGCGTTGGATGACTGTGACGACAATGTGGGATCGCCTTGCTGCGATTGAGAAACGGTTCGATGAGCTAACGGCCGAGATGGCCGAGCCGGACGTGGCTGTGAATCACGAGCGGGTCCTGTCCCTGGCTCGTGAGCGGGCGGCGTTGGAGGAGATCGTAGGCCTTTATCGCGACTACCAAGAGGCCGAACGATCGCTGGGAGACGCCCGATCTCTGGTAGCTGAGGGTGCCGATGCTGAACTCGCGGCGCTCGCCCGCGAGGAAATAGAGACGATTGCCGAGCGTATGGAGTCACTTGAGGATCGGCTGAAGCGCGCGCTCCTGCCCAAGGACCCGCACGATGAACGCGACGTCATCGTTGAGATCCGTGCCGGCACCGGAGGCGAGGAGGCAGCGCTCTTTGCCGCTGACCTCTATCGCATGTACTCCCGATACGCTGACTTCAGGGGCTGGGGTATGGAGGTTCTCTCGACAAACGAAACAGGCATCGGCGGCCTCAAGGAGATCATCTTCGAGGTCCACGGCAAGGGTGCCTACTCTCGCCTGAAGTATGAGAGCGGGGTACATCGAGTCCAGCGGGTCCCCCAAACCGAAGCGCAGGGCCGTCTCCATACCTCCGCGGCAACCGTTGCGGTATTGCCGGAGGCAGAGGACGTGGAGGTGGAGATCGACGAGAACGACCTCCGCGTCGACATATTCCACGCGAGCAGCCACGGCGGCCAGAACGTCCAGAAGGTAGCTTCAGCGGTGCGCATCACGCACGTTCCCACCGGGCTCGTGGCGAGTTGCCAGGACGAGCGGTCCCAGTACAAGAACCGCACGAAGGCGATGTCCGTACTGCGCGCTCGGCTGCTCGCAATGAGGGAACAAGAGCAGAAGGATGAGCTTAGCGAGACACGCCGCGGCCAGGTGCGCTCGGGCGAGCGATCGGAGAAGATTCGGACGTACAATTTCCCCCAGGACCGCGTGACCGACCACCGGATCGGCCTTACGTTGCACAACCTACCGGCCATCCTCGATGGCGGCCTCGACGAACTCATCGACGCAGTCGCCACAAGCGAGCAGGCCAAGCAGATAGAGCAACAGGGGATGATCTAAAGGACGCTCCGCTCGCCCGGTGGCTGGCATCCTGGTTCTTGTTTTGCCCTGTGGCGCCTGCCGGGTCGCGGATCCGCTCGACGGTGCCTGCCTCATGTCAGGAACCGCACGTGCCGTCCATCTTTCCGCTTCGGTGTGGGTTGATGACTCGCGCACCGTCGGTATCATGGCCCTGTGACCCTAGCCGAAACGCTGCACGACGCTACGGCGCGGCTCCGGGCGGGTGAGATCGAAGATGCGCGCCTGGAGGCAGAAGTCCTCCTCGCCCATGCACTTCACATCGGCCGCGAGGCTGTGCTTGCGCGACTTCGGGAGTCTCTCCGCATGAACGAGCGGGCGGCCTTCGAGACCCTGCTCGCCCGTCGGCTCGCCCGAGAGCCTTCTGGCTACATCGTTGGACACAGAGAGTTCTACGGAATCGACTTGCAATGCACGCCCGCCGCCATCATCCCCAGGCCGGAGACTGAGCTGCTGGTCGAACACGCTATCGGATTCGTGCGCCGCAAGAGGCGGAAGCATGGGCGCGGCGCCGTCGGCGGCAGTCGGACTGTCGTTATCGCTGACGTGGGGACGGGCAACGGGGCTATCGCTGTGGCTCTGGCTCATCAATTGCAGGAAGCTCGCGTCATCGCGGTCGATAGGTCGCGGCCTGCACTCGAGCTGGCGCGGCGCAATGCCGCGGCACACGGCGTGGCCGGGCGCGTTGACCTCATCCAGGGGACATTGCTGGAATCGCTTCGTGTCCGCTTCGACCTCATTGTTGCCAACCTGCCATACGTGCCTACCGTCGCCTACCGGAAGCTGCCTCCCGAGATCCGTGCGCATGAACCGCAGGAGGCGCTTCGCGCCGGCCGACGTGGCACCGAGATCATCGAGGAATTGCTGGCGCAGGCGCCGAGGTGCCTGCGCCAGGGAGGGCTGCTTCTCGTGGAGCACGCATGGAATCAGGGGCGGCGGCTGCGTGACGCCGCGCGCGTAGCGTTTCAGAGCGCCCACGTCGAAACGAAGCGGGATCTCGCCGGACTCGATCGAATGCTGATTGTGGAAGCTACGAAGCAGCGGCGAACAGCCACTACCTAGGGCAAGACGATTCGAGGGCGCCTGCTTTGCTCAGCTCTGGGCCCGCTGGATCTGTTTGCCCTCTGTCTTGATGGCTGGAGCGACCACCAGGTCGACCTGCTGGAAGTCTCGGATAGTACGGGCGCCGCACATGCCCATCGCGGTGCGCAGAGCGCCCACAAGGTTCTCCGTGCCATCGGTACGGGACGAGGGACCGAAGAGCACTTGCTGAAGGGAGGTATCCACTCCAACCGAAACGCGGACACCCCTCGGTAGATCCGCGTGGGGCGTCGCCATGCCCCAGTGGTGGCCGCGTCCGGGGGCTTCCTTGCAGCCCGCCAGGATGGAGCCGAGCATGACAGCATCGGCGCCTGCGGCGAAGGACTTGCACAGGTCACCGCCGCTGCGAATGCCGCCATCGGTGATGATGGGCACGTAGCGCCCCGTCTCACGGTAGTGCTGGTCGCGGGCGGCGGCGCAATCGATCGAGGCTGTGACCTGAGGCACACCGATGCCCAGAACCTCCCGCGAAGTACATGCGGAACCTGGCCCCACCCCTACCAGGACCGCGGACACTCCGGTCTCCAACATCTCCTTGCAGGCGCTGAAGCTTACCGTGTTGCCGACCACGACCGGCACAGGAGCCATCTGCTCCACCAGCTCGGGGAAGATGAGGCCGCGTTCGCTGTAGGATATGTGCCGCGCACTGGTGACGGTGGATTGCACAACGAGCGCGTCAATGCCTGCTTCCTTGGCCAGAGGCGAGAACTTCTTCGTGTTCGCTGGAGTGCACGATGCCGCGCAGACCACGCCGGCACGCTTGATCTCTTGAATGCGTTCGCCGATGAGCTTCTGCCGGATCGGTGCGGCATAGGCCTTCTGGAGCAGCGCCGTCGCCTCCTTCTGCGGGGCTGAGGCGATCTCCTCCAAGACAGAATCCGGGTCATCGTATCGGGTCTGGACGCCTTCGAGATTGAGGACGGCCAGCCCGCCTATCTTGGCGAATTCGATCGCGAAGCGGGGATCGACGACAGCGTCCATGGCTGCCGCCATCATGGGAAGCGGAAACTCCAGATGGTCGATGCTGAATGAGACTTCCGTCATCGCCGGGTTCACGGTGACGTCGCCCGGGACGATGGCGACCTCGTCGAAGCCGTAAGCGCGCCGCATCTGCTTGGTCTGGGGGATGGACATGCCCTACCTCCTCTCTGGTTGCCGGTCCCCGCCCGCTTTGGGATATGCGGATCGAGGCCGGCGGGGGCGTCCCTGCCAGCATTCGGAAGTTGTCGCCGTCGATGTCACGATTGCTAACGGTGAAGTGAGGCCTTACTTTCCCGAACTCTAGCAGACCCCTGACTTCGGCGTCAATGCCTACTGGCCCTGAAACCGAGAAAACTGTACAAAAACATAGACTAGTAGACGTTCTCTGCCAGCTCATGGGAATCCTCTATCTCGTAGCCACGCCGATCGGCAACATGGAGGACATCACTCTAAGAGCGATCCGCATCTTGGGCGATGCGTCCCTCATTGCCGCTGAAGACACGCGCACGTTTCGCAAGCTCATGACGCGTCATGGGCTCCGAGGGCTTCGACTCGTGAGCTACACAGAACGCAACAGGCGATCGCGCACGCCGGTCATCCTGCAGGCGCTCAGTGAAGGCGATGTGGCCCTTGTCTCCGAGGCGGGCATGCCTGCGATCAGCGATCCGGGCGTACATCTGGTTGAGGCAGCCGTTGCGTCCCGCTACCGAGTAGTGCCGGTGCCCGGGCCATCGGCGATCACCGCTGCTCTCGCCGCCTCCGGTCTCTCCACAAGGCGTTTCCACTATCTGGGCTTTCTGCCGCGTCAAGCCAGCCACCGTCGCCGCCTTCTGCGGCAGATGGCCGCGATGACGGACACGCTGGTGGCCTTCGAGACGCCGCGACGACTGCGACAGGCGCTGGCAGACCTACTCGAAGTGTTCGGCGACCGCAGGATCACTGTCTGCCGGGAGATCACGAAGCTGCACGAGGAGTTCTTTCGGGGCACGGTTTCTGAAGCTATCGAGCACTTCCCACAGCCGCGCGGCGAGTTCACCCTCGTGATCGAAGGTTCGACAGAGGCCAAACCGAAGCGTGAAGTGCCGGCCAGCGTGGACGGGCAGCTACGCACGATGATGGCGCAGGGCATGCACGCCCGGGACGCCGTCCGAGAGGTCTCACGGCGATCCGGATTGGTGCGCGGCGACGTCTATGGGCGCTGGCTCGCGCTGCAGCGAGCCGATGAACCTGAGGCACCTGTCTCCTAGATTGGGCGCATGATAGACTGACCGCACTTGTTTGGGTGAGTCGCACGTGACTGAGACGATCTTCATCGGCGTCGCCTGGCCGTACGCGAACGGTCCGCTGCACCAGGGCCAGATTGTGGGCAGCTTTCTGCCGGCGGACTGCTTGGCGCGCTACCATCGACTGCGCGGCGACCGGGTGCTCATGGTGTCGGGGAGCGACCAGCACGGCACACCTGTCACGGTCCGGGCGGAACAGGAGGGGCGCTCTCTCCAAGACGTGGTAGACGGCTTTCACCGCAGCTTCGTGGAATCCCTCGCCTGGCTTGGGATCACGATGGACCTGTACACAACCACCGGCACGGCGAACCACCGCGAGGTCGTGCAGAGCATCTTCCTCAAGCTCTGGAATCAAGGTGACATCTACAAGGACACGATGCTCCTGCTGTACTGCCCCGCGGAGGATCGCTTCTTGCCGGATCGATATGTAGAGGGAACGTGTCCGTATTGCGGCTACGAGAGCGCGCGAGGCGACGAATGCGAGAGCTGCAGCCGCACTCTGGATGCAATGGACCTCATCGAGCCGCGCTGCAAGCTGTGCGGGGGCACGCCGGAGCCGCGGGAGACCGAGCACTGCTTCCTTCGGCTGAGCGCCTATGAGGACCGTCTGCGCGAATGGATCTCGGGGCAGGCTCACTGGAGGAAGCACGTCAGCAACTTCAGCCTGGGCCTACTCAACGAAGGTCTGCGCGACCGCGCAATTACGCGCGACCTGGTTTGGGGGATCCCGCTGCCGATTGAGGACCTTGGACCGGGAAAGAGCGTGTATGTCTGGTTCGAGAATGTCCTCGGGTATTTCTCGGCCGCCAAGGAGTGGGCGCAGCGCCGGGGCGAACCCGACGCCTGGCGCGACTTCTGGCAGAATCCGGACTGCCGCAGTTACTACTTCATCGGCAAGGACAACATCTTCTTTCACGCTCTGAGCCTGCCGGCGACGCTCATGGCCTATGGCGACGCGGAGGGTCGCCCCCTCAACTTGCCCTACGATGTGCCTGCCAATCACTACAACACCGTCGCGGGCTTGAAGGCTTCAACAAGCCGGCACTGGGCCATCTGGATCCCGGACCTCATCGGTCGCCACGATCCGGATGCGTTCCGCTACTACCTGTGCGCCACGATGCCGGAAACGTCGGACTCAGATTTCACTTGGAAGGACTTCGTCTCCCGGAACAACAACGAATTGGTGGCCACGTGGGGGAATCTGGTGCATCGCGCGCTCACCCTTACCTACCGCAATTTCGACGGGAAGGTGCCGGAACCCGGAAAACTGGACGCTCGCTCCCAGCACCTCCTCCAGCGCACGGAGTCGGTGCTGGCGGAGGCGGGACAACACTTGGGGGCCTGCCGATTTCGAGCCGGCCTGGCGGCAGCCATGAGCCTTGCCCAGGACACCAATCGCTTCTTGGACGAGACCGCCCCATGGAAGGCGCTGCCCGACGACCGGCCGGCGGCGGCGCGTAGCCTGTATACCGTGATCAGCGCGATCAACGGGCTGAAGGTGGCCCTCTCGCCCTACGTGCCGTTCAGCTCGGAGCGCCTGCACGGCTACTTGGGGTACGATACGCCGCTCCTGCAGGATGGCTGGAAGCTGAACCGCCCGGTGCCGGGCCAGGCGCTGCGCGAGCCGACGCCGCTCTTCACGAAGCTCGAGCCGTCGGTTGCGGACGAGGAAGAGGCCCGCCTGACATCCTGAGCATGCGGCTGTTCGACAGTCACACGCACCTGCAAGTCTCAGATTTCGATTCCGACCGGCAAGCCGTCATCGCGAGGGCACAGGATGCCGGCTTGGTGGGCATGCTGGTCCTCGGCATGGACGTGCCATCGTCGGAGCAGGGCATCGCCTTGGCCGAAACACAGCCGGGCGTCCTGGCTGCCGTCGGCTGCCACCCGCACGAAGCCGGCACAATCTCCGACGCCGCACTGGGAACGCTGGCCGATCTGGCCGGACAACCGAGCGTGGCGGCCGTAGGAGAGATCGGCCTCGACTTCTACCGTAGCTTCTCGCCTCACGATACCCAGCTCCGGGTGCTTCACCGCCAGCTCGAGACGGCAGCCAATATCGCGAAGCCCGTGGCCATCCACTGCCGCGCGGCACACGATACCTTGTTCCCGGTCCTCCGTGACTGGTCGCGGCGACTGGGTGGCCGCCTCGCCGACGGCCGGCCGCTTGGCGTTATGCACTATTTCAGCGGGGACGCGGACTTGGCGCGACGTTATGTCGACTTAGGCTTCCTCATCGCCATCCACTGTTCGGTAACCTACCCCAAATCGGGACGCCTGCACGAGGTGGTTCAGCGTATTGGCATGGATGCCCTGGTGGTGGAGACCGATAGCCCCTATGGCTCTCCTCAATCCCGCCGCGGTCAAAGGAACGAACCTGCCTACGTCTCGGAGGCGGTTGCCAAGATGTCGGAACTGCGGCAGGAGCGGATCGACGAGATCGCGGAAGCAACGACTGAAAACGCTCTGCGCCTCTTTGTCCCGCCGTCGACAAGATCGGCGACAGTAGAGCCAAGGCAGGCAGATCGGGGCCTCTGATCCTTCTTCACCGCAAAACGTGGTGGGTGGTGGTACCGAGCCGGGTCCAATGCCCGAGAGCATGGGGCAAGCGACCGGCCCCTGGTTTGCTCACCCGCGGCCGGATAAGATGCCATTGGTTCGATGGCCGCGCCTGCGCGTTGCCCGCAGCAAGGCGGGTCGGAGAAGCCGGAAAGCTTGATTGTCGCTGATGAACATAGCGAGTTCGCTCTGGCGCCTTGTCGGCCTGTTGCCGGGATTCGCGCGCACACGGCGGCCGCCGCCCGCAGAACCGCTCGATCCTGGCATCCGGGTCCCCAGACATCTCGCCATCATCCCGGACGGCAACCGACGATGGGCCAGGGCTCACGGTCTTCCGGAAGCGGAGGGTCATCGGCGAGGGGCGGAGGTGGTAGAGAACCTGCTGTGGCAGTGCCGAGATTGGGGCGTTTCCGTCGTCACGTTTTGGGGGTTCTCGACCGAAAACTGGGAGCGCAGCGACACCGAGGTTCGCTATCTCATGGATCTCTTCACGGACCTTATCAAGCGAAATGTCCCTGAGCTCGTGCGGAGCGATGTCCGGTTCCGCCACCTGGGCCGCCGAGATCGTATCCCCAAGCATCTACGGGCTGCCATCGAGAACGCTGAGCGACGAACGCGAGGGTGTTCCAGTTATCACTTCAACCTGTGTTTGGACTACGGGGGTCGAGACGAGATCGTTCGTGCCGTGCGGCGGATCGTGGAGGAGGGTGTTCAGGCCGACGACGTGACGGAGCAGACGCTGAGCGAACATCTGGACACTCAAGGGTTGCCTGATCCGGACCTCATTGTGCGCACCTCGGGCGAACTCCGCCTCTCAGGCATTCTTCCGTATCAGTCCGTCTACAGCGAGTTCGCCTTTGTGGAGAAGCATTTCCCTGACATGACCGCGGAGGTCCTGCGAGAAGTGCTGGAAGATTACAGCAGCCGAGAACGTAGGTTCGGCAGATGAGCCCCGGCGGAGGCAGCGCTGATCCGATGATGGCCGACCCCAAGACCGATATCGGCGAGGAGCTCCTTCTCCTCTCTCGGACGAACGATTGGGGCGATTATCTAGAGCGATACCGCAGGATAGTCGGGCTGGCGCTGCCTGGGATGCTCGAAGGGAGGCTGCCCGAGCTGTCTCGCATGACTTCACTGCCCCGCAGGACGTATGAGATCTTGGAGAAGTACGCCGAGGGCGGCAAGAAGTTCCGCGGTGCGCTGGTCCTTCTCGGCTACCAATGCCTCGGTGAGGACCGTTTGGCGGACATCGTTCGCGCATCCGTCGCCTACGAGCTGATCCACGCGGCGTTCCTTGTCCACGATGACATCATGGACAAGAGCCTAACTCGGAGGGGTCAGCCCACGGCGCACCGGGAGTTCGGCGAGATCGCGGCGGAGTACGCAATATCGGATCCGGAGCAGTTTGGGCTCTCGATGGCGATAAACACGGGCGACATGGGTCCGGCCCTCGCCTACGACGTGGTTTGCTCGGAGCCCGTCTCGTCGGAACGAAAGGTCGCCGCCATCCAGCACCTGAACGCGGTTATCATGGATACCGTTCGCGGCCAATCCCTTGACGTCGGCACGTCGATGGGTAACATGCCGACGGTGGAAGAGATACTCGAGATCCACAAGCTCAAGACCGCTCTGTACACGGTTAGTGGAGCCCTGCAGTTCGGAGGCATCCTGGCCGGCGGCAAGGAGACGCCGGAGCGCGAGGCGAGGCTGCGCGCTATGAGTTCCTACGGCGTTCCCGTGGGCATCGCCTTCCAGATACAGGACGACTACCTGGGTACATTCTCCACGGAGGAGAAGCTTGGCAAGTCGGTGACGAGCGACCTGGCCGAGAACAAGAACACTCTGTTGTTTCTCTACACCTTGCAGCACGGTGACGACGAGCAGCGCGCAGTCCTGCGGGCGAGTCTGGGTAACCGCGATATCGGCCAAGAGGAACTGACCGCGGCAAGGAGAGCCATCGAAGGTTCCGGGGCCGTGGAGTACTCCCGAAGGCAGGCGGCGGAGCTTGTGGGGGAAGGCAAGCGTCACGTAGAGGAAATCGCGGCTACGCCCAGGCTGCAGCGTCTGCTGAACGAGGCAGCCGATTTCGTTATCGGCCGCAAGAACTGACCGAACCCTCCGGAAACGAGAAGGCCGGGCTCAAGCCCGGCCTGTCAGACCTCCGTCCCAGGGACTCCTATCGCAGCGAGCGGGGCAGCCGGTCCCGCATCGGTTTGACGCCCGAAGCCCGCATCTTCGTCTCCTCCTTGCGCCGCAGTTGCTGCTTCTCTCGCTCGACCTCCAGATCACCCTTGGACTTCCTGGGCGGTGGCTTTGGCTTGTTGATCTCCGGATGCTCGAAGGGGCGCATTCCGCCGCGAATGCGTGATTTCACCTCTTTGCCCAGGTGCCAGTAGGTGCCCTTGTCAGGGAGGCGGCGCGGGTAGCCCTCTCTGAACGTGAACGCCGCGAAGCTCGTCGGCATGATGCGGCGGCCCTCCCGGTCGCAGACGATGCATGGCACGGGATCGGAAGCCTCTCGGATCGGCCGGAGGGCCTCGAAGATGCCGTCGCAGTGCTCGCAGTAGTACTCGTACAGGGGCATGGCGCTACAGCCTCCTTCTTGGGTACTCCACGGCCGGCATTATAGCCGGGTGGTCTCGCGGGAGCCAGCCTTGCGGGCGGAGTCTACCCTGCGAATTGGAGGCGGCTTTCGCACGGCGTCCAGAAAACCAGCCGAACGAACGTCGCGGTCCAGTGCGTAATGCAAGGCGCTTCGCAAGTGGCGCTCCAGCTCGCCGCCCAGGGCCGGCCCGATTCGCACGCGGGCCACTTCTCGAAAGTCGCCTGTCTGTAGGAGTCGGAGTACTTTCAGCGCGTTGACGGAGAGCGGGGCCACCGCCGTCTCGCCGGGACGGCAACGGGGGCAGACGACGCCTCCGGCCCCAGGTGCCCAGCCGTTCCGCTCCGGCTGCAGTTTTCGCCCGCATGTCACACACTGCTCCACTTCCGGTCGATAGCCGAGCTGGATGAGCAGAGACATCTCGAAGAAGCGGACGGCGAGGTCTAGGTCTTCCCTTTGCGCCAAGCGACGCAGAGTGTCGAGAAGGAGCCGGTAAAGGTCGAAGCTCTCCGAACGATCCTCCGTCGCACGGTCCGCCAATTCTGCCACGTAGAAGGCGCGACTGAGACGGTCCAGGTCATCCCGGAGCGGCTGGAACGTCTCGATAGTCTGGGCCTGCGTTATGATATCCAGGTTGCGGCCGCGGGCCAGCAGGTATGCTCCGTGGTTCAGCGGCTCGACGTGGCCAGCCAGCCGGCTCTTGACGCGGCGCACTCCCTTGGCGACGGCATCCAGCTTGCCGTGGTTGGCACTGTACAGGGTGACGATCTTGTCCGCGTCGCCGAGCTTCCGCTGCCGGAGGACGATGGCCGGGGTCTTGTAGACGCGGGGCGGTTGAGGCATGGACTCACCCCGGAAGCTGGTGAATCTGTGACCTTGCTTTCCGCTCGTGCGCGCGCCCTGGCGGGAGCCCGGCCTGCATCACAACTCCTGCCGGTTCTCCAGCGCGCGTGCCAGCGTCACATCGTCCGCGTACTCCAGGTCCGCGCCCGTCGGCAGGCCCCGAGCGAGACGGGTGACGCGCACGCCCATCGGCGACACCTGGCGGCTGATGTACATCGCGGTCGCTTCTCCCTCCAAGTTGGGGTTCGTCGCCATGATCAGCTCCTGCACGGTCCCGTTGCGAAGCCGCGCGACCAATTCACTGATCTTGAGGTCCTCAGGGCCCACGCCCTCCATCGGCGAAACGACGCCATGCAGCACATGGTAGAGCCCCCTGTGGCTTCCTGTTCGCTCCAGCGCCAGAATGTCCAGCGGCTCCTCCACCACGCAGATGACGGACTGGTCTCGCTGAGGGTCGGAGCAGATGCCGCACGGATCCTCCTCTGTTACGTTCTGGCATACGGAGCAGAGCGAGATCTTCTCCTTCAGCTCCACTACGGCCTGAGCCAAAGAGCGCGCTTCCTCTTCGGGTGCGCGCAGGAGGTAGTAGGTAAGGCGCTGAGCACTCTTGGGGCCGATCCCCGGCAGCCTGTGGAGAGCCTCGATGAGCCGGGCCACAGGTGCCGCGGTGGTCGTCGGCCGGCCGGCCGCCGAGGCCCGTTCGTTCACGGCCGCGTCCTTGCCTTCACAATCTCGCCCTACAGATTGAGGCCCAGTTGGCCGGCCAGGCCGGCCATCTGCTGGGTCTGGAGCGCTTGCGCCTTCTGCAGTGCTTCGTTGAGGGCAGCAATGACCAGATCCTCCAACATCTCGATGTCATCCGGATCCACTACCTCCGGCGCGATCTTGAGGGACTGCACGCTAAGTCCGCCCGTGATTGTGATGCTGACGGCGCCGCCCCCTGCGGTGCCGTCCACAGTCTGCTCGCTGAGTTCCTCCTGCGCCTTCAGAGCCCGCTTCTGCATTTGTTGTAGACGGGCCATCATGTCACGGTTCATTCCCATCGCGGGGCCTCCTTAGTCGTTGCTGGGAAGTATCTGCCCGCCCATCTCCTCTGCGGCGCGAACCAAGTGACCGCCCCTGGTAGGTCGCTCTGCCTGCACGTTGGCCTCGTGCACGCAGCGCACCGTGCGGCCGGCACCCAGCACGTCGTCGACGGCCTCCTGGAGCGCCCGCAGGTTCTCGCCTCCGTCCGCCAGCATGCGATCGAGCAACATGGCGTGCCGGAACCCGAACACGATCTCCTCTTCTGATGCCCGGATGATGCCGCAGCCGCTGTTGAGCAAAGCGCCGGTCTTGTAGTGCAACTCTCGCGCCCGCTTGTAGATCTCCGGCCAGCGAGAGCGCGCTTCCGCGAGCTCCGGGGCCACCTCTTCCGATGATCCGTCGGAAGCGGCAGGTGATACCGCGGCTTGCTCCTTCACAGCCCTTGCCGGCGGCTCAGGCCGGACAACAACCTGCTCCGGCGGACCGGGCTCTTCAGGCGTGGTGGCCCGTTCGGCCTTGGGTCGCCGCGTCGCTTTGCGCGGGGCAGGTTGAGGGGCTGGACGGGGCGGGCCGGCCTCCGGCGGCGGCCCACCATCCGCTGTACGCCGCTGGACCGCCAGGACCGAACTGGCCAACGCGAGTTCCAGGGGCAGTGGCGACAAAGGGTCCGCTCGCAGGTCTGCCTCTCCAAAGGCGCGCAGAGCGGCAACGATACGTTCGGCATCCACGTTCTCCACGAGGGCGCGCATCTCAGCGGCCTGGTCGTCGGCCCACGCATCGGATGGGGGCGCGCCCGCCTTGGCCAGCAGCAGCCCTCGAAGGTGGGCAATGACCTGTCGCTGGAACTGGCGCAGGTCGAGCCCATCGTCGCGCACGGCCGAGATGAGGCTAAGACCTTCCGCCAGCTCTCCGCGCAGCACGTGACCCGAGAGCTCGGCGCTACGGGCATCCACCACCAATCCCAAGCCTTCTTTGACCTGCTCGAGCGAGAGCGACTTCCCATAGGAGTCGACCAGTTGTTCCAGGAGATTGATGGCGTCGCGCAGGCTACCGGTGGCCGTGCGGCCGATACTCTCCAGCGCTTCCGGCGGGCAGTCAATCCGCTCCTTCTCGGAAATGAAGCTGAGCCTGGCCACGATGGCGGCCAACGGGATACGCCGGAAATCGAAACGCTGGCAGCGCGAGACGACCGTGGCCGGCACCTTGTGCACCTCGGTGGTGGCGAGCACGAAGATGACGTGCGGGGGCGGCTCTTCCAGCGTCTTGAGAAGCGCGTTGAAGGCCGGCTCCGTCAGCATGTGCACCTCATCTACGAGGTAGACCTTGTGCGCGTCCGTGCCGCCGGCCGGCGCGAAGCTAGCCTTCTCTCGTAGGTTCCGGATCTCGTCGATGCCTCGGTTGCTGGCTGCGTCCAACTCGACAAGGTCCAGGGCGCGGCCCTCCGAGTAGGCCAAACAGCTATCGCACTTGTTGCAGGGCTCGCCTGCCTTGGGCTTTGCGCAGTTCACGGCCTTCGCCAGCAGACGGCCGGTTGTCGTCTTGCCGGTGCCGCGTGGCCCGGAAAGGAGGTACGCGTGGGCCACTTTGCCTCCGGCAACGGCGTTGGTGAGCGTACGCACGACGCTCTCCTGGCCGGCGAGTTCCGCGAACGTGCGCGGTCGCCATTTCCGGTAGAGGACTTCAGTGCTCATGTCGAGTAGGCTGGGGCGTTGAAGCAGGTGGTCACGTGCTCGCCGTCAGTATAGCAGCGCCCCTGTGGCGCCTCAACGCGCCGTCTGATTCAGCAGCGCTCGCTCCTTCGAGCGCATCGTCCGTGCCCCACCGGGCGACTCATGCTCGCTGCCAAGGAGATGCAGGAGCCCGTGCACCAGCAAACGGGCCAGTTCATCGTCGACATGGTGCCTCGCCTCCGCGGCCTGTCGAAGGGCTGTCGGGTAGGAGATGACGATCTCCCCCAACTGGCGTGTGCTGCCTGGCGGTGTCGGGAAATCGTCTTCCGTGTGCAGGTCGAAGGAGAGGACGTCGGTTGGCTCATCCACGCCTCTGTACCGAAGGTTGAGTTCGCGGATCGCTTCGTCGTCGGAAATGAGGATGCTCAGCTCGGCCGGCGCGGGCGCGGCTTCGGCTGCCAACACCCGCCGAGCCAGAGTCGAAAGCGCGCGCCGCCGCACCGAACGGCTGAACGCAGGTCCTACCCGGACGCCGATGAGGTATGTCCGCGCGGCCATTGAGGTCAGGATAGCGCACGACAGTCTCTGTGAGCTGAAGAACAGGCTCCGGCTTGTGATGGCTGAGGTCCCTCGCTACCATCGACCTCATGTGGATGCGCATGGGGAGAGGTGTGGCGCCGGTGGCGATCGGCGTGGCCGCACTGACGCTTGCGCTGGGTCTCCGAGACGCAGGCCGAGCTGCCGAAGAGGCGATCCAGCGCATCAGCGTATCCACCTCCGGCACGCAGGCACACGGCAATAGCATCTCGCCCGCCGTGAGCGCGGATGGCCGATTCGTCGCCTTCGCTTCGGATGCTCCGGACCTCGTGCCGGGCGACACGAACGGGCGGGATGTCTTCGTGCGCGACCGTCTGTTGGCGACGACGGAGCTGGCCAGCGTGTCCAGCGATGGCGCTCAGGCCAATAGGGCCGCCCTCTTCCCGGCCATCAGCGGCGACGGACGCTATGTGGTATTCCAGTCCGACGCTGACAACCTCGTGGCCGACGACACGAACGCCGCCTCCGACATCTTTGCCCACGACCGCGTCACAGGCACGACGACGAGGGTGAGCGTTGCCAGCGACGGCACGCAGGCGACCGGCGACAGTGAGACCCCGTCCATCAGTGCAGATGGACGTTATGTCACGTTCACCTCCCTCGCGAGCGATCTGATCGAGGAGGATACGAACGAGGACCGCGATGTCTTCGTCCATGATCGGGACACCGGCGCCACCGAGTTGGTGAGCGTCGCCAGCGACGGCACGCAGGGCGACGTCGCCAGCGGTGGTCTAGGCGCCGGGCCGGCCCGGGTCAGCTCGGATGGGAGATACGTTGTCTTCGGTTCCTTCGCGAGCAATCTCGTTCCCGACGATGCCGAGACCTACGATGACGTCTTCGTCCGAGACCGGCTGCTCGGCATGACTGAATGCGCGAGCTTGAGCAGTGCCGGCGGAGTGGGCAACGGCCACAGCATGTACCCCAGCATCAGCGGCGACGGCCGTTATGTCGTGTTCTACTCGGAGGCCGACAACCTCGCGCCGGAAGACGCGAATGAAGTCTCCGATGTGTTCTTGCGTGACCGTCAAACGAGTACCACGGTTCGCGTAAGCGACGTTCCGGGCGGTGGCGGCCAAGCCAACGGTCCGAGTCGCTTGCCTGCGATCAGCGGCGATGGAGGCGTGCTGGCCTTCCAGTCCGATGCAGCGAATCTGGTGCCGCTTGACGACAACGGAGCGACGGACATCTTCCTGTACGACATTGGCACGGCCGGGCTGCAACGTATCAGCGTTACGGGCGGCGGCGACGGCGCCAACGGTGACAGTTCGTTCGCCTCCATCAGCGCGGACGGAGGCGTCGTGGCGTTCCAATCGAACGCGACCAACCTGGTGGCCGGCGACACAAACGGCGCAACGGACGCTCTCGCCTGGGGCAAACCGCTGGCAGCCCCGACTGCGACTCCCACGCCCACGCTCAGCCCGACGCCGACCCAGCCATCGCCCGCCCTCCTGGGTGACGTCGATTGCGGTGGTTCGGTGAACAGCATCGACGCCGCCCTGATCCTCCAGCTCGGCGCGGGCCTGACCGGCGGGCTTCAGTGTCAGGAGAACGGGGACGTGAACGAGGACGGGTCGATCAACGCTATCGACGCCGCGCTCGTCCTTCAGTACGACGCCGGGCTCATCGACGGTCTGCCGCCATAGCCAGCCTGGTTGGCGTAAGAGAGTCGGGTGGAGGACTGTCCGCCGTTCTGCGGTGTGCCTAGCCCAGCGCGGTCACGGCCCTCTGCGCCGCGTCGATGAGGGGAGTTGGCACCAAGCCGAGGACCAGTACCCCGACGCTGGTCACGCTCAGGGCCGCGGCGAGCCACGGCCCGGTTGCGATGTCTCCCTCCGCCGGCGCCGGCGCCAGGTACATTTGGCTCACCACGCGCAGATAGTAGTAGGCGGAGACAACCGTGTTCAGCACGCCCACAATCACCAGCCAAACTAGGTCGCTCTGGACCGCAGCGTTGAATATGTACACTTTGGCCACAAAGCCAGCCGTCGGAGGGATCCCCGTGAGCGAGATGAAGCAGAAAGCGAGAACCGCCGCGAGCAGCGGCGCGCGCCGGCCCATACCGGCGTAGTCGGCTATGGCGTCGGACTCCAAGCGCTGGGAGATGGCGAGCACGGCGAAGAACGCTCCCAGGTTGGTGAAGACGTAGGTGGCGAGGAAGAAGGTCACGCCGCTCGCTCCGATGCCAAACCCACTCTCAGATGCGGCGATGGCGGCCACACCTATCGCCAGATTGCCCGCCTGGGCGATGGAGCTGTATCCCAGCAGCCGCTTGATGTTGGTCTGGACGAGCGCCAGTACGTTGCCGACAGACATGGACACGGCGGCAACCGCAGCGAACAGGTTCGACCAGTCGCTCCCCACAAAGCTGTTCGGTCCGAAGCCTTCGTAAAAGATCCGCAGGACGACGGCGAATCCGGCGGCTTTGCTGCCCACGGAGAGGAACGCCGCAACCGGCGTAGCTGCACCCTCGTAGATATCGGGCACCCACATCTGGAAGGGCACCAGAGCCACCTTGAAGCTAAGACCGGCGGCCAGCAGCACGATAGCCCCGATGAGCGCCGCCCGCGTGTCGGGATCACCTTCGGCCACGAACCCGGCGATGCTGGCGCCTCCGTCCGGATCCACCAGCTTCGTCGTGCCCGAGAGGCCGAACAGGAACGCCATGCCGTACAGGATGACGGCCGAGGTGATTGCGCCCAACAGGATGTACTTCAGCCCCGCCTCGCTCGACCGGTCATCCCTCAGGAAACCTGCCAGGGCGTACTGCGAGATGCTGGTCAGCTCCAGCGCGATGAAGATCAAGATCAGGTCGCGCGCGCCCGCGAGCAGCATCATGCCGCTGGTGGCCAGCATCAGCAGCGCCCAGAACTCGCCCTGGTGCCTCAACCGCCGTACGTAGTCGGCGGAGGCCAGGATCACCAGACCCGCGACGCCGATGAAGAGGAACGTGAAGAAGATGCTGAAGGTGTCAAGCGAGTACGTTCCGCTGAACGCGGTCGCCTCGCGGTCCCGCAGAATAAGCACGACGGCCCAGAGGACCGAGGCGCCGAGACCGGCCAGGGCGCCCAACGGCAGCCAACCTCTGTCTCGTTCGCGCAGCACTAGGTCGGCGAGCAGGACGCAGCCCGCCGCCACCATCAGGATTAGCTCTGGACCCAAGCGATCAACGTCCTGCAGCATGTCGTCTGTGCTCTATCACACCAACCGGCTCGCGATGGGAACGACGCCCTGCTCGATGACGTCCACGAGCTGCGCGGGGAAGATCCCCACGGCCAGGATGACTGCCAGCATGGCTGCCATCGGCGCTTGCTCCCACCACGACGTAGCGTCGGGCATCTCCTCCCAACGTGGGTTCCGCGGCCCGAACAACACTCTCCGCACGGTCCAGAGGATGTAGCCGGCTGTCAGCAACACGCCGAACACGCCCAGGATGGTCGGCGCCTGGAACCGCCCGGCCGTGCCTAGGAAGACCATGACCTCGGCCACAAAGCCCGACATCGCCGGCAGTCCGAGCGATGCTAGACCGGCCATGACCAAGGCGGTAGCGATGACCGGCGTCACGTGTGCCAGGCCTGATAGCTCTTCGATGTTGCGCGTGTGAGCCCGATCGTAGATAAGCCCCACCATCACGAAAAGCAGGCCTGTAATCAGGCCGTGGCTGAACATTTGCAGTGTCGCGCCGGTCAGTCCCACCTGGCCCAACGCGGCGATGCCCAGCAGAACGTAGCCCATGTGGCTCACGCTGGAGAACGCGATCAGCCGCTTTAGGTCCGTCTGGCGCAGCGTCACGATCGCCCCGTAGATGATGCTGATCGCCGCCAACGCGGCCAACCAGACGGCGAAGTCCTGGGCCGTGTCCGGCATGATGCCGATCAGGATACGAATGATGCCGTATCCTCCCATCTTTAACAGCACCCCGGCCAGGATGACGCTCACGGCTGTCGGCGCGTCCGTGTGCGCGTCCGGCAACCAGGTGTGAAGCGGGAACATGGGGAGCTTGATGGCAAAGCCGACAAAGATGAGGAAGAAGATGGCGGGCAGCGGCAAGAGCACTTCGCTGAAATCGGCCTCCCGCAAGGCTACCATGTCGAATGTCGACGGCTCAGCCGAGAAGGCCAGGATCAGGAATCCCGCCAGCATCATCGCGCTTCCCGTGATCGTGAAGAGCACAAACTTCATCGCCGAGTACTCCTTGCGACCTGAGCCCCATATGGAGATCAGCAAGTACATCGGCAGGAGTTCTACCTCCCAGAAGAGGAAGAACAGGATCAGGTCCTGGGCGGTGAACACTCCCAGCACGCCCGTCTCCAGGGCCAGCAACCAAGCGAAATACTCCCTGGGCCGCAACTCGATGTTCCAGGAGATGAGGACGGCGACCGCGAACAGGAACGTTGTGAGAATGACCATCGTCAGCCCGAGGCCATCGACGCCCAGGAAGTACTGAATGTCAAAGCCTGCGTCTGCGGCCCGGATCCAACGGAACTGCTCTGTGAATTGGAGCCCTTCCTCTCCCCGGTCGAAGCGTCCGAACGCTACCAGCGACACGACCAGCGTTACCCCAACCACGGCGAGCGCCATGAGCTTCGCCTGGCGCTCCTGGTCGCGCGGCAGGGTGGCAACGACGATTGCGCCCAGCACCGGGAAGAAGACGAGGAACGTCAGCATCTTTCTCTCATAGCGGGTTCAGCAGGAAAGCCAGGCCGCCTGCAATGAGCAGGCCCGTGACGGCCACGGCGCCATACACCTGCACCTGCCCAGTCTGGAGCAGGCGCAAACCACTTGACCCGAAGCGTACAGCCCCGGCAACTCCGTTGACGATGCCGTCCACGACGTAGGTGTCGAACCACGACAGTGCAAGTGCGGTCCGCGCATACAGCAAACCGCGAACCACAACGCCCTCGTACAAGTCGTCCAGAAAGTACTTGCGCTCAAGAAGAACGTGCAACGGGCGGACCGCAGCGCTCACGCGCTCGGACGAAAGTACACGGGCGCCGTAGAAGAGCCAGGCGCATCCTATGCCGGCCAGCGCAACCGCCGTCGATCCCAAAGCGATGCCCCAACTGAACTCGACCGGATGTAGCGACTCCGCCGTCTCACGCGGCAACGCGCCGTGCAGCAGATGCTCAACGCCACCGCTCACGTTCGCCAGGCCGATGAGCAGTGCCGGGACTGCCAGCACCGCCAAGGGCGCGGCCATCACCAGCGGCGATTCGTGCGGGTGCGAGGGGTCGGCCCCGTGGCCTTCCGTGGCCGCCTCTCCCCCCTGATACTCGCCCTCGAAGGTGAGGAAGATCGCGCGGAAGACATAGAAAGCGGTGAGGAAGACCACTGCCAGTGCTATCCAGAACAGCACCTGCTGCTCTCCCCAAGCATCTCCCAGGATCTCGTCCTTGCTCCAGAAGCCGGCGAACGGGAAGACCCCCGCCAGGCTCAGCGACGCTACCAGGAAGGTTGCGTATGTCCAGGGCATGACCCGCCGGAGGCCGCCCATACGACGCATGTCGAAGGTATTCGTCGCGTGGTTGACACTTCCCGAGCCAAGGAAGAGCAGCGCCTTGAAGAAAGCATGTGTGAAGAGATGAAAGATGCCGGCCACGTAGCCGCCCAAGCCGATCGCCAGCATCATGTAGCCTAGCTGGCTGATGGTTGAGTAGGCCAGCACCCGCTTGATATCCGTCATCACCACGCCGAGCAACGCGGCGATGAGCGCCGTCGTGCCGCCGATGACGGCGACGGTGAGCCGGGCGTCGTCGGCCACCTCGAACACGGGAAACATGCGGGCCACCAGGTAGACGCCCGCGGCAACCATCGTGGCGGCATGGATGAGCGCCGAGACAGGCGTCGGGCCTTCCATGGCGTCCGGCAGCCACACGTGGAGCGGGAACTGGGCAGACTTGCCCGCAGCCCCGGCGAAGATGCCCAGCGCGAAGACCGTCAGCACGTTCACGCTCAGAGCGCCTGTCACAGCCAGTTGATGGATCTCGCCGATGTCGAAGGTACCGGCCTTCGTCCACATGAGAATAATTGCCAGCATGAAGCCCACGTCGCCCAGGCGTGTAACGATGAAGGCCTTCATCGCCGCCTCGGCAGCGGCGGGCCGGTGGAACCAGAAGCCGATCAGCAGATATGAGCAGAGCCCCACGAGCTCCCAGAAGACGAACAGCACGAGGATGCTGTCGACGAGCACAAGGCCTAGCATGGAGGCGGTGAACAGCGACATGTAGGCGAAATAGCGCGAGTAGCCACCATCGCCCGCCATGTACCCCTGCGAGTAGATCTGCACGAGCAACGATACGGCGGTCACCACCACCAGCATGATGGCGGTCAACCCGTCGACCCGCAGGCCCACGTTCACCACCAGTTCATGACCGACGGGCGGGGAGATCGTGAGCCACTCGTGAGACTGGAACCCCAAGGGCGCGCCGTCCACGTCGATGACGCTGTCCAGCACCCAAAGGGAGAACAGAAACGCAAGGCCGATCGCCCCGATGGTGATGTAGCCGCTCCAGCGCGGATACGGCCGGGCCCAGAGGGCGATGGTGACGAGCGAGCCCAGAGGCAGGAGCAGAATGGCCCAGACGACGCCCTCAGGGATTTCGGGTAGCATGCTCAGATCTTCCTCATGAGCTCCGCGGCGACATGGGTCTTGCTATCGGGCACCCACAGCTCGCGGGGCGCCGTCATGGGCGTGTCGCTCTCGAGTGGCGGTACGACGCGGATCGCCACCCCCTCTGCCCGAAAGAACTCCAGCCAGATCTGGGCGGCGTAGCCGGTCTTCACTTCCAGGAACTTGGTCCACATCCTAGCACCTGGCCCATTTCACCAGCGCAGCAGGTTGATACGGTCCACGTCGATCGTCTCACGGTGTCGGTACACGGCAACGGCGAGTGCCAGTGCCACGGCGGCCTCAGCCGCCGCAACAGTGATCACGAAGATGGCGAAGACGTGGCCATCCAGCGGTCGGGGCGACTCCACGAAGCGGGCGAAGGCGACCAGCGTCAGATTCACGGCGTTGAGCATGAGCTCCACGCCCATCAGCACCGCGACCGCGTTTCTCTTCGCCAGCGCGACGTACAGACCGATGGCGAAGAGGATCCCACCCACGATGAGCACGTGGTCGAGCGCCACACGGGCTGCGAGCAATGGCTCGTGCACGTCAGTCCTCTCTCACCAGTACGATGGCACCGATCATCGCGGCGACCAGCAATACGGAAGCGATCTCAAACGGCAAGACGAACGGGCTCAGCAGGGCCTCTCCGATGGCAGATGCTGTCGTGTCGAAGGGCTCTCGTGTCGCCTGGTGCCAGTCGGTCTCAACGACGATGAACGTAACGGCTGCAATCACGAGGCCCGAAAGCACGAGTGCCGGCACACGAAGAAGGTTCTCTGCGTTGTCCCGGCTGGACAGAGGGGTCAGCATCACGGCGAAGATCATGAGCACCGCGATGGCGCCGGCGTAGATCAACACCTGCACCACGGCAACGAAATCTGCCGAAAGCGTGATGAACAGGCCGGCCATGCCCACGAAGCTAAGGATGAGGAGAAGGATCGCATGCAGCAGGTTCCGGACGATGATAATCATCGCCGCGGCACCCACGGTCAGCCCCGCCAGCGCCCAGAACGCGATGACGACACCAGTCTCTTCCAGTGATGCCTCCCCTCTCAGACGGTGGCGGGCTCTTGCCCTTGCTCGGCCGGCAGCGGCACGTCGATCTCGCTGACCAGACGCGGACGCCTGGGAATGCGCTCAAGGTGCCGCGCGACGAGCGACCACCCAGCCACGATGAGCCCTGCGGCGAGTGCCAGATTGACCGCGGCGAAGATGGGCAGGACGATCCCGGCGCTGAGGTCGTACTCCCTCCAGAGGAGCACTTCGACCCCAACCAGCAGGACGTTCACAATCGAGAGCGGCAACAGGAACTTCCAGGCGAAAGCCATAAGCTGATCGATGCGGAAGCGGGGCAGCGTGCCCCGGAACCAGATCAGCAGGAAGTAGAAGGCATAGATCTTGCCGATGAACAGCAGCCATCCCGGCACAATCGTCTCCAGGCCGAACGTCCACCACGCGCCAAGGAACAGAGTGGACAAGACGGCGGATGCCGCCACCGCGTGCACCAACTCCACGGCGTAGAACAGGCCAAACTTCATGCCCGAATACTCGATGTGGTAGCCGGCCACGATCTCCGACTCCGCTTCCGGGATGTCTGCCGGTGTGCGGTTCATCTCGGCTGTGGAGCCAATCAGGAAGATGATGAAGGCCATCGGCTGGAAGAAGATGATCCAGGACCAATGGGCGTCCTGGAACGCGGCGATGCCGCTCAGGCTCATGGTCCCGGCGAAGGCTACCACTGCCATGAGTGCCAACACGTTGGGGATCTCGTAGCTAATCAGCATGGCGATGACCCGCATCGCTCCCAGCAGGCCGTACTTGCTGTTGGACGCGTACCCCGCCATGAAGATCACGATCGTGGAAGTGGACCCCAGCGCGAGGAGATAGAGGACGCCCACATTGAGGTCGGCGAGCACCATCCGATTTTCCCACGGCAGCACAGCGAAGACGAGAATCGCCGGAACGAAGATCAGGATCGGCGCCAGCGCGAAGACCACGCTGTCGGCCTCGCGCGGCGTGAGTGTCTCCTTCTGCATCAGCTTGAGGGCATCCGCTATCGGCTGCAGCAATCCAAAGGGGCCAGCCCGGTTTGGCCCGCGCCGGACTTGCATGCGACCGATGAGCCGGCGCTCGATCCAACTGTTCATGACCGCGGCGGCGGCAACGAAGAGGAATATGCCGGTGCAGCCCAGCAAAGCCGCTAGCGTGTAGATGAGCCCCTCGGGTGCGCCGGCGTCACGTAGCGCGTCCACCATCCGGGCGACCGCGTTTCCCAAGTCGCGGAAGTCGTACCAGGGGGCCAGCAGAGGCACTAGCGGTCGACCTCCCCGAGATTGATGTCGATGCTTCCCAGGGTGATGACGGCATCGGCTACGGTCTGGCCAACCACCATCTCCCGCAGCGCAGAGAGGTTGATGAGGGAAGGCGACCGCACGTGGTAGCGGTAGGGCGAGGAGCCGCCGTCGCTCACCAGGTAGAAGCCCAGCTCTCCCTTCGGGGACTCGATGCGCGAGTACACCTCGCCTGCCGGCGGGCGCAGGTTGAGCGGTACCTCGGCCCGATGCGGCCCGGGCGGCAATTCCTCCATCGCCTGTTTGATGATCCGCACGCTCTGGCGCATCTCCTCCATCCGAACGGCGAATCTGTCGTAGCAGTCACCGTTGCGGCCGAGCGGGATGTCAAATGCCAGCCGGTCGTAGACGCAGTAGGGCTCAGCCTTCCGTATGTCCCAGGCGATGCCGGACCCGCGAAGAACGGGGCCGCTCACGGAGGCGTTCATCGCAATGTCGGGCGGCAGGATGCCCACATCGCGGCTCCTCATCACGAGGATCTCATTCTCCAGTAGAAGTTGCTCGTACTCGGCAATACGATCCGGCAGCTCGTCGACCAATGCGCGTAGCGCGGGCATAAACTCATCGGGAGGATCGAAGGCGACACCACCGATGCGCATGTAGTTGAGGGTTACACGCGCCCCGCAGGTCATCTCGAAGAGGTCCAGGATCTTCTCCCGCTCCCTGAACATGTACATCAGCGGCGTCTGCCACGCGCCCAAGTCGTTGATGAAGATACCGTTGGCCATCGCGTGGTTGGCGATCCTCTGGAGTTCGGCGAAGATAACCCGCAGGTACTGGGCTCGTTCCGGGACCTCGATGCCCGCGAGCCGTTCGACGGCGAGGCAGTACGATAGGTTTCCCGTCATCGCCGATAGATAATCCATCCGGTCGGTGAAGGGGATGTTCTGCGTCCACGTCCGCTCCTCGGCGAGCTTCTCCATGCCGCGGTGCAGGTAGCCGACGATCATTTCGACATCGGCAACGCGCTCGCCGTCGAGTGTGACTCTCATGCGAAAGACGCCGTGCGTCGAGGGGTGCTGCGGCCCGAAGTTGACGACGACCGGTTCCGTCTTAACCGCCACGGAACTCGCCTCCCCATTGCTCAGGGTCTTCCTTTGGGAAGCGCTTGAGGCCGGGCTTCAACCCTCCAGGCAGGGACATGAAGTCCTTGCGCAGCGGGTGACCCGCGAAGCCCTCCCAAAGCAGGAGTCGCTTCAGATTCGGGTGCCCGCTGAAGCGTACGCCCAGCAGGTCGTACACCTCACGCTCCTGGAGATGAGCGCCGTGCCACACCGACGCGACGGAGGGCACCTCGGGCTCGTCGTGGCCGGTCCGAACCTTGATCACCAACTGGTGGTTGAGAGAGAGAGACGTGAGGTGGTACACGACCTCGAAGCAATCGTATCTATCGAGCCCGCTTATGCTGCTTAGGTAGCGTGCGTCCAGATCTCGATCGTCGTGAAGGAAACGGGACACGTCGACTAGGTTGTCCGATCGTACGCGCACCCAGCCTTCCGCAACCTCTTCGATTGCGTCCCGGACGGCAGCGTTGATGCGTTCCGCGAGGTTAGGACCGGAAACGACGGTGAGCGCTTCCCCCATCAGGTCCACTCCAAGGCCTTCTTCGCCCAGTCGTAGACGAAACCGATGACCAGGATGAGAAGGAACAGGGCTCCGGCCACGAAGCCGGCAATGCCCACCTGAGGGAAGGCAACGGCCCAGGGGTAGAGGAAGACCACCTCGACGTCGAAGACGACGAAGATGAGGGCGTAGACGTAGTAGCGGGCGTTGAACTGACCCCAGGCGTTGCCAACGGATTCAACGCCACACTCATACGTTGCTGACTTGATGGGGTCGGGCCGCTTGGGACGGACCTTCAGAGCGCCGAACAGCGCTGACGCGACGATGGGGATGATGGGGAACGCGAGAGCAAAGACGAGCAGGAAACCGGCACGACCGAACTGCTCCAGCACGGAGCCCCTCCCATTTGTGAAATTTGTCTCTTATGTTGGCGAGAGTATATCACAGGCCGTTCCTTCGCGGAACACGGCGGTGCCGGCGGACAGCGCGCGTGGCCATAGGGCCTGGCTATCCCTGGCAGTCATGGAAGAACTGCTTGGCGATGTAGAGGATATCGTCGATTCGGATCTGCCCGTCGGGGGCACCGAGATTCCAGTAGTTTGGCCCAAGGTAGCTACGGTCGTATATGGGGTCGTAGGCGGGCTCGCCCTCTCTCGCGAAGTAGTGGTCTAGGACGGCGATGACGTCATCGATGCGGTTCGTGCCGTCTCGCGTCGGGTTGAAGTAGTCCCACGGGTTGTCCGGATCGCGCCGACCGCCCAGACGGGGGCTGGCCCCCAGCTCCTCCGAGTCGGCGCATCCGTCTCCGTCCGTGTCGGAATCGGCGCAGGCGGTGCCCGGCCCGCCGGGCCTCACCTCTTCCTGATCGGGGTTGGGAACCACCACACAGTTGTCCGCGCTGTCCAGCACGCCGTCACCGTCCGCGTCCCCTGCACCGAGCTGGCGCAGCCGGCCGATGCGGTGATCCGAGAACTGGGCGAACCACACGTCCCGGCTTGCGCGGTCCTGAACTACACCCGCGATCCAGCGCACGCCGTCGATGCTCGGTAGGAAGGTGACAGCCCCGCCGTGGGCCTGGGACACGAATCCAAGGGCGGCAGTGTCGGACAGCCGGTCGTCATCAAGGTCCCGTTCCATGCCGAACCAGATCAGCCCGTCGGCGCCAACAGATACCGTGTGTATGCTGACGTCGTCGGTTCCATCGGAGGCGACCAGCACCTCCTCAATACACGGGTTGTCGCCTTGTGCGTCCAGCCGTTGGCAATCCGAGCTGCCCATAAGGGACGGTCTAACGCGCAGGATGGTCGCATCGAAGTACTCGCTCACCCATAGGTCGCCGCTGTCGTCGAATGCAAGTTCCCAGGGGCCTCCGGACCCAACAAGCTGGCCAGGACCTTCTCGAACGACCGGCGCTGGGAGGGGGAGTTCGATGATCTCACCTGTCTCCGGCGTCAGTCTGCCGATTCTGTTCCCGAAACTCTCTGTGAACCAGATGTTTCCATCATCGTCCAGCGCCAGGTGCGCCGGATAGCTGCTGGCATTGGGCAGAGAGAATCGCCAGTGACAAGAGTCTGCCGGACCATCCGTGCAAACCGAGTCTCGAGGCTCCGTGCCGTAGGGGTCGAAGAAGCAGTTGGATAGCGCACCGTCGGGCACAAATCCCGCGATGGCATTTCCGTGCTCGACGTTTCCTTCTGAGTACCAGATCATATTCCGCTGTTCGTCCACGAGGACACCGGTGACCGCCGTGTTGTCGACAGGGGCGTTGTAGCATTCGAAGGCATCGGTGATCGGGTCGTAGCCAACGATACGGCTGGTGTTGAGGTAGGCGCCGTCCTCAGGGTAGAAGTTCGCTCCTCCCTGAGTGAACCAGACCCTGCCGTCCGCCCCCACGGCGATGTCCTCGCCTAGATTGGTTGTTCTCGAACGATGATCAAAGCCGAACAGCGTGGACGCAAAGACACCAGCGCCTTCCGCCTGAGGAATCGCCCGCGCGGTGTATGCAGGCGGGACATCAGGTGAAAGCGCCTTGAGCTCAAGATGGAACTCCTGATTGATCCAGAGCGTTCCGCCAGGGGCTACGGCTACGGCAAGCGGGGCGTCCTGGGTGCCAACAGCACTCGGAATCTCCACCGCGGCATATGAGTACACGAGCAGGTCCGCCGGCTCGCTTGTTATGTCACCGACCATTACCGCGACCTGCCCGCTCAGGACCTCGGGCGGCAGCGAGAGCTTCACTATATCGTCCTTCCAGACCTGGACGCGCGGCGAATCGCCGGGGAGGATCGAGAAGCGTCCCCCGTATTCGAATCGAACAGCGCTTGAGACCGGAGCGTCTCCGAAGCCGGTGCCGGTCAGTGTCAGCTCGCCCGTGTAGAACGTCGCGATGATGGGCTGGTCGATCACTGGCAGAATGGGGGCAGCGGCGGGATTGCCGGCTGCGTGGAACCCCAGGAGCAGCGCGACCACCACTAAGAGAACCAGCGCGAGCCGTCGAGAGGCGAGGCAGTTCAGCACTCGGTGACTCCAGTCTTCGACGCGGGGTAAGAGCCGACAGGCGACCGTAGCGGGCCGGGTTTGGGTGGGATCGTACTGCTCGGAGTGTAAGCTGTCAACAACTTGCGCCCTACTGTGTGGTAGTGTCGCGCCAACCGGCCCCGATACATGCGCCACTTGCCGCGGCGAGAGGCGGCCATTGGCGCTCCAGTCCTCGGTGAAGCCGGCCGCGCGACGGACGCATCTTGTGGAGTGGTGGCAGCGAGAGGATTCGAACCTCCGACCCGTCGATTATGAGCCGACTGCTCTGCCGCTGAGCTACGCTGCCACCATAGCCTCAGACCAGGCGACAGTATAGCAACGGGCCGTCAGCCCTACAACCGAGAAGGCGGTCTTCTCCACGTGGGCAAGCGCAACGCCCTTCGGAACAGATCCGGCGCAAGAGGCTGTCAAGGGCTCGTTGCGTTGAGCCTGCCCCAAGCGTATTCGACCTAGCAGCCGGCCGCGCGTCAGCGGCGTATCTTCGCCGGTCCCTGCCCCTTGTCGGGACTTCTCATCCTTGCCTTGACGCGACTCCTGTGCCCTCTCTACAATGCAATGTACCGGCTGCGACGGAGACGAGTATGCCGGAAGGAGCCGCTCAGCGAGCCCGACGACGGTGAGAGCGGGCGCGGCATCGCCGGTGGAAGATCCCTCCTGAGCCGCCGACCGAACCCTCCCGCCTCGGACGGGGGACAGTAGGCTCGGCCGGAGCGCCCACCGTTATCAGGGGCAGGGGCATCAATCCGCAGATGGTGGAGGCGTGCCCTGGTGAGTGCCCTCCGCTTTCGGCGGGGGGAAATAGGGTGGTACCGCGGGTACATCGGCCCGTCCCTAGTGTTGGGGACGGGCGTTTTGATCTGGAGAAGAACGTGATGGAGAGCAGTAGTGTTTAGGCCAGTGGACCCGAAGCCCGACTTCCCCGCCCTGGAGCGCGACCGGCTGCGCTGGTGGGGAGAGAACGGCATCCTGCGGCGGTATCTCGCCCGGAACGAGGGGGCGTCTCAGCGCTGGTCGTTCATCGACGGCCCGATCACCGCCAACAACCCGATGGGGGTGCACCACGCCTGGGGCCGCACGTACAAGGATGCCTTCCAGCGCCACAAGACGATGGAGGGCTTTCGGCAGCGCTACCAGAACGGCTACGACTGCCAGGGTCTCTGGATCGAGGTGGAGGTAGAGCGGGAGCTGGGATTCGGCTCGAAGCATGACATTGAAGCCTACGGCGTCGGCCGTTTCGTGGAGGCCTGCAAGGAGCGGGTACAACGCTTCGCCGACAGGATCACGGAGCAGTCGCTGCGCCTGGGCTATTGGATGGACTGGGACCACTCCTACTACACGAACTCCGACGAGAACAACTACGCCATCTGGCGCTTCCTCAAGACCTGCCACGAGCGGGGCTGGCTCTACCAGGGCCACGACGTCATGCCCTGGTGCCCTCGGTGTGCCACGGGCCTGTCCAACATGGAGATCGTCACGGAGGGCTACCGGGAGCTCACTCACCCCAGCGTCTACCTCAAGTTCCCCTTGACCGAAAAGCCCGGCGAGTCGCTGCTCGTCTGGACGACAACGCCCTGGACGCTCGCCGCCAACGTCGCCGCAGCCGTTCATCCGGACCGACCCTATGTCCGCGTCCGCCAGGGAGATGACATCCTCTGGCTGGCAAAGGCGGCGGTACGCGTGCTCGGGGGCGATCACACAATCGAGCAGGAGACGCTCGGCCGGGACCTAGTCGGCCTGACGTATCGCGGGCCGTTCGATGAACTACCCGCTCAACAGGGCGTGGCCCATCGCGTGATCGAGTGGGAGGACGTGAGCGAAGAAGAGGGCACCGGCGTGGTCCACATAGCGCCGGGCTGCGGCCAGGAGGACTTCGCGTTGAGCGAGCCGTTCGGCCTCGCCGTCATCGCCCCTATTGACGACTTTGGCAACTACGTCGAGGGCTACGGTTTCCTCGAGGGGCGCTTCGCCAACGATGTAGGCCAGGCCGTCTTCGACGCGTTGCAGGAGAAGGGGCTGCTCTACCGCGTGGAGGACTACAGCCACCGCTACCCCGTCTGCTGGCGCTGCGACAGTGAGTTGGTATTCCGGCTCGTAGACGAATGGTTCATCTCCATGGATGAGCTCCGCTACCAGATCATGGAAGTGACCGAGAAGATCCGCTGGATCCCTGAGTTCGGGCTGGCCCGCGAGCTCGACTGGCTGCGCAACATGTCGAGCTGGATGATCTCCAAGAAGCGGTACTACGGGCTGGCGCTGCCCATCTACCCGTGCGAGTGCGGCCACGTGGAGATCATCGGTGGCCGCCAGGAGCTGCGGGAAAAGGCCTCGGAGGGCTGGGAGCAGTTCGATGGGCACTCCCCGCACCGGCCCTGGATCGACGCCGTCAAGATCCGGTGCTCAGAGTGCGGCCGGGCGGTCTCGCGCATCACTGACGTAGGCAACCCTTGGTTGGACGCGGGCATCGTCTCCTTCTCCACCCTGCACTACGACAAGGACCCGGGATACTGGCAGCAGTGGTTTCCGGCCGACTTCATCACGGAGAGCTTTCCGGGCCAGTTCCGCAACTGGTTCTACGCACTGCTGGCCATGAGCACCGTGCTGGAGCGGCGAGAGCCGTTCCGGACCGTCCTGGGTCACGGTCAGGTGCGCGACGAGCACGGGGAGGAGATGCACAAGAGCAGCGGCAACGCGATCTGGTTCGATGATGCGGCCGAGCGGGCCGGCGTGGATGCAATGCGCTGGCTCTTCCTGCGGCACAATCCGGCGAACCATCTGAACTTCAGCTACGGCGCGACGGACGGCGTTCGCCGCGGTCTGTTCCTCACGCTCTGGAACACCTACGCGTTCTTCGTGACCTACGCCAACATCGACGGATGGAACCCCGACAGCGGTACTGGTGCTTCCGGCCCAGCTGATGTGCGGGCAGGGCAGAGCGATCTCGACAGGTGGCTCGTCTCTGAGTTGCACCAGCTCATCGCCGATGTGACGACCGCGCTGGACGGCTACGACACGATGACGCCGACGCGGCGCATAGAGGTCTTCGTTGAGGACCTCTCGAACTGGTACGTGCGCCGCAGCCGCCGCCGTTTCTGGAAGTCCGAGGACGATGCGGACAAGCAGTCCGCCTACCGGACGCTGTACGGGTGCCTGGTGACGCTCGCCAAGCTGCTGGCGCCGCTTGCGCCCTTTCTTGCCGAGGAGCTGTACCAGAACCTGGTGCGCTCCAACGACGGTGGGGCGCCGCCCTCCGTGCACCTGTGCGACTGGCCTAGAGCGGACGCTTCGCTCGTGGACGACGTACTGAACGAAGAAGTGCGGCTGGCCATGCGACTTGCGTCGCTCGGCCGGTCGGCTAGGAGCAAGGCGGGCATCAAGGTCCGCCAACCGCTCCCGCGCGTGTTCGTGAAGGTGCGCTCGCAATCCGAGACGGACGCGCTGCGCCAGATCGAGCCGCAGCTCCTGGACGAGCTGAACGTGCGGCAGCTGGTCCCCATCGATGACGAATCGGACTTTCTGAGCTATGAGGTGCGGCCGAATCTGCCGCTCTTGGGACCGAAGTACGGCGCGGCCGTCGGCGGGATCAGGCAGGCGCTGGCCGGGCTGGAGCCGTCCGCGGTTGCGGCGTCCGTCGCCCAGGGCCGGACCGTGGAGGTCGCCGGACATCACCTGGAACCGGAGGAGCTACTCGTGTCTACGGCGGAGCGCGAGGGATTCGCGTCGGCCCAGGAAGGTGGTTACGTGGTGGTCGTGGACACGGAGCTGTCTCCGGACCTCCGGGACGAAGGTCTGGCGCGTGAGCTGGTCCACCGCATCCAGAACTTGCGCCGCGAGGCAGGCTTCGAAATCGCGGACCGAATCGTCACCTACTGGCAGGGCGATGATGATCTGCGCCGCGTCCTCGATACTCACGCCGGATACGTGAAGGGCGAAACGCTGTCGCTGGAGTTGCGTCGGGAGGAACCGCCGGCCGAGTCGCATCGCTCGCAGCAGACGGTGGATGGGCACGAGATGGTGCTCGGTTTGCTGCGGGCCGAATCGAGCGCGCAGACGTGAGCCGTTGCGCCGGCCAGGCGCAAGGAGGTTCGCGAAGACCCCTTCCGACGTTGTAGACTCAACCAGTTATGCCGCGCCTGCTTCTTGCTACGAACAACGCCGGAAAAGCCGCTGAGTTCCGGCAGCTTCTCGATGGCTGCGGCTGGGAGATCGTAACGCCGGCGGACGTGGGCGTGAGCGTCCAGGTCGAGGAGACTGGACAGACTTATGCAGAGAATGCAAGAATAAAAGCAGTGGAATATGCGAAAGCCGCAGGCCTGGTGGCGCTGGCCGATGACTCCGGCCTTGAGGTAGACGCCCTTGACGGACGGCCGGGGGTGACGTCGGCCAGGTACGCAGGACCTAACCGAACGGACAAGGAGCGTGTTCAGACGCTTCTTCGTGAGTTGGCCGAAGTGCCGGCCGGGCGACGCGGTGCCCGCTTTCGGTGCCTGATTGCTGTCTCCGACCCCGATGGGCGGGTCGAGACGGCGGAGGGGACGGTCGAGGGGGAGGTCACAGTAGCGCCCCGCGGTGAGGACGGCTTTGGGTACGATCCGATCTTTCTGCTGCCGGAGCGCGGGCTGACGATGGCGGAGTTGCCGGCGGACGTCAAGAACGAGGTCAGCCACCGAGGCGAGGCTGCCCGCAAGGCGTGCACGATTCTGGAGAACTGGCTCCGTGAGGCGTGAGACGACTCTCGCCACCCACGATCTCCTGATGCCGGCAACATCGGAGGGCGGTCGGGGACCGACCGTCGTCGATGGAGAGGGCGAACCCGCGAACTGGGGTACCGGGCCCCTCGTTGATGGCTTCGGCCGGCGGACTAGGAACCTGCGTGTCTCGGTCACCGACCGCTGCAACTTCCGGTGTCAGTACTGCATGCCGGAGGGGGGGCTCGCCTGGCTCAGACGGGACGACATTCTCCACTACGAGGAGATCGAACGGCTGGTTAGAGCGTTCATCAGGATCGGCGTTGAGGAGGTACGGCTGACCGGAGGCGAGCCTCTCGTCCGCCTCGATCTCCCGGTGTTGATCCGGAAGCTGTCCGGCATCCCGGGCCTAAGAAGCCTCAGCATGACGACCAACGGCTACAGCCTGAAGGAGATGTGCAGGGAGCTCGTCGAGGCGGGACTGGACCGCATCAACGTCAGCCTGGACACGCCGGTGCGGGAGAAGTTCGCTCACATCACGCGCCGCGACGCGCTGCCGCGGGTGCTGGCGGGGCTGGAGGAGTGCGAGAAGTACCCCAGCCTGCGCCCGATCAAGCTGAACGCCGTAGCCATCCGTGGCTTCAGCGAGGAGGACATACTCGCGCTCGCCGAGCTGGCGCGCCATAAGCCCTACGTGGTGCGCTGGATTGAGTTCATGCCCCTCGATGCCGACGGTGAGTGGGACCGCGACGACGTGCTCACGGGCGATGAGATCCGAGCGATCATCGAATCGCGCTATCCGCTCGTTCGCGTCCAAAACGAGCGCGTCGCCACCGCCCAGCGCTTCGCATTTGCCGACGGCAAGGGGGAGGTAGGCTTCATCAACCCGGTTAGCCAGCCGTTCTGCGAGACCTGCGACCGGATACGGCTGACGGCGGACGGCCAGTTCCGCACCTGCCTCTTCGCCACCTGGGAGACCGACTTCCGCGGCCCGCTGCGCGCCGGCGCGAGCGACGAGGATCTGGAGCGCCTGATCAGATCGGCCGTCTGGCGAAAACAGATGAAGCACTACATCAACGACCCCGGCTTCCAGCGGGCCTCCCGCAGCATGTCCCAGATCGGCGGATAGCGGCGCGGGAACGCGAGTATTGGCCGGCCAGATCGCCCGCCCGGAATGCCATTTAGGGTTTCGGATAGGTGGCTGTCGTTCAGAAACGTGCGATGGGTGACGATACATTAGAACGAGAAGATAGGGGCTGCAGGGCTTGACATGTGGGAGAATTTCCTATAATATTTGCCAATCCGGGCTTGACAAAAGGCCGGCGGAATGGTACCCTACAAGTAGGTAATCAGCTAATCAGTTAGACCGGTTCTCGGAGCACGGTCGGTAGCCGGAAACGGCTTCACGGAGCTGTCCACTCTGGATGGCAGGATACCGCCGAGAACCGGTCTTTCATTACAGACCGAGCGCGTCGACGACGGCAGCAAGCATTGCTCGTCTGCCGGGCGGGTGAGCCGCAAACGCGAGATCAGGCAGCGCGCTTCCCCATGACGTGTGATTTCGCAAGTAGCGAGCATATGTCTGGGTGACCTCTCCCCTACGCCGAGGGCACGCGTTGTAGAGAGCTCCCCCTACAGCGTCCGCCGCCTGGAGCAGGAGTCTCTCCTGCTTCTTCGCGGTATCGACTTCCTCCAGCACCTCAGCTGGAATCTGTGAATGGCGCAACAGGAAATCTAGTACCTCAGCGCGCACTCCTCCTCCGGCCTCCTCAAAGAAGAACGTAAGCGTGAAACCGTCGCCCTCCATCGCCCTCATCAACTCTGTGACATTCACGGCCAAGTCGAGCGCAGCAGCGTAGTAGAGCAGGTTCGGACGCCATACGGTGGTTATGCTGGGGTCGTAGCAATGCCAGATCGAAGAAGCCATCCTAAATCGCTCCCGCGCAAGCACTGCCGCCAATTCCTCCTTCGCAGGCGGCTTCTCCTTGTTCCAATGTAGAACGTGCTCAGCAGGGCGACGACGACGAGTCTTCAACTCCGTAAGAGCCTTCCCGAGCGCCGCGCCTTCCTGCTCTGTTAGCACCACTCCCGCCAAGAGGAACCACTCGCTGCCCGTGCCGATCCCTTCGTCGCCCGATTCGTCGACGTAGACAGAATATCTTGTCGCCATACGGCCACTAACGCTAGCACACGCCTGCGGATTGGTCAAGATCATGCACTGGTGGTTACTTGATTCCCGTTGGTGGGTGAGTTGTGGAATCTCTTGTCACGGCGCGCTGGCCTTTCTTACGGCTGAGCTGCCAGGGAACCTCTACCGGAGCCATGAGAGATTCTCTCACCAAAGCTATTGCAGATGGCGCGCGACCTTCCGCGCCTTGTCGTGGAGCCTGGGCTCCTGCCGAAGCACGTTCACAGCGTCATAGGCGTCCGCTGACTCCAAGCCTTGCCAGAAATCCTGCCAATGAGTGCTGGCTGCCGGAACAAGGGCACGGGACACTGGAACACCCACGGCCTGCCCTGTCGCTTGGATCCGGCGTCACGGCTGGTGCCATGACCTGGGCGAGCCCGTATCAGCTCATGCTGTATCCTGAATCCAAGATGCCTCCCACCGGCACTCTCTGCTACATCCGCGATCGAGGCCGTGTCCTGCTGCAGCTCAAGGCGGAGGGGCGCTTTGGAGCCGGCCGTTGGAACGGCCCCGGCGGGAAGATCCGAGACGGCGAATCCCCCGCCGAGGCGATGGTGCGCGAGGTACGGGAGGAGACCGGGCTGACGGTGCACGATCTGATGGGGCACGGCACGCTGACGTTCTACTTCGGAGACGCGGTGGAACCGTCGTACGTTGTCCACGTGTTCTCCAGCGGGCGCTTCGATGGGGATCTGAGCGAGAGCGATGAAGGCCGCCTGCAGTGGTTCCCCGAGGACGCCCTGCCCTACGACCGGATGTGGCCGGATGATGAGATCTGGGTGCCGCACCTTCTCGCCGGGCACCGCTTTCGGGGTGTCTTCCGTCTGAGCGACGACCTGTCGCGGCTGACGGACCAGGAGTTCGAGGTGGAGCCATGAGAGGACACCGCAGTGCTACCGCAGCTTGAGCCCGCCGCCGAGAGCTGGCAGCGCGTTACCGACTACCTGGTGCAGCTCGCGCGGGCCGTCGAGCCGGACAGGTGGTCCGAGCCGAGTCCCAACCGAGGCTGGACCAACAAGGACCTGCTCGCCCACCTCGCCAGCGGCTACGCTGTGCGCATCGCGCACCTAGAGAGCTTCGTTGCCACGGGTCGCCCCGCACCGTCCTTCGATGTCGAGGCGACGAACGACGAGCGCGTGGCGGAGCGGCAGGATGCACCGGTCGAGGAGCTCATCGACGAGATGACCGCGGTGCGCGAACGCATCCTCGGGCTGATGGGGCAGCTCAAAGAAGAGCACCTCTCCGTCGAGACCGAGATAGCCGGGTGGCCGCAGGGCCGGGGACCGTTCGGCGAGTACCTCAAGGAGATGAGCCGGCACGATCTGGAGCACGCGGCCGAGCTGCAGAAGTCGGCAGGGACGGACGTGCCGGTGCCCCAACCCGGAGCCTGAGTGCTCGTCGTCGGGCGTGACGTCATGATCGCTCGTCTTGCTGCTTGGCCTGGAGGCAGGCACCGGCGGCCCAGTCGTGTATCATACTCCCATGACCGACCGCCTGTCGCACGTTGATGACGCCGGCCGCGCGCGCATGGTTGACGTCTCGGCCAAGCCGGATACCGCGCGCGAGGCGGTGGCGCTCGGCATGGTTCGCATGCGGGCGGAGACGCTCGCGCTCATCCAATCGGGCGGAGTGCCGAAAGGCGACGTCATCGCCGTGGCCCGGCTGGCCGGCGTGATGGCCGCCAAGCGTACCCACGAGCTGATCCCACTCTGCCACCCGCTCCTGCTCACCGACATCGACGTGGAGATCACGCCGGACGAGAGCGAGAGCGCCCTCCAGATACGCGCCACCGTGCGCACGACCGGCAAGACCGGCGTCGAGATGGAGGCGATGACAGCAGTATCTGTGGCTGGCCTCACCGTCTACGACATGTGCAAGGCGGTGGACCGCGGCATGCGCGTCGAGGCGGTACGGCTGGCACGCAAACGGGGCGGCAAGAGCGGCGACATCGTCCTGGAGTAGACCCCACCATCCGCCGCAAGTCGGTCAGGGCCGACCCTGGGCCGGTCCCTATGGACGTGCTGGGCGGTTGATGAGCGCCCTACCGCGAGAAGCGAGAGAAGTCGGGCTCGCGCCGCTCCAGGAACGCGTTCTTACCCTCGTCGGCCTCCCCGCTCTTGTAGAAGTCGGGGGCGAGCTCCTTGACCCAATCGCGGTCGGACTCCTTGCGCAACGGCTCATACACGGTGCGAAAGGAAGCTTTGACGATCTTGAGACAGCTTGGGCTCTTCTGTAGGAGCTCCGTGCACCAACGGTCCACTTCCGCGTCCAGTTGATCGCACGGCACGGCGGCGTTGATCAGACCCATCTCAAGCGCTTCCTGCGCGGTGTATCGGTGACAGAGCATCCACATCTCCTTCGCCTTCTTCGCGCCGACGACGTGGATGAGGTACGCGACCTGGTGGCCTGCCGCCGGGCTGCCGACGCGCGGGCCGACCTGCGCGAAGGTGGCATGTTCCTGGCACGCGATGGTGAAGTCGGTGAAGTAGGCCAGGTGGTTGCCACCGCCGACGGTGTGCCCGTTCACCCTGGCGATGATCGGTTTGAAGCACTCCTCGATTCCGGCGTGCGGGTCCATGGGGGCGGCCGATTCGGCTCCTTCCTTCTGTACCGACTGGAGCCAGCGCACGTCTCCCCCCGCACAGAAGGCGCGGTCACCGGCGCCCGTGATGACGATGACGCCCACTTCCGGGTCACCGCAGGCGTCCTCGATCGCCTGACGCATCTCGGCCAGAGTGTCGCCGGTGAACGAGTTCATCGCCTTTGGGCGGTTGATCGTGATCCAGGCTGCGCCTCGGACGCGGTGGTGTTTTTCGTAGATGATGTCCTGAAAATCTGCCATCGTGAACCTCCTGTTCGAAAGGCGTGGGGAAACTAGCGCGATTATAGCACGCCACCTGACGCCGCAAAGAACGGCGCCCGGGGCCTCGCGCCCCCGCGTTCAGGTGTGGTTGTGATACCATCCAGCGACGGGGTACACAATGGACAGCGATAGAATCGAGGCGCAGATTGATCCCAGCCGAGCGCTGTCGGAGTTGGGCTACGCCGGTGCGTCCGAACCGGAGCGAGTGGTCGGCGGCTGGGAAACGCTGCTCTGGATGTTCTCGACACAGGACGGTCGTCAGCATTCCCTCCGGGTGTTTCAACTGCCGGGTCTCTCGGACGACGCCCGGCGAGAGGTCGCCTGGCGCGAGCGGATTGCCCTGGAGGCCTGTGGGAGGGCCGGGCTCCCCGCGCCCCGGGTAGAAACCGTGGGCGAGGTTCAGGGCCTGCCGGCGATGGTCCTGTCCTGGTGCCCTGGCATGCCCCTTCTGTCGCTCATCGAGAAGCGCCCATGGTCGATGTGGCGCCTGGGGCGTCTGTTCGGACAAACGCAGGCCCGGCTGCACGCCGTGGCGCCGCCGGCCGAGTTCTTGGAACAGGCGCCGAACGATTGGGCGTCACGCGTGGGCGGCCGGCACGCGGCCCTTGCCGCTCACGTGCTTTCACTTCAGCCCTCAACGGACTCGCTCATCCACATGGACTTCCATCCGCTCAACCTGATCACCGATGGCGTCGCCGTCACCGGCATCGTGGATTGGGCGGGGGCCGCCGCCGGTGACCGTCGCGCCGACCTGGCCCGGACTGTGGTCACGCTCCTCGCCGCGCCCGTTCCGCCGGGACCGCTGCGCCCAGTTCTCAACCTCGCCAGGAAGCTAGTGATGCGTGCCTGGCGGTCCGGCTACGAGGAGCTTGCCGGGCCGCTGCCCGACTATGTTCCGTTCCTAGCCTGGGCCGGCGCGACCCTTCTGCTGGAGATGGAGCGTGACGTGGGCGGCGCCAACGTGTGGGGGACGGAGCAGGACATCGAGAGGTTCCGCCACCTGATTGACGCGTGGGCTCGAGAGGCCGGTATCCTTGACGAGCCGGCTTAATGAGGCCCAGCCGGCGTTCGGCGGACTGTCATCGTGTCTCCGGCCGCGCTCACCCGGCGTCGATTCGCAGCAGCAGCTCCTTGATGAACGCGTAGTTGCTCGCCAGGGCCTTGCGGTCGATGTTCTCCACCGTGTCGGTGAGCTGGTGCCAGTTGGGCAGTTCGCCGTCCGGTGTGAAGCCGCAGAGGGTGAGTGTGTGAAGCCCGGCCTGCAGCGCCGGCAGCCCCTCCGTATATGCTTCCGTCATGCGGCGGCCGTAGGCTCCCAGCTCGGGCTGTTCGGTCGCAATTGCGTCGGCGAGTGACAGCAGGTCGGGGTCGTATTCGTGTGGGAGAACCATCCCCTCTGACCGGAGGTAGCAGGGGCCGCTGCCCGCTCCCCCGATGCTGTCCACTACGAGCACGGCCGCATCCGCGAGTTCCTCCCGATGGGCGCGATAGAACGCCGCCGCGCCGTAGCAGCCGACCTCCTCGCAGCCCGTGGCCACCAGCCAGACTTCGGTGTGCGATAGAGCCTCCCCCGGGAGGGTCTCGGCCAGCGTCAGCAGGAGCGCCGCGCCGGTGGCGTTGTCGTTCGCGCCGGCCGTGTACGGTGTGAGGTCGGCCTGGAGAGTGAACAGCAGGAGCGGAATCACTACTACCGCGGGCGCGAGCGAGATCACGTAGATCATCCGCGTTTGGAGGAACACCCCAACGGCGAAGAGCACTACCAGACCTACCATGGCCGCGAACCCGGCGGGCACCAGGACGTGCATCAGACGCTGCCAGCCCCGCGACCGGAAGAGCAGAGGCGTGCGGTGCGTGTCCAGATGCCCGATCACGACCACGCGCCTTCGCGCCTCGGCCGCGGCGGGTACGATGGTCCACACGTTCGCGCTCTCTCGTTTCGGCAGCAGAAGCCGAAGCGGGTTGTCCCGAAGGTGGATCTCCCGCGCGGCGGCGGACACTGCGACTGCACAAACAGCCAGTGCCACAACCGCGCTCACCCGACCTGCCAGCGGGTAGACGGCGAACGCCAGCAGCGCCAAGGCACAAGCGAACGAGAAGAGCCGCCAAGCTGAGATGGCGCTCCGGAACGTTTCCACCTGTGGCTGGAGACCCGCTTTCAGGAACGTGTCGCGCGCGTACTCCGCCGCCTGCGCCTCTGCAGCCGTCGTTGAGCCGCGAGGACCGATGATCCGGGCAAGGTGCTCGATGTGGCGGAACCACGTGTCGATGGCGGCGTCGGCCTGGGGAGGGCCGTGGCTGGATGTGTCCACGGTTCGCAATGATAGCACGGACGCGACGCGACAGGTCGGCGCCTGTCAGGCCCATCTCGTTCCACTCGTTCCCAACAGCGCGGTCTGGGGATATACTGCCTCGCGAGGAGGGCATAGCCATGGAGGAACCTGAGTACGGCAAAGAGCAGGCGATTGAGGACTTCGCGACGTACATGTCGCCTCAGAAAGTGCAGGCGTATCGAGCGCTGGGCTTCGACTTCGTGCCGGGCCGAAGGGAGGGATCGCGCATCTGGGACCTGGACGGCAGCCGCTGTCTCATCAACCTCCGGTCCAGCGGCGGCGTCTTCAACCTTGGGCATTGTCCGCCGCAACTGGTCGAGGTCCTCCGCGATGCGCTCGGCAGCGTGGACATAGGCGATCACATCCTGATGAGCGCGGCGCGTGCCAAGCTTGCCCGTCGCCTGGCCGAGCTCATGCCGGGCGATATCCAGTACTCCATCCTCTCCTCCAGCGGCAGTGAGGCTGTCGATGTCGCACTGAAGCTCGCCCGGGGTCACACGAAGAAGACAGGGGTCATTTCCGCCATCAAAGGATACCACGGCCACACCGGCTTGGCTGTTGCCGCCACCGAGGGCTTCTCAGAGAAGTTCGGGCCACTGGCGCCGGGCTTCAGGCGCGTTCCGTTCGGCGACGCGGACGCGCTCGAGGCCGCCGTGGACGGCGATACTGCGGCCGTGATCATGGAGACGATCCCGGCAACCGCCGGCTTCGTCTTCCCGCCCGACGACTACTACCCGCGCGTCCGCGAGATCTGCGATCGCGTGGGAGCTGTCATGATCCTCGATGAGGTGCAAGCCGGCCTGTCACGCACAGGGCGTCTCTGGGCGATTGAGGAGTGGGGCGTGGTTCCGGATATGATGGTGCTGGGCAAGGGGATGACCGGTGGGATCTACCCCATGGCCGCGACCTGCTACCGCCCGTTCCTCCAATCATTCTTCGACGCCGATCCATTCGCGCACCTCTCCACCTGCGGCGGCTCGGAGTTGGGCTGCACCGTCTGCCTGGCCATGCTGAACGAGGTCTCCAAGCCGGAGTTCCTGGCGCACGTCAATGCCATGGGCGAGCGCTTTGCGTCGGGCCTGTCACAACTGCGGGAAGCGCACCCTGAGGTGTTGGTGGGCTTTCGTCAAAAGGGGCTCATGATCGCCCTGCTGATGGCGGATGAGCGCTGCGGGCCGGCGATGACCAAGGCGCTGGGTGAGCGAGGGGTCCTCGCCCTGTTCGCGGACTTCGACATGTCGATACTGCAAGTCATGCCTCCGCTGATTATCACGTCGGAAGAGATCGATCTGGTTTTGGAGGCGATGGACGGGGCGCTCGGCGCGGTGGGTGAGGAGCTTAGCTTGGCGGCAGCGACCCCCTAGCAGACGAACATCCCGCGGGCGGCGGCGCGCGCCGCGGTCAGAGAATCTTGCTCAAGAACGCCTGGGTGCGCTCGTGCCGCGGGTTGCGGTACATCTCTTCCGGCGATCCCTCTTCCACCACGAGCCCCCCGTCCATGAACACGACGCGGTCGGCCACCTCGCGGGCGAAGCCCATCTCGTGCGTGACGACGATCATCGTCATTCCCTCCTGGGCAAGGGACTGCATCACGCCCAACACTTCTCCCACCAGCTCGGGGTCCAGCGCCGATGTGGGCTCGTCGAAGAGCATGAGCTTGGGTTCCATTGCGAGCGCCCTGGCAATCGCCACCCGCTGCTGTTGCCCGCCGGACAGGCGCGACGGGTGCTCGTGGGTCTTGTCTGCCAACCCAACCTTGGCCAACAGTTCTCGCCCCCGTGTCGCCGCCTCCCTCCGAGGCACCTTCTTCACTAGCACCGGAGCCTCCGTGACATTGCCCAGGGCCGTCAGGTGCGGAAACAGGTTGAAGCGCTGGAAGACCATGCCGATGGCCGAGCGCTTGCGCGCCACTTCCTTCTCATGGTCCTCGCGCAGGCGACCATTCACCTCTCTATAGCCGACCAGCTCGCCGTCGACGTAGATGCGGCCGGAGTCCAGGCGCTCCAGATGGTTGATGCAGCGAAGAAGTGTCGTCTTGCCGGACCCGCTGGCCCCGATGAGAACGACCACCTCTCCTTGACGGATCTCAAGGTCCACTCCACGCAGCACTTGGAGCTGGCCAAACCGCTTGTGCACGTCCACGCACTGCACCATCGAAGAGTTGGGCATGACGTCTCTATTCTAGGGCCACCAGCGAGCGCTTCTCAAACACCTCGGCGGCCTCCAACGACAGAGATTGCCCGAGAGAAGAGCGTCTCCGGCTGATCCCGTTCTCCCGCGGCCAGCAGTCGCTCCACCTCGGCCTGGAGGAAGCTAAAGACGGTGACGACTACCAGGTACCAGAATGCAGCGACGCAATAGAGCTCCATGACCTTGAAGTTGCGGGCGGATTGTATCTTCGCTGCATTTGTGAGCTCGACCACCGCTATCGCGAAGGCCACCGATGTGTTCTTGAGCATCGCGATGAACTCATTGCCCGTGGGCGGCACCATGACGCGGAAGGCCTGCGGGAGGATCACACGCCGGATCGCCTGCAGGTTGGTCATGCCGACGCTCTTGGCTGCGTCCATCTGGCCCGACTCGACGGACTGGATGCCGCTGCGCACGATCTCTGCCATGTAGGCGGCCTCGTTGAGGCCGAACGTGAGTACCGCGACCCGCCAGCGGGTCCAGTTGTCGCGAAACAGCTCGTTGTCGAACACCTGACGCATGCCGAAGTACATGATCAGGAGTTGAAGGACGACCGGCGTAGCCCGCCAGAACCAGACATAGAGGCTGGCGGACCCGGATGCAAAAGGGTTGCGGGATACCCGCATGACCCCCAGTACTGTGCCGAGCACGATTCCCAATACCATTGCCACGACGGAGATCTTGAGGGTCTCCAGAAGGCCTCGAAGGATAATGGGGTGGAAGAGGAACTCGCGCACCGTACCGAGGTCGAATCTGACCTCCAGCAGCTCTTCCATCATTCGGCCCTTCGCAACGCAAGCTGACGCTGCGGCCCTCGGGCCGAAACCGCCCGAGGGCCGCAGTACGACGTCGCTGTTTCTACCTGGCTACGGCAAGGCAGCCGATTCAAGCTCCCACTTCGCCAGGATGCTGTCGTACTGGCCATTGGCCTTGATCGCCGCTACGGCCTGGTTCAGCACGTCCTGCAACGCTGTGGAGTCCTTCCGCACGCCGATGCCGTAGGGCTCGGGATCGACTTGGACTTGGATCACCTCGAGGTCGCCGCCCGATTCCTGGGCGTCCAGGAACGCCACAGGGTAGTCGGCCATGTTGGCGTCGGCACCACCAGTTCGGAGGTCTTCTACGGCCAGGGGGTTGGTGTCGAAGGTGACGACATTGATCGGCTCGTCGCATTGCTCGCTCTGCTGGTTCGCGAGATCCGCCTGAATCGTGGCCACCTGCACCGCCACAGTGAGCCCGCACAGGTCCTCGAGGCCGGCGATATTATCCGGGTTGCCGGTGGGCACCAGGATTCCCGAGCCTACGCTCAGATACGGCACGAAGTCGATCTCCTGCTGCCTCTCGTCGGTTATCGTCATTGCCGACATGATCGCGTCGAAGTCCTCAGTGTTGAGAGCGGGGATGATGCCATCCCAGCCGGTGTTGACGAACTCGACCTCCACGCCCAATGCGTCTGCGATTGCCGTGCCGATGTCGATGTCCAAGCCTGTGGCGGTCTCGGTGCCCTCCTCGTAGTACTCCATGGGAGCGTACGAGATGTCGGAGCCTATCGTGAGCTTCCCATCCTCAAGCTCGGGGACGCCCGAGATGTCGATCCCGGCAGGCGTCTCATCTGCGCCCGTGGTGGCTGTGGCCGCGGGCTCTTCTTTCTCTCCGTTGTCGCCGCATGCTGCGAACAACAGCACGGCGGCGAAGGCCATCGCACCAAGCAGTAGCAGCTTCCTAGGCAAACTCATCTGTGACATTCCCTCCCTCCTTGCTAGAGGCAAGCTTCAGCTAGGACGCATTATATACCCGCTACCGCTAGCGTCAATTCGCCTGGAGAACGTTAGACGCTGTTGGTCACGGCCGGCCCAGCCCGCGTCTCCCTGCCTGCCTCACACGCGCCCCGCCGTCTCTACGCTGCGCGCGTTTTCTAGGCAAACCTCGCATCGCGGAATGCATCCGTCTTCCGCGCTCAGGCCGCGCGCACCTACAATGACAATGGTGGCAAACCGGCTATGAGCTTTGTAAGGGGGCAGATGGAAGTGCACATACCTCTAGCGCGAACACTCCTTGGCTTTGGCGTCGTCCTGGCCATGCTTGCGGTCGCATGTGGCGACAACGGGGAGGAGTCCCCGTCGCCGACTGCAACTCTCTCGGAGATCGAGACTCCGACCGCCGAGTCACCGGTTGCCGGCACGGAGTACCCTCTGACGGTGACCGACATGCTGGGACGAAGCGTCACCATCGACTCGGCCCCCACCGCGGTCGCTGCTCTCAGCCCGACGACCGTCGAGTACGTGTACGCCGTGGGCGGCACCAGCCTGACGCGGTCTTCGACGGTGACCTACCCGGAGGCAGCAACCTCGGCGGTCGATATCGGTCCGTCCTACCAGCCAAATCTCGAGCTGGTAGTGACGGAAGCTCCGGATCTGATCATCGCCGACAGCGTCCTCCAGCCGCAGTTGGTGGGGAACCTGGAGGCCCTGGGCGTCCCCGTGCTGTACGCCGGCGCCCAGAGCTTCGACGACGTGGTGGCGGGTCTGAGACTCGTCGGCCAAGTGTTGGATCATTCGGCTGAGGCCGAGGAGGCGGCAGGTAGCTTGGAGGTCTTGCTCACGCACTTGCAGGACGTTCTGCCTGCGGAGGGGCCGACCGTGCTTATTCTCAACGGCACCGCCGACGACTTCTACGCGGCCAAACCGGAGTCCTACGTTGGGAACTTGGTTGACTTGCTCGGAGGCAAGAACGTCGCTGCCGGCGCGCCGGACGAGGGGCCGTTCCCCGGCTACACCAAGCTGAGCCTGGAAGCCATCCTGACGTCGGCCCCGGACGTGGTGCTCGCCATCACGGCCGGTCCCGGGGGCACGATCACCGAGTCGCTCTCCGCGAACCCTGCCTGGGCTGAAGTGCCGGCGGTACAGAACGGTCGGGTAGCGGAAATCGATGCCGAGATCTTTCTCCAGGCACCCGGCCCTCGCGTGGACCAGGCACTGGAGAGGCTGGCGACGCTGCTCTATCCGGAGGAGCTTGGTCTCTGAGTCACGCGGAGGCCAGAGTAGCGGGACCCGCCCGCATACGCGTGCCACGCTTCGTCAAGACACTGCTCGTTTGGGGATGCCCTACGATCCTACTTGTCATCGGGCTGGCCCTCGGCATCTCACTGGGAGCGGTGGACCTGGGGCCGAGTCGCGTCCTGGATGGGCTGCTGGACCGTGACGATGCGGTGGCGCGGATCATTGTGTGGGACCTGCGGCTGCCGCGGGTATTGCTGGCCGTCGTGGTGGGCGCGGCCCTGGCCGTGTCCGGCGGGCTGCTTCAGGGAGTCACGCGCAACCCGCTGGCCGATCCCCATATCCTCGGCCTGACAGCGGGCGGCGGTCTGGCGGCGAGCATCGCCATCCGAGCGTCCGCGGACTTCCCCGACCATTTCGTGGCACCGGTCGCGTTCGGCGGCTCGATGGTCGGCGCCGCTGTCGTCTACGGCATGTCGTGGCGGGGAGGCGTCTCGCCGCTGCGGCTGGCCCTGGCCGGCGTGGCCGTCGCTTCTCTCCTCACGGCAGGAACGACCATGGTGCTGGTGACGTCCAACCTGATGACTCAGGCCGCGCTTTCATGGCTGGCGGGAGGCCTCTTCGGGCGAGGTTGGGACGACCTGCGGGTGGTGTGGCCCTACGTGGTGGTGGGAGTGTGCGGCGCCATACTGCTGTCACGAAGCATGAACGTGCTTGCCTTGGGCGACGAGACCGCCCAGTCCCTGGGCCTCAACGTAGAGAGGACGCGGCTGTTCGCCGTTGGCATCGCGGCGCTGCTGGCGGGGGCGGCGGTGAGTGTCGCAGGGATGGTGGCCTTCGTCGGGCTGGTCATCCCGCATATTACTCGCTTCCTCACCGGTGACGACCACCGCACCCTCCTGCCGCTCTCCGTGATTCTCGGCGCTTCGCTCGTGGTCTACGCTGATCTGTTCGCGCGCGTAGTACAGGCGCCGGTCGAGATCCCGCTCGGGATCGTCACCGCGGCCATCGGCGCTCCGTTTCTCTTGTACCTGATCCGAGCCAGGACATGAGACTGGAAGCACGCAACCTGACTGCCGGCTATGGCAACGGCTTCCGCATCGAGGGAGTCGATCTCGCGATTGAGGAACGCGTCACGACCGGGCTGATCGGGCCGAACGGCGCAGGCAAGTCGACGTTGCTCAAGGCGCTCAGCAGGAACCTGAAACCACAGCGTGGCATGGTCCTTCTCGACGGCGAGGTGCTGCACAGCCTGCCGGGGCGGTACGTGGCAAGGAAGCTCGCCTTCGTTGGCCAGAACCTCGACGGTGCGCCGGACCTCTCGGTCGAGGAACTAGTTCACCGCGGCCGGTTTCCGCATCAGACGTTGCTCCATCGGGACGCTAAGGCCGACCGGGAGGCGGTAGAGTGGGCGATCGATGCAATGAGGCTGACCTCGCTCAGGGGGAGACATATCCGGAACCTATCGCACGGCGAGCTGCGGCGGGCGTGGACGGCCATGGCCCTTGCCCAGCGTCCAGATATTCTCCTCATGGACGAGCCGACTGCCTTCCTCGATGTCGCCCACCAGTTCGAACTGCTGGGCCTTTTGTCGAGGTTGCAGCAGCACGGCGTCACCGTTCTGATGTCCATGCATGACCTCTGGCTGACATCCATGTACTGCCAGCGTGTCATCGCTATGAGCCAGGGTCGTGTCGTCGGCAAAGGCCCGACCGAGGAAGTCCTGACGGTGGAACTGATCCGGGAGGTGTTCGGCGTCGAGGCGGAACTGAAGGCCCACCCGACGACGAACCGTAAGATCCCCTTCCCCTACTCAGTGGTGGATCAGGCTGAGGCCAGGCCCCGCGATGCGGGCGTCGAGGAGACAGTGCCGGACGACGAGGAGCCGAGCTTGCCGGATTCCGAGGGTCAGCCCTCGCCCCACTAGGCGCGCCGCCGTGCGCGCTCTCTGCCATCCTCTGATGAGACGGCCAAGACATGAGGGCGGCAGTCGATGAGTTGGCCTCTCACTTGATCGACCTTCTCATGGAGGCACTCGCCCGCGAAGACTCGGTTGACTCCTCCGTCAGCCGGACCTACACTGTGAGCGGTCCGTGTTGGAGGCGGCCCGGGCCGCTCGATACCTGGAGGGAAGGAGGCGATGGCGATGACCTGGCTGATACGTACCGGCTTCACGTGAGCCCGGCCGGAGCGCCGTAGGGGCCTGACGCAGGGTCTGCGCCAGTCATCTGCTCGAATAGCCTCCGGCCTCGCTGCGCTGAGCAGCACCTCCACTTTCTGAGGGTATCCCTCGGCGGACTGAACTGCTCCATCGCACCACTGGCCTGTTGTTAGTCTGAGCCGGCCCGTTGGCCTCTCGCGCTGTCTGCACGAGAGAGCCCTCAAACGCGACGCGCATTCGCGGCTTGGTCTCGCGGCCCGCAGCCATACGACTCAGAGAATGCGTTTCACGCATCCGTTTCCCAATCTGCCTATTCCCTACAGGAGGGTTCGATGGACAACTACCAATCTATGTGGTCTGAACTGGATCTCGATCTGGAGAAGCACGACATCTTGCTGCACGCTCTTCCGGGAATCTACGAGAGCACCTTCCTCGGTCAGGAGAATCGACCTGGGGCGATGGACTACTTCAACTTCGTCGTGTCGGAGATCCACGGGTTGAGAGTGAAGGAACTCATGGAGCACAAAGCCCGTGGGGGCAGCGTGATAGGACTCTACTGCGTCTTCGTGCCTGAGGACTTGGTCATCGCGGCGGGCGCCATACCGGTGGGCCTCTGTGCAGGCACGCAGTTCTCAATCTCCGACGCCGAGGGCGTGCTGCCCCGCAATACCTGTGCGCTCATCAAATCGTCCTTCGGCTTCAAGGTCGGCCGCACTTGTCCCTACGTGCAGGCTAGCGACTTCGTCGTTGGCGAGACCACTTGTGACGGCAAGAAGAAGATGTACGAACTCCTTGCGGAGCATCACCCCGTGCACGTTATGGAGGTGCCCCAGAAGAAGACGTCGCTGGGGCGAGCGCTATTCCTGCAGGAGCTGGACGGTCTCAAGGCGCGGTTGGAGGCACAGACCGGGGTCAGCGTAACCGCGGAGAGGCTGGTAGAGGCCACCGCCCTGGTGGAGGCAAAGCGCCGGGCCCTGCAACGACTGCACAACGCCCGCAGGGCGCGGCCAGCGCCGATCAGCGGGCTGGACGCTCTCTTGGTGACCCAGGTGTCTTTCTACGATGACGTCGTACGCTTCACGGAGAAGGTCAATCTCCTGTGTGATGAACTGGACGCCAGGATCGCAGGGGGCTGGGGCGCAGCTTCGTTGGATGCCCCTCGCATCCTGGTCAGCGGAAGCCCTATGGCTATCCCCAACTGGAAACTTCACGGAATCCTCGAAAGCAGCGGCGCGATGGTCGTAGGAGAGGAGTCCTGTACAGGAACGCGCTACTTCAGCTATCTCTCACGTGAAAACGACGGCACTCTGAAGGAACAGATCGAAGCTATTACGGACCGGCAACTCGAGACCCATTGCGCCTGCTTCACCCCTAATGACGAGCGAATCCGAGACATTCTCACGCTCGCGAAGGAATGGTCGGTGGATGGGGTGGTGCACTACAACCTCCAGTTCTGCCACACGTTCGCCAACGAGGCGGCCAAGGTCGAGAAGGCGCTGGCGACAGCGGCCATCCCCTTCCTCCGGATAGAGACTGACTACAGCGACGAGGACGCGGGACAGATCAAGACGAGGGTGGACGCCTTCTTGGAGATGATCCGGCGATGACGCACGCTGGCGTAGACATCGGTTCCCGCACGATCGTGCTCGTCGAGTTCGACGACGGGTTGAAGGATTCCACGATCATCGATACCGGGGCCAGCCCCCTGTCTCGGTGTGGGCGGCTCCTTGAGGGCAAGAGCTACGACCGAGTCGTGGCCACTGGGTACGGCCGGCATCTGGCCGCATCCACATTCGCCGACGAGGTCGTGTCTGAGATCACTGCGTACGCCGTGGGCGCTCGATACCTCCATCCGGACTGCCGCACCGTCATCGATGTGGGAGGGCAGGACTGCAAGGCGGCCCTGCTCTCCGAGGACGGGAACGTGCGGCGATTTGAGATGAACGATCGCTGCGCGGCAGGTACGGGAAGATTCCTCGAGGTGATGGCCGGCGCGCTCGAGCTGGACATCGGCCGCTTGGGCGAGCATGCCTTGAGCGCCGACAGCATGACGCCTGTGAACAGCCTCTGCACGGTCTTCGCCGAATCGGAGGTCGTCTCGCTCATCGCTCGCGGCGAGGACAGCCGGGCGATAGCCCTGGGCCTGCACGACGCCGTTGCCACCCGCATCGCGGCGATGGCACGCAGGATCGACCCGAAGGAGCGCACGGTGTTTGCCGGCGGCGGGGCGCTCAACGTCTGTCTGAGGCGGTTGCTGGCCCGCAAATTGGACGTTGGCCTGACCGTTCCGGAGCAGCCGCAGATCGTCGGTGCCCTGGGAGCGGCGCTTCTGGCATCGGGCTGAGGGCTATCTGGGACGCGAGGCGCTGAGACGCAGGGTCGGCGCAGCACCGATCCAGGCAGTATCGACCGTTGTGGCCGCGAACCATGATCTGCCGGCCACATGCGTCGCCCAGACTAACGGGGTGGGCCGTCTTGCTTCCATTCGCGTGGGCAAAGGGCACGACTGGGCCTCGCTCACCCTCACGTTCCGCCTCGGGTCCCCTGGAGCGCCGCTCACGTGGACGGCCTCGCGCGGCCACGGTATAATCACCGCGTCAAGACTGACCGCGCCTGGCAGTGAGGAGGCAAGACACGCCGGACGACTACATCGCCTTCCGAGGGAGCCTGAGGGATCTCTACGACAAGGTCCGCAGCGGAGAGATGATCCCGAGGCTCCAGGCGTCGCACGCCCCGCCCTGCAAGTTCTGGACTGCGTTTTCCGTCATCAACGGCATCCGCCACGCGGTGCCCGTGATCCACGGCCCCCGGGGCTGCACCTACTCCGTGGCCTCCGACTTCAAGATGCGCAGTTGTGAGTACCGCGGGGTGCCTCTCGAGCCCACCACCTGCACCGCTCTGGATGAGACGAACGTGGTCTACGGAGGCGAGGGGAACCTGGTGGAGGCCATCCGGGAGGCGGACCGGAAGTACAACCCCGACCTCATCGTGGTGCTTTCCTGCTGCTGTTCGGGCATCATCGGCGACGATGTGGAAACAGTCGCCCGCGGAGCCGAGGACGAAGTGGGAGCGAGGGTCCTCGCGATCCGCAGCGAGGGCTTCGGTGGTGACTTCCGCAGCGGCCATGAGGACGCCTTTCGGGTGATCATGGATCTCATGGAGGAGCCCCAGCGGACACAGGAGAAGACCATCAACATCCTGGGCGCTCGCGTGGGCCCCACCTTCACGGAGTGGAACCAGGACATCAACGAGCTGGAGCGCATCGTGGCCGGCATCGGCGCCCGCATCAACGCCGTCATTGCCGGCGGCTGCACCGTGGACGAGATCAAGCGGGCGCGTGAGGTGCAACTCAACGCGTCGTGGTGCTACGACTGGGGCGGCAAGATCGGCGAGCTCATGCAGGAGCGCTTTGGCATCCCCTACGCAAGGACGGGCCAGCCATACGGTTTGAAGGCCACTGAGGAGTGGATCATGGGTGTCGCGGAGCCCTTGGGGCTGGCGGACCAGGCACGTGAGTTCATCGACCGGGAGACCGCATCGGTCGCTCCGGAGGCGGAGGCCATCCGGACGCACTTGGCGGGTCGCACCGCATTGGTGGAGGTGACCGAGTTCCCGGGGCCTATCCGGGCACTGGCGCTCGCCCGCATGGCCGAGGAGTTCGGCGCCAGGCCGGTGGTCGTGAACGTGCACCCCTACACGGTCAAGGAGCGCATGCCCAGCATCGAGTTTCTGCTGGAGTCGGGACAGAACCCCGAGGTCGTACTGACGGAAGGCATCTTCCGCCTGGGGACGTTCCGTTCTTCCTACCATACCGAGGCGGAGATCGAGCGGCTCGCCCGGGAGTACGAGAACCCGATCTACATCGGGAACCCAATCCGCTATCCGGACTGCCCGGTCGTGAACATGACCACCATGACCGGCTACCCCCAGTATGGCTACACGGGCGTGCGCAACATATCGAGGTTGATCTCCGGCGCCGTCGAGGGCTTTGCCCGGCCGAGGTCCAGGATCTTCAAGCGCGTGTTCTACGGGGGCTGATGAGCGCCACACAGGTCAAACCGGAGGAACTCCTGGGCACCGCTGAGCAGTGCCACGACCCGTACTTGCGCTGCGCCCTCTACGGCGCGGCCCAGGTGGCGCTTGGTGTGAGCGGCTGCTGTGTCCTCTCACACGCGCCGCAGGGCTGCCAGATCCTGGTCGACAACGCCTTCAACTGGCAGGACGCCGATTACACCGAGACCAAGACGCTGTGCACGAAGCTCTGCGAGGCTGAGATCGTCTACGGAGGTGAGGACCTCCTGGCGCGCACGATCCTCGAGGCTGAGGAGCTGGACGTTCCCATCGTTTTCGTTCTCAGCTCCTGCGGGCCGGAGATCGTCGGTGACGACATCGAGGCCGTGTGCGAGAGCACCCGCCCCGAAGTGGACTACGATCTCATTCCCATCAAGTGCGCGGGCTTTCGCGGCACGCAGTACGACGGGACGGACCTCGCGCTCGACGTGCTACTGAGGCGGCTGGTTCCACCTCGGAAGGAGAAGATACCCAACTCGGTCTGTTTGCTGGCGCCGCACGCCAACGCCAACCCGACCTGGATGGGAGACCTGCTCTGGGTCAAGGGCATCTTGGAGCGCATGGGCGTGTCGGTGCTCGCAACCATCACGCACAGGACTGCGCTGTCAGACTTCGAGGAGGTGGCCCGCGCCGAGACCTCCCTGGTCCTCAGCCACGATGCCGGAGAGAAGGCCGCTCAGTATCTGCAGGAGGAGCACGACATCGAGCCAATCTGCGCCGACCTGCCGCTCCCCGTTGGCTTCACCAACACGGCGCGGTGGCTGCGTCGCCTGGGCGAGCGGTTCGATGTGTCGGCAGAGGCGGAAAGCATCATATCCGAGGGTGAGGCTGAGGTCGTCGAGCGCTGCCGCCGCAAGTGGGTCGAGACGCAGTACCTTCACCGAGTGGAAGCGGGCATCGTGGCCGATGCTACGGTGGGGATACCCTTGGTTCACTTCGTGACTGAAGATCTCGAGATGATACCTTCCTTCATCGCTCTGCGTTCCGCTCAGCCGCGTGCGAAGACGATCCTGGAGCGGGAGCTCAGCGAGCTGCGACTGGAGCCGAATGTGATTTTGGGCGCCGACGTGCACGCGGCAAAGCTGGGACTGGAGAAGGCCCGGCCGCGGGCGGTGTTCGGGAGCAACATCGAACGGCACGCCATCGAGGAGATGGACATCCCGTTCATGTTCCAGCTCGTGACCCCCATTCACCGCTTTCGCATGCTGGACCGCGAGTACTTCGGCTACGGGGGTGTGCTCAATCTCCTGGAGTTCATTCTGAATGACTACCGCGACCGTTACCGTTCGAAACAGAAGCGCTACAAGGCAAGGTGGTAGCATGAGGCAGATCGCCATCTACGGAAAGGGGGGCATCGGCAAGAGCACCCTCTCCTCGAACCTGTCCATGGCGCTAAGAGAGCGGGGGCTGGCCGTGATGCAGGTCGGCTGCGATCCCAAGCGAGACTCGACCCGCACACTCACGGGAGGCCGCCTCATCCCCACCGTCCTGGAGACCTATCGAGAGCACCTCCGCCAGGGGCGTGACGCCTATGCCATCCGGCTGGAGGACATCGTGTTCGAGGGGTCCAACGGCGTCCTTTGCGTTGAAGCGGGGGGCCCTGAGCCGGGGATCGGCTGTGCAGGGCGAGGCGTTCTGACGGCGATCCAGATACTGCGCGACCTCAAGGCGTTCGATACGTACGGCGTGGAGGTGGTGGTCTATGACGTGCTGGGCGACGTGGTCTGCGGCGGGTTCGCGCAGCCTATCCGTGAGGGCCACGCCCGCGAGATCTATCTGGTCTGCTCGGGCGCCTTCATGAGCATCTACGCCGCCAACAACATCGCGAAGGGCGTAGAGCGGCTTGCGCGCCACGGCAGCAGCCGGCTGGCCGGACTCATCTCCAACAGCCGGGGTGATGGTGATTTCGAACGGCCGGTGCTCTCCTCCTTCGCCGAGAGTCTGGGTTCCAGCCTGCTCCACTTCGTGCCGCGGAGCGATGACATCCAGGCCTGCGAGGTACTGGGAGTCACGGTGCTCGAGCACTCGCCTGACTCGGAGGCGGCCGAGAACTTTCGCCAGATGGCCGACGCCATACTCAGGAACGAATCGCGGGTGATCCCAACACCGTTCGAAGATCTGACGGACCTAGAGGAGATGTACCGCCGGCACGCTGCCGCCGAGGGCGCCCCCGCCCCGTGAGATCGGCGATGCAAAGGACATCCGCTCCCACCGCGCCGGCCTCGCATCCGTGCTTCAACGACGAAGCCCACGATCGAGTGGGCCGGGTGCACCTGCCCGTGGCCCCCAAGTGCAACATCCAGTGCAATTTCTGCGAGCGGCGCATGTGCACGGCCATCGCGCACCCGGGATGGGCGGCGAGACTCCTCTCGCCCCCAGAGGCGGTGGCGCTGGTGGATTCCATCGTGACCGATGGAGGCACGAGGAACTTCGTGGCCGGAATCGCCGGCCCCGGCGACCCGCTGGCTAACGATGCCACGTTCGAGACGCTCGCCCTGCTGCAGGAGCGTCACCCGACCATCCTTCGCTGCTTGTGCACCAACGGCCTGATGCTGGAAGACAGGCTGGGCGACCTGCTCGACGTGGGCATTGGAGCTCTCACTATCACCATCAACGCCCCCAGCGCCCTGGTGGCGAGCCGCGTCTATAGCTGGGCTCGCTATGGGGGCCGGACGTACCGCGGCGTGGAGGCCGCCGAACTGCTGGTGAGCAAGCAGTTTCGCGGACTGACGGCGGCGCTGCGAGCGGGAGTCCCGGTGAAGATCAACTCGGTGCTCATCCCCGGAGTGAACGACGCCGCGATGCTGGAGCTGGCGCGGCGGCTGGGCGCAATCGGGGCGCCGGTCATGAACATCATGCCCTTCGTTCCGTCCGGCCGGATGAGAGACCTCCCTGCCCCTGGCTGCGAGGAACTGCGACAGGCGCGCGAGGTCTGCGCGGCCTTCGTGCCGCAGTTCTGTCGCTGCGAGCAGTGCCGGGCGGACGTCGTGTACCTGCCGGACGCCGCCTCCATCTGGGCCGCTGAATCCTAGCCGCCTCCGCTGATTCCTTCTTCCTCGATACGCCCCAGGCCGCCGACTACCGCTAGCGATAGCCTTCGACGACAGGACGGCGTGGGAGGTCCCACCAGATCTTGTCGCAGATGGTGCGCAGCTCGTCGTCGAACTCCACGTCCACGGCGGCGAGTGACGCCGAGAGCTGGTCGGCGCTGGTCGCCCCGACGATCGCCGAGGTGACGCCGGGCTGCGCGAGCACCCAGGCCACGGCGACCGAGGCGGGGGCGTGTCCCCGCGCCTCGGCGGCTTCGCGAAAGCCGGCGACGGCGTCGAACTGCACGTCCTGCCAGTAGCGCTGCTGGTAGATGCGGGCCGCGCTGCCCAGGGTGAACCGGCCTCCCTCCGGGGGCTCGTCGCCCTTCTTGTACTTGCCGGTCAGAAAGCCTCCGGCCATCGGGTTGTAGACGATGACGCCGACGCCTTCGCTGCGACACAGCGGGAGCAGCTCGGTCTCGATCTCGCGGTAGAGCAGGTTGTAGCGGGGCTGGAGGGAATCGTAGCGCGCGATGCCAAGCCGGTCGCTGGCGGCAAGCGCCCGGCCGAGACGCCAGGCCGGGTAGTTGGAGCAGCCGACGTAGCGCACCTTGCCGGATCGGACGAGATCATCCAGGGCGCGCAGAGTCTCCTCGATCGGCGTGCGCGGATCGAAGGAGTGGACCTGATACAGGTCGATCGTATCGGTACCGAGGCGGCGCAGGCTCTCATCGATTGCGCGGTGGATGTGGTAGCGGGATAGGCCGACGTCGTTGGGGCCGGGGCCCATGGCCGCGGCGCATTTTGTGGCGAGGACGATGCGGTCGCGGTTGCCCCGGTCGCGCATCCAGCGCCCGACGATCTCCTCGGTGCGACCGACGGTCTCGAGCGAGCCGCCCAGTGGGTACACGTCGGCGGTGTCGATGAAGTCGATGCCGTTCTCGAAGGCGCGGTCCAGGATGGCAAAGGACGTTGCCTCGTCGCACTGGATGCCGAAGGTCATGGTGCCCAAGCAGAGTTCCGTCACGCGCAGGCCGGTTCTGCCGAGGGCTCGATGCTCAAGTGCCATGGCTAGCTTCCTCCATCGTGGTTCAGCGGCGGTTCAATCGCGACCCGATTATACACCCGACGTGATGGCCGAGTTTGGTCTGGAGCCAGAACCTTTCGCGAGGGGAAATGAGAAGGGCCGCTACCACGCGTTCGACGCACCGCGCTATTGACAGGTTCCAGAGAGGCCGTATTGTCTTGCCGGGTGGCGTCAGCAGTGCTAGTATGCTCCCGGCAACCCGCGGGCGTCGCGGGAAGTGGTGAGAAGCGGGCCGAGGGGTGCCGGAGGAGCGCCTTGGGACGTTGCGCCACCGGTCCGGCGGGCACCGGCGAAGCCGCGGGCTCCGCATGGAGAAAGGAGGCTGCATAGCGGATACGTGTCGGAGCAGGAACCTCAGTGAAGAGCCGAGCGGTCAACACATAGAGGAACGGCAGGAGGCCAAATGCGAAAGCTACTACTAGCCCTCGTAGCCCTGGCAGGTCTGGCGGCTGTCTTGGCCCTACTCCCAGTCTGGAATACGGCCAGCGCCGCATCCAGCGGGCTGCTGAACCCCACTGCGAATGCGGCGGACACCGGAGGCGATGGCGACGGCTACGAGTTGAACCCGACGAACGCATACGGGGACGGCGGTGGGTACGCGAGCAACATCGACGGAAGAGACGACAACCACCGCTACTACAACTACGGCATCAGCGTGCCGGGCGGATCGGTTGTGGACGGCATCGAGGTGCGGCTCGATTGGTGGCTGGACGGCACCAGCGGCAAGAGCCAGACGTGCGTGGATCTCTCCTGGGACGGCGGCTCGAGCTGGACCTCGCAGCAGTGTGACGGCCAGGAGACTACGAGCGAGCACACGGTGGTGCTGGGCAGTCCGACGGATACCTGGGGCCGGAGCTGGAGCGCCGCGGACCTGAGCGACAGCAGTTTCCGGGTGCGCGTGAGCTCCCTCTGCACGGGAAGCCCCAGCCAGTGCAACGCGAGGGACTACTACCTCGACTGGGTACCCGTCGAGGTGCATTACTCGGCAGCAGTGACGGCCACGGCGACATCCGGCGAGACCGCCACTGCGACGTCTGAGGCCACGGCCACGGCGACGCCGGGGGCTACGCCCACAGCGACGCCGCCCGCCGGATCGGTAGAGGATACGTACGCGGCCGACGGCCCGTGGGCGGTCAGCACCGGGAGCGCGGACGACGGGTTGGGGAACACCTTCAGCCTGTGGTACCCGACGAACCTGGGCGCCGGCGGCTACGACCATCCGATCCTCACCTGGGGCAACGGCACCAACGCCGTACCCCAACAGTACGCTGACACGCTGGCGTTGATGGCCTCGTGGGGGTTCGTAGTCGTTGCCTCGGACAGCACGCAGACCGGTGAGGGCTACGAGATGCTGGCCGGCGTCACCTACATGGTGTCGGAGAACAGCAACGCTTCGAGCATCTTCTACCAGAACCTGGACACGGAGCATATCGGGGCTTTCGGGCACTCACAGGGCGCCGGCGGCACACTCAACGCGACGCTCATGTCCGGTGGTCTGATCACGAGCGCGCTGACGAACGCGCTGCCGAACCCGATCTGGTGGAGCACGCCGGTTCCCGACATGACCCAGTGGCCGACGTCGGTGCCGATCTGGTTCTCCAGGGGCACCAGCGACCGGCTGATCGCGACGGAGGCGGCCGCTCAGGCCTGGTACGACTCGGTGCCCGGCGCGGCGGCCAAGGCCTCACTGAAGAGGGCCAACCACAACACGATCCAAAACGATAACAACGGCTACCAGGGCTACTACGTCGCCTGGTTCAAGTACACACTGGAGGGCGACAGCTTCGCGCGGAGCGCCTTCGTGGGCAACCCGCCGGAGATCAACGTGAACGGATCCTGGCAGGACCAGGCGCAGAAGAACTTGCCGTAGCGGTTCCGCGGCTTCCGGAGGATGAAGGAGGCGCCGGTGAACCCGGCGCCTCCTCTCTGTCCTCAGTGGATTGGGAGCACGACGAACGGGCGTCCCCCAGCGCCGGCCCTTCGACGGGCTCAGGGTGACAGCGGACAGCGGGCGGTGCTAGAATCGGACAACCGGATGGACCAAGGGCCACACTGGGAGCAACCATGAAGACTGTCATTCTGGCACTGGTCATGACCGTCGGTCTGGTACTGGGCGGGTTCCTGGCCGTTTCCGTCCGGGGTCATGTCGAGGCAGGCAACAGCGGGGATGCGAACTGCGATCTCGAGGTGGATGCGACCGACGCCGCGTTGGTGCTCCAGTACGACGCCGGACTGATCACGGACTTTCTGGACTGCGCAGACCCCGACGCAAACGTGGACCAAACGGTGAACAGCATCGACGCGCAGCTCATCCTGCAGTTCTCCGCGGGCCTCATCGACGCCCTACCGCCGTCGTAGTACGTTTCCCAGCCTGCGCCCGCACCCCACACCCGACCTCCGTTGGTCCGGTACGGCGCCTGACTTGCCGCCGCGGCCGGCGGGGCAGTGGTGCGGCAAGGCGGCCACGGCTGCAGGGGTGCGCCGTAGTCGAGCCCGCGCCCCTCTGCTTGGGAGGCAGATGGTCTACCGGCTGAAGACGTAGACGTGTTGAGTGCCTGTCGGTCCCTTGGGCTCGACATCGCAGCCGCCTGTGGACTGGATGTCGCAGGTCGCATCGGCCGGACGGCCAGGCCGAGGGGGTGCCGTGTGAGCTACCCCACGTTGAGGCGGGCCGTCATCTGCGACGTGTGGACCTGACACCAGACGAAGTAGTCGCCCGCGGGGAGCGGACCGACCGAAAGCTCCTGTGTGCCGGGGCCCGCCTCTATCGTCGTCGCTGCGATCGGGTCGGCACCGGACGCCGCATCGTCCTCGGTCCGAAAGATGGCCAGGTTGTGCTGGACGCCATCGTCGGCGTTGTTGAACACGATCGTGAATTCGACCGCCGCGGGCGCTTCGATCACTTCCGGAATGAAGCTGTTGTTCTGGCCGGTCACTTCGATCCGTACAGGTCTCTTGTCGCCGTTCTCGCCTATACCGGAGACGGTCGCCAACGGCTCGGATGATCCAGTCGCCGTCGGCGCCTCGTCCACGTCACCACCGTCACCGCTGCACGCGGCGATCGCGAGCATCAGCGCCGGCAGAGCAAGGAGCAGAGCGATCAATCGGGCGTATCTCATGGTCTACCTCCCAGTATTGTGAGCCTTGCCATCATTGTCCCCTGCCAGCGCCCGCCCACACAATGGCAAAGATGACGATTGGGTTACGGATACGCGGCGACGTGGCAGGGGGCGGCTGGTGAGCACCAGGGCAGAGGAACGCATGCCGGATTGGGCAGCTACTGTCACTGGGTGTTGGGTCTGGAACGGGAGACGGGCTCACGCTCCAGCTGGTACTTGGGGGGCGGCGCGTTCGCCCACAGAACGCAGCAAGACCATGCTGTCCATGGTGAAGCGACTAACCTGCAGGGAAGGCCGGGTGCCGCGCCTGTCGAGTCGGGGTGTCGTCGCAGCACGGGTCGCCGGTGACAGATGGCGGGCCGGCGGTCGATACTAGTACGGCAGGATCCGCGACTCGATGTGGAAGCGAGTCCTGGCACCGGCGCTTTCCGGCCGCGCCGTCAGTGCGGGAAGGGAGGTGTCCTCCATGACCAGCGGCGTTCGCTGCCCGCGATGTGGCCAGGCGGCGGAGAAAAGGGGCGGATGCCTGCACCTGCGTTGGGTGCCCGGGCGAGGGGATCCCATCGATTTCGCCAAGTCGGTCATTGCGAGCAGGCCCTTCGCGGAGGACAGCGGCTTCAAGGTGGGCAGCATTCCCCAAGAGTGGTGGGAGTCCGAGTTCGAGTGGCTGATGGACCGCCTCGAAACAAGGTTGGACGTGATCGACGGCTACTGCTTCGGCGAAGCGGTCGATCTTGACCGGCTCCGTCTCGACATCTGGCACCGGTTCGCGCCTCAGCCCGAGCGCGCCGGGCCCGCGAAGACTGCGTAGAACGTCACGCCAAGGCGTGGCACCCTTGCCGACCCTGTCGCGGCCCCCGCGGAGGAGGCGGGCGGGTCTTCCGCCCTCAACTAAGTACTCCCTCATCGTTGACAGACAAGGAAAAGGGGCTTTCGCGGCCGCGGCCGGCGGGGCATGTGCGCTATGCTGAAGGATGGACCCGGGCGCGCCCGCCTGGAACTGCTTCGGGAGCGGTGTTCGAATCCAGGTGGGAGACAGGCGAGGAGCACGGGGTTGGTGGGTCGAGAGATGATGGAGAGAAGACCGTATGAGTAGTGAAGGCGCATGTCCGGCCTGCGGCCAGCCGCTCACGGCCGGCCGGGCTTCCTGCAGTTCCTGCGGTTTCTCCCCCGACGATAGGGAGAAGAAGGCGGGCAAGTCCGATGACCCCGCCGTCAGGAGCTCGGTGCTGCACCCGCTGGCCCCGGTGGTCTTCGTGCTGGCGGGGCTCGCCGCCGGCATCGTGACGACGATGGTCTACGGGCCGGCGCTGGGGGTGCCCGTGGGACTGGTCGGCGGAGGGCTGGGCGTGTGGGTCGTGGAACGGGGCCGGCGGCTTCGATAGGGTCTGGCGGCAGGCCATCGTGCGGGCGGGCGGTGGCAGAACCTCATCGTGCAGTTCGGACGAATCGCGCATAGGCACCCTCACCCCTGGCCCTCTCCCGCGAGCGGGAGAGGGGAGTACATCCGAGCCGGGCGAGACGGAGGCGTGACGCCGGGCAGGTGGCGACCTGAAGGTCGCCGCTACGGCCCTTCGACAGGCTCAGGGTGGCGTTCGGGGGCGGCTCGCAGCACTGTTGACATTCGAGGGCTCGGAGCGCGATCATCCTGCATGCGGGCGTCCGGCTGGGAGCGACGTCCCCTTGCCAGACCGTGATCCGGATTGGAGTCGGAGATGTCAGAAGAGATGAAGAAGGTGGCAGTGATCGGGTTGGGACGGATGGGCGCCGGGATCGCCCACAACATTCTGGCGGCGGGGTTCGACGTGACGGTGTACAACAGGACGGCGGCGAAAGCCCAGCCGCTGGTGGACAAGGGCGCCTCGGCCGCGGGTTCGCCGAAGGAGGCCGCCGCCGCGGGCGACGTGGTGGTCACCAGCCTGATGGACGACCAGTCGGTGCTGGACAACGTCAGGGGTGAGGAGGGCGTGCTTGCAGGACTTGAGCGTGAGGCCGTCCACATCGGCACGACGACGGTGTCGCCCGGGTGCGCGCGGAGGCTGGCGGAGCTGCACGCGGCGCACGGGAGTCACTACCTGGCCGCGCCGGTGCTGGGGCGGCCGAACGTCGCGGCGTCGGGCGAGTTGCGCACGCTCGTCGCGGGAGACCCGGCGGTCATCGAGCGGTGCAAGCCCGTGCTGGACGCCTTCTCGCAGATGGCGATCAACGTTTCGCAAGACCACGCGGTGGCCAGCAGCCTGAAGCTCGCGATCAACTACATGGGCGCCTCCGTCATCGAGCTGATGGGAGAGGTGTACGCGTTCGGGGAGAGGAGCGGGATCGCGTCGGGGTTCCTCGATCTGGTGATGACGACGATGTTCGGCGAGCCCGCTCTGCAGGAGTACGCGACGCGGATCCGGACGAGGGATTTCGACGAGGTGGGGTTCTCGCTGCTCGGCGGCCTCAAGGACGTGGAACTGATGCTCCGGGCCTCGACCGACGCCAGGGTCGCGCTCCCCTACGCGAGCGTCATCCGGGAGAAGATGCTGGCGGCGATAGCGCACGGGATGGGAGAGAAGGACTGGAGCGCGACCTACGAGATCACCAGGATGAACGCGGGGTTGGCGTAGGCAGGTAGCGGGTCGGCCCGTGGTAGTGTCCGCCCTGTTAGTAGCCCGCTCTGCTGGCTGAAGGTCTTCGCCGATGGCCGGTGGCGACCTGAAGGTCGCCGCTACGGAGCTGCAGGCCCGCCACTTGGCTCGGGCGCACCCGCCTGAACCGTAGAGAGCATGGACATGCCCCAGGGCGCGCTCGGCTTCGCCGAGGAGAAGCGACGCCTGGACCACCTCTTTTGCTGCAACCACGCATCCCCTATGCTAGACGCGCCAAAGGTCACTGTCGCTGAGGAAGGTCAAACGGGATGGGCAGGGACGAATTCGCGATCGGTGTGGACTTCGGGACTGAGTCCGGGAGGGCCGTCGTCGTGCGTCTCAGCGACGGCGCGGAGCTGGGCAGCGCGGTCCATCGCTATGGCGACGGCGTGATCGACCAGCGACTGCCCGGGAGTGACACGCCCCTACCGCCCCAATGGGCGCTGCAGAACCCGGACGACTACATCGAGGTGTTCAAGGTGGCCGTGCCGGAGGCGGTGAGGCGGAGCGGCGTGGATCCGCAGGATGTCGTCGGGATCGGCATCGATTTCACCGCCTGCACGATTCTGCCGACACTGGCCGACGGCACGCCGTTATGTCGACTTCCCCAGTGGCGAGACAACCCACATGCCTGGGTGAAGCTGTGGAAGCACCACGCGGCGCAACGTCAGGCCGACCGGATCAACGAGACGGCCCGAGCGATGGGCGAGCCGTGGCTGCGACGCTACGGCGGCAAGATCTCGTCGGAGTGGTTCTTCAGCAAGACGCTGCAGATCCTGGAGGAGGCGCCGGAGGTCTACCAGGCGGCCGAACGGCTGATCGAGGGAGCGGACTGGACGGTCTGGCAGTTGTGCGGCGTCGAGACGCGAAACACGTGCACGGCCGGCTACAAGGCGATCCATCAGGACGGGCACTTCCCAAGACGCGAGTACTTCGCGGCCCTGCATCCCGGCCTGGCGGACGTGGTCGAGACGAAGATGAAGACCGAACTCGCGCCGCTGGGCGGACGGGCGGGCGACCTGACGCCGGAGGCGGCGGCGTGGACGGGGCTGAAGCCCGGTATCGCCGTCGCGGTGGCGAACGTGGACGCGCACGTGACAGTGCCTGCGGCGCAGGTGGTCGAGCCGGGGCGGATGGTGATGATCATGGGCACCAGCACCTGCCACATGGTGCTCTCGGAGCGCATGCAGGAGGTGCCGGGCATGTGCGGCGTGGTGGACGGCGGCATCGTGCCGGGGCTGTTTGGATACGAGGCGGGGCAGAGCGGCGTGGGCGACATCTTCGGCTGGTTCGCGGACAATGCGGTACCGCCGGAGTACCACGCAGCCGCGGAGAAGGCGGGCGTGGACCTGCACGGCTACTTGGAGGCCGAGGCGGCCAAGCAGGAAGCGGGCGAGCACGGCCTGATCGCGCTCGACTGGTGGAACGGCAACCGCTCCGTGTTGGTGGACGTCGATCTGAGCGGGCTGCTGGTGGGCGCGACGCTCGCGACCCGCGCGCCGGACATCTATCGAGCCCTGCTCGAGTCGACCGCGTATGGGACACGGCTGATCATCGAGACGTTCGAGGAGAACGGCGTGCCGGTGAACGAGCTGGTCGCCGCGGGCGGCCTGCCCGAAGAGAACAAGCTGCTAGTGCAGATCTACGCCGACGTGACCGGGCGAGAGGTCCGGACGATCGGCAGCAGCCAGGGTGCGGCGCTGGGCAGCGCCATGCACGCAGCGGTGGCAGCCGGGGTGTACCCGGACATCCAGTCGGCGGCGAAGCAGATGGCCAAGCTCAAGCAGGAGTCGCACAAGCCGATTCCCCGGCAGCAGGCCGCCTACGACAGGCTGTACGCCGAGTACGTCGCTCTCCACGACTACTTCGGGCGCGGCACGAACGAGGTGATGAAGCGGCTGCGGGCGATCTCCGACGAGGCGAGGGGACGGCCGTGATGCTGGAAGCGCTGCGCAAGACGGTGGCGGAGCTGCACGTCGAGCTGCCGCGCCACGGGCTGGTGGTCTGGACGGGAGGAAACCTGAGCGCTCGCGACCCGGACACCGGACACGTGGTCATCAAGCCGACAGGTATCCGGTACGAAGACCTCACGCCGGAGAGCATGGTGGTGATGGATGAGAGGGCGAACGTCGTCGAGGGCGGGCACAAGCCGTCGTCCGACACGGCGACGCACTGCTACATCTATCGTGAAATGCCGGAGGTAGGCGGGATCGTGCACACGCACAGCACGTATGCCACGGCGTGGGCGGCGCTCGGGCGCGACATCCCCTGCATACTGACGGCGATGGCGGACGAGTTCGGCGGGCCGATCCCGTGCGGGGGGTTCGCGCTGGTCGGCGGCGAAGAGATCGGGCGCGAGGTGGTGCGGCTGCTACGTGAGGGGCCGAACCCGAAGTCCCCGGCGATCATCATGCGGAACCACGGCGTGTTTTCTGTCGGCACGACGCCGCTGGCCGCGATCAAGGCGGCGGTGATGTGTGAGGACGCGGCGCGCACGGCCGCCGTCGCGCACCAGCTCGGCGAGCCGGTGCCCATCTCGCCGGACGACATCGCTAGGCTCCACGAGCGCTACACTGCCGAATACGGCCAGTAGTCCCGGCATGGAACGAGCGCGTCGCCTGGGGCAGTCGGGCGGCTGAGCCAGATGGCGCAGAAGGAGATCGCCATGAAACAGGACGTCACGCTCGGAGTCATCGTGGGCAACCGCGGGTTCTTCCCCAGCCACCTCTGCCAGTCAGGGCGCGACGCCATCCTCAAGGTGCTCGAAAGCGAGGGAGTCCAAGCCGTCACGCTGGGCCCGGACGACACCGAGTACGGCGGCGTCGAGAGCCTGAGCGACGCGCGCAAGTGCGCCGACCTGTTCGCGAGGCATCGAGATGAGATCGACGGGGTGTTGGTGACGCTACCCAACTTCGGCGACGAGCGCGGCGTAGCGAACGCGCTGCGGTTCGCCGACCTGGGCGTGCCGGTGCTGGTGCACGCCTTCGCCGACGACGCCGGCCGGATGTCGATCGAGCACCGGCGCGACAGCTTCTGCGGCAAACTGTCGGTGTGCAACAACCTGCGGCAGTACGGCACCCGGTTCTCCTTGACGACGCTGCACACGGTCGATCCGGAGAGCGAGAGTTTCCGTCAGGACCTGCGGCATTTCGCCGGCACATGCCGCGTTGTGAAGGGGCTGAGGGGCGCGCGATTCGGTCTGTTGGGCGCGCGGCCGTCTGCGTTCAACACGGTGCGGTTCAGCGAGAAGCTGCTGGAGCGCGGCGGGATCACGGTCGAGACGCTGGACCTGTCGGAGGCGCTGGGGCGGGTTGAGGCCTTGTCGGACGACGACCCGCGCGTGCGGGAGAAGGCAGAGGCGCTGCGGGCCTACGCCAACGCGGCCGAGGTCCCGGCCGCGGCGATGACCAAGCTGGCGAAGCTCGGAGCGGTGATCGACGAGTGGGTGAGCGAGAACGAGTACGACGCGACGGCGATCCAGTGCTGGACGAGTCTGCAGGAGCACTTCGGCGTGGTGCCGTGCGCGCTGATGAGCATGATGAGCGACAGGCTGGCGCCATCGGCGTGCGAGACGGACATCGCGGGGGCGGTCGGGATGTACGCGCTGGCGCTCGCGTCGGGCAGGCCGAGCGCTATCGTGGACTGGAACAACAACTACGGCGACGACCCGAACAAGGGCGTCGTCTTCCACTGCTCGAACTTGCCGAGGAGCGTGTTCGTCGAGGAGTCGGCGGTGATGGACTACCAGGCGATCATCGCGGGGACGGTGGGCAAGGAGAACACGTGGGGTACGGTCCGGGGACGGGTGAAGGCCGAGCCGTTCACCTATCTTCGCGTCAGCACCGACGACCTGAGGGGCGCGATCGTAGCATACGTCGGTGAAGGCCGGTTCACCGATGATCTGATCGACACGTTCGGCGGCTTTGGGGTCGTGGAGGTGCCCGGCTTCCAGAAGCTGCTACGCCACATCTGCGAGCAAGGGTACGAGCACCACGTCTCGGTGAACCTTTCGCTCGTGGCAGATGCCGTCCACGAGGCGCTGACGAAGTACCTGGCGTGGGAGGTGTACTACCACCGGGGGTAGCAGGAGGGCGGGAAGCATCCAGTCGTCAGGGTGACGCTGCCCACCATGGGGCGTTTGATCGAGATCGCCCAGCAAGCTCAGCCCTTCTATCCCACCCACCCGCCCAGTGGTATTGGTATGGATCTGGTGGACGTGCCGGAACCCTCCGCCAGAGTCCTTCCCGGCAAGGACTCTGAACTCTCCCTAAGGCACCCTGGTGCCGGGCCCGGGGACACGGGGAGGAGCCGTTCCCTCCGTTGTGTCGCATTTCTGCCGCGGTCAATGCGCGGGCGCGTCGTAGGGTGTCAGTCGCCCGCGGACTCGCGGCGGATGAGGAAGGTGGCACGGCCTAGGGCGATTAGCCGGCCGTTCCCGTCGCGGACCTCGGCGGCGCCGAAGGCCGCGGTGCGGGCCTTGCGCACGATGCGCCCCTCCGCGAAGATGTCGCTGCCCTCGGCGGCGTCGACGAAGGTCACGTTCAGGTCGGCGGTGGCGTGGGCGATGACGTCGTCGTCCTCCGGACCGTAGGCGGCGAAGAGGGCGATCGCCACCGACATGTCCACCAGGCTGCTGAGCAGGCCGCCGTGAGGCCAGGCGCCGTGCTTCTCCGGGTCGAGGCCGACGTGGAGCTTGCTAGTGCCAGGTCCCAGGCCGACCACCTCGACGCCCAGGAGCCGCCAGTAGGGATGCAGGTCCCAGGACTGGACGACGGCCAGGCGTTCCTCCCAGGTGCCTGTAGTGGGGAGACGCCACCTGCGGGGTTGGTGCCAGCGACTAGCTTTCGGCATGGGTCGTATCCTCTCTGGATGTGTCGGCAGCAATGGCGCCCAGGGCTGAGAAGGTTCCCTTCAGCTTCGGATAGAGGTCACGGTAGCGGTCGTGGAGGGCATCGTATGCAATGGCGGTTTGGGAACGCGGCTCGACGCGGCCGGCCGTGCGGACGGCGGCTTGGCAGGCCTCCGGGACGTCGCTCCAGATACCGGCGCCGACGCCGGCCAGCAGGGCCGCGCCGTGGGCCGGGCCCTCCTCCGCCGCCAGGCCCATGATGGGCACGCCCAGGACGTCGGCCACGATCTGACGCCAAACGGGGCTGCGGGCCCCGCCGCCAGTGAGCCGCACCTCCTCGATGGGCAGGCGGAGAGATCGAACCAGCTCCAGGCAGTCGCGCAGGCCGAAGGCAACTCCCTCCATCACGGCGCGCGCCAGATCGCCCGGGCCGTGGGCGGCCGTCAGGCCGACGAAAGCGCCTCGGGCGGCGGGATCGGCGTGGGGGGTGCGCTCGCCGCTCAGGTACGGGAGGAAGACGAGGCCGCCCGCCCCGACGGGGGAACGGCCTGCCATGCGCGCGAGCCGGGCCTCGCTCTTGCCCAAAGCCGCGGCGAGCCAGCTCATGGAGCCCCCGGCCGAGAGCATGACGCCCATGACGTGCCAGACGCCCGGCGCGGCGTGACAGAACGCGTGCAGCCGTCCTGCACGCTGGATGGCGGGACGCGCGGCGGAGGTGAAGACGACGCCGGAGGTGCCGAGGCTGACCATCACCAAGCCCGGTGATACGGCACCCGCGCCGACAGCGCCCGCCGCCTGGTCTCCGGCCCCGGCGACGACAGGCGTGCCCCGAGCCAGCCCCAGATCGGCCGCGGCCTTCGCAGTCATGGTGCCGCTGACGGCCGGGGACTCCAGGGCGGCGGGCAGGATCGATTCGTCCAGATCGAGGAGGCGCATCATTTCTTCCGACCAGGCGCGGGCGCGTACGTCGAAGAGGAGCGTGCCGGAGGCGTCGGCGACATCGGTGGCCAGGTCGCCGGTCATGCGCAGGCGCAGGTAGTCCTTTGGCAGGAGCAGATGGCGCAGCCGGCGGAACAGGCCCGGCTCGTGTCGACGCAGCCAGAGGACCTTGGGGGCGGTGAAGCCGGTAAGGGCGCGGTTGCCGGTCAGGCTGATGAGGCGGCGTCGGGTGAGACGGCTCTCGATCTCGGCGGTTTCTTGGGCGGTGCGCTGGTCGTTCCAGAGGATGGCCGGGCGGAGGACGCGACGCCGGCGGTCCAGGAAGACGGAGCCGTGCATCTGGCCGGTGAGGCCGACGGCACGCACGTCCTTCAGCAGGCCGCGCGCTCCCAGTTCGTTGAGGGCGGAGCGGCAGGCCGCCCACCAATCGTCGGGATCCTGCTCCGTCCAGCCGGGGCGCGGCTGGGCCGTCGGATAGGAGGCGGAAGCCTGGCCGACGACGGCGCCGTCCGCATCCACGACCAGCACGCGCAGGCTGGTGGTGCCGAGATCGATGCCCAGCAGGGTGGGTGTCATGGCGTGGTCAATTGTAGACGGCGGAGCGGTGTGTGTGGCAAACGACGAAGGTGACGCAACAGACGCGGCGCAGGCTGAAGGCCTGCGCTACGGGGGCGGGGCCGTGATTTCTGGCGGCCGTCGCGGCACGGAGGCACGGCGCAGGCTGAAGGCCCGCGCTACAGGGCCGGGGCGTGATTTCTGGCGGCCGTCGCGGCACGCAGGGACGGCGCAGGCTGAAGGCCCGCGCTACGGGGACGGGGCGTGATTTCTGGCGTCCCCGCCAGCCTAAGCGACGGCGCCGGGGATGAACTCCGCGGGCCGGACCTGCTTCATCTTGAGGGCGCCGGGCTCGCAGCCCAACACGCAGGAACCGCAGCCGAAACAGCTATCCTCGATGATGATCGCCTTGAGCCTTCTGCTGCCCTCCGTCTTCCCCATCGAGATGGCGTCAAACGGGCAACGATCGACGCAGTCCTGGCAGCCGTCGCAGGAGTCGAGGTCGTTCATGTACGCCTGGTAGCGGCTCTTCTGCCAGGCGGTGCCGATGGGAAGCTGCGCCTGGGTCACGGGGACGTAGATCATGCAGCAGTCGCGACAGCACTGGCAGCTCGTGTTGACGCCGGTCATGGTGGCGTGGTCCGGCCACTGATGGACCAGCCCCTCGGCCTCTATCTTCTCGTTCAGCTCGAGGGCTTCCTCGATGGTCAGTTGCTTGCCCGACCCTCGCTTGATCGCGTACTCGGCGCCGCGGCCGAACTGGAGGCAGTTCCAGCGATCCTCCTCGTTGGTGCGGTCGCAGTGCTCGTCGACCGCGGTGGTGCAGTAGCGGCAGGAACAGGGCACGACGGCGATGGTCTCCTGGGCCCTGAGCATCTCCGGGAAGTTTTCCGACGGCAGGATGTCGGGCAGGTCCTTGATGGCGTTGTAGGCCGGGATGACGCGCGTCAGCGGCGCCTTCAGCTTCTTGTAGGTCTCGCCCGTGCGGGGATACATCTCGTTCATGATGAAGTCGAACCAGACCTCGTAGTACGAGCGGTCCTTCACCACATCACGGGCCTGGGTGGCCATGGAGGCATCGTGTAGCTGGGTGATGTTGCGGGCGAAGCGGAAGTACTCGCGGTTAACGAAGTCGCCGCGGGGGAAAGTGACGCCCTTGAAGAAGAGGTCGTCGAGCACTTTCTGCACCTCGTCCTCCGGGAATCCGGTCTTTTCGGCGACCTCCGCGGCGGTGCCCGGCAGGGCCGCGACCATCTGCGCCTGGCGCGGGTCCATCAGTGTCTCCAGCACGCGGCGCAGGCGTTCGGATCCGGGGAAGCCGACAGCGGCGGTGAGCGTCTCGTAGGCGTCTTGGTTGGTCATGGTTGTCATCCTCTCCTTCGTCCGGGGCACTGGATCTGAGACTTGGACGGGCAGGTTTTCCGGGCCCGGTTGCCGGCAGTTTGCACCCTAATCGACGTGTCCGGCCGCGTCAAGAGATCAATGTCTGGAAGCCGGCATTTCGGGGGTTGCCGGGCCTCCCGCGTGCGACTATGCTCTGGCGAGGAGGTGCGTGATGGACAAGGACCAGGAATCGCTGCCGTACAGGGATTCGAGCCTGCCGGTCGAGGAGCGGGTCCGCGACCTGCTCCGCCACATGACTCCCGGAGAGAAGGTGGCGCAGTTGGGAGGCGTATCGCCGAGAGCGCTGACCGAGGACGGACAGCTCTCGGAGACGAAGGCGCGGGAGGCACTCGCGCACGGCATCGGGCACGTGACCAGAGTGGGCGGCGCGGCCGGTCTGGGGCCGGAGGAGAGCGCCCGGATGGCGAACGAGATACAGAAGCTGCTGGTGGAGCATACGCGCCTGGGCATCCCCGCGATCGTTCACGAGGAGAGCTGCGCCGGCTACATGGCGCGGAACGCGACATGCTTTCCGCAGGCGATAGGTCTCGCCAGCACCTGGGAGCCGGGGCTGGTCGAGGCGATGACGGAGGTCATCCGGACGCAGATGCGGGCGGTGGGTGCGCATCAAGCGCTGGCGCCGGTGCTGGACGTGGCCCGTGATTCGCGTTGGGGCCGCACCGAGGAGACGTTCGGCGAGGACCCGTATCTGATCTCTCGGACGGGCGTCGCCTACGTGAAGGGCCTCCAGGGAGCGGACCGGCGACAGGGGATCGTGGCGACGGGGAAGCACTTCGCGGGCTACGGCGCCTCCGAGGGAGGGCTCAACTGGGCGCCTGCCCACATCCCGAGGCGCGAGTTCCTGGAGGTCTACGTGACGCCCTTCGAGGCGGCCATCCGTGAGGCGAAGCTAGGCTCGATCATGAACGGCTACCATGAGCTGGACGGGATCCCGTGCGGGGCCTCGCCGGAACTGCTGGACACGCTCCTGCGGGGGGATCTGGGCTTCGAGGGCGTGGTTGTGTCGGACTACGTCACGATCCCGACGCTCAGGACCTATCACTGTGTGGCGGCGACGAAGGAGGAGGCGGCGGTGCTGGCCCTTGGGGCGGGGCTCGACGTCGAGCTGCCGGAACTCAACTACTACGGGGCGCCGCTTCGCGAGGCGCTGGCGGACGGGCGTGTTAGCGAAGAGCTGGTCGACCGGGCCTTGTCGAGGGTGCTGCGGATGAAGTTCGAACTCGGCCTCTTCGAGGACCCATTCGTGGACGCGGCGGCGGCGCCCGTGGCCTTCGATACGCCGGAGCAGCGGGACCTGGCGCGGCGCATCGCTCAGAAGTCGATCGTGCTGCTGAAGAACGACGGCGACCTGCCGCCGATCGACCGCTCGCTGACGAAGCTGGCCGTGATCGGGCCGAGCGCCGACGATGTCCGGCTCCTACAAGGAGACTATCACTACGATGCGCATCTGGAGCTGGCGGCTGAAGGAGAAGGAGGGCCATCGCCTGCCGAGCCCGGCAGCGTCGAGATGGTCAGCGTGCTGGAGGGATTGCGTGGCCACATGGCGCCGGAGACGGAGATCCTGAGCGCGCGCGGATGCGACGTTCTCGGCGACTCGACTGACGGGTTCGGCGAAGCGGAGGAGGCCGCGCGTCAGGCCGATGTGGCGGTGGTCGTCGTCGGGGGCAAGTCCGGGCTGGCCGAAGGCTGCACCAGCGGCGAGTCCGTGGACCGAGCCGACCTCGGGCTGCCGGGGGTGCAGCAGGCGTTGGTGGAGACGATCGTGGCGACCGGCACGCCCACTGTGGTGGTGCTGATCAACGGACGGCCGCTCGCTCTCCCGTGGATCGCGGAGCACGTGCCCGCCGTGGTGGAAGCGTGGCTCCCGGGAGAAGAGGGCGGCAACGCGATAGCGGACGTGCTGGTCGGCGACGTGGCGCCGGGAGGCAAGCTGCCTGTCTCGCTGCCCCGGTCGGTCGGGCAGGTGCCGGTCTACTACGGACACAAGCCGTCGGGGGGACGCAGCCAGTGGAGGGGCGACTATGCAGACCTCGAGGTCGCGCCGCTCTTCCCCTTCGGGCACGGTCTCAGCTACACGCACTTCGAGTATGCGAACCTCCGGCTGAGCGCAGCCGAGGTGCCGGCCTCGGGCGCCATCGATGTGAGCGTGGAGGTGACGAACGCGGGCCCCCGCGCGGGAGAAGAGGTGGCGCAGCTCTACATCCACGACGTGGTCGCGAGCGTGACGCGGCCGGTGAAGCAACTCGCCGGTTTCCAGCGCATCGCACTCGACGCGGGAGAGACGCGGCGGGTGGCCTTCCACCTAGACGCGAGCCAGCTCGCGTTCTACGACCGGGAGATGCAGTACGTGGTGGAGCCGGGAGAGGTCCAGGTGCTCGTGGGCAGCTCGTCGGAGGACATCCGGCTGGAGGGGGCCTTCGAGATCACCGGCGACCGCCGCCAGCTGAGCCGCTCCGAGGTGGTCCCGACGCGGGCCGAAGTGAGCTAGGACGCCGCCGCTTTGCCCGCAAGCAGCGCCTCTGCCATCATCGCCTCGTGACCAACACGACTGAGACGCCGGACTGGGAGGCGTTTCGCTCCCTGTTTCCCGTGACGGAGCGGCTGGTGTACATGAACACCGGCTGGTCCGGCCCCTCTTCGAGGCACGTTGTTGAGGCGATCCGCAGCCGGGCGGAGCGCGAGGCGTACGACGGCCCGACCACGCTGGAGATCCGGCACGAGAAAGCGCTGATCGTGCGGGAGGCGCGCTCGGCGCTGGCGCGGCTGATCGGTGTAGAGGCGGAACAGATCGCGCTCCTCAACACGACGACGGAGGGGGTGAACATCGCCCTCCGCGGCCTGGACCTGGGGCCCGAGGACGAGATCCTGACCTGCAACCTGGAGCATTCCTCGGGCATGGTGCCGTGCTATGAGCTGCGACGCCAGACGGGAGTCACCGTGACGGTGCTGCAATCGTCGGCCCGGGAGCCGGCGGAAGAGCTGGCGGGGCTGTTCGAGGAAGCGATCACGTCGCGCACCAGGCTGGTCGTGGTCAGTCACGTCTCCTACAACCGCGGCACCCGTCTGCCCATGGAGCGTATCGTGCGGGCGGCGCATGAGGCCGGCGCGCACGTGCTGATCGACGCGGCGCAATCGGTGGGCCAGATGGTCGTCGACGTGCGGGCGCTCGACGCGGACTTCTACGCCTTCCCCGCCCACAAGTTCGTGCTGGGCCCGGACGGCGTGGGGGCGCTGTACGTCCGGCCGGAGCTGGTCGAGCGGGTGCAGCCGGTCGCCGTCGCCCACGGCGCGGCGGAGCTATTCGACTACGAGGGCAACTACAAGCCGCGGCTGGGCTCGATGCGGAAGCTCGAGTCGAGCACCCACAGCGGGCCGCTGCTGGCGGGCGTGGTGGAAGCAGTCAAGCTGCTACGGGAGACGGGCCTGCCTGCCGTGGAGCCGCGTATTCTCGGGCTGGCCGGGCGGCTGGTCGAGGGACTGGCACGGATCGCAGGCGTGGCAATCGAGAGCCCTCTGGATGGGCCGCTCCGCTCCGGGCTGGTCACCTTCACCGTCCGGGAGCAAGATCCGAACGAAACGTGCGCGGCCCTCTGGCAGCTCAAGCGGGTGGTGGGGCGGGTGGTCAACGACCAGCGGGTGCGGCTGTCGCTGGCGCCCTTCAACAACGAGGCGGACGTGGACGCGGCGCTGGAGGCCGTCGAGCAGCTCGCGTCGCGCGGACTGCCACCGGACGCCATAAGCGCCGAAGAGTACCGGCGGCTGATGATGGAGGACGACGACTAGCGCCCTTCCAGCCTAATACGCGCACGCTCGGCGCCCTGAGCTTGCCGAAGGGTCGCAGGATGCTTCGACAGGCTCAGCATGGCGATCGCGGCGGCCCGCAATCCCTCATCATCAAGTCTTAGGGACACTAGCGGCTCCGATCGGGACGCCGGTCTAAACGCAAGCTGCTCGACCCATTGACAGGGAACGGGTCGCACCAGTAGCATTCTCAACATTAGAAGCGGCGGTGACGCCGTGAAGCCGGAAGTGGCTGAGAGAGGAGGCCGGTATGCCCACGTACATCGTTCTCTATCGATTCACGGAGCAGGGACGCAAACACGTCAAGGACACTGTCAAGCGGGCGGCGCAGACGCGCGCGCAGAACGAGAAGCTCGGCTTCAAGGTGATCGGCATGTGGTGGACCCAGGGCCAGTACGACCTGGTGTCGGTGGTGGAGGCGCCGAGCGAAGGGGCGATGGTGGGAGGGCTGTTCAACATCGCGCAGGCGGGCAACGTCGCCAGTGAGACGCTGCACGCGTTCACCGAGGACGAGATGAAGAAGGCCCTCAGGGCGCCGCGGAAGGCCCCCGCACGCGGGGCCAGCAAGGCGAAGAAGCCGGCGCGCCGGCGGTAGCGAGACTCGACGCGGGCGGGACGCGATCACCCGCGAGCAAGAAGGACAGAGGCCCCAGGCCATGAGCCTGGGGTCTCTCGTTTAGGCGATGGAGGCGACACTCCTTGGCCTGCCACGCTGGTCCTCTTGCGCACGAGCGGGTCGCCCGCAGATGTGCGTGGTACAATCGTGCCATCAACGGTGGGAGTTGGCGACAATGAGACGAACACTGGTAGCCGCACTCGCTGGAGCACTCGTGGCCCTCGTCATAGTGGGCGGCTTCATGGCGCTCGACAGGACGGTGCTGCATTGGTACGCGGGCGACGATGGCGAGCGAACGCTTGCCGATGAGCTGACCGAAGAGGTCGAGACTGCATGGTATTACCTCGACGAATCGGACGCTGTGCGGATTGCCAGTAGGTACGTTGACGAACTGCCTAGTTGCTCCTACGTCCTGCGTCAGTATCCGAAGCCCATTCCTGCACCAACCAACGGTTCGCCGCTAGTGACGCAATCGGAAGAGCCAATTCCGGGCGGCAGACCTTTGAGACCGGGAGAAAAAGGCGCGACCGAATTGGTCACGCAAGTTCGTCTGGCGGTCGAATGCAAGAAGTGACCGAGCCCACCTCGCTAGCCGCGTGCCGGGGGGGAGTTGGCGAGGGACGAGAGTAGGCGGGCGCTGTAGGCCATAGTGCTAGACTAGGAGATTGGCGCCATGGAGAGCGGAACGGACACATGGGTCATTGTCGTAGCGGCTTTCGGAGGAGGTCTTGCTGGCGCCGTACTCCAGCCTCTGTCGAGTCACTTGCTAGGTATCGCCTTTGCCGACAGGGCCAACCGCAGGAATGTAGAACAGAACCTTAGGCGTATGCTGTATGCCCTGATAGATCAAGGGGGTCGCGTAGCGGGCGTGGCGTGGAAGGTCGAGGCACGTCTCAAGCAGAACGAACACCCTAGCTCCATGAACGCGCTGCGCGAAGGGCTGCGGTTGCCCAGGGAATTCCCGCTCCTACAGCTCTGGAGGATAGAGGATTCCGCCCTCCGAGGCATGGCCGAGGAGTACATGAACGCAATGGACGAACTGAGGGAGTTCTGTTTTGACGGTGCCTTGACGTCGGAGAGGTTGGCGGAACTGGCGGAAAGGATGACGGAGCTGCCCCGAGAGATGACACTTCGGATGGACAAGCTTAACTGGCCGGAAGCCGAAATGAGAATCGTGCACATTCCGAGTTAGGGAAGCCAACACCGTGCGCCTTGCTGGGCACGGAGCAACGCTTGCCCATTTGACAGCCATCCTGACAGCGCGCTAGCCGAGTGCGGGCAGGCGCTGCAGACGGTTCCCTGTTGCGCCGCCCGCTGCCCTGGCGAGCGCTCTTGTCAGGAATCTGCTAGCAAACCGGGCCGGTGATGGACGAAACCGACCCCCGGAAGGGCCGGTTTCGTATCTGATTTCCTGGAGGCGACGACCGGATTCGAACCGGTGATCGGGGTTTTGCAGACCCCTGCCTTAACCACTTGGCTACGTCGCCTCAGACGGGCGGCGACAAGGGCGGTGGTGCTGCCGCCCTTGTTGACTTTGCTGGTGCCGAGGAGGGGATTTGAACCCCTACGCCCGAAGGCACGGCCCCCTCAAGACCGCGTGTCTGCCTATTCCACCACCTCGGCTGAACGCTCGCTGGCAGGAGTGGAGGGACTCGAACCCCCGACCTGCGGTTTTGGAGACCGCTGCTCTGCCAACTGAGCTACACTCCTTCGTCCCCGGAGTATAGCAACGGCTTTCCGAAGGCGTCAACCCGCTTCGGAAAGGCCGTCAGACAAGCCGGGCTGTTGCTGCCCACCCACCCGCCCTAATGATTATTGTGTAGTCTGGGGGACGCCCCTTCGGCTTCGCTCAGGGCGGGCCCCAGGCCCCCACCAGAGGGGGCCGGCCCCTTCTGGACTCCCCCGTTCTCGGTACCTCATTGGAACGCGTGCGCGGGTGGGCGTCATCCGGCATACTAGCCACCGTGGAAGAAGCGACTGGCGCCCGGGAGGACGTCCTCTCGAGACTGACGCGGCCCAGCCTGGCGTCGGCAACGGTCATCGTCGCGGCGGGCTTCCTGGCGAGCCGCGCGCTGGGCCTGCTGCGCACCGTCGCCATCGGGGCGACGTTCGACACCAGCCCGGAGCTGGGCGCATACTGGGTGGCCTTTCGCCTGCCGGACCTGGTCTTCCAGCTCCTGGCCGGGGCGACGCTGGGGAGCGCCTTCATCCCGACGTTCGCCCGGGTGTTCACCCAGGTGAGCGAGGAGGCGGCCTGGCGGCTGGCCCGGTCGGTGCTGAACCTGGTGGCGATGGCGACGATCGTGTTCGCCGTGCTGGGCTTTCTGCTGGCGCCGGTGCTGGTGCCCGCCATGGCGCCCGGCCTGGGCGAGGGCACCGGGCGGCAGGACGAGCTGCGGGACCTGGCGGTGAACCTGACTCGCATCATGATGCTTTCGCCGGTCCTGTTCTCCGTGAGCGGGATGTTCATGGGCATCCTCAACGCGCGCCATCACTTCCTGTTCCCGGCCATCGCGCCCGTCGTCTATAACCTGGCCATCATCGTGGGCGCGCTCGCGTTCGACGACGTGCACGCGCTGGCGGCGGCGGTGGTGATAGGAGCGGCCCTCCACCTGGTAGTGCAGATACCGGCGCTGCTGGCCGTGGGGATGCGCTACCGGCCCGAGGCCGACTGGCGGGACCCGGCGGTGCGAGAGGTGGGCCGGCTGATGGCCCCCCGGGTGCTTGGGCTCGCGGCGTTCCAGCTCAATCTCATCGTGACGATCTTCTTCGCCTCCACGGTGAGCGACGAGGCGATCTCGGCGGTGAACTACGCCTGGCTGATCATGATGATGCCGCTGGGGCTCTTCGGCATGGCGATATCGACGGCGGTGTTTCCCACGATGGCCGAGCAGGCCGCGGCCGACCGCGCGGAGCTGCGCCGCACGCTGGAGCGCAGCCTGCGCCTGATCCTGTTCCTCACTATTCCGTCCGCCATAGGCCTGATGGTGCTCTCGGAACCGCTGGTGGCGTTCATCCTGCAGCACGGCGAATTCACCGAAGCCTCCACCGACATCACGCAGGCCGCGCTGCTCTTCTACGCCGTCGGGCTGTTCGCCCACGCCGCGATCGAGATCCTGAGCCGCGGCTTCTACTCTCTGAGCGACACACGCACGCCGGTGATGTTCGCGGTCGTCTCACTGGTGGCGAACCTGATCTTGAGCGCGGCCTTCGTCAAGCCGTTCGAGCTGCAGGGACTGGCGCTGGCGGTGTCGCTGGCGACGATACTGGAGGCGAGCCTGCTGTTCTGGGCGCTGCGCCGGCGGATGGAGGGGCTGGACGTGTGGTCGATCGCCGGCTCGGTTGGGCGCACGGTGCTGTCCGCGATCCTGATGGCCGAGGTGGTGGGGCTCTATCTTGTCCTGCTTCACCTCTCGGGACATCTCGACACGAACCGGCTGGTCGACTCGTTCCTGGCCACGGCCGGAGGCGGGTTGATCGGCGTCTGCGTGTTCCTGTGGACGGCGCGGGGGCTGCGCATGGAAGAAGCGGAGACGTTGCTCGACAGGCTGCCGCTGCCGGTCCGGGCGCGGCCGTGACTGCTGGCCACGCCGAACGGGCGTTCAGAGTGGAGCCGGTGCGTGTAGAACGCGCCGGAGGCCCTCGACCGTCATGTTGCCGCCGCTGACGATGATGGCTACCCTCCGGCCCTTGAGCCGGCCGCGCAGCTTGAGAGCGGCGGCGGTCGCGGCCGCGCCGGCCTCCTCCGTTACCTGGTGCGCCGCTTCGAGCAGCAGGACGACGGCGCGGCTCATCTCCTGCTCGCTCACCAGCACCATGTCGTCCAGATGGTCAATCATCGTGCGAACCGGCGTGAAGTAGGCCCCACCGGTAGCGAGACCTTCGGCGGCCGTCCCAATGGGCGCGGCCTGCAGCTTGCGTTGCTTCCACGACCGGTAGACGGCCGGTGCGCTCTGCGCCTGGACGCCGATCACTTCGACATCGGGCTTGAGCGCCTTGGCGACCAGGATGTGGCCCAACGCACCGCTGCCGCCGCCGATGGGCACGAGGATGACATCGACGTCCGGCAGATCCTCCATGATCTCCAGGCTGACGGTGCCCACGCCGGCCACGAGCTCCAGCGCGTTGGTGTGGTGGACGAAGCGCATGCCGTGCCGGCGCGCGAAGCCCTCCGCCCACAGGAAGGCCTGCTCGAAGTAATCGCCGTGGAACGCTACCTGGGCGTCCAGGCTGCGTATCGACTCCACCTTCAGCCGGTTGGCCCGGCGCGGCATGGCGATGACGCATCGCATCCCGAAGAGGTTGGCGCCGTAGGCGAGGGACTGCCCGTGGTTCCCCGTGGAGGCGCCGACGATGCCTCGCGAGCGCTCCCGGCGGCTCATCATGCTCGCCAGGTAGACGCCGCCCCGGACCTTGAAGGCGCCGATAGGCTGGAGGTTCTCCAGCTTCAGGTAGGCATCGCAGGCCAGGAGACGCGACAGGTTGCGGTTGCGGAGGAGCGGCGTGCGCGGCAGATACTGCTCGATGACGCGTCTCGCCCGGTAGACGTCGGCCAGCGTGGGCAGCCGCTCGATGTGCCGGTCGTACACCATCCCGACGACGCCCGATCTGAGCGTGTCGCACACGCGCCCGATCTTGGCCTCGATTTCGGGTGGCAGGAACTCCGTGCGGAGGAAGCCGAGCCGCTCGAAGTAGGCCGGGAGGTCCGTCGTTATGTAGACTTCATCCTGCGGGAACCGGCGGATCAGCTCTCGCACGATCAGCTCGCCCCAGCCGCGCCCGCGTTCCTCCTCGACGACGGCAACGCTCCCCAGCTCGAACGTGCGGCGGTAGGCCTTGATGCGGCCGAAGCCGATGATCCGCGCTTCGCGACGGAGCGTGATGAACTGGTCGGCCTGCAGCCGCTCGCCGTCAAGCCGCATGCGGGCGACCGTGTCGCGGATGAACGGCATGTCGCGAGGCGTCGCCGGGACGATGCGGGGCTGCCGGGCGGGCTTCCGGATCATGGGGCGATTCTAGCACAGGGACGAAGCGACGGAGGACGGCCGGCCCCGACGCCGTGCGGGCACCCGGCGGGCGCTTGCGACTCCACCGCCGGCCACTTATACTCCCAGCGCGTGGGAACGTGCGATTGACAACCTGGCAGACCCGGCGCCAGACGCCGCGCGCGACAAACTGAGGTAGGAGGAGCTTCGACTATGGCATCCGCACTGGAGGGCATCCGCGTCCTGGACCTGACCGTCTGGCAGCAGGGACCCTATGCGACGGCCATGCTGGCCGACATGGGGGCGGACGTCGTCAAGATCGAAGCTCCGAAGGCGCCCGACCCGGGCAGGATGTTCCTGTACCGGCGGCAGACGGGCCACAGCCCGTACTATGAGACGCACAACCGCGGAAAGCGCTCCCTCGCTCTGGACCTCAAGCACCCGAAGGGGAAGGAGGCGTTCCTCCGGCTGGTGCGCGACAGCGACGTGGTGCTGAACAACCTCCGGGTAGGCGCGATGGAGGGCCTGGGGCTGGACTACGAAGCGCTGAAGCAGGTCAATCCTCGCATCATTTACGTGCACGCTTCCGGCTACGGCAAGGAGGGCCCGGAGGCCGGGCTGCGGTCGTTCGACATGATCGGGCAGGCCCGAGGCGGCATTATGTGGGTGACCGGGGAGCCGGACGACCCGCCACTGCCTGTCTCCGTCCCGCAGGCGGACCAGGTGGGGGCGATCATGGGGGCTTACGGCACCATGCTGGCCTTGTTCCATCGCGAGCGGACGGGCGAGGGCCAGGAGGTGAACGTATCCCTCCTGGGCACTCAGGTCGCCCTCCAGTCCTTCAACATCAGCAGCTACCTGTGGAGCGGCCATCTTCCACGTCGCCAGCCCCGCGGCGCCTTCGGGCCGACGTGGACCACGTATCGATGCGGCGACGGCAAGTACGTCGCGCTGGGCATGCTGGAGCAGCGCTTCTGGCCCGGTGTGTGCAAGGCGCTGGGTGAGCCCGAACTGGTGGACGACCCCCGCTACAAGACCGACATAGACCGGGCCAAGAACGGAACCGGGCTGATCGCCCACTTCGATGAGATATTCGCCACCAAGCCCGCGCGGGAATGGCTGAAGCGCTTCCGGGAGTTCGATCTCCTGGCGGACCTGGTGCAGGACTACGAAGACGTCACCAACGACCCGCAGGTGGTCGCGAACGGCTACATCGAGCAGGTGGAACGGCCCGGGAAGGACCCCCTTCCTCTGGTGGGCGTGCCGGTGAAGATGAGCGAGACGCCGGGCTACATCCGCGGGCTGGGGCCGCGCCACGGCGAGCACAGCCGCGAGGTGCTGCTGGAGCGCGGGTTCAGTGAGGCTGAGGTCGACGAGCTCGTGGCGGAGGGCGTCATCCTTGTGGCGGAAGAGGGCGACTAGAGGGCACCGCGATGGACCGGGAGCCCAGAACCTAGAACTTACAACCTGGAACCGAGAACCTGGAACCAGGACTCCGCCGGGGCCGGCCGGTCGTTATGTCTCGTGCCAGCGCAACCCAAGCGCGCCGACGGTGAGGCCGACAGCTGTGATGCCGGTCAGGATCAGCATCTCCACGCCAAAGCCGCCTTCCCCGGATAGGACGCTGTTGATGGCTCTGCCCGCGTGCGTGTAAGGCGAGAGCCTGGCCACCCACTCCAGCCACTCCGGCAGCCGCTCGATCGGGTAGTAGACGGGCGAGAGCATGACGACGATGATCCCGAAGGTGTTGGCGAGCATGTTGCCCGCTTCCATGCTGGATGCCCAGGTGCCTATCACGATCGCTATGCCGGTCATCGAAAGGGCGGTCAGCAGGATCATCGGGATGAGCCAGAAACTGAGCTCGATGTGGATGCCGAAGACGGGCGCGAAGCTCAGCATGATGCTCGCGGTGACGAGCGCCTGGACGACGCTGTAGGCGGTCACGCCGCCCATGTAGGACAGGGGGTGGACCGGCGACGCAACGAAGAGCTTCATTTCGTTGTTGAAGCGCTCCGAGAGGATGAACTGGGCCAGCAGGTTCACCGACATCAAACCGAGACCGAAGACCAGCGAGCCCGTGACAAGGCGCACGCCGGTGTCGAAACCCGGCGGGGTCATCGCCTTGGCGAACAAGAGGAACCCCAGCGGCGCGATCACGATGGACAGGAAGAAGGCCGCCGGCGAGGCCCTGATCTTGAGGGCCTCCATCCACGTGATGAGGGCTGCGTCCTCAACGAGCCTAGGCATGCGCCTCCTCCTCCTGGAGCGTGTGAGACGTCAACTCCAAGTACAGGTCCTCCAGGGTGGTCTTGCCGATGGTGTATTCCTGGATGCCGTGCCGGTCCAGCTCATCGACGACTGCCTCGTGCGTGTCGCCGTACAGGGTCTGCCGGCGGAGCCCGTTGCCCGCCCCGTAGGTGGCCTTGTAGCGGTTGCGGCAGAGGCCGCGCAGCTCTTCGATCGAGCCCTTGGCCAGGATGCGCCCACTACCGATCACGGCGACGCTGTCGCAGAGGGCTTCCGCCTCATCCATGTAGTGGGTGGTGATGAGGACGGTGGTCTCTCGACCGCTCAGCTCTTCCAGGAGGGCCCAGACCTCGCGGCGTGAGTGAGGATCGAGGCCTGTGGTCGGCTCGTCCAGGATGAGTACGGGGGGCTCGGCCATGAGGGCGTTGCCCACGAGCAGTTTCCTCTTCAGGCCGCCGGAGAGCCGTATCGCAGGGACGTTGACGTGCGCGGCAAGCCCCAGCGCCGCCATTAGCTCGTCCGCCCGCTTGTGTGCCGCCGCCCGGCTGAGGCCGTGCAGCCGGCCAAACAGCTTGAGGTGCTCGGCCGGCTTCAGGTGCTGGTACGGGGTCGCCTCCTGGGGGACGACGCCCATGAGCGACTTCGCAGCCATTGGCTCCCGCGCTACGTCGATGCCGTGGACGCGCACCTCTCCACTAGTGGGAGCCAGCTCGCCGGTGATCTGGCGCACGAGCGTGGTCTTGCCCGCGCCGTTCGGGCCCAACACACCGAAGACGGCACCCCTGGGAACCGAGAGGGTGATCCGGTCGTTGGCGAGCACACCGCCCCGATAGCGCTTGCTCAACTCCGACACCGCAACCGCGGGCTGCCACGAGGCGGTCTCAGACAGCGGACCTTGGGATCCCATCTAGCGCCTCCGCAGGCTCCGCCAGCCCAGCGCGCCGGCCAGGGCGGCCAGCCCGGCGACGGCGACGGTTCCTCTCAGCCGCAGGCTCTCGATTCTCGGGCGCTTGTACACGGTCGTGAAGCCCAAGCCGGCCACACACATCCTGTCGACCGTTCCCATCTCGTTGCGCTTGAAGACGATGGGAACGGGGAGCTTCTCGAACTCGGTCCGGAACAACAGCGGGTCGGAGGGGTCGACGGGATACAGCCTCAATCCCTTCGCCGCCGGTCCGACGAGGGACCGCACGGCCAGATGGTTGTGCTTCACCATGACCTCGGCCTCGCCGCCGAAGGCCATCCACACGCGGGCGTTGGTCATGAAGCCCGGTCTGGGTCCGTAGAAGCCGCACAGCTCGTGCCACAGGTGCGGGCTCTCCAGGACGCCCGGGCGGGGGAGCTGCACTGACGATTCAGGGACATCGAGCATGCGCCGCATCAGGTCCGTCGCGATGGCATCCAATGCCAGGCTGTTCGTGTTGGTGAACGCGATGATGCCCAGGCCGTCGTCGGGGGCGACGTGCATCGCTGAGACAAAGCCCGGCCAGCCCCCGCCGTGTCCGGCGGTGCGGTGCCCGCCGATGCTGTCCAGCCAGAACGCGAGCCCCATGGCGGGCAGCCGCTCGTCGAGCTGATAGTGGGGCTCCATCATCATACGCAGCGTCTCCGGCTTGATGACGCTGCCGTGCTGGTTCGTGCCGCCGTTCATCAGCGCCGCGAGGTACTTGGCCATTTCGTTCACGCTGGAGAAGATGGACCCGGCCGGTCTAACGGCGATCTCGTGGTACTTGACCGGCGTGGGCAGGCCCTTCTTCGCCGCGTAGCCCGTCGCGAGCTGGTCGCGCACCCTCTCGCTCCGCAGATAGTCGGTGTGGAACATGCCCAGCGGTTCGAGAACGTGCCGGATCATGTACTGCTCGAAGGTCTCGCCGGCGATGTCCTCCAGCAATTGCCCCAGCGTCGCGAAGCCGTGGTTGGCATAGGCCCACTTCTCGCCGGGGTAGAGCTCAGGGACCAGGCGGCCTCGGTAGTAGTCGCGCAGCGGCGGCACGGGTTCGCCTTCTTTGACGCCCAGGGCGAACGTGCTGCGGAAGCGGGCCAGGTCTGAGATGGTCCTGAACTCGCCGATGCCGGCGGTGTGGGTGAGCAAGTGGCGGAACGTGATTGGAGGGGCGTTCGGATCGCGATGCTCGAGCTTGTAGGTCTTCAGGTAGCCGCTCACCGGGTCGTCCAGCTTGAACCTGCCCTGCTCCCAGAGCTGCATCAGTCCGATGGCGGTGAAGGTCTTGGAGATCGAGCCGATGCGAAAGACTGTGTCTGGCGTGACGGGGCGCTCGGTCTTTCCGTCGGCCATGCCGAAGCCTCTTGCGTATACCAACTCGCCGTCGTGGACGATGCCGACAGCCAGACCGGGGAGGGCGTTCTCGTTCATCGCGGTGATGAGCAGTTCGCCGGCGTCTGCCAGGACTCCCTCGATGGTCTTCTCGGATGTCATGGTCGTGTCCCCTCCCGTCGCTACTCGAGGACGATCTCCACCCGTTCGCCCCGGTCGTCGTTGGTCACGTCCACGATGTGGCCGACCGCGCCTTCGCGGGCGGCGCGCTGGACATCCTGCAGCGTGAGGCCGCTCAAGCGGCGGCCCAGCTTGGTTCGCGTGAGCTTGGTGAGCAGGCGCCAGCCCCGCGCGGGGATCCGGATGTTGGTCTTTACCTTGCCGGTGTGCAGGTCCGTGATGCGGATGCAGAGATGACGCGAAGGGCCCTGGCCGGACGGGGGCGGGCCGCCGGACGGCCGGGGTCCACCGGCGCGCTCCGCCCTCTCCCCAGCAGGGCCGAGGGCGTCGAGGAGCTGCTCCGCCTCGTCGACGGTTATCTTCCCGTCGCGGAGAAGCTCGAGGATGCGGGTTCTTTCGTCAGGCATCGCTTCCATTGAGGCGCGGCGCTGCGTCTTTTGCCAGGGCCGCGCGCGACGCGTCCGCATCCAGACGCAGCCCCAGTCCGATCAGCTTTCTGGCCAGCCGCCGCCGCCGGACGATCCAGAAGCCGGGCGCGGCCGGAGGGACAGGTTGTAGGGGCCGCGGCTCGCGCTCCGACGCCATCGCCTGGGCGCACAGTTCCAACTCGATCATGCTCCATAGTTCCATGGCTACGCTCCTTGCAGTTCCCGCAGCCGCTTCGCCGCTTCAGCGGCGTCAATCCGGCCCTCTGAGAGGTCGTCCAGTATCTCGCGCCGGCCTTCCCGCAGCACTTCGTCGTCGCGCTCCGTCTCAAAACCGAGGGCGCCGATCACCTCGTCCAGGCGAGCGACGACGGTGGGATAGGAGATGCCCAACTCCTCTTCCACGTCCTTGATCTTGCCCCGGTTCCGGATGAACGTCTCGGCGAAGTAGAGCTGCTCGGGGCTCAGCCGCAGGAATCGCGAGAGCTCGAAATTGCCGTCCAGCGCGCTGTTGCAGCCGCGGCAGCGAAGGCGAACGACGCGCATCTCATCCTCGCAGACCGGACAGGTGCCAACGATTCGGTTCATGGCATCACCTTCTCACCCACTCGTTCTCTTCGTTCACCGACCTCCTCGATGTCGGGACGGATGGCGTCTCGTGGGCGCATGTTCGGCAGATCCCGGACGAAACAGTCGATCAGGTCGCGGCCGAGTCCGGGATCTCGGAATACCTTCGCCTGGGGTTGACCTCCGGTGGAACCGAGGACGGCGTCGGCCATGGCCAGACCCTCTTCGTAGTAGGGCACGACCGCGCGGGTACGGCCTTGCGCGTCGATAACATAGGTGCCGCCGAACATGGATACGGGGAACAGCCTCGTGACCGGCTGCATGTCTCCGACCATCCCGGCGGATACCATCGGCGCTCCGATCGCCCGGGCCAAGGGGCCGTGAACCAGGCCCCTGCGCCTCTCCCACCACCACTGCAGGCGGGCGAGTGACCCGAGCGTGTATGAAGCCTGCGTTTGCAGCAGGAGATCGACTTTCCCTGCCATCGGTTTCAGCAGGGTCCGGCCCCACAGTATGTCCGCGCAGACGACCAGTCCGATGCGGCCCAGCGACGTCTCGACGATGTTCTCGTCATTACCGGGGTCGAAGGCCGCCAGTTCCGCCTTGGTCGGCTGCCGCTTGGAGTAGCGATGGAGCCGCCCGTCCGGCTCGGCGATGAAGAGGGTATTGAGCAAATGCCTCCCCCGTCTCTCCGCGATGCTGCCCGCGACGACCGTTCCGAAGGCGGAGGCCTGCTCCCTCATCCAGGTGACGGTTCGACCGTCATCGGTCTCCCAGAGATCGAACAGCTCAGGTCCTATGTGGTAGCCCACGTTGAACAGCTCTGGGAGGACGACCAGCTTGGCGCCTCTGTCGGCGGCCTCCTCCGTGTACCATTCGGCCTTCGCCAGGTTGCAGTCGACATCCCTGGGCCGGGCACACATCTGAACCGCTGCCACAGTCGTACCGGTCATGAGATCACCCTCCTACCTGGTCGCGATATGAAGATTATCAACTGTGAGATTAATAATATCAAGGTCAACATATGGTTTGTCAAGGTGCCAAAAGGCCAATTTCCAGAGATTTCTGCAGAATTTGTGACGCCGGCCGGCCTGGTCTATGATGGCGTCTATGCGGATTCTCGTTGCTCCACAGGAGTTCAAGGGCAGTCTCACCGCAAAGGAGGCCGCCGCGGCCATTGTTGCAGGGCTGGGCCGCGCCCTTCCGGATGCAGAAGTGGGGGTGCTGCCTCTGGCAGATGGAGGGCCAGGCACCGTTGAGGCCCTGGTCGAGGCTACCGCAGGTCATCTACACGAGGCGGACGCCCACGATGCGATCGGGCGACCCCTGCGGGCCCTCTGGGGCAGCCTCGGGGAGCGGCGGGACAGTGCTGTCGAGACTGCCGTTATCGAAATGGCGGCGGCGTCCGGACTGGCGCTTCTGCGACCGGAGGATCGCGACCCACGGCGGGCCTCCACGCGCGGCACGGGCGAACTGCTGCGGGCGGTGCTCGATGCCGGCTACCGCCGTGTCATCATCGGAGTTGGAGGAAGCGCCACGAACGACGGCGGCACCGGGTCGGCGCAGGCGCTGGGCGCCCGTCTGCTCGACGCCGAAGGACGAGAGCTGCCACCCGGCGGCGCCGCGCTCGCCCGGCTGGACCGCATCGATGCCACCGGACTCGACGCGCGGCTGCGTGAATGCCGGGTCATCGTGGCGACGGATGTCACCAACCCGCTCTGCGGCCCGGACGGCGCCTCGCTCGTGTACGGGCCCCAGAAGGGCGCGACGGAGGCGATGGCCCGCGAGCTGGACGCCGCGCTGGAGCACTTCGGGCGGATCGTGCGCCGCGACCTGGGCATAGACGTGGCCAACGTGCCTGGAGCGGGGGCGGCGGGAGGATTGGCGGCGGGATTGATCGCCTTCTGTGGGGCTGAGGTGAGAGCGGGATTCGACGTGGTGGCGGAGGCCGTGGGGCTGGGAGAGCGGGTGCGCTGGGCAGACGTGGTGATCACCGGGGAAGGGCGACTGGACCGCCAGAGCGGTTTCGGGAAGACGACATCGGGAGTGGCGCGCGAGGCCCGAGCAGCGGGGAAGCCGGTGATTGCGTTGGTCGGGAGCATCCAGGAGGGATCAGGCAGCGAGGTGACCGCTCCCTTCGACGCGGTCTTTGCGCTGACGCCGGATCTCGCGCCACCTGACGAAGCGATAGCCTGCGCCTCTGAGGTACTGATCAAGGCGGCGGAAGAGGCCGGACGGCGGCTGGCGGCAATATGGGAAGAGGCGGGGCGCTAGGTCTGGTCTGCCTGGCCGGTCTCTTCCGTGGTATCCTTGCCCTCCGGCTCCAGCGGCGCAGACCGCCCCTCAACCACCACCGGCGCCGGGCCCGCCGGCCGCCTCCCCGCCCGCCAGACCCCGACCAGCAGGACGAGGAAGGTGGCGGTGATGATGAGAGGGAGAATGCCATGTTGAATGCTCCGGTTGCCCGCCAGGAGGTCGAACATGGTGACGAGAACTATGCCGGCCTGGGTTGCGTAGGGCACCCACAGCAGGAGACGATAGCGCTCTGGTTCCCAGGCGAGGAGCCCGTAGATCGCGGCCAGCACCAGTAGGTGGATGCCGAGGAGCCGCTGCGCGGCGGCCCCTTCGCCACCGCCCAGGCCGCCCCCGATGGTGGCGGCGGCGCCGCTCTGAAAGAGAACGAGCGCTAGACCGGAGAAGAACGTCCAGATGGTGAGGAGAAGGAGCAGGAGGCGGAGTGCGCTCTGCGCGCTGATGACGGCCTCCGGAGCCTCCTCCGCGGCGCTGGGAAGAGCAGGCAGTGTGGCAGGCTCATCGTCCATGACGGGGTGACCTCGACCCGGCCTCATTCTATCACGGGGGGCCGGGTTAGTTGCCCAGGGGAGGTCGTTGGCCCAGGGCCGAGGCGTCCGGTACCATGATGGCGAGTCTTGCGGGAGATAGCTGCTTATGACAACTGACACGCCAGGCTCGGCCGGCGTCCCCTCGCCGGACGGGACCGCAATCATCCAGGCAACAGAGGTCACCAAGACCTACGACACGGGGAAAGTGCAAGTCCGTGCCCTGCGGGGCGTGTCGCTCTCCGTGCGGCGGGGCGAGATGGTGGCGATCATGGGTCCCTCAGGATGCGGCAAGACGACGCTGCTCAACTGCCTCAGCGGGCTGGACGTCATCGATGACGGCCGTATCCTCATTGAGGGCGTGGACATCAACACGCTGACCGACAACCGCAAGTCGGAGTACCGAGCGGCGCGGATGGGCTTCGTCTTCCAGTTCTACAATCTGCTGCCCGTGCTGTCCGCGGTCGAAAACGTTGAACTGCCTCTGCTGGTGGGCGGCGTCGGTACGAAGGACGCGCGCCGCCGGGCGCTGGAGGCGCTGGACCGCGTGCATCTGGCCGAGTGGGCATCGCACAGACCGACGGAGCTGTCGGGCGGACAGCGGCAACGGGTGACCATCGCCCGCTCGCTGGTGAACAATCCGGCTATCGTCTGGGCGGACGAGCCCACCGGTGACCTCGATTCGGCGAGCGCCGATCAGATCATCGATCTGATGGTGGAGCTCAACGAGACCCAGAACCAGACGTTTGTGATCGTGACCCACGCCCGCGAGGTGGCAGCGCGCACGGACCGCCTGGTCCGCATGGTGGACGGCCTGATCGTGGACGAGGAACCCACCGAAAGGGGCGCGCAGCGCCTGCAGAGCGCAGCCAAGGCGTAGGCTCCGTGGACGACCTCTTCGGCATCCCGATGAACCTGATCATGCTGATCCTCGTGGCGCTGCTGGGCGTGTCGCTGGCAGCAGTCGGCTACGTGGTGGTGCGGAGCCGAGTGATGTTCGTCATGGGCATCCGAAACATGCCGCGAAGGATCGCGCAGACCACGTTGATCATCATCGGCCTGATGCTGAGCACGCTCATCATTTCGGCAGCGTTCACGACGGGTGACACGGTGGACCGCAGTCTGTCCGCGCAGATCTACAGGCTCCTGGGTCACGCCGACGAGTGGGTACAAAGAAGCGGCGAGGGCGAGCAGGCTCCGATCGGTGTCGAGTCGGTGATCTCGGCAGACCTCACCCAGGAACTGAGAACTGACGTGGAGACGGCGGCGGACCCCAACATCGACGGGTTCCTCCCTGTGCTGAGGGGGTCGGTGCCGGTCACGAACGAGCGCAGCGGCCAGAGCGAGCCGTCGGTCAACTTCGCAGGGCTGGACGTGGAGTCGCTCGACGGCTTCCCCGACGTGATCTCAAGCAAGACCGGGGAGCAGCTTGACGTCGCTTCGCTGGGTCCCGACGAGGCGTTCATGAACCAGAGCGCGGCCGACGACCTGGCGACGGAGGCAGGAGACCAGGTGAAGGTCTTCGTGCAAGGGCAGCCGCATGAATTCACGATCGTGGACATCGTGAAAGACCGGCTGCTGACGGGAGCCGGCGACTTCGGCGCGCTGGAGGGCATGGTGACCCGCCTCGATACTCTGCAAGAGCTGTTCGGGCAGCCGGGCGATGTGAGCTTCATCGTGATCTCGAACCGCGGGGGCGTGCGGGAGGGTGTGAAGAGCACTGAGGAGGTAGTCGCGACGCTTGACCGGGCGTTCGCCGGCCAGCGGGTCGAAGTCTACGATGTCAAGAAGGATCTGGCGGACGGGGCGGAGCAAGCCGGCAACTTCATGGCCACGTTCTTCTTGATCTTCGGGCTGTTTTCGATCGCGGCGGGAATGCTGCTCATCGTGATGATCTTCGTGATGCTGGCGGCGGAGCGCAAGCCGGAGTTGGGAATGGCGCGTGCCGTCGGGACGAAGCGCAGCCACCTGATTCAGATGTTCATGTCGGAGGGGATGGCCTACAACGTTCTGTCGGCCATGGTCGGCGCGGCGCTGGGGGTAGCAGTGGCGTTCGGTATTGCGGCGATCATGGCGCGCATCTTCGGGGAGTATTTCGATATCCAGCCCCACGTCACGGCCCGGAGCGTCATCATCTCATACAGCCTGGGCGTGGTGCTCACGTTCCTGACGGTCACCTTCGCCTCCTGGCGCGCTTCCAGCCTGAACATCGTGGCCGCCATCCGCGACCTGCCGGAGACGAAGCCGGTCAACCCGGAGGCAGGCACACTTGGGGGTTACCTGCGAGGCGTCCTGAACGCTGTCGTTGCGGTGGTGCTGCTGCCGATTAGCGCGTTCGTCTACATGCTTCGGGGGCACAGCTTCAGCTTTCCGGCCGACCAGAGGGCGCACGGCGAGCGGATCCCGATCTGGCCGCTCGTGATCGTGCCGCTGGCCCCGTTCTATCTCACGGCGCTGGCGCTGATTTGGCTGACGCGCGACCGGAGGCCGCGCAGCATGCCCGGCTGGTTGGTGCCTGCGGGGATTGTGGTGCCTCCGCTGGGTCTTGTGTTGGTGGCGCTGCAGGACCGGGACCGGCCCATCTCCTGGCTCGCGGGCTTCGCCACCCTCGGAATGGTGGGCGGTGGCCTGCTCGTGAGACTGGGGTTGGTCAACGACCAGGCGTTCCCGTTTGCGCTGGGGTCGTCAATGATCCTGTTCGGGGCGGCCGTCATTCTCTGCTTCTTCGGTCTGCGGGAGCGGCCCGTCTACACGGGGGCCAGCGTCTTCCTGCTAGTGTTCTGGGGCTTCGTCGCGGGCGGGCGGATGGAATTCCTGTTTGGGAAACTCCAGGGGGACATGGAGATGTTCTTCCTGAGCGGCGTGGCCATGGTGACGGCCTCCACCTTCGTCCTTGTCTACAACGCGGACTTGGTACTGACCTTCGTGTCCCGGATCGGCGGCGCATTCAGCGCCATCCTGCCCGCCATGAAGACCGCCATCGCCTACCCGCTGGCCAACAAGTTCCGAACGGGCATGACCCTGGCCATGATCTCCCTGGTGATCTTCGCGCTCACCATGATGTCCACGATGAACACGAACTTCAACCGCATCTTCCTGACGGACTCCGCCCGGGGCGGCTGGGACGTGGTTGTCGACGAGAACCCGAACAACCCGATCGCGGACTTGAGCACCGCCGTAGCTGAGGGCGGGTCCACAATCGGCCAGACGTTCCGAGCCGTCGGCCGCGTTGAGCTGGCGGGCGAGTCGCAGGTGACCGAGGACACGACAGGGAGAGGCGGCTTTCACAACTACCCCGTCTTCGGGGTGGACACCGGGTTCGTCGAGGGAGGAGACATACCGCTGAGCGCGCGGGCGACGGGTTTCGACAGCGACGCAGCGGTGTGGAAGGCGCTGACGACACGCGAGGACGTGGCCGTGGTTGACCGCTTCGCCATCGAGGGAGGCGGCATGGAGTTTGGGGGGGACGCACTCCGGATCTCGGGGATTCCAACGGACGCGAAGGTGTTCGACCCGGTTCCGCTCGTAGTCATGGACCCCGTATCCGAGCGGACAGAGCAGGTGGAAGTGATTGGAGTCATCGATTTCGGTGCGAGCGCGAGCTTCTTCGGGCTCTACGTTACGGAGCAGCGGTTCCAGAGTCTCTTCGGCGAGCCCATCCTGTCCAGACACTACGTGGGGCTCAAGGACCCCGGCCATTCGAAGGCGGCAGCGCGGGCGATCGAGGCCGCTCTGCTGCCGATCGGCGCCCAGGCGGAGTCGATCAAGCAGCAGATCGACGACGGGCAGCAGGCGATGAACAACTTCTTCCTGCTGATGCAGGGGTTCATGGGGCTGGGGCTGTTCGTGGGCATCGCGGCGGTAGGCGTGATCGCGTTCCGCACGGTGGTGGAGCGACGGCAGCAGATCGGGATGCTGCGGGCGATCGGCTACAAGAGGAGCACGGTGGCGTTGAGCTTCCTGCTGGAGTCGTCGTTCATCACGCTGCTGGGGATCGCCTCCGGCGTGGGACTGGCTATCTGGCTGTCGATCTTCCTCATCACGAGCGACGAGTTCCCGGCCAGCACCGGCTTCGCTATACCGTGGCTGCAGATCCTGTTCATCTCCGGCCTCGCCTTCCTGGCCTCGCTTGTCATGACGTTCATTCCTTCCAGGCAGGCGGCAGGAGTCCCCATCGCCGACGCGCTTCGATACGAGTAGCGTATAGGCCTGAGCGCGCGCAGACGCGCCGGAGGGCAGCGGCACGTGGGGAGAGAGGGCGCCCGCCGGCTAGTCGGGTTCCAACTCCGCCAACTGCTCTACCACGAGGTCTATGAGGCCGGGATCGTCGTCCTCGATGGCGCGCTCGATAGCTTCGCACACCTCCTCGACGCGTTCCGCATCAGTGAACCGGCCAAGCTCCCTGCACGACGCCAGGATCTGATCCCGTATGTCGTCGGGGACGTCACCAATGTTCACGCCGATGGCATCGAGCTGGGCACTGAGGTCATCACGAAGCGCCTCAAACTCCGTGGGCGTGTCCTCCGGGCCGACCGTCGCCGTGCCCCTGGGGGCGGTCCCTCCCGCGGGCGTGTCGGAGGGACGTGACGTGCCATCACCATTGCCGCTGTTGCCACCGCAGGCGGTCGCGAGAGATGCCGCCATGACGACCACCGCCGCAACGAGCGCTCGGCGGGGCGTCATCTGCGGCCGGCCTTCGAATCGCCGTACAACAGCTCGCGCAGGTCCGGCGCAACGCTGGACCCGTCCGGGCGCAGGCGGCGGGTGTTGTAGTCCTGGTGCTGAATGGCAAAGGTCGTGTCGTCGGACGCGCCGTCGCCGGGGAGCGGCAAGACGGCCGTACCACTCCCGTCGGTGGTGGCGCGGGTCAGCGCCGCCCCGTCATGGTTGCTGACGACGATCTCGGCGCCGGCGACGGGCGGGCGTTCCCCGGAGCCATCGGCGTCGTTGACTAGAACCGTGACGGTGGCGGATCTGCCGTCGGGAGCGCGGGCCACCTCGACCGCCATGTCCAACAAGTAGACAAAGGGCGAGGGCACCACCGCCTTCATCCCTTCCCGGGGCAGCAGTCCCACCTGGTTTGCCTTCAGCTCCGCTCGGGTAGGAGCCATACCGTGGTCGGCCGCGATGATGAACAGCGTGGAGTCGAAGAGGCCGCGTTCCTCCAAGGTGCGGACCAGGCGACCGAAGCGCAGGTCGGTTTCATCGAGAGCGTCCCGCAGGCCGGCGTCGTGGGGCCCGTAGTCGTGGCCGACGCTGTCCGTGATGACGATCTCGTGGAAGGTGAAGATGGGGGGCGGATGTGAATCCTCCGAAAAGAGGGTTCGCGCCTGACCGAGGCCGGCGTTGTCTATGATCGAGGTCTTGTGGAGGTTCTCCTGGTCATCGGCCAGCCAGCGGGGGACCGTGTCTCCCTGGGATTCGCGTGTGAGGGAACGGAGGAGATCGCGGTCGCCCAACACGGAATGCTCAAGCACGGAGTGGTCGGCGCCTCTGGTGCAGGGCTCGTTGATGGCCGCGGTCAGAGCGCCGGCATCGCCCTCCCAGGCGCCGTAGACACGGTGGAACGCCTCGAACAGCGTCTCCATCTCGTCTCCCAGGAACTTCGCCGTATCGAACTCATCGTCTTGGGGAGTCACCAGCTGCCGGGTCTCACGCAGATAGTAGGCGGGATTGACGATGTCATGGTGGCCGGACCAGCAGCCGGTGCCGATGGTGTTGTGGCAGGGCCAGGTGATGCTTGGGAAGCTGGAGATGCTGCCGTACCGGAACAGGCGACCGCGCTCGATGACGCGTCGCATGTAGGGGATCGACCCGTGGTCGTGCTCCAGTCGCCACTGCAGCTCGCTGTGACTCAGACCGTCGAGGAGGAACAGGTACACGCGCTCGGGCCGGGCGCAGGGCTCGCCGTTCCCGTCGAGGTCCAAGATGTCCTCCATCGGCCGACCGTCCTGACGCCGCAGGAAGACGTCGGACGAGGGCCGGCCAACGGCGTCCCGCCCGTCGATGCGGGGGAAGTCCATCAGCCGGGCGATCGTGGGGGCGATGTCGATCTGGCGGGCGGGGTCCTCGCTGACGCCGGGAACGATGCCCGGCCCGGAGAAGACGAGCAGGGCCCGCGACTGCACGACGTCAAGCGTGCCGTGCTGTCCCGGCTGATGCCCGTAGGCGTAGCACTTGGGATTCACGACCAGGTCCGGCGCGTTCGGGCTGTCGAAGAGCTGGGCGATCCGTTCATAGGCCAGCGGGTAGGTGAGAGACTCCGGCTCCATGAAGGCGTCGCCGGGACCGCCGGCGTGGTTGCCGGACCGCCGGGCGGCCTCCAGCTCCTCGTCAATGGTGGCAACGGCGCTGTGGTCCTGCTGCTCAATGGGGTTGCGGCCCAGCGTCTCAACAACCCGGTAGTCGTAGCCGCCGTCGGCGTCGTACAAACGTTGGAAGCGCACCATGCCGCGCTGGGCCCACACCTCGTAGGCGTTGTCGCGATAGGTGGCGACGAAGTCGGTTTGGGGTCCAACAACCGGGTGGGTGAGGAGGAGATGGATGGCCTGATTGCCCGACTCCTCCTGATTGGGGTCCAATCCCTGGCCGCCGCGACGCTCCGGTCCGGCCAGCGCAACCTCATCTACTTCGCTGATGGCTATGATGTCTCCTCTCGGGTAGCGGGGACCCGGCTGCAGTGCCCCGATGATACGTCACCCAGCGCTGTGGTCAAAGCCACGATCATCAATCAGCTTCCGCGGCTCCAAGCAGCTCTCCTCCGAGACCACGCGCCAGGCGAGCAGACGAAAGGGTGGCGCCCCCCAGGAATCGGACTGCTCTTGGGTCCAACCACGTCACTCGAGGCGGAGCAGGGGAAGGAAGGGACGGCTGCTGCGGAAGGGCCCGACGACGGCCAGATTGAGCTGGTCGGACACGAAGAGCCTGCGGGCGAGCAGGCCTACGTCCTCCACCGTCACCGCGTCGATGAGCCGGGTCACTTCATCGACCGTGCGCACTCGCCCGGCCAACAGCTCCTGCGCACCTAGCCAGTCAGACACGGCTCGGGTATCTTCCAGCCTGAGCAGCAGGCGCCCTTTGGCCAACTCTTTCGCCCGGGACAACTCCTCCTCCGGCACGCCCTGCTCGCGGAGCTGGACCAGTTCAGTCACCAGAGCGCGCAGCGCGTCCCGGGCGCTGGCGGGGTCGACGCCCGCATAGACGGCGAAGGAGCCGGCGTCGAGGAAGAAGCTGACGTAGCTGTGGACGTCATAGCAAAGCCCGAGCCGCTCCCTCAGCTCGAGGGCGAGCCGGCTGCTCATCCCCTCGCCCAGAAGTACGCTCAGCAGGCTCAGGGCATATCGGTCAGGGTGATGCAGGGGCAGACCGCGGACGGCCAGGGTGAGGTGCGCCTGTTCCGTCGCCTTGTACTTGACCGCCGCGCGGGGCTCCTTCTGGCCGTTGACGGCGGGGAACCAACCACCGGGGACGCCCCTGGGCCAGTCATCGAAAGAATCCCTCACGAGCCCGACCGCTTCTTCATGGCCCACGGCCCCGGCCACGCTGACCACGACGTTGTTGGGTACGTATTGGCGGTGGAGGTAGTCGATCGCCATCTCTCGGGTAAAGCTTCTGAGGGTGGCCTCGTCGCCCGCCACGTCGCGGCCCAGGGGCTGACGCGGCCAGATGGTCTCGTCCAGGAGCATATCGGCCTGCTGAGTGGGAGAGTCCGCCACCATGGCCAGCTCTTCGCTCACCACGTTCCTCTCCTTCTCGAGCTCGTCGGGTTCGAAGAGCGGCCGCCGAACGAGATCGGCGAGCACGTCAAGGGCCAGGGCGAAGTGAGACCTCGCCACCTTGCAGAAGAACACCGTGATCTCGCGGTCGGTCGCCGCGTTGATCGTCCCGCCGACGCTGTCGACGACCTGAGAGAGCTCTCGGGGCGTCGGGCGACGCTCGGTGCCCTTGAAGCAAAGGTGCTCGATGAAGTGACTCACGCCCGCATGGGAGGGCGTCTCGTAGCGGGAGCCCGCGCCAACGCACAGACTCACGGCGACGGAGTGGGCGTGGGGCATAGGCGACGTAATGACGCGGAGGCCGTTAGGGAGCGTGGTCTTGCGGTAGGCGCTGTCTTGCATCGGACAAAGGAGAGCGAGCCGCTAGGAGCCCGCCCGCCTGCTTCTCACGATCCATTCTAGGGTCGGCGTTGCCGGGGCGTCAATCCGAGCGCGGGAAACCTCGGTTGCCCGAACGACAAGAGCGGTGCTAGGCTGGCAGGCGGCCCTCTGCCGGGCCGCTTCTGTCATGTCGTGGGCACCCATCAACGGCATCCGTCTCTACTACCAGACACGCGGCAAGGGTCCGGCGCTGGTCTTCGCCCACGGCGCCGGGGGGAACCATCTGATCTGGTGGCAGCAGATACCGCACTTTGCGCGTCATTGCCGCTGCGTGGTGTTCGACCAACGGGCGTTCGGTCGCTCCCGGGACGAGCCGGGCGGGCCGGGCCGGCGCGCGTTCGCGGAGGACCTTCGTCAACTCCTGGACTTTCTCCACATCGAGCGCACCGCCATCGTTGCCCAATCGATGGGCGGACGGACGGCGGTGGGCTTCGCGCTGAGGCACCCGGGCCGGGTGCGCGCGCTGGTGCTGGCCGGCACGACGGGAGGCGCTGTGAACGAGGAGGTTCGCGCTAGCCAGGAGGCGCACCGGCGTAGCTCTGCCGGCCGCCGGTCGCTGGCTCAACGGGCCGTGTCGCCGCGACTGCGGCGAGAGCGACCCGAACTCGCGTACCTGTACCGTCTCATCGGAGGCCTGAACCCGCCGCGGCCGCGCGAGTTCCTCGCGCCGGCGCCTGGATACACAGGCAGCTCCGCCCAGCGGCTGGCCGAACTGGGCATCCCGATCCTGTTCCTGGTGGGCGAGGACGATACCATCGTCCCGCCTCACATCGTGCGGCTAGCACACGAGCAGATACCCGGGTCGGAGTTCGACATCATCGAAGGAGCGGGACACTCCGCCTACTTCGAGCGAGCGGCGGCGTTCAATGAGCGGGTGACGCGGTTCCTGGAGGAGGCGGGCTGGGCGGCGGAGTAGCTAGGGCCGAATGCTGTTGCCACCATCGACTATGATGGTCTGGCCGGTGACGAAGTCCGCCCCCTCGATGAGGCTCAACACCACCTGAGCGATGTCCTCCGGGGTCGAAACACGACCCAGCGGCGTCCGTTCCGACGTCCGCTGCTTCGCCGGCTCGAAGGCCCCGCCGAGCCCCTGGCGCAGCCAGCGCGAGTCGATGAAGCCCGGCGCGACGCAGTTGACGCGGACCTCGGGCGCAAGAACTCTCGCGAGCGCGATGGTGAGGTTGATCAGACCGGCCTTGGAGGCGGCATAGGCGATGGAGCTCCCTGTCGCTTTGATGCCGGCGATCGAGGAGACGTTTACTATCGCGCCTTCCCCGGCATCCTTCATGGGTCCCGCGACCGCCCGCGCGCAGAAGAACGGGCCCTTCAAGTTCACGGCCAGGATGCGGTCCCAATGCTCCTCGGTCATCCCCTCAAGGTCGGCGAAACTGACGAAGGCCGTAGTGGCGGCGTTGTTCACCAGCACGTCGACGGAGCCGAAGGAGTCACACGCGCGCTCAACCATCGCGCGCACCTCTTGGTCCTGCGAGACGTCGGCACGGACGAGCAACGCCTTGGCGCCCAGCCGCTCAACTCCCGCGAGGGTCTCGCCCGCTTCGCGCTCGGAACGCGAGTAGTTGACAACGACGTTCGCGCCGCGCTTGGCGAGCTCCAACGCGGCCGCGCGCCCGACCCCAACAGCGGAGCCGGTGACGATGGCGGTCTTGCCTGAGAGCTTCATCGAGGCGTTCCCTGACGATGCGGTCCTGCGGTCGCCAACACTATGGTCGAGACGCCCGGCCGGCGTCAAGAAACCGAGACTGGGCCGGGCGTCCGCAAGAGTGCGCCAACGGCGGCGAGAGCACGAGCAAAACCGCGAAAACCCATGTCTGGATGACCCCTCACGGTGACACGACCAACACGTTGGCCAAACGGGGCGAAATTCCTGCTGGCGGGGGTTGCGTCCTGGCTGACGGCTGTGCTAGTCTGATTATGCGTGGGGCCCCCCCCACGCAGGCCCCGAGTAGCCGCCACTGCTCGGGGCCTCTTCGATCTCCTCAGGGGCCCGAGTTCTTTCTCCTGACCCACCATCTGCTGCCCGCCGGCCCCCTCCCTTTCTACGCCTGATGGACCTCTCCGGCACTCCGATCACGCCGATACTTCATCTGCGGTCCGATTGCCAGCCATAGCATGTCGAGGTAGAATCGCCGCGTACTGGTCCCGAGCCGCTGAGAAGCAGAACGCCGCGGGAGAGGACATGGCACGACGCAAATCCAAGGGCGACCTGAAGGGCCTGGTGCTGGCCGGAGGCAAGGGCACGCGCCTGCGCCCCTTCACGTACACCGGCGCCAAGCAGCTTGTCGCTCTCGCGAACAAGCCGATTCTCTTCTACGCGATCGAGCAACTGGTGGGATGCGGCGTGACCGACCTGGGCATCGTCGTCGGGGAGACAAAGGATGAGGTGGTCGGGGCGCTGGGCGACGGCGCGAGGTTCGGCGCCCGGTTCACCTACATCGAGCAGGCCGCGCCGTCGGGTATCGCCCATGCGGTGAAGATCTCGCGGGACTTCTTGGGCGACTCGCCGTTCGTCCTCTTCCTGGGCGACAACTTCATCAAGCAGGGTATCGGGCCGTACGTGGAGGAGTTCCGAACGGGCCGCTACAACAGCCTGGTGCTCCTCTGCCCCGTCGACCGACCGCAGGACTTCGGCGTGGCGGAGCTGGACGGCGACCGGCTGCTACGGGTGTTGGAGAAGCCCAAGAAACCGCCCTCCAACCTGGCCGTCATCGGCATATACTTCTTCGATGCGCACGTGTTCGACGCGATAAGCCGGATCAAACCCTCGGCCCGAGGCGAACTGGAGATCACGGACACCATCCAGCGGATCATCGACGACAGGCTGGACGTGCGGGCCGAGGTGATCGGGGGCCGCTGGATCGATACGGGCAAGCACGACGACCTCTTGGAGGCCAACCATCTCATCCTGGAGGACCTGGAGTCGTCGCTGATGGGCACACACGACGATGCCAGCAAGATCCACGGCCGGGTGGTGCTCCAAGAGGGCTCTGAGGTGGTGAACAGCCACATCCAGGGCCCGGCCATTATCGGTGAGCGGACGCGGGTGGTGAACTCCTACGTAGGGCCGTTCACGTCGATCTACTACGACTGCCTGATCGCCGATACTGAGATCAGCGGCAGTGTCGTCTTGGAGAGGACCCGGATAGAGAACGTGGGCGCGCGCATCGAGCACAGTCTGATAGGGCGGAACGTCGAGCTGCGGGGGCACGAGCACCGGCCGCGCGGTTACACGCTGATCCTGGGCGACTTCAGCAAGCTGTATATGCCATGAGCAGGGCGGCGATCGCCTAGGGGGTGCAGGCCTTGCGCACAGTACTGGTCACGGGCGGCGCGGGGTTCATCGGCAGCAACTTCATCCATCACCTGCTGGCGAAGTACGACTATCAGGTCATCAACCTAGACAAGCTGACCTACGCGGGCAACCTGGAGAACCTGAAGGAAGTCGAGGAGGACCGACGCTACCGCTTCGTCCACGGAGACATCTGTGACAGCGAGGTAGTCGGGCGGGTGATGTCCGAGGCGGACGCCGTCGTCAGCTTCGCCGCCGAGAGCCACGTGGACCGCTCGATAGAGGACCCCGGCTCCTTCATCCGGACGGATGTCTACGGCACCTTCGTGCTGCTGGAAGCGGCGCGGCAGTCGAACGTGGAGCGATTCCTCCACGTCTCGACAGATGAGGTGTACGGCCAATCGCTGGGTGACCAGCGCTTCACGGAGAGCGACCCGTTTCGGCCGCGCAGCCCCTACTCGGCGAGCAAGGCGGGCGGCGAGCTGCAGTGCCACGCTTTCGTGGCGACGTACGGCCTGCCGATCGTCGTCGCGCGCCCGGCGAACAACGTCGGGCCGCGCCAGCACCTGGAGAAGGCGGTGCCGCTCTTCACGACGAACGCACTGGACGATCAGCCGCTGCCGGTGTACGGACAGGGGCTGCAGGTGCGCGACCGTCTCTACGTGGAGGACCACTGCGAGGCACTCGACCTGCTGCTCCATCGCGGCGAGGTGGGAGAGGCCTATAACATCAGCGCGGACAACGAGCGCCCGAACATCGAGGTGGTGGAGACGATCCTGGAGATGCTCGAGAAGCCCAAGAGTCTTATCCGCTTCGTGGAGGACCGCCCCGGCCACGATCAGCGGTACAGCATGGACTCCAGCAAGATCAGGGCGCTGGGCTGGTCGCCCCGGCACGACTTCCAGGCTACTATCGGGAAGACGGTGGCCTGGTACCAGGAGAACCGCTCGTGGTGGGAGCGGGTGAAGTCGGGGCAGTACCGAGAGTACTACGAGCGAATGTACGGCCGCCGTCTGGCGGAAGCGAAGCCGTACGAGGAATAGTACTCGACCCCTGGGACCCGCCGGTCCTGCGGTGCGCCTCGCTCCCCGCGGATGCCGCCACACCGCGTGGGAGGGTTCGTCTTGCCCGGCGCTACGCGAGCAGGCCCGCGTCGCGCTGCAGGATGATGGCGGCGTCTATGGAGTTGATGAACCCGTCGCCGTTGGCATCCGCCGAATCCTGACAGGGCAGTGAGTCGATCAGGTGGGCGTCGAATTGGAGGATCAGCGCGGCGTCCACGGAATTGACATAGCCGTCGCAGTTGGCATCCCCGAGGAGCTTGGGCGGCGCGCCCGGAGTCTCCGTCGGCTTAGGAGTCGGTGAGGGGTCAACCTTCTGCTCAGAGCAGGCAACGCTGCCGTTCGCGACGGTCGCCGCCATCGGCAATGGCCCGCCGGGAGTGGCATCGGAGAACACACTCAAGACCGGAGCCAGCTCGCTTTCGCCGACAGCCTCGCAGGAGAAGGTGATCCTGGCCAGTGTGGCGTCGCCCTCCAGTCCATAAGCGCTGATGCCGGCCACTCGAATCGTGTCCTCACCGTAGGCGGAGTTGCAGATCCCGCCCTGCTCGGCCGTACAACTGACCACGGCAGCTACCTCGGGATCGTAGACGACGTCGATGGTCCAGGCGCCCAGACCCGGCGCGCCGATGCCGAGCGCGTCCAGCTCTACTTCGCTCTGAAGCCCAACGGTTGTGCTCATCGAGCCGATCTTCACCGTCGGCGTCCCCGCCCGAACCTCTGTGGCGGAGAGGAGCCCGGCGACCAGCAGCGTCATGGCAGCGACAAAACCAAGTCTTCGCATGGTGGCAGCCCTCATGATTCCACTCCTCTCCTGGGCGGCGCCAGGTGACACACCTGCCGTGTACGACGTGTTGACACGGCACGCCGGCCGCTCCACTGTAGTATCGGTCGGGGCGGTGTTCAGATGTTGTCGGGTGCAGGAGGAATGGCGCGCGAGCGCGGGCAACACGATTCCATCCGCGCGATCAGCCACGAAAACCCGAGGTGAAGGCTGGACTGACGGCGGCCGCCGCCGACGGCCTTGGATCGGCTAGTGCCGATATGCCGGGCCTGGACCGCCCGCGTTGCGCTCCGCGTCGTAGGCACTGCGACGTCGCTCATCCCCGAGAACCTCGTAGGCCTCGTTGAGGAGCTCAAGGTCGCGCCTATCGACCGTGTAGGCCAGCTTCCAGTAGGCGTCCCGGATCTGTCCGAACGTGGCGTCTTCCGCCACGCCGAGCATCTCGTAGTAGTCCGGGTGTCCTCTCCGTCCGTTTCGGCGACGTATGTTCGTTGTGACCATCTCATCAAGGAGAACGGGAGACGGAGCGGGGCGTTTCACGCGCTCCGGGTTTGGGCCGGCGTCTTGGGTGAGCGCAGGCCGTACGGCTGTGGAGTGCTACCATGAGCCCATGAGCGACGCGCCATCCGTCGGAATCGTGGCGGTGAACTACAACAGCGCCGACTTCATCGGCGAGTTCATTGAGTCTCTTGGCAAGGTGGACTACGCCAGCACCCGCCTCGTCGTGGTGGACGCCGCGTCGCAGGACGGTTCTCTGGAGGAGATCGAGCGTCGCTGCCCTGGGGCGCACGTGATACGGTGCCAGGAAAACGTGGGCATCGCCCGAGGCAACAATCTGGGCATCCAATTCTGCGGTGAACAAGGGTTCGACTACGTGCTCTTCCTGAACAACGACACCACACACGAGCCCGACTTCCTGCGGATCCTGGTGGATGCCGCCGACCGGAACACGATGACGGTGCCCCGGATCCTGTACGCCAACGACCACCGGCTGATCAGCACCCACGCCGGCGATTTCGACTGGACACTGGGCCGCTTCCGCAAGACCTACCACGGCAAACGGGACGGGCCCAAGACGCGGAGCCGTCGCGCGCTCCAGACCGCCAGTTTCTGCTGCATGCTCGCCCCGATGAACGTCGTCGAAGAGGTCGGAGCGCTTGATGAACGCTTCTTCATGTACTACGAGGAAACAGACTTCCTCCGCCGGGCGCTCGATCGCGGCTACACGCTGCTCTACGTCCCTGATGCGGTCGTCTATCACCGAGAGAGCGCCTCCAGCGGCGGAGGCTGGGAAACGCCGTTCAAACAGTACTACGCCACCCGCAACCGTCTCTTCCTGGTGCGCAAGCACGCGCGCTCGCGCCTCCACTACGCCCTGTTCACCATCTACTTCTGGGCGTCGCGCCTGCGGCGTCTTCCACGTTATGTCATCTCAAGACAGCCAGCGATGCTGAAGGCGCAGCTTCTGGGCATGCTGCACTACTACCAAGGGCGCATGGGCCGGACGCTGGAGGTGCGGGACTTCTGACCGTGGCCAGCTCCGCCGCGCCGGTGCGCATCGCCATCGACGGGTCCGCGATCCCGCGGCAGATGGCCGGCGCCGGGGTCTACACCTACGAGCTCATCCGCGCTCTGGCCAAAGCATCCGGCGAGCACACTCTCGTGGTGTTCGCGCGAGGCGGGCTGTTCGAGGACGTGGCAGCGCAGCAGCCCCGGCTGCGCCTGATTCAAAGGGACCCGCGGTCGAGGCCGGGCCGCCTCCTCTGGGAACAGACGACGTTACCGTTGCTGTTGCGGCGACTACGAATCGACGTGCTGCACTCTCCGCACCACCACACACCACTGGCGGTGTGGCCGGGCACCGCCGGCCCGGGCCGAAGGCTACGGAGGGCGGTCACATTCCACGACGTCACGTTCCTTCTTCTGCGGGAGCGCTACCCAAGGGTCCGGCGGCTGTACATGGAGGGCGTGACCCGCGCCGCGGCGCGGGTTGCGGACGCTATCATCACCCCTTCGCAGACCGTGCGGGACGACGTCATCCGTGAGTTGGGTGTGCCCGGCGATCGCATCGTCGCCATCCCGGAGGCGGCCGGTCCCCAGTTCGCTCCCGCGGACAGCGACGCGCAGAATCGCATACGCGCGGAATACCGACTGGACGGTCCCTACCTCCTCAGCGTGGGCAGTCTGGAGCCGGGAAAGAACCGCGAGCGACTAATCCGCGCCTACGCCCGCCTGCGCGGCGAGGGCGTCGAATGCCTGCTGGTGGTGGCGGGGCGACCGGCGTGGGACTACGAAGGCGATTTCGATCTGGTGCGGCGGCTAGGGTTGGACGAGCATGTTCGGTTCTTGGGCTACGTGGCGCACGGCGACCTGCCCGCCCTCTACAGCGGCGCCGCACTCCTCGCGTTTCCCTCCCTGTACGAGGGCTTCGGGCTGCCGGTGCTGGAAGCGATGGCGTGCGGGACGCCGGTGGTCACGTCCAGCGTATCGGCGCCGGCAGAGGTGGCGGGCGACGCGGCGCTCCTGGTTGACCCGCTGGACACCGATGCGCTGGCGGAAGCGATGGGCCGGTTGCTCTCTGACGAGGCGCTCCGCGCCGACCTGGTGAGGCGCGGCCTGGAACGGGCGAAGCACCTCTCCTGGGACCGGACCGCGAGGGAGACGCTGTCCTTGTACCGGCTGCTGGCGGCGAAAGGATAGCGGCAGGCCGCGCGCGGGCGGATGTGGTAGCCTTCCCTGGCATGGACGTTTCCATCGTCATCGTGAGCTACAACGGGCGAGACCTCCTGCGGCGGTGTCTCGCGTCGATATGCGAGCATACGCGGGACATCGAATTCGAGGTGATCGTCGTTGACAACGCCTCCGAGGACGGAACGCCGGAGATGGTGTCGTCGGAGTTCCCCCAAGCGGTGCTCATGCGCCGTACCAGCAATGCGGGGTTTGCGGCCGGAGTCAACGAGGGTATCACCCTGGCGCGCGGCGCGGCGTTCTTCATCCTCAACCCGGACGCGGAACTGACGAACAACGTCTTGCCGCCGATGCTGGCCTATCTGCGCGAGCACGAAGACATCGGCATCCTCGGCCCCAAGCTGCTCGATGCGGACGGCTCCCTCCAGCTCTCATGCCGCGCCTTCCCCGGTTTCGGCACGGCCCTGTTCAACCGCTACTCGGTCCTCACCCGGCTCTTCCCCAAGAACCGTCTCTCGGGGCGCTACCTGATGACGGACTTCGATCACGACACAGTGGCAGACGTCGACTGGATCTCCGCAGCGTGCTGGCTGCTTGCGCGATCCGCATTCGAGAGGGTCGGGCCGCTGGACGAGCGCTACTTCTGGTCCATCGAGGACGTGGACTACTGCCAGAGAACGCACGCCGCGGGCCTGCGGGTGGTCTATTTCCCGCTGGTGACGGTGCAACACGAGATCGGCGGGAGCTCGGCCAGTCTGCCGACGCGCGCGATCACCGAACGGCACCGGGGGATGTGGCGATACTACCGCACGTACCTGCGGCCGAAGGCGGGCATCTCACGGCCGTTCGTGGACGCGCTGGTATGGTCGGGCATCCGGGTGCGGCGCCTGGCCCAGTTGGCCGCCCACAACGTACGACGCCGGGCCGGCAGCTAGTCTCGGTCGTGAGCCTCCAGCGCGCCAGCGGGTGAATCGTCGACCCAGCGAAGCCTTCGCCGGACCCAGACAACGCTCTCACTGTTCCACAGTGAGAGCACGTAGCCGAGCTTGGTGAGGGTGGCCGCAACGACGATCAGGGTCCCGCCCAGGACGGCCATCTCAAAGGCGAAGACGTGGACGTAGTGGAGGAGGATGGCGCCGCCGGCGAAGAAGGCCGAGACCGCGTAGATCACCACCACCAGACCGCGGGGACCGAACCCGGTGTCCTCCAGGCGATGGTGGATGTGGTCCTCGTCGCCCAATAGCGGATGGCGGCGGTCCAGGATGCGTCGAACCGCGGCGAGTGTCGTGTCGAGGACCGGGAAGCCCAAGGCGACCACCGGCACGGCGATGAAGACGACGTCGGTGGGACCGGTGGCGGCACGGATCGAAAGCGAGCCCAGGATGAAGCCCAGCAGGTACGCGCCGGAGTCACCCAAATAGGCAGATGCCGGCGGCAGATTGAAGGGGAGCAGTCCAAGGCCGGCCCCGGCTATCGCGACGAGGAGCAGGGCAACAGTTGGGTGCTCGGCATTGGCCGCGATCTGTGCCAGTGTGGCGGCCGCCAGAATCGCCACGCCCAGGGCCACGCCGTCGCGCCCGTCTACCAGGTTGATCGCATTCGTGAAGAAGATGATCCAGAGCACCGTCACGACAGGAGCGAGAAAGCCCAGGTCAAGCTGGGGCCCCCAGGGCAGCCCCAGGCGATCGAGCTCGTAGCCGGCCGCATAGACAGCGGAGGCGGCGGCGACCTGTGCCAGCAGCTTGGGCCGCCAGCTCAGCACTCTCAGATCGTCCAGGAAACCGACCGCGACGACCAAGGCGCAGGCGCCAAGGAACGCGAGGAAGTCACCGGACTTGGGCGAGAAGAGCTCGTCAGCCTTGCTGGAGAGCGCAGAGGCGACGAACGGGGTGACGGCGAAGCCGAGAAGAAGGGCGGCGCCGCCCCAGCGCGGCTGTTCGGTCACGCCGCGGGCCGCATGGAACAGGCCGGCGAAGCGGACCGTTCTCGACGCTGCCAGCAAGACCAGCGTGGCGGCCAGGCCGAGGACGACCGCCAAGCCTAGCGTCACGAGGTAGACGTTCAACATCCGTGCGCCTCCGTAACCTTGGGCCTCAGTGTAGCACGCAGGTTCGAGTGGCTGCCATGCAGGGCCTTGTCGGGCGCAAGGAGTGCGTCTACACTCGAACTGTCGTGCTAGGCAAGGTCTCCGGCGCCGCGGCAGTAGCGCTCATCGTTCTCACGGCATGCGGGGACGGTGACGAAGCTGCGCCGACGGCATCGGCTCCGGCTACCATCCAAAACGAGGCTACTATCGTGGCCGTAACACCGGCCGCCAGGCCGGAGACGGTGCCTGAGACAGCGCGGAGCATCGGACAGACGACCACACTGGGACGCATCGTCCGGCGCGCGAACGAGCCCCCGCAAGCGGTCGCCGTCAGAGGACTGCTGGACGCCACCTGCGAGGAGGACGTGCTGGTGCTAGAGACGTCTCAGGAGACGATCTACGCTCCCCTTCCCTGCGACCGCTTCTGGGACGCCGATTCGGCGGCAACCTTCGTGGGCGAGCCCGTGGCGATCCAGCTCGAGGTCACCGAAGCGCGGTTCCGCATCCTCATCGAGACGGTGGCGGGCGCCCAGGCCGAGTTCACCGTGAGCGGCTTCTGGGTGGAGTGAGCCGTGCCGGCCTTTCGCGCCGTCGTCTTCGATCTCGGTCACACCCTTTGGGACTATGCCCCGACCGAGAACGCGCACCGTCTCAGGGTGCTGCGCCTGCGCGAAAGACTGGAGGCCGAGCTGGGGGACCGCGCGCCGCAAGCCGCCGCATTGGACCAGGCGCTGGGCGCAACGATCGCGCGCTGGCTGGACGCCTGGAACGTTGGGCAGTTGGAGCAACCTCCGAGCGAACAGTTGGTGAGCGAGGCGCTCGGCACACTGCAGATCGATCTCTCGGCCGAGGCCCTGAGCGACCTCACGACGGTCTTCTTTGGCGGCGTGGCGGACATGCCGGTCGTGGAGCCGGACGGCCTGGCGGCCATCGCGACGCTCCACCGGAAGGGTCTGGCGCTGGGCTGCATCACGAACACCCTGACGCTGGAGAAAGGCATCGTGGGCACGCTGAGGAGCCTGGGCCTCCTGTGCTACCTGGAGTCCGTGGTCGTCTCCAGCGCCGTGGGATACTGCAAGCCGCATCCATCCCTCTTCCTTCGTGCGCTCGATGAATTGGGCGTAGCAGCCGGGGAGGCCGTGTTTGTCGGCGACCGGCTCGTGGAGGACGTGGGAGGCGCGCATAGGGTAGGCATGCGGGCCGTGCTCACGCACCAGTACCGGCAAGAGCAGCCGGACGGCGCAGATCGCGCACCGGACGCGGTCATCCAGCGGCTAAGCGAACTGCCACGGGCGCTGGAACGAATCGAAACTCGCGGCTAGCGGCGCTGTCTTGGAGAGAAGAGGGCTCTCAGCGTGCCCAAGAGTCCGCCTGGCCTATTGGGGTCTGGCAAGGATCGCTGTGGTGGTGAGGAGCTTGGCGAGCGCGCTATCTGCCGACGGCCTTGGCGACGTGTTGGTGGAAGGGCCGTGCCGCCTTCAAGTTCTCCCAGTGCCATCTGCGCGCTCTGGCGCTCGATCCCGGTCCCGGCTCCCTCACGCAGCATCCAGTGCAGGTACCCTGGCTCGTTCACCGCGATCTCGTTGAACATCCTGCCCCTGTGCTTGCCGAAGGATATGCGAGCTGTCACAGATGGGTGGCGCGGCGGGGCGATCCTGTCTGGGTATTGCTGGTCCAAGATTTTTCTGTTCACCGGCGCGAGGCATACGAATGCCTTGGAACCCATGAAACCTGGTGCGACAACCTCGATTGTTTCTATGTCGCTGTCTTCGATGTCCGATGCGAAATCTTCGGTCACGGCGACCCTGAAGGTGGCGAGACCCTGTCGCGAGTCAACGCGCTCGACGTCTATCGTTCCGGTCTCGAAGCGAGCACGAATAGTCTCTCCCTCAACTCCACTTGCGCGAGCAGCGAAAAGCGCGGAGGATCCACGGCGCCCCGGCAGGTTGATTACCTGAGGTTCCACCTCCACGATGGAAGTCGGCCGATACGGGGTGCGTCGTTCGCCGGAGGGCTTGTGAGCATCTGCAGCCTCAGCGGCGCTTGCAGAGCTGGTCGCGCGTCTCCTCCAACCCTCCAGGTCGCGCTCAAGCTCCTCCTTCGCCCAGTTGATCTTGGTCATCCTGCGGTTCAACTCGTCAGGAGATATGCCCGGGTTCATGTCGGGATGATACTTGCGGGCAAGCGCCCTGTATGCCGCCTGTACGACTATTTGCTCCGCACTGGGCGATATACCGAGGATTTCGAAAGGCGTTGGTTGTTGGTCTGACATCTACGGATGCTCCCGCCGTGGCGAGACCGTCAAGGCAGCATATTATACCACGTGGCGTCATCATCGGGCTTCCGGTCTGCCAAGCGCTTGGGATATGATGGCGATGCCTTCTCAAGGCTACCGTCCGCGGCGGCGCCGGAAGTGCGCCGAGGACAGAGCAGGGTGAAGGTGAGGGAGGAGTTAACATGCGGGTTTTGGAAGAAGGCACCGCCCCCTACTTGAAGGTCGACCCGGACGGCTTCCGGGAGTACGTGCGCGACCATAAGTCACGGGCGCTGACGCCGAAGCTGGTATCAGCAAACGAGGCGGTCTCCCAGTTGGTTGCCGACGGCGACTACCTCACCTATGACTGCAATTACATCCAGCGGGGACCCTCCGTGCTCATTCGTGAGATCATCCGGCAGGGAAAGCGCGATCTGTGGCTGGCCGGCAAGTTCACCTACGTAGACGTGGGGCTGCTGGTGGGGGCCGGCTGCGCCAGCAAGGTGGACTGCGGCTACTTCTACCAGGGCCAGGTGATCGACCGGGCGTTGGAGGAGGGACGCCTCCAGATCTTCGAATACAGCAACGTGGTAATGACGCTGCGGCTGCAGGCCGGGGCGATGGGCGTGCCTTTCCTGCCGGTGCGCTCGTTGGGGGGGACGGACGGGTTCGAGAAGTCCGGCGCCAAACTCATCGAGGACCCCTACACCGGCCAACCCACGGTCATCGTGCCGGCCCTGAACCCGGACGTGGCGCTGATCCACGTCCATCAGGCCGACCAATACGGCAACGCGCGCGTCTTTGGGACGGGCATCGCCCACACCGAGTCGGCTCTCGCCTCAAAGAAGGTGGTCGCTACGGCGGAGGAGATCATAGACACGGAGCAGTTCCGCAGCGACCCGGGCCGCACCACCATCCCCTACTACGCGGTCGACGCCGTCGTTCACGCGCCCTTCGGCGCCTACCCGGGCACGTGCGCCGGCTACTATGGCTCGGACACGATGCACGTCATCGAGGCGTTCGGCGCGGTCAGCCGGGACAGCGTCGCCGAATACGTCGAAAAATGGATCACTCCGTTTGTCACGGACCAGGAGATGCTCGACCAGTTGGTGGGCGAGGAGAAGCTGAATCAACTGCGCGCTAACGAAACCATCACGGAGGGCTACCGGCCATGACGTTGCTCGAGGCACCAGGCACCAAGGCCACCGCATTCAACGAACGAGAGTTCCAGATCGTTATCGTTGCCCGCATGATAGAGGACGGGCGCACGTACTGGCCGGGCGGCGGCGGCACCCCGATGTATGCCATCCTGCTGGGCAAGCAGTTGTACGCGCCCGATGCGCAGTACATCACCGAGGACGGAGTCATCGCTCCGGAGCCGGTGCTCCCCTTCGAGCCGGTGATGACGATGGTGGCGAGCCGGCCGGGCTATCGGGCCCTGGGCTGGGGCACGATGAACACCGCCGGCAACCACGCCCAAGCGGGATTCATGGACTACGGGGTACTCAACGTCCTCCAAATCGATCGATACGGCAACCTCAACTCGACCGCCATCAAGGTGTCGGAGGAGAAGGCGCGCCGATTCGGCGGACCGGGCGGCGCGGACTCCATCGCGTCCAACTGCTGGCGCACCATCGTGATGACGGACCAGGAGAAGCGCAAGTTCGTGGAGCGCGTGGACTTCATCTCTTCCCCAGGGTTCCTTGACGGGACAGCGGGCGCCCGCGAGCGAGCCGGACTGCCGCGGGGTACCGGCCCCTGGCGCGTGGTCACGCCGTGGGCGCTGTACGACTACGACGACGAGCGCCATCTTCGCCTCATCGGCATCGCACCCTACGTCACAACGGAGGAAGTGCTGGCCGAGTGCGAGTATCCGCCCCGCGTGGCGGACCGGGTGGAAACGCTGGGCGTGCCGACGGACGAGGAACTGGACGCGCTGCGCAGCCAGCTCGACGTGCGCGGGCAGACGACGGGCATCGCGCGCTCCGGCTGGGTCGTGCTGGAAGGCGACAAGTACGTGAGGCAGGTGGGGGAGGAGGGCGGGCAGTAGCCGCTCGCGAAGGATCGAACGGGCGAATGCCGGGGCCTATGGCCAGCCCGGAGAACACGAAGAGGGCCGTCCTTGGACGGCCCTCCCTGTCTGCGGATCGCGGCCGGCGCTAGTTGACGGTGAATCCGGTGTACACACCAGCCTCATAGTGGCCGGCGATGTTGCAGAAGAGCACGTATTTGCCGGGAGGCAGGTCGACGATGACCTGTTCAGCAGCGTTCGGGGCCAGGTCGCTGGAACTCGCGAGCACATCCACCTGCGTCTCATCGACCATGAACGTACTGCTGTCCACGGGCAGCGCGCCCGGGTCGAGGTCCGTCCTGGCAACCTTGAAATTGTGGAGTATGAGGCCGGTGTTGGTCACGTTGAAGTCTACCGTGCCGGCGTCGACGCTGTCCTGGGACGTGTGTACGTACCATTCGCCGTGCTCCACGTCCACAGTCTCCGGCGTGGGGCTTGCTGCGGGCTCGGTCGGCTCGGATGTCGCGTCCGGCGATTCGGTTGAGGTCGGCACTGTGATGCCGCTGATCTCCTCGTCGTCGCTACCGCCGCAGGCAGCGCCAAACGCCGCCAGAGAAAGAATGGCTACGGCCACGCTCGCCAGCGCCAGAAAACGCTGCTTCCGCACTATTGCACCCTCCTCACGTCGCTCCCCGTGTGTGACGCCCATCAGTCGAAGGATAGCGAGATGAGGCTCCAGCGGCCAGCGAGACGCGGGGCCGGGCCGGCCCTCAGTAACCGCGGTAGTGGTTGGCGATGGGCAGCCGTCGGTCACGCCCGAAGGCGCGAGGGGTGATCTTCACGCCGGGCGGCGCCTGGCGTCGTTTGTACTCGCTTCGGTCCACCATGGCCATCACCCGGCGCACCAGCGCTTCGTCGTGGCCCAGGGCGACGATCTCTTCCAGGCCGTGGTCCTCCTCCACGTAGGCCTCGAGGATGGGATCGAGTTGGTCGTAGGGTGGCAGCGAGTCGGTATCGAGCTGGTCGGGGCGAAGCTCGGCGGACGGAGGCTTTTCGATCACGGTTGCCGGGATCAGCTCGCGCCCGCCAACCCGGTTCCGATGCTTGGCGAGCCGATAGACGAGCGTCTTGGGCACGTCCTTGATCACGGCGAACCCACCGGCCATATCTCCGTAGAGGGTGCAGTAGCCGGTGGCGAACTCGCTCTTGTTGCCGGTTGCCAGCACGAGCCAGCCGAACTTGTTGGAGAGCGCCATGAGGACGTTGCCTCGCACACGGGCTTGAAGGTTCTCCTCCGCCGTGCCGGGCTCATAGCCGGCAAAGGGACGTTCCAGCATCTGTAAGAGCGCCGTGTGGGCCGGCTCGATGGGAACGACCATCAGCTTGATCCCCAGGTTTTCGGCCAGGCGCTTGGAGTCGGACATCGATCCCTCCGACGAATATCGGGAGGGCATGGAGACCGCGACGACGTGGTCCGGGCCCAGGGCATCGACGGCGACGGTCGCCACGAGGCTGGAGTCGACCCCGCCGGAGAGGCCGATGATGACAGTCTCGAATCCGGCCTTTGTGACGTAGTCACGGGTACCCGCCACCAACGCGGCGTACACTTCCGCTTCCAAGTCGGGCGGTTCGGCGACGCGTCCGGCAAGCGGAGGCCTGTCGACGGCGGATGGCGCCCGCGAGACCAACACGCGCGGACACTCTTCCGAGGGGGGTTCGTCCAGCTTCTCCATGCGCCGACGGGGATCGTGCAGGCGGGCCTGATGCACCGCCTCCACGTCCAGGTCGCAGACCAACAGCTCTTCCTCGAACTGGGCTGCGCGGGCCACCACCTGCCCGTGCTCATCCAGCACCACACTGCCGCCGTCGAAGACGAGCTCGTCCTGGCCACCTACCATGTTCACGTAGCAGACGATGACCGCGCTGTCGGTGGCGCGTGTGGCCAGCATGTCCTCGCGAAGCCGGCGCTTGCCGGCGGAGTAGGGCGAGCCGTTGATGTTGACGATAGCCTCGGCTCCCGCCAGGGCCTGCGCGCGCTGCGGCCCGTCGGGGTGCCAGATGTCCTCGCAGACGTTGACGCCGACCAGCACGCCGGCTACCTCGAAGACCGGCGCCTCGGTGCCGCGCTGGAAGTAGCGGTCCTCGTCGAAGACGCCGTAGTTAGGGAGCAGTTGCTTGCGATAGACGCCCGCAAGGCGGCCGTCGTGAATGACCGCGGCAGCGTTGTAGATGTCGTCGTCTTCGTCCACGAATCCGACGACGACCGTGATGCCTTGGGACGACTGGACCACCCGCTCGAGGGCGGCGAGGTTGTCGAGGATGAAGCGACGGCGGAGGAGCAGGTCCTCCGGTGGGTAACCCGTGACCGCCAGCTCCGGGAAGGCGATCAGGTCGACGCCCTGCTCTCTCGCTTTCTGGGCGTACTCCGCGATCTTGGCGACGTTGCCGTCCAGGTCGCCGACGGTCGTGTTGATCTGGGCAAGGCCGACTCGAAGACTGCGCATAATTAGTGTACTCAGTACGCTAATTCACTTTGGTTCATTATCGGCGGCAACGCGCGGGTGGTCAAGGGAAGCTTGTCTCCACATCCCCTCACTTCGCTACCATGAAATCGGTGCACACCATGAGCAGACCGGCCGCAGCGTACTCGAGATTGGCGCGATATGGCCTGTATGCAGGGCTCCTGGCAAGCCTTGGCCTTCTCGCGGCCGCGTGCGGTGGCGGGAACGGCGGGGAGCAGGCCGGCACCGTGACCGGCGCCAGCGGCGCTACCGCTGCCGAGGCGGGGGAGATCGTCCCCGTCGCGGTCAACTCAGAGCTGGTCCTCGGCCCCAACCGATTTGCCCTTGGTCTCATGGATGAGGAGAAGAGGCCGATCCTGGAGGCGCCCGGCACCAGCGTGCACTACCGTTTCTTCTATGGTGACGACCTCAAGGACGAACAGGATGCCGCCTTCGTCCCGGCAACGCCGGACGTCAGCGGGTTCTTCGCAGCCGTGGTCGACTTCGACGAGGTCGGCGAATGGAAGGCGGAGATCACGGTCACCCGCGACGGCGAGAAGGAGATCGTTCCCTACGTCTTCTCCGTGCAGGCGGAGAGCGAGATACCGAATGTGGGGGATCCCGTGCCCGCCACGAAGAACCTCACACTGGCAGTCGTGCCCGACGTGATGCGCATCAGCACCGACCCTGAGCCCGAGCCCGCCTTCTACGAAATGACTGTGGCCGAAGCATTGGATACGGGCCGGCCGACGGTCGTGATCTTCGCCACGCCGGCGTTCTGCCGAACGGAGTTCTGCGGCCCGATCGTCGACAACGCCAAGGAAGTCCACCGGGAGTTCGCGGACCGAGTCAACTTCATCCACATCGAGCCGTTCGTGCTTGACACCCTGGGACAGCTCGTGACCGACGAACAGGGCGCGCCAATCTTCACGGATGCCGCCAAGGAGTGGCGCATTCAGACCGAGCCCTGGGTGTTTGTGGTGGGCGCCGACGGCCGCATCGTGGTTCGCTTCGAGGGCGCGGTCACCCCGGCGGAGCTGCGCGAAGCGATCGAGCGGGCGCTGGCCTGACGAACCGTCTTCGCCTTTCGCCTCGCCCGCGCAACCGCCCGGGGGAACGCGGGCGGAGGGCCACCTCGGTTGCGTACTAGCGATGCTCCGCTGCTGATCTCCCTTTGCCAGGCTCTGGATCCCCGGGGTTCTCTTCGTGCCGCGGGCGGGCGCGGCCGAGGGGAGAAACCAAGAGCAGCAGACCGATGACGCCGAGCGCAAGCAGCGGGACGCCGATGAGGTAGGCCGGGTCCTCAAAGAACCCCTTCGCGCCCCCCGCAAGCATCGCCGCGATCAGTGCAAGCATGTGTGACTACCTTTCTGTCGGATCGCAGACTTCCTGAGGCTCATCGCCTGCAAGAAGGGCAGCGTCTGCTTCTACATGAATGGTACCGAAGTGAGGGGCGAGACGCCTTCCTCGCCCCCGGAGGCGCCCCATGGACGGCGGCGGCCGTCCGCGGCGCGTAGCCCGCCTAGCCGGTTCCCCCTTCGACAGAGGCCCTACCGTCGGCGCGAACGGCCTGGGTTCGGGGTAGAGAGACGACGTCAGGGGAGAAGGCGCCCGCGGCAACAGCCCAGCAGACGCGCGCAAGCAGTCCCGCAGGCACCCGTCCCAGACGGTGATGGCCGGGATGCGAAGGAAGGCCGCACCCCTTCGAGTCTAGGGGGCAGGCCCCCGGAAGACCTGCCGGCGCGTGTCTTTGCTAGGCCGCCCTCGTATTCGACGACCCGCCTCGCCTTCGGGTTTCGGGCAGCGGAACAGCTAGAGGCTGGGTGGGCACCGGCCGCAGATCCTCCAAGAATACGGGACCCTGGCATCGTTCGCAGCGGAGCCGCTCCCGGGGGCCGGGTACGGGACCCTGATAGCCTGGCCGCGGCTTGAACGTGTGGAGCACCAACCGGTCGGTGCGGGCGCCCTCTACCTGCCCGCTCACGTGCCCGCAGTGATAGCACTTGACGTCACCAACCACTCGCATCGCTCACCTCCAGACAGCTCCTCCGCGCCCTGTGTCATATCCTATCACGGGCGCCACCTTCCAATCTTTCGGCTATTTGACCGAGATCTTGAGGCTTTCTCCCTGAATCCGGCAGGTAGGAGCTTGAACGCTGCTCTGGGGGCTGTTTCGTTGGGGGGCGGGAAGGAGCGGACTGCTTGGCTAGCCTTCCACGCGCTCGACGCGGAAGTGGAGCGTGCCGGAGGGGGCTGCAACCTCGATCTCCTCACCGGCGCGCTTCCGTAGCAGCGCCCGTCCGACGGGCGATTCGGCCGAGATGCGGCCCTGTGCGGCATTGACCTCACCCGGACGCACCAGGGTATAGGCGATGTCCATGCCCGATTTCAGGTTGTGCAAGTGAACCGTGCTGCCCATCCCTACGACGCGACTGGAGGCGACGCGCCCCGCCTGCACCACGACCGCGCGCTCCAGCTTGGCCTCCAAGTCCCGGATACGCCCTTCGATGTATGCCTGCTGCTCTCGGGCGGCGTCGAGCGGGGCGTTCTCCCGGAAGTCCTTGTCCGCCATAGCCCTTCGAAGGTCCCGCGTGATTCTGGGACGCTGGTCTTTCAGGGATTGTAGTTCCACACCGAGGGCATCGAGTTCCTCCTGACTGACCTCCAGGGCCTTCAGCGCAGCGCCGCGGGCGGCCGGCCGCTGGCCCGACACTTTCCGCAGGCGGAGGTGCGGTCCGAGGTTGGTGGAGGTGTACTGGGCCTTCTTGGCGAAGGCGAGGAATCTCTTGACCGCGTCTGCCCGGTTGGAGGCGTCCGTGACGGTGCCGGTGAGCGTTTCGGCGTAGTTGGCCACGTCGTGAGCGCGAAGCTGGTCGCAGGCACGGTCCGCGCCGCTCCAGCGAACGAACCTCTCCACCTCCGCTTGGTTGGCAATCCGCTCCTCATCCGCCAAGCCTGCGAGGTAGCGGCGAGCGGCCTGCATTAGGGTGACCGGGGTTGCGTCAGGCATGCCTTGTCACTTTCGATTCTGTCATACGCGCCCCGGCGGGTCAACGACAGGCTGCGGCTGAGGAGCAGGTTCGCCAAGCCGCGGGCAACATCCGAGTGGACCTCGCTCTAGTTGACCCGCGGTCGAGACAGGGTACAATCAGCAAGGCAATGCGATGAAGCGCCGCCCAACATGGCTCTGCCTTGCTCTCTTCGCGATCGGGCTGGTGATGGTCGCCTGCGCAGATGGCGCCAAGGACGGCCAGCAGCCGACTCCGACCGGCAGCGGCCAGCCGCGTAGGTACGCCATGGGGCTCAGCTCGCTGCCACCGGAGCTGACGGAGGACAGCTACGCCCAAACCTTTGAACTGGCGGCAGGCGCGGGCGAGGTGATTCTGATCCAGCACACGCTGCCCTGGCAGGACATGCTGACGGGCGATCTGTCGCAAGACACGATTCAGACCACCAAGCGAGAGACGGAGCTTGCGCACAAGTACGGGCTCGACATCTTTGTGGCCATAGATCCGACGGATTCCTCCACGGGCCGCAGCCAGCTCGCCGATCTGCCGCCTGAGCTGGAGGGGGCCGGCTTTGCTGATGAGGACGTGCGTCGGGCCTTCATTGCCTATGCCCAGTACGTGGCCGAGAACTACCAGCCCAAGTACCTGGCCCTGGGGGTAGAGATCAACAGCTACCAGCACCAGCACCCGGAGGATTTCGAGCAGTTCGTCACCCTCTATCATGAGGCGTATGAGGCCGTAAAGGAGCTTGCACCGGATACGCTGGTCTTCCCCACCTTCCAACTGGAGGAACTCCAGGGGCTCCTGCCTGTGGAGGACCCGTACCCGACCCAGTGGCATCTGATCAGACGGTTCGAGCCCCGGCTGGATCTGCTGGCCGTCAGCAGCTATCCGTGCCTGGTCTACGACCGGCCCGAGGAGATCCCCGACGCGTACTTCGTCAGGCTTGCCTCATACACGGACCGGCCGATCGCCATAGCGGGCATGGGGTACTCTTCGGGCTCAAGTGTGAATGGAGCTGATGAGGGGGCCGAGGAAGACCAGGCGGCCTTCCTTCGGCGCGCTCTCGACAGCGCCCAGCAACTGAGCATGCCTCTGGTGGTCTGGTTCGTCGCCCAGGACCCGACGTTCACGGGCGGCTCCCTCTTCGACCGGCTGCCGCTCATCGGGCTCAAGCGACAAGACGGCACGGCGAAGCCGGCGTGGTCGGTCTGGGAGGCTGCGGCCCGCCTGCCGCTCGAAGACAACGATCCGTAGCGACGCCCTTCGATTCGCGCGATGCGAAGGCTCCCGGTGGCGCAGAGTCTTACGCCTAGGGGTACACCAGCTCTTGTTCCAACAGAGCCCGCGCGATGACCAGACGCTGGATCTGACTGGTGCCCTCTACGATCATCAGCTGGCGGGCATCTCGATAGTGGCGCTCCAGCGGGTGGTCCATCATGTATCCTTGGGCGCCAAGCACCTGCAAGGCATCGGAAGAGACCTTGACGGCCATCTCCGTGGCATAGGCCTTGGCTATGGAGAGGAGGGCGGCATCCTCGCGCTTGAACCGGCCCTGGTCGATCATCCAACAACCCTGGTAGACCAAGAGGCGCGCCGCTTCGATCTGGATGGCCATGTCGGCGAACATGAACTGGATGGCCTGGAGGTCTGCTATGGGATTGCCAAAGGCCTCGCGCTGGCGAGCGTACTCCAAGGCGTAGTTGAGCGCGCCCTCCGCCAGGCCGACGCCTCGGGCACCGACTACCGGCCGGAGAGAGCTGAGAGAGAGCATGGCATGGTTGAATCCACGGCCTTCCTCTTCTCCCAGGAGCATGTCGGCAGGAAGCCGCACGTTGTCGAACACGATGTTCGCCGTCGGGACGCCCCGAACGCCCATCTTGCGGTCCGTACGGGGGATGGAGAAGCCGGGGCTGTCCGTGGGAACGATGAAGCCGGCAACACCGCGCGTTCCCTTGGCCGGATCCGTCTTGGCGAAAGCAACGACGAAGTCGGCCACGGTCCCGCCTGAGATGAACATCTTTTCACCGTTCAGAACGTAGTCGTCGCCGTCCCGCACCGCTCGGCTCTGGATGGCGGCTGCATCCGAGCCGGCGTTCGGTTCGGTGAGGCAGAAGGCACCCCTCGCTTCGCCGCGGGCGACTCGAGGGAGCCAGGCTTTCTTCTGTGCCTCGGTTCCGCCGAAAAGGATGGGATTGGTGGGAAGCGTGGACAGAAGCAGGATGAGCCCGGACGCGCAACAGTACTTGGCCGCCTCCTCAATCGCGAGGGCCAGCGCCAGCGTGCCCGCCCCGCTGCCCTCGTAGGCGGTGGGAATCGTGAGGCCGAGCAGGCCGACCTCCCGGAACGCCTCGAAGATGTCTTGGGGGTATTCAGCGGTGGCGTCTATTTCGGCTGCTCGCGGGGCAACCCGTTCTTTGGCGATACGGCGGGCAGTGTCGCGGATCAACCGTTGTTCTTCAGTGAGCTCGAATTGCATGATTTGGCTCCCTCAGCGCGTGGAACGCGAAGCGCTTCACTCCATCACTATCAGTCTGACCAACCGAACGACGCCAGCATATCGCATGGCCGGCATTCGGGCCACTCGGAGGACACGGGGACCGTCGGGGGCGCTGCCTTCGAGCAGCCTTCTGATCGCCGGCCAAGATAGTGGATCTTGGAGGTTGCGGCATTCTGATCCACCCTGCTATACTACGAATAGACCGCCAGTCGAGGTTTCCGGGTAGGCTTGCTAGACTAAGGGCGCCGCTAGACAGACCTCTTTGTATTCATCTCCCCTAGATAGACCGAGAAGGAGCCCCCTCCTCTGACACGAGGGCAGGGGTTGCCTCACTTTTTTTCCTAGGAGCGCGTTGCCATGGTAACGACCGGCGAACTAGTGCGTGATGGGGCCGCCGTCCCCAGCTTCACGAAGTCATACGCCAAGATCCCTCACGTGCTGGAGATACCGCATCTGATCCGCATTCAGCTCGATTCCTATGCCTGGTTCCAGAATGAAGGGTTGCTGGACCTCTTCAACGAGATCTCGCCGATCCAGGATTTCACGGGCAATCGGATGGAAATGCGCTTCGCGCGCGAGATCACGCCGGCGGACCTGCAAGAGAACCCGGAGGCCTACGTAGGGCTTGTCCCGCTGGAAGATGTGAAAGTGGACTCCAAGGTGCTGCTCCACAAGGGGGAGGAGATGACGCTGGAGTCCGTGCTGGCGCTGCGCAAGGCGAAGGTGCCCTCGGTGCCGGTGCGACCGTACTCCTTTGGAGAGCCCAAGTATAGCCAGGACGAGTGCCGAGAGCGAGACACCACCTACTCCGCACCCCTGAAGGTCTGGGTCCAGCTCCTCGTGAAGGAGACCGGGGAAGTCAAGGAGCAGGAGCTGTTCATGGGGGATTTCCCCCTCATGACCCGCAAAGGCACGTTCATTGTCAACGGCGCGGAGCGGGTTGTTGTCGCGCAGCTCGTGCGCTCACCGGGATGCTACTTCACCCTGGAGTCCGATGCGACGACGGGCCGGCAGCTGTGCTATGCGAAGCTGATCCCCAGCAGAGGCGCCTGGCTGGAGTTCGAGACATCAAACAAGGACATTCTCTCCGTCAAGGTGGACCGCAAGCGCAAGATCCCAATCACGACCCTGCTGCGGGCCATCGATGAGGACAGTAAGGTGGAAGAGGAGGAACTGGGGAGCGACGAAAGGCTGCTGGCGGCCTTTGCCACCGTCGATGCCAACCCGGACCATCAGTTCATCCAGTCGACGCTGGAGAAGGAGCCTACTAAGAACAAGCAGGACGCACTGCTGGAGTTCTACCGCCGGCTCCGCCCCGGTGATCCCCCCACTAAGGAGAACGCCCGCGGGCTGGTAAACTCGCTCTTCTTCAATCCGCGCAGGTACGACCTGGGGCGCGTGGGCCGGTACAAGGTGAATCAGCGTCTGGGCCTGGGCGCGGACGATTCGACTCGAACGCTGACGCCCGACGACCTTCTGGCCATCGTGCGAGAGATGATCGTGCTCAACAACGGGCAGGGCCGCCCGGACGACATCGACCACCTCGGCAACCGTCGAGTCAGAGCCGTAGGGGAGCTGATCCAGAACCAGTTCCGCGTCGGCCTGCTGCGCATGGAGCGGGTGGTGCGGGAGCGGATGACGATCACGGACGCCGATCAGGCAACGCCGAGCGCTCTGATCAACATCAGGCCAGTGGTCGCCGCGATGAAGGAGTTCTTCGGTGGGTCTCAGCTCTCCCAGTTCATGGACCAGACGAACCCGCTGGCCGAGCTCACCCACAAGCGCCGTCTCTCCGCCCTGGGACCCGGAGGCCTTTCTCGCGACCGGGCGGGCTTCGACGTGCGGGACGTGCACCACAGCCACTACGGACGTATCTGTCCCATTGAGACGCCGGAGGGACCGAACATCGGGCTGATCGGAAGCCTGGCGACCTACGGCGTGATCAACCGGTACGGTTTCATCGAGACACCCTATCGCAAGGTGATCCGGGGTCTGCCGCCCGGCTCGCCGCAGCTTGTGGGCAAGATCGCCCGCGAGACCATTTCCGGGCCGCGAGGCGGAGTCCTCGTGGACGCCGGGCAAGAGATCACCGCTGCCATCGCGAGGCGGCTGGACGAGTCGGCCGTGGAGGAGGTGCCGATCCGCCCGTACGTTACGGACGAAATCGTTTACCTCTCGGCGGACGTGGAGGAGCGCTACGTCATCGCACAAGCGAACGCCATCCTGGACGATGACAACCACTTCGTGGAGGAGCGGGTGGAGGCGCGGCAGGGGCAACGGTTCCACATGGAGTTGCCTCACAACATCGATTACATGGACGTGACCCCAAAGCAGGTCCTGAGCGTGGCGACCTGCCTTATCCCGTTCCTGGAGCACGACGACGCGCCCCGGGCCCTCATGGGCGCCAACATGCAGCGGCAGGCGGTCCCTCTGGTCCGGCCCCAGGTCCCTCTGGTCACCACCGGAGTCGAGCAACGGGCGGCCTCGGACTCGGGCCAAGTGGTGCTGGCCGAGGGTTCGGGTGTGGTGACGAGCGCCTCAGCTGACGCGATCACCGTGAAGTACGACAACGGTGAGGAGCGGACTCATTCCCTCCTTACGTTTGTCCGATCCAACCAGGGCACCTGCATCAATCAGCGCGCCACGGTGAACGTGGGTCAGCGAGTGAAGGCGGGCGATGCCCTGGCGGACAGCTCTTCCACAGACCAGGGGGAGCTGGCATTGGGCCAGAATGTGCTCTGCGCCTTCGTGAGCTGGGAAGGGTACAACTTCGAGGACGCGATCGTCATCTCAGAGCGGATCGTGCAGGACGACCGGTTTACCTCCATCCACATCGAGAAGCATGAGGTGGAGTCGCGCGACACCAAGCTGGGCTCCGAAGAGATCACGCGTGACATCCCGAACGTTGGGGAGGAAAGCCTGCGCGACCTGGACGAATACGGGATCATTCGGGTCGGCGCGGAGGTGAACTCCGGCGACATCCTGGTGGGCAAGATCACGCCCAAGGGTGAGACCGAGCTGACCGCCGAGGAGAAACTGCTGCGCGCCATCTTTGGAGAGAAGGCGCGGGAGGTGAAGGACACCTCTATGCGGGTCCCTCACGGCGAACGGGGCAAAGTCATCGACGTGAAGGTCTTCTCGCGAGACGACAACGACGAACTGCCGGCAGGCGTGAACCGGCTGGTCCGGGTCTCCATCGCGCAGCGGCGGAAGATTGCTGAGGGCGACAAGATGGCCGGGCGTCACGGCAACAAGGGGGTCATCGCGCGCATCCTGCCGATGGAGGACATGCCGTATCTTGAGGACGGGACGCCCGTGGACATCGTCCTCAACCCCATCGGCGTGCCCAGCCGGATGAACGTGGGACAGGTCCTGGAGACCCACCTGGGATGGGCGGTCCACCAATTGGGCTTTCGGGCGGTCTCGCCGGTCTTCGACGGGGCGAGCGGCGGGGCGATCGAAGATGCGCTCGCCCGGGCATGGCTGGCCCAACACGCGGGCGTGCTGCGACCGGGCGCCAACAGCGACCGGAGCCACCCGTATGGGGAGCACCTGGATCTGCCGGCTTTTGAAGCGTGGCTCAAGGGGCACGGGTACGTGGGGGCCGACATCCTGGATGAGAGCCGGACAGGCGTCGCGACACAGGCCTGCCTGGAGCTGTGGTTGGCAAGCATGGGCGAGAAGAGGATGCGCGGCCAGTCAATAGAGCGGCTGCGGCAGCGCGCCGACAAGATAGCGAAGGAACGCAACGTGGCGCCGCCTATCCTGGGCAAGCAGACGTTGTACGACGGCCGGACCGGGCAGGCGTTCGACCAGCCGGTGACGGTAGGGTACATCTACCTGATGAAGCTGGTGCACCTGGTGGAGGACAAGATCCACGCCCGCTCCACCGGTCCCTACTCTCTCATCACCCAGCAGCCGCTAGGCGGCAAGGCCCAGTTCGGCGGCCAGCGTTTTGGCGAGATGGAGGTGTGGGCACTGGAAGCGTACGGCGCCGCCCATATCCTGCAGGAGCTGCTTACGGTCAAGAGCGACGATGTCGTGGGCCGCGTCAAGACGTACGAGGCAATCGTGAAGGGGGAGGACGTTCTGGAGCCGGGCATCCCGGAGTCATTTAAGGTCCTGGTGAAGGAGCTCCAGAGCCTGGGCCTCTCCGTGGAAGTGCTGAACGAGGACGAAGAGCGGGTCGCCATTCCGGACGAAAGCATCGAACCGCCGCATTTGGGGATCAACCTAGAGGGCAGGGAGCGAGGGGAGGAACTTCTGAGTGCTGGAAGTGAATAACTTCAACGCCGTCCGCATCTCGCTGGCCTCGCCGGAGCAGATCCGGTCGTGGTCGTATGGGGAGGTGACGAAGCCGGAAACGATCAACTACCGGACACTGAAGCCGGAAAAGGACGGGCTCTTCTGTGAGAAGACCTTCGGTCCGACCAAGGACTTCGAGTGCTACTGCGGGAAGTACAAGCGCGTCCGGTACAAGGGCATCGTTTGCGACAAGTGCGGCGTGGAGGTGGCACGGAGCAAGGTGCGGCGCGAGCGCATGGGTCACATCGAACTCGCCTCTCCTGTGAGCCACATCTGGTTCGTCAAGGGTACACCCAGCCGCCTCGGGCTGCTGCTGGATATGTCGCCTCGCACGCTGGAGCGGGTGCTCTACTTCGCTCAGTACGTCATCACGGAAGTCGACCAGGAGGCGAAGCTGCAGACCATCGAGCGGCTCCAGACCGAGATGGCGGAGAAGGCGAGCGAGAAGGAACAGGAGATCGCCGACCGTATCGCCGAGATCGAGAGCAAGCGAGACGACGCCATCAGCGAGCTGGAGGAGAAGCTGGAGGCGGAGAAGAAGCAGCTCGAGGACGAGCGTGAGACACAAGTCGATGCCTGGATGAAGCAGGCTCGGACGCTGGAGGCCGATCTCAAGGCGCAGACGGGCAAGAAGGCACGCCGCAACTTCGTCCTCGGCGAGACGACGCTGGTGCAAAAGGGCGACGAGATCTCCGCTGACGCCCGCAAGCAGGTCAAACCCGTGGTACAGGAGCTGGTAGCTGCTCTTGAGCAGCAACTCGAGCAGCGGCGGTCCGACCTGGAGCTCACAACGGAGGCTGCGGTCCAGCAATTGCGGGACAGTACCTTCGAGGAGCTGGAGCCGCTTCAGGAGGGGGCGGCGTCCGAGCGGGAGGCGGTGGAGGCAGAGTATCAGCAGAAGCTGCAGGAACTGGAAGAACTGCGCGACCCAGTGGCCGACGACCGCGTCACGCTGCTGACGGAGACACAGTACAAGGAGTACCAGGAGAAGTTCGGCGACATCTTCTCGGCCGGGATGGGAGCGGAGGCGGTGCTCCGGATACTGCAGTTGCTCGACATCGACCAGCTCCGGCTGAGACTGCACGGGGAGATCTCGTCCACAAGCGGCCAAAGGCGCAAGAAGGCGACGAAGCGACTGCGTGTGGTCGAGGCGCTGCGGAGGAGCGGAAACAGGCCGGAGTGGACCATTTTCACGATCCTGCCGGTGCTGCCGCCGGACCTGCGACCGATGGTCCAGCTCGACGGCGGACGGTTCGCGACGAGCGATCTCAACGACCTGTACCGCCGGGTGATCAACCGCAACAACCGCTTGAAGCGGCTCATGGAGCTGGGAGCTCCGGAGATCATCATCCGGAACGAGAAGCGCATGCTCCAGGAGGCGGTCGACTCGCTCATCGACAACGGAAGGCGCGGCCGGGCCGTTTCCGGCTCCGGCAACCACAAGCTGAAGTCCCTGTCCGACATGCTGAAGGGCAAGCAGGGTCGCTTCCGCCAGAACCTGCTGGGCAAACGGGTAGACTACTCCGGCCGGTCAGTGATCGTCGTTGGGCCGGAGTTGAAGCTGCACCAGTGCGGGCTGCCGAAGCGGATGGCACTGGAGCTCTTCAAACCCTTCGTCATGCACGCGCTGGTCGGGAACGGGATGGCACACAACATCAAGAGCGCAAAGCGGATCGTCGAGCGAGCGCGACCTGAGGTATGGGACGTGCTCGACGACGTGATTGCCAGCCGCCCGGTACTCCTCAACCGAGCGCCCACGCTGCACCGGCTCGGCATCCAGGCGTTTGAGCCGGTGCTCATCGAGGGCAGTGCGATCCAGCTCCACCCGCTGGTGTGTACGGCGTTCAACGCGGACTTCGACGGCGACCAGATGGCCGTGCACGTGCCCCTCTCACGAGAGGCGGTGGCGGAGGCGCGCCAAGTGATGCTCTCCGCAAACAACCTGTTGTCTCCCGGCTCGGGCGAGCCGGTGATCGCTCCCACGCTGGACATGGTGCTGGGTTGCTACTACCTAACGCTACAGCGACCGGGCCTGCGGGGCGAGTACAAGGAAGCGAGCAACGGTAACCCGCCGCAGGGCGTCTACGGCAGTTTCCAGGAAGCCCGGCGGGCCCACGACCTGGGGCTGATCGACCTGCACGCAGGCATCAAGGTGCGGGACGAGCGAACCGGCGGCCAATTCATACACACGACCGTCGGCCGCATCATCTTCAACGAGATGCTGCCCGAGGAATTGGGCTTCTACAACGAGGTGATGGACCGGAAGGGATTGAAGAACGTGGTCGCCCACTGTCACCAACGCCTCGGCAACGAACGCACGGCCGACGCGGTGGATGCTATCAAGCGGGTAGGCTTCCACTACGCCACCCGATCCGGTCTGACGATTGCGATCAACGACCTTGCATCGCCCGACGAGAAGCCGAAGATCCTGGAGGAGGCGGAGCAACGGGTCAGCGAGATCGAAGAGCAGTATGAGATGGGGCTGATCACGGACCAGGAGCGCTACGATGCCTCTGTCTCCATCTGGAACAAGACCACGGACCAGGTGCAAGAGGCGATCGAGAACCATCTCGACCGGTACGGCTCAGTCCACATGATGGCGTCGAGCGGAGCGAAGGGAAACATCACGCAGATTCGCCAGATGGCCGGGATGCGGGGGCTCATGACCGATCCGGCCGGCCGCATTATCGACCTGCCGATCCGCAGCAGCTTCCGCGAGGGGCTGAGCGTCCTCGAGTACTTCATCTCGACCCACGGTGCCCGAAAGGGCCTCGCGGACACAGCACTGAGGACGGCCGACAGCGGGTACCTTACGCGCCGCCTGATCGACGTCTCACAGGATGTCATCGTAGAGGAGGAGGATTGCGGAACGACAGGCGGGATCTGGCTCACCAGACCCGAGGAGGTGGGCGTTCAGCAGCCGTTCCGGGACCGGGTGCTTGGCCGGCTCGCGGCCTCAGACATCATCGATCCGAAGAGCAACGAAGTGGTGGTCCTGCGCGGCGAGGAGATCGACGAGCGCATCGCGGAGCGGATCGAAGCGCTGGGCATCGACCGGGTGCACGTCCGCTCCCCGCTGATGTGCCAGGTCAAGCGCGGTGTCTGCCGTATCTGCTACGGGCGCAGCCTGGCGACGGGCCGGCTGGCGGAGTTGGGCGAGGCGGTCGGTATCATCGCGGCCCAGAGCATCGGGGAACCCGGGACGCAGCTCACCATGCGGACGTTCCACACCGGGGGAGTCGCCGGGATCGACATTACGAGCGGTCTGCCTCGGGTGGAGGAAGTGTTCGAGGCGCGCGTGCCCAAGAGCCAGAGCATCATGGCAGAGATCGACGGTACGGCGCGGATCAGCCGTGACGGAGACACCCGGACGATCACCGTCACCAGCACGGAATTCTACAGCGACTCATACGAGCTACCCGAAGGCGCGGAGTTGCTGGTGAAGCACGATGAAGAGGTCGAGCAGGGCGCTGTGCTGGCCCGCAGCAAGCCACCGGAGTCCAAGCGGAAGAAGAAGGAAGAGACCGAGGTAGTGGAAGCTGAGGAGCTCACCGCTCGCATCGGGGGCCGGGTGGTCTTCGAAGGTCGGAGGAAGCGACCCTCCAAGTTCTCCATCGTGTACGAAGCCACGGAGGAGCGTGAGTACCAGGTGCCGGGGAACGCCCGCATCCGCGTGCAGGACGGCGATCAGGTGCAAGCGGGCCAGCAGCTCACGGAGGGACAGCTCAACCCACAAGACATCCTGCGCATCATGGGCGCGGAAGCCGTTCAGCTCTACCTTGTGGACGAGGTGCAACAGGTCTACCACTCCCAAGGCGTGACCATCAACGACAAGCACATCGAGGTCATCGTCCGGCAGATGCTGCGCAAAGTGCAGGTGGACATGCCGGGTGATACGGAGATGCTGCCGGGCGAGCTGGTGGACCGCTTTGACTACGAAGAGGAGAACTCCCGCGTCATGGCGGAGGGCGGGGAGCCGGCCACGGCGGTGCCGGTGCTGCTGGGAGTGACCAAGGCCTCCCTCAGCACCAACAGTTTCCTCGCGGCCGCTTCTTTCCAGGAGACCACACGGGTGCTGACGGAGGCCGCCATCTCGGGCCAGGTCGATCGCCTGCTGGGGCTCAAGGAGAACGTCATCATCGGCAAGCTGATCCCGGCCCGAGCGAAGATCGACTTGCCTCCACCTCCGCTGCAGGAGATGGCCCTACCGGAAGGGTTCGTCCTGGAGGAGGGTGAGGAGGCCCCGGCAGAGCTGATGTCGGAGCGAGAGGTCTCGGAGCTGATGGGCGCCGAGCCCGAAGGCGCTCCCCACGTGCCCACGAGCTACATCGCGGAGCCCGACGCGGAATAGCGGGCCAGATAGAGGTTGCGTGTTGGATGGGCCTCCCGCAGGGCGGGAGGCCCGTCCCGTCGAGGCGCGCGTGGCCGGTGCGGAAGTTGATATGATGGCGGCGAATGATGGTGCTGAAACCGCGGCCCAGGCCGTCTCCAGCCGTGCAGGGACCAGCGATCTGCGACGGGGAGATCATGGAGTCTGCCCCAATTGAGGAGCAGAATGAAGAGGCGCCGGTAAAGGCCTGGTCGGTGAGCAGGCTGGAGTACGGCTTGCTGGCCCTCACGATCATCCTGATCACCGCGTTCGCGTTCGCTTCATTCTTCTTCGAATTCGATTTCGCGCAACTCACGACCTACGGCTACATCGGGCTGTTCGCGATCAGCCTGATCAGCGCCGCGTCGATCGTGATGCCGATGCCTGGAGCGGCGGCGATCGCCGGCGCCGGCGCTCTGCTGGACCCTCTTCTGGGTATCCCGACGCCGATTCTGGTCGGCCTGGTGGCCGGGCCGGCGGAGGCCCTGGGTGAGCTCACCGGCTACGCTGCCGGGTATGGCGGGAGCGGACTCTTCCGGGACCGACCATTCTACCCGCGCGTAAAGGATTGGATGGAGCGCCGCGGCGTCATCACCATGCTCGTGCTGTCGTCGTTCCCCAACCCGTTCGTGGACGTGGCGGGCGTCGCGGCGGGAGCCGTCCGGATGCGCCTCTCGCGGTTCTTCGCGGGTGTGTTGCCCGGGAAGATCTTCAAGAACACGTACCTGGCCGCGGGCGGCCTGGCCAGCGCGGAGCTGGTGCGGCAGCTCTTCGGGTAGGCAGCCGACGATGAACGAGGTCCTCCTTGACGCTCGACAGGACACGGGAGCGATCATCGTCGCGGCGGGGCGTAGCCGGCGCATGGGCGACATCGACAAGCTGTGGGTGCCGCTGCGGTGCTCGGACGGACGCACGCGGCCGCTTCTGGCCTGCACGGTGGCTGTGTTCCAAGGGTGCTCGACGGTGGGCCAGATCGTGCTCGTGGCGGCCGCCGAAGCCCTCGAACGGGCGCGTGACCTGGTGCGAGACGAGGGACTTGGCAAGGTGCGCGCCGTAGTGGCGGGCGGGGCAAGGCGCCAGGATTCGGTCCGGGCGGGGCTGGCCGCGCTGGACCGCTGCGATTGGGTGAGCGTACACGACGGCGCGCGGCCGCTGGTGACTGCCGAACTCATCGAGCGTGGGCTGAAGGAGGCACGAGTCACGGGCGCCTCCTCGTGCGCACTGCCGGTGCCCGACACGGTGAAGGAGGGGGATGAGGACAGCTACGTTGCCAGGACGCTGGACCGCTCGCGGCTTTGGTTGGGGCAGACACCCCAGACCTTCCGCTATGATCTACTGGTGGAGGCACACGAGAGGGCGAGTGCCGACGTGGACGTTACGGACGACGCTGTGCTCGTGGAGGCACTGGGAGTGCGAGTGCGACTCTATCCGGGGTCGCCGCGGAATCTGAAGGTGACCACACCGGACGACCTCGCGATAGCGAAGGCCCTGCTAGCTAACGCATGATGAGAGTCGGCATCGGGTACGACGTACACCCCTTCGAGCGAGGGCGGCCGCTTGTACTGGGGGGCGTTCGCATCTCTCACGATGAGGGGCTGGGCGGGCACAGCGACGCGGACGTGCTGGCCCACGCGGTGATCGACGCCGTGCTGGGCGCGGCGGTGTTGGGGGACATCGGCCAACACTTTCCGCCCGGGGATCCGCGCTATCGGGGCGCCGACAGCCTGGACCTCCTGCGCCAGACGGTCGTGATGGTGGCGGAAGCCGGCCACCGGGTGGTGAACGTCGACGCCACGGTCGTCGCGGAGAGCCCAAAGGTCGGCCCGCACGTCGAGGCGATGCGGTCGGCCCTGGCTGAAGCCCTCGGCATCGATATGGACGCCGTCAGTGTCAAGGGAACGACGACCGACGGCCTGGGGGCGATAGGCCGGGGCGAAGGGATTGCGGCTCTGGCTGTCGCCCTGCTAGACTCTTCATAGCGCTCGGAGGATCGCTGGTATGCAAGCCGCTGGACCTGTAGGACGCCCGCAGCACCGGCCGCTCCTTCGGCGCAGGATTCGCTGCGTCTGTCTGTGGGGGCGCTCCTGATTCGAGGGCGCCCCGCGGCAAACGTGACGAGACTGCGCAGAAGGAGGTTCTGAGCGTGTCGCTCCTTGAGAGCATTGGCAGAGATATCCAGGCCGCCCGGGAACGCGACCCGGCGGCCACCAGCAACCTAGAGGTCATCCTCGCCTACCCGGGATTCCACGCCCGACAGATACATCGGCTGGCACACGCCCTGCACCAGCGGGGCATACCGCTCGTGCCGCGACTGATCTCCCATGTCAACCGGGTGCTCACCGGCATCGAGATCCACCCAGGGGCGAAGATCGGCAGCGGGCTCTTCATTGACCACGGCATGGGCGTGGTGATCGGAGAGACGGCGGAGATCGGTGACGACTGCCATCTGTACCAGGGCGTGACGCTGGGCGGGACCAGCACCAAGCGAGAGAAGCGCCATCCCACGTTGGAAGACAACGTATCGGTGGGCGCCGGCGCCAACCTGATCGGCGCCATTACCATCGGCAAGAACGCGTCCGTGGGCGCGGGATCGGTGGTCGTGACAAACGTGCCGAGCAATGCCACGATCGTCGGCGTCCCGGGCCACGTGATCGCCTTCCGGGACCCCGGATCGGAGACCATGCTGCGGCTCCCCGACCCCGAATGGGACCGGATCACCGAGCTGGAGCAGCGCATCGAGGAACTCAAGAACGAGCTGCGGGAGTTGCGGGAGCGGTTCCAGGCCGTAGCCGGCAATCGGGGCAACTCTACTACGACGTCCGCTCCTTCCGAGAGCAGCCCCGCGGAAACGCGGCAGCCTAGCAAAGGTAACGAGACATGGTCCTGAAGCTCCGGAACACACAGTCGGGCCAAGTTGAGGAGTTTTCGCCCATCGGGGATGTCGTCAAGCTCTATGTCTGCGGCGTCACGCCGTACGACGTGAGCCACGTCGGCCACGCCATGAGCTACATCATCTTTGATGTGCTGCGGCGGTTCCTGGAGTACAGAAGGTACGAGGTACGACACGTCCAGAACTTCACGGACATCGACGACCGGATCATCGACCGAGCCGAGCGGCTGGGTGTCCCCGTCAAGCAGCTCGCCGAAGAGATGATCCAACGCTACACGGATGAGATGCGAGCCCTGAACGTGCTGCCGGCTCACGTCTACCCACGAGCGACGGAAGAGATCCCCACGATGATCGAGATGATCGAGGCCCTGATCGACAAGGGGTTCGCATATCCGGCGGACGGCGACGTCTACTACCGGGTGACACACAAGGAGGGATACGGCGAATTCTCCCACCGCACCCTGGAGTCGATGATGGCCGGGGCGAGAGTGGAGCCGGGAGAGCAGAAGGAGCACCCGATGGACTTCGCGCTCTGGAAGGGGGCCAAACCGGGTGAGCCGTCCTGGGAGAGCCCGTGGGGCCCCGGCCGGCCAGGCTGGCACATCGAATGCTCCGCGATGTCGTACCGCTACCTGGGCGAGCAGATCGACCTTCACGGGGGAGGGGAGGACCTGATCTTTCCCCACCACGAGAACGAGATCGCCCAAACGGAGGCGTACACCGGGAAATCGCCGTTCGTCCGATGCTGGCTGCACAACGCGTGGGTGAAGGCCGGCGAAGAGAAGATGAGCAAGTCGCTGGCGAACTTCGTCAGCATCGCAGACGCATTGGAGCGCTGGCCCGCCGACGCGATCCGCATGTGGGTGATCACGTCCCACTACCGCACGCCCCTGACCTACACCGAGGAGGCGTTGACCGCGGCGAGACGGGGCGCGGAACGTCTGCGGTTGGCGGCACGGGCAGAGTCGGACGGTCCGGTGGAAGGCGAACCGCCGGATAGCGCGCCCTCCCGGGAGCAGTTCATCGAGGCGATGGAAGACGACCTGAACACATCGAAGGCGCTTGCCGTTCTGTTCGATCTGGCACACGAGATCAACCGCGCCCGCGACGAGCGGCGCCCGACTGGCGACGCGCCCGCAACGCTCCTCGAGCTGGCGAACGTGCTGGGGTTCACCCTGACCGAGCCGGAGACGGATCTGAGCGCCGCACCCTTCGTCGAGCTGCTGATCGCGATCCGGAACGACCTGCGCGAGGCCAAGCAATTCGAGCTGGCGGACCGCGTGCGTTCCGGCCTCGGCGACCTGGGCATCGCCCTGGAGGACACTCCCCAGGGCACGGAGTGGCGTCGGCGCGGGTAGGCAATTGACCCCATGAAGGACTTCATCTATCTGGACAACGCGGCGACGACGGCCCTTCACCCCGAGGTGCGGGAGGCGATGCTCCCCTACCTGGGAGAGCGGTTCGGCAATCCGTCGGCCACCCATGCCCTGGGGAGGCAGGCGAGAAAGGCGGTCGACAGCGCCCGGCGGACGGTGGGTCGCCTGCTCGGCTGCCGAACGGCCGAGGTGATCTTCACCAGCGGCGGAACCGAGTCGATCAACAGCGCTATCAAAGGGGTCGCGTTCGCGCAGCAACTGGCGCGAGTGGGCAACCACATCGTGGCCTCAGCTATCGAGCACCACGCCGTCCTGCATAGCTGCCAGTACCTGGAGAGGTTCGGCTTCGAGGTGACCTACCTGCAGGTGGGAAGAGATGGACTGGTGGACCCGACCGAAGCGGCGCGCGCCGTGCACGAGCGCACCGTGCTGGTGAGCGTGATGTCGGCGAACAACGAGACGGGCGTCATCCAGCCCATCTCGGAGATCACGGGTTTGGTGCGCGAACGCGGAAGGGAACTCGGCCGCCACATTCCGGTACATACGGACGCGGTTCAGGCGGCGAACGCGCTGAGCCTGGACGTCGATGAGCTGGGAGTGGATCTGCTGAGCCTATCGTCGCACAAGTTCTGCGGTCCGAAGGGGTCGGGCGTGCTCTACCTCCGCCGGGGGACGCCTTTTCTGGCCCAGCAGTCCGGCGGCGGGCAGGAGCGTCAGCGCCGGGCGGGTACGGAGAGCGTGGCCGCCATCGTGGGCACGGCCAAGGCGCTCGATCTGGCGCAGCGGCATCGCACCTCGTACGAGGAGAGCTGCCGCAAGCTGCAGCAGCGGCTGGTAGCGGGCATCATGGAGCGTCTGCCGGACGGTCTGCTCAACGGTCATCCGGAGCGACGGCTTCCCAACAACGTGAACGTCAGCTTCTCCGGCGCCGACGCAAGAGTGATGCTGCGCCTCCTGGACGAGGCCGGCATCGCGGCGAGCGCCGGATCGGCCTGCGACGAAGAAACCTTGGAGCCCTCCCATGTGCTGCTGGCCATGGACGTCCCCCTCCCGCGGGCGGTCGGCACCTTGCGCTTCACCGTGAGTGGAGCAACGACCGAAGCCGAAATCGACCGTCTGCTCGCCGTGCTGCCGGGTGTGGTGGAGCGTTCCCGGACGGCGCAGGGCGCCGCGGCGCGCTAGCGGACCTTGCACCTTCAAGGCGCCTGCGCTGGTGAGGCACCGTCTCCCGTCGTCGTGAGCCAACACCTGTGATATCATCGGACCGTGGCTGATAGACACCTACTCCGTGTGTTCCCCACGACGTACGAGGGCGCGTTCTCGCGACAGGCAACCCTTCGTTTCGTCTCGCGTATGGCGCTTCGCTGCTGAAGGACGGCGAATTGCACTGGCTTCGGCGGGTCTTCGAGGGTACGCGTGAGGAGGACGCCGAGGAGCCTCCCGCCGTACGCCTCATCGTCGGTCTGGGCAATCCCGGAGGCGAGTATGCAGGAAACCGCCACAACGTGGGATTCTGGACCATGAATCGTCTAGCCCGTCGCCATGGCATAGACTTCTCGACCAGCGGGCAGGCGGCGCTCGGCCAGGGCCGGATCGGCGAGCATGAGGTGACGCTGGCAAAGCCGAGGACGTTCGTCAACCAGAGCGGAGGGGCGGTGCGGAACCTAATCAAGCGCCTGGAGCTTGAGGACGCGAAGGAGTTGTTGGTGGTTTGCGACGACCTCGACCTGCCGGTGGGCAAGACACGCCTGCGCGCTAGCGGCGGCCACGGCGGCCAGAAGGGCCTGCAGTCCATCCTTGAGGCGGCGGGCACCGACCAGTTCCCTCGCCTGCGCATCGGAATCGGACGGCCGGTCGTCGGCGCTCAGCCATCGTACGAAACCGACGTCGTCGCCGAGTACGTCCTCTCAGACCCGCCGCCGGCGGAACGCGACCTGTTGGACGAAGCTGTCGAACGGGCCGTCGAGACGATCGAGGCGGTGCTGAGCGATGGTGTAGAGAGGGCGATGGCCCGCTTCAACTGAGGAGGCCGCGCCTTGCCGGAACACCCGAACGCGGCGATTGTCAGGACGCTGTACGGCACGACCGGCGGGCCCGAGGCGGTGAGGCACCTGTTCCACGAAGACGTTGTCTGGCACCTGCCGGGCCGACATCCCATGTCCGGCGAGCATCGCGGCCGTGACGCCGTGCTGGTGGCCATGCGCTACTTCGACGGGATCCAATTGGAAGTGCACGGCGTGCTCGCCGACGACGAGCATGCGGTGGCGTTGCTGCGGGCAACGGGCAGCCGGAAGGACCGGGAATACGACGCGCTGGAGGTCGATGTCTTCCACCTCCGGGCCGGCAGAATCGCCGAGTTCTGGTCGTTCTCGCAGGACCAACGTCTAACCGACGAGTTCTGGTCCTAGCGTGCTACAATGCGGCCGAGGGCTGGTTGCCCAGCGACCAGCCCGTTTTGCCGTGTCCAGCGCATGATGGATCTCTCGAACCTGCTCCCCACAATCGAGGAGGCATGCGGCCTTCGGAGCCCGCGCGAAAGGCCGGCCGGCGCAACCGAGCCGACGGTGCTCGGCGTGAACGACGCGGCGAAGGCGGCCGTCGTCGCGGCCATTGTCCGCGGGACGGGGGCACCGGTGGTGGTCGTCGTGCCCAAGCCGCCGCAGGCACTTGCGGTAGCGGAGGAGCTGAAGGCATGGTTGGGCCCCGCGTTTCCCGTCCTCTCCTTCCCCGAACGTGATGCCCTGCCCTACGAGCGCCTCTCGCCGGACCCTGAGGCGTTGAGGGACCGCCTGCGCGCCGGCGAGGCGCTGCGGGAGGGACTTGGCTGCGTCGTGGTTGCGTCAGCGCTCGCGCTCGCCCAGCGGACGCTGTTACCAGATGAGACGGCAGGCGCAACAGTCGAGCTGGCGGTCGGGAGCCGCTCGACGCCAGACGCGCTGGTGGCGTCGCTCCTCCACCTTGGCTACCGGACAGGCCCTCTGGTGGAGCTGCCCGGCGACCTGGCGCGTCGGGGAGGCATCGTGGACGTGTTCCCCGCCACGGGAGAGGCCCCCTTGCGCATCGAGTTCATGGGCGACCGCGTCGACAGCCTGCGCCGATTCGACGTTGAGAGCCAGCGCACCAGCGAACTGCTGGAAGCCACCAGGATCGGCCCGGCACGGGAGGTGCTCGATCTGCCGGCCGCCGTGGGCGCGCTGGCGGGCAGGCTGGACCTGATGCGCTGCGCCCGGGACGTTCGCGACCGGTTCCAGGAGGAGATGGCGCGTCTTCAGGCGGGCCACTTCGTGACGGAAGAGGTCTTCTACGTGCCCTTCCTGGCGCGTGGGTCCTTGCTGGACCACCTGCCGGCGGCAGGGCTACTCGTGGTGGACGAGCCGGCGGACATCGCGCAGGCCGGGGATGAGCACGACGCCCAGGATGACGAGGTGCGACGCGACCTGGAGGCACGGGGCGAGCTGCCCGCCGGCCTGCCCTCCCCTCACATCCCCGCCGCCGAACTGCGGGCGATGCTCCAGCAACACCGGAACCGGCTCGAACTCTCGCGCTGGGCGATGGACGGAGAGGCCGGGCAAGCCGTCTCGGCGGCCGGGCCGGCAGGCCGCGGCTCCGTGCGCCTGCCTTTCGCTCCGCCCGATGCCTACGGAGGCCGCCTCCGGACGCTGGCGGCGGACGCGGCCGAAGGCGTTGCGCGCGGCCGCGCGGTAGTCATCGTTTCGCAGCAGGCGGAGCGGCTGGCGGAGGTCCTAGACGAGCATGGCGTATCCGCCGCCGTCACGCGCGAGCCAGCGACGCCCTTGCGATCCGTCGAGGCGCAGGCCGGGACCGGTAGCCTTACCCTCGTCCACGGCTCCGTCGCTCACGGCTGGCGGCTGACCGTATCGGACCCGCCGCTGACGCTCCTGACCGACGCCGAGGTCTTCGGCTTCGTGAAGCAGCGCCGGCGGCTGCCAAGGCGGGCGGGCCCCGGTCGAGAGCAGTTCCTGGCCGAACTCGCTCCCGGCGATCACGTCGTGCACATCGAACACGGCATAGCCAGGTTCAGCGGGCTCGTGCGGCGCAGCATAGAGGGGGTGGAGCGTGAATACCTCGAGCTGCGCTACGCCCGCGGCGACCGTCTCTACGTCCCGGCGGAACAGGTGGACCGTGTCAGCCGGTACGTCGGGCCGGGCGACCAGACGCCGGCCCTGACGCGCCTGGGGAGCCAGGAGTGGTCACGCGCGAAGAGCCGCGTCCGTCGAGCTGTCGCGGACCTGGCGCGCGGCCTGCTGGAGCTGTACGCGTCGCGGGAGCTGGTGGAGGGTCGCGCCTTCTCACCCGACACGGCATGGCAACAGGAGCTGGAAGCCTCATTCCCCTACATCGAGACCAGCGATCAGGTCGCCGCCGTACGGGAGGTGAAAGCGGACATGGCCCGACCGCGTCCCATGGACCGTCTCGTATGCGGTGACGTCGGATACGGCAAGACGGAGGTGGCGGTGCGCGCGGCGTTCAAGGCCGTCACGGATGGCGCGCAGGTGGCGGTGCTGGTACCCACCACGGTCCTGGCACAGCAGCACTTCGCCACGTTCGGTGAACGGCTGGCCGGCTTTCCGGTGCGCGTCGAGATGCTCTCCCGCTTTCGCTCCGAGCGCGCGCAACGCGACATCGTGCAGGCGCTCTCCCAGGGGGCGGTCGACATCGTGATCGGGACCCACCGGCTGCTGCAGCGAGACGTCAGCTTCAAGGACCTGGGTCTGGTGATCATCGACGAGGAACAGCGATTCGGCGTGGCGCACAAGGAGCGGCTCAAGGAGATGCGCCGGGAGGTGGACGTCCTCACGCTGTCCGCCACCCCTATCCCGCGCACGCTGCACATGTCTCTGAGTGGCATCCGCGACATGTCCACGATGGAGACCCCGCCGGAGCAACGCCTTCCGATTAAGACCTACGTGACGGAAAACGATGACCGGCTAGTGCGTGAGGCGATCCTGCGCGAGCTGGAGCGGGGCGGGCAGGTCTACTTCGTTCACAACCGGGTGCACGACATCGACACGGTGGCGGCGCGGCTGCGGGACCTCGTGCCGGAGGCGGAGATCGCCGTCGGGCACGGACAGCAGCCGGAGGAGATCCTAGAACGCACGATGCTCGACTTCGTGGAAGGCCGCACCGACGTGCTGGTCTGCACCACCATCATCGAGTCCGGCCTGGACATCCCAAACGTCAATACCATCATCATCGACAAGGCGGACAAGCTGGGTCTGGCCCAGCTCTATCAGCTCCGAGGCCGGGTCGGGCGTGGTGCGGTCCGCGCCTACGCCTATCTCCTCTTCGACCGGTACCATTCGCTGTCCGAGCCGGCCCAGAAGCGCCTCCAGGCCATCTTCGAGGCGACGGAGCTGGGCGCGGGCTTCCAGATCGCTCTGCGCGACCTGGAGATCCGGGGCGCCGGAAATCTGCTGGGGGCGGAGCAGAGCGGACACATCGGCGCGGTGGGCTTCGATCTCTACGTGCGTCTCCTGGCCGACGCGGTCGAGCGGCTGCGGGCGATGCGGGAGGGACGCCCTCCGCCGACGCCGAAGACCCAGCAGCCGCCGCTGGCCATCGACCTGCCGTTCACGGCGCACCTACCTTCGTCCTACGTCGGCGATCTGAACCTGCGGCTCGCTCTCTATCAGCGCATGGCCGCCGTGGAGACGGCGGACGAGGCCGAGGCGGTGGCCCAGGAGGTACGTGACCGCTTCGGACAGCCTCCGCCCGCGGCCGAGAACCTGCTGTTCGCGGTTCGCATCCGGGGCCTGGCGCGCCAGGCCGGCGTCTCCGCGGTCCAGCAGGAAGACAGGGAACTGGCCATCTATGTCTCCGAGGGGCCGGCACCCCGAGACCGCCTCCGTCATCTGGAGCTTCAGGGTATGCGCGCCGGGCCGGCTCAGGCCAGACTCGATCTGGAGGCGCTGGGCGAGGGTTGGCCGGAGGCGCTTCTGGACGTGATGACGGCGCTTGCTAAGAGCGCGGCGGGGACCACCGTAGAAGCAGGATAGCGTGCTAGCCGAAGCACAAAGAACCGCTCCTGGGCACGCATCCCGCACCGGCTCCGTTTGACCCACAGCGTTTGTCCACCTAGAATTCCAATTCGACAGTGCGGCAAACGGAATCCCCGCCGCCGTTCGTGGGAGTTATGGCTCAAACCGCGTTGGATCGAGGATCCTGGGGCGAAGAAGAAGAGCACGCGGCCTTCGACTTGAGCGGAGTGCCGCGCTCGTTGCATATTCCGCTGCTGGCCGCGGTGTACGGCGTCGGCCTGGCCCTGTTCCTGGCTGTCGAGCCCACCAAGCCGTGGATCCTGCTGGCGGTGGTGGCGCTGGTCGGCCTGGGAACCGACGGCATTCTGCGCACACACCCCCGGGCGCAACTGACCGGCGTACCGGATACGGCGCCCTTCCTGTTCGTGCCCGTGCTGCTCGCGCTAGCGAGCGGCCTCTTTCTGGAGGAGGTCGTGCGGGGCTACAGGACGGTGCCCGCGGTCGTCGGCGCGTCGGCCCTGCTGGCGGCGGCGCTCTACGGTGAATACATCTCGGTGCTGAGCCACGGGCCGTCCTACGCGCTGGGCCGGTTCGTGCTCAACGTTATCACCTACATGGCCGCGTTCGCCTTCTTCGCCGTGATCTACGCGTTCGATGTGGACCTCCTGCCCTCGGCCTTCGCCATCGGGCTGTTCAGCTTGCTGTTGGCGGTAGAGGTCTTCCGAGAGGCGGAGGCGGACGTGTACCGCGCGCTGGTCTTCTCGGCGGCCATCGGGCTGGTAGTGGCGGAGGCGCGCTGGGCGCTGTACTTCATCCCGATCGAGGGATTCCTGGCGGCGATCCTCCTGCTACTGGTCTTCTACCAGGCGACGGGTCTGGTGCAGCACCACCTGACCGGCCACCTGGACCGGCGCGTGGCGGGCGAGTTCACGCTGGTGACGGCGGTGGGGCTGGCCATCGTCATCCTGGGGCGAGTCCTCTAACCAGTCCTGGTTCGGTTGTCAGCCCTCGGGGCGCTCTGATACCATGAGGGACGGTCGGGGCGTGGCCCAGCTTGGTTTAGGGCACCTGACTGGGGGTCAGGAGGTCGTCGGTTCGAATCCGACCGCCCCGACCAGTCCTTCGCTACTTGCCCTGCGTTTCGAGCCAGAGGAAGTCCAACCGCCGTGCTATGGCGGCGCACAGGCGCTTGTGCGCGAGCGCTGCAACCGCCTCCCCATGGCGAGACACGGGTGTGATGTTAGGCGCTGAGTGCCGGAGCGTTCACGAATGGGGTGAACCGGCGGAGAAGCATCTCGGGTAGAAGGCGGCTGTCGTGGGACGGGCGGGCACGGCTTCGTCACGCCTGAGATCGCGGTGCCCACGCAGACAGCGCCGCCCGGATTCTTCACTGGAGATCAGTCGGCGTCGTGCCGAGTATCACATGGTGGGCCACGATAGTCGAAGATGTGGCCGCAGAAAGGTGGCATCATGGTGCGCATTCTAGCTCGTCTCCTGGGCGTGGCATCCCTTCTTGTTCTCTTGTCAGCGTGTGAGCAGTCTGCTCCACCGGGATCGCTGCCGGGGTCAGGGGTAGAAGACACTCCGGTCGAAACGGGACCCAACCGGGGAATGAGCCTCGACGATGCCGCCTACTATCTGGATGCCAGCGCTGTCCTGCCAGGGTTCAGGCAGGTGGACCCATGCGACGAGGGCTTCAGGAACGAAGATCTGGGCCTCGGGCCTTCGTTCTCCGAGGTCCGGTGTTATGTTTCCGAGCAACCGTTTGAGCTTGTCTGGCTGTACATGTTCGTGGCGTCGGGCGAGTTCGAAAAGGCGGCGGCTCGGGCCGAGCTGAGGGATCAAGAAGCGCAGGAGGAAGCGATCTTGGCGAGCCTCCGTGGAGGCATGGCGCCCGAGGAGGCGCAGTGGATGGAGGTGGCGATCGAGTGGAGTGTTCCACCGCTGGCAGACACGGCTAGCATGGCCCAGGTTACGATGGATGTCTATGGCGAGGCAAGTCAAGCTGAATTCCTTATGTTCATTCAAGAAGAAGGGTCAGAGGCCGCCGTTGTCGTTGTCTCCACCCTTTGGTTTTCTGACGAGGTGGCACCCAGCGGTGCCTTTGCAGTTGCCCGGGAGGTGTCCGATAGGATTGCAGGACGGTAGTGATCGTTCGGCCGGTGGCAGGCAACACGGGTGGTCAACCGCCCCGCTGCACCGTGCGCAGTCGCGAGCCTGGGCTGCATTGCGTCACAGGATCTGCTACTCCGCAGGCGTGAAGGTGGCAGTGACCGCGGGGTTGCTCATGCTGGCTTTCCTTCCGGTCGCGTGCGGTAACGAACGGCTATCCCCCGAAGAGCAAGAGCTTCGGTCGTATGCCCTCGAACTGGAACCGTTGTTCCCTACCATGCCCTGGTTCCGGCTTGAGGAGCGAGTTGCCCTAGAGGAAGCTCTTCTGCGCATTGATCCGCCGCCAGGGATGTACAGTGCCCACCATCTCCTGCTAGCCACCAATCATTCACTGCTGCAGGCGGGCCGAAACGTTGACACGGTCAGCGATGAGGAACAGGTGCGTCATGATCAGATTCGAAGCGATCATGTGGCCCAGGACTGCCTCAGCTACGAGCAAGAACTGCATTATGAGCAGATTCGGAGCGAGGGGTGGGTCCAAGACTGTGTCAATGCAGGGCAGGGGCGACTGGCGTGGCGTTTGGAGGAAGCATGCACGCAACGAGACGCTGCCATGGGCGCGACGCGGCGGGCAGAGATGATTTGGGCCGAGCACCTCGCACACGCGTGCATCGGGCCCGATGCGGTGGGCATCACCGCACTTGGAGTCATCGATGATTGCCTTGCCGCTACTGATGAGTGATGCTGCTTCCAGTTGTCAGGTTCGGCGCGTTGAGCGACTGGGTCGCACTCACAGGGGAGAACTTGACGGGCGAGGTATCTTGCTCGCCGGCGGCCGTGCCGCACAACTCCTTTTGGGCGAATAGCAGATGACGAACATGTGGCAAACACTGACAAGCGCGTCCGCTGCAGCACTAGTGGCTCTAACAGTCGTTGGGGGCTTCATGGCGCTTGACAGGACAGTTGGTCATTGGTACGTGGAAGAACAGAGCAAGACGGCGCCCACACCCGCTCCAACACAGGAAGCCTCACCTGGCTTCAACGCGATTGATGTCGTGCTAAGTACGATGGAGCAGGTTCGGGACATCAAATTCCCCAGCGGAACTGGCGCGTTCATGTGCGTTGACGCAGAGTATCGAAGCGGCAACGAGATGTGGGTGGTGACCTGCGAGTACTACAAGAACCCTGGCGACGGTGAGCCCGAAGTCACGATCACGTACCTATTCGATGACAACACGGGTCGCGTTGTCGATTGAGCGGGGCCGAGCCAGCCGCGTGCTGGGCCGCCCGCTGGACGTAGGGGCGTGTCGACGGACGATGGATGAAGTCGTGCTGAATAGCGATGGAACGACGCAGGAGAGGTACGCGTGATGAATGACCAACTCTATTGGCTACTGCAGTTTCGGTCGGACACAGATGAGCGTGAAGAGTACGTCATCGTTACCAGCGTGGTGAGGGACGAATGGAAGACTCTCGCCTTGAACGGATTCAAGTTTACGACGGCTGCGAGGATAGTCGAAGTCGCTGGCGCCGACATCCAGTTGTTTGAGCAAGAGCACCGATATTGGCTGAGAGAAGAGTGGAACAGGAATCCGTACGTTCCACACCCGCGTGAGGACCAACGATGAGAGCCGCACCCTACGGCAGGGTGAGTAAGGGGCCCACGAGACACCCATTCCGTAGACGTTGGGCATAGACTGCAGGCGCAACTGCAGACGAACCTTCTAGCGCCGGCCGTCAGCAGCCGCGACTGTTGTGGGCCGGGAGTCTCGCATCCTCCCACGGCTGCGCCAAACCGTTGGCATCTTCAACATTGCGGAACAAGACGAGACGGCCCACCGGAGTGGACCGCCTCTGTCCAAGCCGGGAGAACCGTATCCCAGGACCCCTCCGAACCCTCCCGGCAAGGCCGACGGTACCCAGCAGCGGCAAGGCTTACCGAGTACCAACCAAAGCCCACTCTAGTGCGCCGGCGAAGTCAATTCAATACGCATGCGCATAACTCGGAAGGTGATTGACGGGCGTGGACATCGACTGCGATACTATGCACTGGAAGATACCAGTCGGGCCGCGAATCGACCGATTGTTGCTGTGGCATGCGTCTCGAGGACTCAGTGGCGCGTGCCATGCGGTGGGGCATCGAAAGGAGATGCAGATGGTAGCAACTACGAAGCGTGAAGTGGCCTACTCAGAGAGGATCGGTAGGCTGCGGGAGCACCTGCTGGCCAGCCCCTACGAGGCCGATATCGAGCGGGCGAGGTACTACACAAGGTCATACAAGCAGACGGAAGGTGATCCTCCCTGTATGCGCGCGGCCAAGGGTCTGGAGGAGACCCTGCGCCACATGTCCATCAAGATCGATGATGACGAGCGTGTGGTTGGGGCGAAGTCCCTCCCGACGGTTGCCGCCCCCATCGGCATAGAAAGATCATCGATGAGCCGGGTCACGGGCATAGGAATACCCTTTCATGGCAAGAGCGTAGACGAAGTCCGCTTTCTGGACGATGTTGGGGGCGCCAGTCCGGAATGGGTAAAGGAACTCCTCAGCATGCCGGAGGAGATGATCAGGGAACTGCAAGAGGAGATCCTTCCCTACTGGAAGGGCAAGAACGCGTGGAGCATGATGATTGCCCGCTGGAAGAAGGAAGGCTTCGTCTCCGAAGACGGGCGGGGTCCAGCGGTCGCCGGGGCTGCGCATATGCAGGGCCATGTCACGATAGGAACCAAGAAGGTCCTCGACATGGGCTTCAAGGGCATCGCCAGACAAGCGGCGGAGCAGCTTGCCAAGCTCCAGGAAGGGGATGAGCAGTACGAACAGCGCAAGGACTTCCTGGAATCCGTGCAGATGGCGACCATGGCCGTCTGCGAACACGCGGAGCGCTACGCTCGCCTGGCAGAGGAGATGGTCCAGAAGGCGGACGAGCCAAGGCGATCAGAGCTGCTGGAGATCGCCGATCGTTGCCGGCGGGTACCGGCGGAACCACCGACCAGCTTCATAGACGCCGTGCAAGCCATCTGGATGACCCAGGCGGTGACGGCGATAAGCTACGGCGAAGATGCCATCTTCGCGCCGGGACGAATCGACCAGTACCTCTACCCGTACTACAAGAAGGATCTGGAGGCCGGCCGTATCACCCGCGAAGAGGCGCTTGAGGGCCTCGACGAGTACTTCATCAAGGTGTCCACGTTCACCGGTTTCGGCCCCAACAACATCACCATCGGCGGAGTAGGTCGGGACGGTGAGGACGCGACGAATGAGATCTCGTATCTCATGCTCGAGTCCTACAACCGGCTAAAGGGGCTGCGCAACGGTCTGGCAGTCAGGACTTCAGACAAGATGCCCCGTGATTTCCTCGTGCAGGCTTGCGCGGCCCACAGAAGGACCGCCGGCATAGCCTTCTACAACGACGCGGTGGTGATCAGGGACCTCATGAAGGACGGCTATGCCCTGGAGGATGCCAGGGACTACGGTGTTGTCGGCTGTGTAGAGCTGACATCCACGGGGAACAACAACGGATACACATCGGGCAGCAGCTGTCACTTCACACCCAACGTAGAAATGGCGCTACACGAGGGGGGCCGATTCTCCAGCGGATGGGAGTGTGTAGGCGTGAAGACTTCCCCCGCCAGCACATTTAAGACGTTCGAGGATGTGAAGCAGGCCTTCGCCGATCAGCTGGCCAACTCCATCGACGTGATGGTCAAACTGACGGAATCCAAGGACCAGATCTTCGCCGAGTCCTTCCCCGCTGTTCTGCTGTCATCCACCATCGAAGGGTGTGTGGAATCCGGGCGTGACGTTACCAGGGGCGGCGCCCGCTACAACCACGCCTCCGTCTCCGCCCAGGGTCTGGCTACGGTGGCCAATTCGCTTGCTGCCATCCGGTGGGCGGTGTTCGAGGAGAAGCTGGTGACGATGGAGGAGCTCGTCACTCACCTGCGCAACAACTTCGAAGGGGCCGAGGAGCTGAGACAGCAGCTGCTCCACAAGGCGCCCAAGTACGGCAACGGCGACCCGAGGGCCGACGACATTGCCGCCTGGGTGACGGATGTCTTCGCCGAGGAATCACGCAAGCACAAGCGCTCGATGGATGGTGGGACGTACCGTGGGCTCTTGATTTCTGCCGGATCGCAGGTGATGGAGGGTAGGGTGCTCGGGGCCACACCGGACGGCAGATTGCAGGGAGAGACCATTGCCAACGGCATGTCTCCCGCCAACGGGACCGAGAAGAACGGCATGACCGGTGTCCTTCATTCGGCCGCGGCGGCCTCACTGGCATCCTTGTCCTCCGGCACCGCTGTCAACATGGTCCTCAATCCCCTTACCATCAGGACAGATGAGGGCGTGGAGAAACTCGCCTCGCTGCTTGAGGGCTACTTCGCGCTGGGCGGCAGGCAGGTTCAGTTGAACCCGATGGGCAGAGAAACCCTCAAGGATGCACAGGAGCATCCGGAGAACTACCCCGACATGATGGTCAAGGTCTCGGGCTATTCGTACCGGTTTGTCGATCTGTCGAAGTCCCTCCAGGACGACATCATAGCAAGGACCGAGTTCGACGTTCAGTAGTGTCTGTTGGCCAGGAGGAGAGTCACCAGGAACACATGAGTCCGTCGGAAGCGGACTCTCAAGCCGCGGCGGGAAGTGCTACTACGGGAGTAGCGTTCAACATCCAGTTCCATTCCACGGAGGATGGACCGGGTATCCGCACCAGCGTATTCATGAAGGGCTGCCCTATGAGCTGCCCCTGGTGCCACAACCCCGAAGGAATCGCTCCCTTTCCGCAGTTGGTCTGGTATGAGACCCGCTGCATCGGCGCCGCCAAGTGCCTAAAGGCCTGTCCTAAGGCTGCCCTGGACCCCACGCCCGGCGGAATTGCTATCGATCGTCACCTCTGTGACGCCTGTGGCGACTGCATTGGGGTCTGTCCAGCGGCAGCTCTGGAAGTGCTCGGGCAAGCCTATTCTGTCGATGACCTTGTCGCCATAGTCCTGCGCGACAGGGTATTCTACGAGAAGTCGGGTGGCGGCGTAACCCTGTCCGGTGGCGAGGCGTCGATGCAGGCGCGCTTCTGCACCGAACTGATGAGGGCCGTCAAGTGTGAGGGGATACATATCGCCCTGGATACCTGCGGGGCGGCGAACTGGAAGACTCTTCAGCCCCTCGTGGACCTCTCCGATCTTGTTCTGTATGACCTCAAGACAATGGACTCGGAGAAGCATCGGAGGTACACAGGGTTTCCTCTCGAACCGATCCTGGAGAATGCCTGTCGCATAACGAAGCTCGGGAAACCCATGTGGGTACGCACCCCCATTGTTCCTGGATACACGGAGACAGTCGAGAACATCAAGCAGGCTGCTCGTTTCATGATGGAAGACCTTCCGACCGTCGAGAGATACGACCTTCTCGCGTTCAACAACACGTGCGCGGCGAAATACAACAGGTTGGGTCTTTCCTGGAGACTGGAGGGAGAGGGCCTCGTCCGGGAGGAGTTGATGGAGGACCTCGCAGCCACCGCAAGGAACGAGGGCTTGGATTCTGTCCACTGGTCAGGCTTGACTGAGCGAATCCGCTAACGCCCTCGCCCGGTTCCTCGCCGGAGGGTGGGTGTTGGAGCGGGAGAACGGACTCGAACCGCCGACCCTCTGCTTGGAAAGCGGATGCTCTGCCGGCTGAGCTACTCCCGTGGGCCGGGCAATGCGCCGAAGGCTGCAAACGCGACTGCAAACCAACTCGTTAGCACTGTTCCTCAGTGAATGGCATGGCGGACGTGCTGAGAGGCTGAGTTCAGATACGAAATAGCACACGTCACCGCTCTGCGACACGCCACAGGACAGAAGGACCTTGACTGGGGGTCAGGAGGTCGTCGGTTCGAATCCGACCGCCCCGACCAGTCCTTCCCTGGAAGGACCAGAGGCCCTCACACTGATCCCACATCCTATTGCGCCGGTCTGACGGCCCGTCTCGATCTGCGTCCGCGCCGTCCTGACACTAGCCCCGGCACCGGTCGACGGCTGGCCAAGAAGAGAGCGCGCGAGCAGACGCTGACTGTAGGAATGGGTGCGCCCGTTGGGCGGATAGAGGAGCAAGAGGCGGAGAGTGAGTCCCGGAGGGCGGCCGCCCGCTGCGGGCATGGCGCCCCACCCGGCTCACGGGACTATCGGTTCGACTGAGACCACCCAGGACGGCGGCCGGACGGAGAAGCTGCGCTCCTGTCCGGGCCAAAGCTCGTTGCTACTCGGTTCTGAGCCGCCTCCTGGCGTACCACGCCGCGCCGCCCAGGGCGATGGCGGCCGCCGCAGAAGCGGCAAGTGCCATGGCAACGCCTCCTGCATCGCCAGTGGTGGCGTCCGGGAAGGCACCGACGCCGCCGACTGGGGGAACGGTGGGTGTAGGCGTCGGCTCCACGCAATTGATGGTCAGCGTCTCCGTGACCCCCTCGCCCTCGCTGATGCTGTAGCCAGGGGGCACGAGGAGCTCGGTATCCGTGGGTCCATGGACCATGGTGACCGTTCCGGGCTCCGAGCAGGTAAACTCAGCCGTGCCGATGAGACCCACGTAGGTGGAGGGGGAAGCGCGGATACCCGTGATGCAACCGAACGCCACGAAGTCCGGCCTGAAGGCGACGGCGGGGAATGCGCAGTCGGGCCAGGGACCCGGCCCGGCGATTTCCTTCGATACCACCCCCGCGTAGTCCAGGCGGATGTCGAAAGCGTCGTATCCGGCGACATTCACAGGAAGACTGCGAAGGTACACGTTCACCGTGAACGCGCCATCCGCCAGTACCGAGCACTTGGTTTGGCCCTCGGCATCAGTGGCGCAATCATCTTCGGTGTCACCGTCGGCGTCGATGCCGAGGGAGAAGTCGAGGCCGGTCTGTGGCGGCGGCGTGGGTGTTTCCGTGGGCGTCGGACAGCCCTGCGGTCCGCAGGGGGTGCTGGTCGCCGTTGGTTTCGCTGTCAGCTCAACGACGTCGACGGGGATGGGGTTAGCATCGAAGCCCGAAGTTCTTCCGTTGCCCAGCTGGCCATCGTAGTTGCTTCCCCAACACTTCGCACCGCCTGCGGTAGTCACGGCGCAGGTGTGATGGTAACCGGTAGCAACAGCTGACGCACCGCTGGCGAATCCGACCACATCCACCGGCGTGACAGTCTTCGTGGTCGTCCCATCTCCCAATTGGCCGAACGCGTTCTGTCCACGGCACTTGAGGCCCCCTGCTGTGGTCAGAGCGCAGAAGTGGTACAACGAAGCAGAAATGGCGGCCACGTCGCTATTGAGCCCGACGACGTCCACGGGATTGGTTCCGAAGCCGAGCCCCCAGCACTTGATGCCTCCTGTAGAAGTCAGGGCGCAGCTATAGTTGCCTCCTGCTGCGATGGCGGTTATTCCACTGGCGAGGCCGACGACGTCCACGGGCACCGTGCTCCCAGCCGTGGTGCCATCTCCCAACTGGCCGAAGTCGTTGAATCCCCAGCACTTGACGCCCCCTGACACCATCAGGGCGCAGGTGTGCTCGATGCCTGGCGAGACAGACACGACGCCGCTAGCGAGCCCGGAGACATCCACCGGCGTGACAGTCTTCGTGGTCGTCCCGTCTCCCAATTGGCCGAACCCGTTCTGTCCCCAGCACTTGAGGCCCCCTCCCGTGGTCACGGCGCAGGTGTGCTGGCCCCCGCCGTCAATGGAGGCCACGCCGCTCGCCAGTCCGACGACGTCCACGGGCGTGGCCCCGAAGCCTGAGCCCCAGCACTTTGCGCCACCCGCAGAGGTGACGGCACAGTTGAAGAGCCCGCCCGCGCTCACGGCCGTTACACCGCTGGCGAGCCCGGAGACACCAACCGGGATGGCGCTGCCACCGGTCGACCCGTTTCCCAGTTGGCCGAACCCGTTGTCCCCCCAGCACAGAACTCCTCCCGTAGTAGTCAGCGCGCACGTATGCCACTCTCCAGCAGTCACGTCCGCGATACCCGCTAACGGATTGGCCGCGGCAGGCCTGGGATTGGGCCAGAGTATTCCCGAGGCGGCGAGTGCGGCTAGAACGAGAACAGCCAGCACAAGTGCGATTTGTCGCGGCCAGGCCGGCAATATGGTTGATGCAGACATGCCTATCCCCCTTTCCAAGACGCCAGGGTTGCGTGAGGATAGCCACCAGGCGCAGCTATGCCATCAGTCGAGACGAGTGTAGAACGAACGGCGGAGGATGTCAACGAACCCCGGCCGGCCCTGTTGGGATCGAGAGAAGCGCAGGTTGAGCAGCGGGGCAAGTCTCCCTCCGCGGGCTGCCGAGGAAGCGGACAGGGGCTCCTCCTCGTCGATTACACGATCGCACAGGCCCCGCACCGAGGCCGGATAGCCGAACGGCAGCGAACAAGACGAGACGGCCCACCGGAGTGGACCGCCTCGTCTCGACCAGGAGAGCCGCCGTGCCGTGCACACCGGATCGGTGACTGCACGGCTTCCCCCGACGGCGAGGGTAGACGCCAACCCACGCCTTGGACCGGCTGGCCGGAATCTCCCCAGGAGATGCCACCAACCACCAACCCGCGTGATAGTAGCAGCGGCCGGCAGGCGTCTCATACTCAATATTGAGTACGTCTCGCAGATTGATTTCTCGCCTGCTCATCTTCGCAAAGCGATCACCGGTCGTTCGGAGCCCAGCGGAGGGACGGTTGGCGGAAGTGTGGGTGTGTTATGGTAAGGGCGAACAGGGCCGGGAATACGGGGAGATAGGTAGGAGGTAGTTCCACATGCTTCGCATCATGAGGTTTCTGAGAAGTCACATCGCGATCGCCGTGATGAGCTCGGTGGCGACGGTGGTCCTGGCGGGCGCTGTCATGACGATTACCCACACCGGGTTCGCGCAGGACGGGGAGGAGACGATCTACGGCTGCGTCCAGACGCATAGCGGCGACCTGCGCATCGTGGACGACCCGGCTGACTGCCGGAGAACAGAGACCGCGATCGATTGGAATCGCGAAGGGCCGGTCGGAACGGTCGACGTAGAAAGGCGCACGCAATACGGGACGATTCCGGCCGAGGATTGGACCTCCGTGACGGCCTTCTGCGAGGCAGGGGAAGTAGTGACCGGCGGAGGCTACTCGCTGGGCAGCATCGGCTTCAACGACAAGGTGAACGTTGACGGGCCTATCACCGATGCCGGCACCGGCCTGGATGGGTGGACCGTGTCCGTCCACAACGACACCATCTATGCGATCGACCTGTGGGTAACCGCCATCTGTCTCGATTCCAGCCCGTAGACCCTCGGGCTCTGTCGCGCTGCAACCGGCCGGAGTTTCAAGGCCGGCCCGCTTCAGGCCGGCTGTCCCGGGGGATGGCCGGCAGCGGTGAGTTCGCTATCGTCTGGGCGGTGCAGCTTTGGGATGCCTCAGGACCGAGCATCCGACGAGTCAAGGAGACCGAATCATGGCCCAGCTAGTCCGGTACGGCATCATCGGCACGGGAATGATGGGCGTGGAGCACATCAGGAACATCAACATCATTCCCGACGCCGAGGTGACGGCGGTGGCCGACCCGCATCCCCAGTCGCAGAAGTGGGCTACGGACAGCGCCGACCACGAGCTGCATGTGTACGACGACTACCGAGAGATGCTCGGGAAAGAGCCGCTCGACGCCGTGATCGTCGCCACGCCCAACTACACGCATGCGGCGGTGCTGCGCGACGTGTTCCCCACCGGCAAGCACATCCTCTGCGAGAAGCCGCTCTGCACGACGCTGGACGATTGCCGCTGGGCGGTTCAAGAAGCGGAGCGCCTCGACGCCGTCTTCTGGGTGGGCCTGGAGTACCGTTACACGCCTCCCGTGACCCGGTTCGTAGAGGAAGTGCACCGCGGGACGGCAGGCGCCGTCAAGATGCTGGCCATTCGCGAGCACCGGTTCCCGTTTCTCAAGAAGGTGGGCGACTGGAACCGGTTCAACCGAAACACCGGCGGCACGCTGGTTGAGAAGAGCTGCCATCACTTCGACCTGATGCGGCACGTGCTGCGCGCGGAGCCGGTCCGGGTCTTCGCCTCCGGCGGGATGGACGTCAACCATCTGGACGAGGTCTACGACGGCGAGAAGCCCGACATCCTGGACAACGCCTTCGTGATCGTGGACTTCGATAGCGGCGCCAGGGCGCTGCTCGATCTGTCCATGTTCGCGGAGGCCTCGCGTCACTCACAGGAACTCGCCGCCACGGGCGACCTGGGCAAGGTGGAGTGCCTCATGCCGCAAGGAGACCTGGTGATCGGAAAGCGCGGCCCGACGTCCGTGGAGAGCACTCCCGTCGCCGTCCCTGAGGAGGTGCTCAAGGCGGGCTTCCATCACGGCGCGTCCTACTACCAGCACCTCGATTTCCAGCGCGCGGTTCGAGAGGGAAGCCCAGCTAAGGTATCGGCCCGCGATGGGCTGATGGGGGTGGCGATCGGTCTCGCAGCACAGATCTCCATCGAGGAAGCGAGGCCGGTGGCGATGTCGGAGGTTGGTGTCTAGGGACGGATGGCCGCGACGCTGAGGGTACGCGGCCTAGAGACGGCAGAGGTCGCGCGTGTCGCAGTAGTCGCAGGACGAACCCTGATCCGGCGTCAGCACGTCCTTCCCCAAGGCGACGGCGTAGGAGATCGACTTGAACGGCCGGAGCATTCCGGAGTCCAGCATCTCGACACCGATCTCCGCCGCGGGCGTCAGCGTCACAATGACGCTGTTGCCGGAAAGCGGCCAGTGCGTGGTCCCGGGATTGAGGGGGATGCTGGCCCGGACGCCGCGAGCCTGCGCCAGTTCCTCGATCGCCTGGAAGGCGATCTGTCCCACCTCGTTCAGGGCGAGCGCACCCAGCAGGTCGAGGACGAACGCTCCGGGGTAGTCACCCGCCGCCTGGCGCTCGGACACCCGCTCCTCCAGCAGCGGGCCGACCGTGAAGATGGCCAGCAGCACCTCCGGGGCTCCGCCGAACAGGCGCGCCACCACCGGACTCTCCAGCCTCTCCCCGTCCGCGACGCGCAGGCACTTCTCGTCACTCCCCGCCACCGGATGGACGCCGTAGGCTATGGCGGGACGAACGAGCCCGCGGGCCTCCGGCAGAGCCGATTCGTACATCTCGCGCCACACCGGCCGTTCGGCGAGGCGCGCGAGGTGACCACCGCGTCGGCGCATGGCTTCGGGCACTTCGAGAGTGACCGTGAAGTCCCTGAGAACCGGCATGGTCGCCTTCCGTCTGTCCTCGTTCGTCAGTTTGACGTCACGGATGCATCTTGAGTGTAGCAGAGCGGCGCGCCGAGACCCCCTGATGGAGGCTCAGGACGGGCCCGGTGCCGCGCCTTGAACATGGGCCAACCTGTGGCGACACTGGCCATTATGTAAACCTATCCCCTGCAAGGCCCGTCGTCACCCCTTCAAGTCTCCAGGCCGCCGAAGGCCTGCTGCCCGTCTAGCTTCGGCGCGCGGCCGCACTCGCTTTGACACGCCCGCTCCCGGCGGTGCATGATCCCTCCGTCGGAGTATGGTCGTGCTGCGGAAACAGGAGGTAGCGCAATGGGCGTCATGACGGGGAGGGAACGCATACTGAAGGCGCTGGCGCTGGGGCAGCCGGACCGAGTCCCCATCTTCGAGCTCGGTATGAACGAGGCGAGCATCGTGAAGCTGGCCAAGCTCTTGTTTGGCGACACCATGCTGCCGGAGCGCGACCTCCCGGACCTTGCTCCCGAGGAGGCGGTGCGGCTCATCGACGTCCTCTGCGCCATCGTCGAGGAGCTCGATCTGGACGCGTCGTCGACGGTCTTCCTCACCGGCAGGACGCCCCACGACGATCAGCACGTCCGGGACAAGTTCGGCATTCTCTATCACCGGAGCCAGCACGGCGAGCCCTACCCCGTCGACGGCCCCGTTCGCGACGCGTCGGACCTCGGACGCTTCAGCAGCATGGAGCCGGAGCCCGCCGACTTCCTGATGCTCCAGTACGTCATGGGCAAGCTAGGCAGCAAACGGGCGCACGTGTTCACCATACCGGGTCCGTTCCGCTGGAGCTGGAGCCTGAGAGGAGCGATGGAACGCCTCCTCCTGGACTATGTGACGGACCCCGATCTGGCCCACGCCCTGGCCCGCATCACGACGGACTTCTGCAATGCCTCGGTGGCGAAGGCGATCGAGCTGGGCGCCGACGTGATCTGCATGGAGGGCGACCTGGCCCACACCCCGACGACGCTCATGTCGCCGGCCCACTATCGCGAGTTCCTCAAGCCGTACCACAAGGAGGTCGTGGAGCTGGCGCACGAGCGGGGGGCGCGCATCATCAAGCACTCCGACGGCAACCTCTGGCCGATCCTCGACGATCTGATCGAGGTCGGCTTCGACGGCATCCATCCGATCCAGCCGCAGTGCATGGACATCGCGGAGGTGAAACGCCACATGACGGGCCGGGCGTGCGTGCTCGGCAATATCGACTGCATGTACCTGCTGCCGTTCGGCAGCGAGGAGGAGGTGGTGGAGTCGGTCCGGGAGACGCTGGCCAAGGCGGCGCCGGGAGGAGGGTACATCGCCAGCTCGTCGAACTCCATTCACCCGGGCTGCAAGCCGGAGAACTACGTGGCGATGGTGAAGGCGATCAGAGAGTACGGCGCGTACGGGTAGGTAGGGTTATGAGGTAACGGTGTCCGCGAGCCCTCGTTTGTGTATTGAGAAGAAGGGGGGTTGGCTCATGCGGACACCGAACACACTCGCGCTACTGGCACTGGCGACGCTGCACGGGATGCGGGCCCGACTGGCCGATCAACGCGCCCAGACCCTGGCTGAGTACAGCCTGGTGTTGACCCTGGTCGCGGTTGGCGTGGTCGTGCCGACACTCATCCTCTTCCGGACGGCCCTCGCCGACGCCTTCGACAGCGCCACGGCCTGCCTCAGTTCCGGTTGCTAGCGGGCTTCGCCGACAAGCGTCTGTTCCACCCGGTTCTCAGCAAAGACGCTCGGCGCGCCGCCTGAGGCGACCCATCGCTGCGCTGCCTGTTGGCGGGAGACGCGCAACCTGGCCGGGCGGGAAGAACGTCTGGCTCAGGCAGGCTGGGCGGAGGCCGTTACCTCCAGGATGCCCCTGCGGAAGGCCTGCAGGTTGACATCCACCTTGTCGGCGGCGAGGCTCTCTCTCAGTTCCTGCTCGAAGTCCTCAGGAGTCGCCGGCAACGCGCCGCTGCCCGCCAGGGCTCCCAGCATGGTGACGTTGGTCAGAATGCCGGCGCCTAGCTCGAGGGCGATGTCTGAAGCGTCGATGAGCCAGCTCCGGCCCGATAGCTGCTCCAAGGTCCCAGCGATCTGCTCCCGGCTGGGGTACTCTGCGGCGCCGGTGCTCACGGCCAGCGGCTGGATGGGCCGCGAGTTGGCGATGACGGTGACGTCCGGGTTCCCGTACTGGGCCAGAACGCGCAGGGTCTCCAGCGGCTCGAGGCCCAGGATGACGTGCGCACCACCCTCGGGAATGAGGGGACCGAACTGGGCATCGCGGGAGATGCGCACGTGGCTCATCACGGCGCCCCCCCTCTGCGAGGCGCCGTAGGTCTCGCCGATGGTGACGTGATGGCCGGCCTTGACCAGGACCCGGCCGATGAGCTGGGAGATGAGGACGTTGCCCTGGCCGCCGACCCCGGTGACGATGACGTTCAGCGGGTCCCTCGATTCCATGTCAGGTTGCCTCCCGCATGATGGCCGAAGCGGGACAGATGTCCGCGCAGACGCCGCAGCCGCTGCACACTACCTCATCGATCCTGGCCACTCCCGCCGCGCTGTCCCAGCCCAGGCCGGGACACTGGAAGATCCTGGTGCAGAAGCGGTTGCAGCCACAGCTCCCGCCCAGGCACTTCTCGCTGTCCACCTCCATCCGGTAAGCCGGCTTCTCCTCCCGGGCCCGCACGAGGGCGCACTTGCGTCTCGATATCAACACCCGGACGCCGCCGTCGTCCGCGATCAGGTCGAGCAGCTTGTCCTTCGTGTCTTGGAGGTCGAAGGGGTCGGCGACCTCGACCCGTATACCCAGGGAGCGACAGACGGCCTCGATGTCGACGGCGACTGTGGGGTCTCCCATCGCATCTTTGCCCGTGCCGGGGTGAGGCTGGAAACCGGTCATCGCCGTCGCGCTGTTGTCGAGGACGAGCATCGTGAAGTTGGACCGGTTGTAGACGCCGTTGATGAGGGCCGGGATGGCAGCGTGGAAAAAGGTGGAGTCGCCGCACACCGAGATCACCGGCTGCTTGAAGCCCATGTCGCCTAGCTTGCCGAAGCCGGACGCGAGCCCCGTCCCCGACCCCATGGCCTGTACCGTCTTCAACTGGGAATAGCCGCCAGGGCCAATGGCCATGGTGTAGCAGCCGATGTCACCGGTCACGAAGCCTCCCCTGCCGTCCAGCTTGAGCGCGTTCTTCACCGACCAGAAGGTGGCCCGGTGGGGGCAACCGGGGCAAAAGCCAATAACCCTGCTGTGGCTGACGGGCGCGATGAGCGCCTCGGCCTTCTCCGCGTATTCCTTCGACCGCACCGGCTTCTCTATGTCCAGCACGGAGGCGAGGGCCTGGACGACCAGGTCGGGATTCAGCTCACCGGATGACGGGACGTGCCCACTGGCCTTCCCGTAGAACGTCACCTGTCCGACGGTGGAGACGTTGCCGCCCACGAGCTCCTTCAGGTTGCCCTCCAGGAACGCATCGATCTCCTCGACGACCAGCACCTTCTCCGTCTGCCACAGCCGCTCCAGAACGAGCTTCTCAGGCAGGGGCCAGGTGGTGCCGAGCTTCAGGATGCCGACAGAGTTCTCTCGCCCCAGGACCTTGGCCGCCTCCAAGGAGTAGAACCACCCGCTCCCGCAGGTGACGATGAGGAGTTCGGGCTTTTCGGGGCCGGTGTACGAGTTGAAGCGCGACGACTCGAACAGCTCCTGAGCCTTCTTCAGCTTCTGTAGCATCAAGTTGTGCTTCAAGGGCGCGGGCAGGGGCGTGAACTCGACGGAGGAGGCCGGCGAGAACCGTGCCCCCTCATTCGGCGGCGTCAGCTCCCCGAGGCGGACGTCGCCGCGGGCGTGGGACGTGCGGGTGACGCCTCTCACCAGACAGACGGTCTTCAACTCCTCAGCGACGTCGAACGCCCAGCGGGTCATCTCCTTCGCCTCCTGGAAGGTGGCGGGCTCCAGGAGGGGCAGCGTGGCCCACTTGGCCACCATGCGCGAGTCCTGCTCGTTCGTGCTGGAGAGAGCCGATGGGTCGTCGCAGACGACCATGACCAGTCCGGCGTTGATGCCCGTGAGGTTGAGGTTCATCAGGAAGTCAGACGCGACGTTGACGCCGTTCTGCTTCATGGCGACGACGGCCCGCACGCCAGCGAACGATGCGGCGGCCGCCGCCTCCAGCGCCACCTTCTCATTCACCGACCACTCGGCATAGATGCCGGCCTCTTTGGCGGCCTCGGCCAGGCTGCCGATGATCTCGGACGAAGGAGTGCCGGGGTAGGCGGCGGCGAACCCGGCCCCCGCCTCCAGCGCGCCCCTGGCGATGGCCTCGTTGCCCATGAGGAGCTGGTCCGTCCCCGGCTCGTACGTGGCGATACTCGTCATTCCTGCAACCCCCTTGGCCGGTTTGCCCAGCGCGGTGTTGTGTCTCCTACGTCTCCGAGAGCAGCGCTGCCAGCGCGTCTCTGCTCGGTTCCAGGTACAGCAAGTCGTCCTGGCTCCCGCTGGCCTCGGCTATGTTCGATAGCCCCCGCTTCTTCTTGCCGAGGGCGGCTTCCTTGAGGTGCTCCAGGTTGGCGTCCGGGAGCGGCTCCACCTCGATCGCGCCGCTCTCGCGGGCCTCCTTCACCAGCTCCGCGCCCGTATCGCTTCTCACGATGAGGGTGTTCCAGCCCTCGATCCCCTCCGCCGCGCCGACGCTCACGTCGGCGAACTCGGAGGTCATGTCGACGCACATGTTGCAGTTGTAGCGGATGAACGCCCGCACCTGGTCGAGAGGGACATCCAGTTGTTTGGAGTCGGTGTAGACCTGGTAGACGTTCGCGGGCGGCGGCGGCACGTCGACCTTCGCGACCCGGCCATCGGGCACACGCTCCTTCATGAACGCGATGTACGCCTCGTACTTCAGCGCCCAGGTGCAGAAGAGACCGACGACGAGCTTCAGCTTGTCGATGTTGTTGCGGTTCTCCAGGGGTGAGGCCTTCATCTTGGCCAGAGCGAGCGACTGGCAGGGCGTCGCCACGACGCCGATACGCTGGGCATCGCCGGCCGCCTCCAGGTTGTAGGTGCGCAGCGTGGGAGAGGCCACGAAACTCGAGCCGGCGCAGCTCAAGACATCGGCCTCGTCGTGGACCGCCCTGCCTGAGGGCAAGAGCTTCTCATCGCTTGACGTGAGCACGGCGGTGTCGATGAGCCCGCTGCGGAGTGCGAAGGTCATCAGCGCGCTGACCGTCCCCGCGTGCTGTGCCCGGGAGCGAAGCCCATCGTCCCCGGCACGCGAGATCAGCACCTCACGGACCGTCCCCACCTCGGTCGCGGGGTAAGGGACGTCGAACACGGTCTGGTTGATCGCGTTGAGGTCCAGGGGCGTGCGGGGACAGAAGGCGTAGCAGCGTCCCTGGCCCAGGTCGCACTCGTCCACGGCGACCATCCGCCCACCGTAGGGGTGGTTGTAGGGGCACAGCCCGGAGCAAGCGCCGCAGAGCGTGCAGAGTCCCTTGACGCGCACGTCCTGCTGTAGCGCCAGGCCTCCCTTGATCTCGATCTGGGGACTCATCTCAGCCGGCCAGGTACTGCATGGTAGCGTCGGGGAAGACGGCCACCTTGGCGCCGTTGGGATGCAGGGCTTCCATGGCGCTCCGCGTCTCGGCCCAGCACTTTGTCCAGGTGACCTTCTGGGCCTTGGTGAACATGTCGACGCAGGTCAGGTCCCTCTCCGGGTTCTGGACGATGATCTTGAACTGGTCCGGCATCTCGCGACCGGCGTGGAGACGGCCGCCGTAGGTCGTGCCGAAGCTGCGCATCGAGTAGTGGACTACCTGGCCGGTGGGCGCGTTCATGAGCATTACCATGGTACCACCGCCGAGGCCCAGCGCCTTGAGCGCCATGGGTACGGAGATGAAGGCTTCATTCGCCTTGAGGTAGGAATTGGCAACCACGGCATCGAGGTCCGGAACGGGGTCGGTAGCATAGACCTCGGCGGCCAGCTTGACCGCCTCGTGGTGCTCCTCGGCCGGGTCGCCGGTGTAGAGGGCGATGATCTCGCCCCTCATGTTCACCAGGGCGTCGGCCGTGAAGGCCAGCTCAGCCAACTTGGCGGCCTCCTCGAACTCGAGGCGCATGACGTTCTTGTCGTAGTTGCCTGAGCCGAGCGTCTCCGGGGCGCTGAAGGCGACATTGGTATGGAAGTTGGCGATGCTGTCCATGTAGGAGACGCCGGGGAGGATGGCTTTGCCTGCGCCGCTGTAGCCGACCTGGGGATGGGGCAGGATGCAGCCGATGCTGATCCTCAGATCGCAGTTCATCACCTCTCGGTTGATGGCCAGCTTCGTTCCCCGGCTGGTGGTGCCCACCTCAACGCAGTTCTCGTACGGAACGTGGTTGTAGACAGGGAAACGTTCCAGGATCTCCTGGCCCAGCTTGTGGCGGTGGGCGACGTTGTCGTGCGCGCCGTGGGTGCCTACGGCGGCGATGAAACGGATGTGGTCGTCGCTGATGCCCGCCTCGGCCAGGTCCTTGAGGACGTACGAGGCGATCTGGTAGACGCGCGTCGGCCTGGTGAAGTCGTCGAAGATGATGGCGACTTCCTTCCGCCCTCGGGCCAATTCCTTGAGCGGCGGCGTCCCGATGGGGCTATCGAAAGCCTTCTGCATCTCCTCCGGAGTCAGTCGGGGACGGTCGTATCCCTTCGGTGGGCAATAGTGGACGTCCCAGGAATCCGGGAACTCGAGTTCCAGATCGGGGCCGTCATACCAGTAGAGCTGGGGGACGGAGACTTTCACGGCAGCATCGCTCCTTACACATGATGTTGCTTCGCCGCCCCGAATGTAGCACAGGCGCGCTGAGTTCGTTAGTGCCAGTCGGCCCATTCTCGCCGGCCTGACATGTAACCCTCAGATCACGGTCACTTTGATGCGGTGATAGCCGCTGGCGCCGGAAGGATGCGGATCGCGTTCCATCTCATCCTGGGGCGTTCCCGTTCCGTCCACGGCTCGTACGGCCAGCGTATGGTCGCCAGGCGCCAGATCGAGCGAGGCCTGCCACCGGCGCCAGGAGAGCGGCCCGAGTTCGCGTTCCAACTCGGCAGCCTGCCACGATCCCCCGCCGTCAGCCGAGACCTCGACGGCCTGGACTTCCCGCGCGCCCGCCCAGGCCACGCCGGCGCACGTGAACGGGGACTGCACCTTGTCGCCATGGCCCGGTACGTCGAATCGCGACTCGGTGCGGACGACGGCGTCGCGGTCCCATCCCCGCTTCGCCCAGTAGCCCTCTTCGTCCTCCGCCTTCAGCTCCAGACGCGTAAGCCACTTGACGCTGCGCATGCCGAAGTGGTCCGGGAACAGAAGGCGCGCCGGAAAGCCATGGCTCCGCGGGAGCGACTCTCCGTTCATCCCGAACGCGATCAATGCGTCCTTGCCCCGGATCTCATCAAGCCGCACGCCGTCCGTGAAGCCGTCCGACGAGCCCGCGACCAACGTCACCGCGTCCGGGCGCGGCTGCGCCATGTCGAGGAGCGCATCCAGCGACACACCGGTCCAGCGCGAGCTGCTCACAAGGTCACCGCCCACGGGGTTAGAGATGCACGCCAGACACTGGAGGCGCTCGGTCGTCGGCATGGCCTCCAGGTCGTCCAACGACAGCGACAGCGGCCTGGCCACGGCACCGTCCACGACAAGCCGCCAGGTGGACCGGGTGATGAGCGGGTCTTCGATATCGATGCCGACAGTGTAGTGGTCGTCGCTCGGCGTCACCCGCGGGGAGAGGCCAGCGACCTGGGGGAATCCTGTGTCGTGGGGAATGACGACCGGCTCATCGGCGAACACGGCGGTTCTGGGGGTGGACGTCGACCCCCTGCGAAGCGCGGCCGTTCCGCCCACCGCGACGAAGACCGCGCCCAGCCCGATGCCGGCCAGCAGACGCCGCCTCCCCCAATCGACCTCCTCCGTGGCTTCGTCGCCGTCCGCGGGCTGCCTCTTGGGGCCTGCATGGAGACCCGTCTGCACGAGAAAGGCGGTCACCGCGGCCGCGGAAGCGGACCCGACGGCGTCGGCGACATCCTGTGCCAGCGGGTCGAGATACGCCGCCAGCAACGTGAGTGTGAACGCCGCCGCCGCCAGCAGCCACGCGGGCCGCCGGCCGAGAACGTACCCGAGCACCAACACAAGCGCGATGCACGTATAGGCGAGCATGGGCTGTGCGCGATGGCCCAGATGGTCGATCACGTAGGTGGCCACAGGACCGGGGCTGGTGCGAATGACCCACTCCGCCGCCGAGTAGGGCGCAAAGGGGGCCTGGTGGAAGGCGGCATGCAGCAAGGCTTGCACGATGACGGCGGCGGCGGCCGCAGCGAGCCCCGGGAGACCCACGCCCTGCCGTGCGGCCTGGAGGAGCTTCTTCACGGTCCTGGACTCCGGTTCGGCGCGTACCACCGACCGGCGCAGCGGGCGCCGGCTCCCGAACAATTGGCTGTATCTCGACGGTGGCTGCGATTGGACGTAACCATGCTTCCTCTCAAGTAAAGCATACCATCCAATCCTTACGGATTTCTTACGAGGGTAGGGGCAACACTCGTGCTGCGGCTTCCGGGCGTTGTGGCCGGAGCCGCCGGATCAAAGGCCCGGAGGTTCCATTGGGCGAATGGACGCAGCCGGGCTCCGCCGCTCAGCGCTCGACTGGAACGAGCCCGTTGGCCACCGCCAGCAGCTCCTCTTTGGAGAGCCCCACGGAGCTAACAAGGTAGGTGACGTGGTCCCAGTGGGGGTCGTTCGGCACGGAGGGGTCGCCAAGTCTTCCCAGCTGTTCCCAGCACACGTACGCGCGGTTCAGCGGATCGGCCTTGTCTTGCACCTGGTAGTAGCCCGGCGAGCCATTCACGTACACGCGCTCTTGGGCCCCGTTTGGGCCGGGCAGGGCCGGGTTCAGGGCGCCCGCGGCCACATCAACGATGATGTCGCCGGAGTCGTCTGAATTGACGATGCGGAATCCCCCGGTGCTCACATCGGGGACCCATACGCGCGTGATGGCGGGCGGGAGATAGGCGGGGCGCAGAATTGGGTCAAGCGAGGTGGTCGCCTCCGCCACTTGTTCCCAGAAGACGCCGCTCTCCTCGACCGAGCGGTAGGGCCAGCGAGGCGACACATCCATGATTGACTGGAGCGGCCGCAGCCCAGCGACGACCTGGACCAGGTCCACCTTCGAAAGACCGTGCGTCGTGACGCAGTAGGGAACGTACTCCTGAGAGGGCGCCCGGCCCAGCGATCCCGGCTCCCGCCAACAGACTTGGGCGCGACCGGTCGGGTCCGCGGTATCCCAGACCATGTAGCTGGCCAACGTGTTCCTGATGGGGAGTTGCTCCATGTAGTGAGCGGTATCTGACACGCCGCCTGAGTTGGTCGCCAGGTTCAGCCAAGTGTCACCCTGCAGGTCCGAGTAGGTGGCGCCGAAACGATCGTAGTCGTGGAAGTTGCCCAGATCAGTGGCGGTCCGTTGGATGAGGGAGAGCGACGGCGGGAGGTAGGTTGGCCGTAGGATGGGCTCCACCAGCAGGGCGTACGTCCAGATGTCGCGCCACACGGCGTCACTCTCCGAGAGCGGAAGGGATGGCGGAGCTGTCGGCGACGGCTCGATGCTCGTCGGGGGAGGCGTCAGCGTGGCGGTAGACACCGGCGTCGCCGGTCTCTGGGACGGCGTGGTGGTTACGGCCAGCGACGCGGGGCCGCTCTCGCCGCCGCAGGAGAGGATGAGGAATGCCTGCGCCCCAATGGTTACCAGAATGCCTCCCTTTCTCACGGACAAAACCGCCTTTCGTGGACTACTGGCTCCCCAGCGTCACCGGGGTGGGGAAGGGCGGCAGGGGAAGCGGGACCTCCACTACAGTGCCCAGGCGACTCAACTCGTAGCTCTGGCTGTCGACCCACCAATGTAGGCCTACATCGCCCTCGGGGATGACCACCCACACCGACGTCAGGGAAGGGCCCGGTGTGCTCGACCCAGGGACCGACTTCACCTGGAAGCTCCCGTAGGCCACCACCACCCAGGCGGGCAAGTGGTCGGGGGCATCCCATGCCTTGCGCTCATGATCGGGATCGAAGAGTTCACGCGCCCGGCCTACCGTCGTGTCCACGTACACGACCGACTCGATGTCATGCACCACGAAGGGCGGGGCTGAGGTGAAGACGCTTCTCGCCTGACCGAGCGCCTCCTCGACGGTATTGGCCGGCTGCCCGATGGACGATGTAGGGACGGCTGGCGTGAGCTTGGCGGAAGGGGTCGGCGTCGCCGGTCCCTGAACCCGCGTGGTGGTCACGGCCAGCGAAGCCGGACCGCTGTCATCGCCGCCGCAGGAGAGGATGAGGAATGCGAACGCTGAGAGGGCTAGGAGGGCAATTGCAGCGCTTGTGCGGATCATTGGCCGATTCTGCGAGATGTGAGGAGTGCGCGTGAGTTCGCCATTGGCCTACTCGCGAACTGGGCCAAACTCGAATATGTAGAACCACCCGTGGTGCTCACCGCGACAAGGAGCTATGTGAAGCGGCTCGCCATACTCGTCCCGTGGCTCCACGTCAAGCTGGCCGCCGTTCGATGGGAGCAAGAGGCGGATGGCCGCGGCGTCCTCAGATGGCTCAGAGCAGAGGGCTGTGTGCGGTTGCGCATTCCCCCATTCGATGATGATGGTCGCCTGGCCAGGGAGCGGGGAGTGAGGCCTTACCTGTCCCAAGCCAGGCATCAACACGACAGGGTCCAGGATCGGGCAGTCAGCGCTTGCCCGGCAGAAGTCGTCGCGGTCCACGGTGAGCATGACTTGGCCCTGGGAGTCGATGAGCTGCACCTCGGGCGAGCCGTCCAACACACACGACGTTGGCGAGGAGTTCCCGAGAAGAATGGCTGCATACCGGCCCTGCCCCAGCCCGCCGCCGGTCCCGATAACCCCCGCGTTGAGATCGACATCTCGACAGGGCCTCACGGCCAGCTCCGTGGGCGGGGCGGTAGGCGATGCCACATCCTCTGTCGGAGCAGGCGTGAGGGTGGCGGTGTGCGTGGGCGTCGCCGCTCTCTGGGTTGGCGTGGCCGTTGCCGTTGGCGAAGCCGGACCGTCGTCATCGCCGCGGCAGGAGAGGACGAGGAATGCAACCGTCGTGAGGGCCAGGAGAGCGATTGGAGTCTGTCCCCAGGTCATGGTGGAGAGGCTCCTAGTACAGGTGAGATTGGAATCGCTTCTCCGCACGCAAGGACGACTTCGAAGCCATCCGCGACGTACGCGATCTGCTCCGTGTGTCCCCCGCCGAAGTCCTTCCCTTCCATGCAGAAGGCCGCCGCCTCGTCGGCATCCGTCGCGCTTGCGTCCCAAACGGGCATGTTGTGCCGTGCGTCTCCAACCACGGTCGTCCACTGAAAGGAGGTAGACGAGATGCCGACGCGAATGCCCTTGGACTTCAGGTACTCGGCGGCGCCTCGAATCGCGTCGGCGTTTAGCGTCAGGTCCACCGACCAATCGCTCACGATCTGGACATCGAGCCACCAGACGGGCGCCACCGCATTGAACGAGCTGGCGTACGTATACGCGTCATGGGCGGCCACCCATCCGTAGCGGTAGGCGCGGCATGGGGCGTCGTCGCATGCCCACCAACCCTCGAAGTCATCCGTGGAATCGAGATAGTTCACGTTCATGTAGATGGACGGCCGACGCTGTCCCCGCCTCGCCCAGCGGTACTCGTCTGCGAAGCAGGGATTCCGCGTGAAGGCCCGTCCATCGGTGACGCCAACTATCCCGAAGGCGAAAGGCTCTTCCGGATACGGACCCCCGCACTGTGGCCATGAGATCGCGTAGCCGACACTTCCCGCCGGATACGGGCCGTTGGCGACGACGTACGCCGACCTGGACGCAGACACAGGTGTCACGCCGGGGGCAGCGAGGGCGGCCGGGGGCAGGCCGTCTGGCGTGCTTGCGGCGGCCTGCGACGTTGCGCCGCATTCGTCTCCGCCGCAGGAGACCATGGTGGATGCCAGCGCTGTGAGGGCCAGCAGCGCAACCCGGATCAGGTCTCGCCTCCTGGCCGCGGCCTTCACGACGCATCCTCCGATGGTGGCTCGGGGTCGCGGGGGTTCTCACGAGCCCAGTGGATGCCAGCCGCTCTAGCGACGGCGAGGCCACCGACGAACAGCAATGCCAGCGCGGATTCGAGCGGCGAATCTCCCTTGCCCCCGCCGCCTGTGCCGGTGTGGGGCAGACGGAGCCGGCATTCGTCGTCGCCGATCACCATCGATTCGGGCGATCTCGCCACGTAGCTCTCCACCGTGCCCGCGGTGCCGGCGGTCACCACCATTACGTTCGACGGGAAGGCACACCCTTCGACGGGCGCGAACATGGTGCGGATCCGCGTTTCCTCCCCGGGCGAGAGGGTTCCGACCTCCCACCTGGCGATGCGGGTCTCCTCATCGATTGCGGCAACCGGCCGGTCCGCGAAGACGAGGGCGACGTCCGGCGAGTACTTGTCGAGCACCGTCACGTCGGTTGCCGGCTCGTCACTCTCGTTGGCGACAACGATTTCGTAGTTCGCCGTCTTGTTCGTCGGCGAAGAGATCTGGGTCTCGTTCTCGATCTGCAGCGACTTGCTGATAGTGAGGTTCGTGGGCGGTGCCTGCGCGCCGGCCGTTACGTGCCACTGTATGATGGTGGAATCCACGGCACCGCCTCCACGCCAGACCTCCACGTTCGCGCCGTAGCCGCCTTCCCACGCGGAGGCGAAGATCACTCTGCCCACGAGGAGCCGTGATTCGCCGGGGGCCAGCTCTCCGATCGATTCGCTCAGCGGAACATAGTCGAATGGCATCGGCTGCCCGTCCGCCCTCAGGTCGAACGCCAGGAGCGAAGCCTCCAGCGGCGAGATTAGATCCGGCGCGAAGTCGAACCGCAGTTCCGCGTCAGTGACGGTCTGGTCGCCGGAGTTCTCGATCCGTATCTCGCAGGTGATGAGCGTTTCCTCGCTGGGTCTGAGAGCGGCCGGCGTGCAATGGGCATCTACGCTGAGCGCGGGCGAGGCGTGCGCCGGGGCGGCACCGTGGCTCACGGCCAGGACTACGGCGGTCAGCACCGGAGCGAGTACCAACACCGAGATCGTGCCCCGCCAAGAACCTGAACGTACCCTTTCCGCGGAGCTTCGAATCAAGGCCATCGACGTCCTCCTTCCGTGCCGGAGCCTCCTGGCGGGGCAGAGGGCCGGTCCGCCATGACTCGCCCCCTCGCCAGTACGCGGCCCGACGCTGCCCTCGGCCCCTCTCGATTCTCGCTCTGGCGACTCGGGACTGCTCCGCGGCACGCTTGCGCGCTCTCTTCCGTTCTCCTTCGTTTCTCCTTCGCTGCCCGCCGGTGGCGGCCGGTGCACGTTCGTATCAGCGCCGGGCACACGCCCCTGCGATATACTGCTGGCCGTGAGCTTGCGTTTGCTCGTACTGGCGACGGCGAGTTTCGCCTTGGGTTGCGTCATGGCGGGAGGAACCGTCTTGTCCGCCTACGATCCTCAGTACCAGGAGAGCGATATCATCGACGAGATCGTTCAGTCGATGAGTGCGCGGGACAAGGTGGCGCAGCTCCTCATCGTGGGATTTGAGGGGCCGGAGGCGGAGGGCGAGGCGAGCGAGTTCATCTCGGAGCACGCGGTGGGCGGCGTGTACCTAAGCCGTGAGCTGTGCAACATCAACAACGGCCCGGCGTACGATCCGGAGCATTGTGGGTTCTCGGCCGACAGCGATGTCGACACTCCGGCCCAGGTCTCGCGCCTCACGGAGGGATTGCAGGCGGTCTCCTGCACGGCCACAGAGGGCTCGGCCGGCGGCACGGAGTATTGCCTGCCGCTCTTCGTCGCGGTCGATCACGAGGGCGACGACCGGTCCCTGACGCGGCTGCTGAACGGCTTCACGCCCATACCGAGCAACATGGCCATCGGGGCCACCTTCGATCCGCAAGAGGCGGAGACGGTGGGCTGCATCGTCGGGCGCGAGCTGGCCGCCGTGGGCGTCAACATGCTGCTGGGGCCGACGCTTGACGTCCTGGACTCCCCACGGTCGGGCGGCCCAGGCGACCAGGGAATCCGCACCTTCGGTGGTGACCCGCAATGGGTGGCCGAGATGGCCGCGAGCTACGTGCAAGGGCTCCACGAATGCGGGGAGGGTCGCGTGGCGGCGGTCGTCAAGCACTTCCCAGGCCACGGGCGCAGCACGCGCGGGGTTGACTACGAGGACATCCCGGTGATCGTGGGGAAGCCGCTGGAGGAACTCGCGGACGAGGACTTGGCCCCGTTCCGCGCGGTGACGCAAGGAGACGTGGGGGACACCGGCGTCACGGACGCCATGATGAACTCGCACCTGAGCTACCCCGAGGTGCCCGGCTGCGACGCGCAGACGCCGGTCACCTTCAGTCCCACGTGCATGGAGTCGTTCACCGGCCTGGAGGACTTCGCTTCCTGGAGGGCCGACGGCGGCCTAACCCTCGCGGATGATCTCGCGGCGGGCGCGGTGGTGGCGTACGCGCAGCAGAAGTTCGGCACCTACCTGCAGGCGGTCATCGTCGAAGAGGCGCTCATGGCGGGCAACGACGTGCTGCCCCTCATTCGGCCCTGGCAGTGGCAGGACGTGCCGCCCACCTTGGACTATCTCGTCTCGCGCTACGAGGCAGACGCCCAGGTCCGGGCCCGCGTCGATGACGCCGTGCGACGGGTGCTCGAGCTGAAGTACCGGCTCTACTCGGGCCTCACTCCGTTACTCGTCACGTCCGGAACGGACGACCAGGCGGACGTCGGGAGCGCCGAGTACCTGGCGGCGGTGTCCTCGCTCGCTGCCAAGTCGGTCACCTTCATCAGGCCGGACACGGCGGAGGAGTTCCGGCAGACGGTGGGAGCGCCGAGCGTCGGGGAGCGCATCCTCTTCGTCGAATGCTGGGACGATCCGTACTGCGCCCCGCCGGGACCGGCGGACGCCGAAGGATATCCGCCGCTCTGGCCCAGCGGGAAGCTGGCCTCGCTGGCGGAGGAGATGTTCCCGGGCAGGGTGTCGCCCGAAACGATGCGGACGATCTCGTTCAGCCAGCTCGGCGAAGTGCTCCGGGGCGACGCCGATGAGGAGCTGAAAGGCGGCGTGGAGGACGCTGACTGGATCGTCTTCGCCTTCCTGGAACGCGATCCGGCCAACTTCCCGGCTTCAGAAGTGCTTAAGGACTTCCTGGGCCGGGGGCCGGCGCTGTTCGACCTGCGTGCGAAGAACGTCGTGGTCTTCGCGTACAACTCGCCGTACCACCTGGACGCCGGCGAACTGCGGAACGTCGACCTGTTCGTCGCGCTGTATACCAAGATCGAGCCGGCGCTGCGTGTCTCCCTAAGGCTGCTCTTTCACGACCCGACGATCCTTCGAGAGATCGGTGCGGGGCGGCTGCCCGTGGACTACATCTACGGCGACCTGGCTCTGTACGACCTGAGCGAGCAGGTGAAGCCGGACCCGTCGCAGACGATCGGGTTGGCGATCGAGCCCGATCCGCCATCGCCCGGCGAGGAGTTCGCCGTCGCACTCGCGGGGCCGCTGCTGGCGCGCAACGGACACCGCGTGGCCAACGGCACGAGCGTGCGCTTCTCCTTGGTTCTGCCCGGCGGCGAGACGCGAGAGGTCGAGGCGGTCACGACCGATGGTGTTGCGCAGGCGGAGCTGACGTCGCCGGTCGCGGGCGACATCGCGGTCAGGGTCTCGTCCGGCTCGACCGAGTGGTCGACCGATCCCATCGCCATCCCTGATAGGGCCGAGACGCCCGCCGAGGGCGACGATGAATCGGCGACGCCGGTAGCGTTCATCGCATCCGTGGCGGGTGCGGCGGCGCTGGCTGTCGCGGTCGTGCTCGCTGGCTTCGTGCTGTATCGGCGGCGCAGCCGAGCGGTACCCGCCGGGATGGCTGCCGACACGCCCGGAGCCGCCCAGTCACCCATCGAGCCGCCCGCCGGCGCTGAGCTGAGGGTCGATACGGAGACGCACCGTGTCCTGGTCCGGGACGCGGAAATCCAACCGCCGCTTTCGCGAGAGCAGTTCGAGCTTCTCGCCTACCTCTTCGAGAACGCGGGAAGGCTCTGCACGCGGGACGAGATCATCGATCGCGTGTGGCCGGGCATCGACGCGGCGGGCGTATCGGACCGCGCGGTCGATTCGCTGGTGCACCGCATCCGCGAACGGCTGCGCTCGGCCGGGGCGTCCAAGGACTTCATCGTGACGGTCAGGGGCCAGGGGTTCCGGCTGGAGCTGTAGGATAGGAGGGCGGGACAGCACCGGCTTGACGTGAGCGCTAGCACGGGCCACTGGATGTGTGTCCGACCGCGCTATTGAGAAGCCTGCCCAAGCGCGGTAGCCTTGGGGAGCAAACGGTTGGCAGACGAATGCGGTGGAGGTGTCTGGCGATGGGCAACACGGGAGGTCCGATAAGGAAGAACCGGCGTGCGCTCCTGGCGGTGATGGTGATAGGCGTCGTGGTGCTGACGCTCGCCGGGTCGTCTTGCGGCGGCGACAGCCGGGGCAGCGAACCAGAGGACGAGTTCCAGCAGCCCATTCCGGCGGACACCATCGAGGACGCACAGGGCCTAGTTGATTTCCCGGTCGCCGTTCCGGCTCACGTTCCACCGCAGCTCGCATTCAAGCGGGCTTGGGTTGACCATCCGGGGCAATACCCGTCGGTTATGCTCACGTATGGGCTAGCCGAGACGTCCGACGCCGAGAGGTCCGGTCTGGACGACCTAGGCGTCATTGTCAACCAGTCCGCCGCCGATGTCGGCATGGGCGGCTACCCCTCGATCCCCGTCCAGGTTCAAGGAACGACAGGGTTTCTCATACGAGGGGAGGATATCGACAACCCGGGCCTAGTGGTGGTTCAGTGGCGGAAGGATGACATCAGCTTTTACGCATACACGTTTCCCGACGAGCGCTTCACTGAGGAAGAGTTCCTCCGGTTCTTGAACTCGCTGGAGCCGGTGGATCAAGAGGATTAAGCCGGACAGGAGTTCCGCAGGAGGTGCTTGGCGAGATCCGCGAGGCTGGCTAGCGGGATCTTCGCGATCCGGATGTTGCTGGGGGCAAGCATACCCAGGATCCACGGGTAGTCGCGGTCGGTCCGGCTGGTGTAGTAGCAGACGTAGAGCGCGTCCCCCTGCACGACCGCCCCAACATAGGAGGTATCGCCGGCGCTGGGCAGGTCGGAGAGGTACGTCAGGCCGTCCTCTCGCACCACGAACAGCGACGTACGCTTCCTGCCGAACACTGAGCCCTGCTCCGAGAGCAGCGGCGTGCGGGCCGGCTGATACCGGCCCACGGCGAACACGGTACCCTCGTGCGAGAAGAGACGCGGGCCGTCCAACCGGGTGACGGGGCTCTTGATGCACGCCCAGTCGTGGAAGGGAGCGGACGCCACGGCGATCAGCGTGCCGGCCCGCCTGTCACCAAAGATGCCCCCGCTGCCCTCCAGCCGGGCCGTCGCGATCATGCGGCCGTCGGGCAGGAACTCGATGGCCGTCTCGTCGTTCCTTTCCCCCTTGTAGATCGTCGACACGACGGACCAGACGACGCCATCGGTGGAAGTCAGCAGGATTGAACGGCCGTGTCCGTGCCAGTAGGCGGGCACGTACCAGGTGAGGCCGCCGGACGTCTTCGGCCGCCAGAAGAGCCATCCGTGCGGCTCGGCCTCGGCGAGGGGCTGCCAGGAGCGGCCGTCGTCGCTGGACGTGTAGAAGGTGGTGTAGGGCTCCGCGTCCCAGCGCACATTGCCCAGCGCGTACAAGAAGAGTCTCCCTCCGATGACCGCGAACTTGGGATCCCGCAGCTCTCCCCGGGGCGCACGCAGCTCCGCGACTTCGGTCCAGCGGTGCGCGTCGTCCGACGTGCGCACGACCAATCTGCTCCGCGAGGTGCCGAAATGGAAGGGCGACGATTGATGGACGAGGTAGAAGGCACCGTTCCAGTGGATCAGGTCGGTGTTCGAGTTGTGAGCCCCATCAGCGACGGCGTCCCAGGTTTCCATCTCGAGGGCGGGATCGACCGACGCGGTGTTCGGCCTGTTCAGCCAATAGGCCATGACGCCGCCGGCAACCAGAACCGAGTACTTGAGCGCTCGCACTGCGCGTCCGATCGCTGTCATGCCCGATTCCCCTGTCCGGAGGCGCGTGCCACTGCGCCTGCCATCCTCAGTCGGCCTCGTCGTGCAGGTCCCGCAGGCGCTCAGGCGAGAACTCGCCGGACTGACAGAGGTTGATGATTTGCCGCTCGCGCTCCTCGACCTCGGCCGCGGCCCGGGGTATCTCCTTCGCGATCTCCGGCGGCACGACGAGGACGCCGTGCTGGTCGGCGTGGATCAGGTCGCCCGGATTCACCGCGATGCCTCCGACCTGGACCGGCCCGCCGATCTCCACCAGGTGCACGTAGGCGTGCGAGACCAGCACGCAGGACGCGAAGAAGTGGAAGCCGAGGCGGCGGACTTCGTCCAGGTCCCGTACGCCGCCGTTCGTTACCGTCCCGACGCAACCGAGGGCCTTGTAGGTGTTCCCGTTCACCTCGCCCCAGAACGAGCCGACGGGGCTCGGGGCGTCCAGGTCCTGGATGACCACGACACGCGGCGAGGGCACGTTCTGGACGGTCATCCACATCTCCAGCGTCGAAGCTGAGGGCTCCTGCCGGCTGGCGCGAATGGTCGCCGTGCAGGCGTAGCCCACCATGGCGCCAAGCTCAGGCAGAATGCACCGGACGGTGCTGTCCATGAAGCCTTCGTTACGAGGTCTCACGTCGAAGGTCTCGATCGCATTGGACACCGTGGGGGTAGTGATCTTCTTCAGCGCTTCCACTTCATCGGGTCGGAGTTCCACGCTCACTCTCGTCCTCCTATCGTCGCATTCCCTCGACGGTGGGCATCATCATCGCTGCTTCCCTTGCCGCCCTCTCTAAGTCCGACGCTTGCGGACACGGCGCCTCACCTCCCAGGTGCGTCAACGCCCAGTGTCACGCGCCGCGCGGCAGGCTTCCCATGCCGTCCGCCGGAGAGCGTCACTACTTGGCCTCGGCGGTCTCCTCCCAGATGGCGAGAGCGTTGCCCTCGGTGTCGATGAATTGGGCGAAGTAGCCCATGCCGGGCACGGCCGTCTTGGGCATCACGACGGTGGCGCCGAGCGACTGCGCCTTCGCCAGGTACTCGTCGAGGGACTCGACCCCGATGTAGATGGTGATGCGGTGCTCCGGGACGGGGCGCTTCATCATCCCGCCGCCGATCCCGCCCTCGCCGGTATCGATGACGTGATAATCCCCCTGAGGCGCCTGGATCTGCCAGCCGAACAGCTCTTGGTAGAACCGCTTCGCGCGTTCAACGTCGTCGGCTGGGACCTCGAAGTGAACGATGGAGTGAGCCATGTTGGGCCTCCTTCGTGATCGGGAACGATACCGTTTAGTAGACAGCATTGGGACGCCGCGTGCAACGCCATCCCGCCGAGCCTGTCCGCCCCGGCCGCGGCCGCCGCCGTAGCGTCTAGCAATCGACCACAAGAGATCCCTGTTGCCCCGAAAGTTGCGAACAGCTAAACAGTGAACCGACGTGGCTCTTGACCAGCAGCGACTTCAGGCTCTTCTAGACGAGACGGCCGGCCGGCTCGGCATCGTGGGAGCCCGGCTTGCCATCTTCGATGGCGAAGAGCAGGCCGGGTTCGCCTGCGGCACGGCGAATGTCGAGACGGGCCTCCCTGCCACCACGGCCCGGCGATGACTGCATCGAATCGTGGCCGCTGCCTCGCGGGTCACGAGAAGGAGGACCAGGCATGAAGGAATACTCGCCGAGGAAGCTTGCTCGCAAGTACTACCAGCGCGCCGAGCAGTTCTTGCCCTGGAACTGCAGGAAGCTCGTGTTCAACCGTGAGATTCGGCCGTACTGGATCGGCGGCAGCGACCGCTTCTGGTACAGAAGCAAGGCGCGCGAAGGCAAGACCTTCTGGACAGTCGATGCAGCCACCGGTCAGCGCGAACTCGCCTTCGACCACGAGAAGCTCGCAGCGGTGCTGTCGAGCGCGACGGGCGAGGCAGTACAGGGGACCAACCTTCCGTTCAACTACTTCGAGTTCGCTGAGGACGGGGACGCCATTCGCTTCGAGACCGGTGACAAGCTCTATACGTACCACCTGGGCAATGGAAGCCTGGAGGCCGCGGACAAGCCGGAGGCGAGCGCTAGCGAACTAGTCTCGCCGGATGGCAGGTGGGCCGCCTTCGTGAGGGACCACAATCTGCTGGTGCGGGACTTGGCTACCGGGAGCGAGATCGCGCTCACGGAGGACGGCGTCGCACACTACGCCTACGCCAAGTCGCCCGATTCCAACACCTACGCAGTGACCCTGCGTCTTATGCTCAAGGGAAGGCCGCCATTGCCGGTGGCTGTGTGGTCGCAGGACTCCCGCAAGCTTCTCACGTTGCGACTGGACGAGCGCCGCGTGAAAGAGCTTCAACTACTGCAGTCGGTGCCACCCGACGGCGCAGCACGGCCCGCGTTGCACGAATACCGCTATGCGATGCCCGGCGACGAGCACGTGCCGCTCGCCGAGCTGGTCGTCATCGATGTCGATACGAGAGAGAGGGTTGCGGCCCGGCACGCGCCGCTGTTCAGTACGTACACCAGTCCTATCGAAGCGCAGCTCGTGTGGTGGGGCGAGGACGCCGCCCGCGTGTACTTCGTCGCGACGGAGCGGGCGGAGAATGCCTGCCGGCTCTGTGAGATGGACGCTACGACCGGCGCAGTGCGAGAGATCCTCCGGGAACGAAACGATACCTTCATCGATCTGAACCTGGCGATGGGCTCGCGGCCGAACGTGCGGGTCATTGGTGGGGGAAACGAGGTCGTCTGGTTCTCGGAGCGCGACGGCTGGGCGCACCTCTACCTTCACGACGGCGAAACCGGCGCGCTCAAGAAGCAGATCACCTCGGGCCCGTTCGCGGTGCGGGACATCGTGTTCGTCGATGAGGCGGCCCGACGGGTCTTCTTCACGGCCTGCGGGGGAGAGCAAGGCCGCGACCCCCACTACCGCCACCTGTACCGGGTCAACCTAGACGGGTCGGACCTGCAGTTGCTCACGCCGGAGGATGCCGATCACCAGGTCTCTGCGCCGCCGAGTAATGACCTCGCCCTGCGCGTCCAGACCCTCATGGCCGGAAGCGACTCCCGTCCTGTCACGGCGTTCTCCCCGTCGGGCAGGTACTTCGTGGATACGTACTCGCGGGTGGACTCCGCGCCGGTCTCGGTGCTGCGATCTTGCGACGGAGACTTGGTCTGCATGCTGGAGGAGTCGGATGTCGGGCTCTTGATGGAGCGGGGCTGGCGCTGGCCCGAACCATTCTCGGTGAAGGCCCACGACGGCGAGACCGACATACACGGCGCGATCTTCCTGCCTTCGACCCTGGACCCTGAGCGCAAGTACCCGGTCATCGATTCGATCTACCCTGGGCCGCAGTCGATTCGCACACCGAAGAACTCCTTCGCCGCGGATCCAGGGCCCTTCGACACGTACTGTCAGGCCCAGGCACTGGCGGAACTCGGATTCGTGGTCGTGACGATTGATGGCATGGGGACCCCATTCCGGTCCAAGGCGTTCCACGACGTGTCGTACGGGAGACTCGAAGAGGCGGGCGGCCTCGAGGACCACATCGCGGGCCTCCGGGAGCTCGCAGAGCGGCGCCCGTACATGGACCTAGACCGAGTGGGGATCTTCGGGCATTCCGGGGGCGGGTTCGCCTCGACGCGGGCGATCCTGGCGCACCCCGACTTCTACAAGGTGGCCGTCTCGTCGGCCGGAAACCACGATCAGCGAGGGTACACGGCGACGTGGGGTGAACGGTATCTGGGCTTGCCCTCGGACGGGGCCGATGGCGGCGACGCCTATTCGGAGCAAATCAATGCTCGACTGGCGAAGAACCTGGAGGGAAAGCTCCTGCTCGCATGCGGGGACATGGACGACAACGTCCATCCCGCGCTGACGCTCCAGGTGGCGGACGCGTTGATCAAGGCGAACAAGGACTTTGACCTCCTAGTACTGCCGAATCGCAACCACGCATTTGCGCGCGGGGACGGGTACTTCGTGCGCAGGCTTTGGGACTACTTTGTCCGGCATCTGATGGGGGCCGAGCCGCCCAGCGGCTACCAGATCGAGGGGCCCGGCGGGCGGCCATCAGCCACGGATGCGACGGAGGCGCACGCCGGCGACAAGACGTGACCTCGTCCTTCCGTTGAACCGCCGGTTCGCTTCGGACCGCGTCTGCGGGGCGCAGTATAATGAGCGGCGGACGGCAGGAACGCCGTCCCGGAGGACCGCAACGTGCAGACGGAAGAACAAGCTCCCGGTTCGTCGAGCCTTCACGCTCGCTATCCCGAGCTCGAGGCCACCCTGCCCCACCTCATGCTCGGGAAGCCCCCCAGCCCCGTCGTCCCGCTCGAACGGCTGTCGAGCCGCCTGGGCGGGCCGCCGCTATGGCTCAAGAACGACGGCCTCTACGGCAGCATCTACGGCAGCAACAAGGTCCGTAAGCTCGAGTTCATCCTCGCCGACGCGCTGCGGCGCGGGTGTCGCACGATCATCACCTTCGGGGGCATCGGTACGAACCACGGCCTGGCCACTGCGATCTACGGCCGGGAGCAAGGGCTGAGGACTGTCCTCCTGCTGGTGGACCAGCCGGTGGACGACCACGTCCGAACGCAGATATGGCGCTTTCATCAGGTCGGAGCCATCGTCCACCGCACTCGCAATGTCCCGCGCACAACGGTCGAGGCGGCCATCGCGATGGTCCGGTATGCCGACTGGCGGCACGGGCGTCTGCCCTACTTCCTGCCCACGGGCGGGTCGTCACCGCTCGGGGCCGTGGGTTATGTCAACGCGGCTCTGGAGCTGGCCGACCAGGTAGCCGCAGGCGAACTGCCTGAGCCGGCCGAGATCTTCGTCACGCTCGGCTCGGGCGGAACGCTGGCCGGCCTGGCCCTCGGTCTGCGGCTGGCAGGCTTGCGCACCCACCTTACCGCCGTGCTGGTGACCGATGTCGTGCCGCCCACGCCGAATAAGGTGATGCGTCTCGCCAACCGGAGCGCGCGCCTCTTGCGCCGACGGGGCGCACCCCTGCCCGAGGGCGACATCGATGCGCAGGGCGTGACGATCCTCTCGGACTGGGTGGGCGCGGGCTACGGTTACGCGACGCCGGAGGCCGGGCGGGCCGAGGAGTTGCTGCGCGATACGGAGGGGCTGGAGCTGGACGGCGTCTACACTGCCAAGACGATGGCGGCCCTGCTCCACCTGGTAGAGGCCGGCGAAATCAAGGACGGTCCCGTTCTATACTGGCACACGTACAACGCCCTGCCGCTTTCCTTCGGGGAGCCGACGGCGTACGATCTGGAGCAGATACCGAAGGCGTTTCGAGATATTATGTCGAGTAACCCCTAGCGATGCCGGGTTGGACGAGAGCTGGGTGCGGAACCGAAACAGGAGGCACGCGATGACGCAGTACAGGCCGATCTACGACACGGACGTGGTGGTGGTGGGCTCCGGTCCGGGCGGCGCTACCGTCGCGCGACAGCTCGCGCGCGCCGGACAACGGGTGATACTGCTTGAGGAAGGCCGCGACTACCGGGGCGACAGGTACTACGGTAGCCACCTGGGCGGCCTGGTCTACGGCGACAAGCACAGCCTCCTATTCACGGAGGAAGGTCTGAACATCATCCGCCCGATCATGACCGGCGGCGCCACCAACATGTACTGCGCCTGCGCCGCGACGCCGCCGCCGTGGCTCCGCGAGCGCTACGGCGTGGACCTGGACGACTACGCGCAGGAGACGATGGGCGAGCTGCGCGTCGCTCCCCTGCCCGACGAACTGCTGGGAACGGCCTCACGGCGCGTGATGGAGGACGCCCAGAACCTGGGCCAGGACTGGCAGCCGATACCGAAGTTCATGGACCCGTCGCGCACGGACAACTTCGACTGCGGGGCCAAGTGCCTCCTGGGCTGCCGCTGCAAGGCCAAGTGGACCGCCAACGAGTACGTAGACCAGGCGGTCGAGGCGGGCTGTACGCTGGTCACCCGCGCCCGCGTCGACGACATCGTCATCGAGGACGGGCAGGTGGGGGGAGTGCGCGGCAGGCTGCGGGGCCGCGATCCATTCGAGGTGCGGGCCAAGGTGGTGGTCGTCTCGGGCGGGGGCATCGGCACGCCACTCATCCTTCAGAACTCGGGCTTCCCCGAGGCGGGACGCGGCATAGCGATGGACACCACCGTGATCGTGTACGGCGTGTCGAAGGAGCAAGGAACGGCCTTCGAGCCGCCGATGACCGTCGGCTACCACGACGTGGAGAACGGCTACATGCTCGCCACGCTCATCGACCCGTGGTTCCTCTACCCGATCATGGCCGCTCTCAAGGGCCCGCGCTACGTGCTCTCCGCCCGCAACTACCGTCGCACGGTGGGGATCATGATCAAGGTGACGGATGAGGTGTCCGGGCTGATCTCGATGGAAGGCAGCATCAGCAAGCCGATGACGGACCGTGACCGGGAGCGTTTGCATCACGCCACCGTCGTGTCGCGGCAGATCCTGGTCAAGGGCGGCTGCGACCCCGACTCGGTCTACGTGTCCAGGCTGCGCGGCACCCACCCGAGCGCGACCGTGCGGTTGGGGGAGATGGTCGACACGGACCTCCAGACGTCGGTCAAGAACCTCTACGTCTGTGACGCCAGCGTGTTCCCCGAGGCGCTGGGCCAGCCCACCGTCCTCACCATCATCTCCTTCGCCAAGAGGCTCAGCGATCATCTGCTGGGCGGCGTCCTTCGGAGCGAGGTGCCCGCGCCGGCGGCGGCCGCTGCGACGGCGGAGTAGGGCCGGGGGACCGCGGGGGAGCGGCCCCGGCGACATGCGAATCTGCGACGAGCGGCTCCCCCACGGGAGCCGCGGTTCATCATGAGGTGACAGCCATGGTAGTGACCGAGAAGATCTCGCTGAAGACGGCCGGGAACGCCGACACGCACGACATCACGGACGCGGTGGGGCGCGCGGTGTCGGGGTCGGGTGTGACGTCGGGCACGGTGACCCTGTTCTGCCCCGGCTCCACCAGCGCCCTCACCACTATCGAGTTCGAGCCCGGCGCGGTCGCCGACTTGGAGCAGGTGTTCGACGAGGTCGCGCCGCGGAGCCGCTACTACCGCCACAACGAACGCTGGGGCGACGGCAACGGGCACTCGCACGTCCGGGCCGCGCTCCTGGGCCCGTCCCTCTCCGTCCCGTTCGTCGGCCACCGGCTGACGCTGGGCACGTGGCAGCAAATCATCTACGTGGACTTCGACGTACGGCCGCGCCAGCGTGAGATCGTGGTGCAGATCGTGGGGGAGTAGGAGAGGCGACAGACGCGCCGCAGACGGATGCAGTGGGCTGCCGAGGACGACGCCAACGGGCGTACTAGGGAGGCAGGTGGTCGATGAGGCCGGCGTCGTACTGCAGGATCAAGGCAGCGTCGATCGAGTTGACAAACGTGTCCCCGTTCGTGTCCGCGTTCTCCTGACAAGCCAGCGAATCTATGAGGCCCGCACTAAGCTGAAGAACGAGCGCGGCATCGATACTGTTGACCCGGCCGTCACAGGTCGTATCCCCTATCAAGCCTCCGGCGCTGTTGAGAATCAGCGACCATCCGTTGAGCGTTCCAACGTCTGCGGAGGCCCTGTCCGCGATACGGAGTGTCCACCCCCCGCCGATGCTCTCTCCATCGAACATTGCCAGGGGTTCGTTCGGTCTGAGTCGTCCAGTGATTGCTGGACGATTGCCACACGCGTCCTCGGCCGCCGCCGGCGCCTCGTCGTCAAGAGTGACGTCGATGTCGTCCCCCGAGCAGCCCAACGAGGACGCGGGAACCCCGGGGCGGTCAATGAGCGTGACGGTCGTGCCGGTTTCCTCGGACAAGTGACCCAGCACAATCACAAGGTCTCCGACATAGGTGTGGCTGACGTCCAGAGTTACTTCGAGGTCATCGATGACTGTTGTGTCACTAATGGTGAAGCAGTCAGCGACGCCGGCTGCGTCACTATCGGGGATCGAGAGCGGCGTTTGGAGCGCGTCCGAGTAGACTCCGTTCGTAGCCACAACGAGTGGGCAGACCGGCGTGCTCGTAGGAGTTGCCCCAGGCGTAGGCGTGCGAGTCGGAGTCGCCTGATGCGTGGGCGTAACGGTCGGCGTGGGCGTCGGGGTGCAGACGTCCGTCGGGCACGGGGTGAGCGTGGGAGTCGGCACCTTCAGTTCACCTATGAGGACGGAGAGACTCGTCAAGCAGATCTTGGCGGGCAACTGGGGAAGGAGCGGGACGCCGCCGGTACATCCGGGCTCGCCCGGCGGCCACGTCTGCGGCAGAGCGTAGGAGCCACCCGCCGTGAACGGCTCGGTCTGGTACGTGACGCCCTCCGGTGGCCAGTCATCCAGAGAAACCTCACTGCCGTCCACCATCGGTACCAGGTGTAGCGGCACCTCATTGTGGACGGTGGGCGAGGAAGCCGCGCCGACGTAGGGGATCTGCGCCACGATGAACGCGTCGAGGAAGCTGGAAGCCGGGAACTGGTCCGGGGGCGGCTGCAGGCTGCGGATCTCACCCGTGGAGGTGAGCGTGTCGCTCTCCGAAACCACGACCGGCCCCGTGATGCTTTCGCCTTCCAGGTTCAAGGCGATGATCTCAACGTCCACCACTTCCACGTCCCCATCGAGGTCCGGGTCGCTCCTCTGGAAGTCGGCCGTGCCGGTGAGCTCGAATGTCTCCGAGCCCGCGCGGGAGACGATGCTCACCTCGGCCGTGACGTTCATTCTGTCTATGCCCGCGGGGGGCAGGGCGCGGGCGGGGGGATTGAGACGCAGAAGACCAATAGTGGCCACGACGCCCGCGAGCAGGAGGGCGGTCAGCGCTATCCAGAAGAATCGCGGCCGCGCCATGGTGGGTTGAGAGTAGCGCCCCTTTCGGTGCCACGTCAAGCGATGTCAACAATGCCGGTTGTGAGTGGGTCACGTTGGCGGTGGTGTCGCCCTGAAACAGGAGTTGGGAGGAGAAAGTGCTCCCTCAATTCACACAGGAGCAGTCACGCTACCGACCGCAGAGCGCTGCATGATCCTTGGATTTCGTTCACACCCACCCGCGCAGTGGTGAATGGTGAATGTAGGAGCGATACCGGGACCCTCCACCACGGGCGGACACGGGCGGCAGAGAGGAATGTACCGGCTGCACCCCCGCTTCTTCGAGAGTCTCGCGGAGCCGGCGGCACCCGGAAGGCGCGAGGGAGCCTACTGCCGGCCCTCTTCGCCTTCGGCCTCGGACAGCCGTACCCGCTCCGCCTCGTCGGCCATCAGCCTCTTCCCCTCCTCGAGCGAGAAGGGCGCTTGGCAACTCTGGCACGTGTACCGAGCCACCTTGTCGGGATTCCCCATGTCGGCGGCGCTGTCCCATTGGGGGACGAGCACGACATGAGGACACGCCACCTCTGATTGCTCAGCCTCCGCGCCCGGCTGTCCCTGGCCGCGCTTGAACAGCTTCTTGAAGAACGTCATCGTTTGCCTCCTGGCTGGATCTCACCCCGTGGCCTGCTCCCATGAACGGTACCACGGTCTGTGCGGCCCTTGCCACGCCGGCCGGGCTGCAGCGACGGCGGAGCTCTCGCTATCATGCTGGATGTCCCGCTGGGCACCAGGCGCTGTTTGTTGAGCGCGACCAGTGCAAAGGAGGAAGGCATGCTGAGTTCAAGGTTGAAGGAGATGGCGACCGCTGGCGAATCGGGCCACGCTGCCCCTCTCATCGGCACATTGCCGGGAGGCGCCGGGGCGATCCTGCTGGCAATCGGCGCCGCGAACGACAGCGGGGCGCTGGCGATTGCGGGAGGCATCGTGCTCGCGGTGGCGCTGACGGTCACCGCCCTGCTCAACCACGTCGGTGTCGAGTACGAGATCTATCGCCGGCTCGACGAGATCGAGGAGGGCAAGTAACCGCGTCAAGACCATCGTGCCGATGGAGGGGGAGAAAGAAGCACGGCCCCGCTCGAAACCGGAGTTACCCGGCCTCGTGCGAAACCGCAACGTTAGACTAGCCTAGCCCGACGGGTCTGTCAAGCAAGCTAGAGCGCCGCCCGACGGCGCCGCGCGCCCCTCGCTAGTACTCCAGGAAGTCCTCGATGAACTCCACCAGGCGGACGATGGCGGCTTCAGCGGCCGCGGCCCCAAGCTCGGGCCGTGCCTTGGGCGCTCCCTCGAACGCGCCGTTGGCCGTCACCTCGTCGAAGGGGCGCGGCACGGACAGTCCGGGGCCGCCCACGTGCCGGAGGGGGACGGCGATGAACTCGCCCTCGGTGAGCCGGTCTCGCTTGACGATGTGCGGCGTAAGGTGCATCGCCAGCGACACCTCCACCTCGCAGGAGTGCCCCACGCGCTTGGACGACGCCTGCTGCATCGCTTCGAACCAGCCGAGCATGGGCCAGACCGAGTGGGCCGCCTTGATCCCGTGCTCGAAGCGCAGCCGTTCCGTGGCGACGCCCAGGGCGTCCTCGTTGCCCCCATGCCCGTTCACGAACAGCACGTGGGTGATGCCGTGCCGGTGCAGGCTGACTCCGACGTCAACCGCCAGCGCGATGAGCGTCTCCGGTCTGATCGTCACGGTGCCCGGGAAGGCCATGTGATGCGTGGATACCCCGAACGAGATGGGCGCGGTCATGACGGCCTTGGGGTACACGGCCTCGGCCAGCCGCTTGGTGAACTCGTAGGACTGGAGGGCGTCGGAGCCCATGCCCAGGTGCGGCCCGTGCTGCTCCAGCGAGCCGACCGGAACCAGCCCCAACCGCGCCGACTTCAGCGCCTCCTTCGCCTCCGGCCAGGCCATCTCCTCCAGCATGAACGCCTTGCTCTCCATCGATTCCTCCTCTCGCTGGGCGCGACGCGGCCCGGCGGCCTCCGATAGCCGCCGGGGGCTGTGGGATAGGATAGCAGGCGGGGAGGGTGAGATACGTGTGGCAGGTCGCGTCATCACGGCCCGACCTGGAGTCCGCCCTCGTGCTAGAATATGGCGATCACAGATTGGGGATACACCATGGCGAAGACGTTCACTTGCCCACCTGAGCCGAAGCACCTCGCTGCCAGGAAATCCCATGTCATCCCTAGGCATGCGTACGAAGCCGCTGAATCCTTGCTCACTGCATTCGATACTGTTCGCAGGACGCGGAGCGGAACGGGCAGGGTCCCCAGGGGCATGCCCACCGACACCGAACAGGATCTGCTTCGCGCCATGGTAGTCTTTGCAGGGGCTGGCTTGGACTCCATGACAAAGCAGTTGGTGAAAGACACGCTGCCCAAGGTGCTGGCGGCAGATGAACAAGCCCGTGCAGGCCTGCAGAAATTCACCATTCGGCGTCTTCGGCGGGAAGTGCCAGGAGAAGACACGATCACTGTAAACCTCCAGATGCTATCTGAGGTGCTTCTGAGCGAGAGACCCCAGGATGAGCTCGTCAAGCTGCTCATCGACGAGCTAACGGGGGGAAGTCTTCAGTCTTCCGATGAACTCCTGAAGACCATTTCCTATCTGGGTCTCACCGGAGAGGATGTCGGTTTGCGGCCGGGAGAGCTGAAGCCCGTATTCGATTGCAGGAACCAAATCATTCACGAGCTGGATATCGACTTCTCGGCGAAAAGACGAGACCGCTTCCTGCGAAAGAGAGCAGATATGGTCAGATATGCCAGGCAACTCTTGGAGCTCTCATCCGCCATCCTGTCGGGCGTCGACAAGAGGCTTACGGCTCCGGTCAGTCCTCGCTAGTCCGTGGTGCAAGAGCAGCTCGCATGGGCGCAAGTGGGAAGCATGAACGAGCGCACCGGCACCGGCGCCGTCGCGCCTCTCCGCCCCCTACGCCACGTTCACCGCGAGGGCGTTCTGGGGGCAGACCTCCTCGCAGATCTCGCAGGCGGTGCAGAGGCTGAGCCAGACGGGCGCTATCGCCCACTGCTTGGTGGTGACACCCGGCTTCCGTTCGCCTTTCGCGTACATGGCGAAGACACCCTGCGGGCAGATCTCGAGGCATTCCCGGCACTCGTCGGGAGAGGTGCATTTCTTGTCGTCCAGCGCTATCTCGATCATGATCTCACCATGCGTTTGCCAGCGCGGGGATGGCGTTCCTGTCCCGCAGGCTGATGGCGTCCCGGCTGCACTCCACGCGGCAGACGCCGCAGCCGTAGCACTGCTGCTGGTCGATGGAGCACTTGTCCGCGGAGGGCGAGTAGCCGATGGCCCCGAAGTTGCACAGCTTCATGCAGTCCCGGCAGCCGTTGCACTCCTCCCATTCGATGGTGGCCACGTACTCCGCCTTGAAGAACATCGGCAGGTCGAGCCGCATGCGGTATTTCAGGGCCATGCAATCGTTCACGGTGCAGTTGCAGATGCCGCCGATCCAGGGACTCCCGAAGGTCCACACCGTGTGCACCAACCCGTTGCGGTCCAGCTTCCGGAAAGCCTTCTTGGCGTCTTCCGTCGTAAGCTCCTCCAGACTCGACGAGTAGTCCGGATCCTCGATCATGTCGGCCGCCTGAGTGCCCTTGGCGGGCGAGGTCACGCCGAAACAGAATCTGGGCTCGCGGTATCCGTGGAGCGTGCCGCGGCAGACGCAGGGCAGCCTGACCACCGACAGGCTCATGTCGAGGATCTGCTCTACCTCCTCGATAGGAACGACTTGGCCCCAGTGGTCGCGCTTCTGCTGCTCTATGATGGTCGGGAGCAGCTTCTCGTAGGCGGCGGGGTCCGACACCCTGACCTTGTCCAGCGCGACGAAGCGGTCGAGACCCTCGCCGCCTATCCCCTCCAGCACGTCCGCCATGACGCGCTTGCGCTCCTCGTTGATCAGCTCCGCGCTGTAGTTCTTCGCCTCCAGATACCACTTCTCGCCTTCGCCGTGCTGAGTACAGAACTCACACATGAGCATCTCCTCCTGGGGCCTGCGCCCTGCTGTGCTGGCTACCTCTAGCCGTGACCGACCGTACCCCATGGCTACCGACGGAGTCAAGCGCCGATGGCGCGGTCTGATCTTCAGGTTGCCGCGGGCGAGCACTCGGTTCCAGCTCGGACGCAGGTATGCGGCGAGCCAGGTCTGCCACCGCGTCCATCCTAACCGGGCGCGGTCCGGTCCGACGACACGGCGGTGTGCGGTTCGGCGACGGCAGGGCGACGCCAGTAGTACAGAAAGCCCGCCGCGGACACGACGGCCACGCCCAGCGCGACCATCTGCATCACGTTCAGCTCTCCCCCGGCTATGGGCCTGCTGTCCTCTCTCAGGAAGTTAACGAAGAAGCGCATCACCGAGTAGGCGAGCAGGCACGAGAAGAAGAGGAGCCCGTCCCTGCGGTACATGCGCGCCAACACGAACAGGAGGCCGAAGATGAGCAGGTCGCCCAGCATCTCGTAGGCCACGGCCGGGTGTTGCGGCGGCAGCCCGAAGTTGCCGCTTGCCGGGTTGGTGTACTCGACCGCCCAGGGGAGGCTGGAGGGGTCGGCCAGCGTATCCCCGGCCACCAGGCAGCCGAGGCGCCCGATGGCCATCCCCAGGATCAGTCCGAAGGCGGCGACGTCGAGAGCGCTCGCGATATCGAGCCGTCGCCACATGGTATACGCCAGGCCCGCCACCACACCCCCGATCAGAGCCCCGTAGATGGAGATACCGCCTTCGTCGATGCGAAAGGCGTCCAGCGGCGCGTCCTGGAACAGGCGCCAGTTCTCCGCGACGAACAGGATCCGCGCCCCAATGATCCCTGCGGGCACGCCTACCAGAGCCACCGTGTAGATGTCGTCCTCCAGGAATCCCCTTCTTCGCGCCATCGTGGCACTGACGTAGAGACCGGCGAGGATGCCCAGGGCCACGAACAGGCCGTGCCAGGTCAGCGACAGGCCTCCGAGGCTGGTGATCTCCGGGTCGATGCCGATCTCGATGGTCAACACTGCTGGTAGCGAACCACAAGCCAGCTCCGCGCAACAAGAACCGCCGCCGGCGGCAGCGTAGGGCCGCAGGTCTCGTGCTGGAGGCGCGAGCCGCAGCGCGATCTACGGAGGCAGGCTATCGATGACCCCGGCCACAAACTGCAGGATGAGCGCGGCGTCGACGGCATCCACGCTCCCGTTCTGGTTGACGTCCCCGGCGCTCCGGCCGGCAAGCGAGTCGATGAGGTCGGCGGAGAACTGAAGGACCAGCGCGGCATCGACGCTGTCGGTGACGCCATCGCAGTTCACGTCGCCGGGCAGTTCCGCGGTGTCCACCGGCACGGTGCTGTCCTCGTTCGTGCCGTCCCCCAGTTCGCCGTGGTCGTTTCTGCCCCAACACTTGATGCCGCCCTCGATGGTGAGGGCGCAGGTGTGTCCGTCACCCGCCGAAACCGCCTGTACGCCGCTGGTGAGCCCCACAACGTCGACCGGTACGGCGCTCTGGGCGTTCGTCCCATTCCCCAGCTCTCCGTAGCCATTCGAGCCCCAGCACTTGACGCCGCCCGCCGCTGTGAGGGCGCAGGTGTGTTCGTCACCGGCCGCTACGGCCTGCACGCCTCCGGTGAGTCCCACAACGTCGACCGGCACGCTGCTTCCCTGGTACGTCCCCGTTCCCAACTGGCCGGTGTCGTTCCGCCCCCAGCACTTGACGCCGCCCTCTTCGGTCAGAGCGCAGGTGTGGGTGCCCCCTGCTGAGACGGCCTGCACGCGTCCGGCAAGGCCGCTCACGTCGACCGGCACGTTGCTGTTGACGTAGGTGCCGGTTCCCAACTGCCCGAAGATGTTCATGCCCCAGCACTTGACGCCGCCCCCATCGATAATCGCGCAGGTGTGATGTCCTCCTGCTGAGATCTGTTGCACCCCGCTCGCGAGGCCGGCCACATCGACGGGCACGTTGCTGTCGACGTACGTCCCGGCTCCCAACTCGCCGAAGACGTTCGTGCCCCAGCACTTGACCCCGCCCCCATCGGTGAGCGCACAGGTGTGGTGTCCGCCTGCCGAGACGTCCTGGGCGCCGCCGGCGAGGCCGACGACATCGATCGGTACGTTGCTGCCGGTGCTCGCGCCGTTTCCCAATTCCCCCGAAAGGTTCGGGCCCCAGCACTCGACCCCGCCCCCGGTCGTCAGGGCGCAGGTGTGGGCCCAACCTGTTGAGACGCTCTCGACACCGCCCGTGAGACCGGCGACGTCCAGCGGCACGTTGCTGTCCGTGTTCGTTCCATCCCCCAACCCGCCGTAAGCATTCCAGCCCCAACACTTGAGGCCACCTTCGCTTGTAAGGGCGCAGGTGTGGAACCACGCCGTCACAACGGCCTGGTTGCCACCCGCGGCGACCGGGGCGGCACCCGGCTCGAGCACGGTCATGGCCAGCACCATCACCAGCATCCACGTGATGAGCAGTAGGGTCCTTTGCCCCGCGATCATGGGCCAACAGCCGATTTCCGCGTGTCGCGATCCGTGTGTTGCCGGCGGTGTGCCTGCCTGCTATTTTCCGTGTCTCTAACCGCCCGAGCCCAACTTCGTGTAGTCGACCGTCAGCCAGCGCCGGGGGCGCATCACGTAGACGTGACCGCCGTCCGCGGGCTGGCTGTCGACGTACCTGTTGCCGAACTCGGTCCCCAGGTAGCGCTGCGCCATCGGCCGACCATCCTTCTCCTTATCGGCCGGCCGCACATCGACGATCGGGCCCTCAACGCTGACGTACTTGTACGGGGCCTGCTCGGTCTGGGCGACGAGGCTGAAGCGTCCCGCCTTATCGAGGGCGACGCCCTTTCGAGAAGTGCGTCCCGTGATGATCCAGACACCGACATCGGGCTTGTAATCGTACCAGATCGGGACCGAGAGGGGGCCGCGGTCCGAGTCCTCGATGCTGAGCACGCCTACGTGGACATCGGCCAGGAAAGCCTCGCGTTCTTCCTTTGTCATCTGCAGTGGCATGGGCACCTCCTATCGTGCGGTAGGCCGTTCGTTTGGCGAGCGCCTGGTGGGCATTCTCGTGGATCTGCGCTCGCTCGTCCAGTGCTCCGGCGCTCACAAGCATGCGCGCCGGTACCGGGCCGCGGCATCGCCGGTGTGCGAGGGTTTCCGTGCGTGGACCGGCGGCCTCGCCCCGCTCCCGCCGCGCCCGCGTGTGCTACAATCCCTGCACATCGCCGTAGGAGATGGCCCAAATGAGCGCGCGAATGCCGGCGTTTGCGGGCGGCAGCCTTGTGGTGCTTCTCACTCTGTGCGCTCTGCTCAGCGCACTGCACTTCCTCCACAACCCGACAAAGCCGACTCCGTCGTTCGCCGCCGAGGGCTCTGAGCTGTCCTGGCAAATCGATGTGGACCCGCCGACGCCCCGCGTGGGCGATGCCGTCCGGGTAACGGCGGTCGCATCAGGTGAGTCCTGTTGCATCCCCGATTTCACCCTGGTGCTCGAACCGCCTGAGAGCGCCACTGTCCTGCAACCCGAGTCTCCGCTGCAGGTGGAGTATGCCTGCTTCGACTGCCCAATCGCCTGGGATCTGAGGGCGGTTGATGAGGGTGAGGCAAGGCTGCATGTCTGGCTTGTGTGGGACAAGCCGTTCTGCGTCGACTACCCGTCGGGGGAGGTCTGCTCGACCCACTTTATCTACCGGTCGTCGCAGACGGTGACCGTGACGGTCGGGCCGGCGCCAACGCCCACGCCTGGGGACTGCATCGATCCGAACCCAGGCCACGATCAGGGCATGCTCTGGTTCTTCGGCATCGGCGGCCCGAATCATACGGCCACCAGAGCCGGAGAGGTATGTCCTGGCGCCACGGAGGTTTGGTCGTTTTCCACCGTCGACGCGCCCGTGGAGCAGTTCATCGGCGTCAGGGTCCTCGAACGTACGGGCGCCGTGTCCGCCTCCGTGATCACGCCGGACCAGACCGAGATCCCGCTCGCGGCCGGTGATGTGTTTCGCGACTCCCAGGACTCCCATCCGGCGACCTACAACGTGGCCGTGGCCGGCAGCGGCGAGGGACTGTCGAGCTACCGCATTCAGGTCTGCCGTTCTGTCCTGGATCCCTGCGTGTTCAGCGATGAGGTCACGCCCAAACCGCCGACGGGCGACGTGAACTGCGACATCGACGTCAACGGCATCGACGCCGTCTTGGTCCTCCAATACAGCGCTGCGCTCATCGGCCCGCCGTTTTGTGAGAGGAACGCGGACGTGAATGAGGACGGCACCGTGAACAGCATCGACGCGGCCCTCATTCTCCAGTTCACGGCCGGCCTGGTTGAGAGACTGCCGCCGTAGCGAGACCGGCGTCGTGACACGTGTCGCGCGACTCACCACGCGGACGAAAGAGCGAGAGGACGGGAGGACATCCGAGTGCAAGGTGTCGGGCGGATTCCAGGCAAGCGCCGCGCGCTTGGCGCGTTGCTGGCGCTGTTGGGAGCAGTCGTGGTACGCCGGGCCGCCGGTCAACCCCCGCGACGGAGGGACGAGTCGCCTGTCCTCGAACCGGACATCGACGGCCAGGCAGCGGCGGAGCGGCTGAGCGGCGCAATCAAGATCCCCTCGGTGTCACACGAGGACTCGCTAGAACGGAATAACGGGCCCTTCGATGACATGCGGACCTACCTCGAGCAGACATATCCGCGCCTGCACGAGGTCCTCACGCGTGAGCTGGTCTCCAACTGCACCCTCCTCTACACGTGGCAAGGCACCGAGGCCTCGCTCGATCCGATCCTGCTGCTGGCGCACCAGGACGTCGTCCCCGTCGAGCCGGGAACCGAGGATGACTGGGAGCAGCCGCCATTCTCCGGCAACATCGTGGATGGGCACGTCTGGGGACGTGGCGCCCTCGACAACAAGGAGAACCTGATCGGTCTCCTGGAAGCTGCGGACCATCTTGTCGGGGACGGCTTCCAGCCCCGTCGCACTGTGGTCTTCGTGTTCGGTCACGACGAGGAGGTCGGCGGGAGCGAGGGCGCCGCCGTCGCGGCCCGTTTGCTGGCCGAGCGGCGAATCCGCCCCGCCTTCGTCCTCGACGAGGGAGGACTCATCGTGGACGGAATGGTCCCCGGGATCAAAGCGCCCGTAGCCGTCATCGGCGTGGCCGAGAAGGGGTTCGCCAGCGTCGAGCTGGTCGTGGAGGCGGAGGGCGGCCACTCCTCGACACCACCGCTCCAGGGCGCCATCGGCATCCTGGCCGAGGCGGTCCTGCGACTCGAGCGCAGCCACCTTCCTCCGCCGCCCGATTCGCCGCTGCGCCCCACCTTGGAGGCCGTAGCGCCAGAGGCGAGCTTCGGCTACCGGCTTGTTTACTCGAACCTGCGGTTGTTCCAACCACTGATGACGAGGCTCCTCTCGCGCATCCCCGGGACGGCCGAAGTGGTGCCGAGGACCACGGCCGCGCCGACGGTCTTTCAGGCTGGAGGCAAGGACAACGTAGTGCCCGGCCACGCCCGCGCCGTGGTGCACTACCAGATCCTCCCCGGCGATTCTATCGACGGCGTTCTCCACCACGTGCGCCAGACGGTTGCCGACGATCGAGTCCGGGTGGCCGTCCTACCCAGGCAACGGGAGCCAACAAACGTCGCGCCGACGGACTCGGAGCACTACGATCTGCTCTCGCGCACGATCCGGGAGACGTTCCCCGGCACCGTGGTAGCGCCCTATCTGGAAGTCGGTGGGTCCGACTCGCGCTTGTTCGAGCAACTGACAGAGAACGTGTTCAGGTTCATGCCGTTCCGGCTCTCCAGCGACGATCTGGACGGAATCCACGGTGCGAACGAGCGGGTTTCCGTCAACGCGCTCGCGAAGGCGGTGGGCTTCTACATACGGCTAATCCGCAACGCCGCCGGGTGAGGCCGGCGCCGGCGCGGGGCGCTACCGTGGCAGGCTCTCCATGAACCCGCGCAGCGCCTGGAAATACTCCCGGCCGCCGGCGAGATAGGTGTCGTTGTGGCCGGCATCCTCGATGGTGTAGAACTGCTTGGGCTCGCTGGCGGCCTCGAACAGCTTGCGCCCGCCCTTGAAGGGCACGACTTCGTCCCGGTCGCCGTGAAGAACGAGCAGGGGCACACGAACGTCCCCGATCTTGGACAGGGAATCGTACTTCGTGCGTATCAGCCAGCCGATGGGCAGGAATCGGTAGTGGTACCGCGCCATCTCCGGGATCGACGGCACGGGAGACTCCAGGATGAGCGCGTAGGGCGGCCGCCGGGTCGCCAGCTCGACCGCGACGCCGGCGCCCAGCGAGCGCCCGAAGTAGACGATGCGGTCGGGGTCCACGTCGGACCGCGAAAGGAGGTAGGCGAGAGCGGCCTGCGCGTCCCGGTAGGTGCCCTCCTCCGAAGGCGATCCTTCGCTCCGACCGTAGCCGCGATAATCGATGAGGAAGATGCTCACGCCGAGCTCGTCGTGGAGCAGCCGCAGGTTCTCCAGCCGGTCGCTGATATTGCCGGCGTTGCCGTGAAACCAGAGCCAGGTCACGTCGCTGTCGCCGGGGACGAACCAGCCGTGGAGTTCGACTCCGTCTTCGGCCGTGAAGGAAACGTCATCGAAGGCCAGGCCGTAGTCGGCCGGGTCGCCGACGAGATCGGCATCGGGGAAGTAGATGAAGGACCGCTCTATCATGGTGCTGCAGCCGCCCAGCACCGGTGCGCCACAAGCGAAGCGCGCTGAGAGAGGTCGCCAGTCCTAGCCAATAGGAACCTGAGCGATCACCTTGGTGCCGGCGCCCACAGTAGAGTTGATCACGAGGCGCCCGCCCAGGATCCGGGCCCGCTCTCGCATGCCCAGGAGCCCCAGTTTGTTGTCATTCGCGAAGTCGTTCAGCGATGCCGGCATGGAGAAGCCGACGCCGTCGTCCGCGATGACGAGCTTCGCTTGACCAGATCCGACATCCAAACTGACCTCGACGTGACGAGCGCCACTGTGTTTCTCCACATTGCGCAGCGCCTCCTGAGCAACGCGAAACAGCGCCAGCTCCGCGTCGGGCGCGAGACGGCGGTCGGACTCGGCCATCAGCCGACCGCGAATCGGCGAGCGCTCGCCGATCTCAGTCAACTGCCTGCGCAAGGCAGGGACGAGGCCTAGGTCGTCGAGGATGAGCGGGCGAAGGCCACGAATGAGCCCTCGCAGAGACCCGGCAATCCGCTCCGTGTACTCGCGGGCTTGCTCAATACCCTGTCCATCCGAAGCGGGTGCGCCTGGATGCCCGTCCACGGCAGCATCGAGCTTTCGGCACAGAAGCACGAGGGACTGGACCGTTTCGTCGTGGAGTTCCTGTGCGATCCTCTGTCGCTCTTCCTCTTGGGCGCGCAGGATATGGGCGGCATAGGTCTCCAGCCCGGCCTGCCGACGCTTCTGCTCGGTGACGTTTCGCAGGACCACCTGAGCCAGGCCCTCGCCCTCAGGAAGGGACGTCCAGACGGGCTCGACCCACACCTCCTTGCCTTCAGGATCGACCAGCCTGACAGCTTCGCAGTCGCCGTCTCGGCGCGCCGCGTCCAGCAACGCGGACGCCAGGTGCGGGGGGCGGAGCTTGGCCAGGGGCATGTGGCGCAGCTCACCCGGCGAACTGCCAAGCAGCAGACCGGCGGCTGCGTTGCACTCGACCACGCACCCGTTCTTGTCTACGACGAGCACGCCCTCGCCGGCGGTCTCGAAGAGGCCGCGGTACTTGAGCTCGGAGACCTCCAGTGCCCGCGACGCCTCTTCGGCTCGGGACCGAGCGCGCAACTGGCGATCGACGCGGTCACCGACAAACGCGGCGATGGCCACCATCACGAGCATTTGGAAGACGACACCCGCACGCTCAAGGCCGGAATGCCAGAACACCCAATTGGGAATGGTGATCACGACACACCAGAGGGCGGTCGCCACCGAACCGCGAAAGCCGAAGTTGACGGCTGCGTAGACGACGGGAATGAAGAACAGGCTGATGGGCACGAAGTAGAGCAATCCGAAGTGCGGCAGGAGGCCCACCGACTCCACCACGTCGTGTACCAGAGCGATCATTAATACGAGGGCCTGCGTCGACCAGAACGCCACGACCCGATACGGAGGCATCAGTTGCGCCACCTCGCGCCTCACCACGTTGAATGTGGCACCCAGATAACCGTGTCGTGAGATCGGCGGCGCTGACACGCTGATGGACCGGCTCCTCATCCAGATGCCTCATCGATGCGGAACCAGCCCCGTGACGCCGCATACATCGCAGCCTCAGTTCTGGACCTCACCTGCAGCCTGTTGAAGATCGTCTTCAAGTGCCCCTCCACCGTTCGCACGCTGATAGAGAGCTGCTCCGCGATCTCCTTGTTGAGGAGGCCCAAGCAGACCAGCCTGAGCACCTCCATCTCCCTGGTGGTAAGGCTCGCCTTCTCGGGCGTGATATCCGACTCTCGCGCCCACATCTTGGCGACCTTGCGAGCGATGGTGGGATGCAACACGACCTCGCCGGCGTGGACCCGCCGAACCGCGTCCACAAGCTCCTCAGCGCGGACGGTCTTCAGCAGATAGCCCGCCGCACCGGCTTCCAGGAGGGCGAGCACGTAGTCGTCGTCGTCGTAGGCGCTCAGGATCAGGACGGCAGTTTCCGGCGCGCGTTCACGGATCTGCCGGGTCGCTTCGACGCCGCTCAGGCCGGGCATGCGGATATCAAGCAACGCCACGTCCGGCTTGAGGTCCACAGCCAACCCCACAGCGCGCTCACCGTCGGAGGTGTCGCCAACGACAGATATGTCCGGCTGTTGACGCAAGATGCCGACGGTACCGTCTCTGACGAGCCCGTGATCGTCCGCAATGATGACTCGGATCGGCCCTGCAGCCACAATACGCCTCCTTGCAACAAGTATACCTCAGTGCCCGCTCGATCGGAGCGCGACGACAGGGCGCCCGCGCACCCGTGTTTTCACCTGGGGGACATCCGGGTTTTCCACCGTCACTGCGACCCAGCGTCTGCGTGCTATCGCCCGCGCCAAGTCGGGCGATAGCACGGATGTCACGATCCCGCGCAGGACGGACAATAGAAGGAGACACGCCGTACAGATAGGAGGTGCGAGATGGAGCTGATCAAGGCCGCCCACATAGGGTTTGGTGAGCTGGGCATTCTGTCCTTTGTCTGGGTCATCATGGAGGTGGTGCAAGGCCCCGAGGGCGTGGCCGTCATCAGAGCCAGGGCGGCAGCCGCGATGGGGACGGCGATGTTCTTCGCCGCGTGGCTGGCCGGCGGCATGTACTACGTCATCCAATACGGCGACAATGTCAAGCCCGTCATCAACGAAGGCCCCTGGCCCTGGGCTCATGGCGTCTTCATGGAGACCAAGGAGCATCTCTTCCTATTCCTGCCGTTTCTGGCAATCGTGGCCGCGGCCCTGGTATGGCAATACGGGGACAAGCTCAAGGATGACCGGCTGATGCGGTTTTCCGTCTACGCGCTCGCGGGCGTGGTTGTGCTCATTGGGATTCTGATGACCATCATGGGCTACTTCATATCAGCCGGCTTTCGCGAAGCGATCACGGCCGGTTGAGACCGAGAGCGTCGAACCGAACAGGAGAAATGACATGCAATCAGCAGAGACTCGTCCGCTAGAGGGCCAGCAGGCCCACCGAGTGGAGGCAGAACGCGAACTGGAGACCGAGCGCTTGATCAACGTGCCCTCCCTCTCGTTCGCTCTGATCACCACTATCGTCGGCATCGTCTTCATGACGATCTTCTCGGAGGAGAACCCGGGGTTCCAGGACCGCCTCACCGACATGGCCGGCCACCACTGGGTAGCCAAGGGGCTGATCTCGTTGGGTGTTTTCGTGGTGGCCTGGCTTCTGAGCGCGTTCCCGCTGCAGCGTCAGCAGGACAGTGACGTGGCGGTGCGCCGGTGGGTCCTCGGGGCGAGCGGCGCCGCGCTTGCGGGCATCGTCGTTATCTTCCTGTACTTCGTCGGGCATTTCGCCGCCGAGTAGGGCGCCGAACCGCGCGAGGCGGGCAAGCCGGTAAGACAAGCTGCGCTAGACATCCCGTGCGGTCCTGCATGGGATGTCCGCGCGTAGGAACTCGAACGGAGCGGACCGGCGTGCGGCGCAGCCCACGGCCAGGGACCCGCGAGGCAGCCGACTCAGGTGCGGCCTGCGTTGGCCTCCAGGTGCCGGCGGAGAGCGCGGTTGAACAGATCCGGACGTTCCCACTGGGGCGAGTGGGCGGTCTCCGGTATGACCTCGACCGTCGCATTGGGTATCCACTCAGCAAGCATGCCGGACGCCATGATCAGCCCCTGCGCGTCCTGGTCCCCGTAGATGATCAGGGTCGGCATCGAGATGGCGGAGGCGCGGTCCTGCGTCCCCTCCCAATCCACCAGCCCCTGCCAGGCGCCCACGAAGGCGTCGAGTGACATGTTGGCGAGGCGGACCTTGGTCTCCTCGAGGCGCCCCTTTGGCATGTGGGGAGCCGGCGGCGCTGCGGGCTCCAACTCGGCCGCGGCGGCCATGCCCTGCGTCTCCGCAAGCGCCATACGCTTCCTTCGCCATTCGTCCATGACCGGGTCGGCCGCCATGATGAACTTGAAGGACGTGTCGTGGAGCGTCAGCGACAAGAGCTTCTGCGGGCTGCGAAGCGCGATCTCCTGCACGATGGCGCCGCCCATGGAGTGGCCGACGAGATGGTATCGTTCGAAGCCGACCTCGTCGACGAGGGGCTCCACGTCGTCGGCCATCTGCTCGATGGTATAGGACGAACGATCGGAGGGCGCCTCCGACTTCCCGTGGCCGCGCAGGTCCATGGCCAGCACGCGATGGGTCGGCGCGAACTCCTCGAACTGGTGGCGCCAGTCGCTGATGTCGCCGGTGTAGCCGTGGACCAGCACGAGAGGCTCGCCGGAATCGCCGTGGACCTCGTAGTAGAGCTGTAGACCGTTGACTGTTGATTTCGGCACTGTCCCTACCTCCTTGCGGGCGCGCCGGCTCCCGCCGAACGGGGAGCCAGCCGCCTATACTCGTTCGCTCAGCCAGGCGTCCATGTCTGCCATGACGTCTCTGTGCTCCGGCTCGTTGAAGATCTCGTGGAGGAGCTCCTCATAGAGCTTCAGCGTCTTGTCCTCGGAGCCCACGACGCCGTAGAGGGCCCGGCTGCCCTCGCCCTCGCCCAGAGGAGAGGCGCTGCCGGCCATGATGAGGATGGGCAGCTTGACGGAGGGCGCCAACCGGCCCAGCTCGCCGCCCAGCTTGCCCATCTCCGACTCCGGGCTGAATCGGGGAGGACCGTGGTGGACCAGCGGATCGTTCCTGTACGCTTCGACGACGGCCCGGTCGCGGCTGAGCGCTTCAGCCAAGTCGAAGCCCTCCCGTCGAATTCGTGGGCGGCCGGTCGGTATGCCCCCGCCGGATAGTACCAGGCCGGCCAGCTCGTCCTGGTACTTCGCGGCATAGGTGAGGCTGATCATCGCGCCCATGCTATGCCCAACAAGGAATATCTTCAGCGCGGGGTGCTCTTCGCGGACCAGATCGAAGAACGTCTTCAGGTCGACGAGATAGTCGGTGTAGTGGTCGACCTGGACCCGCTCGCCGTCGGAACGGCCGTGTCCGCGATGGTCGAGCGCATAGACCGCGTAGCCCTTGGGGACGAAGTAGTCGACCAGGTTCTGATAGCGGCCGCTGTGCTCGGCGTAGCCGTGGGCGACCAGCAGGACCGCCCTGGCCTCGCCCTCGGGCAGCCAGCACTGGTAGTAGATGTTGAAGTCCCTGTAGCCTCGGAAGCTGCTTTCTCTGTGCTCCATCACCGCGTCTGTCTCCAGCTTCTAGCGCACGGCTGCCCCGAAAGCAAGGCGACTGCGCCGGTGCGCCTGGATACCCGGCGAGGCGAGCGGTGCGGCGGCGGATATAATGCCTACATCAGCCCAACGGGCATTCGCGGCACCGCCGAGGCTGCCCGCAGTGGATTCGCAGCGTGCACGTCGCCGGCATAGACATCGGCTCGGCCAGCTCCAAGGCGCTCATCATGGACGAGGAGGGCGTCGTCGCGCACGCCCTCATCCGCACAGCGGCCGAGTCCGTCGGCTCCGCCGAGCGGGTCATGGAAGCGACTCTGGGCGAGGCGGGCCTCGATCTGGAGGACCTGGACTACATCGTCTCGACCGGCTATGGGCGCATCATCGTGCCGTTCGCCGACGAGGAGGTCACCGAGCTCTCCTGCCACGCTCGCGGGGCGCACTGGCTCTTCCCCGGGGCACGCACCGTGCTCGACATGGGAGGACAGGACTGCAAGGCGATCCGCTGCGACGAGCAGGGACGCCTGGGCGACTTCACGATGAACGACAAGTGCGCGGCGGGTACCGGGCGCTTCTTCGAACTCATGGCCGACGTCCTCCAGATCCCGCTGGAAGAGATCGGCCCGATGTCCCTCGAATCGACGCACGAGGTGCGTATCAGCAGCACCTGCGCGGTCTTCGCCAAGTCGGAGGTGGCGGCGCTCGTGCGCCAGGGCCGCGACCGGCGGGACATCCTCGCGGGCGTACATGAGGCGGTAGCCGCACGCGTCCACTCCCTGCTGCGCCGGGTGCGTGTGGAACCGGACTTCGTGATCGCCGGGGGCATCGCCAAGAACGTGGGCGTCGTGCGGCGCATCGAGGCCAGAGTTGGGTTGACCGCCCTGCTGCCACCCGAGCCCCAGATCGCGGGCGCGCTCGGCGCGGCGCTGTTCGCCGCGGACCGAGTTGCCGAAGGCGCCCCGAGGCACCAGCGTCAGCCAATCGCCTAGCAGGAGGAAGAGATCATGGCCACTTCCACCAGCGCCAAGAAGCACCTGAAGACCACGCTGTTGGTGCCTGAGCTGCGCAAGAAGTACTACGCGCAGACCCGGACCGACTCGGACGCGGGCAAGAAGGTGGCCTGGTGCAGCAACAACATCCCCAGCGAGATCCTGGAGGCGATGAACATCACCTCGGTCTACCTGGAGAACTACGCGACCGTCTGCGCCTCGAAGCGGCTCTCGTCCGCCTTCTGCCGGGCGGGTGAGCGCGGGGGCTTCTCCCAGGACGTGTGCGGCTACGCTCGGATCATCATGGGGCAGATACTGGGCGGCGACGACCTGCCCGAGGCGCCGTACGGCGGACTGGCCGACCCAGACTTCCTCATCGTGAACAGCTACAGCTGCGACTCGCGGCTGGGCTGGTTCACCACCATGGCCCGCACACTGGACCTGCCCCTCTACGTGCTCGATTCGCCCTACCAGCCGGCGGGCGGCTGCACGGACCTGGACAACGTCGCCTACACCGAGTCCGGCCTGCGCGGCCTCATCGCCTTCCTGGAGGAACAGACCGGCACGACCTTCGACCCGGCGCGCCTTCGCGGGCGGATGGAGCTGTCGGCGAAGGCCAACGAGATCCAGGTCGAGATCTACCAGATGCGCAAGAACGTACCCTCGCCCATGGGCGCCGGCGACGCCTACACCGTCGTCTGGCCGGGGATGTACCTGATCGGCACGAAGGAGTGCGACGACTTCTACGAGCAACTCCGGACCGAGGTACGGGAGCGCGTCGACAACAATATCGGCATCGTGCCGGAGGAGAAGTTCCGGCTGCTCTGGAGCGGCCTGCCGTTCTGGTACAACATGGCACTGCTGAACTACTTCGAGGAGAAGGGCGGCGTGGTGGCGATCGAGAACGCCTACTTCCGCAACCTGCCCAGCCTGCCCCAGCAGGACGAGGACCCGGTGCGGGACATGGCGCTCCGCTCGACGAGGCGGCGCGGCTACGCGGGCAGCATCGAGGAGCGCACCGAGCTTACCGTGGAGATCACCCGCGAATACCAGGTGGACGGCGTCATCCTCTCCTACAACCCGTCCTGCCGCCTCTTCTACATCCTCCAGCCCGCGCTAAAGAACGCGCTCGACCGCGCCGGCATACCGACGCTCGCCCTGGAGTGCGACATGGCCGACGAGCGCACGTACTCGGAGGGCCAGGTGAAGACCCGCCTCGACGCCTTCATCGAGCGCCTGCTCGCCGCCAAGGAAGGACGGTAACGTGGCACCCAGCTTCGACCGCTACCGAGCAACCCGCCACGAGGAGGCCCGAGCCTGGAAGGAGCGCACGGGCGGGAAGGTGGTCGGCCTCTTCTGCTGCGACGTGCCGGAGGAGATCATCCACGCCGCCGGCATGCTGCCGGTGCGCGTGCTCGGCGAGCACGGCGAGACGCCCGAGGCCGACGTCCACTTTCCGGTCAACGTCTGCCCCTACCCCAAGGCGTGCTTCGATCAGGCTCTCAGGGGTAACTACGACTACCTGGACGGGATGGTAGTCCCGAACGTCTGCGACATCATCCGCGCGATGTTCGGCTTCTGGCAGACCAACTTCTCCCTACCGTTCCTCTACTTCCTGGAGATCCCGCAGAAGATCAGCCCCGAGGGCGTCGAGTTCTTCACCGTCGAGCTGGTGCGCTTCCGCCAGGCGCTGGAGGACTTCGCGGGGGAGCGCATCTCCGACGACGCGGTGCGGGAGTCCATCCGCCTCTACAACGCGGACCGCGGACTCCTGCGGGAGATGTCTTCGCGTCGCGTGACGGACGGTCTGCAGGCATCGTACGTGCAGGACGCCGTCCTTGCGTCCATGGTCCTGCCGAAGGAACAACACCTCGACCTCATGAAGGAAGCCCTGGCCGGTCCGCCTGCGGATCCCCCCACGGACGGGCTGCCGCTCTTCCTCTCGGCCAGCATGCTCGACGAGAGCGACTTCGTGCGCCTCATCGAGGAGTGCGGCGGCCGCGTCGTGGGCGACGACATGCCGGTGGGCACGCGCTACTTCCAGGCCGACGTGGACGAAGACGACCCCGACCCGCTTCGCGCGCTCGCCCGGCGCTACCTGGAGGAGATCCCCTGCCCGCGCAAGATGCTGCCGGATGTCCGCCTGGCCCGGGTCTTGAGCATGATCGAGGGAAGCGGCGCCCGGGGTGTGGTCATTCACAACCTGCGCGCGTGCGACTGCCACCTCTACGAGTACCCCTACTTCAAGAAGGAACTGGAGGCCCGCGGCCTGCCCGTGCTGTTCTTCCGGGGGGAGGAGACGGAGACCGAGCAGGAGCAGCAGCGCTCCGACATCGAGGCGTTCGTCGAGATGATAGCGGGATAGGCGACGTGGCGGACGGGGACGTCGTCGCGGGCATCGACGTAGGGTCACAGAACGTCAGCGCGGTGCTGCTCGGTGCCAGCGGCATCCTGGGCCACGCCACTCTGGCGTCCGCCGAGGACGCCGAGAGCGCCGCCAAGCGCGCCCTGGCGGAGGCCTGTGCCCGTGCCGGCCGCGATCCCTCCCCTGCGGCCGTCGTCGCGACGGGCTGCGGGCGCGGCGGCGTGCACTTCGCGACCAAGGAGAGCTCCGAGGTGGTGTGCCAGGCCCGCGGCACGCACGAGCTGTTCCCGCGGGCGCGCACGGTGCTTAACATCGGTGCCGAGAGCAGCCGCGCCGTCCGCATCTCGCCCGAGGGCCGCGCCATGGCCTTCGCCACCAACGACAAGTGCGCCGCCGGGTCCGGCCGCTTCCTGGAGCTGATGTCGCGGCTGCTGGAAGTATCGATGGAGGAGATGGGCGAGGTCGCGCTGGCGGCGGACGGCCGGGCCGAGGTGAGCAGCCGCTGCGCGGTCTTCGCTGAGTCCGAGGTGATCTCGCACGTCCACCGCGGCCTGCCCAAGGACCACATCCTCTCGGGCGTGCACGCGGCGGTGGTGGACCGCATCGTGGAGATAGCGGGTCGGGTTGGCGTGGAGCCCGAGGTGGCCGTCACCGGCGGCCTGGCGCTCAACCGTGCGCTGCTGGCCGAGCTCGAGTCGCGCCTGGGCGTGCCGCTCTCCGTTCCGGACGAGCCGCGCATCGTGGGCGCGTTGGGCGCCGCCCTGGCGGCCAGGGGCTCTGCCGCGTAACGCCGCGCTCCGCGAGACCCGTCCGTCTTGCCCCGTCCCCTCGCCGGGCCTTACTATCTAGCCGATTGCCGTCCCCGGGAACGTGCTGCAGCAGAGGATATCGATGAGCATACTCGATGAACTGGAACCGCTCTTCTACCCCAAGTCGGTCGCCGTCGTCGGCGCATCCACCAGCGAGGACAAGTTCGGCGGCCGTTTTCTGAAGGCGCTCATCGATTTCGGGTACAAGGGGCCTATCTATCCGGTCAACCCGAAGGGCAGCGAGATGACGGGCCTCAAGATGTACCCGAGCGTCACGCAGGTCCCGGAGCCGGTGGACATGGCCCACATCATGGTGCCCGCGCGCTTCGTGCCCCAGGTCCTGGAGGACTGTCTGGCGAAGGGGATCCGAGGCGCCCAGATCTTTACCTCCGGCTTCGCCGAGATCGGGGACGAGCAGGGCCGCCTGCTGGAGGAACGCCTCACCACCCTGGCCGAGCAGGGCATCCGACTCATCGGCCCCAACTGCTTCGGCGTCTACTGCCCGGAGAGCGGCCTGACGCTGCTGCCCGGCGGCAACTTCCCCAGGGAGAGCGGGTCCGTCGCCTTCATCACGCAGAGCGGCGGCCACGCCGTGGAGTTCGCGCGGCTGGCCGGGGGCACGGGCATTCGCTTCAGCAAAGTGGTCAGCTACGGCAACGCCTGCGACGTAAACGAGTCGGACCTGCTGGAGTACATGGCGCACGACGCCGGAACGCGGATCATCACGATGTACTTGGAGGGACCCCGCGAGGGGAGGCGCTTCCTGCGGCTCGTCGATGAAGTCTCGCGCAAGAAGCCGGTGATCATCTGGAAGGCCGGCCTCACCCGCGCCGGCCGGTCGGCCGTTCTCTCCCACACCGGGTCCCTCGCGGGCGAGGAGGCGATCTGGGACGCGGTCTTCAGCCAGACCGCCGCCCTGCGCGTGGGCAACCTGGAGGAGCTGGCCGACGCTACCGTCGCGTTCCTCAATCTGCCCGCGACCACGGGCCGCCGCGTCGGGGTGATCGGCGGCGGGGGCGGCATCAGCATCGCCGCCGCCGATGCCTGCGACAGGGCCGGACTCGAGATCCCTCCCATGAGCCGCCGCGGACGGGAGGAGCTGCAGCGCGTCCTGCCTCCCGCCGGCACCGCATTCAGAAACCCCGTCGACATCGGCGCCCCCATCGTGCCGCCGCCCGTCTTCGAGCGAGTGCTGGAGATCGTGGCCACGGAACGAGAGGTCGAATCCATCATCGCCACGCAAGCCATGTACCACGTGCTGGCCGGCATGCTGGGCCCCTCGCCCAGGCAGACGCCGGCCTTCCTCCGCGGCCTTGTCGATGCGCCCGGCAATGTGCGGGACAAGTACGGCAAGCCGGTGGTCATCGTCCTGCCAGTCGGCGGCGACGAGGTGGACAAGATCGAAGCCGAGAAGGGGCGGCGGGAGATCCGCGACACCTACCTATCGATGGGCATTCCGTCCTACGCCAGCCTGGAGCGCGCGGTGCGGGCAGTGGCGCACGTAGCCGGTTACTACCGGAAGCTCGCCGAGCTAGGCTAGGGCCCTCGCGGCCCCGACAGGGAGGAAACAGAAGCGGCAGAGAAGGCGTGGCTTGGTGGCGGCTCCGTTCCTCCCGGCATCACGGACCTTCCGTCACGCAGTAGGGATGCGCCGCTGAGGTTGCCGGCGGGGGCAGGACGTCCGGGCAGGCGGAGCCTTCCGCCGAGCGGTCCAGCTCGGCAATGAGCAGGAACGATGCTCCATCGGATTGGTACCAGTATGTCCGCTCGGGGTCCGGATCTTGAGGGAGCGGATCGAGGACCTCCAGTAGCCGGCAGCCGACATCTGCCTCGCGATATCTGCAGAGGCTTTGAAGCCCCGGCGCCAGCGGGTACGTCCCATGCTTCCGGCGGTACTCGCCCAGGGCGTCGGCCGCCTGACGGAGGCCCAGAACCCGCTGCTCGTCTCGTGCGGCGATCCCCGCCTCATCCGGCGTGGGCACAGGCGTCTGCGTCGGCGTCGGCACCGTGATGTCTGACGCGAGCGGCGGTGTGCCGGGGGCACGCCCCTCCGCGTTGGGAGTCGAGCCATAGGGCACCAGGTACATATCCACATAGCTCGCCGAGTAGACGCGCCTGTCCGGATAGGCCGAAAGCAGGGCGCCTCTGTACTCCGGAACGTCGTTCGCAAACACGACATTCCCATCCAGATCGGGCGTGTTCAGCCAGAACACCGATCCGTAGCACTGCCAGCTCGAGCACTGCTGGACCAGCACGAGCGCGTGCTCCAGGTCCGCCTCGTCCGTGAGCCGGACAAGCCTGTCGTCCACGCCGTTGAACCCTTCGAGGGCCACGGCGCGGTTGGGGATGGTGTCCACCTGCCACGTTGTGTGGCGCCCCAGCAGCCAGCCGTAGACGCCGGCACCGACCAGCGCGGCAATGACCGCGTAGGCGAGGACGTGTGCGCTCGCGGCATGACGGAACTCGGTGCGGCCAAGCGCCGAGCGCAGGCGTCCCACAGCATCTCCGACGAAGGCGGCGAGACACTCGGCGCCACGGGCCGTCAGCAGCATCAGGAACGGCGTGGCCGGATACCAGTAACGCGGCCCGTGCATGATGCCGTGCCCGATGAAGAGCACGTGGACGCCGATCACAGACAGCGCGACGCATAGCAGCGCCCAGTCCCAGCGATGGCGTGTGCCCAGGATGAAGGGAAACAAGACAAAGACCAATCCGACGTACTGTGGCCAGCCGTTCAGGACCATCAGCAGGGCGGCCAGTTGGGCCTGCTCGTTCTGGATGCCCAGGCTCACGCTGTGCGCCCCCCGAAAGCCCACGCTCTCTTCGATCTCGGTGCCGGCCTGCATCGTGGTCTGCAAGGCATCGCCACTCGTGCCCAGGTTGTAGAGAAGGAACACCGCCAGCATCAACACACCGCCGGCGAGGAATCCGCCCACGGTCTCGGCCGCCGCCCGCCTTCGCCCCGGGTCCCGAAGTCCGCTCAGCAACAGGAGACTGAAGGCCGGCACGAGCGAGACCGCATCCAGTTGCCTCGTATTGAACAGCAGACCGAAGAACAGGCCGCCTAGCACGCCGTACAGGCGAGGCCTCCTCTCAGCAATCACAAGGAAGAAGAGAGAGGCAACCAGGTAGAAGGCCGCCGTGTTGTGACTCATGAAGTTGCTCGCGGTCATGAGGAAGAATGGAGAGGAAGCCAGGAGCAACGCGGCGACGAATCCGGTTCCCGCGCCGTACAGTCTGCGCCCCACGGCGAAGGTCAGGACCACCGTGGCGGCGCCGAGCAGCGGGGGCACGAGCCAGGGAGCGTGCACCAGCATCCCCAACGCCATCGCCAGCGGGTGCCCCACGGTGTACACGCCGGCCCACCTACCATCCGACTGCACAATGAACGGCGGATAGAAATAGTCGAAGACGACCTCCGCAGGGGGCAGGGGCGCCGTCAGGCGCAGTGAGGCGAGGAGCTTCGCCTGAAAGATGTAGGCGACCTCATCGGGAACATGAGGCATGTGCGAGTTCAGAGAATAGTTGAGGTAGAGGGTCACGAAGAACGCGCCGCCGCTGAGCAGGCCGACGGCCGCCCACGGCAGCCACGGCGGAGCGCGAAGCCTGCCCGCTCCCCGAAACAGCGGCGCCGCGACCTCGGCGAGGGCGACGATCACCACGCCTGCCGCGACAACGAGGAGAGCCAGCGGGTACGGCCGGAGGACCATGGCCGTGATGGACTTCAGCGTCTGAGTCCGGTTCGCCTCAAGCAGCGGGCCAATCTGGTCCGAGACGACCTGCCCGTCCGTGAGCATGGTGAGGCCGTTGTCGTAGTGGCGGAAGGGCCGGAAGCCGTAGCGCACCCCATTCGCCTCATCAAGCGCTCGCACCATCACGGCCCCAGCCGTCACGTTCCTGAACGACACCTCCAGCGCGTAGTCCTGCCAGCCACGGCTGGTCAGAGACAGCGTCCCTGTGCCATCCACGGTGAGGACGCCGTCTTCCGCTGCCAACTGGCCTAGGACATGCCAGTCAGGTTTGGGACCATCCGAGAACTCATCTTCGAACAACACCTGGCCGGTTTCGAGATCGGTGACCGTCGCGCGATCGATGCCCGCCGGCCCCGGCAGGCTGGGGAATCGCTGGTCCTCCACAACGGAGACCACGATCCCGCCCGCGGCGGGAGCGGCGAACGTCGCACTCGCGTGGAGCTTGCCGTCGACGTAGGCGCTGAACTGATCGCCGCGCGCCTCCACACGGATGGTGATGGTCTCGCCGCCGCGGCTCCACAGGTAGAGGCCAGCGAAGATCACGTTGAGAGCGAGAACGATGGCCAGCGCGATCCTCGTACGGATGGACAGGCGAGAGAGACGTTCGCGCAGGAGGAGCGCGGTGGCTCTGAGCCGGTTGGCGGACGCTCCCCCGTTTGCCGGCCCACGCATCAGTCTGCCCGGCCTCCCGATACAAGTCCCAGGAAGAGGCGTTCGTAGAAGGCCGCCGTGAGCGCTGGATCGAAGAGCGCTTGGATCTGTTCCCGTGGTCGGCGGTAGGAAGCCGGATCCTGGAGGACCGAGACGACGGCGCCGGCAAGCGCGGAGGGATCTCCTGCCGGTACGACCAAGCCCATCCCCGTCCTGCGGACCGCCTCCCTCACCCCCGGGAGGTCCGTGGTGACGACCGGCGTGCCGGCGAGCATCGCCTCCCCCTGCGTCATGCCGAACGACTCGGTGGAGTTCGTGCTCGGCAGGACAAGGACATCGATGGCATCGTAGAACCCGGCCAGCTCGTCGTCAGGCAACATGCCGAGATGGATCCAGGCACCGCCGAGAGCTTCGATCCTCGGCTCCAGGCGTTGGTGAACGCGTTCTCCCGGCACGGTGTCCGTCGGTCCGGCCAGCACGAATCGGGCCTGTGGCAGGGCCTGTAGGACAAGTGGAACGGCGTCGACGAGGTGCTGAATCCCCTTCTCCTCCGCGAAACGGCCGACGAACCCGACCAGAGGGCCCGAGCCCAGACCGTGGCGCTCGCGGAAGGCAACTCCGGCACCCTCACTCGCCTCCAGCTCCATGGGCGGCGGGACGGAAACCGTCTTCTTGCGGAAGCGGCGGAGGATCGGTGAGGTATCGGCGTAGTCGTCACTGGTCGTGACGATGCTATCTGCCAGCGCGCATGCCAGGTAGTGCGAGAGCGCGATCACCCACGTGAACACGACGCGAAGCAGCCGTGTCGGCAGAATGATGTCGCACTGGTAGCTGACCACCAGCGGCCGACGCAATACCTTCGTGAGGAGGGCGAGCGCTCCCGCCTCGAGCTGGGGCAGGTGCAGATAGACGAGATCGTGACGCCTGACAAGCAGCGCCGCCTGAAACGGAAAGAGGGGCATAAGGGCTCCCTTGCTCACGAGCACTAACACAGGCGACCGGAGGACGAGCGCTCCATCGACATCGTCCTCTCTCGGAAGGTCGGGGCGAAAGTGCGACGTAAGGACCGTCACCCGGTGCCCAAGCCGAACCAGTTGACGCACCAGACGGCGGGCGTACACGGTCAGTCCGCTGACGTGCGGGGTGTAGTAGGTAAGCGTCGTCAGGATGCGAACTCGACGTTCTGTCACACCGGATCCCTATCGGTCAGGCAGCGCCGTGTATGAGCCCGCTCCTTCTCCGGCTCCCGGCGCGGACGGTGTCTCGCTGACAGGCAGCTTCGGCGCCCGCGCCCACCCGCCCAGCCTGCCCAGCCCCAGTTGGTACCACCACAGGAACCCCGCCCCTACAAGGGTCGGCGGCAGCAGGTACAACGCATGGGCGGCAAGCGCGTACGACGAGGCCGCTTCAATTGGTACCGAAAACACGGTCGTCAATGACCGCACCGTGATGGCGTGATAGACACCGACACCACCCGGTGACGACGGCACGAAGAAACCGAACGTGGTGGCTATGAGCAGGAACGGCGCGGCGATCAGCGGTACGTCAAGCGAAAACGCCTGCAAGAGGAGATAGATGGCAAACGACGACGTGAGCCAGGACACGGCCGTCCAGCCGACCGCCTGCAGCAGCAGCCCGGCGTGACGCAGGGCCGAGATGCCGTCCAGTAACGACGTCAGCGTCGGCGCCACAGGACTCTGGACCCGCTTCGGCAGAACCGCGAGCAGGAGACGAAGCCCGCGCTCGGCGCGGTCGCGGTCCAGCGCGGCCAGCAGCATGACCACACCGAGCACGAGCGCTCCCGCGAAGAAGCAGAGCGAAGTCACGATTGCGGCACGAGGCAGGTCGATGAACGGCAGCAGGATCGCCAATATCGAGAGCAACACGAGGATATCCAAGACGCGCTCGACCACCACGGTCGAGAGCACGCGGCTCTTGCTCAGGTTCTCCTTCTCGCCCAGGACGTAGACGCGCACCAAGTCGCCCAACTGGAACGGAAAGACGTTGCTGGCCATGTAGCCGATGTTCAGGGCGCCGAAGGCCGAGAGGAGCGGGACCCGTGTTTCCGGCTGGAACAGAACCCGCCAGCGAAGCGCGCGGATGACCGTGAAGATGAGGAGCACGGGCACGGCGGCGACCACCAGCCGATAGTCCGCCCGCCGAAACGCATCACTGACGGCCCCCCAGTCAACCCCGGAGAACGCAACGTACAGCGCAACGCCGCTAATGACGAGTCCGACCAGCAATCGTAGACGGCCCATATTTCCACTCTCCAGGCCCCACACTGGTGGGGCGAAGGCTCCAGCCTAGAACGGCCGGCGACACGCTAGCATAACGCCGGCCCCACGAACAGTGTTAGTATGGCTCCATCACGGACAAGATATCAGATGAGGACATGACGGAGGGAAAGTCGGTCGGGGCCCAGGGCGGCGCGGTCGAAGACGCCTACGGCCCCGAGTTCTTCGACCCGAGACGGTACGGCGGGCGGTTCAACCAGTACTGGTGGGCGCGGCGTTTCTACGCCAAGCTTGCTTCACGCTACGTGAAGCCGGGCGGAGCTGTGCTTGAGATCGGCTGCGGCCTGGGACACGTGCTTGCACGGCTTGAGGACCGGTTCCAAACCTACGGTATCGATCCCTCTCCCTATGCCATCGAGGAGGCCCGCCGCAATGCACCCAAGTCGCGCCTGAGCGTCGCGGCCGCTGAACAGGTCGACTCGCTTCCTGGCCCGTTCGACCTCATCGCGGCGTTCCATGTTATGGAACACCTCGCGGACCCTGGCGCGGTGATCGAGAGCTGCGCGAGGATGACGCGCCCCGGAGGGCACCTGATCGTCGCAACGCCGAACACCGAGGCGCCCCTGGCCCGGCGCAAGGGAGACCGCTGGTACGCAAGGACCGATCCTACGCACGTCTCGCTCAAGCCACCTGATGAATGGCTGGAACTCGTTCGAGACGCCGGCTATGGTATCGTCAAGACCTTCGGCGACGGCCTCTGGGACGTGCCGTACCTGCCTCTCATCCCGTCAGGGCTTCAGCTAGCCGTGCTAGGCTTGCCCGCATTCATCCAGGTGTTGACCTACATCCCCTTCATTCCAGTCAGGTTCAGCGAGAGCTTGATCGTCATCGCGCGCCGGCCACAGGAGGCTGGGCCGGGGTAGCGAGCGGAGACGCTCGTGACGGCTACTACCGGAACGTCGCCGAGCTAGGCTGGAGTATGGGGCGCCGACCCAGAGGATAGCCAAGGATGGAAGCACATGGCTGATGCAAGCTCACCGGTAACCAGTTCATCCGAGATCCCGGCCGGATTCTGGCAGCGGGAGTCCAGCCACTACCCGAAACCTCTGACGCCGCTCGCGGCCAGCGTGATTCTCGACTGGTACAACCTGACATGGCCAAAGATCCTGTCCGAGTTCGGGGTCTTCGTCGAAGCGCTGGAGCTGCGGGAGATCCGGGGCTACGTCTACACGACGATACGACCCTTGGGCGCGGGTCAGTCAGGGCGCACCAGCACACCACCGGTGCCTATCCTGTGGCTCCTGCTCCGCATCCACCCGACGTTCCGTCGGCGCGCAGCCCGCTGCAAGGAAGCTCTGCGAACGCGGCAGGACAGGGTGCATCTGGAACGGTGGTACAGCGAACAAAGGCCGCGGCTGCAAACAGACATAGAGCGATATCAAGGCGTGGACCTAACAGCTCTCTCCGACGTGGAACTGAGCGGACATCTCGAAGGGCTCACCCGCTGGGCGTTGGACGCCGGCGAAGTCCACTTCTACCTGCACGCCGCGATCGGGTACCCGCTTGCCCGCTTCGCCTTCTTCTGCAGGGAACACCTCGGCTACGACGACAACCAGACCGTCGCCCTCCTGTCCGGTATGTCGGGCGCATCCAGCGAGCCGGCGCTGGAGCTGGCCAAACTGGCGAACCGGGTGAGGGAAAGCCCGGACCTGGCCCAGACCGTACTGAATGCAAAGGCGGAGGAGGTTGCGGAAATACTCCGTCGCGGCGGTAGCGAAGTGACGGAGCAGTTCCAAGACTACCTGGACAGATACTGCTATCGTGCTCTTCGCTACGAGCTGGTTGAGCAGTGCCTCATAGAACGTCCAGAGTTGATCGGGAGCCTGCTGCAGGACCAGCTCCGGCGGTCCACCCACCTCGAGGAGGAGCAGCGCAGGCTGGCCTCGGCCCGTGCTGATGGCAGGGCAAGGGCTCTTTCGGCGCTCCAAGACGATGCGCTCAAGGGGGAATTCGAAGGTCTCCTGGCCGAGGCCGAGCGCGCCTATCCCGTGCGCGAGGACAACGAGTTCTTCACGGTCAGCGTGCCACTGGCCCTGCTCCGGTTTGCGGTGCTGGAGGCCGGGGACCGACTCGCGGCAAGGCACGCCGTTCAAGGGCCCGCGGACGTGTTCTTCCTGACCATGGATGAGCTCGTGGCGGCCCTCGCCGACCCCGAGGCTCGGCCCGAGGAGATCGTGGCGAAGCGCCGCGAGTCGCACACCGCCGCCGAATCGTTCGAGCCGCCCGCCTCCTACGGCGAAGAGCCGCCCATGCCACCGCTCGGCGTCCTCCCGCCGGAGCCGAGGATGGCCCTGGAAGTGGTGGCCTATGTCGCGCAGCAGGTGTTTGAACCCGAGCGTAGCGGTAGGCGAGAACAGACGGGCGCGCGTGAGCTTCGAGGCGTGGCAGCCTCCAAGGGCACCTATGCGGGGCCAGCACGGGTCGTCATGGGAGAGGAGGAGTTCGATAGGCTGCAGGCCGGTGACGTGCTGGTGTGCCCCATCACTTCTCCCGTCTGGTCCATCCTCTTTCCCAAGGTGGGCGCGCTGGTAACTGATTCCGGCGGTGTCCTCTCGCACCCGGCGATCATCGCACGCGAGTACGGCATCCCGGCCGTCGTTGCGACGGGAAACGCTACGCAGGTCATCGAAGACGGACAACAGGTGACTGTGGACGGCGAGGCGGGCGTCGTGCGAGTCGTCGAATCGCTGTCGGGGTGACTCGGAGACAGGATGGCGCCTCTCACATCTCAGATGTTGGGGTGCGGGCCGGCGGCACACCGACATGGCCTGTGGTATCGTTTATCGGCCATGGCTGAGGAGCTGCCCGAGATTGCGGAGATGGACTCCATCCCGGGTAAGGAACTGCCGCTCCAAAAGGGGAGTGTCGTTGTCGACTCCCGAGTGGTCGTGAAGGCGCTGGAGTCCGGTGCGCCGGCGGAGAGACGGTGGCAGCCCCGATCGCCGGGCGTCGTCTCCGCGGCGCCCAGCGGCGTAGCCGACCCTGGAGAGGAATAGCATGAGAGAAACCCTGTCCACGCTCGAGATCGATGCGAGCCCCGATGTGGCGCGGGCCATCGAAGCAGGTGAGGGCATCCTGCGGCTGGCTCCCTGCTGGGTGCCGCGCTCCTTCCTCATGCCCGGCCGCCGGCTGAAGCTGCACCCGGACGACTACTACGCGCTGGGGGCAGGCCGCGGCGGGATCGACGAGCGCTGGTTCGCGTCGACGTCCGAGGCGGCGAACGAGAACCGGGAGCCCGACGAAGGTCTCAGCTACGTGGTGCACGACGGCACCCGCTTCACGCTGCGCGAAGCGGTGGCGAGAGATGGCCCCAGGCTGATCGGCAAGAGCATGTGGGAGGCGTACGGCCGCTGGCCCGTCTACTCGAAATTCTTCGACAACCTCGGGCCGATCCCGCATCACATGCACCAGGACGACGAGCAGGCCGCGAGCACGGGCCAGGAGGGCAAACCCGAGGCCTACTACTTCCCCGCGCAGCTCAACAACACCACGAACGCCTTTCCTCACACCTACTTCGGCCTCGAACCGGGCACCCGCAAGGACGACGTCCGCCGCTGCCTGGAGAACTGGCACGTGGGGGACAACGGCATCCTGGACCACTCGAGAGCGTACCGGCTCAAGCCGGGCACCGGCTGGCTGGTCCCGGCACGGCTGCTTCACGCGCCCGGATCCCTTCTCACCTACGAGGTGCAGTGGGGCAGCGACGTGTTCGCCATGTACCAGTCGATGGTTGAGGGACGCAGTGTGCCCTGGGACTTGCTCGTCAAGGACGTGCCCGAGGACAAGCACCAAGACCTGGACTACCTGGTGGAGCTGCTGGACTGGGACGGCAACACAGATACCCACTTCAAGGACAACCACTACATCGAGCCGATCCCCGTTGTTGACTCCTCGAGCGAGGGCTGGCTCGACCGGTGGATCGTCTACGGCACCGTGAATGGCAAGCAACTCTTCTCCGCCAGAGAGCTCACTCTGGAACCGGGCGCCAAGTGCACGATCAGAGACGGCGCCGCCTGCGGCCTGCTCGCGGTGCAGGGCCGAGGTCGCATTGGCGAGATGGCGCTGGAGACCCCGGTCATGATCCGGTTCGGAGAGCTAACAGAAGACGAGGTCTTCGTGTCACACGAGGCAGCAGTGCGTGGGGTCACGTTCGAGAACACCGGCTCGGAACCCCTGGTGACGCTCCGGTACTTCGGGCCCGATGCGTGGCCGGAAGTACCGAAGGTGGGCCATCACAGAGGATAGCGCCGGGGACGGCTCCGGCCGCCGGCCACTGCCCTACTCGTAGGCCACGGCCAGCATGCAGAAGATGTCGAGCTTGGGCACAGTGAGCTCGACCTCGCCATCTTTCACCGCGAACGGCAGTGACTCCTCCTCCGGCAGCAGCGCCGCACGGACCGGCTTCTTCCCTTCCATGCGCAGCTTGATCGTTATGTCGTGCACCGGTATCGGCGGCAGGTCCTCCTGTTCGTTAACGAGGGATACGAGGTATCGTCTTCTGTCCGCCTGGTGGAACACCGTTACCTCCACGGCGCCGGGCCCCTCCGCTGCGAAGGAGAATGGTCCGGCGGCCAGTTCCCTCACCATGTGCGCGAAGACGCCCGTGTGGGGCTCCTGCTCCACCGCCTCGATGGGCGCGGATACCCAGATGACCCTGCCCTCTCCGAAAGATCGGTAGGCGACGGCGCAGTAGTCGGTGGCTGGACCGGGCGGATTCGAGTGTATGGAAGCCAGCTTCGTCAGATCCGCCGGGTCCGTATAGGGCAAGACCAGCGAAGCTGCGACATCATCTTGGCTCAGCGCTCTCGCCTTCATCTGTGAGCCACGCACGGTGAGGGGGTATCCGGGATCGATCCCGGGCATGAGGCTCCGACCCTTCGCCGTGGGTGCCATGTAGGTGATCCGTTCTTGGGTCTCGCCCTCGACGACGATGCCGAAGAGATCGCCTAGAAGAGCGGCAGACGTATGCCCGCTGGCGTAGAGGCCGCCGCCGTCCGCCACAAACCGCCTGATGTCGTCCGCCTCCTGCTCACTGAGCATGAGCACATCCGGCAGCACCAGGACCTTGTGGGCCGACATGTCGCGCAGGCCGTTCCTGCTGATTACGCCGTGCGGGATGTGGTTCTCCTTCAGCGCTCTGGTCGCGCCGAGAGCCGCGGTGAGATGAGGCACTCTCCAGCGGGCCTGGGCGATCGGCTTGCCGTTGTCGGCCGGGTCCATCTTTGAGTCGAGACTGAAATAGACGGCAACGTCCTCGCACATCTCACCCCCGAGGAACGGCTCGTACCTCTGGGACCTGCCGAAGACCTCTCCCATGGTCTCGTACACCTTCGGGTTCAGCGTGCCCACGGGATCGATCGCGTCGATGAAGAGAAACGCGCCGTCATGAGCGAGGGCCATGCAGGCGTGCAGCTCCAGCATCTCCCGCGACTTCAAGGTGGTGTGGTCCTGGAGACTCGGATAGCAGCGCGACGTCATGAACTCGAACGGCCTGTTGGGCGTGATGCTGCGGTACAGCTTGCATATGAAGGACTGCTGGGCGAATCCCCCGTAGAAGTCCCCGCCTATGTAGTCGTTCTGAGCCGCGAGACCCAAGGTGGTTCCGATCCTCCAGGTCTGGGGCAGAACGGCGGAGTTGTGCTCGACGCTGACGCCCGGCTTGTAGGCCCTGGCCGTCCCGGTGGCGAAGGCGGCGAACTCTACGAGCCATTCTTCCCTCTTCTTCTGGAAAGCCAGCCAGCGGGAGTCTTGCCAGTCGATGACGCTTGGCATCTCGCCCCCGACTTCTCGTTCGTATCTCTGCGTGCACGCGGGGCAGTAGCATATTGCGGGCCAGAACGTCATGTCGAAGAAGATGCCCTCGAAGTCGTAGCCCTCGCACAGCTCTCGCACCTGAGCGTCGACGAACTGCCTGTAGGCTGCTGAGTTCGGACAACAGATGCCGTAGCGACCGCCGAAGCCGCCGGCCCAGTGCCCGGGGTCCCGGGACGCTTTCCCGTTCAGGTCGAGCATGCGCCACGATGGATCATGTTCGTAGGCCCAGTTGTTGAAGATGAGGCTGTAGTAGGGTACGACGTCCATGCCCTCCCTATGGCAGAGCGCGATGATCTCGCCGAGGACGTCTCTGCCTCCGATGCCCCGGTGCATGCGCCCGGTCTTCGTGGGCCAGTAGCAGTAACCGACGTGGGAGTTCGCGTACACCATGGCGGACTGCACGTTGGCCTTCTTCAGCAGCGCCACGTACCTCTCTGGGTCGAGTTTGGAAAGGAAGCTCTCGTCCCAATCGTCGATATGCATGTCGACGAGGTTGCGCCGGTAGCTCTTCTGGTACCACTTCGTTTCTTGCATGGGTGACCTCATCCTGCTCTGGCTCGGATCTCACTGGGCATAACGGTACAGGGCCAGGGCCGCCGCTGCCATGATCAGGAAGAGAGCGCCACGGCGGCGGCGCTGGTCTTAGGCAACGGGATGCCGGCCGTGAGCGTTGGCGAGGTTCTCTCCGGTCACCAGGACCGGTCGGCCCGCTCGTGACGGCGCAACACCATCAAAGCGAACGCGAGGGTCACGCCCGCACCTCCACCCAGCGCCAGCAAGAGGGCCGTCGCGCCAACCGTGCCGTCTCCCGCCCGCACACCGGTGCCCGTGGCCGGCAGTTGGACCTGTGCGCACAGCTCCGCCTGCATCTGCAATACGGCCGACTGCTCCTGAGGATGCGCGAGCAGGCCGGGGCATGGGTCGATGACCACAGGCTCAGTTCCCGGGTGCAGCGTAAAAGTGATGTCGGGGCCGCCGCTAGTCCCGCCCGAAACCAGGTAGTGCGCGAAAGTGGTAGGAGGGAACCCATCGGCGGTGATGTTGAAGGTGATCAGCATTGGGTCTTGGGGCAGCGCAAGGTTCCTGAACTCGAAGCACCCGTCTGCTATCGAGGCGGTCAGGTTCAATTCCGGAACAGATACCGTCCCGCTCTGGGCGTTGACGTGTACGATGATGGCGACCTCACCGGGCGCACGGAAGCCGCTGCAGCCTGCTGCCTGCCTCGACGCATCGAGAGCTTGTGCAGTGGAAGTCTGAACAGCTCGTGCGGGCTGAGGAGCGAAGACGATCAGCCCTAGTGATATTGAGAGAAGCCCCAGCAACAGTGACGCCAAACGAGTCATGGTCAATCTCCCGTGTCCCTCGGCATGAGCCGGACGATCGCGAAGAGCTCGGAGCCTATCGTCTGGCTCCCCGTGTCGTAGCGCCACCACCCAGCACCCAGAGCGAAGCGCCCGCGGCCAGAGCGGCGGCTCCCACCAGCGCCACCAGTAGGGCCGTAGCGCCAAGCGTGCCGTCTCCCTCCCGCAGACCGGTGCCGGTGGCCGGCAGTTGGAGCTGTGCGCAGAGCTCCGCGTGTATCTGGTCAGCGGCGGACTGTTCGTGAGCGTGCGCGAGCAGACTGGGGCATGGGTCGATGATCTCCGGCTCGGTTCCCGGGTGCAGCGTTGGCGTGAAGGTGGGGCCGCCGCCTGCCGCCGAGAGCACAATGTAGTTGGCCCAGGTGGCAGGACGGTAGCCCTCGGCCGTGATCTCAATGCTGATGAGCATGGGGTCGCGCGGCAGCACCAGGTTCCTGAACTCGAAACAGCCGCCCGTAATCGGGACGGTGAGATCCAGCTCCGGAATGCGCGCCGTGCCGTGCGCGGCCGGCACCCATCCGAAGACGTACACCTCACCTGGCTCTGGGACACGACCACAAGGCACGTCCTGCCTGGGAGCGATGAGATGATGGTCTATCGACACGGTGTCTCCCACCCAACCGGCACTCACCTGCGAGGCGGCGAGACTCAGGAGGCTGAGCGATGCGAACAACAGCGTCAACGCGAGCGTGACTGCGCGGATCATGGTTACTCTCCAGTGCCCATGGGCATCAGGCGGACGATCGCGAAGAGCTCCGTGCCTATCGTCTGGCTCCCCGTGTCATAGCGCCACCACCCAGCACCCAGAGCGAAGCGCTCGCGGCCAGAGCGGCGGCTCCCACCAGGACGAACAGCAGCTCAGGTGCTGGAGATGAGCCGCTGCGCGCCGGCGGACCCGCGCCGGTGCCGGGTAGCGCCGTGGGGCCGGTACCCGGCGTGACCTGAGTGGTTAGAACGTCGATTGACCCTTCCTGCAGCATAAGGCCGGTTCCCAGGAGATCGATGCCCACGACGAGACTGCCGGCGAACCCGGGGGCTATGCGCAGAGTGACCTCCACGGCTCCCGACTCGATCACCTGAGGGAAGTCCCACCTCACTGAACGTTCCATCGGAGGGCTCATGATGCCTTCGGCACCGGCAACGACTCGTGAGGAGATGAACGAAGCTTCCCCCGGCCAGTTGAAGAGAAACGCGGGACTGGCTCTTTCGGCTGGGTCTACGAGTTGATATTCAATCCGATATGTGATCTCGCTCCCTGGCTGCGCGGTGCTGGGTCCGCTCACAACGACGCGGCACGGCCACAGCTCGACAGGCGGCCTTGGCGTTTGCGTCAAAGCGATGCCGCCTCCCACCGATCCTGCCAGGAACGGCAGCAGGACGGCTATGGCGCCGGCAAGAACGCCGACAGGGAGAACGCGACCATTGGAGAAGGTGGACGGCCCGCTCATTCTTCGCACCGCCGACTGCCTACGTCACCGCTGCGATAACAAGATCATACACCTTCACGCGCGGCATGTGTGGGCGCAAATCACCCAAAGATCACCCAATTTGCGGCGCCCCGGTTGAACAGGCCCGCTACCCACTCAGCACCGGCGGCACCCCGCGTCGGGCGCCGCGCTCATGAAGCGGTTGAGTCCGGCCGTTCGAGCTGTGCCCGCCGGCGTCGGGCCATTACGAGCGCGATCCCGGAGGGATAGGTGAGCGGAAGTCGAGACGCGCGGTCGAGGGTCTTCCACGTGTCGCGGTCAAGCGTGATATCGAGGCACCCGAGGTTGTCGTCGAGCTGCGCCAGGTTGCGCGCCCCGACGATGGCCGACGTGATCCCGCTCTGGTCCATGACCCAGCGGAGGGCCACCTGAGCGGGCGATGCGCCCAGATTCTCCGCCGTTTGCAGAAGCACATCCAGGATCTTCTCGCGGTCCACCGTCCCTCCCATCTCTCGACGGCTCGGGTCACTGAGACGCGCGTCGGATTCGACATCGCCCCGATACTTACCGGTGAGCCAGCCGCCCGCAAGCGGGCTCCAGACGATCACGCCGACGCCCTTGCCCCGGCAGAGGGGAAGCAGCTCGGCGTCCAGGCCACGCTCGACCAGGTTGTAGAGCGGCTGCAGGCACTCGTAGCGAGCGAGGCCGTGCTTCTCGGAGGTCCAAAGCGCTTCACTCAACCGCCACGCCGTGTGGTTCGACGCACCGATGTAGCGCACCTTGCCGTCGCGCACGAGCTGGTCCAGGGCGGACAACGTCTCCTCAAACGGCGTCGCCGTGTCGTCCGCGTGCACCTGGTAGAGATCGATGTAGTCCGTGCCCAGCCGGCGCAGCGAGGCCTCGCAGGCCTGGAGGATGTGCTTGCGCGAGAGCCCCATGTCGTTGGGGCCGGGCCCCGTCGGATTGAAGACCTTGGTGGCGATGACCAGCTCGTCGCGCTTGCCCTGGATCAGCCTGCCCAGGATCTCCTCGCTGCGACCGCCGGTGTACACGTCGGCCGTGTCGAAGAAGTTGATGCCCCGTTCGAGGCACCGAGCGAATATCCTCCTTGCCTCGGCCTCATCTGTTGCGCCACCGAAGGTCATCGTGCCCATGCAGGCCTCGGAGACCTGCAGGCCTGTGCGTCCCAATCGCCGGTATTGCACTTGTGCCTCCTCTTCAGATGCGCTCCGCGGCTGGACGATTCCCCGGCTCCCGCGCTGCCGCTACCTACTGGAACCACACGAGCACGGCTCCGGCCTCGACCCCCGCCGTAGCTCCGCCACCCGCGGCGGTTACGTGATGGCGCCCTCGGACCGGAGTTCCGCCAGCTCGGCTTCGCTGAGGCCCAGGATCTCTCCGAATACGTAGTCGTTGTGCTCGCCGAGGAGCGGGGCGTGGCGCGCCGGCGGCTCATAGTCCGACATCTTCCAGGGTGCGCTCACGAACTCGCGCGGGCCGACCTCGGGATGGTCCACCTCCACGAAGGCGCCCCGCTCGCGCAGATGCGGGTCTCTGATCAGCTCCTCCGCGTTTCGGGAGGGGGCCGCGGCGAGGCCCGCCTCGCTCAGGATCTCGACGACGCGGTCTCGGTCGCGCGGGCGCGTCCACTCCGCAATGATCTCGTCGAGCTCCTCTTCGTTGCGCTTGCGGGCCGGAGCGTCGGCGAAACGCGGGTCGTCGGCCAGCTCCGGGCGGCCGATCACACCGGCCAGGGCAGCGAACTCCCCGTCCGTCTCTACCGCCAGCGCCGCCCAGCGGTCGACGCCCCAGCATGGGTAGAGGTTGTGAGGGGCCATTAGCTCGTCGCGGTTGCCGACGCGCCCCGGGCTTCGCCCGTTCATCTCGTAGTCGAGGAGCACCTCGCCGATGAGCGAGGTCACGCCTTCGCACTGGGAATAGTCGATGAACTGCCCCTCGCCCGTTTCCCCTCGATGGTAGAGGGCCGCCACGACCGCGAAGGCGGACGTCGTGGCGTTCATCAGGTCCACGTCGCCGGTGGTCGTGCTGGGCGGCTGGTCCGGGTAGCCGGTGATGTGAGCCGAGCCGCCGATAGCGCAGTGAATGGTGGCGTAGCCCGCGTAGTCCTTCTCCGGCCCCTGCGAGCCGCGGCCGGTGGAAGACAGCACGATGATATCGGGCTTCACCTCGCGCAAAGCCTCGTATCCCAGACCGAGCCGCTCCATCGAGCCGGCGCGCATGTTGTCCACGACCACGTCGCTGATGGCCACGAGGCGCTTGATCAGATCGACGCCCTGGGGCTTCTGCAGATCGACGGTCACTCCCAGCTTGCTCATGTTGATGGCGTTGAAGGACGCACCCTGGTTGATCGGAATCTCCAAGGGCTCCGGCTCTGCCACGGGCCACACGATGGATCGACGGCCCAGGTCCAGCGAGTTGGGGCCTTCCACCTTGATGACCTCCGCGCCCAGCATCGCCAGGAGCATCGTGCAGTAGGGACCGGCCCAGACCCAGGTGAAGTCCAGCACACGGATCCCGTCCAGCGGGAGTGAGCCCGACTCAGTGGTTGTCTCCGTCATCTCACACGACCCCCGCCTCTCGGAGCCGGTCAAGCTCCTCCCTGGAGTAGCGGAGCGTGCCGCAGTACACATCCTCATTGTGCTGGCCCAGGACGGGCGCCGGCCGCTGGACGCGAGGCGGCGTCGCCGACATCTGGTAGGGCCAGCCGGCATAGCGATGCCGCCCGCCCTCGGGGTGCTCGACCTCAACGAAGTAGTCCCGGGCCTGGTACTGCTGGTACTTCATCACGTCCTCGGCGGTGTTGACCGGGCCGATTGCGAAGCCCTTGGCCGCTCCTCGATGGTGCATGTCGTCCTTGCTCTGCCGGCTCATCCATTCGTCCAGCAGGGGCGCGACGTCCATGAGGTGGTTCGTTCGATACTTGCGGGAGCTCCAGGCCGGATCGGAGACCCACTCAGGGTTTCCCATCAGCTCCACGAAACCGCGCCAGTGGTGATCCTCGAAGGCCCCCACGATCACGTAGCCGTCCTTACAGCGCATCCGTCCCATGCTCGGCGGTCGCTCCGGGACGCGGCTCCAGGCAGATCGATGATACAGGGTGCTGGCGACGCCCGTCCTTACCAGCGCGAGGATCGCCTCCTGCTCCGAGATATCGATGAGCCTCCCACGCCCGGTCATCTTCCTTCCCACGAGAGCGGCGGCGGTGGCCAGGGCCGCGGTCAGTCCCGCGTGATAGCCGGTGGGGTAGCCTCCCGCCTTCACCGGCGCCCGGCTGACGTCCTCCGACCGCGTCGGGAGAAGGTTGCCGTGCCCGCCGGCGTGGTAGGAGGTGAGATCGGTGCCTCTGTGCCCTGATCGAGGGTCATTCCGGCCGTAAGGCGTTATCGACGTCAGAATGAGTGAAGGATTGAGCGTTGGCGCGGCGTCCCACCCGAGACCGAGCGCCTCCAACGTCCCGGGATCGTGATTGTCCACCAAGACATCGGCCCATCGAACCAGGCGCTCCAGCGCATCGCGGCCGGCGTCCCGGCCGGGGTCGAGCGTGATGCCCCTCTTGCTGGTGTTCAGGTACATGAACAGCCCGCTGCGCTCGGGATGGGGCTGATCGCCGGGGAACGGGCCGCGCCGTCGCGCGGGGTCCCCTTCCGGGAGCTCCTCGACCTTGATGACGTCGGCTCCCAAGTCGGCGAGCAGCTTGGCGCAATACGGCCCCGAGACCATGGTGGCGAATTCGAGGACGCGAACACCCTCGAAGGCGCTTCTAGCCATGTCGAACCTCACGACTCATCGCCAACAGTGTCATTTCCCGGCTTCCCATCATTCGGTCCGCGGTCTAGCGATTGTAGCATCATGCGGGCCGGCTTGGACAGCGAGCGCTTGCCCTTCCTGGACATGCCGCTACAATGCGGCTGTCAACGATGAGGCTCGACGATCCCGCGGAAGGAGATTCCAGTGAAACCATGGCTCGATGATGCCTGCTGGCTGGCGGACGCAATCCGCCGCAAGGAAATGACCGCCGCCGAAGCGCTGGAGCCGTCGCTCGAGGCCATCGGCAAGTCGCAGTTGAACGCTGTGGTTCACCTCGACGAGCCGGGCGCGCGACAGGCGGCCGCCGAGATCGACCGCCGCATCGGGGCGGGCGAGGATCCCGGTCCCTTCGCGGGCGTGCCGATGTTGGTGAAAGATCTCGAGGACGCGGCGGGCATGCCGACCACGCAGGGCTCGGTGGTCTTCAAGGACCACATTGCGGACCACGACTCCACGCAGGTCGCGCGGCTGCGAGCCGCCGGCGCCGTCATCGCCGGGAAGTCGGCCGCGCCTGAGTTCGGTTTCGTCGCCTACACAGCCACCAAGCTGCACGGCGTCACCCGCAACCCCTGGAACCTGGAGCGGACCCCGGCCGGATCGTCCGGCGGCTCCGCGGCGGCAGTATCGGGCGGACTGGTTCCTATCGCCACAGCCAGTGACGGCGGCGGGTCGATCCGCCTGCCGGCGTCCTACTGCGGCCTGGTGGGGATGAAGGGGACGTTCGGGCGCATACCCAGGGGCCCGAAGGCGGCCAACGGCCAGTTGACCGGCCTCCGCGGTACCGTTGCCCGCAGCGTCCGGGACGCCGCCCGCTGGTACGACGTGACCACGGGCTACGACCCGCGCGACCCCTTCAGCCTCGCGCGAATCGAAGGCTGGGAGGCAAATCTGGGCAAGCCAAAGCTCGATGGGCTGCGGGTGGCCGTGGCTCCGAACCTGGGCAACGCCACTATCCACCCGGAGGTGGAGCGCGTCGTGCGCGAAGCGGCTGATGCGCTGGTCGAGGGAGCGGGGCTCCGAACCGTTGAGGTAGAGGTCGCGTTGCCTGAGAAGGGAACGGCCTGGGCGATGAGCGGCCTGCCGTCGCTGCTGAATGACCTCAAGGGACACTGGCCGGACTGCAAGGACGACTTGACCTTCGAGATCCGCATGGCCATGGAGTTTGCGCCGGACTATCGGGCTTGGCACGCCGCCTCCGTCGAGCGCTTCCGCGTGGACATGAACGAGGCGATGGCCGACCTTTTCGAGCAGATCGATATCCTGCTCTGCGCCGTCAGCCCGATGGAGCCGTTCGTGGCCGAAGGGCCGATGCCCAACCACGTGGGAGACGTCAAGGTGAGCCCATACAACGCCGGCGCGCTCACCATTCCGGCCAGCATTTCGGGCTACCCGGCGATCTCGATCCCGGCCGGGCTGTCGGCCAATGGGCTACCCATCGGGCTTCAAGCCTACGCGCGCCGCCACGAGGACGCGCTGTTGCTGGACCTGGCGCTGGTGATGGAGCGAGTCCGCCCTTGGCCGCTCGTCGCCCCCGGCGCGCCGGCGTAGGCCCCACGTAGTAGTGCCCTTCCGCGTACCCTGGTCGGGCTGCGGCCGATGAAATAGACTGTCATTATGTGGAACAGAACGATGCCGGCCGGCGCCTCACCGGGACGACGCCTATGCACGACTCTTTCGCGATGAAAACGACATACGCCCTGGCCTATGAACTCCCCCCGATGAGGCCACCCAGCGAGGCGCAATCGATGCTGATCAGGGTGATGAGGGGCTGCCCCTGGAACAGCAAGTGCGCCTTCTGTGCCGCCTACAGAGATACGCCGTTCTTGGGGAAAAGGTCTCTCAGGTCGGCGGCGGAAGTCAAGGGAGATATCGATACGTTGAAGCTGCTTGCCGACAGGGCAAACAGCGTCTCGTGGATGCTGGGCTATGGTGGCGAAGTGAACAGGGAAGTGCTCTACAACACCGCGGCTGTGATGGCGCGCGAAGGCATCGTGCTCGATGTCTTCTACCTGCTCTGGCTCGCCCGCTACGGCAACAGTCCGGAGAGAGCATTCCTGGCGGATTCGAACCCGATCGTGGTCAAGACGGATGCACTGGTGGAGATACTCGATCACCTCTATGAAACGTTCCCGTCCCTGAACAGGGTCACCTCTTACGCCAGGGCAAAGACGGTCGTGATGAAAGGGCCGGAGGAGCTGGAGAGGCTGCGGCAGGCCGGCCTAACCAGGCTGCATCTGGGACTGGAATCGGGTGATGACGGCGTCCTGAAACGCATGAGCAAGGGCGCCTCGGCGGATGAGATGATAGAGGCAGGCCGAAAGGCCAAGGAGGCGGGCTTCGAAGTATCCGAGTACGTTATGCCCGGCCTGGGCGGCAAGGGGCTGTCCGCGCAGCACGCAGAGGGGACCGCCAGGGTGCTGAACGCGATAGACCCGCACTACACCAGGATGCGACCGCTCGCCGTAATACCCGGCACCCCGCTCTACGACATGTACGAACGCGGGGAGTTTGAAATACTCACGCCGTACGAACTGCTGGAGGAGATCAGAGGTCTGATCGAACGCCTGGACATCACGGGAAGGGTCTGCTTCGATCATGCCAACAACCCGCACACAAGAGGGGGCCATGTGTTCAGTCTCGACTACGACGGATACAAGTTCCCCGAACAGAAGCCCGACGTTCTGTCGCTCATAGATCGCGCTCTGGAGGCCGATGCCTCCACGTACCCTCGCATCGCGACAGGACTGTAGCTGGCGCGAACCCACGGAACTGAGTCATTGGAAGGAATACGTGCCCGGCGGGCGATCTCGCCGCGGTGCGTAGTGTGAAGGTGAAGGTGGAGAAGAAGGAGGTCATCGAACCATGCCGCTGAAGATCGCCGTTCGGAAGGAATCTGAGGTCCCGCGGCCTACGCCGTCGGGGAGAGTCAACGAGGACCTCGAGACCCTGAAAGAGAAGATGTCGGGCTTGCCTGCCGGCATGGTCCTCGAAGTTGAGGTAGGCAAAGGAAGCTCGGTGCGGGCAACCAAGGTACTGATTACCAAGGCCGCAAGGTCGCTCGGCAGCGCCAAGTGGAAGCACTGGCACTCCGCCAACAAAGTGTATGCCCAGCCGGTAACGACTCGTAGGAGGCGGCGACGCCGCGTGCGGGCGAAGTAGGGCCGGCCGAACCAGAGGAAGCCTCAGCACCCTCCAGGCGTCGCCCAACTCACCGCTATCCCGTCGCTCGCGAGGGCTCCGCCGCGGGGTTGCCCAGCCGTTCCCGAACGAACTCACCAATGCGGTCGATCGCCTGTTGCCCCTCGGGCAACAGCAGGGCGAACGCCTGCCAGACGTGGAACATATCGTCCCAGGGGTCCAGCGTGACGTCCACGCCCGCCGCCCTCGCCCGTTCGGCCAGGCGGACGGAGTCGTCCAGCAGTATCTCCGCACGACCGACCTGGATGAGCACGGGCGGCAGCCCGGTCAGGTCGGCATAGAGGGGCGCGGCCAGAGGAGTCCGCGGATCAGCCTCGCCGAGGTAGGCGCGCGCCATGTCCAGGAGCTCCTCCCGCTGTATCATCGGGTCCACGTCGGCCTTGGAGCTCATCGATTCGCCGATTCCCTCCAAATCCACCCAGGGCGAGAGGCACACCGCCGCCGCCGGCAGCGGGTCTCCCGCATCCCGCAAGGCAACGAGCGTGGCGACAGTCAGTCCACCCCCTGCAGAGTCGCCCGCTATGACGATCCCGGCAGGGTCCAGCCCTGTCGAAAGGAGCCATCGATATGCGGCTGTCGCGTCCTCCACCGCGGCGGGAAACGGGTGCTCGGGCGCCAGTCTGTAGTCGATGGCGAGAGCGCGGGCCGCAGCCGTCCTCGACAGCCGAGAGATCATCTCGCGGTGCGTGATGACGGAGCCGGTGATGTACCCACCGCCGTGCAGATAGTAGATGACGCGCGACTCCAGCGCCTCAGGAGTCGAGATCCACTGCGCCCGAACACCGCCGGCCTCGACCGGCGTGCACTCCACGTCGTCCGCAAGCGGAGCCAGTGAGGCCAGCTTCTCCATCTCGACACGCTGCTCGGCGACGCTCTGCCCGGTATGCGCGGGACGGGACTTCAGGAACTGGATGACAGCCTCTAGCTGCGCGCTCGGCATCAGACTTGCTCCTTTCGATATTGCCACCTGAGCCATCGCCATGGTGGACGACGGCTCCCTCGGTGTCAATGCGCCGGGTACCCCGCGCCGGACGCAGGGCATCTGACCAACAAGGCTGCGACCGTCGCCTGCAAGGCGCTGCTGCTAGAATGAGATCGCGGCGTTCGAGGACGCGCGCCGGCACCGACTGCAGCAATGATTCCTCTACGCGAACTCCACCTGCTTCTCACCTATCGCTGCACCATGGCGTGCGACCACTGCTTCGTCTGGGGCAGCCCCGACCAGTCCGGCGCGATGACCACGGCACAGATCCGCGACATCTTCAACCAGGGCCAGGCCGTCGGCTCTATCAAGGCGGCCTGGTTCGAAGGCGGCGAGCCCTTGCTGTACTACGGACAGCTTCTGGAGGGCATTCGTCTGGCCAACGAGCGCGGCTGGAGCACGGGGATCGTCAGCAACGCCTACTGGGCCACCTCGCCGGAGGATGCCATCGCCGCGCTGCGGCCCCTGCTCGCGGCCCGACTCGGTGACCTGCTGCTCAGCGAGGACGCCCTCCACGGCTCCGACCAGGGGCCGCTGCCCGCTAACGCGGTCGCAGCGGCCGAGGAGTTGGGCCTGGGCAAGGGCACTATTGCGATGCGCGACGCGGAGGCGAGCGTCGAGGGGCCGTTCACGCCCAAGGGGGAGCCGATCACGGGCGGGGCCATCCGCTTTCGAGGGCGGGCCGCGGTCGAACTGACGGCGGGCCTCCCGCGCAGGCCATGGCAGGAGCTCGCCACCTGCCCGCACGAAGAGCTGATCAGCCCCAGCCGGGTACACGTCGACCCACACGGCTTCGTCCACATCTGCCAGGGCCTGGCGATGGGCAACCTCTTCGACACCCCTCTGCCCGAGATGCTGGACGCCTACGTCCCGGAGCGTCACCCGATCTCCGGCCCGCTCATCTCGGGAGGTCCGGCCGCCCTGGCCCGCAAGTACGATCTTCCTCACGCCGACTCGTACGTCGAGGAGTGCCACATGTGCTATGAGATGCGGGACCGGTTGCGGGAGCGCTTCCCCCAGTACCTGGCCCCGGCCCAGATGTACGGCGTGATGAGCCAGGACGGCTCATAGCACCGCCAGCGAACAGACCAGATAGCCGGGAGGCTCAGCCCTGGAAGCGGGGCGGACGCTTCTCCGTGAAGGCGCGGACGGCCTCGGCGAAATCCGGCAGCGAACGCATCTCGCGGATCATCTGCCCTTCCTGGGTGACGACACGTCGCAGGTCCCCCTCGACGGCATTCTCGTGCAGCAGCCGCTTGGCGGCCCATACCGCCTCGGTTGGGTTGGCGGCGATCTCCTCGGCCAGCGCCAGCGCCTCGTCCATCATCGTTTCATGAGGCACGACGCGGTCCACGAGCCGTCGTTGGAGCGCCTCTTCGGCATCGATGATCCGGCCGGTGAGGGCCAGGTAGAGCGCGTTGCTCAGGCCCGCGACGAGGGGGAGGTAGCGCGTGCTCCCGCACTCGGGCGTGAGCCCAACCTTCACGAAGCGGGCTGAGAATGTGGCCCGCTCCGATGCGATGCGTATGTCACAGGCGAGCGACATGGTGAGGCCCACACCTATGGCGGGACCGTTGATGGCCGCGACGACGGGCTTTCCCCGGCTGAGCGCGATGGGTACCTCGGGACTGCCCTCCTGAGAGACAAGCGACGACTTCTCCGAGCGCTCGCCGCGGTCCGCGAGTTCATCAGACCAGGAGCTGATGTCGCCGCCGGCGCAGAACGCCCTGCCCGCTCCCGTCACCATCAGCGCGGCGACCTGCCGGTCGGCCGCGACGCGGTTCACGGCGTCGATGAACTCCAGCTCCATCGTGCGGGTCCACGCGTTGAGCTTCGCGGGGCGGTTCAGCGTGATGAGGGCCAGGCGGCCACGGCGCTCGTACAGGATCTGCTCGTAGGCGGGTGGTTCCTCCGGCATGGCTTCCTCCCAACACGCTACAACGTCAGACGAACGCCTGCCATGGTAGCACGGGGCTTCGCGCGTCGGGGTTGAGGGCAGGCAGAGGGCTACGTGCGCCGACGCCACCAAACGAGGGCCAGGGAGCCGCCGGCCAGCAACGCCACCGCCGCCGCCGCCCCCTCGGCCACACGTATTTGGTCCGGCCCGCCGGCCTCCGCCCCCGGCCGCGCGGGGAGTTCGCCCTCAGTCTCCTCCGCACCGGTCATGGTCCCGCCCGGAGCCGGCGCGGGTGTGGTGGCTGCGTAGCCGGACGACCTCTCTGAACTACCGTCTTCACACGGTTCAGTCCCGTCGCATCCCGCGGTCGGTCCAGGCGACGGGGCTATCCCAAGTATCCCCTCAGTCGCCGGAGGCTCTGACGTGGCGTCCGCCGCTTCCATGCCCGCATCGCCTGATGGCGCCTGTTCCCCGTTGTCCGGCGCAGCGGCACCCTTTTCGGCCTCGTCTGATACGCTCTGCAACGCGGCCGGCGCAACATTCTTGTCAGCCGCACCCTGCGACGCGGGACCCGCCAGGTCGATCCCGACCAGCACGCCGAACACGACCACAGCGGCCGTCGCTACCCCGCTGAGCAACGGCGCTGCCCTGGCAAACGCACCCATCGCCCACGGAGCAGGTGCGGTACGCAGATCCGCCTCCCCTAGCGCGAACGATCGTGGGGCGGGCTCTCGCGGGAGGTCTCGCAGCGCCTGGCGGACCGCCCGCAGCTCCTCAAGCACTTCGCGGCAGGCCGCGCAATCCTCAACGTGCGCCTCCAGCCCGGCACGCGCGGCATCGTCCAGCTCCCCATCCAGGTAGGCGCTCAACTCCTCTTCGGTTACTGGATGTCTACGACGCCAGAAGAACACGTGTCGGCCCTCTCTTCAGCTTACCTGCTCTTACTTACCGGCCTCTATCTCTATGACGAACCAGGTCGCCGAACAGTTCCGTCCGGCCGCGCAGGGCCTGCCGCATCCTCGCCCGGCCGCGGCTGATGCGCGACTTCACAGTGCCGACGGAGCTGCTCATGGCTGCCGCTATCTCCTCGTAGCTGAGACCCTCAACGTCGCAGAGGACGACCGCGAGGCGCTGGTCGGACGGCAAGCGCAGCAGCTCAACTTGGAGCGCCTCCCGGACCTCGCCACGCAGCGTCAGATGCTCCGGGCCTGCAGCCGGATCGGGCACCTCCACCGGTCGCTCCAGGTCGGTTCCCTGGGCGGAGGCGGTGGGGGCGTCGAGCGAAATCTGGGGCTGCCTTCGCCTACGCCGCAGCTCATCGATGCTGGCGTTGGCCGCGATACGGAGCAGCCACCCCCGCACGTTCGACCCGCGCATCCTGCCCACGCTGCGATATGCCGAGAGGAACGCCTCCTGGGCCGCGTCCTCCGCCGCCTGCGGCGAGCCGAGCATGCGGAGGCAGAGGTTGTATACCCGGTCCTGGTAGGCGACAACGATGGCGTTGAACGCCTCCACGTCCCCCTCACGGCTGCGCTCCAGAAGATACGGTTCGTTCGCTGGCACGCTCATAGCGGTTCGGCTGCCCACCCGCGCGGCCATTCTAACAGAGACGGCACGACTGAGCCTGCGCCGGAACAAATCGATTCCGGCCGCCGTCTAAGGATCGGAGGGGAAACATACGCAGAGGAGGTCAAGCCATGACACTGACACGAACCCGTCTCATTCTTGCCGCCGTGGTCGGCACCATCGTTCTCCTGGCCGCAGCCTGCGCGGGCGGCCTCGGAGAGGGCGACGGGGCAGACCGCAGCGAGAAGCCCGGGGTATCGGCTGACCCGAGCATCCAGAACTCGGACGGCACGCTCGAATACCTTCTGGACGGCTCGGAGGCGGTACCCCCAGGCGTCCCGGGCGAGTTGGAGGACAGCCTCGCCGGAGAGGCGGGGACGGATGGGACCGGAGAAGCGCCCACCCAGGACGCCGACCTCCAGGGCCTGCTGGACCGCAAGATCATCCAGAGCACCTCCGTGGACATTACGGTCGAGGAAGTGGGCAGGAACTTCCAAGAGATCATCCGTATCGCAGAGACGGCGGGCGGGTTCGTCGCCAGCTCGACCTTCTCGAACGTAGATGATCAGCAGATTGCCGACATCACCATCCGGGTGCCGGGCGACAAGTACCAGGACGTGCTCGCACAGATCCGGGGCATGGGTGAGGTGGCGCAGGAGAGCTCCGACGCGAACGACGTGACGGAAGAGTACACGGACCTGCAGGCGCGCCTCCGTACGCTGCAAGCCACCGAACAGCGCTATTTCGAGCTGCTGGGCGAGGCGAACGAGATCAACGAGATCCTCCAGGTGCAGGACCGGCTCGACACCGTGCGCGGCCAGATCGAGCAGGTGCAGGGGCGTATCAACCTGCTCGATCACTTGACGGACCTGGCGACGATCAGCGTTCACCTCCGGCCGGAGTCGGCAGTCGTAGCGGCGCCGACCGGCGGAGGCGGCGTGCATCCGCTCGCCGCGGCGGCCTCGGCCTGGGAGACATCGCTGGAGGCGCTCCGCGGGCTGGCCGCCGCAGCCCTCGTCGTGGCTGTCTTCTCCTGGTGGATCGTGCCGCCCCTGGCAGCGCTCGGTATCAGCGCCCGCTGGTGGCTGGGCCGCCGGACGCGCCCGACCGCGGAGTCGACGATCTAGCGACGTCATTCTGGGGACTCGCAAGAGGCGGGCCGGCGGCCCGCCTCTTGTCTTCCCCCGAGACAGCCTGCGTGCGCTGGGCTCCTCCTAGGAAAGGGCCCGCTGCACTTGAACACGGTCGCAGAGCGATTACCGCTGCGTCCCCACAACATGTGGTTCAAGACGGCGCCAACGGGAACGGTACGCATTAGTAACCGCCGCAATACTCAATATTGCCCACATGCGCCCCGGGCGGTTGTGCTAGGATGGCGCGACTGGTGGTGGAGCAAGTCTCCACACCGCGTAGTGGCGCCTGGTGTGGTCCTCGTCTGACCCCTGGCGCCTCTGGGAGGGAGGAGGCCCATGTCCACACTGCGAATACGGGTGACGCTGGCGAAGCGCGGCGCCCTCGTCTTGAGCATCCTCGCCATCGCGCTCCTCGCGACGCTCTGGTCGGAGCGTTCCCAGCCGGTCTCGGCGGCCGGCGGCAGCATCAGCGGCACCGTCACCGATGAGAACACCGGTGAATTCCTCGACGACGTCTGCGTGGAGTTCGTCGATGTGCTCTATGCCCCGTTCGGGATCGTTTGCACGGATCCCACCGGCAGCTATGTCATCGACGGTCTGCCGCCCGGTGAGTACAAGCTGCACATCTTGGACTTCGGCCACCGCGGCTACCTCGACGAATGGTACGACGACCAGCCCGACTTCGATTCCGCGGATCTCGTTACCGTCACCGCCGATCAGGAGACGCACGGAGTCGATGTCGCGCTTGGCTTGGGCGGCTCGGTGAACGGTACCGTCACGAGCGAGAATACCGGCGAACCGCTGGAGACCATGTGCGTCGCCCTCTATGGGAATTCCCACGGCGCCGTAGGCTGGGGCGTCACTGATGCCGAAGGTCAGTACACTGTGGGCGGTTTGCGCCCTGACGACTACAGGGTGCTCTTCAGGGATTGCAACTACCCCGTCACCTACGTTTCCGAATGGTACGACGACGAGCCGGACATGGGCTCAGCGACGCTGGTAGCGGTCACGGCAAAGGAGAAGACGGCAGGTATCGATGCCGCGCTCGCCATCGGCGGCACCATCAACGGCACCGTCACCGGTGAGGACACGGGCGACCCGCTCGAGGGGATCCGCGTCGAGGTCTACGATGGTCCTGAAGAGCCGCTCGGCTACGGCTACACCGATCACCTAGGACGGTACGCCATAGAGGCGCTGCCGACCGGCGACTACAAGGTGTTCTTCCGCAGCGGCACCGGCGGCTACGCGGAGGAATGGTACAACAACCAGCCCGACTTCGACTCTGCCGACCCCGTCGCTGTCGTTGAGAAGGAGAAGACGCCGGACATCGATGCCGCCCTCGCGCCGCTCGGCACGATCAACGGCACGGTCACCGATGAGAACACGGGCGAGCCGATCGAGGGCATCTGCGTCCGGGTCTATGACGGATCGCACCACTTGCTAGGCTCGGGGGTAACAGATGCCTCAGGGAACTACAACGTAGTCGGGCTGGGCACCGGCGACTACAGGGTGTACTTTGACGACTGCAGCGGTTCTCCGGCCTATCTCTCCGAGTGGTACGACGGCCAGCCCGACTTCGATTCCGCCGATCCCGTCGCCGTGATCGAGCACGAAAAGACGGGAGGGGTCGATGCCGCACTTGCCCTGGGCGGAATCATAAGCGGCACGGTGACCGACGAGAATACCGGCGATCCACTCTGGGGCATCTGCGTGACGGTCTACCACGGCTCCTACGGCTGGTCGGGCTACGACCGCACCGACGGCCTGGGCCACTACAGCGTGGGCGGGCTCACCACGGGCGACTACGAGGTGCAGTTCAAGGATTGCAGTGAGCCGCAGGCCTACCTCCCCGAGTGGTACGATGACCAGCCGGATTTCGAATCCGCGCACGCGGTCACGGTCATCGAGAAGGAAGAGACGGGAGGCATCGACGCCGCACTCACGCTCGGCGGAACCATCAACGGCACCGTAACCGACGAAACCACGGGTGATCCGCTTCAGGGGATCTGTGTGGACGCCACCGGTGGCTCTTCCGGCTCCGTCTTCACCGACGCCGCAGGCACCTACAACATCGCCGGACTACCCGCCGGGAACTACAGGGTGCGCTTCAAGGATTGCAGCAGCTCCCCAGCCTACCTCTCCGAGTGGTACAACGACCGGCCCGACTCGGCGTCTGCGGACCTCGTCGCCGTCACCCAGAAGCAAAAGACGGCGGGTATCGATGCCGCCCTCGCGCTCGGCGGCACTGTCAACGGTACGGTCACAAGCGAGCGGACGGGAGAGCCGATCGAGGGTATCCGCGTCGACGTAGCCGACGCGTCGTATCACCTGCTCGGCAGCTCGGCGACGGATTCAGCGGGCAACTACAGCGTGGGCGGGCTCCCGACCGGCAGCTACAAGGTCCACTTCGAGGACGACGATGTTCCCCCAATCTATCTCTCCGAATGGTACGACGACCAATCCAACTTCAGCTCCGCCGACCTTGTCGGCGTGATGGAGAAAGAGAAGACAGGTGGCATAGACGCCGCCCTTGCCGGGACAGGTCTGGATCTCTCGATCGAGGTAGCCGGGACGACCTGCAGCACGAAAGGTGGGGACGCGAAGTGCAGCCTCAGCTTGGGCGACACGTTTACGCTGAACGTCCTCCTCAATAGCCTCCCCAGTATGGTGACCGAATACGAGGGTTTGGATATCATCCTCCAATACGCAGGCGTGACTTCCAAGAACAACGCAGACATGTCGGCCTACTGGCCGGAGTGCCTGTTCGAAGCGTGGTCCTACCCGCCTGGGTTCGCGGCCTTCGGCTGCGTGACCTTTCAGGAAAGCTCCACATACACAGGGATCGTTGGCGCAATCGACTTCAATTGCGACACGTCGGGAAGCATCACGTTGATCGGCTCAGGGGCGGGAGACTCCGGACTCCTCCGACAAACGTACACGTATCACGAGGGAACCGATGAGACGCTCACGATCAACTGCGTTGCGCCGCCGCCTCCCACGCCCACCGTTCCTCCAGTCGGCGGAGCCGGCGCCTTCCCGAACGCGGCGGGTCGTGAAGGATCGGGACTCACCATAGGGGGAGCAGACTTCATCGTGCTAGCGGCGCTCGCGGCCGTCATCGCCCTGGGTGGCGCCACGTGGCACGTGCGGAGGCGCCGGGCTGGCGGCTGAGCTTCGAGGGTTCACCAGACGCGCGTTCGGACCGTTTCGCCGCTCCTGAGGTCCGGCGCACGAGGCGACTGGCCGGCGTTCTCTCAGACTGTCCGCCCTCCGCAACGGCCAAGGCTTCTGCGGCAATGCCGTGGGCGAAACCCCGCACTCGCCGACGGCATCGCTCTCCCGATACCCGCTCTCATCGATGAGGACACTGGATCCTGGGGCGTAGGGGCTTCCCCGATTTGCAGGGCGGACGACGGCTGGTACCGTTGCCTCGACAGGACCCGTGTCCGCTCCTAAGGGGCCGTACACGAATGCCCAAACCTCGATCCCGAGGGCGTTCTTCTGCGTCACTCTTCAGCAGGTCGGCGAACGGCGCGGACGCGGGGCTGAATGGGAGGAGGTTGAGTCGGCCCGGCGCGGACTCAGCGTCTGACCGAGCGTGGGATGTGCGGAGGATAGCGTGCGAGAGAGAGAGTCTCAGGGTCGCCGGCGGACCGCCCTAGAGACGCGGGCGAAGACGCCCGCCGACCCAAGAACCGGAGCGCGTGACCGGCCCGCTGCGAAGCCCGTGCTGCTGGTGGCTGCCGTGCTGCTTCTCGCGGTGGCGGCGGCCTGCGCTCACGACTCGCGGGCGTCAGACAACGGTGTGGAGCCGCTGCTGACCCTGACTATCGACCTGCCCAACTCTCCGTCTGTCGACCTCCCGCTCACCGTGGCGGGATGGGGCATGGACCTCGGCGCGGCGGAGGGAACAGGGGTGGAGCGAGTAGACGTCCTGGACGGCGGCTGCGGCGGCACGATCGTGGGTCAGGCCACCTACGGCATTACCCGCCCGGACGTCGCCGCTCAGCACGGCGAGCGCTTCCTGGACACAGGGTGGAGCCTGAGTCTGAACACCTTGAGGGCCGGTGAGCACCGCCTGGCGGCGCGGCTCCGCAGCGCCGTGGCGGATGCCTCCGCCTGCGAGACCGTGACGGTGACCGTCTCCCCAAAGCCCCTGTTGGCTATTGAGGACCCAAGCGAGCGCTCGGTGCTACTCCCCTTTCGCATTGGCGGCTGGGGCCTGGACCTCGCCGCCGCAGCGGGACCGGGGATCGAGCGGGTTGAGGTGCTCGACGGCGGCTGCGAAGGTGAGCCGCTGGGCCGTGCGGAGCACGGCATCACCCGGGGAGACGTGGCCGAGCGCTACGGGCATCAATTTGGACAGTCAGGCTGGCAGTTTGTCGTCGAACGCCTGAGTGCCGGCGAACACGTCCTGGGCGTGCAGCTCTACAGCACCGTGGACGACGCGTCCACCTGCCAGACGATCACCGTGTCAGTCCTGTAGTGCGGAGGCGGCGGCAGCCAGTCGCGCCCGCGGGCTCCCTCCTGCCTGCTGTGCCAGCAGCCCCCACGCACCTGCCAAGCCAAGAACCAGCAGCCCCACGTTGCCTACAAGTAGGACGAGGGCCATCGCGAGCACGTCGGGGTGCCACAACACGACAATTGCCAGTTCGACGGCGAGCCCCACTGCGACGCAGCTCACGATGCGGTCGGCCCGCGTCGCGAGGTTGAAATAGAGCACCGTCACCACAAACGAGAACACCAGCGTGCCAGCCACATACACGCAGAGGAGGGCGGATGAGACCGCGTAGCCCCGAAGGACGACCTCCGGCGCGGCCACACCGGCGGCGACAACAGTGGCCGCCAGCGGCACCGACACGGCGGCAGTAGCAAGCAGCGCCAGGCGCAAGAGCGGCGTCGTTGGTCCGCCCTCGGCCTCACGCCGAACGACCAGCGGGAAGAAGATCACAGAGATGGCGAGCGGCGCGAAGATGATCACTTTGCCCAGCACCGAGACCGCCGCATAGGCGCCGGCCTCCTCTCCTGGGAAGAAGTGCTGCGCCAGCACGACATCGGCGCTGGTGGGAACGGCGATCGCCACTGAAACCAGCAACGCCGCGAGGACCGTCGCTACGGGCCGAGGGAAGGCCGAGACCGGCCGGACCCCAGAGCGCGCAAAGGGTGCCATCACGAGTGCTGCCGAGAGACCCAAGCCGACCGCGACGCCCAGCAGCGCGCCGGGCACGCCGAGACCAAGCCAAAGGAACACCGGGCCTAGAACAAGCCGGCCCACAGCGGCCACAATGAGTCCCGCACCGAGGAGAGTGAAGCGTCCGGTGCCCTGCAGGCCGCCGTATCCCACTGCCGCCACCAGGAACAGCCACACGGCCACTCCCGTCAGCGCTACCGACGTCGTGTCGCCACTGTGAAAGAACGCCGCGACGGGACGGGCGACCACGAGGACACCGGCGGCCAGCGGCAGCGCCAGCATGATGACCCGCCGCATCGTCGCGCCGACCACCGCCGGGGCCGCCTCGCATCCCGCGCCGGCCACCGCCGCCGCCACGCTCGTCTGAACGGTGTTGGCCAGGGCGGACGCGAGATAGACCGTCCCGAACAGAGCGGCGAAGAGCGCGAAGTCGGTGGGTGTCAGCGCCTGACTCATCGCAAGAAGGAATGCGTAGTTGAGCAGATTGGAGACGTTGTGGGCGATGAAGAACAGACCGTGGCCGACCATAGTCGCGCCATCGCCGGGATCGGTTACCCCGATGTGCTCCGTGGCGGCGGTCCTCTCAGGCCGCCCGAACCGTGGCAGCAGCAAACGTCTCCTCCAACTGCCGCCCTACACACTCCAGTGAGAACTGTTCCGCGTGCAGGCGGGCATTGCGCGACATCGCCTCGAACAGCGTCCGATCGCTTAGGAGGCGCGCGAGCGCCATCGACAGGGCTCGGCGATCACCAAAGGCCACCCGGAGCCCGTTGTAGCCATCCCTCGCCGTCTCGGCGGGGACACCATCCGTGGTGACGACGGGTGTTCCGCATCGATTGGCCTCGACGATGACGATCCCGAAGCCTTCCACCGGCGAGGTGACGGCAAGCGCGCGAGCCCGCGCCAGCAGTTCCCATTTCTCCCCGGCGGAGATATCGACTCGCAGGCTCACTCGGTCTCTGACCCCAAGCCGCTCCGCCAACTTCAGCAGCTCGACCTCGTAACCCTCGTCGTCCCGGCGTCCGGCGATCACAAGGCGGGCTTCCGGAACGCGTCCCAGCACGTCGGGCATCGCCTCGATGACATGATGCGGACACTTGTAGCGCCGGAGCTTGCCCAGCCACACGATGAGCGGTTCCCGGCACCGGTCCGGCACGGTAAGAGGACGGGAATCGAGCATGGGCGGCGGCACCACTTCCACCTGCTCCTGACGGAACCCGGTGGCCACGACCTCCTGCATTCGTTCGCGGGAGAGGGTGAGCATTCGACACCGATGGTGGAGTGCCAGGACCAGCCGCTCCGCCACGGTCAGCAGCCGTGCAAGCGGGGGCGGGTATTGCTCCGCGAATATCGGCGCGTTCACCTGGTACCACATGGCCACCAAAGGCTTCCGTACATAGAGGGGTGCCAGGAACGCCAGGCGGACCGAAGCCATACCCTCCTCATACACGACGTCGAACTCGTTCCGATGCCTGGCGTAGTACACCAGGGCGGACAGAGCCAGGAGAAACAGGCCGCCGGGCCGGATGATGCGTACGCCGTCGACGACCTCCTCCCGGGCGCTCCCCCGGTAGCGGGCGACGAGGACCGTTACCTCATGGCCCTTGGCGGCCAGACAGCGTGCGTAGTCGGTAGAGCAGAAGTCCCCGCCGCAGGCGCTCGGGTCCATCCAGTCGCGGCTGGTCAGGAAGAGGATCCTCATGCCGCCTCCCTCAAGGCTTCCTCTGCATCCTCACCCGAAGTGGGGTTGTAGAGTGGCCGCGTTGGCCGGCTGGGGAACGTCGCGATGTGCCAGAGCATCGCCAGACCGATGCCCGCGCCCCTGCGCAGGCTTTGACCAGCCCCTTTCGACGCACCGACGCGCGGCCAGAATGTCACCGGTACCTCCACGGTCAGCAGCCCTCGCTTCAGCGCGACCATGATCATGTGAGGCGAGAAGTGGTTTCCGCCGACTTTGAGGTCGTCGATGATGGCTGCCAGCGCTTCGGTGCGGAGGGCCCGCATGGTACAGCCGAGGTCGCTCAGCCGGGTACGGCCCAGAAAGCGCCATTCCCAGAACTTGAGCTGGATGAGCTTTGCTCCTATCTGGTTTCCCCAGACGAAGAAGCTGTCCATCTGTGAATTGCGGTCAACGAGGCCCGGCGTCACGCGGTTGCCGACCACCATGTCCGCGTCGTCCAGATAGGCGAGAAGCTTAGCGACGTCTCGCCCGGCAAAGGTGCCGTCGCCTTCCGCGAGGACGATCGCATCGGGCTGGATTCGCAGGGCCTCTCGGAGCCCACGCATGCAGGCGTAGCCGTAGCCCTGCCGCGTCTCGCGAACCACCTTGGCGCCCGCTCTGGCGGCAACCAACGCGGTCTCGTCGCGACAGTTGTTGTCGACGACCACGACCCGCTCGACATGAGGCTGGCCAGCGAAGTCGCGAACGGCGCCGCCGATGGACAGAGCGTCGTTGTAGGCCGTGAGGACGACCACCACCGACGGGTCCTCCGGCAGGCCGGGTCGGGACGGCACGCCGGTGTGCCGGCCGTGTGTACGGTCTCGCCAGATGGCCGCAATCATCGCGCCGCCGGACGCAAGCGCCAGCCAGAGCAAGAAGTCCGCGACGTAGGTCTTCACGGCGAAGAACACATTCGATCCAGGGAAGGCAGGCACGAGTCCCACACCCACTAGAGCGGACACGACGTTGCAGCACGCGGCTATCGCCGTGATACCGAGGAGCGCTATGAGCAGTGCGACCAACAAGACGATCTCGTTCTCCCGCTAACCCACCTAGGCTGCCTCCGCAGCCAGCCTACGCAGTTTCGGCTGCCAAGCCGGGTCCGGCACGTCCGCCCGCCTCGGTAGCCAGAGCGAGGCGGCCAGAGCCAGCAGTGCGGCCACGTTGAGCAACGACCCTGCGGTGATCACCACGTCGGAGCGGAATAGCCGCAACGCGACGTCGCTTATCACGTTGTTGGAGGGCGCGAGTCGCGGTGCCACCGCGGGCGCCGACTCGAGCCCGGATGCCACGCTGCCGTACATCCCAATGAGCGACGTCAGCGTAAGAACACCGATGACGAACCACACCGTCCTTGGCGGCGCCTGGCTCGATCCAGCCAGCGCCACGACCAATGGGAAGATCAGATAGCGGGCGATGGCTCTCGTGGGAAGAACCAGCTCGGCCAGCATCGCGAAGGCAAGCACCAGGAAGATGAGGCCGGGCTCCTTGTTCACCCGTTTGCTGGCCAAGATCCAGACGACGAGGGCAGCCATGAGAACCAGGAAGACGAACAAGCCTATCTGGTGGTAGCTGAGAGGCCCCAGATAGTGCGAGGAGTCCGGGAAGTGAAGCCGGGCCACACCGTGCTCGCCATGCCCCAGGAGGGTAACCAGGGGCCATACGCTGTAGGCATCGAAGGAGACGACCTGGAAGACCTCCTCCATGTCACTACCACCAAATACGCGAAACACGCCCAAGATCGGATCGATGGCCACGGAGGGCGGGTATCCGGCCGCCAGGAAGGGCAGGATTGCCGCGATGACGCCCGGCACGGCCACACTGACCCCGTCCACGATCTGACGGAACGAGAATATCCTCAGGTAGTAGATGCCTACCAGGAACGCGGGCAACACGATGGTTTGCTTGCCGAGGAACGCCAGGCCCAGCAGCAGCCACGCCCAGCGGGCCGCCGAACGCTGCGCAGCCAGCAGAGATGCGAGCAAGAAGAACAGCGCCACCGGCTCCGTCTCGCCCCAGACACCGATGTCGAACAGGACGGCCGGGTTCAGGAGAAAGGCGAGCGGCACGATGAGGGCGAAACGAGGGCGTCCGAAACCTCTTGTGAGAGCCAGCAGCAGGCCGGCGACGGCCACCGCGACGACCATGTTGGCAGTCTTGATGGTGACCTCCAGTCCCTGACTGCCCGGGGTGACGTCGCCGCCAAGCAGGCGGTGTATCCACCCGACCGCAAGGAAGTAGTAGGACATGGTCACGCCATACGGATAGACACCCTCATGGAACGGCATGCCGTTCCAAATGGCGGCGACGGGTACGGTCTGGGCTCGGTAGTACAGATCCCCGATGCCGTCAGTCACCAACAGATAGGTCCAGACCTTCTGTGATGCCATGTCGAAGGGATGGCTGCCCAGGCTGGCAAGGAACGCGAAGCCAGCGCCGAAGGCCAGGACGCCACACAGGCCGACGGCGACCCGCGTACGCCACCATGGTCCCAAACGATCGGGAAACAGGCGTGCCAGCCGAAAGCGCCGCAGTCGCGCCTCAATCCCGAGAACCTCCCGCACCAAGAGGGGCGCGTGCCAAAGGGTTGATAGAAGGAGAAGCGCGAGGGCTATCGGGAGGATCTTTTCGTCGTCTGCGCGCACCGCCAGCGAACGTTCGTGTGGCAGCGCCAGCCGGTAGTTCGAGAGCGTAACCTCATTCGTCTCGGCTTCCGAGTATGAGAGCACGGTCAACGACGGGCGATACGCTTCGAACAGCCCCCGTGCCTGGTCGGCACCGAACGCGACATGCCGCTCCAATTCCGGGTCGAATACAGGACCTACGGACAGGCTGACCCGCGCACCCCGCTCCAATTCCACCTGTACGTGGTATGGCTGCGAGAGCTCGTATCGACCGAGGTCATAGCGAATGGCCGGCTGTCCTCGATCATGATGGACCAGGGCCTCTATGCTGTGCTCCGGCGGCGGGCCGAATACGATGCTGACACCAGCAAAGTTGCGGGGGTTCCAGACCATCGCCTGGAACGGGCGGCCGCTGCGGCCCTCTTCCACGACCACATCGAAGGAAGCCTCGAAGGACAGAGGAGTGGTCAGCAAGTGAACCGAGGGCTGGGTCGCGGGCGGCGCCAGGAGGCGCATCTCAGCCGGCTCGACAGCCACGTCCGCCGTCGCAGCATCTCCCTGCAACGACGAATCGCCCACCCTGATGCTCTGCCGACCTACCTCCCGACCTTCGCGATAGAGAACGATCGTGCTGGCCGGTGGCTTGGCATCCGCGCGCAGAAAGAAGTTCACCTGGCCAGGACTGACGGCAAAGACCCGGGTAGGCCTGCCGTCCACTGTGACGGACACCCCGCCAAGGCTGGCCGCCCCTTCGGAGCTTGTCAGAGTGACCGCAGACAGATCGTGGCCGACGAGCACCAGGTAGCTCGCAGGGGCGCAGGGACAGGCGCGCCAATCGCCGTTGGTGAGCACCTGGTAGGGTGCGAAGACGTAGCGCCCGCCGCGCTCGTCCACGTACAGCGTCTCGCTGTCAAAGCCCTCGCTGCTGAGATCCTTGAGGGGTTGAGACCATACTTCGGCCGGAATCAGGATCAGCGCGAGCGCCGCCAGGGCCAACACCAGTCGAACGCCTGGTGCGACGCGGGAAAGAGCGCCCAGGAGGCGCGCCCCTTGCTTGAAGACGACCATAAGAATCCGTTCTGTGCCGTCCGGTGGACCGAGAAGTCCCCTCCCGGCCCACCTCATCTGTCTGCCGGCTCGAAGGTCAGGGCGTGCTTAGCCAGGCGCGACGAACCAGATACGCCGTCCCAGCGCCCGCGGCCAGCGTGAGCAGAAGAACCGCGAAGAAGCAGGCGCTAGGTATTCCTCCGCCAGCACTATCGCCCGGTCCAAAGCCCGCGGAGGGTAGCTGACCCGCCTGCGACGCAGGAGGCACTGCCGGCCCTTCCGGAAGCGATGCCGGCGGCGCTGCTGAGCCCGCCACGACACTGATCTGGCTGGACACATCGCCGCAGCTTGCCTCCACGACAATGGTGCCTTCGGTGTTTCCGACGTTCAGCGTCGAAGTTGCGACCCCATCCGCGTTCGTCGCGACCGGCCCCGCGTCAACGCTTGCGTCGCTTCCCGGCTGCGACACGATGGCAAACGTGCATTGGGCACCTTCCACCGGGCTGCCGGCAGAGTCCACCACGGTGGCGGCGACACTCACCGAACCGCCGACCACAGGCGCCAGGTTCTCGGCGGCCAACGCCACGGTGCTGCCGGCCGGTGGCGGGTACTGCGCGCTGGCTGGGGTGGCCGCAAGCCACGTCAGACCTACCATCCCAATAGCTGCTAACGCTGTCACAATGAATATCCGCACGGCACGATTCCTCCTACTAGGTCATCGGCGTCCTAGCTGGTTTTTCGGCATAGTCAGCCCGCCCGTATACGAGAAGGAGTAAGGGAATGCCCTGATTTCCCTGGTCTGGTACTCGGACGGCCCTGCGTCCGATGGAGGACCCGCCGCCCCTAACAGCTTTCCTTAGGCCATTGTGGCCACCACCGCTAGGCGATTCCCCGGACACTGTCGAGGCTTATCGGGCACACGGCTACCCGCCGCCGCCAAGCCACGAATCGGGGCATGCACTCCTCCAGCGACCAACGCCTAGCGAGCCTGCACCTGAGCGCGACCGTCCAAACGAATGGCAACGACGAGCCGCTCATCAACTCGCTGCCGGCTCACGTGCGATGCGTCACCGTCCACCTCGGCGCCAGTCGCGGGCGGCGAGGCGAAGCGCAGCGCGATCATGCCGCTACCCGCCAGGTCAACCTTCACTCCTTCTCCCTCACGGCGGGCTCGCGCCTCCAGCTCCACACCCTCTCCCTTCAATCGCACCGCCGCCTCGGAGGAAACACGAACGTCGACATCGACCGGCTCCCAGGCATTCTCGCCGACGTACGTCGCTTCCGGACCGAATGTCAGTAGCGAGTTGTCACGCACGTAGAGTGGAAGCCGGTCCAGCGGCGCCACCGTCTCCAGCCAGCGCGGCCCTTCGAGCTCATCGCGCGACCAGAAGTCGAACCAGCGGCCCTGTGGCAGGTAGACCCGGACCCGCCCGGCGGGATCAAGGACGGGCGCCACCAGCAACCAGGGGCCGAGCAGGTACTGGCTGTCGAGGTGATACGTCGTCGGGTCTTCGGGGTACTCGAGCACGAGCGGTCGCACTAGGGGCGTTGCCGTCTCGACGGCCTCGTGGGCAGAGGCCCAGAGGTAGGGCAGGAGCCGGTATCGCAGCAGGGCGAAGCGCCGGACTATCTCGACGGCCTTGTCACCGTACCACCAGGGTTCCCGGCCGCGCACGCCGTGGAAGCGGCTGTGCGAGGAGAGCAGCCCCCATTGCGCCCAACGGATGTAGAGGAGCGGGTCCGGCGGCTGGGCCGGGTCGGCCGGATTCCAGAAGCCCCCGATATCGTGGCTCCAGAACGGAATGCCCGAGAGACTGAGACTGAGGCCCGCCCGGAGCGCCGCGGCCATCCCCTCGAACGTGCACTGGGTGTCGCCCACCCAGTTGATGGGGTAACGCTGGCTGCCGGCGTAGCCTGAACGCCCGAAGACGACCGCCTCTCCGGCCTCCTGCCGGATCACGTCCCAAACGGCGCGATTGTACAGCAACGGGTACACGTTGTGCGTCTCCCGACCCGTCGTACCATCCTGGAATCGCGCCTCCGGGGGCACACCCTCACCGTAGTCGGACTTGAAGGTTGCCACGCCGGCGCGCAGGAGGGGCCGGTGCTGGTCCTGCCACCATCCGACGGCCTCCGGATTGGTGAAGTCCACCACCACCGCTTCGTCCGGGTTCTCCACCGAAGGCGCCGGGCCGTCATCCGGCCCTTGGGCGAAGTAGCCACGGTGCAGCCCCTCTTCATACAGGGCCGTGTCTCGCCAGATGTACGGGTTCTCCCAGAGCGAGAGGCGGACGTGACGCTCGCGAAGCCACCCGACGAAGGCCTCCGGTTCGCCGAACGCCTCTCTGTCCCAGACGAAATCGCAGGCGTCGCGCACTCGGTTCTTCCGCTCGTGCAGCCAGCGCGGATCCACGTGCACCACGTCGAGCGGGACGCCCAGATCTCGCATTTGCTCGACCACTCCGTGCACCTGCTCGGCGTCCCGATACATGCAGCGCGACATCCAGATGCCGAAGGACCAGAGCGGCGGGAGGCTTCCGCGACCGGTGAGCTGCCAGTAGCGGGCCAGCACCTCTTTCGGGCTGGGGCCGTAGATCAGGAAGTAGTCCAGATACGGGTCCTCCACCCGAAATGAGCACGTCACCTGGGACGGGCAGCCCAGCTCGTACACAATGCGGCTGGCCTGATTGATGAACACGCCGTAGCCTCGTGTGCTGTAGAAGAAGGGCACGTTCAGGTAGACGAGCGGCGTCGTGTTGGTGCCGTGCGTGTCCCGCGACCAGCCTGTCACGCGCGAACCTCTGCGGTTCGGCGCTCCAAAGGACTCTCCCAGGCCGAAGATCTGCTCATCAGGCCGGAGAGCAAGCGTCTCGTGACAGGCCGGTGCTTCGCCGGCGCGCCCCGACCAGCCCGCGGGAAACGAGACGAACGTCCCCAGACCACCATCATGGACCTCCTGCGCCGCCACCAGCGCGCCTTCACCCTGGACCAGTGACCAGCGAAAGGGTTCGCGTTCGACGCGCAGCCGCAGCGCCCCGCCCTCCAAGACGACAGCATTCTCCTCTTCGTGTGCCCGGACGGCCGGCGTGGGCGGAAGCTGCGCGGCCAGCATCGGCGTCGACGCCGGCGGCTCGCGATCCAGTACGTATTGGACGCGGAGTATCTCCGGCGTCACGAAGCGAAGGCGAACGCGCGCGGTTCGGTCCTCGAAGCTCCGCACCTGAGCGTCGATCCCGCCCTCCACAACGTCGAACCCCTCGAGTGTGGCAAGGTAGTCGTATTCGCGTGCCGGATCGCCGAAGAGCGGTAGGGCCGTATCGGCCAGTTCGAGGACGGTGCTGCTCGCCTTCATGCCAACGATCTCCTTCGCTGTCGCAGTTCGCGTGCTGAGTTCGCTCCAAAGCCTTAGGCGAAGCTTCCGATACTTCCTGTGGGAGATCAAGAGAGTCGTGTGAGGCAGCTCGTGTTTGTTCCGGTGCGGCAGTTGGGGCCGAGGGTCCTACCTGTCTCTCGGACACGCTGACCGGCCGGGCGGCCGGCGCACGGTCTCCTAGTTCAGAAGGGGATGGGAGAGGGTTCCGGCCACACAGGGTGAAAGGCAAGCAATGGACTGGGCAAGCATAGGCACGTTCCTCCTCGGGGCGGGATTCTTCACCGGGGTGTTCTTCGCGCTCCACCGATCACGAGGACGAACCGTCGAGCCGCCGTTCCAGTAGCCGGCATCCGAAGGCCGCGACCGCGCCCGCCTCACTCTACTGCGGCGTGGATTCGTAGCTCACCGGCTCGCCGAACGGCACCCACTTGCCGTCCTCAAGCCTGATGTACACCTCGATCTCAACGGGGCGGTGATCCGTGGGACTCATGCTAATAGGCTCGAAGCACAGCGAGCACATGAATCCGCGCATCGCCTCGAGCGCGTCGACGAGGCCTTCACGCGTCAGGTCCGGGCCCGCACGCTTGAGCCCCTCCACTGTCACCTCGGCCATCGCGTAGCCGTACTCGCTGAAATTCTCGACGGGGATGCCGGGAGCGTACTGCTCCATGACCTCCAGGTACTGCTGCACGCCGGGGTTGTCGGTCTCCCATGTCTGGTGGCCAAACACGACGGTGACGATACCCTCGGCGTTCTGCTCACCCGCAAGCTGGACGAAGATATCGGAGGCATTGACACCGGAGATGAGGATCGGAACGTCCCAGTTCAGCACCTCGCGGGCCGTCTTCACCAGGCTGCCGGCCTGAGGCGGGATCGCGTAGGCTATGACCACGTCCACGTCCGCATTCTTGAGCCGCTGGGTCTGCGGCGCAGCGTCGAAGTCGACCTCTTCATAGGTCTCGACGGCGACGATCTCCACGTCGCTGTCCTCGATGCCGTTGCGCACCCCCTCCTCGCCCTCGAACCCGAAATCGTTGTTCTGGATCAGCAGGCCCAGCCTTGCGCCCGGGTAGGTCTCCGCGACGTACCGGCCCAGCATCGCCCCTTCCTGGAGATAGAGTGGAGTCCCTCCGAATCGCGTCTTCACCACGGGATCGGTCCACACCTTGATTCCCGAGTTGATGAACAGGTCGGGAACGCCTCGTTCCTCCAGGTACTTGTACACGGCCAAGTGGGTCTCCTCCCCCAGGCCGCCCACGATCGCAAAGACCTCGTCTTCCTCCACCAACTGACGCACCACCTCCACGGTGTCGGCCGGCATGTAGTGGTCGTCACCCACCAGGAAGCTGATCTTTCTACCGTAGACGCCACCCTCCGTGTCGTTGACGTAGTCGAAGTAGGCACGCATGCCGTCCGCAATGACCGCGTAGGCCGCCGCCGCCGACTGGCTCAGCGGCATGTGCGTGCCTAGTTTGATCTCGGTATCGCTGACGCCCGGCACATCCGCCGTTGACGTGGTGGGTCCGGCCGTGCCGTCCTCGGCTGTCGACACGGGCGTACCTTCCTCGGTCGTCGTACCGCCGTTGCCTCCGCAGGCAGTCAAGACGAACCCTGCCAGGAGTATCACCACCAGCAGAGCCGTTCCTCGCATCAAACACTTCATCATCACGGGTGCCTTTCCTCCCGCTCTGCGGCTCAGTCAGCCGATCCATTGAACAGCACGCGTCTCGTGGTGTCCATGGCGCCATCCGTCCCACGCGGCGCGGGTTCCCGGCGAACGTGGAAGCAGCAGTTGCGACGTGGTACGCTGCAACCAGCGCCATGAAGCAACCACGGAGCAAGAGAACCGAGCAGGACTGCGGCTGCGTGATCACTACGACGACCGTGGACGGCAAGTCACGCGATCAAGTGCAGCTCTGTCCCATGCACGCCGCCATGCAGGCGTTGCGAGCAGACCTCGAGTCCGTCTACACGCTCACGACGCAACTCAAGACCGCCCAACCGCCCGGCGACGCGTAACGACCACCCAGCGCCGCACCTTCTCGTCATGCCCCCCTGCATGTTCCGTGAGAACATGGCTGGAGCGCGGCTGCATGCCGACGCTCGGCGCAACAGGGCCGGGTCAGTCCCGGACCCGGCCCTGCGGCTCTGCGTAAGGTCGTCCGCTCTGCTAATCGGGCGTGGACTCGAAGCTCACCGGCTCACCAAACGGAACCCACTTACCGTCCTCAAGCTTGATATATACCTCGCTCTCGAACGGACGGTGGTCCGTCGGGCTGAAGCTGACCGGCGTGAAGCACACCAGACACTCGTAGCCGCGGATCGACTCCAGGGCATCCACGAACTTCTCCCGCGTGAGGTCAGGTCCGGCCCGCTTGAGGCCCTCGACGGTCAGTTCACCCACGGCAAAGCCGTACTCAGTGAAGTTCTCCACCGAGACGCCGGGAGCGTACTTCTCCATGGCGTCCAGATAGGTCTGAATGCCCGGGTGCTCGGTTTGCCACGTCTGGTAGCCGAAGACCACGCTCACCAGGCCCTCAGCGTTCTGCTCGCCCGCGAGAGCGATGAAGATGTCCGTCACGTTGACCCCGGAGATGACGATCGGAACGTCCCAGTTCAGCACCTCACGTGCCGTCTTCACCAGGCTCGCGACCTGCGGGGGAATCCCATAAGCCGCGATGATGTCCACGTTCGCGTTCTTCAGCCGCTGGGTCTGAGGGGCCGTGTCGAAGTCCACGTCTTCATAGGTCTCGACGGCAGTGACCTCCACGTTGCTGCCCTCGAGTCCGTTCTCGATCCCCTCTTGTCCTTCGAACCCGAACTCGTTGTTCTGGATCAGCAGGCCCAGCTTCGCGCCGTCGTAGTTCTCCGCGATGTACTGGCCCAGCATCGCGCCTTCCTGGAGGTAGACCGGGTTGCCCCCAAAGCGCGTCTTCACCACGGGATCGGTCCATATCTTGATCCCGGAGGAGATGAAGAGGTCGGGGATGCCTCGTTCCTCAAGGTACTTGTACACCGCCAGGTGGGTTTCCTCGCCGAGGCCGCCGACTATGGCGAACACATCGTCCTGCTCCACCAACTGGCGCACCACTTCCACGGTATCGGCCGGCGCGTAGTGGTCGTCGCCCACGATGAAGCTGATCTTGCGACCATACACACCGCCCTCGGTGTCGTTGATGTAGTCGAAATAGGCACGAATGCCATCCGCGATCATGGCGTACGCGGCGGCCGGCGACTGGCTCAGCGGCATGTGCGTGCCGAGCTTGATCTCCGTATCGCTGACGCCCGGGACCTCCCCCTCCGCAGCCGTTGCCTCGGGCGTGCCGCCCTCGGCCGTCGGCTGAGGCGTGCCGTTCTCGTCCGACGTGCCGCCGTTGTCCCCACACGCGGTCAAGGCGATCGTGGCCAGAACCACGACCAACAGCAGACCCATTCCTCTCATCCAGCGCCTTATCATCATGGTTGCCTATCCTCCCTCTCCGCAGCGCACACACCCGGAAAGCTACCCGGCTGTGCGCGATGCCTCTTCTCCCTTCAGTCGCAACGCCAATTCAGCCAGTCCATTCAACATCAAGTGTCCTGTAGTGTCCATTCCATGACTACACGTCAGTCCTTCGCGCCCGCCCCAACGTACCCACCCAGCGAGACGGAAGACTCCGGACCTGGGAAAAGGCCTGTCGCGGACTCACCCGCTGGAGGTCTTCAATGAAGCCGGCGAAACCCCTCGGACTGAAGACGATGGCCAGCATGAGCATGAGACCGTACAGCGCCCCTTGGAGCGTTTCAGGCGGCTGCTCGCGGCCCGGGAAGAGGGCGCCGGGCACCTTCAGCACCCCAGTCGCCGCGAATGCGTTCACGATCTCATTGCGCGCCGTCATGATGACGGCGGCGGCCACGGTACCGGGGATAGAGCCCAGACCGCCCAGCACGACCACAACGAGCATCGTCATGGACAGCGTCACGTCGAAGGTACCGGGGCTCATGAACGCCTCCGCGTAGACGAACAGGGCACCGCCGATCCCCGCATAGAAAGCGCTGAGGCCGAACGCGGTCATCTTGTACAACCGGACGTTGATGCCCATCTGTTCCGCGCCCATCTCGGTATCACGCAGGGCGATGAACGCACGCCCGATCCGCGTGCGCGTCAAGTTCCAGGCCATAGCCAGCATGATCAGGGCGGGCACCATGCATGAGTAGTAGAGCCACTGGCGCGCCGTGACCAGCCCATCCAGCGCCGCCGGGGCCTCGGGCGCGGAGAGCAGAATGCCTCCCCCTCCTCCTGTCCAGTCGTTTATGCCATTGAGTTTCAGGATCTGGGGGAAGGCCAGCATCATCGCGAGCGTGGCGATGGCCAGATACGGACCCGTCAGGCGGAGCGCCGGGACACCAAGCAGAAAGCCGAACAGTCCCGTGAAAAGGCCGGCCGCAAGTACGGCAAGGACGAGCGGCACGCCGTAGTCGCTCATCAGGATGGCCGCCACGTACCCTCCGACCGCCACCAGGGCTCCATGACCGAGCGAGATCTGGCCGCTGTAGCCCGTGAGCAGGTTCAAACCGAGCAGGACAACGAGCCAGATGGCAAAGCGAGTCGCCTGGAACGTGCGGAAGGGGTCGAGAAACGTGTCAAACACCGGCCATGTGTAGAGATAGGGGAAAGCCACCAGAACCAGCGCCACGGCCACAATCCCAACCGTTCGGGGCCGCAGAATGGCCTGCACTCTAGACTCTCCTCCTCACCTCTCGGCCCAGGAGACCGGTCGGACGGATGACCAGGACCAAGACGATGAGGAGAAACGCCACCGTGATATCGATGCTGCCCGTGTGGGGGCTGACGTAGGTACCGGCGAGGTTCTGGGCCACGCCGAGCACAAGGCCCCCGACAATCGCGCCCGGCAGGCTGTTCAGACCCCCAAGCACCGCCGCCGCCAGCGCAAAGATAAGCACCCCAAACATCATGCTGGGCTGAAGCGATAGGAGAGGCGCCAGCAGCATGCCCGCCACAGCACCGACGACTGCAGCGAGCCCCCATCCCAACGTCAGCATTCTGCCCACGGGCACTCCCACCAGCCCGGCTGCCACCCGATTCTGAGCCGTCGCCCTCATGCCGAGCCCCCATTTCGTACGGCTGAGAAACAGAAACAGGAGAGCCATGATCACCACGGACGTGGAGAAGATGCCGATGTTCAGACGGCTGATCGTGATCGTGCCAACCGTCAGGGGAGCCCCGCTGAACACGCCCGGCGTGGGAAAAGGTTTAGGAAGACCGCCCCAACGCCAGAGGGCTACGCTGTTGAGAAAGGTGAAGAGGCCCACCGTCATGATCACCGCGTTGAGAGCCGGCGCTCCTCCGACCGGCCGCATGGCCAATCGCTCCAGCACGACTCCCAAGAACGCCGCGCACAGCAATGCCAGGATAAAGGCAGGCCAGTAGCCCATCTGGGTGAGGAGCGACCAAGCGAGGAATGTCGTGAACGTGGCCATCTCGCCCTGTCCGAAGTTGACGACGCTCGTCGTCTGGTAGACGAGCACGATGGCAAGGGCAAGCGCCGCGTAGACGCTTCCCTTCGCAAGGCCCGTGGCAATCTGCTGTACTAACTCCTGTGCGTCCACGATTCGGCGTCCGGCCGCGCGACGCCAGCCCGTTCCCCAGGCCAACAGCGGTCGGTGAACCCTTCTAGCAAACCTGTGCTGCCTCGATTGCGCCGCCCCGTTTGGGGCTGGCCGGTCAGGCCTTCCATCCTACGCTTCCGCAGGGAACAGACTCGGCTTGGTCCTGCCCGGCTCCGTTCCGGCAAGCCATTGCCGGTGAGGGCAGTACCGGCGAGGGCGCTTCACCAGCTCTGCACGGCGCCGCCATTATAGCACCCACCCGCTTATGGGTAAGCTGCGCCGGCGAACCGCGGGAGACCGTGACCCATGGGCCAGCACGCGCCTAGTCCGCCGGCCCGGCCGGCCGGAGCCGCAATGCCTCGCGAACCGCCGGAACCAGGCATCTGGGCACGTCGGCCTTGTCCATGGGCGCGATGCCCAGGGTTTCGGCCCGACTCTGCACGTCCGTGTACTGGGCCTCCCCGGTCTGCATGATGACCGGCAAGGATGCACCACGGTACTCCCGCGCCGCCTCGATCACCTCCCAGCCCGATCCGACCGGCATGCGCATGTCCGTGATCACGAGATGGACAGCCCGAGAGAGATCACGAAGCACATCGATCGCCTCTCGCCCGTTCTCCACAGGAATGCAGTCTAGCCCGAGCTCCTTGAGCAGGGTGACGATACCCGCGCGGAACTGGGGATCGTCCTCGGCGACAAGGACGCTGAATGCGCTACGTGTGGTTGGCCCGCTGATCGGCTTGACCTCCGCCAAGACGATACCACAGGTCGCGCCGATCCGCCTCCGCCACCCGTGAAGCACGCCGCCCTCCTGTTTCCCCGTTCACTCCGGGTGCTCGGGCTATAATGCGGCCATGGCGATCGAAAAGGCGTTCGCAATCAGAGCGGAGCCGGCCGTCATCTGGCGCGCCCTCGCGGGCGAGATCGAGACGGCCGACAAAGCGGCGATCCACATCGAACGATCCGTCCCTAACGAGGAACTCTCGCTGTGGGTCGATTTCCAGGGCGGCATCCGTGCCCTGCTGACCTATCGGCTGATTCCGCGCGAGGAGCACACAGAGGTGGTGGCAACGATGGAGCCCCAGGGCCTGCGCTATGCCATCTTCCGCATGATCACGCTGGGCCGGGCGGACATCAACTACGAGATGGTGCTCGTGGAGGGCCTAGCGAACCTGAAGCAAGCGGTGGAAGGCGGCCGGCCGGCCTCCCCGGGACCACACGAGCCGGTCTAAGGCGCTCCCGCCCCTATCGGCTCCGCCGCCAGACCCAAGATGCGTCGCTCATTCTCGAAGGACAGGCGCTCCTGAGCCTCGGTCAGCGGAAACCAGCGCGCGTCGTCCACCTCGTGGTCGTGATCGTCCGTGGAGCCGCCGGTGCAACGAAAGAGGAAGAAGTAGACATACTTGTGGACGCGGGTGGACTCTCCGTGCTCGCTCCAGACGTACCAGTACTCGATCCTGTCGAGGCGTTGGAGGAGCTCGCCACGGAGGCCGGTTTCCTCACCCACCTCACGCCGCGCCGCGTCCTCCGGCCGCTCCCCTGGCTCGATCAACCCCTTCGGTAGCTGCCACGCCCGCCCGCCCTGCGTGGCGATGAGACACACCTCGGGCAGTTCCTGCCGACACCGGTAGATGACGCCGCCGGCTGAGATCTCGAGGCGCGTCCTCATGCGTTGCCGCGCTCCTCGGCGTCGGCGTCCGTCTTTCCTTCTTCTCGCCGAGAACGCCGCCTGCGGGCGGCCGCGGCCACCCGACGGGACATCCTCGCGAGCCTGTCCATCACTCGACGATTGAGAGTGTCAGCCGGGTACCTCCCTCGCTGATCGGGTTCGCCCGCCGGAACGCCGGTGAGGATCTCAATACCTTCGTCCAGGTTGGAGACCGCCCACACGTGGAAGCGGCCTTCTCGGACGGCGTCCACCACCTCTTTGCGCAGCATGAGGTGCTCCACGTTTGCCCGGGGAATGACCACTCCCTGCTCTCCGGTGAGTCCTTTCGCCTTGCAGACCGCGAAGAAACCTTCAATCTTCTCGTTGGCGCCGCCGATGGGCTGAATATCGCCTCGCTGGTCGACGGAGCCGGTAACGGCGATCCCCTGCCGGATCGGCGTCTCGGCCAGCGCCGACAGCAGGGCATACAGCTCGGCTGCCGACGCGCTATCACCCTCGACCTCATCGTAGGTCTGCTCGAAGCCGATGGACGCGGACAGCGCCAAGGTTCGCTCCTGCGCGTATTTGCCGTGCAGGTAGCCACTGAGGATGGCGAAACCTTTGTTGTGAATGCGCCCCGACATCTGGATCTCACGCTCGATGCTGACAACCTGGCCGCGCCCGAGAGAGACGCTTGCGGTGATCCGGCTGGGGCGGCCGAAGCGATAGTCGCCTATCTCGTAGACGGAGATGCCGTTCACCTGTCCGGTCACGGCGTCCTCCGTGTCGATCACAATGGTGCCGTCCTCTATCAGCTCCTGCACCCTTTCCTCAATGAGGTTGGAGCGATAGACCTTTTCCTCGATAGCCCGCTCGACATGCTGCTCGCTGACCAGGTCGCTACCTTCTCTGGAGGCCCAGAAGTCAGACTCCGTTAACAGGTCGGAGATCTCGATGAAGCGGGTGGAGAGCTTGTCCTGGCGCTCGACCAAGCGTGATCCGTATTCCACGACGCGGGCCACCGCCTCCCGGTGGAAGTGGCGCAGCCCGTTGGCGGCAACACGGTTGCTGATGAAGGCGGCGTAGAGAGAAACGCACTCGGGGCTGCGCTCCATATCGACGGTGAAGTCGGCCTTCACCCGAAAGAGCTTGGCGAAGTCCTCGTCCACCTGGTGCAGCACGTGGTACACACGAGGACTTCCCACCAAGACCACCTTGAGATCCAGCGGGATGGGCTGAGGCTTGATCGTCGCGACAGGAATGGCGCTGTACTGCTCGCCCAAGTTCTCGATCCGCGCCTCCCGCGAGCGGATAGTGCGCTTCAACGTCTCCCAGACCAGGAAGCCGGTCAGCACGTCCATCGCCTGGAGGAGCAGGAAGCCGCCGTCGGCTTGGTGGACGGCGCCCGCCTTGATCATAGTGTGATCGGTGCTCACGGCACCCAGTTGGGAGCGGTAGTCGACGCGGCCGAACATATTGTAGTAGGTAGGATTGCTTTCTACGACAACGGGGGCGCCCTGGGCGTCGTCGCGGGAGACCACCACATTCACCCGATACCGAGTGAAGAAGTCCTCCGTTGGCGGCCTCATGAAGGCCAGCGGTCCGCTCTCCTGCTCCGTCGATTTGAACATGTCCACGTGCTCGGCGATATCGTCTCGGACACCATCCAGGTATTCGAGCACCTCCGGCTCCTCGGCATACTTCTGCTTGAGATCGTCGAGCAGCGGCGCGATGACGTAGAGAGAGACCGCCTTGTCCAGCTCCGCCAGGCTGCGGTTCACGTCCTTCTCCAGCCGCCGCACCTCAGCCACGGCGTGGGAGATGAGGGGCTGCATCTCTTCGCCCCGGGCCTGAAGAGCCTGTCGCGTCTCTTCGGAGAGCTGGGCATACTCCTCACGGCTCACCGGCTGCCCGTCCTCTTTCAGTGGAACGGTCGCGATGCCCATCGGACCGATGTTCACCGTCAGCCCCCTGCGGCGTGCTTCCTGGTCCACTTCCGAGAAGGCTTTCTCCCGTCCCTCCTGCAGCTCGCGCGTGACCTCATCGCGCTTCTGGCTGTAGATCTCGCTCTCGAAATGGCGCGGAATCTCCCTCCTGCACGCCTCAATGAGGCTTTCCATGTCATGGGTCAGGATGCGGCCCCGGCCCGCCGGCAGGCTCACCGCGAGTGGCTGGTGCTGGTCGACGAAGTTGTGCACGTAGCACCAATCCATTGGCACCGGACGCTGACCGGCGATGCGCCGCACGATGGCCTGCAGCGTGGAGTTGCGGCCCGTGCCCGGCGGTCCGGCGACGAAGAGGTTGTAGCCTTCCGCCCTGATGTCGAGGCCGAACTCCAGGGAACTGAGGGCACGCTCTTGCCCCACGATGCCATCCAGAGGCGCCACGTCCTTTGTCGTCTCGAACCCAAGCTGCCCTGGGTCGCACCGGCGGTACAGGTCCTCGGGACTGACGAGGCGATCGGTTGCGGGTTCGGCGGCCATGCCTCCTCCTGTGGCGTCACCATGCGTGACAGCGGGATCCCCGCGCCGACGAGTCGCGCGCTGAGTCTCCCCGAATACACCTCATCATAGACGGTTTGCCGCCTTGGGTCATCGTCGCGTCGCTCGGTACCCGTAGCACCCGCGCGGCTAGCCGGCCGGCGGTCGTTGACATCTCCGGCCGCCGCCGTCGTACAATGAGTCCATCATGACTGATTTCGGCCGCGCCGAGCTCCTGAGGGCGGAGGCCATCGGAGAGCCCGGCCAGCGCACGTTCAGGATGCAGGTGAGAAGCGGCAAGGAGTCCGCCGCGCTCTGGCTGGAGAAGGAGCAGCTTGCGGCGCTGAGCCTGGCCATCCGGCAAATCCTGCAACAGACGGCCAGCAAGGAACCGCCGTCCGAATCCAGCCCACCACCTCTGGACGATGCCTTCCCGGAGGACCCGGAGGTCGACTTCAAGATCGGCAGGCTGGGGATCGGCTACGACGAGACGAGCGGACTCTTATCCATCTTCGCCTATGCTCCGAACGACGACCGCGACGCAGATCCCACGTTCTCCTGTCAGGCAAGCCGTGGTCAGTGCCGCGACTTCGCCGACCAGGCGGAGCAGGTGGTGAGCGCCGGTCGACCCGTGTGCCTGCTGTGTGGGCACCCCATCGACCCCGAAGGCCACAAGTGCCTGCGGCGCAACGGTCACTCGGAGCTGCCCGTCTCCCAGCCATGAGCGACGGCACACCTCCGCTCCGCGCCTTCGGTGAAGGCGACGGTGACCTGCGCCACCTGAGCGATCGGACGGTGGGCTTCGTGGGTTACGGCAATCAGGGGCGCGCCCAGGCACTCAACCTGCGCGACAGCCTGCGCGGCGAACCGCGTGAAGGCGGCGCCAACATCATCGTCGGCACCCTCGAAGACGACTCCTGGAAGCAGGCGGAAGCCGACGGCTTCCCGGTTCGGCCCATCGCCGAGGCCGCCGGGGCGGCCGATGTCTTGCTTCTGCTCATCCCCGACGAGGCGTTGCCCGAGACCTTCCGCGGGCAGATCGCGCCCCACCTGCAGCAGAACGACGCCCTTGTGTTCGCTTCCGGATACAATCTGGCCTTCGACAGGCTGGACGTGCGGCGGGACGTCGACATCCTGCTTCTGGCGCCACGAATGATCGGCAGGCAGTTGCGGCAGTTGTACGAGCAGGGCCGCGGATTCTACAGCTACGTCTCGGTCGAGCAGGATGCGAGCGGGCATGCGTGGGACATCCTCCTTGCGCTGGCCAAGGGCATCGGCACGCTGTCCGCATCGGGTGGGGGCGCCTTCGGGCTGGCGGCCAGAAACGAGGCGATCCTGGACCTCTACCACGAGCAGGGTTTCGGTTCGCTGCTCGGCACCACCATGATGCTCATGCTTGACGTCGGGCTGCAGGCCGGCCTGCCGCCGGAGGCGCTGATACTGGACTTCTACCTCTCCGGCGAGATCGCACAGACCTTCCAAGCGATGGCCGACATCGGCTTCGTCGAGCAGTCCCGTCTGCACTCCCGGACCAGCCAGTACGGAGGCATGATGCGCACCATCGCCATGGACCGGGAGCCGATACGCCAGCATCTGCAGCGGATCATGGACGAGGTGAGCAACGGCGACTTCGCCCGCCAGTGGGCCGCAGAACGCGAGGACGGCTACCAGAACTTCGAGCGTTTGCGGGCGCTCGCGGCTGAGGCGAACCCTTTCTCACCCATCGAGGCGCGCATCCGCGCCGCGCTGGATGAGGCGCACGGGCGGAGAAAGCCGAAAACGGACTAGCCGGAGTTCGGCCCAGCGGGCGAGCGGGCATGAGGCAAGACCCTACATGCGGCAGCCGAGGCTCCCGAAGGCGGCGGCAAGGTCATGTGTTAAGATCGATCTAGTAGGGACGGTAACCGCCGTCGCCATCGCAACCAGCACCATCAGCCTTCTGAGATGGAAGCCAGCCCCGCCGCCGTCCCGTGCATTGTGCAGCGCCTCGGCCTGTCCGGCTACCAGGACACCTGGGACGAGCAGCGACGTCTGGTCGAGGCCTGCCGGGCGGATGGCCGCGGGCGGCTGCTGCTGCTTGAGCACCCACCGACGTACACCTTCGGCGTGCGGGGCAAACCGGAGAACCTGCTGGTCCACGAGGAGGCGCTCACCCGGCTGGGCGCCGGAATCCACCGTGTCGACCGAGGGGGAGACGTGACGTTCCACGGCCCCGGGCAGCTCGTCGGCTATCCCATCCTGAACCTCGAACGCTGGCGCCGGGGCCCCCTCTGGTACGTCCGCTCGTTGGAAGCGATGCTCATCGATGCGCTCTCGGCCTTCGGGATCGGCGCGGCCCGTGTGGCAGGCCGCCCCGGCGTCTGGGTCGGAGATGCGAAGATAGCCGCCATCGGAGTGCACATCTCCAGAGGAATCACCAGCCACGGCTTCGCGCTGAACGTCGACCCGGACCTTCGCTTCTTCTCGCACATCGTCCCCTGTGGCCTGCCCGACGCTGCCGTCACCTCGATGGCCCACGAGCTGGGGCGGGCGCCGCAAATGGACGCCGTGATGGACGCCGTAGTTGCAGCCTTCGGCCATGCGTTTCCGGTGAAGCTGACAGAGGCCGCGGCCGAAGCCACGGTGGGATAGGGAACCGGATGGAGAGCAGCAAGACCCCCGCCAGTGGGCGGGCGAGCACCACCGTCCGAGATGCGAAGCCCCCTTGGCTCAAGGTGCGCCTTCCGGCGGGCGAGCGATACCAGCGCATGGGAGGACTGCTGCGCCGTCACCAACTGCATACGGTATGCGAGGAGGCGCACTGTCCGAACATCGGCGAATGCTTCAACGCCGGTACCGCGACGTTCATGATCCTCGGCGACACCTGCACCAGGGCCTGCCGTTTCTGCGGTGTTAGCAGCGGCCGCCCGCAGCCGGAGCTCGACGCGCTCGAACCGCAACGCGTCGCCGGGACCGTCCGCATGCTGGGTTTGGACTACGCGGTCATTACATCGGTGACTCGGGACGACCAGCCGGACGGCGGCGCGGGCATCTTCGCAGCTTGCATCGAGGCCGTCCGCCGCGACAGGCCGACCTGCCGGGTCGAGGTCCTGATCCCAGACTTCCTGGGCGACTGGAAGGCCCTGGAGACGGTAGTCCGAGCACGACCATATGTCCTGAACCACAACGTGGAGACCGTTCCCCGTCTCTACCGGCGTGTGCGCCCCCAGGCGCGCTACGAGCGCTCGCTCGAACTGCTGCGACACGCGAAGTTGCTGGACCCTTCGCTTCTTACCAAGTCCGGATTGATGGTCGGGCTGGGCGAGACCCGCGACGAGGTCTTTGAGATGATGGCGGACCTTCGAGACGCAGGGGTCGGGCTGGTGACGATCGGCCAGTACCTACGACCCAGCCGGAAGCACCTGCCGGTAGAACGGTACTACGCGCCGGACGAGTTCCATTCGTTCGTTGAGAAAGGTCGCGAACTGGGTTTCCGGCACGTGGAGGCGGGCCCGCTCGTGCGCAGCTCCTACCACGCGCAACTGCAAGTAGAAGCGCCAGAGCCACACGGCGGCGTCATCAGAGAGCAAGCATGAGCGCGTTCGATCCGAAGTGCTACTCCGAGGCTGATCTCCTTCGTTGCTTCGCTGACATCCTGGATGAACTGAAGAGACGGGGCGTGGTACGAACCCGAAACAACCCAGTAGCAGACTACGCAGAGTGGCTGGTCTCTCAACGGCTGAGGCTCACGCTGGCTAGTGGGAATACTCAGGGATACGATGCCACTGGTGAGGATGGCAGCCGCTACCAGATCAAGACGCGGCGGCTGGACGCGACCAACAAGTCAAGACAACTCAGCCCCATCAGGAACCTTCAGAACGCCGAATTCGACTATCTCGTGGCCGTCCTTTTCAACAGGGATTTCACGGTCAAAGAGGCCTACAGGATTCCGCACTCGGCCATCGAGGCGCACGCCCGATTCAGCCCGCACGTCAACGGCCACATTCTGCTCGTGCAAGGAAGCTTGCTCACTGAACGCGGAGTGCGCGAGATCACGACAAGGCTGCAGTCATGACTAAGTACGACGTCGCTATCATCGGTGGGGGACCGGGCGGCTACGTCGCGGCAATCCGCGCCGCGCAGCTGGACCTCAGGGCCGCGCTCATCGAAGAGGACCGCGTCGGCGGGCTCTGCCTGAATTGGGGCTGCATCCCGAGCAAGGCCCTCCTCTGGAACGCGGAGCTGGTGCACCTGTTCCGCAATTCCGAGGAGTTCGGCATCAGCTACGACGCGCTCCGCATCGATATGGGAAAGGCGATCGACCGCAGCCGGCAAGTGGCGGACCGCATGGTGAAGGGAGTGGAGTTCCTCCTCAAGAAGAACCGGGTCGCGGTCATCAGCGGTCGCGGGGAGCTCAAGGGGCCGCACGAGATCGGCGTGCAGCCCGCGGGCGATGTGGTGGAAGCCGAGCACATCATCGTTGCCACCGGCGCTCACGCCCGATCCCTGCCCGGCGTGGACATAGACGGCCGGGTGGTGATCACGAGTCGCGAGGCGCTGGAGCTACGCGAGCCGCCGCAATCCATCGTCATCGTCGGCGGCGGACCGATCGGCGTGGAGTTCGCCTATTTCTACCACGCCTACGGCTGCGACGTGACGGTGCTCGAGATGCTGGACCATCTAGTCCCTCTGGAGGACGAGGAGATCAGCCGCCAGTTGGAGCGCGCCTTCAAGAAGCAGGGCATCGGCTACCGCACAGGCGCACAGGTGGCCGGAATCGAGGTGGCGAAGGAGAAAGCCACGGTGTCGGTGACCGTCAACGACAAGGAGGAGGAGTTCCCGGCCCACAAGGTCCTGCTGGGGATCGGCATGGCCGCGAACACCGCGAATGTCGGCCTGGAGAAGGTGGGCGTAGAGCTGGAGCGCGGGTTCGTGAGCATCGACGACCTCATGCGGACCAACGTGCCCGGAGTGTATGCGATCGGTGACGTCACCGGGAAACTCCTACTCGCACACGTCGCGTCGGCCCAAGGAGTCGCCGCCGTCGAGGGAATCGCAGGACAGGAAACGCAGCCGCTATCGTATGAGAAGATGCCGCGCTGCACCTACTGCCAGCCGCAGGTGGCGAGCCTGGGACTGACGGAAGCTCAGGCCCAAGAGCGGGGCATGGAGGTTAAGGTGGGCAAGTTCCCGTACCGGGCGAGCGGCAAGGCGGTGGCCGTGGACCGGACGGACGGGCTGGCCAAGCTGGTAGTGAACGCCGCAACGGACGAGATCGTCGGTTACCACCTCATCGGGCAGGACGCCACCGAGCTGCTGGCGGAGGCCTCGCTGGGCGCCCTTCTGGAGACCACTCCCCGAGAGCTGGGCTGGGCGGTGCACGCCCACCCCACCCTTTCGGAGATCGTGAAGGAAGCCGCGCTTGCCGTGAGCGGTGAGGCTATCCACTTCTGGAGAGAGTGATGGCGCGGGTTGCCCGAAGGCGGAAGGCCCGGGGCCTCAATGACGCCCGCCTCATCGACCTGCTGCGGCAGATGATGCTCATCCGCCGCTTCGAGGAGAAGGCGGCGGAGATGTACGCCCGCGGCCGCATCGCCGGCTTCCTGCACCTGTACATCGGTGAGGAGGCGGTGGCGGTGGGCGCCATCGCCGCCGTCAACGACGACGACCAGATCGTCACCCACTACCGAGACCACGGACACGCGCTGGCCCGCGGCGTGGAGCCGGGACGGGTGATGGCGGAGCTCTTCGGGAGGGACACGGGCGTGAGTCGCGGCAAGGGCGGCTCGATGCACCTCTTCGACGCCGAGCGGTCCTTCCTGGGCGGCTACGCCATCGTGGCCGGGCACCTGCCGCTGGCGTGCGGGCTGGCGCTGGCCAACCAGCGTTTAGGCAACGGTCGAATCGTCCTCTGCATCTTCGGAGACGGCGCCACGAACGAGGGCCAGTTCCACGAGGCGCTCAACCTGGCCGCGGTGTGGAAGCTGCCCGTCCTCTTTCTCTGCGAGAACAACTGCTATGGGATGGGAACGGAGATTCACAGGGTTTCCGCCGTCGCAGAGGTGCACAAGCGGGCCGCCGCGTACGGCATGCCCGCGGAACGGACGGATGGCATGGACGTCCTGAAGGTGTATGAAGCCACGCGGCGAGCCGCAGGCCGCGTTCGCGACGGCGAGGGCCCGGCCTTCCTCGAGGCGGTGACGTATCGGTTCCGCGGCCACTCGATGGCGGACCCAGAGCTCTACCGCAGCAAGGAGGAGACCGCGGACTGGCGCGAGCGTGACCCGATCGTCGCCTTCCGGCGGTATCTGGAGCGGGAAGGTGTGATCGATGAGCAGGCTTTCGGGGCGCTCCAGGCCGAGATCGAGCAATCGGTGAACGAGGCGGCGCGCTTCGCCGAGGAGAGCCCGCACCCCCCTCCGCAGGCACTCTACGAGCACGTGTGCAAGGAAGACGGGACGTAGCCGTGCGCGAACTGACCTTCCGCGAGGCGCTCCGGCAGACTCTTCGTGAGGAGATGCTGGCCGACGACAGGGTAATCCTCATGGGAGAGGACATCGGCGCCTACGGCGGCTCCTACGCCGTCACCAAAGGCCTGCAGGAGGAGTTCGGGCCGGAGCGCGTCCGAGACACGCCGATCTCCGAGTCCGTCGTCGTCGGCTGCGGCATCGGGGCGGCGATGGGAGGGCTACGCCCGGTGGTGGAGTTGATGACCATCAACTTCAGCCTGCTCGCCTTCGACCAGATCGTTAACAACGCCGCCAAGATATCGTACATGTCGGCCGGCCAACTCCACGTGCCGATGATCATCCGCATGGCGAGCGGCGCGGGCAGCCAGCTCGGGAGCCAGCACTCGCACAGCCTCGAGGGATGGTACGCTCATATCCCCGGCCTCAGCGTGGTCCTGCCTTCGACTCCCGGTGACGCGCGCGGCCTGCTGAAGACGGCCTTTCGCCAGCCCAATCCGGTCATCTTCATCGAGCACACGGCCATGTACGGCCGAAGAGGTGAGGTGCCGGAGGGTGAGTTCTTCGTACCCTTCGGCCAGGCCGAGCTGTGCCGCGAAGGCACGGACGTGACCCTCATCGGGTACTCGGGCAGCGTCTACCAGGTCGACCGGGCCGCCGACTTGCTGGTAGAACGGGGCTACAAGCCGGAGGTACTCAATCTGAGGACGCTCCGGCCGCTGGACGTGGACTCCATCATCAGATCCGTGCGCAAGACGCATCGCGCCGTCGTCGTCGAGGACGACTGGAAGTTCGGCGGCTTCGCCGGCGAGATCGCCGCCACTATCATGGAGGAAGCGTTCGACGAACTCGATGCCCCGGTGGCCCGAGTCTGCGGCGCGGACGTGCCGATGCCCTACGCGAAGGAATTGGAGCGGGCCGCGCTGCCCAGTGAGCAGCAGATCGTCGACGCGGCCCTGGGCCTGATGTAGAACGAGATGGAGGCTGAGACGCACCTCGCCGTGCGAGGGCGGGTCCCAGGAGGACGACAGTGATCTCAGAAGTTGTCATGCCCCAGATGGGCGCCGAGATGGAGGAAGGCACGATCATCCGCTGGATGAAGCGGGAAGGCGACAGCGTGGAACGGGGCGAGATCATAGCCGAGATCGAGACCGACAAGGCGAACGTCGAGATAGAGGCGTTCGAGTCGGGCACGTTCCGCAAGATCCTGGCCGGCGAGGGCGAGACGCTGGCCGTCGGCACCGTCATCGCGATCATCGCTGCGCCCGACGACGACATCTCCCAGTACGAGCGGGCCGGCGTCACGGTCCGGACAGTCGAGGCCGTGCAACCGGAGGCCGCGACGCCCCACGTCGAGGTTGAACGCGAGAAGGCAGCTCAGACGGCAGCGTCGCGCGACGGCCGGGTCCGTGCTTCGCCCGTCGCCCGGAAGCTCGCCCAGAAGCAAGGTATCGACCTAGCGAAACTGCAGGGCACCGGACCCGGCGGCCGCATCGTTCTGCGAGACGTCGAGGCAGCTCTGGAGCAGGTACCTACCGCACAAGCCGAAGCGCCGCCGCCGGCAACGCCCGCGGCCACTGCCCCCGAGGCCGTCACGATGAGCCGCATGCGGCAGGCCATCGCCCGGCGCATGGCACTCAGCAAGCGCGAAGCACCCCACTACTACCTCACTCTGGACGTCGACATGGCCGAGGCGCAGCGCCTGCGCCGCCAGATCAACAGCGCGTCCGACGAGGAATCGCACGTCAGCATCAACGACCTGATCGTCAAGGCCTCGGCCGTTGCCCTCGCCCGCCATCCCGCATTCAACACCTGGCTGGTGGACGGCGAGGTCCGCCGGCATCAGGCGATCAACGTATGCGTCGCCATCGCCCTAGAGGACGGCCTGATCGCCCCTGCCATCCTCGACTGCGGGAGCAAGACCTTGATTCAGGTCGCCCAGGCCGGCCGCAACCTTGCGGACCGGGCCAGGTCCGGCAAGCTCAAGCCTGAGGAGTACTCAGAAGGCACCTTCACGGTCAGCAACCTGGGGATGTTCGAAGTAGAGAGCCTCGTCGCCATCATTCAGCCCCCGCAGACGGCCATCCTGGGCGTGGGCGCCGTGCGAGCGGCAGCGGTGGTTCGCGACGGTCAGGTGACGGCCGGGGAGCTGATGAAGGTCGCCCTCTCCGCCGACCACAGGGCAACGGACGGCGCACAGGGGGCGCAGTTCCTCAACGAGATCCGCCGTCTCCTCGAGAACCCGCTGGCCCTGCTGGCCTAGGCCGCCTCTCAGGGGATCTCTTCGCCCTCCAGCCTCCGGATCCGCTTGCTCAGCTCAGGCAACATGGCAGCGGCCATGTTTGGGTTTGTGCGCAGCTCAGCGGTGAAGTCCCAGCGAGTCATGACCAGGCACTCCGTGTCCTCCACCGCCACCAGGCTGGCAGAACGGGGGTGGCCGTCAAGCAGCGCCATCTCGCCGAAGGAGCCTCCGGGTCCCATTGTGGTGAGCCGCTGGCCTCCCTTGGTGACCTCGACTTTGCCGCTGGTGATCGTGTAGAAGGCGACCGCCTGCTCCCCCTCCGAGACGATCGTCTCGCCCTTCTTGTACTGCCGCGGCACCACTGCCTTCGCTATGCGCTGGAGGTCTGACCGGTCCAGCTTCGAGAAGATCCAAACCTTCGCCAACTGTTCCTCGTAGGCCATACCCCAACCTCCTTGTAGGCGCGCCTTAGGATCGCGCTCGCGTCGCGCATTCTAGACCGCTGGGCGAACCCTGGGCAAGCCCCACGTTTGCGCTCTCTTCCCCAGGGCCACGAGCTTGTCCGCCACGAGCGCAGCGCGGTCCGGAGAGCGCCGGCTCCTTTGAGGGACCACCCCAGCCGGGTCACTGTTGGCAGCGCCAGCGCGGCGGACCTCACGGCGAGTGGCGCGCTTTCCTGTAACGTACCATACCGTCCGCGCGGGTCTGGCGTAGCCTTCCCGCTTGGACTGCATACTCCAGATGGGCGAGCGTTTCGCTGATGGCCGCCCGGCGCATCCAGTACGAGAAGGTATCGAACGTGCCGGTCGTCCAGACGATGCCCGCGGCGACCTCGTACGCCGTGGCTCCGTTGTCGCCGATGATCGCGAGCATCTCCTCGAGCCGGACCTCGTGATGGTGGACTATCTCCCGAAGGCGGCCGCACAGGTCCTTGAACGCGTACTCGTGGGCGGGCAGCACGTCGTCAACCTCCAGCGGTTCGAGCCGATGGAGGGAAGCCAGGTAGTCACCCAGCGGGTTGCCCATCTGCTGCGGGTGCAGGCTGACATGGGGAGTGATGGTGGGCAGGACGTGGTCGCCGGTCAGGATGATGCGCTGGGTCCGCTCGTAGAGGCAGACGTGGCCGGGGGAGTGGCCCGGCGTCCAGTAGACCTCGAACCTGTAGAGGCCGAAATCGAGCGTCTCGCCGCCCCACAGGATGGCATCCGGCTCCGCCGGCACGACGTAGCTCCGCGCCGGCATCGATGATCGCTGAAGGTCCGGCATCTCGTCCGGCGGCACGCCGTTCTCGATGAGCCACGGCGCCATGCGATCCAGGAGCTGCTCAGGCTCCCAGTACCGGCTCCGGATGAAGTCTCGCTCCCGCTGGTGCATGATCACTTGGGCGCCACATATCTCCTTGATCCGGCCGGCGAGCCCGTAGTGGTCGGGATGGACGTGGGTCACCACCAGCCGCTTGATGTCGTCGAAGGCGACACCCACCTCCCCCAGCTCGCTCTCGAGAGCGGCGAAGGCATCCGGCGTATTCCAGCCCGAATCGACGAGCGTGTAGCCATCGTCGCCGGGAACGAGGTAGGGAAGAACCCAGCCGAGCGGGTTATTCGGGATCGGGACCTTCAGTTGATACAGGCCGGACAGGATCTCTGTGGCCACCAACTACCTCCGGGAATCGAGCACCCGCCCCTGCCGTCGGGGCGGGTACACTTCGTGCGCCGCGCTGCTCTCGTCTAGCTCGCCTTCCTCTGCCCTTCGAGGTCGGCCTCCACCATCATCTGCACCAGATCAGTGAACGTCACGGACGGCTGCCAGCCCATCTTCTCGCGCGCCTTGGTCGCGTCCGCAAGCAGATGGTCCACCTCCGCCGGACGCATGAACTCCTGATCCGTGCGTACGTAGTCTTCGTAGTTGAGGCCGATCGCCTTGAACGCCAGGTCGGCGAACTCGCGCGGCGAGTGGGTCTCGCCCGTACCGATGACGTAATCATCCGCTTCGGCCTGCTGCAGCATCATGTGCATTGCCTTCACATAGTCGCCGGCGAAGCCCCAGTCACGCCGCGACTCCAGATTGCCCATGACGACCTCCGGCTGCTTTCCCAGCTTGCACCGCGCGGCTCCGAGACTGAGCTTTCGGGTGACGAACTCCGGGCCCCTGCGGGGCGATTCATGGTTGAAGAGGATCCCGCTGCAGGCGAAGAGGCCGTAGCTCTCGCGGTAGTTGACCGTTATGTAATGTCCGTACACTTTGGCCACACCGTACGGACTGCGCGGATAGAAGGGTGTGCCCTCGTTCTGGGGTGTCTGCCGTACCTTGCCGAACATCTCGCTGCTCGACGCCTGGTAGAACTTGATAGTTCGGCCTTTCGCGGAGCGCGACGGCGTGGCGCCCGCCACCAGCCTGATCGCCTCCAACATGCGCAGCACGCCGAGTCCCGTCGTTTCGCCCGTCAGCTCCGCCTGGTTCCAGGAGAGCGGCACGAAGCTGATCGCTCCCAGGTTGTACACCTCGTCGGGCTGGACCCGCTGCACTGCGTTGATGAGGGACGTCTGGTCCAGCAGGTCCCCTTCCACGACCTTGACGTCGGGCAACATGGCCTCCACCAGCGGTCGCTTGGGGTTCGCCTGTCCGCGCACGAGCCCAAACACGTTGTAGCCGAGCGACAGCAAGTGCTCAGCCAGATAGGAGCCGTCCTGGCCCGTGATACCGGTGATGAGGGCGGTAGGCATAGCGGCACACTCCTTGCATTCGCGCGAATCGCAGACCGTATTCTAGCACGGGAGGAGGCCGGCGGGCATAAGCGAAACCCCGCGTACGGGGGCGGTACGCAACGCGCCGCCCTAGTGAGTTGACAAAGCGAGTAGGCAAGAGTACAGTAAGCCCAACTGGGGCCAGCGCGGCGCGGGCAAGGGAGGTGTGCAATGCAACTCAGACGGATCGTAGCGGGCATAGCTGTATCGGTGTTGGCGTCGCTGGCGCTGGCAGGAGCAGTCACGGTCGTCGTGCTCTCCCAGGCGACAGCTGCCGTGACACCGCTGGTGGTGGACAATCAGGACGTTGGTTGCAGCGACGTGACGGGGTCGCCGTACTGTACCATCCAGGCGGCGATCGTCGACGCCACGCCAGGCACCACCATCGAAGTGGCCCCCGGGACCTACACCGAGCAGCTCACGGTCGATGTGAGCCTCACGCTGACGGGCGATCCAGGCGATAGCTGCCCCGGCCCCGGGGTCGATGCTCCGAGCCTTGATGGCGGCGGAGCCACCGCTTCGGCGATCACGCTTGCCGCCGGTGTCGACAACGTGACCATCGAGGGATTCGAGATCACCGACTACGACGGGGACGGCGTGACGGCGTCGAGTACCGCCGTCACGGCTAATCTCACCGTGCAGTACAACGAGTTCCACGCGTTGACCGGGGACGCCGTCCTCGCGGAAAACACCGGAGGGGACACCCACAACAACGTCGTGGTGGAGTGCAACGACATCTATGACGTGGACTCCGTGGGGATTGAGCTGACGAACGCGCAGAATTCCGATGTCCTGGACAACGAAATCGACGGCGGAGTTGACGCTATCTCCATCCGGGCGGATGCAGACGCGGTCAACGGCCACACGATTTTGGAAGTAGCGGTCGAGGGCAACACGGTCACCGGCTCCCTGACGGGCTCGGGGATCGAGCTTTATGCCCTGGACTCAACGGGCGACTACGACGCCGTCTTAACCGGGGTCACCGTCACCGAGAACAGCGTGAGCGGCGCCGAGCGCGGGGTCTACGTCCTGGCCGAAGGAGCGAACGCCGAGATCGTCAACTTGCTCATCGACCGGAACGATCTCGATGCCAACGTTGACGGCATCCAGTTCGAGGAGTTGACGGGAGGCACGCTCGATTCCATCAACGTCGAGGGGAACGACATCACCAACAGCACGGGCGCCTCCTCCGGCGTCCACGTGCAGCCCGGCACGTCGGCCCTCAGCGCGACGGTGAACTGCAACAACATCCAAGGCAACACCGCCGGCTACGGCGCGAGCAACGAAGGAGACGGAGTGCTCAGCGCGACCAGTAACTGGTGGGGCGACGCGACAGGCCCGCAGCACTTCACCAACATGGGCGGGCTCGGCGACGAGATCTATGGCGAAGTGTGGTTCTTCCCCTTCTTGACCAGTCCCGTCCCCAACCAAGATTGCCCCTTGGGAACGCCAACGGCCACCGCCACACCCACCATCACCTCAACTCCTACCAACACGCCGACAGTGACGCCCTGCCCGACGGAAGGCTGCCCGACGGCCACCAACACGGCGACGGGAACCGCCACAGCCACGCCGACGGCCACCGCCACACCGACCATCACGAACACGCCGACCATCACGGATACGCCGACCATCACCAATACGCCGACGATCACGAACACGCCGACCATCACCAATACACCGACCAACACCGCGACGCGGACGGCGACGCGCACGCCGACCAGCACACCGACGCCCCAAAAGGACATGGGCGACGTGAACGACGACGGCTCCGTGAACAGCGTCGACGCCTTGCTCATCCTGCAGCTCGACGCCCGGCTCATCGAGGCGCTGCTCAACCCGGACAGCGCGGACGTGAACGAGGACGGCTCCATCAACGCCGTCGACGCGGCGCTCATCCTGCAGTACGACGCCGGCCTCATCCATAGCCTGCCGCCCGGCTCGGCGGGCGCGGGGTGGCAGGAAGCCGTAGCTTCCTGGTCAGCGCTTCTGCGCTAGGCTTCTAGAGTCGCAAGAATAGGGTGCGGGCGGGCGCCCGGACAGCGTGGCGAGGCTCCGCCCGCTGACGGGAGAGCCGCGGCGTCCGAAGTGGGTCCGGGCGCTAGCTCACGCGCTCGAAGATGGTGGCGATCCCCTGGCCGCCGCCGATGCAGAGGCTGACCAGTCCGAACCGGCCCTGACGGCGCTCCAGCTCGTACATCAGCTTGACCGTGAGGATGGCGCCGGTCGCGCCGATGGGGTGGCCCAGGGCGATAGCGCCCCCGTTCGGGTTGGTCTTCTCCACGTCGAAACCGAGTTCGTTGCTGCAAGCCGCGGCAACGGAAGCGAACGCCTCGTTCAGCTCCACCACGTCCATCTGGTCGACCTTCATGCCCGCTTTCGCCATCACGTTCCGGACGGCCGGGATGGGGCCGCTGCCCATGATCGACGGGTCCACGCCGGCCTCGGCGCGGGCGACCATGCGGAGACGGGGTTTGACGCCCAGCTCATCGGCCCTAGCACGGCTCATCACGACCACGGCGGCCGCGCCGTCGTTGATGCCGCTCGCGTTGCCTGCGGTCACCACGCCGCCCTCCTTGAACGCCGGACGCAGCTTCGCCAGCGCCTCGATCGTAGTGTCCGCCCGCGGGTGTTCGTCGGTGTCGAAGGTCTTGGTCTCCCGTCCCGCCTTCACCTCGACGGGCACGATCTCGTCCTTGAACCTGCCTTCCTGGATGGCGGCTGTCGCCCGTTGCTGGCTGCGGAGAGCGACCTCGTCCTGCTCCTCCCGGCCCACGGCGAACTTCTCGGCCAGGTTCTCCGCGGTGATGCCCATGTGCTGCTTGCTGAAGGGGTCGCCCAGCAGGTGCTGCACGCCGTCCTCAAGCTCGCCGTGGCCGAGCCGGTAGCCGTAGCGGCCGTTCCGGACGTAGTACGGCATCATGGTCATGTTCTCAGCGCCGCCGGCAACGACGACCGCGGCGTCCCCGGTCTCGATCCAGCGGGCCGCCGTGTTGATTGCCTCCAGGCCGCTGCCGCAGATGCGGTTCACTGTGTAGGCGGGCACCTCGATAGGGAGCCCGGCCTTGACGGCGGCGTGTCGCGCTATATAGCCGTCCTCCATGACCTGGCCCACGCAGCCCAGGATCACCTGGTCCACCTGGTCGGGCGCCAGGCCCGCCCGGTTCACGGCCTCCTTGATCACCACCGCCCCCAGGTCGGAGGCGGAGAAGCTCTGGAACGCGCCGCCGAGTCGGCCGATGGCGGTGCGACACCCGCTGACCAGAACTACCTCTTCCATGAACTCCACCCCTTTCCGAAGACAACCGTCTCATCTGCCGGCAACGGGGGCCGCCGGCCGTATCGTTATATCGGCGGCGAACTCAGAGGGTCAAGCCGACAGGGATGGTGGAACCGTCCGTGCGCCGCCCGCGCGCATCGCGCCGGCCAGCGCCTACCCTAGGGAGCGGTCCGGTTGTACTGCCTAATGATGTCCGTGGCGTCGGCCGCGGCCGCGTGCAGCTCTTGGGCCGGATCGGCGCCGCCCGCAAGCACGCGCTCGAACGCCTCCACCACGCGGTCCCGGACCCGGCCGAAGTCCCCGATCAAGGCCCCCTGCGTCGCCCGGTTATCGGGCGATGCCCGGAGCTGCTGGACCGCAGTCTCGAACTGCGGATATTCTTCCCTTGCCTTGACGGCTTCGGGCAGGTCGTAGGAGGAGAGCCGGCAAGGCAGGTAGCCGGTGTCGGAGTGCCATTGCGCCTGCTGCTCCGGCTCGGCGGTGAACTTCAGGAACTCCCAGGCGCCCTGCTGCTCCTCCTCCGGCCGACCGTTCAGGACCCACAACGAGGCGCCGCCCAGGATGATGCCCCCATCCTCGCTCTCCGGGCCGGGCATCGGCCCCGTGTCGTACCGGGCCGGGTCTCGCCCCGCCAGAATGACGGCCCCGATCAGCGCGCGCAGCGCCCCCGAGGACGCGATGCCCATGGCGGCCTCCTCAGTCGCGAGCTTCAGCATGGCGTCCGTGGTGTCCGTGCCAGCGTTGTAGGCCAGGCCGTCCTCCACCATCGCATTCCACCACTCGATGATGTCGATCCCAACCTCGCCGTCAAAGACCGCCTCGGTGGCCCGTCCATCTCGACCGTTGCCGTTGTTGACGTACAGCGCGCCGCCTTTCGCCAGCATCTGCTCGAACGACCAGGCGCTGATCTCCAGGGAGATGCCGGTACGCGTCACCTCACCCTTTTCGTTTCGCACCAGGAGCTTCTGCGAGTATTCGCGCACCTCGTCCAGCGTGGCAGGAGGCCGGTCCGGATCGAGGCCGGCGTCCTCGAACGCCTGGCGGTCGTAGTAGAGGATGGGGCCCGCCAGGTTGAACGGCATTGAGTAGAGGGTGCCGTCGACGCTGTAGTAGTCCAGCGCCTTCGGATCGAAATCGGAGAGATCGTAGCCTTCCTCGTCGATGAACTGCTGCACCGGCGTGATCGCCCCACTATCGATCATGATCTGCGTCGAGACATCGCTGAGCTGAATGACCGAGGGCATGTCGCCGGACCGGACCGAGCTGATGAGCTTGTTGAGCGACTCCGCGTAGTCTCCCTGGTAGATGAGCACCACCTGGTATCGCGTCTGAGCAACGTTGAACTCCTCCGCCATACGCTGCAGCGCCCCGCGCGCCGGGTCGGGCATGGAGTGCCATATGGTGACGGTGATCCGCCCTGCCTGAGTGGGCAGGCCGGTGGTCGTCGCCCCGCCGTCCGTGCCGCCGTCGCCGCCGCAGGACGACAGCAGTAGTACTACGGCGAGCGCCACCACGGCGGCCGAGCATCGCAGGCCTGCAGCGCGAACCCGTTGCCAGGCGTCTCCGTTCATTGCGACCATTCTAGCGGCTCAACAAGCTTCACGCGCCACCGCCTCTCCTGCCCGCTTGCCGCAGAACGCGCGGATGCGATAGGCTGGCGCACGCCATGAGCCCCGCCCAATACGACATCCTCATCCGCGGCGCGAGCATCATCGACGGCACCGGTGCGCCGGCCCGGCCGGGCGATATCGCGGTAGCCGACGGCCGCATCGCAGCTCTGGGAGACATCGAGGGCGACGCGGAGCGCGTGATCGACGCCGGCGGGATGGCCGTCGCACCGGGTTTCATCGACGTCCACACCCACGACGACGTCGCGCTGCTGAGCAATCCCGGCCTGGATTTCAAGGTCGCGCAGGGAGTGACGACCGTCGTCTGCGGTAACTGCGGCGCCGGCGCGGCACCCGCGAACGAGCGCGTGCGCGAGTTCTACCGCATGGGTGTAGAGGGCATCCTCGGCCCGGTCAGCGAGTTCTCCTGGCAGTCCCTGCCCGAGTTCTATGATGCGGTCCGAGCAGTCCAGCCGGCGGTGAACGCGGCCTTCCTCGTGCCGCACGGCCCGCTGCGGGTGGTCGCCATGGGCTGGGTGCACCGAGCGCCCAGCGAGCGCGAGCTCAAGGTCATGAAGGAGCACCTGGCGGAAGGGATGGCCGCGGGCGCAGTGGGAATGTCGACAGGGCTGATCTACCCGCCCAGCATGTTCGCGGAAACGGAAGAGTTGATCGAACTCGCCCGCGTCGTCGCCCGCTTCGGCGGATTGTACGCCAGCCACATCCGCAACGAGGGCGGCGGTCTGCTGGAGGCGGTAGCCGAGGCCATCCGCATCGGAGAGGAAGGGGGCGTGCCCGTCCAGATCTCGCACCACAAGGCCAGCGGGCGCGAGAACTGGGGCCTCACCGAGCAGTCGTTGCCGCTCATCGAGCGGGCGCGGGAGCGAGGCGTCGATGTGACCATCGACGCCTATCCCTACACCGCCGGCAGCACGGCTCTGGGAGCGCTGGCGGGGGGTGGCCGTGTGACGCGCATCATGGACCCCAACACCGTCCTCATCGCCTCGGTCAAGCACCAGCACCAGTACGAGGGCAAACGCCTCGACGAGGTGGCGGCGATGATGGACCTGCCCGTGGAGGAGGCGACCAGCAGACTGCTCCAGGAAGAGGAGAACGCTGTGGTGGCCGTGATGTTCATCATGGAGGAGGGGGACGTACGGCGCGTCCTCAGCCACCCAACGTGCATGATCGGCTCGGACGGCATCCCGTCGCCGACGGGGAAGCCGCACCCCCGCCTGTACGGGACGTTCCCGCGCATCCTCGGCCGCTACGTCCGAGAGGAAGGCCTGTTTTCGCTGGAGGAGGCGGTGCGCCGCATGACCTCCCTGCCGGCCACCAAGTTCGGGCTGGCTGATCGCGGCGTCCTCCGGACGGGCGCATGGGCGGACTTGGTGGTCTTCGATCCGAAGAAGATCGCCGACACGGCCACTTACGACGATCCGCGCCGCTATCCTACCGGCATCGCCTGCGTCGTCGTCAACGGTCAAGTCATCATCGAGGACGGTATGCAATCGGGAGCCGCCACCGGCAAGGTCCTGGCCCGCGGCTAGCGGCGAGCGCTCCGGACTCGTTCAACCTGCGACCAGACGGCCGGACGTCACGTTGAATTGGGCCGCCGACCCACAAGAGCGAAACCAGCCACCACGCGCGCGCTCAGTCGAGCCCGAGCCGCTCCATCTCCTCATCGGAGATGCCGAAGTGATGGGCCAGCTCATGAAGGACGGTCAGCCGCACCTCCTCGACCAGGTCGGCGTCGTGAGAGAACTCCTGCTCCAGCGGCTCCTGGAAGATGGTGATCTTGTCGGGCAGGACCATGCCGTAGTTGCTGGCCCGTTCGGTGAGGGGGACGCCTTCATAGAGGCCGAAGATCATGTCATCCGGGCCCGCGCCCCCAGCCTCCAGGTGGTGCCTGCTAGGCCGCCTCTCGACCACCACGTCCACGTTGGCCATCCAGTCCCGATAGGGCGACGGTAGGTCATCCAGAGCCCGGCGAACCAGCCGCAGGAACCGCTGGCGGTTCAAGCGACGCGCCTACTTTCCCCAGAGCGACTGGTAGCCGTCGCCGGCGAGGGCGTTCCGTATCTCTTGCCGTTCCAGCGCCCGAAGCTCTTCGAGGACGCCGTCGCAGCGGGCGGCCGCCTCCGGGAAGCCGGCCTCCACGATGCGCTGGACGACGGCGTCCCAAATTCCCCGGTCCACCAAGCGATCCACGTGCTTGGGCCACCAGATGGCGTTGATCCGCTCCGGCAGACGAAAGCGCGGCCTGAGCTTCTTGAGATCGCGAAAGCGGTCCTCAATGCTGGTGACGCGCGGGACCACCTGCACCAAAGGCGGATCGACATCCGACGAGCGGTTGTCGATGAGCAGCCGTTCACTGACAACGACGAACCGAATCATGATGACTTCCGCGGTCTTGATGGTCTTGGTGATCTCGTCGTAGTCGAGGAGGAAGTCGTTGTCCATGTACGCCCCGGGGCACTCGTCGCCCGCATCCTGCGGACGGGGCCATTCTAGCACCGGTTCCAAAGGCCCAACAAGGCGAGCGCCGGGTACCCAGAATCTGCAGCCGTTCGTGCCGGGTCCGCCGCTCGGGTAGGATAGAAGCGCTATGACCGTTCGCGCCGTCCTCTTCGACCTGGGCGACACGCTCCTGTACCAGGCGCGGAGACCGAAGGAGGAGGACTTCCACGAGCGTGTGGCGGAGCGCGTCAACCCGCTCCTCCGGAGTTGGGGTGTCGACGAACGGTTCGACGCCAAGTCCATGGTCCGCTCGCTGTATCAAGGGATCGAGGCGACCGAGTCCGAGCAACACGAGCCCGGATACCAAGTCGACGTGCCCGCCATAGCCCGGCGCGCCCTGGCCGAGCACGGCGTCGAAGCGTCACCGGACCAGGCCAAGGATCTCTGGAGCGCCACCTACCTCGGTTTCGAGGCATGGGGCTACGAACTGTACCCCGACACACTGGACACGCTCCGTCGCCTCCGCTCGATGGGAATCCCGACCGGACTGGTCTCCAACACCTGGTCGGGATCGGACGTGCACCTGCCGGACCTTGTTTCCCTCGGCATCTCCAAGTCGCTCATGCACGTCTTCGTCTTCTCCGCGGACGTCCGGCGGGCGAAGCCGCACCCGGAGCCGTTTCGTCGAGCGCTCGAAGGCCTGGCCGTCCAGCCGGATGATGCCGCCTTCGTTGGGGACAACCTGAAGGCGGACATTCGCGGCGCCAAGGCGTTGGGCATGACCACGATCTGGAAGCTCAACGGCCGCCAGGACGCACCCCCGGCGGAGGAGGCCGACCACAGAATCCACGAGCTTCGGGAGATCTTCACCATCGGCGTGCTGCCCGAGACGCCGGCACGTCCAGCGGGCGGCAGCGCAGCCATCGACTAGCGCCCAAAGGGGCGCTTTCGGTAGCATGAGGGCGTTATGACGCCCAAAGCGGTGCTGTTCGACCTCGGTAACACCCTGTGGCACATTCCGGAACCACCTCCGGTGCAGAAAGTGCGCGAGGAGACGATGCGGCGGATCTTCACCCTCCTCGGGTCCTGGGGCATCGAGCCGGGAGGGGAGCTCCATTTCCTGGGGCGCGACATCCGCATGGTGATCGGAGCGGCGGACCGGGCGGCGTACGAGGGCGACTGCGTCAGCCCCGATTTCCCGACGCTCGTCGGAGAGGTGGCCGCGGACAAGGGCCTGGACCTCACGCGGGAGGAGTGCGAGCACCTCTGGGCTGCCTGGAACCTGGGCGGGCCCTTCTTCGGGCGACGCCTGTTCGGCGACGCCATCGAGACGCTCTCGACTCTGCGCGACCGGGGATACCGTCTCGGTTGCGTCACCAACCGGTCGTTCTGCGGGCCGGCGTTCATGGAGGAGATAGAAGTGATCGGCCTGGGCGACCTGTTCGACACGATCGCTATCTCCTGCGATGTCGGCTACATGAAGCCGCATCCCAAGATCTACCAACACGCTCTGGAAGCCATCGACGTCGGGCCGGGGGACGCGGTGATGGTAGGCGACTCGCTTCGCGCGGACATCGGCGGGGCGCAGGCGTTGGGGATGACCGCAGTCTGGTGCCGGCGTCCCGGCATCGTCGAGGACATAGACGGCGTGCGGCCCGACTTCGTCGTCGACGAGCTACGGGACCTCCCGCAGCTACCATGCCTGGGCTCGGAGGTCCCCTGCCCGGAGACTTCAACCGGCTGAGGGCATACACGAGCGGACCCCGCCCGTTGCGCTTGAACCATGGCGAAACCCCGCACACCGCGTAAGCAGGCCGCATCCCAACAGCGCCGTCCCGCCAAGACGTGGGGAGGCCGCTTTCAGCAAGGCACGCACCCCCTGGTTGACGCGTACACACTGTCCCTGCCCGTCGACCGGCGCCTCTGGCGGGAAGAGATCACCGCCTCCATCGCCCATGCTCGCATGCTCGGCAGGCAGCGGATCATTCCCCGGGCCGATGCCAACGCGATCGTGCGTGGCCTGCGGGAGATCGGGCGCGAGATGGAAGAGGGGCGCTTCCCCTGGCGAGACGAACTGGAGGACGTCCACACCAACGTAGAGGCGCGCCTGGCCGAGAAGATCGGCGAGGCCGCCGGCCGGCTCCACACGGCCCGCTCCCGGAACGACCAGATCGCGACCGACCTCCGCCTCTACGCCAAAGATGCCTGCGGCCGCGCAATCGAGGCGATCAGGGCGCTTCAGCGCGCCCTGCTGGCTCTAGCAGAGGCAAACCGCCGCCTGGCCATGCCCGGCTACACTCACCTGCAGCGGGCACAACCGGTGCTCCTGGCCCACCACCTGCTGGCCTACCTCGAGATGCTGGAACGCGATACCGAGCGCTTCGGCGAGGCCCGCAGGCGCGCGGACGCGCTGCCGCTCGGCACCGGCGCCCTGGCCGGCGTCGCCCACCCCATCGACCGCGAAGGCGTGGCCCGCGAGCTGGGCTTCGCCCGCCTGTGCGAGAACAGCATGGATGCCGTCTCCGACCGGGACTTCGTCGTCGACTTCATCGGCGCCGCCGCGATCTGCATGACACACCTGTCCAGGCTGGCCGAGGAGATCGTGCTCTGGTCCAGCGCGGAGTTCGGCTTCCTCCGGCTTCCCGATGCTTTCGCCACCGGCTCCAGCATCATGCCCCAGAAGCGCAACCCGGACGTGGCGGAGCTGGCGCGGGCACGCACGGGGCGCGTCCACGGCCAGCTCGTCTCGATCCTGACCATGCTGAAGGGGCTCCCCCTGGCCTACAACCGAGACCTGCAGGAGGACAAGCGCGCCTTCTTCGAGGCCGAGGATACGCTCCTCGAAACGCTGGCCATCTTCGCGGCAATGCTCCCAGAGCTCCGGTTCGATGCGGCCCGCGCCCGCCGGGCGGCGACCGAGAACTACGCGCTGGCGACCGACCTGGCAGACTATCTCGTTCGCCAGGGGCTCCCGTTCCGCCAGGCCCACGACGTCGTCGGCCGCCTGATCCAGTACGCGGAGGAACAGGGCAAGCCCTTCTCACGGCTGACCTCAGCCGAGTTCAAGCGGTTCTCCCCGCTCTTCCCCGAGGACGCGTCGAAGCTGGACCTGGCATCGGCCCTGCAGGCGCGCAGCGCGCCGGGAGGCACCGCCCCGAGGCAGGTCGCGGCGGCTATTCGCCGCTGGCGCCGCAGGCTCGCCTAGCCATCGGGGCACTCCGAATCAACCCGGCCCTCGGCCATCCCACCCCACCCGGTGACAAGCTCTCGTCCGGGTGTCGTGCCGCCGGCCGGAGCAACAGCGACACCGTGTGTGGTATCGTTCAATTGAGACCACGTCACCAGCTTGAATCTTCCACAGGAGGACAGAGGAATGGAAGCATTCGGGTCCGTCGATGAGATCCTGGACTTCGCGATCGCCCAGGAGGAGGAGGCCGCCCGTTTCTACACCGACCTGGCGCAGCGCGCAGACAAATCGTGGATGCGAGAGGCGCTGGAGGGTTTCGCCAATGAGGAGTTGGGCCACAAGGCGAAGCTCCTAGCGATCAAAGAGGGCAGGCTGTTGCAGTCGGCAGAGAAGAAGATCGTGGACCTAAAGCTCGCTGAATCCCTGGTGGAGGTGGAGGCCAGCCCCGACATGGACTACCAAGCCGCCCTCAACGTGGCCATGAAGCGGGAGAAGGCCGCGTTCAAGATGTACACGGAACTGGCTGCCATGACCGACGACGAGAGTGCGCGCGCCGCGCTGCTCGGGCTCGCGCAGGAGGAGGCCAAGCACAAGCTGCGCTTCGAGGTCGAGTACGACGAGCGTGTGCTAACCGAGAACTAGCGGGCGCGGAGATCGGGACGGGTCGCCGGCCGGTATCTTCCATAGGAGGCCAGAGGATTGCAGACACTTGATACCGTCGATGAGATCTTGGACTACGCGATCGGCCGGGAAGAGGAGGCCGAGCGTTTCTACACCGACCTGGCGCAGAAGACGGAGAAGATCGGTATGCGGCCGCTCTTCGAGCACTTCGCCGGCCAGGAGCGCGGTCACAGGGCGAAACTGCTGGCGATCAAGGAGGGGAGTATTCCTGTCCCGGAGCCGGAGACGGTGACGGACCTGAAGATCGCGGAGTACCTGCTTGACGTGAAGCCGGACCCGGACCTCGACTACCAGGGCGCCCTAGTCGTCGCGATGAAGAGGGAGAAGGAGGCGTTCAAGATGTACAACGAGTTCGCCGCCAAAGTCGAGGAAGGTGCGCTTCGCGCAACGTTCCTAGCGCTCGCCCAGGAAGAGGCCAAGCACAAGCTGTATCTCGAGATTCAGTACGACGACCACGTCTTGACCGAGAACTAGAGCCTGCCGTCATGGAGTCGCGCCAGGTCATCTAGGACGAACCCGCCGAGGCTGGCGGCTAGCCCAACGCCGCGCCATGCTTACCCGTCATGACCTCCAGGTCCAACGTGACGAACTCGACCGTCTTCAGCAGCGTCAACCCCGGCTTGTAGGAACGGTCGGGCATGGCCTGGTCCAGGAACCTGCGAACGAACAGCCTTGCTATCCTTCCCCTCTCCCGCTTGCCGGAGACCACGCGAGCCCGGCCGAAGCAGACGGCGCTCTCGTACGCGTGATCGGTCTCGCACGCCGTCTCCCCCGTTGCGACGAGCGGGCCCGGATCATCGACTTCAAAGCAGACCTTGGACGAGAAGCCCAGATTCGATGAGAGGTGGCCCGGCTGGCGCGCGATATGGAGATGAATCCGCGGCGGCTTGTCCTCGAAGACGAAGTCGAGCGGCACGACATACGGCATCCCCGCCGAATCGACGGTACCGATCCGCCCCACGAGCGATCGCTGAAGGAGCGCGATCGTATCCTTGCGCGACATCACGCGCTCGCGAATCCTGGGCTTGCCAATTGCCATCGCTGACCTCCAAAGGCACGACGCCGGTCCGGCGCCGTCGCGGACGCCCTGCTTCCCTCGCGGGGACTCTCCCTCGCCGGCCCGTGTTTGCTCGAGGCATTGTATCGTAGGCTGCAGCGACCGCTGCTTGCGGACAGACACATGCGCGGCGGATTGCCTGCCTGAAAGGCCCGTCTCATAGACGTGAACCTGACGGTCGTGGTAAACAGAGAGTGAGGGCCTTTAGTTGCAGCAAGCAAAGCCTCGTGGCGTGAAGATCGCGCCGTCGTTCCTCACGGCCGACGTGAGCCGGCTGGCCGAGGAGGTGCGCGCGGTGGAGGCAGCCGGCGCGGACCAGCTCCACATCGACATCATGGACGGCCACTTCGTGCCCCCGATCACCTTCGGCACGCTCGTGGTGAAAGCGGTACGCAAGCTGACGCACCTTCCATTGGATATCCACATGATGGTCGAGCGACCCGAGCGTCACCTGGAGCCATTCGCAGAAGCGGGCGGCGACATCCTCAACGTGCACGTGGAGGCGTGCCCGGATGTGGGCCGTGTGCTGGCGCAGATCAAGAACCTCGGTCGCCGGGCCGGCGTCTGCCTAAACCCGAAGACGCCCCTCGCCGCCATCGAGTACGTGCTGCCCGACGCGGACCAGGTCATCGTGATGGGCGTCGAGCCGGGCTGGGGAGGTCAGCCGCTTCAGCCGGACACGCTGCCCAAGATGCGCAGCCTGCGCTCCCTGCTGGACGAGCGCGGCCTCTCGACTGACATCGAGATCGACGGCGGAGTGAAGATAGGGAATGCGGCCTCCTGTGTGGCAGCCGGCGCGTCGATCCTGGTTGCCGGATCCGTGGTGTTCAACGACAAGGCGTCTCCGGCTGAGAACATGCGCGCCCTTCGTGAGGCCCTGGCCCAGGTACAGACGACAGCGTAGGCGAGCCAGCCTGGGGTCGCCCTCGTCCGATCGACGTCGTCTCGGCGGGCTTGGGGAATGGAGAGTGCCGGGCTACCGACCCCGGCTTTGCGTCAGCGGACCGCTTTCAGCTCAGTGCGCAGGCAACGGGTGCAGAGGCGAAGCTTCACCTGACGCCCGTCGCGCCAGACCACCTGTCGCTGCAGGTTGGGCTTGAACAGCCGGTTGGTGCGGGATGCCTTCCTCTGCCACCGGCCGGTGCTCTTGTGTCTGATGTTCCGGCCGAACGCGGTGCCCTTCCCACAGATATCGCAGCGTGCTGCCATTAAGCTTCGCCCGTTCTCCTATGTCGTCTTGCCCCGGCAATTTGGGGCAAGTTAGAATGCGATACCGAATGGTACCAGGGCTGTGGGTACGAAACAACCCGCGCGTGCTCCATGGGCGCACTACCTGACGATATCTCCCGGACAGACCCAACAGAGCGAGCGGCCGCGACGGCAAGTGCCGGAGCGATGCTCGATGGAACGCTCCTGCGCAGGCTCATTACCGACTCCTGCCGCCTGCTGGAGCATCACATCCAGGCCCTCAATGCAATCAACGTCTTCCCCGTGCCCGACGGCGACACCGGGACCAACATGTACCTGACTCTCCGCGCCGGTGTTGAGGAGCTGTCGGCATCGAGAGGGAACGGTCTATCGGCAGCGGCCGGAGCGCTCGCCCACGGGGCGCTCATGGGCGCCCGGGGGAACTCGGGCGTCATCCTGTCGCAGATTATGCGGGGCTGCGCCACCGGCCTGGAGAGCTCCGCCCGCGCAGACGGGCCGACGCTGGCTGCAGCCCTCTCCGCCGCCGCGCAAGCCGCCCATGATGCCCTTTCGGAACCGGTCGAGGGGACGATCCTCACTGTCATGCGAGAGGCGTCCGAGGCGGTCGCCGACGATCCACCGCCCAGCATCGAAGAAACGCTCGCGCAGGCGGTCACCGCCGCAAGAGACGCCGTCGCGCGCACACCGGAGCTGCTGCCCGTACTGAAGGAGGCAGGCGTTGTCGACGCGGGCGGGCTGGGTCTATCGATCATTCTGGAAGGACTGCTCCGGTCCCTGCGCGGCGAACCACTCGATGTGAACCTGGCGCCCGACTCAGCCGTCGAGGCCGGGTGGCGGAGCGAGGCCGCTTCCTTGCACCAAGCCGAGCACGGGGGAAGCGGCTACTGCACCGAGTTCATGGTGAGCGGGCGGGGCCTGGACGCGGCCGGCGCCCGCGCGCGCCTCAGCGAGCTCGGTACCTCACTTCTCGTGGTCGGCAAGGAGGACCTGCTGCGCGTACACCTTCACACTACTCGCCCGGACGACGCGATCGCATATGGCCGGACGATGGGCCGGCTCTCTCAGGTCAAGGTGGACAACCTGGAGGCCCAGATCCAGCGGTTTGTCTCGGACGAACCACCTCCGCCCCCAATGACGACGGACATCGGCGTCGTGGTCGTCGCCGTGGGTGAGGGGATCGAAGCCGCCTTTCGCAGCGTGGGTGTGCCGAACCTCGTCCGTGGCGGGCAGACCATGAACCCCAGTGCCGCCGAGATCCTGGAGGCCATCGAAGCGTGCCCGGCCGACAACGTCGTGGTGCTGCCCAACAACAAGAACGTCATAGCGACAGCCCAACAGGCCGCCGAGCGAGCCGCAAAGAGGGTAGCGGTGGTGCCGTCCCGGTCCATCCCCCAAGGTGTAGCCGCTGTGCTTGCTCTAAACCCGGACTTGCCCTTTGAGGCGACCACCGAGGCGATGGAAGGCGCCCTGACCTCCGTCCGTTCAGCGGAGGTGACCCGGGCCGTGCGCGCGACGGTCTTGGACGGCAGGCACATCGACATGGGCCAGGCTATCGGCATCATCGAAGGCTCGCTGCGAGTGGTGGCGAAGGACATTGAGACCGCTGCGCAGGAGTGCGCCGACCAGATGCTCTCCGAGGACGCGAGCCTCCTCACCCTCTACACCGGTGAGGACGTCCGCGACGAGGAGGCCGAAGCCCTCGCCGACGTGATGCGAGCCCGGTTCCCGAATCTTGAGGTCGAGCTGGTGCGCGGCGGACAACCACACTACCCATACATCCTCTCGGTAGAATGACCGTCTTCCAGAGGCTGCGCCGTCTCCTCCCCGTCCGGCGGCCCAGACCGGTGCGGGTGGTGACGGACAGCACTGCGGATCTGCCCCCCGATGTCGTCGAAGAGCTCGATATCACTGTGGTGCCGCTTCAGGTGATCTTCGGGCAGGAGACATTCCGGGACGGCATCGACCTGAGCAGCGAGGAGTTCTTTCGCCGCCTGGCGGAGTCATCCGATCTTCCCACCACCTCACAGCCATCTATCGGTGAGTTCCGGCAGACCTACGAGGACTTGGCGGCCCAGACGGATCGCATCCTCTCGATCCACATCTCCTCGGGTTTCTCGGGCACCATCGATGCCGCCCGCCAGGCAGCGGCAGCCCTGGCCGATCGCTGCCGCATTGAGATCATCGACTCGGGCGTCGTCTCCATAGCGTTGGGGCTGGCCGTCATCGCCGCCGCCCGCGCCGCTCGAGAGAACGCAGACCTGGAGGCCTGCGCCGAGTCGGCCCGATCAGTATTGCGCCGCGAGCGCATCGCTGTCGCGCTCGACACGCTGGACTATCTGCGGCGCGGCGGACGCATAGGCCGAGCGCAGGCGTTCCTGGGCGGCCTCCTGCGTCTCAAGCCTATCCTGACCATTCGCGACGGCGAAGCGTTTCCCCTCACCCGTGCTCGGACCCGCCGCAAGGCACTCGACGCGGCTCTTCGCCTCTCGCTCGAGGAATCGAGCGATGTTCAGGAGGCAGCCGTCGTGCACGCCACGACGCCCGAGGATGCGCGCTTGCTGGCGGACGAGGTGGCGCGGCGCTATCCAGGCATCCCCGTGCATGTGGGCCGGTTCGGGCCCGTCCTGGGCGTGCACGGCGGTCCCGGTATGGTTGGGATTGTTGCGGTCAGCGCTGATGAGGTGCCAGCCGCCAAGAGCGATCCCGGAAAAGCCCAGGATGCCAAGGGGGAGCATCGGTGAGCCCACCTCGTCGGCCGCGACCGGGCGGCGAGCAGCCGATTGATCGCCTGCGCAAGATCCTGGAACTGGAACGCGCCAAGGGCAACGACGACACCGCCGTGATGGGCGGACTCGATCGCTTCCTCGCAACCATCCTGGAACGAAACGGACTCCCTTCCACATCGCCCCTCGTCCAGGCGATCCGGTCCTTGCCGTCGGGCGGCTACCGAGCCCTGGCCCCGCCGCAACGTCGTCGGTGGCTGGACGAGACGCTGGCCGCAGCGGGCCGGCCGGCGCCCGCGCCGCAGAAGCGATCCGCCGGTGCCCGGTCCGCAGCGCCGAAGACTGACGATGCCGGCGGCATCGACGCACCGGTCACCGTGTTGAAGGGAGTCAAGTCCGGCCTCGCCGCGCGCTTCGAGAAGCTGGGTGTGCGCACCGTGCGCGACCTGATCTGCCTGTTCCCCCGGCGCCACAATGACTTCGCCAGTATGCGCCACATCGCCGAGCTGGCGCCCGGCGAGGAAGCCACGGTGCGCGCTCGGGTCTGGAGCGCCAACGAGACCCAGTTGGGCAGGCGCAAGGGAAGCGAGGCCACCATCGGTGACGAGTCCGGCATGATGCGGGTGGTCTGGTTCAATCAGCCGTTCATCGCCCGGCAGTTGCGCACGAACGCCGACATCGTCCTGGCCGGGCGCGTCACTCTTCATCACGGCCGTCCCACGTTCGAGAACCCGGAGTGGGAGCTTTGGGAGCCGGGCGAGGAGCTGACACATACCGGCCGCCTGGTGCCCGTCTACCCTCTAACCACCAGGCTTTCCGGTCGCACCGTCCGCCGCCTCGCACGGCAGGCGCTGGACGGCTACCTCCACGCGGTTCCCGATGCGCTCCCGCAAGCGCTGCGCCAGCGCTTGCACCTGATGGACGTCCATCAAGCGATCCGCCAGGCCCACTACCCGGACAGCCAGGAAAAGCTGGCACAGGCGCGGCGCCGCCTCGCTCTCGATGAGATGCTACCCCTCCAGATCTCGGTCCTGCTCCGTCGACGGCAGTGGCAGGAAGCGGGCAGCGCGGATGCGCTGCACCTCGCCCGCCCGCTGCTCGACGGCTTTCTCGGCTCCCTGCCGTACACACTCACGGACGCCCAGGAGCGAGCGCTTGGGCAACTCCTGGACGACCTGACCCGCGACGTGCCGATGAGCCGTCTCCTGCAAGGAGACGTGGGCAGCGGAAAGACCGTGGTCGCCGCCTGTGGCCTCCTGGCCGCCGCCGCCACCGGACACCAGGCCGTGATGATGGCCCCGACCGAGATCCTGGCCGGGCAACACTTCCGCACGCTCTGTGAACTCTTCGGCGTCGACACGGACGAGGGACAGGCATCTTCGCGCCGGAGGGAGTCGCTGGCCGAGGCGACGCCGCCCTACCTCGGTCGACCGCTGCGCATCGCCCTATTGACGGGCAGCGTCCGGGCCAGCCGGAAATCCGAGCTGTACGAGCGCATCGAGAGCGGCGACATCGATGTCGCCGTGGGCACGCACGCCCTGATCCAGAAAGGCCTCACCTTCGCCCGGCTCGGCTTCGTCATCGTGGACGAGCAGCACCGCTTCGGGGTCATGCAGCGGGCCGCGCTGCGCGGCAAGTCGAACGCGGGAGGGCAAGACGGGGCAGAGCGCTCCGCTCACATGCTCGTGATGACCGCCACTCCGATCCCGCGCTCGCTCTACCTCACCCTCTACGGCGATCTCGACGTCTCCGTCATCGACGAGCTCCCGCCGGGCCGCAAGCCGGTCATCACGCGCTGGTGGCCGCCGGACAAACGCCAGGACGCCTACGATTTCCTGCGTGAGCAGGTCCGTGCGGGCCGGCAGGCCTTCGTGATCTGCCCCCTGGTTGAGGAATCGGAGGTGCTACAGGCGAAGGCGGCGGTGCAGGAGTTCGAGCGGCTGAGCAGCCAGGTATTCCCGGAACTGCGGTTGGAGCTGGTCCACGGCCGGATGCCGGGTCGCGAGAAGGAAGCCGCGATGGAGCGCTTCCGGGCCGGCGATGCGCACATCCTGGTCTCCACAGCGGTGGTGGAGGTGGGCATCGACATCCCCAACGCGGCCGTGATGTTCATCGAGGGCGCGGACCGATTCGGGCTCGCGCAGCTCCACCAGTTCCGCGGACGGGTGGGACGGGGCGAGGACCAGGCCTACTGCCTGCTGCTGGCGGAGAGCCCCTCGATGGAAGCGCAGCAACGGCTCCGGCTGATGCAGGAGACCAACGATGGGTTTCGTCTGGCCGAGGCAGATCTCCACATGCGCGGTCCGGGCGAGTTCTTCGGCGTCAGACAGGCCGGCCTGCCCGACCTGCGGGTGGCCAGTCTGCTGGACACCCGCCTCATCGAGCTTGCCCGCTCAGAAGCGACACGCTTGCTGGAAGATGACCCCGACCTGGAGAAGTCTGAGCACGCCGCGCTCGCGCAGGAAGTGAAGCGCTTGTTCCAACAGGTCACCGGCGAAGTACACTAGCAGGGTGATCGGCCGGCGTATCCACGTTTGCTCCACGAAACGTCAAACTAGGTACCCAGAGCTATCGAGGTAGGATGAAAGGCCGGCCTCCCAACCCGACACGCGGCTAGCGGGGAGCGGGCTCGGTCACTCCGCGCACTCCAGCGCGACCCAATCGATACCCCCCAAGCGCCGCAGCGGTGCCCCCGGTGTTGCCGGGACCGCTTCCGGCTCTCGGCTCAGCACGGCAGAACAGGGCGTCAACCCGTCGCCGAAAATCACGGTGAAGTACTGTGCGTCAGCCGCCTCGACGTAGTACCAGGTTGTGTCTGGCTCTTCCCGCGCCCACGGGCGAACCAGAACAGCACTACCAGCACCCAGAAACCTGTAAGGACAGCGAGCGCCAGTATTACACCGGCCCAGGCTCGAGCCCACACTCCCAAGATCGTTGGTCGTTTCACGGTCGCCATCTCCCAACCGTTGGTGGTGGGATCATACCACGCGGCCAGCGGGGAGCGGAGCCGGTCACTGCGAGGGCCAACCTGTCCATCGCCTCCGGGCGGACCACGCTGCCACGCCCAGAGCGAGGCCGCATGCCGCGGAAGCGGTCAGGGCTACGCCAACGCCGCCTCCTGCCGCGCCGCCCGACGCCTCGGGCGCGGTACTCTCCGGAAAGGCGCCAAACCCTCCGACGGGCTGCAGCGTTGGCGTGGCAGTGGCAGTCGGCGTGGGCGTGCTGGTCCACGTCGGAAAGGCACCGGGAACGTCGTCGTTTGTCACGACGCAGACCCTTGTCTCACTCACCGACACGACTACACGGCCGTCCGGGGCACAGTCGCCACCAATGGTGACCGTGTAGTAGGGGGCAGGGCTATCTTCGGACACGAAGTGTGGTTCATAGCTCGTGACATAGTAGGCCTGGCCACTGGCTATCGGGACGCCGTCTATGCGCAACGTGAAGTCCTCCACTGCGCCGCTGCCGCCATTGTCGTTGATCACCACCTTGAACACGGTCAAAACCGGTGGGCAGATCGGGGGGCATTCTATCGGCGGTATCTGCTGGGGGATACTGTCGATGCGGGGCATGGCTTCGTCCACGACGCTTGCCGCACGAGCACTCACGGAAGCTTCGCCGCCGATCGACGTTTCCGGGCGTTCCAGGGCGGCAGCTGCGGACGGACCGCCCCCCAGAATCGAGAAGAATACCCCCGCCGTGAGGGCCAGGACCAGCGCCACGACGCCTATCGCCGCGAAGGCTACAACCGGTGCTAGTGTGATTTCTGCGAGCGCGGCTATCCGCCGGGTCATGTCTACCACCTCCCACCCGTTGGTCGTGGGATTATACCACGCAGCCAGCCGGACAAGGGCCTCATCGAGCTTGCCCGCTCGGAGGCGGCTCGCCCGTGAGGCGACACGCCTGTACCGGCAGGTCACGAGGGAGTACAGTAGCAGGGTGATCGGCCGGCGTATCCACGTCTGCTCCACCAAGTACGACGGCTCGCTTCATTGGGAGTTCGATTCCTGGTACGTACTGGAAAAGGGACCGCTGCTCATTACGCTCAACTTCGCCGGGCAGGAACTCCAGACCTGGAATGGGCCGTGGGTGACGCCCTACCACACCCGGAATCATCTCTGGTCGGACCGTTGGTACAATGTGATGCGACTCGATCATCCGAGTGACGGACTCGAAGGCTGGTACTGCAACGTCACCACGCCTGCCCAGTACGACGGTGAGTCGGTGCGCTTCATCGACCTGGACTTGGACGTCCGCGTCCCTGTCGATGGTGAGCCGGAGGTGCTGGACGAGGATGAGTTCTTGGAGAACAGCCGCCGCATGGGCTATGCTCCTGAGGTGATGAGAGAGGCCCGCGACGCCGTGCAGGAGTTGCTGACCCTCGCCAACACGGGCGAGTTCCCCTTCGAGCGGCCATGACTTGCGCCAGACCGGAGCCCCCAGCGTCGTGATCAAGGATGACATCGCCCGCGCGGTGGAGGAGGCGCTGAGCCGAGCGCAGGAGGCCGGCGAGCTGCCCGCGGTTGCTCTGCCCGAGATCGCCATCGAGCGGCCGCAGCGTCCCGAACACGGAGACTACGCCACCAGCCTCCCGTTGCGGCTGGCTCGCGCCGCCCGAGCGAACCCCCTGCAGATAGGGGAACTGCTGGCGCAACGCCTGCCGCCCTCGGACGCCATCGAGCGGGTCGACGTTGCGCCGCCCGGCTTCGTCAACTTCCACCTGAGCGCCAAGTGGCTCGCCGGGCAAGTCAACGCCATCCTGAAGGCCGGGCCCGCGTTCGCCCAGGTACCCGTAGGCCAGGGACAGAAGGTGCAGGTGGAGTTCGTCAGCGCCAACCCGACCGGCCCTCTCCACGCCGGCAATGGTCGCTGGGCCGCGCTGGGCAGCACGCTGGCCCGGGTGCTCGAAGCGGCAGGATACCAGGTCGAGACGGAATACTACTTCAACGACGCCGGCTCGCAGGTGGACGTCTTCTCTCGCACGCTGTACGCCCGCTACCAGGCGCTGTTCGGGCGCAAGACGGAGGTCCCGGAAGACGGATACGTGGGTTCCTACATGGTGGACCTGGCCGAGCAGGCGCGCGAGCGCTTCGGCGAGGCGATGCTCAAGCCGGAGGGAGAGCCGCCGCCGGAGGAACTCGGCCGCTTCGGCATAACGCAGGTGATGGAGTGGATCCGCAACGACCTTTCGCAGCTCGGCGTGCATTATGACAACTGGTACCGCGAACAGACCGTCTACGACTCCGGCTGCTTCGAGCAGGCCATGGCACTCCTGCGGGAGCGAGGACTCATCGCGGAGCGGGCGGGAGCCGTCTGGTTCGCCGGCACCCGGGTCGGGGGCGACAAGGACGAAGTGCTGGTCCGCTCCAGCGGCCTACCCACATACCTGGCCACCGACGTCGGCTACCACTACGACAAGTTCCTGATTCGCCATTTCGACCGGGTCATCGACATCTGGGGAGCCGACCACCAGGGCCACGTGCGGCCGCTCGAGCTTGCCGCGGAGGCGATGGGCGTCGATCCGGAACGCCTGGACATCATCATCGGCCAGTTGGTGACGCTGCGCCGCGGCGAGGAGATCGTTCGTATCTCGAAACGCAGCGGTGATATCCTCACGCTGCGCGAACTGGTGGACGAGGTAGGAAAGGACCCCTGCCTCTACTTCTTCCTCTCACGCTCCGCCGACGTGCCGATTGATTTCGACCTCGAGCTGGCAAAGCGCCAGAGCGCGGAAAACCCCGTCTATTATGTTCAGTACGCTCACGCCCGCATCGCCGGCATACTCTCCCACGCGAGCGAGCGGCTCGCAGACGCACAAGGCGGCGATACCAGCCTCCTCACGCACCCGGCCGAGCTGTCCCTCATCCGGAAGATGCTGGGCCTGCCGGAATTGGTGGAATCCATCACCCGGACCCTGGAGCCGCATCATCTCCCCCACTACGCGCAAGACCTGGCCACAGCCTTCCACGACTTCTACGAGAAATGCCGCGTAGTGGACGACGACAACGTCGAGCTATCCAAGGCCCGCCTCACGCTCGTGGCAGCCGCCAAGTCGGTGCTGGCGACGACACTCGGCCTGATGGGCATGGGCGCGCCCGACCGGATGTAGCTTCCGGCCTCCTGTCCCATGACGGCCCCCGGCCTCAGCCCCTACGCTCAGCCCGATGACCGCTGAACACACCTGCCCCACCGCAGCGTCGGGACGCTCCGCACTCGAGGTGGCGCGAACGTGCGCACACGAGGCCGGAAAACGGATCATCTCCCGGCTTCGACGCCCGCAGGAAGTGAGCGTCAAAGGCCGCGGGAACTTCGTCACACAGACCGACCTGGAGATCGAGGCCTACCTGCAGCAGACGTTGCTGGAGGAGTTCCCGGACCACCGCATTCTGTCGGAGGAGACGGCCGCGGACACCGATACCGCCGGCTGGGTCTGGGTGATCGACCCGCTGGACGGCACGCACAACTTCATGAGCGGCATCCCGTTCTTCTGTGTCAACATCGCCCTCTGCAGGGACGGCGAGCCGGTGGTCGCCGTCACATACGATCCGAACCACGACGAGGCGTTCTGGGCGGAACGCGGCCGTGGGGCGTGGGTCAACGATCGGCCCGCGCAGGTCTCGATCAAGCCGACGGTGCAGGCGTCGGTCCTGGGTATCGACCTTGGGTACGACGACCGCCGCGGCAGCGCCGCCCTCCAGATAGCGCACCGGCTCTTCCCGGGCGTCCAGTGCGTTCGCATACCGGGCAGCGCCGCGCTGGGCCTGGCCTACGCCGCCTGCGGACGCTACGACCTCTTCCTGCACCACTTCCTCTTCCCCTGGGACATAGCCGCGGGCATCCTCCTGGTGCAGGAGGCCGGGGGCGCCATTACCGACCACCTCGGCCGGCCCGTCACCGTTTCCTCGCTGACAGCCGTCGCCGGCGGCAAGCAGGCGCACGTGGAGTTCCTCCGCTGGCGGCAGCAGAACGCAGCGTGCCTCGACCAGTTCGACGAGCCCTGAGATGCGGAACCGAGCTAGGAGGCCGCTTGCGCCCGCCCTGGTTCTCGCGCTCCTCGTCATCAGCGCCGCTCTGGGCGTTGCGTGCGGCCTCGTCGGTAACGAGAAGAACGACGGCCAGCAGACAGCCACGCCGGAGGCCACGCCGGAGGCCGTCATACCGCCCGAGGAAGCGCTCCGCCGATGGGTGGAGAACCGGCTCGCCGTCGGCTTCGTCGCCAACTGCGACGACGCGCGCCGCCCCGAGGACGTCGGCAAGCAGTGCGCCCGCTTTCGCAGTGAGCGCGATGGCATGGTCGCCTATGAACTGGGACCCGTCTTCTCCGAGTACACCCGGCTGATGATCCTGAAGCGCGTGGGTGACACCTGGACGCTGGCGCACATGGAGGAGCGCGACCCGAACCAGCCGCCCGTGCCCGGCATCCCCTGGCCGCTCGAAGTGGGCGCGTCGGTGCTCGTCGCCGGAACGGACGATTGCCTGCGCGTCCGAGAACGACCGGGCACGCAGGCGCCGGAGGTGGCCTGCCTGGACGACGGCACGGCGGTCACCATCAGCTCAGGGCCGGTAGAGATCGATGGGTACGAGTGGTGGCAACTGGAGGGGTACGACGGCTGGTCGGCCAGCAACTGGCTGCGATATCCCGACGAGGCCCCGGCCGGCCCGACAGAGACGCCGGAAACCTAGACAGCCGCGGGGCCCTGCACGGCTCGCCCGTTCTTCAGAGCCTCCACCTATTTCGGCGCCGCCCGGTGTCGGTCGACGAAGCTGCGCATCCGGCGGAGCGCTTCCTCCAGCACGTCGTAGGGCTGAGCATAGCAGATGCGGACGTGGCCGGCGCCGAACTGACCGAAGGCCGAGCCCGGAACCACGGCCACCTTCTCCTCCCGTAGCAGGCGCTCGGAGAAGACCTCGTCGGAGAGGCCGGTAGCTTCGACGGACGGAAAGCAGTAGAAGGCGCCCCTTGGCTCGAAGCAGTCGAGGCCCATGGCCCTGAGCTCCCGCACCACCATGCGCCGGCGGCGGTCGTACTCAGCCACCATGCCGCGCACGTCCTCCTCGCCGCTGCGGAGCGCCTCCAGGGCGGCGTACTGGGACGTGGTCGGCGCGGACATGGTGATGTACTGGTGGACGCGCATCATCGCTTCCGTCACGTCCTCCCGGGCGCAGATGAACGCCAGCCTCCAGCCCGTCATGGCATATGCTTTGGAGAAGCCCCCCATGAGCAGTGTCCGGTCACGCATCCCGGGCAGCGAGGCGAAGCAGGTGTGCTCGAAACCGTAGACCAGGCGGTCGTAGATCTCATCGGAGACCACGAAGAGGTTGTTCCGCTCGGCTACCTGAGCCACCGCCTGCAGGTCGCTCCGTTCCATCACCGCCCCGGTCGGGTTGGAAGGATAGCCAAGGAGGATCGCCTTGGTGCGGGGCGTCACCCGATCCTCAAGCTCCTCGGCCCGTAGCTTGAAATCGTGCTCGTCGCTGGTCGGTACCGCCACGGACACTCCCCCTGCGAGGACAACCGTCGGAATGTACGCGACATAGCTCGGATCGGCCAGCAGCACCTCGTCTCCCCGGTCGATGATGGCCAGCATCGCGAGGTTGATCGCCTCGCTCACCCCGGTCGTCACGATGATCTCCGTCGCCGGGTCATACTCCACGTCGTAGAGACGCTGAAGATGGTGGGCGATAGCCTGACGCAACTCGATGAGGCCGTAGTTGGAGGTGTAGTGGGTGAGACCCTCTTCAATGGAACGGAGCCCGGCGTCCCGGATGAGCGGCGGCGTCACGAAGTCCGGCTCACCCACGCCGAGGGAGATGATGTCGTCCATGCTCGCGAGCAGGTCGAAGAACTTGCGGATGCCTGAGGCCGGAAGCGCCTGCACGTGCTGGGAGATGGCGCCCCTATGCGTCATAGGATCGTCGTCCCTCATGCGAGCACGGCTCCCGACCAGATGTCCTCGTCCAGGACGTAGTAGAGCAGGAGGCGTCTGCCGTCGCCCAGCGTGACCAGGTAGCCCAACCGTTCTTCCTCACGCCATTCGCTGTCCACCGCCGCGACCTCCACCCGTTCGCCTTCCATCTCCACCCACTGGGGCCGTTCCGGGTAGCGGTGACCGGCGTAGCAGCCGACACGCACGACGAAGGCCCGCAGTCCGGCGAGTTCGCCCGAGGAAACGGACTCAGATCTGGCGTTCATCAGTCAACACTCTCATTATGCCTCGGCATGATGTGCCCGCGGGCGCGTCCGGTGTTGGGTGACCTCACTCCGTCGAGGGAAGCACCACGTACGACGCTCCGGCCAGTTTGGGGCTGGTGGAAGCCGCGCTCGACGGTATGCAGGCGAGTATAACACGATGCGCCACCGACACATAACGGGTACGCGGCCCTCCTGATAGACTTCTTGTGAGAGACAATTCGCGATGCTACGATAGGGCAGCGGGGCGGAAATGAGGACCATGGCAGAAGCCCCAGCCGAGCTAGCCGGAGACGAGGTCGCTCTCGGGAGGCCCAGTTTCGTCTGGCGCGCGGGGCAGGACCGCCGCCTCGACCTCATCCGGTGCTACATACGCCTGGAGGGGGCACGCATCCTCGACGTCGGCTGCGGCGTCGGCACCTACGTGCGCAAGCTCCAGGAGCTCTCCGACCACGTGTACGGCATCGACGTCGACCCGGCCCGGGTGCGGCGCGGGCCGCCCGGCAGCCTCTCGGTCGCCGAGAGCGAGCGGTTGCCGTTCGCGGATAGCTCCTTCGACGTGGTATTGTTGAACGAGGTGATCGAACACGTGCGGGACGACGCCGCAACCCTGCAGGAGGCATGCCGCGTGACGCGGTCCGGAGGCCATGTGGCGATCTATGCGCCCAACCGCCTGTATCCCTTCGAGACGCACGGCGTCTACCTGGGCAAGCGCTACGTCTTCGGCAACATCCCACTGGTCAACTACCTGCCGGACGCGCTGCGGCGCCGGCTGGCGCCCCACGTCCGCGCCTACACGAGCGGCAGCCTGCGCCGCCTGGCAGCCGGGCTGCCCGCGGATGTCGTGAGGCACACGCAGGTCTACCCAGGTTTCGATAACATCGCCGCCCGCAGCCGCGCGGTCGCCTCGCTGCTGCGCGGTGTCCTCTACCGCCTGGAAGGAACGGCGCTGCGGGCATTCGGCCTCTCGCACTTCATGGTGTTGCGCGTCTGCGCCGGGGAGGAGAGCGATGGCTAGCAACAGCACCCATCGATACATTGCCTACCGCCGCCGGAAGCGCAACGGCAAGGGCGCGCCGCGCTGGCTGTTCGTGCTGGCGACGCTGGGACTGCTTGCGGTCGTCGCGGCGGGCATCGCCGCGGGCGTGGGCTACAAGATCTATCAAGGCTACGCGGACGACCTGGTTCCCCCCGATGAGGAGATCGCCAAGCTGCCCCGCGGCGGCGCCCGCATCCTCGACCGGGACGGCCGGTTCCTCTACGAGTTCCTGGACGATGTCTCCGGCCTGCGCGACCCCGTACCGGCCGAGGAGATCTCGCTATACCTGGTCCTCGCCACCATCGCCACCGAGGACGCGAGCTTCATGGACAACCCCGGCGTCAACTTCAGCGGCCTGGCGAACGCCGCCTGGGAGAACTTCTGGCCGTTCGGCAGTACTCCCGGATTCCTGGAAGGCCGGGGAGGCAGCTCCATCACGCAGCAACTGGTGAAGAACGTCTACTTCACGCCCGAGGAACGGACGGAGCGCTCCATCGACCGGAAGCTCAGAGAGACGGTCTACGCGCTGGAGCTGACCAAGAAGTACTCCAAACAACAGATCATGGGCTGGTACCTGAACCAGATCCCCTACGGCAGCATCTTCATCGGCGTCGGAGCCGCGAGCAGAGGGTACTTCAACAAGTCTCCGAGCGAGCTGACGCTGGCGGAGGCCGCGCTGCTGGCCGCCATCCCCGCCTGCCCCACCTGCTACGACCCCGTCTCCCAGCCGGAGGCCGCGCTCGAGCAGCGGAACGAGGTTGTACTCAAGCGCATGCACGACGAGGGCTACATCACCGATGAGCAGTTCTGGCAGGCGGCGGCGCAGCCGCTCGGGGTGGACCTGCAGCCCGCCAGGGTGAACGCCCCGCACTTCGTCTTCAACGTCGTGCGGCCGGAGCTGGAGCGGCTCTTCGGCGAGGAGGCGCTCAACCGCGACGGCCTGGTGGTCTACACGACGCTGGACCTCGACGCCCAGCGCAAGGCCGAGGCGATCCTGGAGGAGCAGATCACGAACTACGAGAGCTCAGGCGGGCACAACGGGGCCGCCGTCGGGATCGATCCGAACACGGCCGAGATCCTCGTCTACGTGGGCAGCCGGGACTATTTCAACGAGGAGATCGACGGCCAGAACGACATGGCGGAAGCGCTCAACTCTCCCGGATCCTCGTTCAAGCCCTTCACCTACATCACCGCGTTCATGAACCTGGGCTGGGGGCCGGGCACGATGATCTATGACAGCCCTATCCCCAGCCAGTTCTGGGACGCCGAGCGCCAACCTCGTAACCCGGTCCCCCACTCCGGCCCGATCAGCGTGCGCAATGCGCTGGGGAATTCCCTCAACATCCCGGCGGTCAAGACCATCCTCTACACCGGTGTGCGGGAGGTCATCGACCAGGCCAAGAAGATGGGCATTACGTCGCTGGATCGGGACCTGGGACCCTCGATGACCGTGGGCGGCGTGGACGTGAAGCTGATCGACATGGTCTACGGCTACACCGTCTTCCCGAACCTCGGCATCCTCAAGGGCGTCGAGACGACGGTCGCCCGCCCTGAAGGCAACCGTGAACTCGACCCCGTCTCGATCCTGCGGGTCGAGGACCGGGACGGCAACGTGCTCTATCCCCTGGTCGACGGCCAACCGGTCGAGGAGGTGAAGCCGCTGGAGGTGCGCGTTGCACCCGCCCAGGAGTCCTACCTGATCACCAGCATCTTGTCCGACGCGAGCGCCCGCTGTATCACGTTCCGCGGGTGCGGCGGCTTCTCGATCGGCGCGCAGCCCCTAGCCGTGAAAACAGGAACGAGCGAGCCGTACGCGGACAGCCTGGCGATCGGCGACACCTGGGCCATCGGTTACACGCCGCAACTCGTCTTCGGGTCCTGGTTCGGCAACGCCGATAACAGCCCCATGTTCGACATTAGCAGCACCAACGTCTCGTGGGGAACCGTGCGCGAATTCATGGCCTACTATCACGAGGACCTGCCGGTGGAGTCGTTCACCGTGCCGGACGGACTGGCCAGGGCCAAGGTCTGCGTGCCCTCCGGCCTCAAGCCGACTGCCAACTGCCCCATCACCACGGAGGAAGACCTCTTCGCCGCCCACTCCCTGCCGCAGACGGAGGACACCTGGTGGACGAAGGCGAAGATCGATGCGCGGACCGGTAAGCTCGCCAGCGACCTGACGCCGCCCGAGTTCGTTAGGGAGAGCTTCTACCTCTCACTGCCGGACGGGCTTTCCGAGTGGGCGCGTATCCAGGCTGAGGAATGGGCCCGGTCTTTGCACGCGAGCACGAAGGAAGCCCCAACCGAGGAGACGCAGGAGACGGATATCCCGTCGTCCACCCCGATAGCGGTCATTACCTCGCCCGCCGACACGGCCGTGCTCGTCGGGCCCGTGACGATCACCGGCCGCGCGAACTCCGACAGCTTTGTCAGCTACCTGCTGGAGTACTTCCCCGAGACGCAGGGAGGGAACTGGACGCGCATCTCTGAGAGCACCACTCCGGTTACAGACGGCACCCTGGGGATGTGGGACACGACCGGTCTGTCGCATGGAAGCTACCTCATCCGTCTCGTGGTGGTGGACGCGGACCGAGGCAGAGTCAGCACCACCGTGCGCGTCAATCTAGCCGTCACGGACGGGCCGGGGCCGACGTCCGCAGCCCCCACCGCTACACCCGGACCGTAGGCATTCCTCCCCGGGGTGAGGATAGCCCCGGGCCGATATCCAAGAGAGATCCTCTCTCCCGGGTTTCCAACGCACGCGCGCAGGCGCTCGCGCACACCTAACCTGTTGGGCGATAATGTTGGGACACCAGGCAAGGGGGAGTGCCCTGTCCCGGGCGTACATGGACTCGAGCGAAGACCAATCCCAACAGAGCGGAAGCACCAGCCCTCGACCTGACGGCCAAGGCCGCTCCCAGCGGCCTTCCCGCCGCGCTCCGCTGACGCCGGACTTCGATCTGGGCGAGGTTCACAAGGGAACAAGGCCAGGCTCACGCTATCTTCGGTTCACCCGTCGCGGCAAGCGACCGCTGCGCAGGCTGGGCGAGGGCCGCTACGAGACCACGGAGATCGCTACACAACCGCGCTCGCGGTCGGAGGGAATCTGGCGCGACTTCAGGAGGATCATGGTCGGGGCGCCGCTGCCCACCTCAAGTCTCGTCGAAGAGCGCCTGACCAAACTGAAGGCGCTCGCGATCTTCTCCTCCAACAACCTCTCCTCAAGCGCCTACGCCACCGAGGAGATCCTCCTCATCCTCGTCCTCGCGGGCACCGGTGCCTTCAGTGCGTCAGTGCCTATCGCGCTGGCGATCTCCGCACTCGTCGTAATCGTAGCGATGTCATACAGCCAAGTCATCCGCGGTTATCCGAACGGCGGTGGCTCTTACGTCGTGGCAAAGGAGAACCTGGGACTCCTCGCCGGTCTCGTGGCCGGGGCATCGCTGATAGTCGACTACACCCTGACGGTCGCGGTGAGCACCGCGGCAGGCGTGTCCGCGGTTGTCTCCGCCGTGCCCGAGCTGAACGACCAACGCATCCTGATGGCAGCCGGCTTCGTCGTCCTGCTGACCCTCGCCAACCTGCGCGGCGTTCGGGAGTCGGGCACGATACTCGCCGCGCCTACCTACCTGTTCGTCATCAGCTTCGCGGGAATGATCATCACGGGGCTGGTGCGCGTGGCGCTCGGCCACGACCTGGAATCCGGCACTCCACCCGACGCGATCGAGCCGGGAACCCATACGCTGGGGCTCTTTCTCGTTCTCCGTGCCTTCTCGTCGGGCTCCGCCGCCCTCACCGGCATCGAGGCGGTGTCAAACGGAGTCCCCTCGTTCAAGCCGCCCGAGGCGAGGAACGCCAACATCACGCTGGCCTGGATGGCCGCCATCCTGGCCTTCTTCTTCTTGGGATTGACGGTGCTCGCGCACCAAGTGGACGTGACCCCGTCAGAGACGAAAACGATCGTCGCGCAGGTGGCGGAGAGCGTCTTCGGCAAGAATGCGCTCTTCTACACCGTGCAGGGCACCACGACGCTGATCTTGATCCTGGCGGCGAACACCAGCTTCGCCGGCCTTCCGACGCTGGCGTCCGTCATGGCGCGGGACCGAGTGCTGCCGCACCAGTTCGCCTTCCGAGGCGACAGGCTTGCCTTCTCCAACGGTGTCATCGTCCTCGGGATCGCCTCCATCCTCCTGCTCGTCGCCTTCCAGGCCGAGACGCACGCACTGATCCCGCTGTACGCCGTCGGGGTCTTCATCGGCTTCACGCTGTCGCAGATCGGGCTCACGCTTCGCTGGTACCGCGAGGGCACCGCGGCCGCCAGAAGGCGCATGCTGGTCAACGCCACGGGCGCGCTGGCCACCGGTGTCGTCGCCGTCATCATCACGGTCACGAAGTTCATCGACGGCGCCTGGATTACCGTCGGCGCGATCGCCCTGCTGACGCTGGTCTTCGGCCGCATTCACGCCCACTACCGTAGCGTCCACGAGCAATTGGAGGTGCCGCCAGCGCCGCCGGCCGCTCCGGCTCCAGGCCAGAAGACCCCGCACGGTCCCGCTGTCGTCGTGCCCGTGGACGAGGTGAACCGCGCCGTGCTCAGGGCTCTGGACTTCGCGCTCTCCATCTCTGAGAACGTCACCGCCGTGCACCTCACCGACGAGGAGAAGGAGGGGGAGGCGCTGAGGGAGCACTGGGAGAACACGATCCCAGAGACGCCCATCGTCGTCATCGAGTCTCCCTACCGTTCCTACGTGGGACCCATGCTGACCTACATCGACGCGCTCGACAGAGCCGATCCCGGCGCGCCCATCACCGTCGTGCTGCCGGAGTTCGTGCCGGCCCACTTCTGGGAGGGTCCCCTCCACAACCAGTCGGCGCTCCGCCTGAAGCGCGCCCTGATCCACCGGCCCAATACGGTCATCATCGGCGTTCCATATCAACTGGAGCCGTGACGCGCTGCGACGCCGTCCGGTGGTGCCCTCGGCGCGGCTCCCCGGCCGGGGCGCCACGAATACTCCTGCAATAGACCAGCCGCCCTGACCACTCGGCGGTGCTACGACGAAGGGCGGCTCAGCCCCGCGAGCAGCGCATCCAGCTCTGCCTCGCTGGTCAGGCGGGACGCCGCCCGCAGGAAGGCGCCGACGGAGCCCATGCGCTCTCTCAGAGTCTCGATCTTCCCCCCGACCGGGTCGATCGAGGCCGGGTTTCCAGCGTAGACGCTGCGGAAGGCGAAGAACGCCTGGTTGATCTTGCGGAAGACGACGCCCGCGTCAGCGAGCTCCTGCCGGCGTTGCGCCATGAGCGTCTCCGCGTCCTCGACCTTCCCAGCAGCGAGCAGCATCTCCACGTCGATGCGCAGCCGGCGCAGCACGGCATCCACATCGACGGCGGGCTCCGGCGGCGAGAGAGCTTCCAACTGGGAAGCAGCATCCGGCGCCAGCGGATATCGCTCCACGAGGAGCGCCGCCAGCTCCAGCCCCGCGAGGTCCGCCACGGTCTCGTTCAGCGTCTGCAGCTCCAGATTGGCCAGTGCGCGCCGGCCGAGCGGCTTGAAAAACAGATAGTGATGCACCCACTCGTGCGCGACGGTCTCCACCAGCAGCTCGTAGTCTCCCCGCGACGCCACGATGCTCGGATACGTCGCGACACCCGAGATGCTCTCCACGAGCGCAGAGCGCTCGCCGTCCCGTTCCGCGGTCTGCTCCAGCACCTCCACGTCCTGTAGCGACAACCCGGGTTCGAGCGGCCGCTGTTCGACGAGCTCGATCCGGTCTCGCCGGGAGACGTTGAGCACCAGCGGCGGCGCGTTGAACTCCACGTCAACCGGGGGGAAGACCCAGCGAGCGTCCGGAAAGAGCGGCAGGGACGACTCGAGACCGGTCTCTTCGAGCACCGACGTGAGCCGGCCCTCGATGATCGCTTCCACGTCGTTCTCCAGGCCGTCGCGTTCATGACGCAGGCGCCCAAGAAGATCTTGCGACGGCGCATCCGTGCCGCCGAGGCTGCGCTCCATCGTCCGGATGCGCGCACTCAGCACCAAGTAGCGGCCCAGCCGCTCGTCCTCTTCCTCCCCCGAAAGACCGCCGCGCAGACGCCGCCCCGCCAGGTACACCCACTTGTCCGGAAGGTGCCGCATCTCCCAGTGGCCGAAGTTGAACTCCTTGGGCGACGGGAGGGGGATCGCCAGGGAGATCGCCCAGGCTCCGGCGAGGCAGACGCACATCGTCAGGGCGACGAAGAGCCAGCCTTCCCAACGGGCTACCGTTCGGCGCATGATCGCACGGCCGATGCCGCTGTCCCCAGGCTATCACCACCCTCCGAGCGCGGCAACGGGCACGCTACCACAGCCAGACCCGTCTTGCGGCGGCCTTCCCCGGTTGCTAGGCTGTCTATGCAGCGGGTGATCGTTCACCCGTTGCGCCGCCCGGCGAAGGATTCGCCCGGCGGCCTCTTCTTTCTCCCCGGCTCGGCCTGCATGCGAAGCCGTCAGGCTTGATCCCTGAAGGTGGAAATGCCAGAACTGGGGGACGAGGGTCTGCTACGCGATAGCCCGTGCGTCCCAGCCCATTCTGAGATGGGCATCGCGCGCCGCGGGTCTCTCGTGAACGCCGGAACCGGGCCGGCGGCGTCCGGCTCGGGGAAGGCCGTGCCGCCCGATGAGTCCGGCCAACCGGCGACCGGCTTGCGGGCGCAACCGGCAGCCGGAACGGGGAGATAGGAGGAACCGATGCGCGTCGTCGAAGCCGTCGTCGAAATCCTGAAGCAGGAGGGTGTGGAGTTCATCGTTGGCTACCCGGTGAACCCGATCCTCGAGTTCGCCGCAAGGGCCGACATCCGTCCCATCATCGTGCGGCAGGAGCGGACCGGACTCCACATGGCAGACGCGTACAGCCGTCTGAACTCCGGCAAGCGGTTCGGGGTCTTCGCGATGCAGAACGGACCGGGCGCGGAGAACGCGTTCGGCGGCATCGCCCAGGCCTACAGCGAGTCGGTACCGATCCTGGTCTTCCCGGGCGGATACCCCCGCTCACTGACGAACGTGCCGCCCAACTTCAACGCCTATCTGAACTACCAACACGTGGCGAAGTCGGTCGAGCAGGTGACGGTCGGTTCCGCCGTGCCGGGCGCACTGCGGCGCGCGCTCTCCCGGGTGAAGAACGGCCGCCCGGGGCCCGTCATCGTCGAGATTCCGGGCGACGTCTTCTTCGAAGAGGTCCCGGAGCCCCCGCCGCATCGCCCGGTGCCGGCGACCAGGTCCGGCCCCGATCCGGACGACGTGCGGGAGGCGGCCCGCATCCTCGTAGATGCCCGGCGGCCCGTCATCTACGCGGGCCAGGGCGTCCACTACGCCGAGGGCTGGGACTCCCTTCGGTCACTAGCGGAACTGCTCGAGGCGCCGGTGACGACCAGCCTGGAGGGGAAGAGCGCCTTTCCCGAGAACCACCCGCTGTCACTGGGCTCCGGCGGACGCTCATTGCCCAAGCCGGTGCATCACTTCCTGCAGGAAGCGGACGTCATCTTCGGGATCGGATGCAGCTTCGCCGCCACGATGTTCGGCATCGCGTTTCCGCCGGACAAGACGGTCGTTCATTCCACGCTGGACCCGGCCGACCTCAACGCCCACCTGGAGGCAGAGTACGCGCTTGTTGGCGACGCCAAGCTGACGCTGGACGCCCTGATCGCTGAGATACGAGGGCGGATCGGCGAGCACGGCCGGGGACGCGCCGACGCGGTGACGGAGGAGATCCAGCGCGTGCGCGCCGAGTGGATGGCCGAATGGTCGCCCAAGCTCAACTCGGACGAGACGCCGCTCTCGCCGTACCGGGTGATCCGGGACCTCATGGCCACCGTCGATCTCGAGAACACCGTCATCACCCACGACGCCGGGGGCCCGAGAGATCAGATCTCCCCGTTCTGGCAGCCGGTCACTCCCCTCAGCTACATCGGCTGGGGGAAGACAACGCAGCTCGGCTACGGTCTGGGCCTGGCGATGGGCGCCAAGCTGGCGAGGCCGGACGCCCTGTGCATCAACGTCTGGGGCGACGCCGCGATCGGGATGACGGGCATGGATTTCGAGACGGCGGTGCGCGAACGGATCCCCATCCTGTCCGTGCTGATGAACAACTTCGCCATGGCCGTCGAGCTGCCCGTCATGCCGGTCTCCACCGAGAAGTACGGAAGCACCAACATCTCGGGGAACTACGCGGACATGGCGCGGGCGTTCGGCGGCTACGGCGAGCGAGTCACCGAGCCGTCGGAGATCGTTCCGGCGATCCAGCGCGGCATCCAGCAGACCCAGAACGGCACGCCGGCCCTGCTGGAGTTCATGACGGCGAAATCCCACGAGTACTCGATCATAAGGTGAGGAGAGGACCATGGCCGAAGAGAAGCTGGTCAACCACGAGAGGCTGGAGAAACTCGTTGCGCGCGCCCTCACGAAGATGGATGTCCCGGAGGAGGACGCGCGCATCACGGCCGGCATGCTCGTCCACACCGAGCTGCGCGGCATCGAGTCCCACGGCGTGGCACGCCTGGCCGCGTACTACGTCGGCGGGATCCGGCGCGGCGCCGTCAACCCGCACCCAAACATCCAGATCGTGCGCGAGACCGCCTCGACGGCGGTCGTAGACGGCGACCGCGGGCTCGGCTTCGTGGTGGGACACCGGGCGATGAACGAGGCGATACGCCGCTCAGAGGCCACGGGCGCCGGCTTCGTATCGGTGCGCAACAGCACCCACTGCGGCTCGGGCTTCAACTACTCCATCATGGCCCTTCCCCACGACATGGTGGGCATCGCCATGACCACGGGCGGGCCGGTCATGGCGCCCGCGGGCGGCAGCAAGCCCACAATCGGCATCAACGTGATCAGCGTGGCCGCACCGACCAGCGGGCTGCCGTTCGTCCTGGACATGTGTACCGGCGTCGCGGCCGTCGGCAAGCTGGAGATCGCCGCCCGCCGAGGCGAACCGATCCCGGAGGGCTGGACCATCGACGGCGATGGGAATCCGGTCACGGACCCCTCGGCCTATTTTCGAGGCGGCTGCGCCATGCTTCCTCTCGGCAGCACGCACGACCTGAGGGACTACAAGGGATACGGCCTGGCCGTCGCCATAGACATCCTCTGCAGCGTGCTCTCCGGCGGCAAGCTCAGCGGGCTGCCGGAAGGCACCTACAACCACGGCTACGGCGCCCTTCGGATCGACGCCTTCACGCCGGTCGACGAGTTCAAGGCTCTCATGGACGGGATGGCCGAGCACCTCAAGGCCACGCCGCGCGTGCCCGGCGTGGACCGCATCCAACTAGCCGGCGATCCGGAGCACGAGATGGAGCAGCGACGCCGAGCCGAAGGCATTCCCCTCCACCCCAGCGTGGTCGAGTCGCTGCGTCAGATGTGCGAAGAGCTCGAAATCGAGTTCGACATCTAGCTTCCGCCCGCGGAACGCAGGCGGGACCCCGCGCGAAGGCGCTCCCGGCAGAAGACACGCTGCCTCCGTTGCCAACCCCCGTGCTATGCTGAGCCGAGCCGGGATGCCGGAGACCCCATTTGACGATCGAGCCTGAGCCGACGCCCATATACCGCCCCATCACGGCGAACCTGGAGGGTGGCATGACCGGCGCGGTGCTCCGCCTGGCGGCGCCCGTCGTGGCGGAGCGGATCTCCATCTCACTGCTGAGCGCGGTCGATGCCCTCCTGGTGGGCCGCTACGTAGGCGACGACGGCCTTGCCGCGATCGGCATGAGCTTCCTGCTCTTCTGGATGGTGCTGTCGGCCGCCTGGGGCTTCGACATAGCCGCCACGGCCATAGTCGCCCGGGACGCCGGAGCGGGTGACGTCGGGCAGATCCAGCGTTCCATGTGGGCCTCTCTCCTCCTGGCCTTCGCCTGGGGGTGTCTGGCTGCCGCCGTGCTCTGGCCGCTGGCAGGACCCCTGCTCGACCTGATGGCATTGGAGCCCAAGGCGAAGGCGTTCGGCATGGACTACATACACGCCGCCTCGCTCAGCTTCCCGCTCCTCACCGTCATGTACGCCGCCAACGGCTGCCTGCGCGGCCTGGGCAACACCGTCCTGCCGATGCTCGTCCTGATCGCGGTCAACGCCGTCAACGCCTTCGTGGCGTTCTTTCTCATCAGCGGGGTGTTCGGTTTGCCACAGTTCCAGGTGCTCGGTTCCGGCATCGGCTTCGCGACGGGTTCGTCCCTCGGCGGCATGCTCGTGGTGACGGTCCTCGCCAGCCGGCTGTCACCCGTCCGCCTTCGCTTCGACCGCACCCTGATCCCAGGGCGACGCGAGTGCCAGCGATTGCTGAACGTGGGGCTGCCCGTCACCGGTGAGGAGTTCCAGTTCAGCATCGCGTTTATCGCCTACTCCCGGGTCATCTCAGGCCTGGGCACTGCCGCGCTGGCGGCACACACGCTCGCTCTACGCGCCCTGGAGCTGAGCATCGTGCCCGGTTTCGCATTGGGAACGGCGGCGACCGCCATCGTCGGCCAGTGCCTGGGGGCGGAACGGCCCGACCTGGCGGAGCGGGCGGCGCTGGAGGCCCGCAAGTGGTCGCTGGTCACGATGCTTGGTCTGGGACTGATCATGGCGGCGTTCTCACCCCAGATCGTGGCGATCTTCGTAGAGGACGAGGAGGTCGTGGAAGTGGGAGGGCGGCTGCTGCGCATCTTCGCGCTCGCGCTGCCGATGATGGGGTTGGGGGCGTCGCTGTCGGGGGCTCTGCGGGGCGCGGGAGACGTGCGCTATGTCTTCGCGGTGCTCACCGTGACCGCCTGGCTCGTGCGCATCCCCACGGCGTGGATACTGGCGGGGACCTTCGGACTGGGCGCGCCGGGAGCCTGGGTAGGCGCGGTGGCGGAGCAGAACGTCCGCGGCGCCCTGATCTGGATCCGCTTCCGCGGCGGCAAGTGGAAACGGATGAAGGTGTAGGCCCAGGGCCTGGCGGGCTCACGGCGTCGCCGTTGGCGTCGGCTTCCCTATACCCTCCCCGCAGTCGTGGAAGTACTGCTTCACGGCGTGGAGGATATCATCGACCAGTATCCGACCGTCGGGCGGGCCGAGATTCCAGTCGTTCGGTCCCAGGTAGGTACGGTCGTACTTCTCGTCATAGCCAGACTCGCCTGCGGTCAGGAAGTAGTGCTCCACGACGGACAGGATGTCGTCCACCCGGTTGAGGCCGTCGTTCGTCGGGTTGAAATAGTCCCACGGATTGTGCGGACTCCGCCGCCCACCGCTGCTCTCACTTCCGACAGCCGTCTGCACTTCCGAGGTGTCCGGACAGCCGTCGTTGTCGTCGTCCTCGTCCGTGCTGTTCGGAACGGTGTCGCCGTCCGTGTCACCGTCCGGGTCCTTCGGAGTAGGCGTCGCCGTGGGCACACCCGCGCAAACACTCCCCGGGTCATCGAGGCTCTCGATCACTGCGGCAACGACGGCGTTCGCCACGTCCGCGGCGAAGTCGAGATCCAGAGTCCCGAGCGTATCCGTCGGCTGATGGGAATGAGGGTTGCGAAACCAGGCTGTGTCGGTGATTAGCAGCGCCTGGTAGCCGGCATCCCAGAAGCTGACGTGATCGCTCCGCCAGTTATCGGAGGGGCTCCCTCCGTCGCGCGGCAGGCCGAGCGACTCCGTCGCCAGGTCGGGAACGGCGGACGCGGCTGCTGCGACGAACGTCTTGAGCAGTGGGTGCGAGGCGGTGTCCCCGATGACGCCGATGAAGTCGCCGGTGTCCGGATAGCCCGGCGGAAAGCCGTCCGGGTAGGTCTGGGACCCCGGCTCCTCGGAGTAGTAGCCGATCATGTCCAGGACCAGCACACCTGCGATGTCCTTGCCGGCGGCGCTCGATTTCATCGCCATCAGCTCACTACCGATGAGCCCCTCCTCCTCGAACGAGAACCCGACGAACTCGATGGTTGCGGGAAAGGACTCAGAACTGAGCACCCGCGCCGCTTCGAGCATGCCCGCCACGCCGCTGGCATCGTCGTCGGCACCGGGCGAGCCGCCGACAGTGTCATAGTGCGCGCCCACGATGAATGAGGTCTCCGGGCAGACCGTGCCGGCCAGCGAGCCGACAACGTTGGGGAAGGTCTCTCCCTGGTAGGTCACGGGCTGCTCCTGCACGCTAAGACCGAGGGCCTCGAATTCGTCGTGGATGTAGGTCGCCACCGAGGCCAGCTTCGCCTTCTCGGCCTCCGTCCCCAGCCCGTAGCGAGGTCCCTCTATCGCAGCGATACGGCCGCCGATGTCCTCGGGCGCGATCGAATCGGTGGCTTGGGTGGGTCCGGGATCGGCCGTCCACAGGAAGCCGGCCAGCAACGCCAATACGGCCAGCCCCAGGCCGGCGCGGGCACCCGACCGGGCATGCAGAATGGCCAGAACTCGTCCTATTCGCACACGGCACCTTCTCGCCTGCGAACCAAACCAGCACAAGGCAATCAGATCATAGCACGGGTGTAACCCCGCCGCGGGCCCGCACAGGGTCCGTGCGTGGCTGTGTGGTTCCTCGAGTTGTCCAACTCCCGCCCGACGTCCAGTTAGCTCACGGCGTCGGCGTAGGGGTCGGCTTCACGATCCCCTCACCGCAGTCGTGGAAGTAGGAGTAGACGGCGTGAAGGATGTCATCCACGAGAACCTGGCCGTCGGGCGGGCCCAGGTTCCACTCGTCGGGCCCGACAAGGCTCCGGTCGTACTTGCCGCCGTCGTAGCCCGGCTCTCCCTCCCGCAGGAAGTAGTGATCCACGACGGCCAGGATGTCGTCGACGCGGTTCCGGCCGTCATTTGTGGGGTTGAAGTAGTCCCAGGGATTGAGGTAGTCGCGGCGGCCTCCCAGCCTTTCGTCGGGGCCGTTCTCGTCCGCGTCGGGGCAGCCGTCGCCGTCGGTATCGCCCGGCGGCGCCTGCTTGGTGGGCGTGGCCGTCGCGGTGGGCGTCGCCGTCTCGGTGGGAGTCGGCGTGGGCGCCTGACAATTGACTACGATGGAGTCGATCCCGCTGTCGACCAGAGAAGCCCCCTTGGAATCGATCAGTACGGTGTCCTCGGTACCGTGCAGCAGGCCGAGCACGCCCGCGCCCTGAGCACAGTGGAAGCTGCCAGTCACCACGACGCCGGTGTAGGTCGAGGATGGCTCGCCGGCGCCTCTCACGCATCCAACGTTCTCGAAGCCGGTCCCGGACTCCGTCGCCTCGTAGTAGCAGTCCGGCCATGAGCCGGCGCTGAGGACGCCGTTCGAGGATAGGGCGCCGTTGTACTCGATCGTCACCGCCAGCGCGTCGTACTCACCGTTGCCGGCACCGGAGATGTCCTTTAGGCTCACCGACACGTCGAAGTCCGTGTTCTCGAGAATGCCGCACTCGACGGCTCCGCCGCTCGTGTCGCAGACACCGTCGATGGCGAGCGCGAAGTCCACGGGGCTGTCCGTCGCCTCGACATGCAAGCTGGCTTCGGGCGCCCGGACCCCGACGATCGCGGCGGCACCCAGCGCCACAGCCGCCGTCAAGACGCTCAGACCCAGCAGGGTTCTACCCACGTGCAGAACCTACCTCCCCGCCTGCGGTGTCCAGCACCACCAGACGCCGGGATCATACCACAAGCGTGGTTCTCCTCACGCCCGCTGCCCGTTGCTGGCCCGCGGTTGGGCACGTGGTGGCGGATGGCGTAATGGCAGGCTAGGAGGGTGTGCCGAGCGAGCGTAGAATGGCCGCCTCAATCTTCTCGCGGGAGGGCAGGACCGCCTGCTCCAGAGGACGGCTGTAGGGCACCGGCAGGTTCGGGTTGCCGACCCGCACAACCGGGCCCTTTAGGGCATCGAACGCGCGCTCCATCACCTGCGCGCCGATCTCCGCCCCGACGCCGCAGCGCTCGATGTCCTCATCGACAACGACCAGCCGCCCGGTCTTGCGCACCGACCCGACGATGGTCTCGATGTCCAGCGGCTCCAGCGTGCGCGGGTCGATGACCTCGACGCTGACGTCCCGTTCCTCCAGGGCCTCGGCCACCCGCAGCGCCAGCGACACCATGTACGCGGTGGCGACGACCGTGACGTCCTTCCCTTCCCGCCGGACCTCGGCCTCGCCGAAGGGGACAGTGAACTCCTCGTCCGGCACGGGCCCTTGCTCTCCCATGACGCGCTTGTGCATGAAGAAGAGGACAGGACTGTCGTCGCGAATCGCCGTCTTGAGCAGGCCCTTGGCGTTGTAGGGAGTGGTGGGCACGGCGAGCTTGAGCCCCGGCGCGTGCATGTAGAGACCCAGCGGGGATTGGGAATGCTCAGGGGCGCCGGAGGTATAGCCGCCGATCGTTTCCAGGAATACGATGGGCAGCTTCATCCCGGCGTTGGCACCGTGCATGTACCGCCATTTCCCGGCCTTAGAGAGGATCTCGTCCAGGGCGCAGAACACGAAGTCGGCCAGGCCGAGCTGGGCCACCGGCCGCATGCCGGCCATGGCGGCGCCGACGCAGGAACCAGTAAGGGCCGGTTCGCTGAGAGGCGCCGACCGGACGCGCGCCTTGCCGAACTCCTCCAACAAGCCGGTGGTCGGGCCGGGGCCGCCGAAGCCCCAGTACAGTCCGACGCCCAGAACGTACACCGATTCATCCCGCCGCATCTCCTCTCGAAGGGCCTCGTTGACCGCCTGAGTGACGTTGATCTCTCGCATGGCGCTAGGCGTAGAGGTCCTCGAAGGCCTCTTGGGGCTCGGGGAAGGGGCTCTCCTCCGCGAAGACGCGCGCGGCCTCCATCTCCTTCTCTGCCTCGTCCTGGATACGTGCCGCCTGCTCGTCCGTCAGCAGGCCGCGCTCAAGCAGCCGGCGGCGGAACGACTCGATGGGGTCCCTGCTCTTCCAGGCCTCGATCTCCTCGGGGTCGCGCCCGTCGGCCGCACCTTCGGCGAACGCCCGCACGCGATACGTCTTCGACTCGATCAGGGACGGACCTTCACCGGCCCGGGCGCGGGCGATCGCTTCACGCGCCGCCTCGAAGACGGCCAGCACGTCGTTGCCGTCCACGCTCACGCCGGGTATCCCGTAGGATCCGGCCAGGTCGGCGATGTCTTTGGCCGCCGTCGACATGGAGACCGGGCTCATGCCGGCGTACCCGTTGTTCTCGCACACCCAGACGATGGGAAGGTTCCACACCGCGGCCATGTTCATCGATTCGTGCGTGGTGCCCCGGTTGCTGGCGCCGTCCCCGAAGAGCGACATGACGACCTGGTCGCCGCCCCTGATCTGGACGGCCGTCGCCAGGCCGACGGCGATGGGGGCGTGACCGCCGATGGTGCCGCTCTTGCCGAACACGCCGTGCTCCAGGTCGGCGATGTGCCTACCGCCCTTGCCCTTGGAGTACCCGGTCCGCTTGCCGAACAGCTCGGCGAGCAGCTTCCCGGGATCGCTGCCGCGGCAGATGAAGCAGTAGGCGCCCCTGTGCGTGTAGGTGATGTAGTCGTCAGACCGGAGCTGGCCGACCGCGCCCACGGCGCCCTCCTGGCCGATGCCGCTCATCCACGTCCCCGGCACCTTGCCCTGCGGCACCTGGGAGATGACCATCTCCTCGAAGGCCCGGGAGCGGACCATCTGGGTGTAGAGGTTCAGCATCTCCTCGGGGGACGGTTCCACGCATGCACCTCGCCGGCCGCCGACCGTTTCCTAGCCCGGCCGGCGACGCTAGGGCAACACTGCCACAAATGGCGGCGAGTAGCAAGTCAGGAGAGGCGATTTGACGGGCGTGGGTCTGCCTGCGCGCCTTGCGTGCTATAATCGGCCCGGATGGTCTCCACCTCGAAGCCCGCAGGCGCAGAATCACGGATGGCCGGATCATCCAGGGCGACGGCCAGACCCGTCGCGCGCCTCAACGCCCGCATCTCCGCCTACCTCGTAGACTCCGTCGTGCTCCTGGCGTTCGTGCTCGTGTTCTTCGTCATCGGCGGCTCCGTGCTGCTCTTCACCAGCGACCTCGGGCGGGGCGACGCGCCGGATTCCGCCTACTACGCCTCGGTCGCCGTGTTTCTGGGCGGTACACTGCTGACCTGGACAGCATTCAACGTGGCGCTGCTTCGCTGGCGCGGCCAGACGGCGGGCATGTACGTCATCGGCATCAAGACCGTGAGGGAGAGCGGCCCGGCATTGAACATGAGAAGCGCCTTGCTTCGCTGGTTTGGGCTGCATCCGCTCCTCTTTCATCCCTTCCTGCTCCCAATCTGGGCCATCTTCTCGTTACTCGTCGTCTCCTTCACGCTCAACCAGATCGTGCTCGTGGTCACGCTGGCGCTCGTGCTGCTTTGCCTCGTCTCGCCCGTGGCCAGCCTTGTTGCCGTGCTCGTCGACACCGACCGGCGCGCGATCCATGACCGCGTGGCCCGCACACTGGTCGTGCACCTGGAACAGCCGTGACATACGACACAGAACCCGCTGAGAGCCCAACCGAGACCGCGCCGCCGCCCGAGGTGACCGCCGGCCTGCCACAGAGAGCATCGCTAGGCGGCGACCGCGCAGGATGGCGGAGCAGCGCCAAATGGCTGCTCGGCGCACTGCTTGCCGTCGATCTGGCCCTTCTGCTCTTCGCCCTCTCGTTCGCCAACATCACGTCGGAGAGCGCGGCCAAGCGCAGCCTGCGACACAGTATCGCCATCCTGACTGAGGTCGACGCCTTTCTCAACGATCACTTCGAGACGCTCCAGCAGCAGGCGCCGGAGATGCCGGGCCAGAACGTCACCCTGCCCGATTTCCCCGTCGAGGTCACCTTCACATCCGAGGAGATCGGGACGGCCGACCGTGAGTCGTTCCGCGCGCTGCTGCTGACGCGTGCCGCAGACCTGCTCTACGAGGACGGAGCGAGCCTTCTGCAGGAGGACAGAGCAAGCGAAGTCAGCTTCTTCTCGCCCCAGGGGGCGGTGCGAGGCGGCATGGACTTCCTGCGGCCGGACCCGCACCACGTTCTGAACGTGCTGACCATGGCTCTGGCGGCCGCCGCCGCCGTATTGGCGCTGGGCCTGATGGCGGCCGGCCGCGGCTACGGCCGCCTGGTCGGCGTGGGGCTGAGCGCCCTCCTGGCCGCGGCCCCGTTTCTCATCCTCGCCGTGGCCGTGCGCTTCATCTTCCGGCTCGCCGCGGACGGCGTCGACGACTACCTGACGCGCGAGTTCCTGACGCTGGGTCAGGAGCTAACCTGGGCGCCCATTCGCAACGGGATCATCTTCAGCGTGGGAGGCGCGGTCTTCCTTGTCGTAGGCGCGGCCCTTGCCCGCTGGAACGACATCCGAGCGCGCGCCTAATCGACATCCGCGTCAGTAGCGACCCCTCCACCGGCGCCCGAACCCCCTCCCACCCTGCCGTCTCTTAGCCAGAGTCTCCGACCGACGTCCGGCGCCGCAGGCCGTCACGCGCCCGCGCCTTTGCGAGCCGGCTCGATCTGATCGGGCCTACCTCCCTCGTCCCGCCAAAGCACTATCGACAACAGGCCGTCCGTTACGGTAAGCTAGGCTCACCTCGGTGGACGGGGTCCAAGCACAGCATGCACATGGCAGGCGCCCAGAGACGCTTCATGCTACTGCTCGCCTGCGCGGTGACGGCCATCATCGCGCTGGGCACACTGACCGATCCCGGCCTCAGCAGCGAGCGGGCGGACGCGTCCACGCTGCCGGCTACGGAGGGCGGTTCGCTCGGGAAGGCGAGTACTACGTCCCCGGCACAGGCTCTCGCGCCGATTTACCCGGGAGACATGCTCGCACCCCTTCTCAACGTCCGGCCGAGCGACCGGTTCGCCGATCTCACACTCGCCGCCACACTCGCGCCTTCCGTCATCGAGAACAGCCAGATCATCAGCTACTACGGCAGTCCGTACACCGCGACGATGGGGATCTTGGGAGCGGGCGACCCGGAAACCGTGGCATCGCAGCTTGAGGAGCAAGCCGCTCGCTACGATCGGCTGAACGGTGCGACGGGCGTCGTGCCCGCGCTCCATCTGGTGTACGCGGTGGCGCAGTCGCATCCGACGGACAACGGTCTCTATCTCCAGTATGCCGATGACGCGCTGGTGCGTCGGTACTTGGATCTGACTGAAGAGCGAGGGATGCTGCTGTTCCTCGATCTCCAGATCGGCCGGAGCTCGGTGGAGGCGGAGGTAGAGAAGGTGCTGCCCTACCTCCGCCACGAGAACGTCCACCTCGCTATCGACCCTGAGTTCGCGGTCGGGCCTGACGAGGTGCCGGGCGTCGACCTCGGCAGCGTCCAAGCCGAGGACATTGAGCGCGCGCAGGCCATCATTCAGGAGTTGGTGCGGGAGCAGTCCCTGCCGCCCAAGCTGCTGATAGTCCACCAGTTTGCCGACAGCATGGTGCTTGATGGTGAGACGATCCAGCGCTGTCCGGGCGTAGAGCTGGTCATCGACATGGACGGGTTCGGCGACGCTGCGATCAAGGGAGCCGCCTACGAGCGGTACGCCGCGCGCTCCTACGCGTCACTCGCGGCGATCAAGCTCTTCTTCGACCACGATCCGGACCTAATGTCGGAGGAGGAAGTCCTCCGCCTGGACCCGCGCCCCTCGATCGTCATCTACCAGTAGCCTCGCGCTGACGCTCTGAACTGCAACCTTCTACCACACTCCGACCGCTCGTGTAGCGAGCCTCTCGCTGTGCTATGATCGAGCGGAGCGGGAGTAGCTCAGTCGGCAGAGCATCTGCTTCCCAAGCAGAGGGCCGAGGGTTCGAGTCCCTTCTCCCGCTCCAGATTCGAAACCAGGGGCTTCAGGGCATCTGGATCCGTAAGGTCAGATGCTCTGGTTTTTTCCGGTCAGATGGCCTCGTGCCGAGCAGTCAGAGACTTCCGAACGAGGAGGGAGGACAATGGCTGCACGAACCCGACGCAAGGTCACCTGGCACACCGTGAACAAGGACGATATCCACCTTGGCAGCGTCGTCGAGGAGTACCTCCAGTACCACGACGGCCTCAATCACTCGCCGAGCACCATCCGCTGGTACTCGGACATCCTATCCGGCCTGAGCGGCTTCCTGGGCCCCGACGCCAGATTGCGCGACGTGACGGTCCAGCGGGTCCGCGCCTACCAGTCCCACCTAAGGTCCCGCCGCAAGCAGGACGGCCGTCCGCTGAGCGACGAGACATTGCACGACCACGTCCGCGCCATCAGGACCTTCCTCTCCTGGCTCCACCACGAAGCCTACCTGGAAGAGGACGTGGCTGCCCGCATCGAGCTGCCCAAGGTCGGCCAGAAGGACTTGGAGGTGCTCACTGACGAGGAACTCGCCCTGCTGTTCCGGCACTTGCCGCTCATCAACGACCGAGGCTGCCGCAACGCCGCGATCATTTCACTCATGGTCGATTGCGGCCTCAGACTGAGCGAGGTCGCCAACCTGGACCTCGGCGATGTCCGCTTTCAGGAGAGCCTCGTGCGCGTCCTGGGCAAGGGCCGGTGCGAGGAGTGGGTACCCTTCGGCGCCTTCACAAGCAAGGTGCTGCGTCGATACGCGCAGCACTTCCGACCCTATATCGCAAACGGCACGGCGGCACTTTTCGTGAGTCAGCTTGGAGACAGGCTAGGGGCCGAAGGCATCAAGTCGATGATCCAGCGTCTCGCCGAACGCTCGAGAGTAGAGCGGCTCCACCCTCACTTGCTCCGGCACACGGCAGCGACACGCCTGCTGGCCAACGGCTGCGACCTGCACACCGTTCAGCGCATCCTCCGGCACCGAAGCGTGACCACCACGACCCGCTATCTCCACCTCCTAAACAGCGACGTGCGGGAGAAGATGCGGTCGTTCAGTCCGTTGGACCGGATTCGACGGGACCTCATGTAGAGCGGTGCCGATTGGGCCCGCGTGCCACTACTTCCAGGAGCTCCGTCGCATCCCTGGCGATTCCACTCCTGACGAGGGAGTGTCGCTGAGAGGCTCAGCATGATACAATCACACACTAATCATGGGGTTCTGTCCCTTTCGCTCTCAGATCGGCGTCGCTCAGTGACCGGTTATGGGTGAACGCGACGTGAGTCGAAAGGAGGAAGCGATGGGACGCGGAGTGAGAGGTGGGAACCGCCCGAAGGGCACGGGCGTCTTCCGCTTCGGAGGCGGTGAGGAGACCGGTGGAAGAGGCGCTGGCACCAAGGGTTTCGGAGGCGGTGAGGGGACCGGCGGAGGAGGCGCCGGCACGAAGGGTTCCGGAGGCGGTGAGGGGACCGGCGGAGGAGGCGCTGGCACCAAGGGTTTCGGAGGCGGTGAGGGGACCGGCGGAGGAGGCGCCGGCACGAAGGGTTCCGGAGGCGGTGAGGGGACCGGCGGAGGAGGCGCCGGCACGAAGGGTTCCGGAGGC
>CAYOSF010000001.1:81285-470988 GCA_964406605.1 uncultured Dehalococcoidia bacterium | reverse complement strand
AGGCGGTGAGGGGACCGGCGGAGGAGGCGCTGGCACCAAGGGTTTCGGAGGCGGTCCCGCGTCGGTGAGAGAATCGATGGTCAGTGACCTGGCATCTCAGGCGGGCGCCATGCCAGTCAGCCCAGCGAGCGGGGGCGATGTCGACCACTTAGGCAGTGACCGAACCAAGGGCGACCACGGCGAGGGCTCGGGCTCGGAGCCCGAGCCTAGGTTGGTCAACGAGTTTCGTCGCTACACCGCTTCGACAGAGCTGGCCGAGAGTCTACCGCGCGGGGGCAGCTGCGCTGAACTGGCGCACAAGGGCTGTGGCATCCTGCAGGAGTACGCCGAGAAAGTGTGGGACCTGGTCTACAAGAGGCTAGGACCATGTCCTGTCTGCGTGGACATGGGGCCGGAGTCCGACGAGTTCGCAGCCGGCGAGGAGGAGGCCCTCGAAGCTTTTGACGACATCTGGTATGCGGTTGGCGCGGGCCTCCGAACTCACCACTTCAACCACGGCACCTTCGACAACCTAGATCCTTACTTCGTCTTCGACATAGCAGAGAGAGTCATCCGGCGATATCGGCGGAGACGGTCTGCCGCACACGCACGGCATGTTCCTCTTGAGAGCGGCGGTGTGCCAGAACTCCCGCAGCCACACGGCGAGTTTGAGGATCAGGCCGTTGCCGAAGCTGATCTCGATTCCACCATGGCAGACCTTCTTGCTGCCTTCTCCCAGCTCACCACCCAGCAGCAGCACACCTTGTTGCTCCTAACTGATGGAGTCCGAAAGCTCGTCTCCCAGTTCTCTCGTGACGAGCTGGCCCAAGTTCTAGGCATCAAGCGCAACACGTTGGATGCGCGCCTAGGGAACGCACGCAACGCCCTGCGCCGTCGCTTGGGCTCTGGACCAAGCGGGGGCTAGGCTCCAGACTCAGGAGCCTTGGTCCCCATCGTTTGAGGCCGCTGCCTGATGCCAGCGGCCTCTTGGTGCGCCTCAGGACCTGTAACCAGGGTGATGTCGTTCACGTTTGCATCGTAAGGACCACCACGCTCGTGGATTTGCGATCGACAATTGCATATGGACTTATGCACTATAATAGTATTGTCCGACCAGATGCGCTACACTCAATGGAGGAAAGGCAATGACTGACACGCAGCACGCTCCACAGAGCGACCCAGACGGCGATCTTGGTCATCGCGCCATCGACGGCCTTCGGCCACGGTTCCGGCAGCACCTTCTACGTCTTGCCAGGATACCGTCACAGTCTTCGGCTCACCCGGGTTACCTGAGAGCCGCAGGCAAGTTCTGGCAGTCTCTGCGCCGCCACGCAGGGATGTCGCTCATAGAGACTGCAGAGCGCGTAGGGAGAGTCACATCCCGTGACCTCTCACTCTTTGAAGCAGGGCTCCTAGACCCAGAGGACCTGCCTGCTGACTTCATCGATCGGCTGGCTGCGGCGCTAGGCCGTCACGACGCCGTGGCCTTGCACATCGCCAAGTTTGGCAGCGCCAGCGGCCGAGAACAGTCGTGACCAGGGAAGGCCGCCCGGATTGTCAGCGGAGCCCATCATGAGACGGCATCGACTAGTGGACCAGGCCGAGACTCTCTACCGTCGCTACGGCAAGCCGCTTGAGCCCAAGCACACCGGCAGCTTCGTGGCAATCTCGGCGGACGGGGCGGTTGTGCTCGGGCACGATCTTGCGAAGCTGGAGGAGAAGGCATTCGCCAAGTTCGGGAGCGGCAAGTTCGTTGTGACCCGCATAGGAAAGAGAGGGGTGGGAAGATGGCTGGAGGCCGCACAGTCCGCAGTCTCGAGTACCCTTTCGTTCGGGTCTGGTTCCAGGTGAAGGAGTACGAGGCTGAAGTCGCGGCCTACATCGACACAGGCTTCGAGGGCGGATTCCTAAGCGTCCCTCGAAGCCTGTACTCTCATCTCGGCGAACCCGATTGGGTAAGGGAGTACGTGATAGCTGATGGCACTGTAGTCCCCGTCGAAACCTTCAGAGGAAACCTTGCTATCCCCGGTCTACTCGCCCCACTACTTGGCATCCCCATCCTGTGTGCCGGTAACCTCTATCTTCTCGGTCGATCGGTGATTGATCGCTTCCGAACCACCTTCGACCATGGCGTCTCAGTCACTATCGAAGCCTGACCCACCAGACCCGAAGAGGCTACGGCCGCTCAGCTTCCCATCAGAAGGGAGGGTGGGCCCGGCCAGCCTTCCGAGTGAACTACCGCAAGCTCGCCGGAAGGACCAACGGTTTGTAGTCCGCCGCCATCAGCAGTTCGTCGACATCCTCCACCGGCAGCTCCAACCCCCAGCAACCCAGGAGTATCAGAACCTCCCGGCTTGGGTTATCGCGCTCCCCGCAGAGAAGCCTCGACACGTAGCTCTCATCGAGCCACGCGTCCCGGGCGATCTGCGCTTGTCTCTTGCCGCGCAGTTTCGTCCGGTCGCCGAATCTACGGAGAAGCGCTGGCAGGCTCTCGCCCGCCACTGGCTGAACGCGGATAGGGCCGAGTGTTCTCATGGCCAGACCTCCAATCTACACCCGCTGAAGGCTGACCAAATCGACCCTTGGACTACGCCCATCCCTCCCTTCGTGCCCATTCTCACTCCGCTCTGCCAGCGAGTCAATGCCTGGCCGGCAGGACTCGGATCAAGTTCTTGCCTCCGGTATGATTCCAGCCTCATACTGCACTTGGGCGACGGCCCAGCCGCTGCGCTTGGAAGGCAGGTGCGTCATGTTACTTGAGTCAGGTGCCTTCGACGGAGCCCGATTCGGAGCATTGATGGAGGATCTACGGAATGCACGGAAGCAGGCAGACGATCATTTCGAGGCCTGGTGCATGGACAGAGACCCTGAGTGGCACACGCAGTCCAATGCCGCCTGGTCCATCGAAAGGGCATTCCTGAAGCTGCTCGTAGCGGCTGAGGCACTGCGGCTGGAATCGCTCAAGTCGCTGATCCTCACGGACATTCAGGAAGCCAAGTCTGGCGAAGGCTTCGCAAAGAGCAGCATTGGGCCGGAAGGCGAACCCTATGCCACGTGGTTGTCGCGCTACTCACAGCATCTATCGGCAATCGAAACGTTAGGGCCTCCTGATCAGATGCACTCCGTTACGAAGGAACTCAAGGAGATCCTCCGAGCGACGATCTACTCCATCACCGATACCGACGTCTTCCCCGCTGCACCGGCATCAGAAGACGATGTCCACCGTCGGATCGAAGCAGTCCTGAAGTGTGTGTTTCCAGACTTAAGACGCAAACCCACTCTTACCAAACACATCAAGAATTTCGAGCCAGACACAGGTCTGCCGACCATCGGCACCCTCATCGAGTACAAGTTCATCAACCGACCGGAACAGGTCCCGTTGATCGCCGACCAGATACTCGCCGATACTCGCGGCTACACTGACAAGGATTGGCATACATTCTTGTACGTCATCTACGAAACCCGCCGCATCAGGGCAGAACACGAATGGAACCTCCTTTTGCGAGACAGCGGCGTACCTGACAACACGTCTGTCTTGGTCCTCTCTGGAGAGCCCGCCCTTAAGGTCGCTAGGCGTAAGCCAGCGCGATCGCCACGCAGAACGAAACCCGCCCGCAAGTAGAGCGCTGGAACATCCAAGCCCCTTCGTCTCTCCCACTCGCCCAGCTTGACCTTCCGTCAAAGACTTCTGCGATCACTTGGCTTACAATCGGCATGCTGTGAGGAGCAGGCGGTCGGGTGAGGAGGCAGGAGCATCGGCGCTCGGTCTCCCGGAAGGAGGTGATGAACCATGGAAAGCCGTCTTCGCCGATACGACTGGCTCAACTCTGATCACCCGAACCGGGCCTGGACACGCCAGCAGTACCTGCAAAGCCTCGACGCCCACATCGAACAGATTGACAGAGCTTGCAGGCAGGTGCGGTCTGTGCTGGTCCAACTCAGGCGAGTGAACAGCTGAATCAGTCGGCTCGTACCCTTTCCCTGACCGTCCCTCCTCCAGCCTGCCCGATCCCGTACGACCCACTCTGATATAGAAGAGCCCTGTTGCCAGTCCACGAATGCCACCGTGTAGAATCTACTCCCGTAGGGTCGGCCAGGACACTTCCAACGGCAAGGGGAGCAGCAGGCGAGGATGTTTGCCCATCGCGCCGGCGCAAGCGACGCCCGGGGCAAACCGGCCGCCGCGGCGCTCTGGCCGACCCGGCGATTCCGTATGCAAAGGAGCGTTACCTACACCGTCCTGATAACGAAACACCCGAGAGGCTTCGTGGCCAACTGCCCGGCTCTGACCGATTGCGTCACGTTGGGCCGCAGCCGGGCGGGCGCCTACAAAGCGATCAAGGACCTCATCCGACGCCGCCTCACGAACCTCATCGAGGACCACCGGCCACCACCGCCAGACCCCGTCGTCTCCGTCAAACACCTGCGCATCAACCTCATGGATATCCACAGGGAGGTCAACTTGCGATGAACAGGTGTGGGCCTTTGGTGCTGGCCGCAGGTGTTGGCCTTCAGTGGCCAACACGTCAGGGAGCCCTTGGCTCCCTCACTACCAGCCCGCGGGCATCGAGCCCTCGCCTCGAAGAAGGGGGAAGGCTCGAAACCCTCATACGGGGAATCTGCTCTGCGCCTGCAGCCTACGCCGCATTCACCCCGCAATCGGGTTTCGACTGTCGTCGGCTCGCTCCGCCCCAAGGCTCCACGAAGCCGACCACAGCGGCCGCTCGGCATTCCCCCTTGGACCCCCTTCCTTCGCGGCCGAAGGATTGCCCGCAGCGCGGGCTCCTATTTCATTGCATGACTTGTCAGTCGCCTTGCGGTCGATTCTCGCCTCTACGACCCTCTCACGGGTGAGGAGCCACAGATGAGGACTGCTGCCACCAACGCAACAGCGCCCACAACGCGACTTCCGCGTTACCGTCGCGCCAACTCCCCTCCCCCGATGCAGCTCACCGCGCGGGACATCAGAGTCGTTCACTGGGTCTACAAGATGCGGTTCCTCATCAGAGAGCAGATCCAGCGGCTGGAGTTCTCGCCCTCAACGGCGTCCTACTGCAAGCGCCGGCTGGCCCTGCTTTTCCACCACGGCTACCTCGATCGCAAGTTCATCCCAACGCCCGGGAGCTTTGGATCGACCAGAGCCATCTACGCGCTCACAGCTAAAGGAGCGCGACTCCTGGCCCACGAACTCAAGACCGAGGTCAATTGGCGTCCACGTGACAGCGAACGCGAGCTCTATTTCCTCCAACACACCCTTGCTGGCAACGACTTCCGCATCTGTGCTACGATAGCAGCCCAACGTCTGGATTTGGCGCTTGATTGGGCCAACGAGCGAAGGCTGAAAAGGCGGGAGATGAAAGACTACGTGGCGGATCCCAAGCAAGACGGGGAGCGGCTCACCATCGTCCCCGACGGATATCTCCGTGTCTCCAACGGGCACTCCACATCGGCGTTTGCACTCGAGCTAGACCGCGCCACGGTCGAAGAAAAACCCTTCAAGGCGAAGGTGCGCGCCTACGGCGAGTGGAAACGCACCGGCGTCTACTGCAGGCGCCACGGGACCAACAGTCTCCGCGTCCTATTCGTCATCGCACCCAACAACCGCGACCCCCACCGCCTCGCCCGCGTCAAGCGCTGGTGCGAAGCCGAGGGCGGCCGCTCCCTCTTCTGGTTTGCTCAAGCAGCGGACATCAGCGAACACACGGTTTTCACGGAACCAGTGTGGAACGTAGCCGGCCGAGACGGTCGGTTCGCACTACTCACAGGAGGTGAAAAATGGTCTGGTGGTTCACCTCGACGCGACATGAACTGGCCATAGGATGGGCACGGACCTGGCTCGGGGCATCGTTCGCCGACCGCTTCTTCCATACATTGTTCATCGGTCTGCCCTGGTGGGCGTTCTGGGGATTCGTGAGCCTTATGTCACGAAGCCAAGATCCCCTGTTCCTCTTCGGCTGGGTGCCCTGGTTGTTCTGGATCGTCGACGCCATCGTCGAGCGCCAACACACCAATGGTGACCTCAACAACCTCATGAGCCACGACGACGTGGTCCTAGCGACACGTGCTGAGTACGTCGGGGGCCACCCTGAGCTACCCCATGGCAGGTTCGCCTACCTGACCCTTGAGGGTGACCGCGAGAACCCGACGATGACCATCACCTTTCCCGGCCCAAACGAAGAGGACGACTCCTTCGATATCCCCTTGCTGGACATTGAGAAGACGAAACCGGAGTCCGACGCCGACCAGTCCCTCACGAGCACGCTACTCGCGACCCTCACTGAGCGCCCTGGCCGGTTCCTCGCGGGAGAGCGTGTCACACTCAACGTCGACTACCACGGCCCGGGCGGCAGGAAGCACACCGTGGAATTGACCAGCTTCTATCATGGCAACGACGAAATCCGAAACTGGCGCAACTACCTCATCTGCGCCCAGGCGGAGGCTGACACAGGAGCTAGGCCATTCGGCCCCTGGAAGAGCCTCAAGCGGGCGCCAGCCCAGGAGGAGGTGATCAGCGATGACGGTGCAACTGGGGATGGAGGCAAGGTGCAACCAGCCCGTCGAGCTTTCGAGCGCCGGTAGACGCCAGGGCACATACGTCCTGGGCATCAACGGCACCGGCAAGACCACGCTCCTGCTGAACATCGCCCTCCAGGACATCGCCGCCGGCGATGGACTATGCCTCCTCGATCCCCACGGCGACCTCGTTCACGACGTACTCACCCGCATTCCCCCAGAGCGGCTCGACGATGTCATTCTCTTCGACCCGGCGGACATCGACCACCCATTCGGCCTCAACCTCTTCGAGTGCCCCAACCGCGATGACCCCAAGCTGGTCGATCGCGTCTGCTCCGAGGTCGTCCTCACCTTCAAGAAGCTCTTTGCCGACTTCTGGGGCCCGCGCATGGAGGACCTCATTCGCCACGCCGTCCTCACGCTCATCGCTACCCCAGACTGCACCCTGCTCGACATGCTGCCACTCCTCACCGACGACGACGCTCGCAAGCGCTACGTCTCTCGTACCACCGACCCTGTGCTCCGGCACTACTGGGCGCAGGCCTTCCCGGAGAATCGACGCACACAAGGTGAGTGGGTCAGCTCCACCCTTAACAAGATCGGTCGGTTCCTCACCAACCCGGTCATTCGCAACATCGTCGCCCAGCCGAAGAGCTCCTTCGACTTCCGCCAGCTCATGGACGACGGCAAGGTCCTCCTCGTCAATCTGTCCAAGGGACAGCTAGGCGAGGATAATAGCGCACTCCTCGGCTCGGTTCTCGTTGGCAAGATCCTCATCGCCGCCCTCTCACGGGCCGAGATGCCCGTGGAGGACCGGCGACCCTTCCACCTGATCGTCGACGAGTACCACTCGTTCGCCACCGAGTCCTTCCCGACCCTTCAGAGCGAAGGACGCAAGTTTGCCATCGACACCGTTGTCGCTCACCAGTACCGGGACCAGCTCGACCAGCTCAACAGGGGATCGACACTCAACGTCGGCAACTTCGCCCTCTTCCGCCTCACCGGGAGGGACGCGCGCGACATGGCAATGCAGTTCGACAACTCGCCACCGGAAGCCGAGCCCGTCCTCAAGTCCATCCCGTACCGAACCGGCAGAGAAGGCGTCTACAGGACCGGCGGCGACCGATCCCTCGTGAAGGGCAGCACCCGCAGCTACAGCGACGTGAGCAACGAAACAGCCAACTACCTCGCCAACGTTCCCAACTATCGAGCCTACTGCAAGCTCATCGAGGGAACAGACCTCGCCGAGTATTTCGTCGCAGCGGAGCCCTGCGAGCTGGCCCAAGACGCCCAGACCGCCGCCGCCATCCAAGAACGCTCACGTCGGCTCGCCGCGCGGCGCCAAGAGGTCGAAGACATCGTCCGTCAGCGCTTCGCCGCCGTCCTCAGCCGGGACGGTCAGCGCGAAGGCGTCCTTTATGACGCTTAGGTGGCCCTGTTCCGCGACCGCGAACGACCACGCTTCAGTGACCGCACATGACCCACACTGCCGCATTCGCGGTATCGCGAAGGCGCCGAGCCATCAAGCAGTCAGGTGCCTTCTGATCGACGCGGCATAGGCCCTAGCGCTCGCGATCAGGTCGTCATATGTCCGTATCGCCACGCGACCCCTCAGATTCACGTTTCTCCGAGCCAGTCTCCGCACCTCGCCATGGCTCAGACCCTTGGACCGACCGATCACTAATAGTCCCCGAGGCGAGGAAATACCGACGAACTTCTTCTGCATCGATGGGAGATTGTCCTCTATCCATTCTTGCCAGTCTTCGATCTGAACCTGCGCGTGGCCCACAATCGCGGTGAAATTGCCGCCCTTCGTGAACAGGCGGTGACGCGGGTTCTCAATCTCCACCAACATGTAGCTTCCCTCCGGTTCAAGAATCAAGAAATCCACACGCCACTCGGTGCCAATGCCGATTGGCACCTCCGACCACATGTCCTCGGGGTTCGGATGAAGTATGAACTCGTGCATCTCGATGAATGAATGAATGTCACGCTTCTCATGTACTCCAGGCCGCTCCAGAAGCTCCTCAAACTGATCCACAACGGCCTCCAGCCGAAGCGCGACATCCGCCCCAGCTTGCAGCTTTGCATATGGCGGGGCGTTCAGCAGATCAGTCAGCTGCGACCTGTCCCCAGGTCTCCCATCGGCTCCCTGATCCATCTTGTACAGGAAATGCCGGACCTGGTCCCACGCCGAGGCTAGGAGCGTTTGAAGGCGTATTTCGGCCTGCAGACCCACAAAAGGCCGCCACTCGACTAGATGTTCTCGATCCTCGCCAACCTCGAAAACCATGTGGACACTTCGATAGCGTGGCTCGTCCCTCCAGGAATGCTCGTCCGAGACCCGCATCCCGAGCGTCCGCCTGAGAAGTCTCGCCACCGGACGGATGTCATCATGTTTGTACACTAGGATGCGTACGCCCACGATATCTGACACCTCCGCGAGGTCCGCGATTTTCGCGGCGTTCAGCGTCCGAAAGATAGCCTCCACCGACTTGATACGATACGCCACCGAGGCAATGCGACTGTCGTTTCGCGCTACGTCTTCCAGCACCGACCGTATGCGTTCCACGAACTCCTGCCAAAGTGGCAACCTCGCTACGAACTGTTCTACAGCCTCTTTCTCATCCATTTGCCTGTACAACCGATAGACGCCTGGCGTTTCAAACCGCCCTTCGTAGCGCCTTCGCCCCGCAATGCCGCTTGGCTATGATAGGATCGACACCGCCATCTCGTCAAACCCTCGCCCACCCATAACATCAGCCCAACAAATCCCGCACCCCTCGACTCACGCCCCCCAACCCCCGGGCGCTTCCACACGCCATCCCATAGTCCGCAACGCCCTCTTGTCAGCTCTCGGCTCACGTTCTATAGTTGGCGTCTATGCCAACCTATGACAACGCCCAGCCGCCCCGCGACTCCTTCCAATACGAAACACTCAGCTATGGCGGACGCCTCGACATTCTCGACCGGGAAGGCCGCCTGGCGCGCTTCACGCGTCGGCAGCGCATCCGATTCCTAGAGGATGGAGTCGGAACCTTCTTCGACCGCGTCTGGGGCGACGGCGTCCTATTCGCCGGCTACACCACTCCCGGCATGCGCATCCTCGACGCGATCCCGACCCGCAACGGATACGTCGTGCCCCTAGCCCTACCGCGGCCCTTCCGGAAGGGCGACACGTTCGAGATAACGACGCAGCGCCGAATCGTCGGCGCCTTCACCGACGACCTGGCCTACTGGGACTCCGCCATGCACGCCCCCACCGAGTATCTCGCGATAGATGTCGTCTCGCCGCACGGCCGACACTTCCGCGCTCCCGACATTGTCGCTCCACCCCGAGGCGACATGGACGCTAAGGTTCACGACCGGCGACTCTCCCTGCGCCTGAGGCGCCCCGCCCTCTACACTCCCTACAAGCTCACCTGGGCCTGGAAATGAGAACCGGGCCTTCCGGCCCGGCACTCGCGGCTAGCCTCCGTTGCCACCGCCGCCCATCTCAGCACCCCTTTCTAGCGCTACGGCGCGGCATCTCGGTCACACCGTACCCGATATCGGGTGCACTGTCAACGTCTCCTATTCTTGTAGGGGTCCCGGCTCCGCCTCACTGAATCCCCCAAGTACGCGGCGACGGCCTCTCTGCTCGTTACCCAGTTCCGCCCGATCTTCCTTGCCCGGAGATATCCCTTCTGCGCAAGCTTGCGTAGATGATCTGGGTGGAGCTTGCTGATGGCCGCCGCCTCGGAGAGCGAAATCAGCTCCTCCTGGTCCAACGGCCTCCTGCCCCATAGTAGGGCTAGACCAAACTATAGACCGAACCTCCACCCCAATCAACAAGACGGCCCATAGTCGTGGCGCGATCCGAAATAGCCTCGGGGCGGCGGCCCGTGCGCGCCCTATAACGGCGGCCGGGAGGTTTGCGTGTGTTCCGAGTATGGGCTTGACTTTGGGGAGTGCCCAGACGGGAAAGGTCCGAGAACGACTATGGGCTGGAGTCGCCTCCGGTCCAGGTTCAGACCAGAGTCAGGTTCGAGACCGACCTGCTGGCCCGGATTACAGCTTCCACATAAGGGCTGACATCTGAGAAAGGACTACCGAGGCACTATGGGCTTGGGTGCCTCTGTGCGGATTCGACGTCGCAAAAGATAGGGGGATCACCTAGTGCATATCCTTATGCCGGCTTCTAAGCTGGTCTCGTTCGGAGGTCAAAGTGGCCAACAAGTACCATGTCGTCATGTTCAGTGGAGGCGTCGGCTCGTGGGCGGCAGCCAAACGTGTCGCGAAGAAGCACGGGACGAGGCATCTCGTGCTGCTCTTCGCCGACACGCTCATGGAAGATGAGGACCTCTATCGTTTCCTGGACGAGGCCGCCAAGAACGTTGGCGGCCAGCTCGTCAAGATAGCCGAAGGCCGAGACCCCTGGCAGGTATTTCGAGCCGAGCGCTTCATAGGTAACACTCGTGCCGATCCATGCTCGAAGATACTGAAGCGCAGGTTCCTCCGGCGCTGGCTCGAAGAGAATTGCCGATCGGACGCGACGACCGTGTATCTCGGTATCGACTGGACGGAGATCCATCGCTACGAGAATGCTAAGGAACACTGGCTGCCCTGGAGATGCGAAGCGCCCTTATGTGAACGGCCGCTCCGTATCAAGCAAGAGATGCTCGCTGAGCTCGAAGCGGACGGCATCGCTCCGCCCCGCCTCTACCATATGAGATTTCCTCATAACAACTGCGGCGGCTTCTGCGTGAAGGCAGGACAGGCGCACTTCAAGCGCTTGCTAGAGGTCATGCCGGAGAGATACGCCTACCACGAGCGCATGGAGCAGGAGCTCGCCAGCTACCTGGGCCGAGATGTCGCTATTCTCAGGGATCGACGCGGCGGCCAAACAAAGCCGCTGACGTTGAAGGCCCTCCGGCAGAAGGTCGAATGCGGCGCGGAGGTCGACTCGCAGGACTGGGGCGGCTGCGGCTGCGTCGCGTAGGCACGCAGTCCAGGCGCTGCCGCCAGCGATCACCTCCTCACCATGGCCAAGGGTTCTTCGCTGCCTCGCGCAACCCAAGACTGTCATCTCGGCCGCGGACGCAAGGCTTTCCACGCACCTGCGGTGCTGCCAACTCTCCCGTTCACTCCTTGCAGAACCGCTGCCACGGCGATACAGTCACCGGGGAGCACGCATGTGGACGACCTAGGCCTTCGATTCCGCGGCATAACCACCAACACGCAGACCAGGCGTCTAGCCTACCTGTCGGCGTCAACTACGCTACTGGCGCTCGAGCCCACGAGCCAGGATCGGCTCTCTACCGCCCTCCTCGAATGGAGCGCAGACAACTCAGCGGCGCTCCAGACGCACCTCAGCTCCAAAGGCCGCATCAGAAGCCAGGGAGCCGCAGAGCGATACGTTCGCCTTGCTGGCTCACTGCGAATGGCCACTAGGGTTTACGCTGGATGGCAGCTGACTGCGGAGGGCTTACTCCTGAAGACCCTGTTGCCCGCCCCTCCATCGTTTGAGCTATCCGTCGCCGAACGCCTCTATTACCTTCAGCAACTCCTAACGTACGACGCGGACACGTTGCTCGCTCTGGCTGGATGTGTAGCCAGTGAGCCCGGCCAGCGCCTGAAAGAAATAGAGTTGGGTTTCCAGGCCGCGTTTGTGCGCTGGCTGCGCCTTAGGCTTCGCAGCACGACTGACGAGGCCGCCGTTCGCTCGCTTTCCGATAGGGTCAGCGGCATCGAGGCTTGGACCAAGCCTCACGTATATGCGGAACATCTCGTCGCACCAAGGCTGCACTGGCTCCTCGACCTCGGATTACTCGATGTGCGATCTTTCCGTCACGGCAGATACGCACTAACGCCCGATTCAGTCCTTCTGTTCACAGACCTCATTCGAAATGGTACAGTTCCATCCAGACCGTGGGCTATTGGCCGCTTCATAGGCACAAGCCCGCTCCTCGACGAGGCGAAGCTCTCTGACCCAACGACTGACGATACCCTAGCCGCCCAATTCCGCCGGACGATCAATGCCTTGAGAGTTGGAACTGCCCCCCGCGTCAGGCTGGACCATGCGGTCCGGCATGCATCCCTGTCGCTCGCCAGCGAGGGCCACATCTACGTCCCTGATGACACGATTCTCCGCTGGCTTTCCCACACCCCAAAGCTTCACGACGGTACTGTCCTCAGGATTCGCGAGGCCGCCAGGGCTCGAGAATCCTACATCATGCTGGAGCAATAGGCAGTGGCAACACGTCCCGCGACCTGCATCGCTGACAGCAACTCCATACAGTTCTTGTCAAGTGTTCAGCTTGCAAGACGCGATTCGTGGCTCTGGCTTTGCGATGACTTTGACCTTCACGTGAGTAACGAGGTCGCCCGCGAAGTGGGCGCAGCGGCGAGCCCAGTTAGGAGCCCGATTAAGCGATGGGTCCGAAGACACGCCCTAGCCATTGACCTGAAATCATACGAACGCGCTCTAGACAACGCAGGCATCCAACACAACGGCCTACACCCGGGAGAGCTTGCCAACTTGCGTCTCGGCCTCGCTCTCGTTGTTGGGCGCCCCTCATGTGGCATAGTCGTACTGCTCACCGACGACGAGAACGCGCTCCAGTTCGCGTGCCAACGACCTGAGCTCAACGGAACCTCCATTCGCTGGCGATCCCATGACGTCATCCTCTACACATACATCCGCCACCATGATCGTATCACCCTGGACGACGCCAAGGCGGCCTTGCGCGACGTTCACTCAATGGCATCCCACGACTCTCACCAAGATCGATGGACCGGCTTGCACGCCCGTTACCAACGATCGCTTGATGGCGCCTTCGGCCTTCTACAGCATCTGAGATAGGAGGGATCCTCATGCCCGATCAACAGAGCATCGCCGCTAGGTTCAGCCTAACAAGCCTCCCTGCCGTGGTACCACCTCGTTCCCCTCAGGATGCACGGTGGGCCGGAATGCAAGGCTTGAAGTCCAACCTCCTAACCATTCTGACGGAGGCCCGAACAACCACCCGCACCCAATTCGTCCTTAACTGGGGTCCATACGGCGCTGGCAAGACCCACGCGTCCTTGTATTTTCGAGAGCTCGCCCACTGGCCGAGGCCCAAGGTTTCGACGATCGCCGAAGTGCTTTCCCTCTACGTGCTGATGCCCAACGAACCGTCCGGCGCCGTAGACCAACTCTATCGGGACGTAGTAGAAGTCGCGGGTCTCGACCGAGCGCGCCAGCTCATCAAGCAGGCTCGGTCCGCGCTGGGCGACGAATCTGTGCGCACCCAGCTTGACGCACTCTCAGAGAGCCATGAGCTGGCCAAGGCCCTTTTCCTCCTGAGCGATGACGATTCCGACCAGCTTCTCCTTAACGCCTACTTCCTCGGTTCTCTAACCAGCGCCAAGGCCTTGACGCTCGGCCTGGCTCGGACCATTTCCAGCATGCGCGACCGCTTCCGGGTCCTTGCGGCCCTACTCAACGTCATGGTTGGCCTCAGTACTGACCTTGCCCTGACACATCACCGAAGAATCGTCATCTGGCTCGACGAAGGCGAGCACTTGTCTCTCTTCCGCGCTCGCGAGTACACACCGCTTTCCCAGGGCCTCCGTGAGCTAATTGACCGCGTCCCGCACTTCTTGACCATCTTCCTCAATTTCACACTAGCTGAGCCTGAACTGTCATACATCGAACAGATTCTCGGCAAGGCGCTCATTAGCCGCGCCACGCATGACGTTTGCTTCAGTCAACCAACACTCGAGGAAGCGGTAGACTACGTCCGCGACCTCTTTCGCCAGGAGCGGCCGGAACACTATCGTGGCGAGGATTACTTCCCGTTTGCCCAGCCCGCCCTTCGCAAGCTACTCCAAGAGCTTCCAGAACGAACACCCCGAGAAATCAACAAGGTTGTGCACAACGCACTCTCGATCGCCGACCAGCAAGGAGCGAAGCCCCCATTGGGTCTGCCCTTCGTCGATTCACTCTCGAAGGACCAGCTCGAGCATGAGCTTACCTAGAGCGCTCCAGATCGCCGCCTCGCCAAGCGTCGCACAATATGCAAAGGTCGACGCGACCTCCTAGCCTCAGGCCAGCCTCAATCGCCGTCTGTCGTGAGAAACCCATCCGGCCCATAGCCGCCATATCTCGCGCTATGGGCTCGAATCTGCCGTCTTGACAACGGGCCCTCTGTAACTCATAATCACACCTACCATTATGGCGGACGACACTCTCAGACAGCTTGGAAAGCTCCTCGACAAGAAGCTCTCACCCATCAGGAGAGAGCTGGGCGCCGTCAACAACCGTCTCGACCTCGTGGCCGGTCATCTCGCCCGCGTCGACGACCGCCTCTTCGGGCTCGAACGCACCCTCAAGGACGACGGTGAGCAGCTCGAGCGCATCGAGCGCCACGTTTCCCGTCAGACCGACCGGCTCGACGAGCACTCCCGACGGATCGAGAAGCTCGAAGCGAAGACCGCCCATCTTCCGCCTCGCAGGCCCTAGCCCGCCCTACGGGCTCTCTCCCTTCCCCACGTCACCCGCGCTAGGTCCGTCAGCCCCACGCGCCGCCCGCACCCGCCGCACTCCACCCTCATCTCCCCGTCTACTTCGTCGTACGACCACGCCCTGTACTCGTTGCCACCACTCCGGTGCCGCACGACCTCCAGCCGAACCGGCACCCTTCGCCAAAATAGGTCGCTTGTCCCGCATTTCGGGCACTTCAGCCGCTCACACTGTTCTACTCGTGGTTTCTCAATCGTCACGCCACCTCCTAGCTGTCTTGAGATCGTATCACCCCCTGTCAACTCCGCGTCCCGGCAACCGTAAACGGCCTCCCTCCTGAAGGACTCCTCCCATTTGTCCGTCTCCGGCCCGCTCCTCCCGAGGGGATCTCTCCCCTCTTCCCGCAAGGGTCGAGATGAACTCCCCCGACCAGTCGGGCTCGCCCTGTGCGGGAATTCACCCCGTTTCTCCGCTTCCTCGTACGCGATGTGCATGAAGCACAGCGCCCTTTCCATTCTGGGGCCGGAGAGGAGGTGAGTCAGATGCCGGAACAACGTCACCAGCAAGGTCGGGGCGGGGACGGCAAGTCCTGGGCACAGTGGAAGCAGGAGCTTTCCGAGGCCATCGACGAGCTCGACAAGGCGTGCGCGAAGGCCCGCCAGGTCATCTACGAACTGCGACCGCTGGTGCGCCCGAAGGGTGAGAGGGGCCAGTAGGTCCCTCTCACCGTCCTGGCGGGCTGTCCTTGTCAATCACCACTTCTTCCTGCCCTGTCACGCAAAGCCGCATGCCACCGTCGGGGCCCGTAGTACAATCGGCGCCACTACCCGAAGGAAGGAGAAAGCGATGGAGGAGGGTAGATGGCTGCTGGCGTTTCAATACCGCGCCATGCAGGTGGCCGGCGAGGCCTACGAGTTGTGCCGTGACCTGATCTTCGGCCTCGATATCGACGCGAGCGTCTACCGCATCCAGGTGAACACCGTGCCGTACGTGGTGGTGCTCGGCGAGGGACAGTTGTTCACGCCTGTGCGCGAGATGTTCGAGCGGTCATGCACTCGCGGTCAGACAGCAGAGCTATCGACGGACGTCATCCGCGCTCTCTTCGACCGTCGAGCCCGAGGCAAGATCCCCGGTGCCTTCTGGGAACGCCGCAGCCGGCAACCATAGGGGCAGATTCTCCATCTGCCCCTCGCACTAGCACCTCTCGTACGTTGTCTTCTGTCCAGCCCCACACTTCCCGCACGGAGGGAGCACATCATCGGGATCGTCCAGCCGGACACTCCAGTCGCAACCGGGCGTCGTACAACAATACCGCCCAACTCCAGGTTTCTCGCCGATTGAATAGGCCATCTCAGCCTCCTTTCCGCCTAGTGCTTCGTGTCCCGTGGCGGATGCGGATCCCGGCCGGGAGGCACCGTATCCGAGTCGCGGATACGACCGTCCTGCCCGTGGATTACAACCTCGCCTCCGCCCTGATTCCTCATGATCCGCTTGGCTGCGGCCTCTGCTTCAGCTTGAGTACGATGCCGCGAACTGGCCCGATCTGAGCCGGGCTTTTTCACGCTCCAAACGTCGCCATCTCGAACGACGTGTCTCTGTCTTCTGCTCATCATTCTGGCTCCAGAGGAAATCGATAAGGCACCTACCGCCTTATCTCAAATCAGCCTAGCACACGACGAAAGACCGTGGCAAGCCAACACACTCGCCCGTACGGTCATTTGCCATTTCTGCGGCGAACACCCGAAGTTAGGCCAATTGCTTTAACTGTTGACAAAAGTGATCCATTTCTGCTTATAATGGACGAAAGTGCTCCATGTCAGCGGCGGCCTATGTACGAAGCATTCTTTGGACTGAAAGAGAAACCGTTCCGAATCTCGCCCGACCCGCGGTTCCTGTACCTGGCGCCCCAGCACCGTGAGGTGCTCTCGAAGTGCCAGTACATGATCACCAACAAGGTCGGCCCGGTGTACGTGTTCGGCCCGATAGGCTCGGGTAAGACCTCGATCGCCCGCCGGATGTACCAGGAACTCGCCGATGACCCGGCGTACCGCGTCGCTCTGCTCCTCAGCCCGAACCTCAGGTCGCCCAATGCCTTCCTGCGAACGATCATGGACGAATACGGCGTGAAGACGGCCCGCGCGTACGACCGCTCGCTATCGAACTTCAGTGGGTATCTCATCGAGGAGTACGATGCCGGCCGCACGCCGGTCCTCCTTGTCGACGAAGCGCAGCACCTGCGCCGCGACATCCTCGAACTCGTGAAGTTCCTGCTTAACTACGAGACCAACACGCAGAAGCTACTCCAGATCCTCCTCTTCGGTCAGTACGAACTCGCCACGAACATCGACAAGTACCCCGAACTTCAGAGCCGCATGTTCCCTAGCGCCCTAGCCGCGCTGAGCGCCGAGGACACGACCGACATGATCGCCTGGCGCTTCCGGACCGCCGGAGGCCGTCGGCATCCCTTCACACCGAAGGCCGTGGCCGAGATCTACCGACGCTCGGTCGGTCTCCCCCGCGAGGTCTGCCGCCTGTGCGACATGGCGCTGCTCGCCGCCTACAACAAACGTCTCAAGAAGATCGACGACCGCCTGCTCGCCCACGTCGCCGAAGAGCTCGGCCTCGCACAACGAGAGCCGGAGGAGGTGCACCGTGGCTAAGGGCATGTTCACCCAGCTCATGGATGCGTCCGATAAGGCACAGCGCGCCAGGGCACCTACCACACGTCCCCGGCAGGAGGCGGAGCCACATACTAAGAACAAAGCGCAAGCCAGCAAGCCGCGCGAAGACCTCAGCACGACTCCCTATATCAGCCAAAACTATCGGTTCACGGAGGACGAGCTGCGCTGGCTGCGGCGCCAGGCCTACAACCTCACGGAACGACTCGGTGGCAAGGTCTCCCAGAACACGGTGCTTCGGGTGGCTCTCCAGCACCTCAGAGACGCGTGCAGCGCGAACCCAAAGCGCAACCCGCTCGTCGACGCCATCTCACGCCTCAAGAAGTAGACCATCCCATCCACACTCACGGGTGCATGGGAGCATTGTTGCGTCCACCCACCCATCCACCCAGCCAACAGTGCGTCCGCCCATCCACCCATTGCCCCGACCACCCGTCCACCCAACCACGCTCCCATTGTCGTTGACACCTCTGAGACGATGGGCATATGGAGGACCTGACTATCCGCCGCCGCAATCGGCTGCGGCATCACTACACGATCACGTCCAACGTGCTCTTGTTCGGCTACAAACACTTGCCGGACGGCGCCAAGCTCACGTACCAGGTCATCGACAGCTTCGACTGGGGCGACGGAGCCGGCGTTCGGAAAGGCTTCGCGTACCCCAGCCTCGCCCGGCTGGCCGACATCAGAGGAGTGGACGAGCGAACCATCCGCCGCCACCTCGTCCAGCTCGAACAGGCGAGGCTGATCAGCCGCCAGGAGCGGCCTGGGAAGCCGAGCCTCCTGATCATCGAGGACCCATCGCCTGTCGAGACCCAGCGGTACTTTGAGACGTTCGGCGGGGGAGAGAGGGAGGACAACAGTGTCCGCCCCACCCCGGACGGAAATGTCCGCCCGCTACTACAAGAAGACAAAGAACAAGAAAGTCGAAACTCGTTAACGCGATTTGAAAACCATTCGGGAGTAGGAGAGCACGGCCGCGCCCCTATCAGTGATGCCGTGAGGGAGAGGGTAGCCTCACTCGGCCGCGGCCGAAGGACTGCCTCCCCGGACAGGGCCAAGAGGGAGCACTTGGCACAGGAGATGCTCAGAGTTCTTCATGACGAGCACAGCCTCGGCTGCTACCGGCGGGTTGCTGAGCAGTACCCGCCGCACATCATCTTCGAAGCCCTCGGACTGGTGAAGGAGATGGCCCGAGAGTGCAAGGTTGCCAAGACTAGAGGTGCCTTGTTCGTCCAGATCCTGAAGCGCCGGACGGGAGGCAGAGATGGAGTGTAATCCTGATTGTGCTCGGTCGCTTAGCGTCAGAATGGCAGTTGTCCGTTGTCGGCAGGCCTGTAGTGCTCCGAAAGCCCTACTAGGAGATCGCCCACCCAGTTCAGGGCAAGCCCTCTTCGGGAAGGGCCCACCCCGCACCCTGCGGCCTACGCTCTCTCCTCGACCTACACTGGACACGCCACTTCTGCGAGGCCACGGACGAATACACTCGCGCGCCCTGCACTACATACGATATGCTAGACTGCGCCGGGGTCGTCTGAACCCTATGGAAGCGCGAAGCACAAGAGAAGTGAAGCCCATGCAGGCAGTCCGCACGATTCCGCCCTGGATCCCGGCCACCGTGGAAGTCCTGGAAGCTCCCTCCCGCTTCATTCAGGCCGCACATGAATCTTTCCTGTTCACACAAGACGTTACCGACTCGCTACTAGGAGCCGAAACGATCTCGAGCCAGAAGGTTCGCCGAAGGCTCAAGGAGGAGTCCTATGCGTCAATATTCGTGGATCGAGCCGACACAGTCCTCCTTTCGTTCGCTGCTGCAGCGAACCGGCCCCAACAAATAGTGGGAATGGTCACGCGCTCGACGTACTCATGAACAGTCGGTGCCACCGACCAGAGATGGAGAGACCCGATGCCCCTCCTTCGGTCAACGAATCCCAACTCCTATTGGCCTGGCTCTAGGCGACGGATTGCGAAACCATCGCTTGCAACAATTCTGTCGTCTCCGGCCGCCGATTGCGATGCCCTGTGCCACGGGCGAAGCGTGCTGTGAAGGCCATATCGCGCGTACGCGGGATCACACACCCCGACAAGGAGGTTTCCAACGCATTGTGGCGCTTCCGAAATGCGGTTTGGGAGTGCCTTCTCTTCACTCAGGACGAGGATGACGCAGCCGCAGCAGCCCAACCTGACCCGACCGGTATACAGGACCAGGGGCGTCCGGCCGAAGGAGGACCTCATGAAGTGTTCATCCAGCAACTCCGCCGACGGCTCGCGATCGAGTTCTACGAGAAGCTATTTGTAGACCGGCCCGAGACGCAAGAAACTGAGGCGTTGCTCGCGCACCGCCAGTTCGTCGTGGTAAAGGGCGATAGGGGGTCAGGCAAGACCACCATAATGCGCAAGCTTGCGCGGGACTTCCAGGATAGCACCACACGGAGCATCCACTACCTGGACCTTAGGCAATACGCGGGGCAACTTGCGCACAGCGAGAAGCCGGCGCACGCAGTATCTGAGATCATCTTTCACCACCTCTGGGGCTGCCTCTTCGGCGAACGCCAGCACGCTGACAGGCGCCTGCGCTGGACGGTGTTCCGGGCATGGAATGATCCGTCGTGTCAGGACTTGAGAGAGGAGATCCAGCTTGTCGAGAAGCTTGGCAACCCCTATGAAGATGAGGCTGCTGAACGAGACTGGATCGAGGCGTTACGGAGCAAGGCGTACCACGAAAGACTCAGCACGAGGAGCATCCCTGGCACACAGAATCTGATAATGATCCTGAGGTTCCTCCAAGAGCACTGCAATCATCACTGCGTTCTCCTAATCGACGACATCGACCGATACCCCCTCCAGCTTCAGGGGGAATTGGTCTCCCTTTCGTTAGACCTCACGGCTCTCAAGTCGCGCCCCGCAACTCCCGTTATTGCTGTGCGCTCAGAAGGCCACCGTGAGCTTGCGGAAGGCACGTCAGATCAGCCGTTCTTCGTCCAGCGGCTGCGGGCACTGCGGGACGTACCCACGGTTGCCCTGCGCGCGGAAGACTCTTTGCTGGAGTCATTCATAAGGAGGCGTCTTGATTTCGTTCGTAGCATGGATAGCACGGACCTCTTCGGCCCGGCCGATCTGAAGACATTGACTGAACGCCTGGGCTTTCAATCGGGCCTGGAATTCGTCGAATCGCACGTGGCTGCCTACAGCTGGATCTCCAAGGAGATCTCAAACGCGGATGTAGTCAACAACTTCGCCCGCTGGCACAACAACTCACTGCGCAGCACGGCGTCCCATGTTTTCAACCTGCTCTCCGCGTTCACGACCGGCGACGAGCCTCTGTTCCGCTACGAAGATGTTGTTCCTTCGGCTTGGCCTTCGGATTCGCGTCCGGTTCAGCCATGGCTCCCCAGCGTGCGCTCGGTTCGGACAATCGCCTTCCGTCACATCTTGTTTGGCCTACGTCGCCCACCCGAAGAGCCGCAGCCCCCCATCTTTCTCAACGACACTGAGTCCTTCTCGACACAACGACCATTGGCATTCCCGTTGCTGAAGGCCCTCGAGTACCTAAGAAGCAGGCCAGACAGCCGATGCCACTATGATCAATTCATACAGGATTTCGGCAGCCTGGGAGTGACCCGAGAACGACTGTTCGATACCTTGGACATAGCGCAATCGAGCCGCGGATTCGACATCCCAGGACTGATCAACGTGGAGCGATATCCAGAGGACGTGGCTCCAAACATGCCCGGCGCCACCGTCATCGAGCTTCTGCCAGCAGGCCGGTTTCTGCTTGAACAGCTTTCTACCTCCTGCGAATACATCTTCTGGGCGGCAGCGTACTCGGAAGTAGATGACCAGCTCTATTGGCGTGTCTTTCTCAGCAACGACCTCAACGTCAGGAACCTTCTATCTGACGAGTTCCGCCTGGGTGTAGCGGCGAGATATCTGAGCTTGGTCATTGTACCGCGTTTCCGTGAGGAAATCGCGTGGCTCGGAGGCCGGCGAGATATTGACGCGGCGGAGGAGTTCCAGCGCTATCGGCAGTTGTTTGGGTATGCTCAGCACGGACTCTATCCCGAGCGAGCCGCCTCCTCACTCGGTCGCTTCGCCGTCTCTGCTGGAGTACGCCCTCAGGCTGCAACGAGAATCCTTGCGGAGCTGGACCAGGTCAGGTTTGAGTGTGCGTCGCTACAGGAGCAGCCCTGGTCCGTGTAGGCATGCCGTTTCCGGAGACACATTGAGTTGGATGCAGCCACCATCATAGCCGTCCTGGCTGTCGTCGTCGCAGCTGGCTCCCTGGCAACCTCTATACTCGTGGCCTGGTTCCGACACAAATGGGACATCCGGCCGGCGCTCATATTCACGTACGATCGAAGCGCGGGATGGGCCCTGAGGAATGCCGGAAATGGAGCGGCGCTAGATGCCGTTGTAGCCGTCGGCGGGGCGAATGAGGTGTGGCGGGATCCCGTCCGCATTCCCCCCCTTGCAAAAGATCACTCTGTTCCGCTGCCCTGGCTTCAACACGGGAACTGGAAACTCGGCTGCACGTGCCAGGACCTTGCGGGACGCCCATACTCCTCGCTCTGCGAGGAGGACATCACCACGTTCTGCAACGGTCGCATTCTACCTATTTGGCGCGAGGAGGACATCCAAAGGTACTGGACAAAGAGCCGCTCTCCCTCCCCCTAGACGGCCTAACTTCGGTCAGATGGCTTGACGGGAAGACACGTTCGGGCGAAAATCAGATGCTCGGCACTGCCACAGGCAGGCGGCCGAAGCGGGTCTCAGATTGCCAGCCCGACATGAAATCGGGACGAAATCGAATCTGAGCGCGGGCTCGGTTAGGACAAACGTCCCGCCCTGTGCTTCCCAAGCAGAGGGCCGAGGGTTCGAGTCCCTTCTCCCGCTCCAACCTGAAGACCCCAAGGTAGCCGTCCGCCTCAGAGCGGACGCCTGTCTTTGCCAGGACCGAAGCCCCTCTCTTCCCGGCTCGCAACCCTAGCTCAGCGACACCTGCCATTCGCCTTCCCTCCAGGAACGATATCAGGGTCCTCACGGCTGCTATTAGGGTTTCCCCTTCAGGGATGTCCCCTATTTGTCGAAACTCAAAGAGGAACGCACCCGTGTGGTGCCGCTCGGCGATCGCGCCGGAGCCTTTACGGAAGGAGAGTCCACAATGCGACTGCTAAACGAAGTGCTCCTACGCGTGATGTGCTGGGAAGGTCCCCACGTGCGCGTGTCGGAGGAAAAGGGGCAGACGCTGGCTGAGTACGGCCTGATCATGGCTGTCATCGCCGTGGCCGTAGTGATCACCGCCGTCACGCTGTTCCGCGGCGCCATCATCACGGCTTTCAACAGCGCCACCGGCTGTCTCGACGGGAGCTGCTAGACGAGACGGAAACTGGAGGTGAAGACGGGAGGGCCGGCGTCTGCCGGCCCTCCTGCTATCCTCTGACATCGCGGCGTTACCCTGCCCCTTCATCCAGACGCTGAATGATGCGTCGCGCGTAGCGGTAGCACCGCTCCAACGAAGCGCCGTCTATGTTCTCCGGCGTGTCGCTGGGCCAGTGGTAGTGAGGGACCTCGCCCTCCGGCGGCATCGACTGGACTGTGATGGCCGGGATGCCGTAGTGGTGGGCCGCCAGGGCGTCGCTCTGGGCAGGCAGTACCATGCCCTCAGTGCCCGCGAACTCCGGCTCCTGAGCGACCTCCGCCACCAGCGAGATGGCCTCGGGCTGCATCTCGAACGATGTGATGTGGCCCTCCGCCAGCGCATAGCCCGGCCGCCCCGACCCTAGCATCTCGAAATTGAGGAAGAAGGGGTGGCGTTCCTCCAGATCTCCGTAGTGCCTCGCCAGGAAGGCGTGGATCCCGCCCTCGATGGCCTCCTCGCAGCCGGTGGCCAGGAACCAGACCTCCAGGTTCTTCGGCGGATCGGCGGCCAGTTCTCGGGCCAGCGCGAGCAGAGTCGCCACGCCTGAGGCATCGTCGTTGGCGCCCGGAACGACCGGCCGCCGGCCGATGTCGGCCATGAAGCCGGCCGTTGCCAGAGAGATGAAGACGCCGGGCACCGCGGCCAGCTTCGCCAGGATTCGCGGGAATCCGATCGCGCGCAGGATCGACGCGGCCGTCAGCGACACCATCCCCCGAAACGGCAGCGTGAGGGCGGGCGGCATCTGCCCCCCGCCTGCGGAACGGTTCCTCAGCCATCTCAGCACGCCGGGATGGAAGACCAGGCCGGAATGGGCCGCGTCGACGTGCGCGGCGACAACAAGCACGCGAGACGCTTCCGGGTTGGCCAGTCGAGCCAGGACGTTCAGCGAAGGCTGGGCAGGGAAGAGGCGGCGCAGCCAGTAGAAGCGGGCTGACGCGTCTCCCCAGAAGGACGCGGTCAGGAACGACGTCGTCGCAGCGCCCAACAGGCGCCGCCGGCGACTGCCCTGGCCCAGCACCAGCCAGGCGCCCAGGGCGGCCAGCATGTGCGCCCCCCAGACGTTCCAGTAGGCAGGGTAGAAGTCGAAGGTCTCAAGCTCCGGGTCCAGGCCGGCCTCCTTGAAGCGCGACGCCACCCAGTGGGACGCCTCCCGCTCGCCTTCCGAGGCGGAGCCTCGCTCGTAACGGCAGAGATCCTCGATGTCAGACTGGATATCGGCTTGGACTTGGGCTTCCGCAACCATCGTGTGCCTCCCTCTTATGACAGCCAAGCAAGTTAGCGGGCGCCGCCGGCGTCTTGAGTCTCAGTCATGCTTTGGACGCCCAGGCAGCACCTCAGCGCGTTCGCGCCATCTGCCCCGATCATGTGCCGCACGACCGGACAGGCGCCCGCAGACCGCTTCGCTGCTGCTGCAGGCATTGTATCGCAGGGCCCGGCGCGCGTCCCTCATGCCGATCAGGTTCCCCTGTCGCGAACGAGTTCCCACAACGAGCCAAGGTCAACGACGGCACAGGCCCGGCCGGGCCAGAAGCCCCTCAGGCGCCCTTCGCGCCGCCCTAGGCGGCGCGGGTGTCTTGGGTAGCGACAGGTCTCAGGGTCTGTCGGGCGGCAGCGACTGAGGAGGCGGCGTTATCGGCGGGATCGAGCGTGTACGCGCCCAGAGACAACGAGAGTGCTCCGCTCCGGGCTCCGTCCTGCGCCCACTCCAGGAAGGCGGCCGCGATGGTTCTTCTGAGCCTGGCGACGATCGTTCCCCGAGCGCTGGGCCTAGCGTCGATGGCCAGAATGCCGAGTTCGTTCTCACTGACCATGCCCACCACATCGCTCGACCTGAGCCCGCCGACCAAGGCGGCCGCGAGGTGCTCCAGAGCATCTCGAGCGTCGGCGACGTCACCATCACCATTCGTGGTGAGCCGCACCAAGACCAGCGACGACGAAGTCCGCCGGTCGCGCCTGCACCGGGCGCACTCCCTGCCCAGTCGGTACCGGAACTGCGCACCGTTCCGCAGGCGCTCGACCCCACCCAGAAGACCACGCCAGAACTCCGCAACGTCCTTGTCCGCTCCGGCGAGATCTCTCCCGATGGAGGCAAGCAGCGCAATGAGCGCACCGCCCCCCACCAAGACGAACGCCGCGGTCTCCAGCGGTCTGACATGCTCTTGGCTGACACCAAACGAGACCCACGGAACTACCCAGAGTGCAAGAATCACAACCAGGACGGCCGCAGCGCCGGGAGCAGGCCAGCCCACCCGGATCTTGCCCGGATTGGCAGCTCGCGCCCGCGACGGGCGCCCTCCGGACGTCTCGCGCTCCGCGGGAGCGCCGTTCGTTTCGGACATCTCTTCCCCACCTCCAGCCTGGGGCGCGGTGCAGCCTTGTGCGAGGCCGCCGGCCCGGTCAGAGTGGTGCTCTCTCTTCTTTATGGTTCGGCAGATTCGCGGGCATTCGCCATCCGCCAAAGGGATGACGGGCAATTCGACGCATGCCCAAGCGCTTCGTGACCCACCTGTCCGGGCAGTACGCCGGCGGAGCCCACGGCACGCCGGCGCGCCTATCTTGGCCCGCGACCATGCACCGACTCCGCAGGCCCCGGACCTGCGACTCACACGATTCTCCGTCGGGCGATCCCTTCCTCCTACCACACAGGCGGCCGACCGTCGCGCCTCGTTGACAGCCATCTGCGGCGAGCGCTACGTTCGAACCGTGAGTTCCCGCAGCGCATTGCGTCCCGACCGCCCCCACTCCGCATGAGCGTTCCACCTCGCAGTCGTGGCTCTCTGGCAGTGCAGGCCGAGCGTTCGTACATCGCCCGGCAGGTGCTCCTCCCCGCGCAGGCCTTCATCCATGCGCAGTCGATAGGCGGGCTCGTCTTGCTGGCTGCCGCAGCCGCGGCCATCGTCTGGGCTAATTCACCCTGGGACGAATCATATTTCGACCTCTGGGAGAACACCATCACCATTGATGTGAACCTCTTCTCGATCGAAGAAGATCTGCGCCACTGGATAAACGATGGGCTCATGGTGTTCTTCTTCTTCGTCGTAGCGCTCGAGATAAAGCGCGAGTTGGTGCTCGGCGAGATTTCTGAGCCTCGCCGGGCGGCCCTGCCGGTGGCGGCGGCCTTGGGCGGGATGTTGCTGCCCGCGGCCATCTACCTAGCTTTCAACGCAGGTGGCGACGGCCAGCGAGGCTGGGGCATCCCGATGGCCACCGATACGGCATTCGCCTTGGGCGTTCTGGCGCTCGTGGGGAAGCGGATACCCACGGAAATCAGGATCTTCCTTCTGGCCATCGCCATCGTTGATGACATCGCCGCGATCCTCGTCATCGCCGTCTTCTACACCGACTCGCTCTCACTGGAGGCTCTGGGAATCGCGGTCCTGTTGCTTGGCGTCATCGTTGTCATGAACAGAGCCGGTGTGCTCAGCATGAACCCCTATTTCCTGGTAGGAGCGCTCATCTGGGTGGCCGTCCTCAAGTCGGGGATACATGCGACCATCACAGGAGTCGTTCTCGGCCTGCTCGCGCCGGCGAGACCCTATTTCACGAAGGCGAGCTTCACCGAATCGACAGAGCGGCTCCGCGAGCGATTTCGCGCGGCAACGGTCCAAGGCGATGAGGAGACGGCCGAGGTGACCCTGGGCCAGATCGAAGAGCTGGTCGTGGGCACCGAAGCGCCTCTCGAGCGGCTGGAGCGTCAACTCCAGCCGTGGACCAGCTACGCCGTCATTCCCGTCTTCGCTTTGGCAAACGCGGGCATCGACCTTTCCGGAGATGCGATCCGGGACGCCGTGTCCAGCCCCGTCACCCAGGGGATAGTCCTTGGACTGGTCGTGGGCAAACCACTGGGCATTCTGGCTTTCTCATGGCTGGCGATACGCCTCCACATCTGCTCGCTGCCCAGGGGAACCACGTGGACGCAGATGCTGGGGCTCGGCCTAACCGCCGGCATCGGGTTCACGGTCTCCGTCTTCATCACGGGCCTCGCCTTCACCGATGCCGGCTTGGCCTCCGAGGCAAAGATCGGGATTCTGTCGGCCTCCCTGCTGGCGGGCCTCACGGGATACGCCTGCCTGCGCATCCTTTCCCCTCGATGGTCGCCGCGGGAGCGGGCGTCGTCCTCCTCGGGTCCGATCGCAGCCCCGCCCTAGGCATCCAGATCGGCAATGATTCCCCGCAGAAGCTCCACGTCCCGGGCGAGCTTCTCTTCCGCAGGCCGGTCATCCAGGGCCAGGAACTCGATTGCCAGAGGGCCGTCGTACCCGCCCTCGGCCGCGGCTCGCAGGATCGCACGGTAGTCCAGCACGCCATCCGCGATCGATGCGAACGGCCTCACCGAACCACTACCGTCAGCGCTCGGATAGTAGTTCTTGACGTGGAAATAGCGAGCGCGACCGATGAGCCGAGCGCAATCCTGGTGTTGATCGGCCGCCTCCACATCCGACAGGGAATCCAGCGGCTGGTAGTTCAGCGCCACGTTGGGCCGGTCGATGGCATCCAGGAGACGCTCGACCCGCTCGACCGTATCCGCGAACGACCCGGCGTGGCGCTCGATAACGACCGTGATCCCGACGGCCCCGGCAGCCGCGGCCGTCTCGCGCATGAGCGCCACCACGGGCGTTACGTCATCGGGTGATTCGGGCAACGGCGCGGCCCATACCCGGATCAGATCCGTGCCGAGCGCCTCCGTCATCGCCACCTCGCGGACGATGTCTGAACTGGATACCAGCGGCGGCTGGCCAAGGTACGATCCATAGGCGAGGATCTCGATGCCTGCCTCCCTCACTTCTCGTGCCGCAGCGCGCACTCCCTCGGCCCCGCCGTCTCTGTCGACGTGAGGGCGTCGAGCGGTCACTTCGATGCCGGCCAGCCCCACGCTCGCGGCCAGCAGCGCCACGTCTCGCAGGGAACGGTCTCGAAGGCAGATGGAGCAGAGGCCGAGCTTCATTCCGGCCCCATCAAGCGATGCGTCCCAGGTCTTGCCGACGGATGCCGTAGAGAAAGGGCTCTCCGCGCACGTAGCGCTCGATCTCATCCAGCGCCAGGTCGGTCATGCGCCAGGTCTCCGCGCCGAGTGAGCCCGCGATGTGCGGCGTGAGGAACACGTTCGGCAGCGTGTACAGGGGAGAGTCCGCAGGCAGCACTTCAGGATCGGTGGTGTCGATGATCGCCTCGATGCGTCCTGAGAGGAGTTCGGCTTCCAGCGCGGCCATATCGACCAGGGAGCCGCGCGCCGTGTTGATGAGAGTCACGCCGTCCCGGATCAGCGCCAGCCGGCGGGCATCGATCATGTGGCGGGTTTCCGGAAGTGCCGGCGCATGCAGACTGACCACATCCGCTCTCCGTAGCAGGTCATCGAGATCGACCTTCTCCACCGAGAGCGACGCGCCCTCCTCATCGGCGAGGAACGGATCGTACACCAGCACAGTCAGATCGAACGGGCGCAGCAGCTCTATCATCCGGCGCCCTATCATCGAGGCCCCGACGATCCCGACGGTCTTGCGGTAGTTGCCGAGTCCCGGCTCTTCCTCCGCCCATACGCGAAACGCACGCTCCTCCCGGTATCGCTGCTGGAGCCGGAACACACGCTTGTTGGCGAAGAGAATCGCGGCCAGCGTGAACTCCGCCACAGGCAGCGCGTTGGCCGCGGCGGCGGAGGTTACGGCGATGCCCCGTTCCCAGCATTCCTCGCCGACATGGCCCTTCACCGTGCCCGCGGCGTGCACGACCGCGCGCAGCGCCGGGGCGCGCGACAGTACCTCCGCGTCGATCCTCGGACAGCCCCAGCCGGTCAGCAGGATCTCCGCCTTCGCCAGCAACGACCGGGCCCGCTCGTCATCGAACCGTGACAGAGGCGCCGCGTCCGGCAGATCGCAAAGGGCGCGTAGACGGTCCATGTGGGCGCGGGTGAGCACCCACGCGGCGACCCTATCCGGCATGGCCAGCGCAACAACGGGTCGGCCAGCCATACTACGAATCCGCCTCGATCACGAATGACGAACCGTCGGGCGAGCAGCGCGCGTAGCGCACGTTGCCACGGACCGGCATATCGCAGAGCCTCAGCTCAACGTGATCCGGCGCGACGAGTTGCACGAAGAACGTCTCGCCATCGGCGCACCGGATCTCGACCTGCCGCCCCCGCACCTCCACGTCGGCTATGTCGCGAAGCGCAGACTGCACGTCGAACGGCGCCGCTGTGAGGACGACAAGCGATACGTAGAGTCCCTCCGTGGGCACCGGCCGCTCCGCGACGAGGTACGGCGTCGCTGAGTGGCGTCCGAAGGCGTTTGCGTTCTCCAGCCGGTGGACGTCCGCATTGCCGAAGCCTCGCAGCCCCGCGATGAAGCTCACGAGCCCATCGTCTCTGCGGGCGAGCGCCCAGGTGGCGCCTGCTTCGCAGGCCGGCGACGCTTGCCCGGCTATCGCGTAGCCCCCGTCGCGCAACGTGTGCGTGCCGAGCGTCGAGACGTGATGGACCCGGATCTCGGCGGCGCCTCGGACGATCGACGCGGTCTCCACACGCTCGAACCACTGCGGAAGGCTCCGCCCGTCGGCCACGACGGTTTCTTTCGGGTAGTACACCGATGCGGCAAAGCGGTCGGCGACAGCAATGGTGTGGATCCTCGCCCGTCGCGAACCCTCTCCCCCCCGTCCGATGAGCGCCACGTGCGAGTCGAACGCGCCCGCATCAGCGTTAGCAACGTTCGGCGCGGTGTGAGTCGAGTAGGCGAGCTTGCAGTAGTTGGGATCAACCGCACCGTCGAAAGACGGGAAGTGATCGCTGCGGTGGTTTGCCACTCGCACGACGCCATCGGCCCGCGTGCCGCATGCCAGGAATCCCGGCTCCGGGATCGCGCGGCAGAAGTCACCCCGTTCGACGGGCATCGGCTCCTCTTTCGCCGTCCACACGGGGTGATCGGGTGGCAGCAGGAGGCCGAGAAAGCCCTTGCTCGCCCAGTAGGGCGATCCCGGCCCGGAGTAGGTCTGCGCCATCGGCAGGAACTCCTCATGCCAGCCCATGGTCAGCGCGCCATCCCGCACTGCTCCGCGCTCCAGGAAGTGCTTCACGGCGCCGCTGGCGATACGTCGGGTCTCGCCGGGAGCGAGGGGCGAGACACCGGCAAGCGCACCGGCCCAGAGCGCGGCGGCGCTCGCGAAGCGGTACATGAGCGACCGACCCTGGTGCAGCGGCGCCCCATCGGAAGCAAACAGGAACCGGAAGTCCTCCAGAAAGCGCCTGACCCGCTGCCGATAGACCTGCGCGCGCCCGGGATCGCTGCGGTCACCGTCCATGCGGCACCAGAGGATGGCATACAGGTGCATCGCCCAACCGATGTAATGGTCGTAGTTCTGACCGGCGCCATCGGTGTACCAGCCGTCGCGGCGATACATGGCGTCGATGCGATCCAGGTTGCGATCGATCTCGTCCTGTCGATACGGCGCCCCCACCGACTTCAGGAACGCGTTCACGATGACCTGAAACAAGAACCAGTTGTTCTGCGCATAGGGCTGATCGTGAACCCTGGACAGCCAGCCCACCGCCCGCTCGCGTTCTGGCTCTGCCAGCCTGTCCCAGATCCAGGGCCTCGTCTCATGCAGCCCGATGGCGACCGATGCGGCTTCGACGCGCGCCTGGGGTACGTCCACGACGTCCGGCCAGCGCTCCTCGCCTTGCTCGCCCGTTCCCGCCACCAGGCCTTCCGCGTAGCGACCGGCGAGATCGCCCGAAGCATCTCCGTTCGCCCCGGCAAGCCGAAAGGCGGCCAGCAGAAACGTCCGCGCGTAGCCTTCGAACGCATCCGAAAGCTCGCCGGAACGGCTCGCGCGACCGCCGGGGAGGTACAGCAGCGCATGATGCGGCGTCGCGTACCGGCGCACCCCTTCCAGCAACGCATCGGCGGCAGCCTCCCAGTGCTCCCGGGCCCACCCGGTGTAGGGCGACAGCTCACGATCTTCCGGCGGAAGGCCTGCGAGCTCTATCGTGTGGGCTGGAGCCTTTTCATCTCCTCTGGCCATGGCCTGGGTGAGCTTCCTTTCCTACCCTGAGCCACCAGTCTTCGACGTGTCCCAGATGCTCCCGATAGTGCTCGTACGTGTCCTCCGCGAAGAGGCCAGCGACCGGACGGCCACCTACATCGTCCTCCAGCTTCTCCGCCGGGAAGCTCGCCAATGCTCTTCTCACATCTTCGAAGCTCCGCAGCCATTCCTCTCGGATGACCGCGAGCGATTGACCGCGGCGAAGCCGGCGTTCCCTCTCGTTCCACTCCGCCGTAGTCTTCTCACCGCCCGGCCGGTTGATCTCGTCCGCCCTTCCTGTGGCGATGAGCTCCAGGTTTGCTGTCGCCTGGTTCGTCCAGAACGCGATGTGCCCGAGCAGGTCTTTGATCGTCCAGCTCTCGACCACACCGGAGCGCTCCAGCTCTCCCGCCGGGACGGATTGCACGGCCGACTTGAGCTCCTGCCAGACTTCATCCAGATCTCGCTCCACCTGGCGCTTGGTCGCTCCTACCATTCTCGTCCTCTCCCGAGAGTACGCTGAGCGAGGCTCCCAGTTGCCGCAGGGCCGAACCGCGGTTGGCTCACCCGCGGGCCTGTGTCAGGCGCTCGACCAGGCTGGGGCCCGGTCGCACCGGATTCTTGCTGAGGAACGGCTCCACGTACTGGGTCATGAGCCGTTCTCGGACCTCAGCATATCCCGGGTCCGCAACGACGTTGTGGTTCTCATCCCGGTCCTCCAAGAGATCGAACAGTTGCACCGGTTCCCGGCCGTCCTCCCACACCAGAAGCTTGTACCGGTCGGTCACGAACAGCCCGAACCCAAAGTTCTCGCTGTGCGTCACCTCTCGAACGAACCCGTCCCCTCCCTCTTCGAGGTGACCGAGCAGCGACTGTCCCTCTCCCCCGGGCACCTCGCCGGCACCAGCGATGGCCCGGATAGTGGCCGTTACGTCAAGTTGTTCCACCGGCCCGTCCACCACCTTCGCCGTCATGCCTCCCGGCGGCCTAACGATGAGCGGGATGGTCACGGATGGCTCGTAGAAGACCATCTTGGCGAGGAGCCGATGGTCGCCGAGCATCTCGCCGTGGTCGGAGAAATAGATGATCCAGGTGTCGTCCAGGATGCCCTTGCGCTCAAGCGCCGCGAGGACGCTCCCAACGCATTCATCGATCAAGGTGACGTTGCCGTAGTACTGCCGCCGGACGGCGCGCGCCGCTTCGTCCGTGAGGTGCTCGGAGTCGCTGAAGTTGAGGAACGCTTCCAGGAACGACCTGAGCGGGCCGGATTCCGGAACCTCCGGACGGGAGGTCGGTCCCAGCGGGATCTCCACGTCTCGATAGGGATCCACGTACTCGCTGGGCGCGTCCCACGGGTCGTGGGGACCGGCAAAGCCGACCAACTGGAAGAACGGCTTGTCGCCCGCGTACTCCTCGATCCACCGCACGGCCTCGCGGCCGATCCAGTTGTCGATGTAGGCTTCCGTTGGCAGGGGCGTCGATTCCGCGTTCCACAAGGGCACAAGGTCGATGGTCTTGCCATCGAACTCCATCTGCCGGCGCCCCCGGGAGTAGCCGTAGCCGCGCGCGGCGATGAACTCCCTATAGACGTCGTAGAGGCCCAGTTCCTCCAGGTAGTCGCTGTAGTCGCTCCGCATTGCGGCCGCGGCCAGCTTCCCCACGGTCTCGATGGACTCATCGAAGCCGAGCTTGCGGAGAGCGTCCACCGCGGCCCGGGTGTCACCGGGCCCACCCCGGCCGTGCATGTAGAGGTGCATCTTCCCGATGCAGCCAGTCAGGTAGCCCGCCTCGCGCATCGGCTGGAGAAACGTGGCAATGTCCGCCGGCAGGCCCCACTGGTTCTCATACACACCGTGGTCGCGCACATAGCGCTCCGTCAGGAAGGAGGCCCGAGCAGGCATACAGAGCGGCCCCTGGCAGTAGGCCCGGCTGAAGCGCACGCCTTCCCCGGCCAGCCGGTCCAGGTTGGGAGTCTTTACGACCGGGTGCCCCGCGCAACCCATCGCGTCCGCCCGGTGCTGCTCGCCCATGAAGACCAGGATATTGGGTCGACTGCTGGACGCTGACATGCTGCCTCCCTCCCCTTCAGACGGCCACCATCGGCCGGCGGGAGATACCCGTCGGCGGACGATCCGCGATTCGCTGGCTCAAGCGATTGTGCAGTATACCCCGCCGGCATGCCGGTGTCAGGTCACGCCGAAGCAGCGGTGTTCCTCTCCGCTCTGTCTGCTATGATCGCTGCGAGAGCCCAGTCTGACTTTCGGGAGGCACGGAAATGCGATTTGCCGTCATCGGCCTCAGCCACGCCCACGTCATTTCCATGACGCAGGCTCTCTCGGGCCTGCCCGACGTTGCCTGTGACGGCTTCGCTCCGGAGGACACGCCGGTGGGCAAGGGCTTCGCGGGTCTCTACCCGGATCTTGCCCGGCGGCCACGGGGGGAGCTTCTGGGCGATCCCGCCATCGATTTGATCCTGTGTGGCGACGTGAACGGCCTGCGTGGGTCCGTGCTCAAGGAGGCGTTGACGGCGGGCAAGCACGTCTTCGTCGACAAGCCGCCCGTGACGACACTCGAGGACCTTGAAGCCGTCGAACAGGCTGCACAGAGAACCGGCAAGCTCTTCTTCGTCTACTTCGGCGAGCGGCTGGACAATCCGCTGTTGATCAAGACCAAGGAGTTGGTCGATGAAGGCCGTATCGGCCGGGTGGTCAACTTCATCGGGCTGGGACCGCACAAGTTGAGCATCGAGCACCGGCCGGCCTGGATGTTCGATCCGGCGCTCTACGGCGGCATCCTGAACGACATCGCAAGCCATCAGGTCGAGCTGTTCACCTGGCTAACGGGCCAGCAGGTGGCGCGGTTTCGTTCTCGAGTGGGCAACTTCGGCACGCCGCAGCATCCGACCTTCCAAGATTTCGGCGACGCATGGTTCGAGGGCGACGGCGGCGCGGCAGGGTACGTGCGCGTGGACTGGTTCACGCCGGATGCCCTGCCCACCTGGGGCGACATCCGCCAGATGCTCGTCGGCACGGAGGGCACGCTGGAGATTCGCAGCAACATCAACCTGGGCTCGCCGGACGCCGGCCCGGCCCTGCTGCTGACCACGCGCAAGAGCGCGCCGGAGCTGGTAGATCCCGGCGACATCGACACCGCTTGGGGCCCCAAGCTGGTCGCTGACATCCACGACGGCGTCAACCGCCTCATGCCGCGCGACGTGACCTTTCAGGCCCTGCGCACCGTTCTTTCCATGCAACGAGACGCCGAGAAGATCGGCAACCTGGCACAGTAGGGAACGAACAGCCATGTCGTCTTCGCCGTCTCTCGATCTCGCAGGTCTTGTACCGGCCACCGTCACGCCGCTGACAGACGCATTCGCGGTGGACGAGCCGGCCCTGAGATCGTACATCCGCTGGTTGAAGCGCTTCGACGGACTCAAGGCGCTTGCGGTGAACATGGACACCGGCGAAGGGCCTCACCTGAGCCGCGAAGAGCGGCGGCGGGTGTTGGAGGTGTACGCGGACGAGGCGCAGGGCCGGATCCCTCTGCTCGCGGGCATCGCCGCCCGCTATACCGACGAGGCCGTGGAGCTGGCGCGTGATGCGGCCTCGGCCGGTGCATCGGGCCTCGTCGTGTTCCCCATCCCCGCCTTCGCGGGAGAGGCCCTGCCCCCCGAGCTTCCCTTCGAGTACCACGCCGCCATCGCCCGCGCGACGGGGCTGCCCATCGTCCTGTTCCAGCTTCAGCCGGCCCTGGGCGGCGTCATCTTCGAGCCGGAGGCCCTCAAGAGGCTGCTGGAGATAGATGAAGTGGTGGCGGTGAAGGAGGCGTCCTTCGACCGCGAGCGCTTCGCGGAGACGGCACGCCTCCTGGCAAGCGCGCCGCGTCGCGTCGCTCTGCTCACCGGCAACGACAACTTCATTCTGGAGTCGTTTCTGGGCGGGGCGGACGGCGCCCTCATCGGCTTCGGCACGGTGGCCGTCGCAGAGCAGATCGACATGATTGCCCGGGCAAAGGCCGGCGACGAGGCCGGCGCCCGCCGCATCGACGAGACGGTAGTCACCCCGCTGGCCGCCGCGCTCTTCGCGAAACCGGTCCGCAACTACCGAGCGCGGGTGAAAGAAACCCTCCGCCTGTTGGGCGTGCTGCCCAGCGCCGTCATGCGACCTCCGCTCCTGCCGCTCAGCGACGTCGAACGTCGGGCCGTGGCCGATGCGCTATCCAGCATCGAGCTTGCATCACCGGTGGTGAAAGGGTAGGGACACATGGCTGCACCCCTGGGCATCGGCATCATCGGGGCAGGGGAGATCTCGCTGCTGCACGCCGCAGGCTACAGAGGGCTGGGTGAGCGCGTGCGTCTGGCCGCCGTGGCCGACATCGAGGAGGAGCGGGCACGAAAGCTGGCTGAGCACTTCGACATCCCCGCGGTGTACGACGACTACCAGCGCCTTCTGGCCGACCCGAACGTCCAGGCGGTCAGCATCTGCACGCCCCCCTTTCTCCACGTGCAGCAGAGTGTGGACGCCCTCCAGGCCGGAAGGCACGTCCTCTGCGAGAAGCCGGTGGCCGCCACGCTGGGCGACCTGGATCGCATCGCGGCGGCGGAGAAGGATTCGGGCTTTCTCTTCTCGGGCGTGTTCCAGCACCGCTTCGGGCAGGGAGCGCAGCAGGTCAAGACGCTCATCGACCGGGGGTTCTTCGGCCGCCTGTTGCTCGGCCTCACCCATACCCTCTGGTTGCGTACTCCGGAATACTACGAGGTCTGGTGGCGCGGCACCTGGCAACAGGAGTGCGGAGGGGCCAGCGTCAGCCAGGGCCTCCACGGGATCGACATGCTTCTCTGGCTCATGGGCGAGCCGTCCCGCCTCTACGCGGGCGCCGCCACCCTCAAAGCGAACATCGAGGTGGAAGACACAGCGAGCGCGGTCGTGCACTTCGAGAACGGCGCGCTCGGGCAGATCCTGGCCACGGTCAACTGCCAGGACAACCGCAGCCGTCTGGAGGTCTACGGGGTAGACCTGTCCGCCGTCTCATCCGAGGACGCCTACCAGCCCACGAAGGATCCGTTCCGCCTGTCCGCCGCCGACCCGACCCATCTGGAGAGCGCACAGAAGGAGGCGGACGAGTTGGTGCCGTCGGGCCCGCCGTTTCTGCATGCCGGGATGGTGGAAGACTTCGTGCGATCCATAGAAGAAGGACGCCGGCCCATCGTGAACGTCGACGAGTGCCGCCGCTCGCTAGAGCTGGTGACGGCGCTGTACCGCTCGGCCATGACCGGCGAGGCGGTTAGCTTCCCCATTGATCCCGCAGATCCTTTCTACACTCGCATTCCGCCCGAGGGGATGAGCCTGCCGGGCACAGGCCGAGGCCGAGGAGGGACAGCATGACAGAAGTGGCAACGGAGAAGTTCCTGATCCGGCGGTTGCTGGATGTGCCCGAGGAGCGCGGCGTCTGCGGATTTCGCCGCACCATCATCACCGCCGACGATACGCCGGACGTCAACGTCTCCCATCTGAGGATCGACAACTCCCGCTACCACTGCCACCAGAAGATGACCGAGCTCTACTACGTGCTATCGGGCGGCGGCACCATCACCCTGGACGGCGAGACGTACCCCGTTCAGGAAGGCGATATGGTGCTCATCCGGCCGGGCGTCTGGCATACCTCAAAAGGGGAGATGAACGTCCTCATTACCGGCGTGCCGGCCGGCGAGGCCACCGACATCTTCTTCGAATAGCGGCTCCCGGTGGCCTTCTTCACGTATCGATCCCTGGATGACCTGCGGGCGGCAATCGGAGAGCAGGGCGTCGACCTCGCCTGCGACGACGAGGTCAACATGCTGGCCCAGCCCGTGGCGATCGGGGAGCGGACGGCCGGGAATCGCATGGCCGTCCACCCAATGGAGGGCTGCGACGGCACCTTGGACGGTCGCCCCGACGAGCTCACGTTCCGCCGCTGGCGGCGCTTCGCCGAGGGCGGCGCCAAGATCATCTGGGGCGAGGCAACCGCGATCTCCGAGGAAGGCCGGGCTAACCCCCGGCAGCTCCTCCTCACGGAGCGCACGGCACCCGATTTCCGGCGGCTGGTGACCGAGTCCCGTGAAGCGCACCGGCATCGTTTCGGCGGAACGCACGACCTGCTCATCGGCCTCCAGCTCACCCATTCGGGGCGCTGGAGCCACAACGCGCCCATCGTGGCCCACCACGCACCGGCAATCGATCCGGTGACCTGGCGCGATCGCGCCCGCGGTGAACGGCTGCCGCCCGACTACCCATTGGTGTCCGACGCGGAGCTGGAGGCCCTCGGGGAGCGTTACGTCGAGGCCGCCGTGCTCGCCGCCCGGATCGGCTTCGACTTCGTCGACATCAAGCAGTGCCATACGTACCTGCTGAACGAGCTGCTGGCGGCCAGGAACCGACCCGGTCGCTACGGCGGCTCTTTCGAGAACCGTTCCCGGCTGGTGCTGGACATCGTTCGGGAGGCCCGCGCACGCCTCGGCGATGACCTGCTTCTTGCGACACGCCTGAACATCTACGACGGGGTGCCCCACCAGGACAACGTCGACTCCGCCGTTCCCTACGAGCAAGGATGGGGCGTGGACGCCACGCAGCCATCCCGCCCCGACCTGACCGAGCCGATCCGGCTGATCGGACTCCTCAAGGAACAAGGCGTGCACCTGGTCAGCCTGACCATGGGCAGTCCCTACTTCAACCCTCACATCGGCCGGCCATTCGAGCGGCCGCCGGTGGACGGTTACCCCTCACCCGAGCACCCTCTGCGCGGCGTCGAGCGTCACGTGGCGGCCGCAGCGGAGGTTCAGCAGGCGCACCCGGACGTGGTCATGGTCGGAACGGCGTATAGCTGGCTGAGACACTTCGCGTTGAACGCCGGCGAGGCCAGCGTGCGCGAAGGACGCATCTCCGTCGTCGGACTGGGCCGCGGCGCGCTGGCCTACCCCGACTTCGCCGCGGACGTGCTGAGCAGCGGCCGGATGAACCCGTCGAAGGCATGCTTGGGTGTGAGCTACTGCACCGCCCTCATGCGGGCCAAGAACAACGAACTGGGGCAGGTACCGGTGGGTTGCGTGCCCCGCGACCCGGCCTACGTCCCCTACTTCCGCCGGGCCTACCCACGCTAGCACGCCGGGGTCGTGGCCGCACAGGCTCCCCGGCGCAATGCCCGGTCACAGGAGGTGATCCATGAGCGCTGACGAAATGCTGGACCCCCGGTCACAGGAGCTCTACTCCGACGGTTACCGGAAGCTGAAGGAAGACTTCGATCCGGACGAGGCCATGGTCCGCATCGATATCGGCCTCGGCCAGTACCACGACCCCCGGGGCAGCCTGGCCTACGCCACCTGCCTCCTCCGAGAGGACGAGCCGGGAAGCGCCGCCCTGGCCGAACGGGTGATCGACAAGGTGCTGTCCATGCAGGAGACACGCCCAGGCAACGCCCACTTCGGCAACTTCCGCTGGTTCCTCGAGCACGAGATGGTAGCCGACCTCAACGCCGCCGAGTTCATGCTGGAGGGCCTGGCGCATATCGTGCTTCGCTTCGGCGAACGCCTCTCAAGCGGTCTGCAAGAGCGCATCCGGGAGGCCATGCGTCTGGGACTGCAGGAGATCGAGCTACTCGACGTCCACCCTTCCTACACCAACATCGCCCTGCTCGATATCCACAACACCGTTCTCTGCGGGCAGATCCTCGGGGGCAGCCACTATGCGGAGCGTGGACGCCGCAAGCTCGATGCTTGGATAGCCTTCACCGCCCGCTCCGGCGCTCCCCACGAGTACAACAGCCCCACCTACCTGGGCGTCGATCTCACCGCCCTCGCCGCCGTCGCCGAGCACGCAGCCGATACGGACACGGCCTTCAAAGCGCGCCTCATGGAGGAGCGCCTGTGGCTGCACGCCGCCACACGCTATCACCGGCCCACCGGCCAGATCGCCGGGCCGCACTGCCGCGCCTACCGCCGTGACACCGTCGGCGGCGGAGGATTCTTGAAGGTGATCCTGCACAAGGAATTGGGCTATCCAGAACTGCGGCGAGCGACCAGCTACTACCCGTGGCTGGGCGAGGAGGGCCACGTAGGAGTCGGACTGAGCCGCTACCACCTCCCCGACTATGTCCGCGCCGTCTTCGAGGAGAAGCCGCCCGAGTGGCAGGTCCGGGAGATAGCCGACGTTTCTTCAGATGCCGACCTCACCTCATACCTCACTCCAGACTACTGTCTCGGCACCGCCTCACGATCCTACGACGTCGGCGATCCACCTGAGCCCTGGCCTCAGTTCAACTCCGCCATCCTGCACTACCGGAAGGACGAAGCGCCCGGCTACGGTGTTCTCTACACGCGGTACATCATCAACGACTACGAGATCGGTCGGATGGCTGACAAGGACGGCCACACCCAACACGACCTGTGGGACCTGGGGGTGCCGCGGTGCGCCCAGCATCGCAACCTGGCCATCGTCGTGTACGGGCTGGCGCCGATGGGCATTGCGACGGCCGTTCACACGCTGCGGCTGGACGCCCTCCTCATTGGCAGGGACAAGGCGATGGAGATCTTCGTCGGTGGTCGACAAGTATCCTCGCTGCCCCAGGCGCTGACGCCGCTGGAGCCGGTTGTGCTGGCCACCGAGCATGTCTACATCGGACTCATTCCACTGGAACCGACGAACATGGGCCAGGAAGCGCCCATCGTACTCGACGAGCGCGGCGGCGAACTCGTTCTCTCCATCTACAACTACAGCGGACCGACCAAGAACTTCTGGGAGTACCGGACGCTGGCCGGTCCGTTCTACAAGGGCAACGTGCGCAACGGCTTCGTGCTGGAGGTGGCCTCAGCGGGCGAGTACGAGTCGTCCGCTTCCTTCTGCGGCCACCTTGCGGCCGCTCGTGTGGCGGACGACGTGTCGGAGGAGGCGGTACGCGAAATCGAGTATGAGAGCGCCGGTCAGACGCTCGCCCTCCGCTACGATCTACGCGACCTGCGCGTGCTGGAGCGTAGGATCAACCGCGAGCCCTACGTCCCGCCGACCTTCGAGGCGCCGGGCATCGTTCAGGGCCGCGGTGAGGTGCTCAGCACGGGAGGCGCCACCCTTCGCGCGCCTGATGCTCCCGGTTGGCTCGTGGCCGATGAATCACATCAGGTGTGGGTGGCCGCCCTCGCGGCCGAAGAACCCTCTTCTGCGCGACTCGAGGTAGCGGCGGGCGCGCTGGAAGCCGAAGGTCTGGTGGTTGCGAGAGCCGTCTGGCGCGAGAACGATGGACGCGTTGAGGTCGAGGCCGCCCCGCCGCCATCGCGCCTCCGGCTCTGGGCGCGACCGGAGGTGCGGCTGCTGCTCAACGGCGAGGACGTCACGCAGCGTCTCAGCCCGGGACCTACTGAATGCCGAGAACTCGCGCCCTAGACGGCCAAAGCTCAGCGAGAGACTGCGTGGTGCCGGTGTCCATCCGGCAATCGCGGCATCGGTCTACCCACGAGCTGGGCCGGCAGACGGCCCATCCAATCGGCCGCACCCTACCGTGACTTCCAGGTGGTCCCGTTCGGACCGTCCTCCAGGAGGATCCCCAGCGAGGAGAGCTTGTCGCGGATCTCGTCTGCAAGCGCCCACTGATCGGCGGTGCGCAATCGCGAACGTACGTCGATCAGGATCTCGACGAGCGGCCTCAAGCTTCCGACCCTGTCATCAGAGAGGGAAGCCAAGCAGTCGCCGCAGGCGAACACCAGTTCGCGCAGACCGGCGTCGCCTCTGGAGATCAGCCGCCCGTCCACACCTGCCTCCCGCGCGTCATCCACGGCAAGCGCCAGGTCGCCGATCTGCGCGGCCAAGTCAACGACGTCCGCGTATCCGCCGGCTCCGAGCTCAGAGCGCCTCTCCACTCTGGCCAACTGCTCGCGCAACGCCTGACCCGCTCTGGCTCCTGGCCTGCCGACCGAATCCGCATCGACCCGCGCCTCGACGCGGTCCCCCTCCGCGGCGACGTCACGTCTCAGCACGTCCAGGCCGAAGGAAGACCCCGTGGCAAACCTAGTCTCTTTGCCGTCTCGCCGGATCGTTGCCTCACCGGCACCCATCACCCGACACTCGTTCTCACCGAGATCGAGGATGCAGGCCGTGTACTCGTCCACGCCGAGGACTATCGTCGAATCGGGAAGGAGCCGCTCCAGTAGATCAAACCTGGGCTGGCCCATGAAGCAGTAGCGCGTGTCGAACGTGCCTCCCTCCGCGTTGTTCCAGTGACTGACGATAGCCACGTCCAGTCCGTAGGGGGCCAGGAGGTCGAGCCCTTCGACCCAGTGCGTTGCCTCACCGGCTTTGTAGATCTCGTACACCGGAAGCGTGCGGCTCCCGACTGCGATGGCCGCCGCGCTTGCGAGCACCAGGTGCGCGCCTTCACCGACTCGCTTGGCCACCATCTCGAATACACGGGTCCCTCGCCAGTTTCGGACGGCGTAGGTTGGGCTGCCGGGCCCCGCGAAGATGTACTTCGCCCGCCTCAGCTTTCTCAAGGCGCTCTCAATCTCCCGGTCCGTGGCGCGCTCCGCTGACTTGAAGGAGACCACAGAGCATGGAATGCCCACGTACTCGCTCACGTAGGCGCACGCCCGGCCGGAGATGTCGTCGGCATTGAGCTCGAAGCCGGCCGGCGTATCCAGGAAGGCACCCCTCACCGGTCCCGAGCTCTTGGACACTACCCAGCGATGCACCTTGCTCATCGCCCTCGTCATCTCACCGGACCCCATGAGCGTGACCGTTCCCGGCGACCGGGCGACTGATCCAACTCCTTCGCGCATACGTCCAGTGTACTGGACGCCTTCAACCGGTTTCGAGCCGCTATCGGCGAATCGAGGGGAGCGCCCGCCCGTCGCTCCATCCACGTGCCCCAAGTGCGGCAAGTGATACACTAACGGACAAGAGCATGACACAGCAGCAGCGGGTGAGGCGCCGACGCTATCGCTACGGCGACGAGGGCCTGGATGCCCGAATCGAGGAGCTCGTCGCCTCCAGCGGTCTTGACACCGATCCGGACATTCTCACCGAGCTCATCACCTCGTGCCTCCGGCTAACCAGAGACCGCTCCGACCGCGGCGAGATGAAGCTCGTCAACGCGGCGCTGAAGGAGTTCGCGTACGCATTCAAGGTCTTCAAGCAGTATCGCGGCACGCGCAAAGTGAGCATTTTCGGCTCCGCGCGCTCTGATCCCACCGATCCCAACTACGAAATGTCCCGCCAGTTCGGCGCGGCGATCGCGGCGCGCGGGTGGATGGTCATAACAGGCGCCGGGCCGGGCATCATGGAGGCGGGACATACCGGTGCGGGCGCCGAGAAGAGCTTTGGCGCGAATATCCGCCTCCCGATGGAGGCCGATCCGAACGACATCATTGAGGGCGACCCGAAGCTCATCAACTTCAAGTACTTCTTTACCCGCAAGGTGACCTTCCTCAAGGAATCCGCCGCGTTCGTTCTCCTGCCGGGCGGGTTTGGGACCCTGGACGAGGCGTTCGAGCTGCTCACACTCATGCAGACGGGCAAGAGCGATCTGCACCCCGTCGTCCTCCTTGAGGCGCCTGGAGGCAGCTACTGGGCCGACTGGCGCCGGTTCGTCAACAGGTCGCTCCGCGGCCGCGGCCTCATCTCCAAGGAGGACACGAACCTGTTCTGCGCGACCGACAGCGTCGAGCGGGCAGTCGGTGAGATCGAAGGCTTTTATCGGAACTACCAGTCTCAGCGGTATGTGAAGGGCGCCCTGGTGCTGCGAGTCCTCCGGGCACCACCGCAACAGCACTTGGACCGTCTGGCCCGAGACTTCGCCGATATCTCGGACGAGCAGGGCCTCCGCGTGGTGCAGCCCTCCGCTCAGGAGGTACGGGAGAAGGACGCGCTGGAATGCGCCCGCATCTCACTCGGCGTCAGCCAGCATCGTCACGGGCGTCTGCGCCAGCTCATCGACGCCCTGAACCGGTTCTGAGGCCAGCGCCGCGATGGTAGCTGGAGTGAGATCCCGCGGCACTGACGCTCACCGACTCGACGCTCCTCTGCGGCCCAAGCATCCCGCCACTGGAGGACCTTCGAGCAATTCCGACGGTCAAATGGAAATCAGCAGGAGGTAGCAGGCGAGCGTGGCCAGCACAGGCGGCGACGCGGTCTATGAAGCGCTTCGTGCACTGGGCGTTGACACGGTCTTCGGGATCGTGGGCGTCCATAACGCTCCGATCGTCGACGCCTTCCGCCGCGGCGGCGCCATCCAGCTCATCTCCGTCCGGCACGAAGCGTGCGCCGTCCACGCGGCCGACGGCTATGCCCGGGTCACGGGCCGAATGGGAGTGGCGCTGGCCAGCACCGGACCCGGTACGACCAATGCAATGACCGGCATGTATGAGGCCGGCTTCGCATCGACTCCGGTGTTGCTGATCACCGGCCAAGTCCAGACACGGTTCTACGGACAGGGCAAAGGCAACCTGCACGAAGCCGAGCAGCAAATGCCAATGCTGGCCACAGCCTGCCGCCGCGTCGAGAGTCCGCGGCGGCCCGAGGAGATCGTCGAGGCCATCTTTCGGGTAGCGGACGACATCTGCACGGGCCGTCCCCAGCCGGGCGCTATCGAGATCCCCATCGATCTGCAGAATCGCCCGACGCCGGACCCGATCCCGGAGGCTTCGTCGCCCCGGAGGGTCGTTCCGGACGAACGAGGCCTCAGCGAGGCCGTCAAAGTCCTCGAGTCGGCAAGGCGGCGTGTGCTGTGGGCGGGCGGCGGCGTCCTTCGCAGCTCGGCCGCGACCGCGCTGGTCCAACTGGCCGAGGCGCTCGATGCGCCGGTGCTGACCACCATGAACGGTCGAGGCGCGATCGCCGAGGATCACCCCCTTGCTCTTGGCGCGTTCACGACCGACCCCAACATTGCCCCGCTGGTGCGCGACGCAGAGGTATTGCTTGCAGTGGGCAGCCGCTTCCGGTCGCAAGATACGGCCGATTTCACGCTCGAACTCCCCAACACGCTCATCCACATCGACGCGGACCCGACCGTCCTTGGCCGCAACTACAGACCCAGCGTCCGCATCGTGGGAGATGCTCGGCTCTGCCTGGAGAGCCTGCTCGACGGCGTCGGGCGTTGCCCCGGCGATCCAGCGTTCCGAGATGCCGCTCTGGGTGCTGCTGTCGCTGCGCGTGAAGCCGCCCGAGCCGCCATCGGTCCGGACCACCAAGCGATACTCGACCATCTGCGCGAACGGCTACCGCGGACGGCGCCGATCGTGCGCGACTCGACGCTGCCCGCCTACCGCTGGGCCAACCGGCTGCTCCCGGTCTTCGAGCCCGGCACGGCCATCCACCCCACCTGCACCGCCATCGGTCCCGGCCTTCCGCTGGCCCTGGGCGCGGCCACCGGCACCCGCCAGCCGACGCTGGTCATCCACGGCGACGGCGGCTTCATGCTGCACATCGGCGAGCTGGCAACGGCCGCCCAGTATGAACTGCCCGTGAAGATCTGCGTCTTCAATGACGGGGGCTACGGAGTACTCCGAGCACTGCAGCAGCAGCGATACGAAGGCCGTACGGCCGGCGTCGATCTGCTCACGCCGGATTTCGCCGCCGTCGCCCGGGCGATGGGCGTCCCCGCCGAGAAGGCAAGCACGGTCGCTGAGTTCCGGTCCGCGTTCGACCGCGCGCTGGAAGCACAAGGCCCATACCTGCTGGACATCGATATGTCCGCCCTGCATCCCATGGCCGGGTTGCCGGCGAGGCCGCCGCAGGACAGGCGCTGAGGCGTACCAGACTCACCCTGGTCGCGGCTGCACCGGGGATGTCGTAGGCATCCCCCTTCGGACTACGGCAGATCCTCCGGCCAATCCGGCGGCAGATCGATCAGGAACATCTCCACCTCTTCCGTACCGGCCCGGCCCCAATTGGACGTGAAGACGACCCGCGTGAAGTCCTGGTTCACGCTCGCGTGAGGCTCCGCCCAGTAATCATGCTCTTCCTCCTCGTCCACCAGCGAATGGGTATGCGCCAGGCGGACTACCCGCCCGCCTGGTTCGAGCTCGACCGCGAAAACCTGATCGTCCATCCAAGTGTAGGCGTCCGGGTCGCCGTCGTGGGTCGACACGAGAGCCCATCCTGGCCGTTCGAACGCACGCCCGGAGAAGTGCAGGCCGATTCCGGTGTGACTGAAGTCGATCGGCCACAACGCGGTCACGGTGCCGGTCTCCAGATCGAGCATCGAGATGTTGTCCTCATCAATGTCCTGGAAGACCAGCACCTCTCGCCCTTGGGCATCCAGGGCCGCGTCCGAGTGACCGACGATGCGAAGCAGACCTCGGCCGCTTGTCAGGCCGCGGTCGTACACCATGAGGCCGCACGGACTGCTCTCGCTCCCCATTCCGCCTTCCTCACAGGACTCGAAGAAGGCAAGGAAGTAGTCGCCGAGGGGGCTGATGGTCACGCTGTCGGGATCCCCTTCCGGGACGTCGAGCTTCGCCACCACCTGATCGGCCTCCTGGTCGTACACCAGGAAGGCCACGGCCTCCCACTCCTCGTCCTCCGCCATCAGACCCCAGTACCGGCCGTCCCACGACGGGCTCCCCTCGTACCGCGTCCAGACGGCGGCCAGCGACTGACCGGGGAAGTCCTCAGCGAAGTCGTGCACGACGCTCTCCTTCCCGGTCCCGATCTGATAGGCCATCAGACGCGCCTCGTCGGAGAAGTAGAGCAGGTCCGGGTCGGTCGCGTCCCAGCGCGGATCGCCCGATCCACCGATCGCCAGTTCGCCGAGCAGGTCGAGTGTGTTTGCGTCGTACAGATACCAGGTGCCCTCGATGCCGCGAGCCAGCAACCGCGTCCCGTCGGCGTTGAACGACTGCACGCGCGAGTACTCGTTCTTCAGGCCGGCCGAGCTATCGTCCGGCGAAATGTCGGTCTTCCTGTCCGTGACCCGCACCAAGCAGGTTCCGAAGGCAGGATCCCGGAACGGAACACCGGCATCAGGTTCATCCATGTGCGGCGTTTGGCGCACCTCGAAGTCGACCACCAGCGGGGGTTGGGGATCGGGACAGAGAGGAGCGCCCGGTGTGCGCGCCGCGACGGTCGGACGCTCGGACATGGTGGCAGCCGCCTCTTCATCGGCGGCATCTTGGGTGGTGTTTGGGGTCTGATCGTCCACGCCGCCACCGCATCCCACCATGAGTGCGATAATCGTCAGGGCCGCCAGCATGGCTCCAAGCCGGGTGGTGCGAATGGCCTCCCGAAGCATCGGTGGTAGTCTCCTCGCGAGCCAAGCGACTGCTCCCAGCCAGTATATCGCCGAACTCGCGCCCAATCCGCCAATTCCGGCCGGCCCTGCCTGGTCACCAAGAAGCGGCGCAGCCGATCCGGTATCACGGGCACTGGCCCGGCCTCGCACGTCGCTCGGCTGAGGGAAGCAGGCCGGCCTTGCTGAGACTCACTGCCGCCCAGGAACTGTTCCTGCACCAGATACCTGAGCCACTGCCCAACGTCGTGACCCACCACGACCACTGGCGCGAGAGTCGCTCCTTCGTGGTAGATCTGCGCGAAGCCCCTCCACAGGTTGACCCGCCACGTCGCCGGGCGTAGCATACCTTATGCTCGCGAATGGGCAGGCATTCGAAACACCCGGCCTGCGAGAGCGAATCGCGGCCAACGTCGCATTGCCCGCCGCGGGACTGAAGGCTCCCTCGAAAGGCCTCGTGTGAGAACAGCGGAGAGGAAGGAACAAAGATGGCAAGGAGAAGCTATTGGCAACGGCTTCAGCGCGAAAGGATCTCCCGCAGGCGCCTCCTGGGTACGGCGGGGGTGGGCGCGACCGGCCTCGCAGTAGCGGCCGCCTGCGGCGGTGGCAACGGCGATGAGACGCCGCGGGCCGGGGGGACCCCCACGCCCAGCGCGACAGCGGAGGCCGGAACACCCAAGCGCGGCGGTCGGTTCCAGAGCACGACCACGGTCGATTGGGGCACGCTCGATCCGGTGACCAGCGTGGGCGGCTTCGTCGCTATTGCCGCCCGCATCTACAACGGCCTCCTAGAGCGATCCAGGATGGACTTGGACTGGTGGTTCTTCGACCTCGCCCAGGAGCTCGAGCAACCGGATGATGAGACCTACGTCTTCAACATCCGCCCGGGCGTCACGATCGGACCCAACGACGCAGGCATCGAAGAGCGGGACATGGATGCGCTCGACGCCAACGTGTGGCAGGACCGGATCGTCGAGGACGAAGGCGCGCGGCAACGCACGTTCAGCACGGAATGGCTCGATTCCCATGAAGCGCCGGACGCGCAGACCATCACTATCACAACCAAAGGCCCCTACGCCTACTTCCTCTTCCGGATCGGGCCCCCAGGGCTCGGCTCGATCCCGCCGCGGGAGTTCTGGGAGCAGGGGATCAGCCTCAGTGACAAGGGCGCCGGAGGCGGTCCATACACCATCCAGCCCGGCTCCTACCAGGAGACCGGCGGCATCAAGCTGGACCGCAACCCCCACTACTACCGCACCGACGACGAGCACGGCGATGCCCAGCTCCCCTACTACGATGGGATAGACGTCGCTCGCATCACCGACCGCCTGGCGCGTCGAACTGCCTTCCAGGACGCCCAGATCTACAGCTACGGCGCCCAGGACAAGACCGAGAAGGACGAGCTGGTCCGCCAGGATCCCGACTACATCGTGGCCGAAGAGCCCGTCAATAGCTACATCTCCTTCAACATGAACCCTACCCGTCCGCCCTGGGACGACGAGCGGATCCGCAAGGCGGCCTTGTACGCCCTCAACCGGCAGGAGTTCGTGGACCGCATCTTCGGCGAGGGCGGCGCCAAGCCGGACGGCCTGGTCCACTGGCCGGCCGGCCCGTTTGCCCTCGACCCGGAGGAGCTTGAGGAGCTGCAGCCCTACGACCCGGCGCGCTCCAGGCAACTCATCCGGGACGCCACCGGGGAGGACACGATCAGGATCAAGGTGATGTACCCCACCGGCGTCGACATCTTCTACCACGCCGAGCACCTGCCCATCTGGAAGCAGCAGATGCAGGACGCCGGCTTTCAACTGGAGGAGGAGGCACTGGACTTCGGCACTTGGCTGGCAAGGTACGCAACGGTGGACTACGACTCATCGTTCTCCCTGAACCAGGTCTACGAGCTCGGTGAGATCCCCCTGGACTGGCACCTCTCCGTGGGGCCGGAGGGCAGCGGCAACTATGGGATCGGCATCGGGAAGCTCTACCCCGAGATCGACGAGGCGATCCTGGACTCGAAGCGAACCGCCAGCCTGGAGGAGTGCGCCGAGCGGGTCAAGGAGGCGCAACGTCTCATCTATGCGAAAGGGCCGGCGGCTCTGCCAATCGTGAGCTGGCTCTCCTACACGCTCTACCAGCCGTTCGTCAAGAACATCACGCAGGGCCTGGGTGGTGCGGTCGAGTACGTGAACACCACGTGGCTGGATCTCTAGAGCCAGCCCGGCGCGCGGAGGAGCTTTGGGCGATGCCCGCCCTCGCGTGACGCAACCACCATCTCACCGTGGCGGCACGGTTGGAGGATGAGGCATGAAGGCAGCCGTTTTCCATGGACCCCGGGACGTCAGAGTAGAGGAGGTCGAGACACCGACGCTGCTTCCCGGCGACGTCCTCATCAGGATCCGGGCCTGCGGAATCTGCGGCTCCGACCTGCACGCCTACAAGCACGGCCTGTTCCCGGAGTTGGGAGTGCCGGCCGGTCCCGGCCGCACACTTGGCCACGAGTTCAGTGGGGATGTCGTCGAAATCAACGGCGAAGCGAAGGGGCTCCACGTGGGCGACAGAGTCACCTGCGTCAGCTTTGGGGGCAACGCGGAGTACCTCAGGATGCCCGCCATCGCCACGCCGGCCATCTTCCACATCCCCTCTAATGTGAGCTATGAGGAAGCCGCCACCAATGAGCCGCTGGCCAACTCTGTCCATGCCGTCGGCCTAGCCGGCCCTGAGGCAGGGAATACCGTCGTGGTCATCGGTGCGGGCATCATCGGCCTCGGCGTCGTTCAGGTGTTGAGAGCCGTCACCGCCACCAAAACGATCATTGTGGTCGACGTCTCAGAGAGGCGTTTGGCGATGGCGAGGCACCTGGGCGCCGATGCGGTCATCAATGCCGCGGTCGATGATCCGTGCCGGAAAGTCCTCGAACTGACCGGTTCGACCCCGGTCTCGTTCACCGACGTGCCTTCGGGCGGCATCGATGTCGTCTTCGACTGTGCCGGGGTGAGTCGCGAGGCAGCGGGGCCGCCGACGCTGCAGCAGGCCCTCATGATGGTCAGGGAGACGGGCAAGGTGGTGCTGGTGGCAGTCTCCGAGAGGCCGTTCGAGATCGAGGCCAATCTCATCATGCGAAAGGGACTGAAGGTGTTCGGCTCCTGGGCATGGTCGCTGGATGAGTTCGCCCAGGCCTTGGACCTCATGCGAACCGGCAAGGTGGACAGGAAGCCGCTCGTGACCCACGAATTCCCCCTCGACAGGGCGAAGGATGCCTACGAAACCCAACTCAAGGTTGAAGAGGCGATCAAGGTCCTGATCAAACCCTGACCACGACGCGGAGCGGGAGGGTAGCGCCCCCGCAAGTCTGCTCGGGGCGCAGCGCGCCTGTCGCTCATCCTGCGTTTGTGGCAGCCACAGGCCGGAGTCTGGCTCCGCCTGGCAGGAGTCCTGTGGAGATTTGATACTTAGCGTCTCCGCCCCAGCGTCAGCGTGACCACGAGCGGCCCCGTGACCGAGCCGCCGAACTCGGAGTCGATGAGAGCGCCGATGTCGCGGATCAGGGCCTCCCGCTGCGGGCGCTCCATGGCCTGGACGTCGGAGTAGGTGCGCATCAGGTCAGCATACTCAGCCGACGCGTAGGTCTGGTCCCAGCGGTAGCGCCGTAGTCGGATCTCCTCGAAGAGTCCACACCCGTTCAGGTCGGCGAACACCGGCGGCGTGAGCTCGGCTTCGGTCGGCAGCTCTGGCGGCGCGTTGTTGGACACATGTCGGTCGTAGACGAACTGCGAGCGCGCGAAGAAGCCCCGATCCGCGGACGATGTGATCGCGTTCGTATCGACGATGGCCAAAACGCCGCCCTCTCGCAACAGGTCCCGGCTTCTCTGCAAGCGCGTCATTGGATTGAGCCAGTGGAACGATGTTGCCGCGAAGACCAGATCGAACGCGCCCCGCTCCAGCTCAGCGTCCTCAAACCTCGCGTTGACCACTTCGAGCAGGGGAAACTCGCCGCCTAACTTGTCGTTGAGGAACGCCGCGAGGTGCTCGCCCGGCTCCACCGCCGTGACCGCGATCCCGTGCTCCAGCAACGGGCGCGACGCCTGGCCGGTGCCCGGCCCGATCTCGACGGCGCGTAGCCGCCCGCCGCCCCCTAGATACGCAAACAGCTCCTCAAACAGCTCCGGCGGGTATGTGGGCCGGATGCGGTCGTAGATCTCGGGGACGTTGTCGAATCCCAGCCCACAGTCGCCCACAAGTCAAGCTCCAGGCATCGTTCGCGGTCTGCGGGCATGGAACCAGAAATCGTCGACCTGGGGCCAGTCTAGCGCGGGCCACCGCCCTCAAGAGGCCGGTGGCCAAGCTCAGGTGCGTCCGGTTGGGTCTTTGAGTATTCTGTCACTGACCTGTGCGCATCGCCGCCCGAGCCGGCAACAGTGAACTGAAGGAGACATCAATGAGCGAGATCGATCAGGAGGCTGACCTCAACAACCTGGCCATGTCGGCGGAAGCCCGGCCGCTGTTCGACGCGGTGAAGAAGCACATCGCGGAAAACGTTGAGCCGATAACAGAGGAGTTCTTCAGCCTGGGCGAGGGCCGCGCGGACCGCTGGAGCTGGGCGCCGGGCCAACTGGAGCTGCTCGAGGAGGCGAAGAGCAAGGCCAAGGCTGCGGGACTGTGGAACCTCTTCCTGCCGGATGCGGAGACCGGTGAAGGACTCAAGAACCTGGACTACGCCTACATCGCCGCCGAACTCGGAAAGAACGCGCTAGCATCGGAGACGCTCAACTGCTCCGCGCCCGATACCGGCAACATGGAGGTGCTGCAGCGCGTCGGCACTCCGGAGCAGAAGGAGCAGTGGTTGAAACCGCTCCTGAACGGAGAGATCCGCTCCTGCTTCGGCATGACGGAGCCCGGCCTCGCCTCCTCCGATGCCAAGAACATCGACACCCGGGCCGTGCTGGACGGCGACGAATGGGTGATCAACGGGGAGAAGTACTACATCTCGGGCGCGGGGGATCCACGCTGCAAGATCATGATCTGCATGGTCAAGACCAGCCCGGACGCGCCGCCCGACCGGCAGCAATCGCAGATCCTGGTGCCCATGGACACACCCGGCGTAGACGTTCTCGGACCCATGCACGTGTTCGGGTCCGACGGCGCTCCCCACGGCCACATGCACATCAAGCTGGAGGACGTGCGGGTGCCGCGGCAGAACATTCTGCTCGGCGAAGGCCGCGGCTTCGAGATCTCGCAGATCCGGCTCGGCCCCGGGCGCATTCACCACTGCATGCGCTCCATCGGCCAGGCTGAGCGAGCGCTCGACCTCTTGATGAAGCGCGCCGTATCCCGGGAGGCGTTCGGCAGGCCGCTGATTCAGCTCGGCAAGAACATCGAAATGGTCTCTCGCATCCGCATCGATATTGAGGCCATGCGGCTCATGGTGCTCAAAGCGGCGAAGGCGATGGACGTGCTGGGCAACCGCGAGGCCCGAGTCTGGCTGCACATGGTGAAGGCTATGGTGCCCGAGCGGGTGTGCCAGATCATCGACCAAGCCATCCAGATCCACGGCGCCACCGGCGTATCGCAATGGTCGCCGCTGCCGGGCATGTACACCAACCAGCGAACGCTCAGGATCGCCGACGGCCCCGACGAGGTGCACCACCTGGTGGTAGGCCGCGCTGAGCTTCGCAAGTACCAGGCATAGGCGCAAGCGGTTCTCTTAGAGGAGGTCATTGATGGTATCGACGGAGCTGTTCCATCTGAGCGGCAAGGTAGCGCTCCTCACGGGCGCCTCAAAGGGAATGGGCAAGGCCATGGCCGAAGGATTCGCCGAGCACGGGGCGCGGGTGATGCTCTCGAGCCGCAAGCTGGATCAGTGCGTCGCGGCTGCCGACGAGATCAACGCCAAGTGCGGCGAGGAGCGCGTGTTCACCCATGCCTGCAACGCGGGCCACAAGGAACAGCTACAAGCGCTGGTGGACGCGACACACGAGCAACTAGGTCCCATCGACGTTGTCGTGGGCAACGCGGGCGTGAACCCTTTCTTCGGGCCCATGTCGAAGATATCCGATGAAGCCTACGACAAGATCATGACCACGAACGTGAAGGCCAATCACTGGCTGATCCAGATGGTCGCGCCGGACATGATCGAACGTGGCAGTGGGTCCATCATGGTCACCTCGAGCACCGGGGCCTTCGGGCCGTCGCTCGTGACCGGCACCTACAACATCTCGAAGCTCGCTCTGATTGCACTTGTCAGGAACCTCGCCGCCGAACTCGGGCCGCGGGGCGTTCGAGTCAATGCCATCTGTCCCGGCCTCATTAAGACCGACTTCGCCGAGGCGCTGTGGAACAACCCGGAGGCAGAGCAGCGAGCGAACCAAATGATACCGCTGCGCCGTCTCGGTGAGGCCGACGACCTCAAAGGAGTCGCCGTGTTCCTTGCCTCTCAGGCAAGCGCATACATCACCGGACAGGCGATCACCGTCTGCGGCGGGTCGAACATGTGGAGCTAGACCGATCCGGCGAAGCGCCGGCGCCTTCCGGATCGAAGGGGCGTCCCGGCGCCAAACGCTCGCCGGAGCACGGAGGTCGGGGCCTTGGCGCCACGGCCCGAATCCAAGCGCGGCGCCTGAAGGCCGCCCTTGCGTGTGTCTCACCGGCTATGGACGACACCCGAGGAGGTGCCCTGGAGGGCCGCCGCCAACCCATACCAGTCACCACTATCGTCGATCGGGCGGCGGCTCTGGCCTGCAGACCGCTGCCGTGCTACCACACGGTATGACGCGAAAGGGGGAAGGATGACGCTTGAAAAGGAACAGTTGATCAAGCTCTACACCAACCTAGTGCGCGCTCGAAAGCTCGACGAGACGGTCGTCAAAGGCGTCGCTGAGGGCAAGACCGTGGCGTTCTTCCACAGCGGGCAAGGAGAGGAGGCCGTCGGCGTCGGGGGATGCACCTTCCTGAGGGAGGATGACTACATCTACCCGCACCATCGCGGACACGGCGCCGCCCACACGATTTCGAAAGGCATGTCGCCCCGGCGCTTCATCGGTGAGCACTACGGGAAGGCGACGGGCTGCGCGGGCGGCATCGCGGGCTTTCACGCCGTCGAGCCGGAGGTGGGCATTCTGGGAGCGGCAGGCACCATCGGGTCGCAGTTCCCGGTCTCGCTGGGATGGGGTCTTGCCGCCAAGAAACGGGGCACGGGCCAGGTGGTCGTCTGCTTCTTCGGCGACGGCAGCTCCAACCGGGGCACCATGCACGAGGCGATGAACCTGGCGGCCGTCTGGAAGCTCCCCATTGTCTGGGTATGCCACAACAACCTCTATGCACAGTTCATGCCCATCAAGGACGCCTACGCCAAGGAGAACATCGCCGACCTCGCAGGCGGCTACGGCATGCCCGGGGTGGTGGTGGACGGGCAGGACGTCGTCGCCGTCCACGAGGCCGTCCAGGCGGCCGTCGAGAGGGCGAGGGCCGGAGAGGGCCCCTCACTCGTGGAGTGCAAGACCTATCGCTACCGGGCCCACGTCGAAGGGGTACCCGACATTTCTCACGCCCAGCCGCGGCCGGCGGAGGAGATGGAGGCCTGGAAGAAGAGAGACCCTATCACGCTCTTCCGAGCCAGGCTGGTGAAAGAGAACGTTCTATCCCAGGAAGAGATCGACAGGATCGAGCGGGAGGCGGCTGCTGAGATCGACGAGGCGGAGCGGTTCGCCATGGACAGCCCTGCGCCAGACGCCGCAGTCCTGGAAAAGGCCCTCTACGCGGAGTAGGAAAGCGATCGCGACATGAGAGAGATCCCGTACCTGAGCGCGATAAACGAAGCACTCTCAGAGGAGATGGAGAGAGACGACACCGTCTTCATCATCGGCGAGGACGTTCAGGCCGGCACCTTCATGACCACGACAGGACTGGTCCAGAAGTTCGGCCCGGACCGGGTCATGGACACGCCGCTGAGCGAGAATGCGATAGCCGGCGCCTGCGTCGGCTCTGCAATGGCCGGCTACCGGCCCGTCGCCGACTTCATGTTCGCGGACTTCATGTGGTGCTGCGCCGATGAGGTCTTCCTCAAGGCGGCCAAGTGGCACTTCATCCACGGCGGGAGGGTGAAGCTGCCTCTCGTGTTCATCGCCGCCATGGGGGGCGGCGCCAGGACCGGCCCTGAGCACTCACAGTGCCCGGAGTCCGTCGTCCTGCACAACCCGGGCCTGAAGCTGGCCGTCCCCTCGAACCCCTACGATGCCAAGGGATTGCTCAAGACGGCGATACGAGACGACAGCCCGGTCGTCTTCTTCTACCACAAGCGGCTGCTGGGAGCCCGAGGCGAGGTGCCGGAGGAAGAGTACACCATCCCGCTCGGCGTAGCCGACGTCAAGAGGGAGGGGACTGACGTCACGGTCGTCGCCACCTCGCTCATGGTGCAGCACGCACTCAACGTGGCCGCTGAGCTCGAAGGAAAGGTCAGCGTTGAGGTGATCGACCCGAGGACGCTGGAACCTCTCGACATAGAAACGATTGTTGCCTCCGTGAAGAAGACGGGCCGCCTGGTCATCGTTGATGAAGACACGAAACGCTGCGGCGTCGGCGCCGAGATAGGGATGCAGGTCGTCGAGAACGCCTTCGATTCCCTGGACGCGCCCATCCAGCGGGTGGCCGCGGCAAACCTGCCCATCGCGGGGGGATACATGGAGGAACACGTCCTGCCCAATCCCCAACACATCGTCGCGGCCATCAATACCGTCGTGGGCGGATAGGTTGTCTTGGGAAACGCGATCATAGATACATGTCCCAATCGAGAGCGCGCATGACGACCGCACACTGCACGAGGCTGTGTTGTCGCGCAAGGCGGGCGCGCACGTTTGCTGCAGGTGAGCGCTTCGCTCTCGCGACCGGGAGATGGTAGTCGGACACTAGGATGGCTGCCCACATCGCCATACCAAAGCTCGGCATGGCCATGACGGACGCCATCGTGGCCGAGTGGAAGGTTGCGGACGGCGACCGCATCGAACAGGGCGCGGTGGTGCTCGTGATACAGACCGAAAAGATCATGTACGACGTGGAGGCTTCCGCTTCGGGCTACCTTCACATTCTGGTCGAGAAGGACGTGAAAGCGCCGGTGGGCCGGGTGGTCGGACTGATCGCGGAGACCGAGGAAGAGCTGGAATCTCTGCGCAAGGAGCCTCCCGCGGAGCTATTCACCACTGCCGCGGCAGCCCCAAGGAGCATCCCGGACGTTGCGGCACCGCGGCAGGCCGCTCCGGCGGCAGGGCAAGAGCGCGTACCCGCCTCTCCCCTCGCCCGCAAGCTGGCGGCGGAGCACGGACTGGACCTGAGCGCAATCACCGGCACCGGTCCGGGCGGGAGGATCGTGAAGGAAGACATCCTACGCGCAGTCGAAGCGAAGGAGGCGGAAGCACCCACGGCGGAGGTCTTCGAGGGCAGGAGCGTGAAGGCCAGCATCCCGCTCAAGGGCATGAGGGGAGCTATCGCCGAGCACATGCAGCGCAGTCTGGCCGTGTCAGCTCAGCTTACCCAGATGGGCGAGATCGACATGACCGAGGTGATCAAGCTCCGAGACGGTCTCGTGAAGCGTGAGTCTGAGATCGGCGCCCATATCACCTACACCGATATCCTGGTCCTGGCCGCCGCGACTGCTCTCAAGGGCAACCCGATCATCAATGCGGGTGTGATAGGGGCCGAGATCCAGGTCTGGGAGGAGATCAACATCGGCGTGGCGGTCGCGCTGGAGGAAGGGCTTGAGGGTGGGCTGATAGTGCCCGTGGTGAGGAACGCCGACCAGAAGTCGCTGGCTGAGATAAGCCATGAGATCGCAACACTCGTCGAAAAGGCAAGGACGCACAAGCTCATGCCCGACGACGTCAGTGGGGGCACCTTCACCATCACCAACCTGGGGGCCTTCGGCGGGGGATGGGGCTTCGGGACGCCGATCATCAACCAGCCCCAGTCGGCTATTCTGGGCACAGGCCCGATCAGCGACCGGCCCGTGGTGAGGGACGGGCAGATCGTCATCCGACCGATCACGACCTACAGCCTCACATTCGACCACAGAGTGATCGACGGCGCACCGGCGGCAAGGTTTGCAGCGAGGATCTCGGAGCTGCTGGAGCAGCCGAGCTTGTTCGTGCCCTCGTAGCTTGAAACACCTCTATTGAGCCGGGAGAACCCTCGCCGTGAAACAAAGAGACCTGGTAGTCATCGGCAGCGGGCCGGGAGGCCACGCTGCGGCGCTTCGCGCGGCTGAGCTCGGAGCCCGGGTCGCCGTGGTGGAGGCGGAATCGCCGGGCGGCAATTGCGTGAGCTTCGCCTGCTTCCCGAACACAGTCATGCTGGAGACCGTGCGGGCCGGCCTGGAACTCCAGGACCTCTCTCTGGCAGGCGTCCTGCCCACCACGGATGGTCTCAGTTTCCCAAGAGCCGTAGCGCGCCGCACCCGCCTCGCGGCGGCCCTGGTAGAGGGCATCCGCAACCAACTGCGCGCGCTGCAGATCGAATTGATTCAGGGCCGGGCGAGGCTCACCTCGCCAAAGGCCGCCACGGTGAGTCTCAGCGACGGTGGAGCCACCCAGATCTCCGCCGACGCGTTCATCATCGCGACCGGCGCCCGTCCCGAGCCACCCTCTCTGGCCGGCCACTCCGACGAGATCCTGACCATGGACGGGGCCCTCCGCCTCCAAGAGGTGCCGGCGTCGGTGCTCGCCCTTGGGGGCGGGCCGGTAGGCCTTGGGTTCGTTCTTGAGCAGGCATTCATTTTGGCTCTTTTCGGCAGCAACGTGACCGTGGCCGAGCCGGGCGCCGAAGTCCTGCCGGGCGCGGATGCGGAGTTGGTCGGCTACCTGCTGCAGGGGCTAGAGGCAGCAGGCGTGCACGTCTTGACGAGCAGCAGCGTCCGCGAAGTGATCGTGGAAGGTGGCGCTCGACACGCTCTCCTCATTACGCCAGAGGGAGAGCTGCGTGTCCCCGCCGAAGTCGTCATCGCTCCAGACTGTCGCCGGCCCCACTTCGAAGGCCTGGGCCTAGAGGAGATCGGTGTCGCAGCATCCGCCGATGGCGTCCGCGTCGATGATCGGTGCGCGACCAGCATTCCAGGCATCTTCGCCGTCGGTGACGTTACGGGCGGGGCAATGCTCTCCCACGCCGCTATTCATCAGGGACGCGTCGCCGCAGAGAACGCGATTGGCCTCGATGCCCGCGTCCGCCTTCACGCCCTGCCCCGCGTCGTCCACACGCAGCCGGAGCTTGCCTATGTGGGCCTGAGCGAGCAGCGGGCCAGAGACATGGGGCACGAGGTGCGGGTCGGCCTCGTCGACCTGGGTGCCAACCTCAGCGCCGCGGCCCGCGGTCAAAGCGAGGGCGGCGTCAAGTTCGTCGCGGACAGCCGGCATGGGGAGATCCTCGGCGTGCACGCCTTGGGACCCGGCGCCGGCGAACTGATAGGGCAGGCCGTGCTGGCCATGGAGCTCGAGGCGACCGTTCACGACCTGGCGGCCGTCACCCACTGGCACCCATCGTTCTCGGAAGCACTGGTCCAGGCCGCACGCCGGGCGCTGTAGCGCAAGGCCCAATTGGACCAAGCCGCCGGCGTCGGATAAGCAACGTCGCTTCAGTTCACCGCATGCGCGTCGCCGCCGCTGCGCGTGCTCGTTCACCCCTACTCCTAAAGTGCATGCGCGTTGGAGCCGACAAGAGAACAGGAACCACACTGGGGTGGCCATTGATGAAGGGCGCGTATCGGCGGGATGTCTGAATCACGCGACGCCGGAGGGCGGAAGACGGGACGGCTTGTCGATTCCCAGACGTTCGTCCAGTTCCTCTTCCACGAGATCGCCCGCTACGAGCGCTACCGCCATTCCTTCGCCGTTCTGCTGCTCGAGGCGCCTGACGACGAGGACGGCGACGCCAGGCGGACGAATCTGCGAATGACCTCCGGTAGGATACGCGGTCTCCTTAGGGCATGTGATCTCATGGCGTCGTTCGACGACATCGGGGTCCTTGCCGTGCTCCTACCCGAGACGACTCTGGCGGGGGCGCGCACGGTCCTCGGGAGGTTCACTTCCCAGACGACGGACCTGGGTCCAGACTGGACGCTGAAGCTGGCCGCGTATCCAGACCACGCCGAAGTAGTCGACAAGATGCTTGTGATCACAGAGGATCTCTCGCACGACAAACAAAGCACGTCGGAGACCACCCGAGAGCCAGGCCCTCAGCAGCCGCCCGCCGTGCCGTCATTCCAGCCACCGCCAAGGCCCCGACTCCAAGCGAACAGAGAAGTCAGTTAGCCACCCGAGCGCCCGCAGCGAGGGCTGGACGCGCTGGCGTCGGTAGCTCCACCGCCGCTCCGCCGCCAACCGGCAGCCCCCTCGCCGTTTGCGACCCTTGGGGCCGTGCGACGCATGGTGTCTAGCGGACGGCCGTAGAGCGCTCGATAGCGTCGCTGGCCGCTTCCAGGTAGATCGAATGAGGGCTGACCGCATGCTCCCTGAGGCAAGCCTCAGTGAACTTGATGACGTGCTCGTCGCCCGTCGCCACGGCCCGCTCCACGAGATCCGCGGTCTCGAATGGACCCGGTTCCGCCGCAGGATCGATCGCGCTTGCGAAGGCAGCGTAGATACCGGCCGCCGCCTGCCAACCATGGCGCAGCAGCCGCTCCGACGCCTCCTCCGGCACATGAGGGAGAAGCAGCCGTATCGCGCTGGGACCGGTGACGGTGTGGATGAAGGTAACCGCCTTGCCGAACCCTTGCGCGTTCTTGAGGCATACCGCCGCGAAGGTCCTGGTCAGGTCCGAAACGAATGCAGACGGATCGTCCGGAATCTGCACCAGCCCGATCACTTCGGGGAAGCGACCGTCTCCGTCCAGGCGGACCAGCCCGTCCATGATCAGTCGCCCGCGACGATCGGCTTCCGGTAGCTGCGGAACGGAGGCCAGCGCCTGCGAAGGCATCAGCCCGCCCTGGCGCGCGCCGCTATCGGGGAGCTCGTGGTACCGCGCCGCCCAGTAGCCCAACCCTTGCGCCAGCTCCTCCATCCGAGCCGGAGTCTCCTCAGCGCTCAGGCTGCGGACGGCATGGGCGGTACGGATGATGCCGTGCGTCGCAGCGGCAACCAGCCCGGGAGCCAGAAGCGGGACCCACTCCGCCACCACCGTCTTCCAGGCCGCGTCCGCGAGCTCACGTTGGAAGAAGGCCGCCCAATCGCCGGCCCGCCGGAAATCGCCCAGTGATTCCCGCCACGACGCGCGTTCGAGCGGTAGACTCGACTCCGGCCGAGGTTGCAGCCGTTTTCGGTAGCGCTCCACCCACGGGATGACGGCATCGGCGCGGCCCAGCTCGATGAGCGCCTCCGCTGCCATGGGGCCGTGGTTGGAGAGACCACCTGCGAACTCAGGGCCGGTGTCCCGGAGAAGCCCAAGCGCGTCGTCGATGGTGGTTGCAGGCACGGTTCAATCCTACCACGCCGGTATTCTGCCCGGTGCGCTACGCCCGTCCACTTGTGGCTGCCCAACCGCACGCGTAGGATGAGTACCGCGAACCAGAAGAGACACATGCTCGCCCGACCGCCGGGCCGGACTGGAGGAGCGTTGACACACACCAACCACAGGCAGGGAACCCGACAGAACCTCATGAACGACTGGGTGATGCTGTCGCTCCCCTATCGAGGGCCGCCGCCGGTGATGGAGAAGGTAGAGCGCTACAACGAGATCTGCCGCCGCCACCACCCCATCAACACCGACAGGGCGCGTGGCTGGTACATCTGGGTCTTCGACAGCCGGAACAACATGGAGGCCGCACTGGCGGAGCTCGCCGAGGCCGACGTGGGCCTCTCCGTGGTGGTCAGCGGGCTCTTCGACGAGGTAGCTGAGTCCTGCAGGAGCGCCGGCACCAGGGCCCACACGGTGAACCACTCCCTGGGCTTCTGGGGCAAGACAGAGAAGCTGCCCCGACCAGAGATCCTGGAGATCACGACCATGTGCGGGCACGGCCTGATCGCGCCGAGCCTGGTGTGGCACCTGGCGGGCCGGATGGGGCGACAGGAGGTCTCAGCCTCCGACGCCTGTCAGCGCATGAGAAAGATGTGCCTCTGCGACATCTTCAACCACGCCAGAGCGGAGACACTGATGACGCACCTGGTAGCGGAGATAGCAGCAGGCCGGATCAAGCCGCCGCGGGCATCCTTGGCGCTTCGCGATCTGAGAGCGCCGCACGAGCGCCTTCCCGGGTAGGGGAGCCAGGCCGTGATCATCGATCGATACTACTGCAAAGGCTGCATGGAGTGCCTGCCCTACTGCTCAGTAGGGGCGATCGTCGAGGACAGGAAGATGGCACAGGCCGCCATCCTGGAGGACGAGTGCGTCGAGTGCGGCGTCTGCTACCGAGCCGGTGTTTGCGAGACGCAAGCCATCCATCCCCAGGCCCTCGAGTGGCCACGCACCCTGCGTATGGAGTTCAGCGACCCCTCGGCGCCCTACGTCTCGGCCGTGTTCGAGCATCGCGTCGTCAGCCGCATTCAGGGTGACCTGAAGGGAATGGACCGGCGCCAGCTCCTGGACCGTGAGGGCGAGGAAGTCACCATAAGCGGCAGGGGCACCGTCGAGATGAAGATGAACGACGTCATGGGACGGTTCAAGCGGGGACGGGCGGGCCTTGCGGCCGAGGTCGGACGGCCGGGCGTGGGCACCCGCTTCCGGGACGTGCAGACGATCACGAAGGCCCTGGCATCCGTTGGGGTTGCCTTCGAGCCTCAGAACCCGCTGACCGACCTGATGACCAACGTGGGAACGGGAGAGCTTCGGGAGGACATCCTGAACGAGAAGGTCCTCTCCTGCATCATCGAGTTCGACGTTCCCCTGGACGACCTGGCCAAGGTCCTCACCGCATTGAAGGACGTCGCCCAGCACGTCGACACCGTATTCGCCGTGGACCTCATCTCCGTCGTGCATGAGGACGGCTCCATACCGACCGTACCCATAGCCGAATCGCTGGGCCTGAAGCCTTCCATCGCCGGAAAGACCAACGTCGGACTCGGTCGCCCGCTGGCCAGCCTCGACTAGCCGACTCCCGCCCACCGGCTCCAAGTCCTATGGTGTTCCGGGTGTTATGTAAAGCGTCCGCCTACTCGCACTCGCTGCCCAATCAGGCCGCCTCACGTTCCCGCTGAGTAGGGAACCAGCGGCCTCTCGCTCTCCGCCGAGAAGGTGCGCACGACCCATCGCCACTGGTGCAGGCCTCCCCGCACGAGATACTGCTCCAGCGTGTCAGGTCCGCAGGCGCCGGTGCCAACACCCCGGACTGTGGCGTCGACGTGCACGATCACCTCGTCCCGGGGTGAGAGGTCGGCGAGCGTGCGGGCCTGGTACAGGTCATCGGCGGTGTAGTGAGACGCCGAAAACGACAGCCCATCGAGCTCCACCAGCAGCCCTGCTCGGCCCGGCTTCCAGAGCGCGAACCAGCGCGTGTCCACATGGTTCCCATGTTCCTGCGGCACCACGTAAGGGACGAATTGCTCCGAGACGCTGCTGCTCCAGCGCCCGACCGGCGCCAGCTTCCTGTCCGGATACGTCTCCATCGGCCCGCGGCCGAACCATTCAAGACTATCGTGCCCCGGCGCGAGGGCGAACTCGATCCCGACCCGCGGCAGGTCCGTAAGGTCTTCCGGAATCCCCACCGTCTCGTCGACGCGAATCGTTCCGTCGGTCTCCAACGTGATGATTTGCTGGTGCTCGATCACCAGGTCCGTGTCCGCGCCGCGATACTCATGGTGAGCCGTGACGACCACACCTCCGTCAGCATTCTCGCGGAAGTCCGCCGCGACCATCTGTCCCTGAAGGTGGTCGAGACCCCACGCGAGCCATTGCCGGCGCACCCCCGCGTAGTCGCTCCCCGCCCCGTACCGCGCTCCGTCGTTATCCGTCGCCGCACGCCACAGCGACAGCCGAGGCGGGGCAGTGAGGAGTTGCTCTCCTCGGTGAGACAACTGCTCCAGCAGGCCGGTGCTCAGGTCGAACGCGAGCGACGTGTCGCCGGACTCGACCACGACCCGCTGGTTCTCCTTTCGAGAACCCAGCGCGTGGCGCGAGTGCGCCGCGGGAGGTCGCCGTCCCGTCCACGGCATGGCGAACTGCTCCCAAGCGACCTCGTGGCCCTTTGGCGCCCACGCCAGGTCCCTCGACGTTAGGAACCGGACGAGGAGGTGGCACTCCTGCCCTTGTACGAGATCCGGCTCGCTGCAGGGCACCACGACATCCGATTCCTCTCCCGGACCAATGTTCGGCAGCGCCAGTTCCCCGTGTTCGACGCGTTCGCCGTCAACGCTCACCTCCCAATGCGCCTCAAGCCACGACAGGTCCTCGAATCGCTGCCGGTTGATGACCGTGATCTCGCGCCGGGCGAGATCACGCGCCTCGACGGACACCGGCTGGGCGAGCTTCTTCAGCTCCCACGTTCCGGGGTGCGGCACGCGGTCGGGACCGAGCAGTCCGTTGCAGCAGAAGTTGGCGTCGTTGGGCTCATCCCCGAAGTGACCCCCGTACGCCCAGAACTCGCGTCCGTTCTCATCCTGCGCGCGAAGTCCCTGATCCACCCAGTCCCAGATGAACCCGCCCTGTAGCCTCGGGTGCGCTTCTATCGCCGCCCAGTAGTCGGCCAGGCTGCCGTTGCTGTTGCCCATCGCGTGGGAGTACTCGCACATGATCAACGGCCGTTCGTCATCGCTCGCCTCGGCCCACTCCACAAGCTGTTCGATTGGTGGATACATCGGACAGATCACATCGGTGAGGAGCTTGCTCATCTCGTCGGAGCGCGCGGGCACGCGTCCTGCCCGGAAGGCCTTCTGGCAGGCGCCCTCATAGTGAACGAGGCGGCTCGGGTCCGCCTCCCGGATCCACGCCGCCGCCGCATGGTGGCCCGCGCCTTCGCCGCTCTCGTTCCCCAGCGACCAGGCGATCACGCACGGGTGGTTCTTGTCTCGCATGACCATGCGAACGCACCGATCGAGGATTGCGGCATCAAAGCGGCGGTCGTGGCACAGGCTCCACTGCCGCGCGTGGCTCTCGATGTTCGCCTCGTCGATCACGTAGAGGCCGAACTCATCGCAGAGGTCGAGCAGGTACGGATCGTTTGGGTAGTGCGAGGTGCGTATGGCGTTGACGCTGAACTGCTTCATCAACTCGACGTCGCGGCGCATGGTCTGTCGAGAGAGGGTCTTGCCGGTGTCGGGATCGTGGTCGTGCCGGTTGACGCCGTAGATGAGAACCGGCTGCCCGTTGACCAGCATCTGCCCGCCACGGATCTCCACTCGACGGAAGCCGGTCCACTGCGTCACTGCCTCGACCACGTCTCCTCGCGGATCGCGCAAGGAGGCGAGGACGCGGTAGCGGTGTGCTTCCTCCGCAGACCAGATTCGCGCTTCCGGCACCGCGGCGTGAAACCGCACAACAGACCCGCGATAGAGGATCGTGCTGCGGAGCTCGCCCAGCCAATCGCTGCGGTCGAAGACCGGCACTTCGCCAACGAGAGGCTCCGCCAGCACGGACCGTCCGTCCGCGTCTTGCAGGTCGACCTCCGCCGACCAGCCCGCCTCGGGAGGCCCACCAAAGCCCACAGACAGGGCGACGTCCATGGTTCCCGTGGTCAGGTCGTCTTCCAGACCACCCGCGACGGCCATGTCCGCGATGTACGTCTCGCCCGTGCTGTAGAGATAGACCTCCCTGTGGATGCCGGCCTGAAACCAATGGTCCTGATCCTCCAGCCACGTCCCGTCCGACCAGCGCACGACCATCGCCGCCAGCGTGTTGCCCTCTGCGCGAAGAAAGGGGGTGATGTCGAACTCAGAGGCGAGACGAGAGTCCTTTCCCATCCCGACGAACCGGCCGTTGACCCATACGTAGAGCGCGCTCTCGGCGCCACCCACGTGCAGCACTACCCGCCGCCCATGCCATTCAGCCGGGATGGCGAACCCCACCCGATAGAGCCCCGTCGGGTTGTCTTCGGGCACGGATGGAGGCTCGGTGCTGAAGGGCATGACCACGTTCGTGTAGTGGGGACGGTCCCAACCCTGCCTGGTCCAGCAGCCCGGCACCTCGATGGGCGCCCAGTCGCCGTCGTCGTAGCTCGGCTCGACCCAGCCTGACGGCGCCGCCTCGGGTCTTTCAGACAAATGAAACCGCCACCGACCGCTCAACGACCGAAACCACGGGGACGATTCCCGGTCGCCCAGCGCGCCGCCGGCGTCCGGAAACGGAACGAGGGGGCTGCGCATCTGGAGCCGTCCGATGCCGGTCAGTCCAGGCTGTTCCCACGTGCGACCAAGAGCAAGCACATCGTCCATTTCGTCCTCCGTCTCCGTACCCCGCCGCACCATTCCCTGGCCTCTCGGCCACGTCCGGCCGTGTCCGGCACTCACCAACCCGGCGTCAGAGTCGCCCCAGTTCTTCTTCCAACCGTTCGAGCAGCTCGTCTGGGAACTGCTCCCTGGCCGCACGGGCGTACCGTCTGAGGGTCGCGCGGCGCACCTCGATGCGTCCCTCCGCGGCCTCCAGCACCTGCGGCGCCAGCCGGGCCAGTACCGCCCGGCCTTCGGGGCGCTCGATGATACCGGCCACGCGCGTGTCCAGGCCTAACCTGGGCTGCCACCGCGCCAACGTCTCAGCATCAACCTCGTATTGCCAGGTATGCCGGCCCGAACCGACATCGACCGTCTCACCGTCCCGGCCCGGCAGCCGAACCTCGGCCGTCGTGTTGGGCGGCACCTCCACGTCCAGCGAGAAGCGACTGCCCTCGATCTGCCAAGCGGACTCGATCCTTCCATACGGGACGTCGAGCCGCGCCCCTGCGTGCGTGAGGCGACCGCCCGGAAGCGGCCGAATGCGGAACCGTTGCCAGCCGACGCCGTTTGCGCCCGGCCGGATGCCGGCAACCGTCCGGTACAGCCACGCCCCCACCGCGCCGAACGCATAGTGATTGAACGAGAGCATCTCGCCGGGGTTGATCGAGCCGTCCGGCTGGATCGCATCCCATCGCTCCCAGACAGTGGTCGCGCCCATCGTCACCGGGTAGAGCCAAGAGGGACAGGTGCGACGCAGCAGCAGATCGTAGGCTGGATCGAGGAAGCCCGCCTCCGTCAGCACGTCGCAGAGCGCCGGCGTACCCAGGAAGCCGGTGCCCAGGTGGCCCAGGTTTCGGTCGATGAGTTCCACAAGCCGCTTCGCCGTGCGTTCGCGCTGCTCTTCGACAAGCAGGTCGAACGCCAGCGCCAGGACGCACGCGGTCTGCGAATCGGAGACGGGCCGCCCACTGGGCGAGACATATTCCCCGCGGAACGCCTCTTTCACCTTCCCGGCAAGCTCACCGTAGCGCGCGGCATCTTCGGGACGCCCCAGAACGGCGGCCGCGCGGGACAGGAGTTCGGTGGAGTGCGCGAAGTACGCGGTCGCGATCAGGTACGGGTCGGTGCGGGTGTCGGCCGGGGCATCCGGCGGAGCGGCCGGGTCCAGCCAGTCTCCGAACTGAAATCCCCTGTCCCAGAGCAGACTGTCGCCAGCCCGCGCGATCATGTGCTCGACCCACCCCTGCATGCTCTTGTACTGGGCCTCGAGCAGGTCGCGGTCCTCATAATGCCCGTAGAGGACCCACGGCACGATTACCGCAGCGTCGCTCCACCCGGCGGCAGCCGAAGCGCGGCGGTTCTCCCGCGTAAGGATGTCGGGCACGACGAACGGGACGCCGCCGTCCGGCAGTTGGTCGGCGGCGAGGTCGCCCAGCCACGAGGTAAGGAAGCCCGCAACGTCGTAGAGCAGACAGGCGGTCGGGGCGAACACCTGAATATCGCCGGTCCAGCCGAGCCGCTCGGAACGTTGCGGGCAGTCGGTCGGTACGTCGAGGAAGTTGCCCCGCAATCCCCACACGATGTTCTCGTGCAGCCGGTTCACGAGGTCCTCCGAGCACTCGAACCAGCCGACCCGCGCCATGTCTGAATGACATACCACGGCAACGAGATCCTCCGCGGTGACTTGACCCGGCCACCCGGTGACCTCCACAAAGCGGAACCCGTGGAACGTGAACCGCGGCTCGTACTCCTCAAGCCCATCGCCGCGCAGCGTGTAGCGATCCGTCGCCTGCGCGAAACGAAGGGCACGCGTGAAGACCTCTCCGCCGTCCAGCACCTCAGCATGGCGCAGCGTGACCGTCGTTCCAGCAGGGCCGGACACACGCAGGCGAACGCGGCCGACCAGATTCTGCCCGAAGTCCACGACCGTCTTGCCGGACGGCGAGGCAGTGATCTCAACCGGCCGCACCTCCTCGATGCGCCGCACCGGAGGCCCGGTCGGCGCCACGAGCGTTCCCAGATCGCGATCCGTCACCCGGACTCCGCGCCACTCTCGGTCGTCACAGCCGCGCCTGGACCAGCCATCCAGCTCCAGGCGTGCGTCGTAGGTCTCGCCGTTGTACAGGTCGGCACTCAGAATCGGTCCCGTCGTCGCCCGCCACGATTCGTCCGTGACAACCCGCACGACAGAGCCATCGGCCAGCGTAATCTCGAGCTGCGCCAGCAGCGCCAGCCGATCCGTGTAGACAGCGCGGTTCCCCTCGAAACCCAAGTAGCCACGTGCCCAGCCGTCGCCGAGGACCGCACCGATCGCGTTCGGGCCGGGTTGTACGAGAGCCGTCACGTCATGCGTCTGGTACCGCAGACGGTGCTCATAGCTCGTCCAGCCCGGCGCGAGCACGTCATCGCCGACGCGAACGCCGTTAATCTCCACCTCGTACACCCCGAGGGCAGTCACATAGAGCCGCGCTCGTGCGACCTCGCCGTCGATATCGAATCCCCGCCGCAGGTACGGGCACGGTTGGGACGCCGACGCGTCCTCGTTCCAGCCCGGCGTGATGAACCGCGCCGACCAGTCGTCCGTCTCCAGCAGCCCGGCTTCGAACCGGGCCGGATCGCTCCACTCGGTCGAATTGCCGTCTCGATCCCATACGCGTACCCGCCACTCGCAGCGCTGCCGCGACCGAAGGGCCGGGCCGCCATACGGCACCAGGACGGACGCTGGCGACTCGATCCGTCCCGGATCCCACAACCCTTCGTTGGTGTCCACGTCGACCATCTCGATCTGATAGGCCGACTGCTCCCATCCCTCCTCCTCCGCCTCAGTCCGCCACGACAAGCGCGGCCGGGAGACCCCAAGCCCAAGCGGGTCGATGAGATGCTCGCAGCGCAGGCCAACGACGCGAGCGGTAGTCATGATCCCAATCCTCCCTCCTGTCGTACGGCGCGAGACGCACTCAACACGATGCGGTCTCGGCCGGCCCAACCGACCCTCGTACGAACTCCGTCAAACGGTACCACACGGCGCACTGCCACGCCGCGCGGAGACAGCAGCAGCGGCCGTCCGCTCTCTGCAGGTAGCCCGCCTTCAGGTGCGCACGAGGCCGGCGCTGGCAACAGAGAGACCGGCAAGGTACATTCTGGCTATCGGATTCGTGTGGAAACAAGCAGGAGGAAGCAGTGCCAGACCTCGTTCGAGCCGCCGTGATGACCGCTCCCGGCGCCATCGAGGTCCGGGAGTTCCCCTACCCCAGCCCGGCGGCCGGCGCCATGCTGATGAAGATGGAGCTGTCCGGCGTCTGCGGCACGGACAAGCACACGTATCGGGGAGAGACCAAGCAGTACGCCGGCACAAAGGCTGAAAGGGACACCCCGTTCCCCATCATCCCCGGCCACGAGAACGTCGGCGTCGTCGCCGAGTTGAGCAGGGAGGCCCGATCGCGCCTCGAGTTCTACGGCCGCGAACTCAAAGAGGGGGACCGCGTGGTGATGTGTCCGGACGTCGTTTGCGGCCGCTGCTGGTACTGCCGCCACGCGCACGGCTACCCGTGGTGCGACGACGTGCGGGGCTACGGTAACGCCTTCTCCACCTCCGAACCCCCCTCCCTCTTCGGCGGATGGGCCGAGTACATGTACATCCTGCCCGAGACCTTCGTCTACAAGGTGCCGGAGGACATCCCCCCGGAGCTGGCAGTGCTGGCGGAACCGTTCGCAGTCGCCTTCGCGCTGGACCAGGCCGCTCAGATCACCTCTCTTCCCACCGCCGGGGTCGGCGCGGGCGACACAGTGGCCATCATCGGCGTCGGCCCCCTGGGCCTCTGCTGCCTGATCAAGGCCCGCATGCTCGGCGCGGCGCAGGTCGTGGCGTTCGACCTATCCGACTTTCGTCTGGAGATGGCCGGCCAGTTCTCCGCGGACCTCACGCTGAACGCGCGCACAACGACGCCGGAGGAGCGAGTCGCCTGCGTGCTCGATCTGACGGACGGACGCGGTGCCGACATGGTCGTCGGCTGCACCGACTCGCCCGACAGCCTGACAGAGGGGCTGGAGATGCTGCGCAAGGGCGGTACGTATCTCGAGCTTGGCAACTTCGTCGATACGGGCGATGTCCAATTGAACGTCCACCGCCACGTGGTCGCCCGCAACGCGCGCATCATCGGGCTGACCAACCACCCATACACAGAGTACGCATCCAGTCTGCGCCTGCTGCAGAAATACCAGCGGCAGTTCCCGTTTGAACGGATCATCACCCACCGGTACCCGCTGGCCGAAGCCGAGACCGCCTTGCTCAAGTCCATGGAGCCGGACAGCATGAAGGTGGTCATCGAGCCCTAGCGATGCCGGCGCACCAAGCCTGAAGGCCGACCTTGTCTCGCAAGGAGTCCCGCATGAGAGCCGCCGTTCTCTACCAACTCAATGGACCTCTGGTGGTCGAGGAGATCGACATCGATGGCCCCGGGCCCGAACAGGTCATGGTGAGCACTGCCGCGGTCGGCGTCTGCCACAGCGATCTGCACCGCATCGAGGGACGCACGCCCACTGGGCTCCCGGCGGTGCTCGGTCACGAGGCAGCAGGCATCGTGGAGAAGGTTGGCGAGGGCGTGAGCTACGTCCAGCCGGGCGACCACGTCATCATGAACTTCAGACCGTTCTGCGGCGCCTGCCGCTTCTGCCAGATGGGGCAACCCGTCCTGTGCACCGGGGCACGTGGCGCGGCGGACCACCTGCACAGGGGCGACCAGCGCCTCAACGCCTTCGGCACGGCGGCCTTCGCGGAGCGAATGGTCGCCCACCAGAGCGGCGTGGTAAAGGTCCGAGAAGATGCCCCGCTGGACAAGCTCAGCATCATGGGCTGTGCCGTGGCGACAGGCGTCGGCGCCGTCCTCAACGCCGCCAGGGTCCAGGCGGGCAGCAGCGTTGCCGTCATCGGCCTCGGTGGCGTCGGGCTCAACGTCGTCCAGGGCGCGGCGCTGGCGGCGGCCGACCCCATCATCGCCATCGATGTCTTGGATCACAAGCTGAAGCTGGCCGAGCAGCTCGGCGCCACCCATTTCGTCAATGCCGCCAAGGAAGACCCGGTGGAGGCCGTCCGCGACCTCACCGGCGGCGGCGCCGACCACTCGTTCGAGGTCATCGGCAGTCCGGAGGCCATCAGCCAGGCCTTGGACATGGTGCACATGGCGGGCCAGGCCGTCGTGCTCGGCGTCGCGGCCGTTGGTGCGAAGGCGAGCATCAACGCGCGTGACCTGCACAGCCAGAAGGTACTGAGAGGGTGCGTGTATGGATCCATCCGGCCCAGGGTGGACATACCGCGCTTCGTCGATCTGTACATGCGTGGCAAGCTCAAGCTGGACGAACTGATCACGCGCACCTATCGCCTGGATGACATCAACGACGCCTTCGCCACCATGAAGGCGGGAGAGGTAGCCCGTAGCGTCATCACATTCTAGGATCGCACTCACCAGAGCACGTTCCTGAGGAGCACCCACGATGAAGATCCGCGACATCAGGCTTCATTCTCTTCCCGACATCCCGCTCAACGGCTCCATTGCTCCCGCTTGGGCACCCGGCAGCACCTGGACCAGCGTCCAGGCATCGTTCGTTGAGATCTCGACGGACGAGGGGATCACGGGCTACGGTCCACCGGTCGACGAGCGCCTGTTGCGGGAGCACATCACGCCCTACCTGCTGGACGCCGACCCATTCGCCATCGAGCGCAACGTCCGCGTGCTGCGGGACGCGGGAGGAGCCTGGGTCCTGGAGATCGCGCTATGGGACATCATCGGGAAGGCCTGTGGGCAGCCCCTCTACAAGCTCTGGGGCGGTCACAGAGACCGCGTCCGCGCCTACTCCAGTTGCATGGAGGTGCGCAGCGGCGACCGGCGGGCGGAGGACGCGCTACAGCGCTACGAAGAAGGCTGGCGAGCCATCAAACTGCGCATCCATGGCCAGACTATCGAGGAAGACGTCCGCCAGGTGGAGAAGGTCCGTGAGGCCGTGGGCGACCGGATGGAGATCATGGTCGACGCGAACCAAGCCCAGAGCCCCGGCACAGTCCAGCCCAAGCCGGGCCCCTTCTGGGACTTCCAGCGCGCCCTCGACACCGCACGAGAGCTGCAGAGGCTTGGTGTCCGCTGGCTGGAGGAGCCTCTGGACCGCTACGACTGGGAGGGGCTCGCCCGGCTCTGCCAGGCGGTCGAGGTCCCGATCGCAGGTGGGGAAAACAACCGCGGTCTGCACGAGTTCCGCTGGATGATCGAGCGCGACGTCTACGACATCATTCAGCCGGAGGTGCACAACACGGAGCCCGTCTCACAGATGAGGAAGATTGTCGGGCTGGCCGAGATGCACCACAAACTGGTCGTTCCGCATCACGGCATGGATGGTCTTGGCTTCCTCGCCCACCTCCACCTCTGCGCCTCGGCGCCAAACATGCCCTACGTGGAGATCTTCCATGAGCCGCCCGCATACTCGGCGCAGGTCTTCCAAACGCTCCTGGCTGAACCGCTCCTTCCCGACTCCAGCGGGGACATCTTGCTGCCGCAGGCTCCCGGGCTGGGCGTCGACGTGAATCCGGATCTGTTGAAAGCACCATAGGCCCACCAAGCTCACACTCCACCACACGAGAAGGAACGTCCTCATGAAAGCCGCCGTCCTGTACGAGATCAACAAGCCACTGGTGATCGAGGAGATCGAGATCGATGATCCCGGGCCCGGTCAGGTCATGGTCAAGACCGTGTCCAGCGGTGTCTGCCACAGCGATCTCCACCAGATCGAGGGTCTCTGGCCCAGCGACCTACCCATCGTCCTCGGACACGAGGCGGCAGGCATCGTGGAGAAGGTGGGCAAGGGCGTGACCTACGTCCAGCCGGGTGACCACGTGATCATGAATTTCATACCGTTTTGCGGCGCCTGCCGCTTCTGCCAGGAGGGCCGCCCCGTCCTCTGCACCGAGGGGCGGCATGCGGACGACCATCTTCACAAGGGCGACCGCCGCATCAACGTGTTCATCTCCGTCTCTTCCTTCGCCGAGCGAATGGTCGCACCCGAAAGCGGCGTCGTGAAGATCCGGGAGGACGCCCCACTCGAAAAACTCGGCATCATGGGCTGTGCCATCGCGACCGGGGTCGGCGCCGTCCTCAACACCGCCCAGGTCCAGGCAGGCAGCAGCGTCGCCGTCATCGGCCTGGGCGGCGTAGGGCTTAACGTCGTCCAGGGCGCGGCTCTCGCCGCGGCCGACCCCATCATCGCCGTCGACATCATCGACCAGAAGCTGAAGCTGGCCGGGCAATTCGGTGCCACCCACTCGGTCAACGCCGCCAACCAAGACCCGGTGGAGGCCGTGCGCGACCTCACCGGCGGCGGCGCGGACTACGCCTTCGAGGTCATCGGCAGCCCGGAGGCGGTCAGCCAGGCGTTCGACATGGTGCGCGAGGGCGGCGAGGCGATCATGGTGGGGCTGTCCCCATTCGGTTCGAAGACCAGCATCGATACGCGCGGTCTGCTGCGCGAGAAGGTGCTCAGAGGATGCACGTATGGCTCCATACGGCCGCGCGTGGACATACCGCGCTTCGTCGAGCTCTACATGAACGGCAGGTTGAAGCTGGACGAGCTGATCACGCGAACCTATCCACTGGAAGGCATCAACGACGCCTTCGCTGCCATGAAGGCCGGGGAGGTAGCAAGAACCATCATCTCGTTCTAGGCAGGGCGCCGGGCGGCGCCAGGCCCGGACGGGGAGGACTCCGGTTGGCGTGACCGTTCGCCCCTGCTACTCTTGTCCTGTCGGCCAGCCCACAGCCGGGAACGGAGGTACAGCCAGCCATGGCACCAACGGCAGCAGCGTACGCCCTGTCGATCGATCTGGGCACGAGCGGACCCAAGGTCGCCCTTGTCAGCCTCACCGGGGAGATCGCGACGTCCGCGGCTGGCTCCGTCCAGACCCACCTGATCCCGCCCGACGGCGCGGAGCAGGACCCCGAGGAGATCTGGAGCGCCATCCGGAGCGCGGTCAGGCAGGTGATCGAGGAGGCGAAACGGCCCGCCGAACAGATCGTCGGGGTGAGCGTCGCAAGCCAGTTCTCCTCGGTCGTACCGGTCGGCCCGGACGGGCAGCCCACCATGAACCTGATCCTGTGGATGGACGGCCGCGGTGCTCCGTATGCTCAGGAGATCTATCAGAAGCATCCAGACGCCCTCCTCAAGTGGCTTGACGTCCACGGCGTGATCCCGCTGCCTTCCGGCAACGACTCCCTCTCGCATATGATGTGGGTTCAGCGCGAGCGGCCCGCGGTCTACGAGCGCACGCACAGGTTTCTTGAGCCCGCCGACTTCGTGACGGCGCGCCTGTCGGGCGCCTGCGTGGCAAACGCCTGCACCGCGTTCATGATGCTGCTCACGGACAACCGTGACCTGGGCTCCCTGCGCTACGACGACGATCTCATCGCCATGTCGGGGGTCGATCGTGACAAGCTCCCGGAGTTGGTGCCGGTCCTGTCATCCCTCGGCCCGGTTCGCGATGAGGTCGCTGAGGATCTTGGGCTTGCCCCGGGTACGCCGGTGTTCTCAGGGGTAACCGACACCCAAGCGGTCGCCGTGGGAACCGGCACGTTCGAGACAAGCCGCGGAGGGATCAATATCGGGACGACGAGCCAGGTCCTCGCCCACGTCGGCTCCAAGGCGACCGATGTCCAGAACGAGATCGTGAGCACGCCCAGCCCGATTCCAGACCGCTACCTGGCACTGGCGGAGAACGGGCTCGGCGCGAAGGCGCTGGAGCATTTCCTTCGCAACGTCGTCTTCGCCACCGACGCCCTCGCCGATCACTCGAGCGAGGATGTCTTCGGGCGGATCGAGGAGATCGTCCGAGAAGCGCCGCCCGGAAGCGGGAACCTCCTCTTCCTCCCCTGGCTCACCGGCTCACAATCGCCCTCCGCCAACCCAAAGGTGCGCGGCGGTTTCCTCAATCTCTCCCTCGGCACAACGCGCGCCTGCATGGTCCGAGCGATTCTGGAAGGCACCGCGTTCAGCCTGCGCTGGCTGCTCCCCGCCGTCGAGCGCTTTGCGTCGCAGGAGTTCGACGAACTCCGGTTCGCAGGCGGCGCCGCACTCTCCGACGAGTGGTCCCAGATCCTGGCGGACATCATGAACCGCCCCGTGCTGCAGCTCGAGGACGGCCGCCACGTGATCAACCGCGCCACCGCCTTCCTGGCGTTCGAGCGCCTCGGCCTCGCAGGCTGGGACGATTTCGACAAGGTCTGCGGAGTGAAGCGCTCCTACGAACCCCGCGCCCAGACGCGCGAGGTCTACGACCACCTGCACGAGCAGTTCATCGCGGCATTCGAGCAGAACCGCCCCGTGTTCGAGGCGCTCAACAGCCACGGGGGAACAGCACTGGACCTGGTCCTCCAGGGAGCACCGCCGGCACCCGGTCAGTGAGGGCGACACCTGCGTGTTGTCGAGCTGTGTCCCTTTCGGATGCGGTAGTGTGAGGACAAGGTGGAAGCTTCTCTTGGGTAGGCAGGGTTGGCATGGCAACTCGCTTTGAGCCGACGCTGGAGTCCGTTCGGCAGCACGTCGCGCCCCGGTGGTTCCACGACGCCAAGTTCGGCATCTTCATCCACTGGGGTCCCTACTCCGTTCCCGCCTGGGCCCCCAGGAGCGGTCAGTTGCAGGAGGTGGCAAGGCGAGGGGAGCTTGCCAAGTACAACCCGTACGCCGAGTGGTACCAGAACACGCTCTCGATAGAGGGAAGCCCCACAAGCGAGTTCCACCGCCGGACCTACGGCGAAGCGTTCTCCTACTACGATTTCGTGCCCATGTTCAAGGAAGCCAGTCGAGGCTGGGAAGCGGAGGAGTGGGCATCACTGTTCGAGCTCGCAGGGGCGCGCTATGTCGTGCTGACGACGAAGCACCACGACGGCTTCTTGCTCTGGCCAAGCGCCCACCCGAACCCCTTCAGGCACGGCCATCAATCCGACCGAGACCTCGTCGGGCTGCTCACGAGCGCCGTCCGCGCGCATGGGATGCGGATGGGCTTCTACTATTCCGGGGGCATCGACTGGACCTTCCATGGGCTGCCCATCGTGACCGCCGAAGACATGGCCGAGGCGACTCCGCAGGGCGACGACTACGTGCGCTACGCCGATGCCCACTGGCGCGAACTCATCGACCGGTACCAGCCGTCTATCCTCTGGAACGACATCGGCTACCCGGAAGCCTCGGACCTGCCCGCCCTCCTGGCCCACTACTACAACCACGTGACCGACGGCGTCGTCAACGATCGCTTTGGCACGCGCCGCCGTCCTGGCGATCCGATCCACTGCGACTTCCGCACCCCAGAATACAGGGTGCTGGAGGAGATCACGGAGGAGAAGTGGGAGACCTGCCGAGGAATAGGCAACTCCTTCAGCTTCAACCGGGACGAGACCGCCGAGGAGTACCTTGCGAGCGACCAACTGGTGCGCATGCTGATCGACGTTGTCAGCAAGAACGGCAACCTGCTCCTCAACGTCGGGCCGGCCGCCGACGGCACCATCCCCTCGCTTCAAGCTGAGCGCCTGACCAGCCTGGGCTGGTGGCTGCGCGCCAACGGCGACGCGATCTATGATACGCGCCCATGGCTCGTCGCCGCCGGCAAGACCAGCGACGGCATCGACGTGCGATTCACCCAGAAGGAGGATGCCGTCTACGCCATCCTGCTCGGTACGCCGCAATCCGACCCCGTCATCATCCAAGGTCTTGAGTTTGGCGCTGGCTCCAAGGTGAAGCTGCTGGGCTCCGGCGCGGTCTTTGCCTGGCAGCAGCGACCCGACGGGGTGGCAATCAGTCTGCCGTGGCCGCTCGGCGGCGGGCCGGCGCACAGCTTCCGCATCTCTCCGGCCCCGAGCCTCATCTCCGAGAGTGAGGGCGGGACCTCGTGAAGCCCGGGGACACAGGCAGCCAAGGAGGACATCGATGGTAAACGAAGCCGAGAACCCATTCGCGGTCGGGAATCCGTACGCAGAACGCTACGGTGTCATCGACCGTTTCCCCGAAGAGGGACGCCCGCACGAGGAGATCCTCCGGGAACTCCATGAGATGGCAGACGAGGAGGACCGCTTCTGGCAGACCGGGAAGTGCTCCGGGACAATGTACTGCGGGGACATGTCCCACTACGCCTTCCTCGACGAGGCCTTTTCTGCTTTCTCCCACGTCAATGCGCTCCAGCGGGACATGTGCCCGAGCGCCACCCGCTTCGAGAGCGAGATCGTGGCGATGGCGCTGGACATGATGCACGCGGACGCCGCTAAGCCGGACGCCAGGCCTGCCGGCGCGCTGACATCGGGGGGAACCGAGAGCATCCTCAGCGCCGTCCTCGTCTACCGCGAGCAGTCCAGGGAGGAGCGTGGCGTCGCCCAGCCCGAGATCATCCTGCCGGAGACCGCCCACCCGGCCTTCGACAAGGCGGCCCATCTTTTCGGGATCGATGTGGTGCGCGCGCCCGTCGATGCGGAGACGACGCTCGTCGACGTCGACTACGTTCGCGACCACATCACGCCGCGAACGGTCGCGCTCGTCGGCTCCGCCGGCAACTACCCCTATGGCACGATCGACCCCATCGAGGAGCTCTCGGAGGTCGCCCTGGCGCACGGCGTCGGCCTCCACGTGGATGGCTGCCTCGGCGGCTTCATCCTCCCCTGGGGCGAGGAACTTGGCTATGACATTCCTCTCTTCGACTTCCGCGTGCCGGGCGTGACGAGCATTTCGGCGGACACCCACAAGTACGGGTACGGCCTCAAAGGCACGTCAGTGGTGCTCTATCGTGACAAGTCACTACGCCAGTACCAGTACTTCCTCAGACCGGAGTTCCCCGGTGGCAAGTACTTCTCGCCCGGGCTCGCGGGCAGCCGGTCGGGCGGGCTGCTCGCCGCCACCTGGGCCTCGATGGTGAGCCTCGGGCGCGAGGGCTACCGGAGATACGCGAAGCAGATCTTCGAGACCTCTTTCGCCATGCAGGACGCCGTCCGGGCTCATCCCGAGCTGCGGATCATGGGCGAGCCGACCTTCTGCTTCGCGTTCACGTCCAACGTCTTCGACATCTACCACGTCAATGACTTCATGAGGGACAAGGGCTGGCGCTTCAACGGTGTCCAGTATCCCGACGGCGTGCACATGTGCGTGACGCGACCCCAGACCCAGCCGGGCGTCGTGGAGGCATTCGCGAAGGACCTCGGGGAAGCGGTCGAGTATGCGAAGAACCCGCCCCGGGAGAAGCCCGCGACGGGCGCCATCTACGGAGGTCTTCCCAAGGACGTTCCCCAGCTTCAGGAGATGGTGAGGAACGTCATGGTAGCCATGGTGGACAGCATGCATGATGTCCCCTCGGAGTGAACCGCAACCCCAGGGCCAGCAAGCCCGCATAGCTCGTGGTCGTTCAATGCCCTCCTTGCTGACCGGCCCGACCGTCAGCCTCGCGCCCGTCCGTTCGAGCTTGCACGGGCCGCCTGGGCACTGAATCCCAGCGAGCCGGAGCCGAGAACCCGAACAGTCGAAGAGCGATCCCTTGTCAGACCAGGTGACCATCGAGAAGACGGAGTACGGCGGGTGGCCCAATTGCTGGCGCCTGTCCAACGGCCTCGTGGATCTGATCGTCACGACAGACGTGGGCCCACGCGTCATCCGCTTCGGATTCGTCGGCGGGGGCAACGAGTTCAAAGAGTACGGCGACCAGCTCGGCGCAACCGGCGGCGATGCCTGGAGGATCTATGGTGGGCATCGCCTCTGGCACGCGCCCGAAGCCCGGCCCCGAACGTACCGCCCGGACAACTTGCCGGTCGTTCTGGAGCAAGGCCGGGATGGCGTGCGCCTCCTGCAGCCCACCGAGGACACCACCGGCATCCAGAAGGAGATCGACATCCGCTTGTCCCCGACGGAGGCGGAGGTGGAGCTGACGCACCGCCTTCGGGCTCACCGGCCATGGGAAGAAGACCTGGCCCCTTGGGCGCTCTCGGTGATGGCCTCGGGCGGAAAGGCTATCATCCCCCTGCCGCCGCGCGCCAGCCATGAGGAGCGCCTGTCGCCCGCAGGTTCCATGACCCTCTGGAGCTACACCGACATGAGGGATCCCCGCTGGACTTGGGGCGCGAAGTACCTGACGTTGGCTCAGGACTCAGGCGCTTTCACGCCCCAGAAGGCAGGCCTTATGGTCACGGACGGCTGGCTCGCCTACGTCCGGGACGATCACCTGTTCGTGAAGGAGTTCGACTACCTGGACGGTCTCCGTTACCCGGATTTCGGCTGCTCCGTCGAGGTCTTCACTGACGCCGAGATGCTCGAGCTCGAAACTCTTGGCCCGCTCGTCCGCCTGCGTGCGGGAGAAGCCGTCGAGCATGTCGAGCGCTGGCTCCTCTTTCGCGACGTGCGGATGCCACGTGACGACGCCGATGTCGACAGGTATGTCCTGCCAAAGATCCAGGGAGAGGACGCGTGAGACGCCCTCCGCGGCGTCGCGGAGCAGCACACTGTACTCCGATCATCCTCAGCCCTTTTGACTTACAGCCGCCTCGCGACTTCCATCGCGAGGCAGGACGAGTTCGCATGAGGCAGTTGAAAAGGAGCGACCGCAGATGAGGCACGAAGTCAAGTACGGGCCGTCGTACGCTCTCGGGATCATATCCCTGGATGCCGGAGAGAAGATCCAGGCCGAGACCGGGGCAATGGTGAGCATGTCGGACTCCATCAAGATCGAGACCGGCATGAAGGGAGGCATCCTGGGAGGACTGAAGCGCTCCATGCTCGGCGGCGAGAGCTTCTTCCTCAACACCTTCGAAGCGGAGCAGCCGGGTGAGGTCACCATTGCGCCCGCGCTTCCCGGCGATATCATCGCGCTCGATCTCGCCGGCCAGACGCTGCTGGTTCAGTCCGGTTCCTTCCTTGCGGCGACGCCCGACGTGGAGATCGACACGAAGTGGGGGGGCGGCAAGACGTTCTTCTCGCGCGAGGGCCTCTTCCTGCTCAAATGCAGCGGGAGCGGCACGATCTTCCTTTCCAGCTACGGCGGTATCCACCTGGTCGACCTCGACGCCGGTCAGCGCTACATCGTCGATACCGGGCACATGGTTGCCTTCGACGAGTCGGTCAAGTACGACGTCGGACGGGCCGGAAGCTGGAAGTCGACGTTGCTCGGCGGCGAAGGGCTCGTCTGCAAGCTTACCGGGCCGGGCCGTTTCTATCTGCAGACCCGCAACCCGGAGAGCTTCCTGCAGTGGTTGGTGCCCAAGCTGCCCGGCAAGCGGGAGTGATGAGGGAGCGCCCCAACCCCTCGGCGGCCTAGCCCGTCGGGTCCGTTCGAGCGCGCCCTTTGGACCTCGGCACGCGCCAGGGCACCTCGTGGTCGTCACCTGCCACCGCCTTCTCCAACCGGCACGGGATGCCGTTGTAGACCGGCATGCCGGTCAGGGGCTCCCGCACCGAGTCGTCGGTCAGGCGGTTCACGTTGACCCCCACCTCGGCTTCGCCGCGCGCTGTTCCAATCCGGCGGTCCCAGCCGCAATCAGAGAACAACCTGCCTGCACTCGCCGCATCGTAGGCTCTCCCGAAATGGCCGTGCTAGGACCGGCCGCTCAACGGCCCTTGTACTGAGGCGGACGCTTCTCTACGAACGCGCGGGGGCCTTCGCGGGCATCCTCGCTGCTCATCACCTCCACGACGCACTCGTTCTCTACGCGGTGGAGCTCCTCGAGTGGAAGTCCCGAGCCGCGCACGACAACCTCCTTGATCTTTCGTACCGCGAGCGGCCCGTTCGCCGCGATCTTGTCGGCGAACTCCTCGGCCGTGGCCATCAGTTCCGGTCCAGGAACCACATAGTTCACCAGGCCGGTTCGATGCGCCTCCTGGGCGGTGATGCTGTCGCCCACGAGCAGTATCTCCATCGCCTTGCAGTAGGGGACCTGGCGGGGAAGTCGAACGACGCCGCCTCCGGCAGGGATGATGCCCCGCGCGACCTCGGTGAGGCCGAAGGTGGCGTGCTCGGCGGCGATCCGGATATCGGTTCCCAGGACGATCTCGGCCCCACCGGCCAGACAGTATCCATTGACGGCGCTAATGACGGGTTTGTAGAGCGGGATGTCGCGCAGGAGGGCCGTGCGTGCCAGTGAGAGATCGGCGGCCAGGCGGCGGTCCCAGTCATCCTGGGGTGAGCGGGCACCGGTCAAGAGCGGAATGAGGCTGCCCAGGTCGGCACCGGCACAGAAGGCCCTGTCGCCCGCGCCGGTGACGATCGCGACCCGCAGGTCCTCGTCCTCGGCGTAGTCGAGCCAGGCCTCCGCCAGGCGGACGATCAGCTCCGGGTTCATCGCATTGCGTACCTCAGGTCGGTCGAGAGTCACGTAGGCGACGTGTCCTCTCTTCTCGTAGGTGAGAGCGGGTTCCATGCGCGTTCTCCTTTCGGGTCGCAAGTATAGCAGCCGCCGGGCGCGGGAGAGTCGCCGAAGTCCGCTCGCGTAGGGTAGGATGGTCTCGCCGGGCGACAGCCCGGGAACAGCGCAGCCACTAGCGCTAGGAGGGCATCGTGTCCCGACGCGACCAGATCCGCATGAGCGAGGAGGAGATACGCGACTTCATCGCGAAGGCTCCGACCATCATCGCTAGCAGCATCGGGAGGGACGGCGTCCCGCATCCCATTCCGATGTGGTTCGCCGTCGAAGACGACGGCGCCATCGTGATGACCACCTACAGAAGCAGCCAGAAGATCAAGAATCTCAGGCGGGACCCGCGCGTGAGCCTGCTGGTGGAGGACGGCATCGACTACGCTGAGCTCCGGGGCGTCGTGTTCTATGGCAGCGCCGAGCTGCTCGAGGACGTCGACGAGGTAGCAGCGATCCTGGCCGCCGTATCGGTGCACAAGGGCGCCGCCACGACCGAGTCAACGCAGACCCAGATGCGCCGCACCGCAGAGAAGCGCACCGGCATCCGCGTGAGACCCAGCAAGGTCGTCTCCTGGGACCACCGCAAGCTCGCCGGCGCCTATTAGTTTCAAGGAGGAGGCGACCGATCGTGCCACGGGCGATTACGCTGCTGGACGGCGGCATGGGATCGGAGCTGCAGCTCCGCGGCGTCGAGGTCCCGGACCACATCTCCTCAATCTGGTCCGCCAAGGCGTTGCTCGACGCGCCGGATGAAGTGCTGAAGGTCCACCAAGCCTACATCGAGGCGGGCTCCGACGTCATCACCTGCAACAACTACGCCGTCACCCCGCCCATCCTGTCCCGAGAGGGCCTCGAGGACCGCTTCGAGGAGATGACGGTCATGGCGACAGAGCTGGCGAACCGAGCGCGCGATTCCGCGTCGCGGAACGTGCGCGTGGCCGGATCGATGCCGCCGCTCGAGACCAGCTACCGGGCGCATCTCGTCGGCGACGACCCGACGATCCTGGAGACCTACCGGCGCATGGCGGCTCTGCTCGCGCCCAGAGTGGACATCCTGCTCTGCGAGACGATGGCCAGCGCCCGCGAGGCGCTGGCAGCGGCTACGGCGGCCACGGAAACCGACCGAGAGGCGTGGCTGAGCTGGACACTGCAGGGCGATGACCCGGACCATCTCCCCAGCGGAGAGACGGTACCGGAGGCGTTCCAGACTGTCTCGCACCTCGATATCGACGCCTATCTGGTCAACTGCTGCGGCGCCAACTTCCTCTCGCGCGTCATGCCCGTCCTCGCCGGCCTGACCGACCGGCCGGTGGGCGGCTACGCGAACCCGGCCGACGTGATCCCCGGAGATGGTGAGGAACGGCCCGAGCCGGAAGAGGTGGCCCGAACGCTCCTCGACGTCGACGGATACGCCGCCGCGGCCGCCGGCTGGATCGACGCCGGCGCCAGGATCGTCGGCGGGTGCTGCTATACCCGGCCGGAACACATAGCCAGGCTGCGGCGGCTGATCGACGAACGATCTGGCCAGTAGCGAGCATGACAGGCCGACGGCCTGTCACAGCCACACGACTTGCATGGACCTCGCTCACGCACTACAATCAGCCCTAATATGGAACAAGACCTCCTTTCGGCCGGATACGACGCCGTGTACGCTGCGCTGCCGAACAGCCCTACCGCGCGCCGGATCTGGCATGAGCTGGCCGAGGGCCCCGACTTCCCGGAGGAATTCGGCCACCTCAGCTTCACGACTCTCCCAGAGCTACGGCGCATGGCCGCCGAGCTACGCGTCGGACCGGGCAACACGTTCGCGGACGTCGGCTGCGGAACGGGCGGCCCCGCGCTCTGGATGGCGCGCGAGACGGGGGCGCACCTCATCGGGATGGACCTGTCGGCAGTCGTCGTTGAGCACTGCCGCGCCCGTGCGGAGAAGCTCGGTCTGGCCGATAGGGCGCGGTTCGTCGTCGGCACATTCCAAGACACGGGGCTCGACGACGCTTCGGTTGACGGGCTGATGAGCGAGGACGCGCTGCAGTACACACCCGACAAGCAGGCGGCCGCCAACGAGTTGGCGCGCGTTCTGCGTCCCGGGGGACGGCTGGTCATCACGGCCTACGAGCTGCACCCGGAGCGCGCGGCCGGTAGTCCGCTGCACGGATCCGACGTGGTGGACGACTACCGCCCGCACCTGAAGAACGCCGGGTTCGACGTGGACATCTACGAAGAGGTCACCGGCTGGCCGGAGCCGATGACCGCCTGCTACAGCGCGTTCGTCGACGCAAGAGACACGCTGATAGAGGAGATGGGCGAGATTCCCACGAACGCCCTCCTCGCGGAGATGTCGCTGACGCTGGAGGAGAAGCCCTACTGCCGGCGGGTGCTGTTCGCAGCGACGAAGAAGTGACGTTCGGCCCCGCGCGCGGCTCTTTCCCGGCCCCCACATCGTGAAGCACAGGAGCACACCGGGACCCGGGCGCCGTCCCCGGGTGGGGAATTCGCGCCACCCCCAGGCCGGTGCAGTCGAGAGGAGAAACGCGCCATGACCCCGAACTCAGGCAGCGATAGACAGCAACTCGTCTCGCACATGGAGAAGGCCCGAAGGGGGCTGCTCGCAGCAATCCAGGAACTGAGCGAGGAGCAGATGACCCGCTCCGGCGTCGTCGAGGAGTGGTCGGTGAAGGACGTGCTCGCGCACATTACGTCCTGGGAGGAGCTGGCGCTGCCGGACCTGGCGCGCATGGCGAGGGGCGACAAGGCGGTCCTGGGAAGTGTCGACCTCTACGCCGCCAACTACGATCCGATGAACGCCATCATCATGTCCATGCGCCGAGACCTGCCGCTGGATCAGGTGCTACGGGAGCTGGACATCTTCCACGCCGACTTCGTTGCGGGCGTCACCCGCCTCCCCGATCCCGTCCTTGCGGAGGGGCAGTTCGGGCGCATCTTCGTGCAGATCACGGCCGAGCACGACGAGGAGCACGCCGGACAGATCCGCGAGTGGCGGGAGAAGGAAGGGCTCTAGCGGCCGGCCGCGGAACAGCCAATGGCCTCCTGGCGAGAGTTCGCCGCCGCCCGGCCCGACATGGCCGGGCTCCTACAGGAATCGCTGGACTGGATCCCCATCACCTACCTGGCGACGGTGCGCCGCGACGGTGCCCCGCGCGTCCACCCCGTCTGCCCGATCATCGCCGAGGGCCGGCTCTTCGTCGCGGTCCCGGCCTGGTCACCGAAGCGGTTCGACCTGAAGCGCGACGGCCGGTACGCGATGCACGCGCTGCCCGGCAAGCGCGACGACGAGTTCTACATCACCGGGCGCGCCGTGTTGATCGAGGACGACGCAACCCGCGACCTCGTCTCAGAGGCCGCGGCGCACGCGGTGCTCCCCGACGACTGGCTCTTCGAACTCGATATCGAGCACGCGATGACGGCGTACTGGGAGAACCGGGGCCAGCCCGACACCTATCCTGTCCGGGAGTTCTGGCAGGCGACTGCCGACGCAAGCACCGGGCCGTTGTAGCGCGTCCCCTCGCTGTCGGTCCCGCCAGGCACGCGCTCCGCACCTACTCCCCCGCCCCCACGATCTCCGGCGCAGCCTCTCCCGCCGCGACCATCCGCGCTATGAGCCGCTCACGTAGCTCACGCCTCACGTCGTCGTGGTCAAGGTCAGCCACCAGATTGTTCCGCTCGTGCGGGTCGACCTCCAGATCGTACAGGAACTCCTCCGTGTAGCGGTCGGCGGCAGCGTCCACCCAGGGGTTCTTGTCGGGGGCGCTCACCGCGTACTTCCAGCGCTTGGTGCGGACGGCGCGGCCGACCTGGCTCTCACTGACCTGGAGGAACACCTCCCGCGGCCAGTCGTCCGGCGCGCCGCCGAGTAGCTCCTGCAGCGGCCTGCCGCGCATGCTGCCCGGCTTCTCGATGCCGCCCGCGGCCAAGATCGTCGGCGGCAGGTCGATGAGGCTCACCAGGTCGTCGATCACTCCGCCGCCGCGGAAGCCGGGGCCGCAGGCGATCATCGGGATGCGGGCGCAGGCGTCGTGCGGGGAGCGCTTGTACTCGCTGTTGCGCGTGCAGAAGTGCGATCCGTGGTCACTGGTCAGCAGGATGAGCGTGCCGTCCGCTAGGCCCAACTTCGAGAGCTCGTCCCGGATGCGGCCCAAGTTCTGGTCGAGGCTGTTCACCGCCCCGAGGTAGTCCGGGTAATTCTCACGCCAGTCGCCCTCGGTGTCGACCAGGTCGCCCGGCACGACGAAGTCCTTGTAGCGCTCCTTCGAGCCCTCCGGCCCCTCGTACCGCTTGTGGTCGTTCTGGTGGTGCGGCTCCAGATACGAGATGAACAGGAAGAAGGGCCTGCTCCCGTCGCGGGTGCGCAGGTACTCCAGCACGAAGTCGGTATGACAATCGACCCGGTAGCCCTGGAACTCGCGTTTGTTCCCGTCGCCGTCGTACATGTGGCCGTCGTAGCCGTGCGAGGTGAACTCCAGCAGGTCCGACGCGAGCCAGTAGTCCTTGTACCCGCCACGGCGCTCGGGCGGTATCGGCGTGATGCCGTGGTTGATGATCGGCTGATCCGGCACGCCGAAGGTCGAGGCGAGGTGCCACTTGCCGATGTATCCGACCTCGTAGCCGGCCTCCGACATCCAGTGCGCGATCGTTTTCTCTTCGATCGGCAGCGCGATGCCGTTCCGGAAGCAGCCCACCTCCGTCGGGTACTTGCCCGTCTGCAGGCTCGCCCGCGCCGGCCCGCAGACCGGCTGGCAGGTGTACGCGTGCTCGAAGCGAACGCCCTCGGCCGCCAGACGGTCCATGTTCGGCGTCACGTCCAGCGGCTGGCCGTAGCAGCCGACGGTGTCCCAGCGCTGCTGGTCGGTGAGAAAGACGATGACGTTCGGCGCTTTCGGCGGCATGCTTTTCCTCTCGCGTCCCTGGGTCGGTTCGCAGACTAGCACATTCGCCGACCGGGGCGGCCTCGACGGCCTCCGGACCAGCTCCGGCCCGGCAGCTTCCGCAAACGCGCGCCTGCCAACCGGGCCCTTGTAGATCCCGTGTGCTATCGTTGCTGGCGGCAGGTGATAGGGCCGCAGCGCGGCCCCACACCTCCCAAGGGATCGCAACTACGCAAGAAGGGGGCACGAATGGCCAAGCTCGTCTATCTCTCAACCCACGGCTCGGACGATCCGACCCGGGCCGCCATGGCGTTCTACCTCGCCACCGGGGCGCTAGAAGCCGGCCACGAGGCCGAGATCGCGCTCACCGGCGAGGCGGTCTACCTGATGAAGGACGCGGTGGTGGACGCCATCCAGCCCGTGGGCTGGCCCCCGCTGCGGGAGCTGTTCGACAAGATCGTCCAGGCCGGCGTGACCATCAACGTCTGCAGGCGCTGCGCCGACGTCCGCGCCGTGTCCGAGGTCGACCTGCAGGGCAAGAACGCCAGGTTTACCTCGCCCGAGGCGTTCGCGAACATCTGCGCCGAGGCCGACCAGGTGATCGGCGGCTAGGCCGCGGTTGACCAGTAGACTCGCCCGTCGCTAGATTCACCGCAGCGAATCCTTGGGTCGTAGCCTCTGAGGCCGCGGCCCGGCACACGAGCAGGAGTCATGTTTGCGAGTCGACCGTTGCCCGTCTTGATGCGCAGCCTTCGCCTTGTGGCCGTGCTGTTGGCGGTGATCGCCGCCGCCGTCCTCCTGGGTCCCGCGACGGGCCCCACGCGGGCGGACGACCCGCCCCTCTTCGACCCAGTCGAGTTCCTCGACGAGAGCACGCTGGACGTGACCGTCCTGCAGGACTGGCACGTGGACACCGTCAACGGCACCACCCGCCAGAAGCTGATCGAGATCAACGTGGCCGAGTGGTGGCCGGGGCAGGACTACCGCATCCCGGTGCGTCTCATCGTGCCGCTCGCCGGCGCGGCCACCGGTTTCCACATCACCGGCGACCACGCCTACTCCAGTCTGGACGCCGACGCCGCGCTGAACGCGCTCGATGCCCAGCTCATCGCCGGCGGCGCAGGCGCCGTCTACACGGTGGTGCGCCCGCTCGAGTCCCTGCCTGGGGGCACGGAGCTCGCCGAGGACGCGCGCGCCCGCCTTCTAGAGACCCACAACCTCCGGCACTCCCCGGTCTGGATCTGGCCCATGACCCTCATGCGAGCGGTTACCGCCGCGTACGCCGAGACGGGCTACTTCCAGGCAGGCCCCGTCGCCGGCTCGGGCGGGTCGAAGAATGGATACGCGCCCGCGGCAGCGCTGATCAACGACGAGCGGTTCACCTTGACGGACTCCCGCATCGCGCCGGCCTACGGTTCGCCCCTGAGGCTGTATGACCAAGCCACGATGGACGACGTGACCGCGGCCAACGAATGGTTCTTCGCCGCCCTCGACGCCGGAGAGATCGACCCCGGCGAGCACACCCGTTCGTGGTATGTGAACCAATCGTTCGGCGCGCCCGACGCTCTCCACCTGTTGGCCCTCGACGCCGGCTGGACCTGGGAGGAGATCCGCCAGTTTGTCGCTGAGACAGCCGAAGAGGTCTACGTCTCCGAGAACTGGGACGAGCTCATGGCCCGCGGCGTCGACGTGCTCTTCCAGCCGGGCACCCACGACTGGGTAGCCTACGATATCCTTTGGGGCGCTCAGCATCACCCCGAAGTGCCCGTCTACTACCAGCCCGGCGCCGGCCACGAGCAGACACCCCACCCGCAGGCCGAGACCGGCGTCCAGAACGACCAGGCGCTCATCCTCAGGCACTTCTTCGGAGGCTCGCCCATGCTCGAGCCGCCGTCGTCGAGCTATGAACTCGTCGGCGACGAACTCCGCGTCAGCGTCACCTTCGACAGCGGACCGCAGGCCCAGAGCGGCCGCATCTGGTGGATGTTCGACCGGTATCCCGGAGGCTCGGCGCCCTTCCTCTGGGAGAAGATCCCCGATGACCAGTGGATGGACATGACCTTCGACGCCGGTTCGGGCGCCTGGACGGCGACCATCCCGCTCCAGCCGGGCGCCTCCAGCGTGGAGTTCTTCTCCAACCACGGACTGATAGTGGACGGTCGCCAGACTTACCTGTCGAGTCCCTACACGCGGGTGGATCTCGCTGGTGGGCCCGTCGGCGGCATTGCCGAGCTGCCCCCGGCGCAGGTCGCGCCCGTGCCCGCCTCCGAGCGATCCGCCGGCGGTCCCCGTCTGCCGGCCAGTCTCGCCGCAAGCGCGGCGCTGGCAGGCCTAGCCGGTGGTGGAGGTTTGCTCCTCACAAAGAGACGCGCGAGCCCTTAGTACAGTGGGTACACGCCAGATCATATGTCGTGGCAGGTAATGAGATCCGTTGCGCTGCCTGCACACGCCATGCAGGCTGGACTGTTACTACGGCGAGTCCGGTGTGTCTGCCTTGAGCGCACGCTGGACACAGGCCAGTAGCTCGGACGCTGGCGCTGGCTTCCTTAGGACGTTCTCCTCAGGTACGCCAACGCGGGAGATCTTCTCCGAGCCACCCCCCATTCGTCCGGCGCTCACGACGGACAACACGATGATGGGCCTCGCGAACCCCTTTTTGCGCATCTCTTGCACGAGATCCAACCCGTCATTGAAGCCAGTGCGGCCTGGTGGAAGAATGATATCCACTATCATCAGGTCGGAAGCCATCAATTCCTCTTCGTGCTCTAGGGCCTCCGCAATTGAGAGATAGGTGCGCACTTCGTACCCTTCGCGGCGCAACGGCCAGACGACGGGATCGATAGCGTGGGCATCATCGTCGACCCAGGAGATCGTCACTCGTGGCCGGTCATTCATTTGACACGTCCTATTGGTAGGGTAAGGCGAAAGGTGACCAGATGTGGCCCGCGGTCGTCGCTAGTCTGGGGGAGACTCTCTACCTCTATCCCGCCACCATGAGCAATCACTACTTGACGCACCACGTGCAGGCCGATGCCCGATCCAGAACCACGTTCCTCTCTTGCAATCTCACCTCGCTCAAATCTGTCGAACACTCTACCCATCTCCTCGGGCAGTATCCCCACTCCGTAGTTGCGAATTGCCACCTCTGCCATGCCGTCATCGCATGCGGCATCGACACGTACCCAACGCTCGGTTGACTCAGCCCCACGATAGGAATACTTGACAGCGTTGCCAATCAAGTTCAAAGCGGCCAGTTGGAGGTGTTGTTCGGACCCGTCCATGATCAACTGTCCGGGCCCGTAGTACTTCATTCCTACGCCCTTGAGCGCTGCCTGGGCCTTGAACGCTGTGATTGCTCGTCGGAGTATCGCAACTAGATCCATACGCCGCTTGCGTGGATAACCCAAAGCTTGGTCCCCAAAGAAGTTCATGAGCAGCATGTCGAACAGGCCGATATCCTCGTACAAGTCTCCCGCCACTGCGGCCAGTTCGGCCCTCCGCATAGCCTCAGACGGTGGCCTCTCGAGTTCTGCCTTCATCGCCTCGGCTCGGGCCCTCACTGTCTGGCTCGCGTTCTGCAACTCGTGCTGCATCATCGACCAGGGGTCTTCGATCGCACCCGGTGTGAGACGCTCACTCGGAAACATCCGCCGCACCACGCCGTAGCAGTCACCGATCCAAGATGCCAGATCGGAGAACCAGATGGGTACGCGTTCCCCGTCGTGGGACAGGCCTCTCGCGAATTGCCTCGAGAGCTCATCACGCTCGGGGGAGCCGACCGGAAGACGGCGAAGCGCCTGGCGGTGCCTCCCGGCAGCCTCATCGCGCATCCCAGCACAGGGCACGAACTGACCGGCCAGCAGAGCTCCCACCCGCGTGCCATCTTCGAACACCGGCACCTGGTAGTTGAGACGCCCCGCGTGGCACACGGCCAGTTCGGCCTGCCCGGTTTCAGCAGAGCGACGCAGATGATCTTCATGGCAGTCGCGCTGGCTCGCCGCGTTGTCCCACATCACGCGACAGTATCCAGAGAAACGCGAGAGAACACCAATCGGGCCAATCCAATTCCTAGACAGCAGGTCGATGTAGATGATGGGAAGCTGGCGTCCCCGTGCGTGCGTCTCGAGCGCAGCACTCACCAGCGCACGTATAACATAGCCTCCGGTCGATCGCTCGAGCCAGTTTTCGGCCATGGTGCGTTTGTTGCCTGAGTCTCGTCTCCTACCGTTGGTCCTCGGACGCCTCCAAATGACGCTTCGACAACTCCGGGTCACTTAGAGCCTTCCGCTCACCCAGAACGAAGGCGCGTTGCGCTATCGTTGCCAGCAGGTTGTCAAACATAGAGCGCATCTGCTTTATCGACACCTCACCTTCTTGGACACCCTCCCCAGGTGCCGTGGCGATTGCCACCACGCCCCGCAGCAGATCTTGCACGTCCGACAGGGCCACCACCTCCCCGATGGGCGTGCCGCCTCCGGTCCTTCCCACTTCGGATCTCACGAAACCAGCCTGCTCCGCAGTCGTCTCACCACGCGCATCAGGCTCTCGCAATACATAGAGTCGTCTCTCCCCCATCCGCACAACACCGGCAGTGAGCCAGTCGCCGAGAATTGCCGAAGCCACGCTCTTCGCCACGGCAGTGGGAACCGTCAGAGCAGCCGACACTTCCTCGACAAGCTCGGTTTCCTTCGCTGGACCCCGTTTCAGACGCGCCCGAATGGCACTGGAAGCCCTGGGCAGCTCTTTCGTCCACGGCGGCGCGCTGAGCATCCGGCTGCCCTGATCGGAGACCGTGTAGGCACCAAGATCCGGCCAGTGGTTCAGCACGCCTGCCTGGCTCAGCGACTTCAGCGTTCTCCAGACGTTCTGTCGCGGCCTCTTCAAACGACCGGCGATCTCGCTGGGTCTCGTCGTGCCCAGCAGATGCACGCACTCAAGAATCGCTTTCGCCTCGGCTCCCTCAACCGCCTTCTGCGCTTCCTGCGACGGCGCACCACGACAAATCTCGTCGGCCATGGCTGACACCGCAGCCAAGAAACCCACCTGTCTCTCGCGCGCGGGCTTGGCACTCATCCCCGGCTGTCTCAGATGATCTGACGCCGCGTGGCACAGTCTGGCTATCTCGCGCAGGGACGTGGTATCCGCGAACGCGACGGCGGCCATGACTTTCTCAATCAGGGCCCGGCGTCCTGGCTCATACGGTTCTTGAGTGACTAGGGTCTCGCTCAGTGTAATCATCTTGTAATCAACTATAGCGCTGAATCGGCTACCGTGTCAACTAGTGCAGACCGCCCTTGTCCACGTATCTATCCATGGAAGGTGCTGAACAGCTTGTGGAGCAACCGTACCAAGCTTCGTCATTGCCTCCATCCAATGGCAGGAACAGGAATCCGACGCGCCTTAGCTTCCGCCATCCCGCCAGGAGCTCCCGAACCCTGCCCCACCAATCTGCAAGAAGTCTCGGTCCCTTCGAACGTCCAGTCATTTGGCGCACAGAGCCGCCCGGGTTTCGCTCCCGGGCTGTCCCCGCATCAACGCCGAGCTGGCGCCGCATCTGGGCGCAGCAGTTGGCGAAGAGGGTCGTAGCGTGTATGCGCGTCGCCAGTTCCCGGGCATGCACCGCAAACAGGGAATTCTGCCCGCTGGGCGTCATCGCGGGCACGAGAACCAGGTCGGTACCGGCCCGGGCGACGGCTCTGAGTACAAACGGGCTGAGGAAGTCCTTGCACACGACGACACACACCCGTCCGAGCGGCGTGTCTACGAAAATGATCTGGCGCGGAGACAGCCGGATAGGTTCGAGGGCCCCGGGCCATGCGAAGCTCGTGACCTTCCGGTGTTCCCACCGGTCGCCCGAGTACATCGCCGTAGCGACATTCCGCCATCCAGGGCCTTCCTGTCGGTGGCGAGAACCCAGCACAGCAAGTGTGGCGGCTGCCGCCTTCTCTTCGATCTGTCCCAACAACGCGTCATCTATCGTGAGCTCCGGAAACACCACCACCGACGCTGTTGGCCCACACGCGCGGGCGAGCCGCGACCGCGATAGGCACTCCCTGATGCGGGCCAGGTGGCGGCTGTGGTCCCGGGTGCTGTTGCCTGTGTCCACGTTCACACCAATCGCCTCAACGATCTGGCCTACCCCGTACTCCCGCAACTGAATATCGTCCGGGTCGCTGACCACGCAGTCGGCAATGAATCGGATGCTCTCATACTGCGGCTCGTTCCCTACCTCCCAGCCCTTGGCAAGAAACTGAAACTCATAGCCACCCATCGGCTCCATAAAGGCAGAGTTCGGTGCCAGCGCGTACGCTTCATCTTCAGGGCCGCGCGGGCGAAGGATGCCCGGTTCAGCTGGATCGCCACCAGCGAAGTCACGCTTCAACAGCCTCGGGGCGATCTCCCCCAACACGCTGCGCCTTCTCTCATACACCCTCACTTCATCCCCAAACACGCAGTTCCGGCTCTCGCGGTTTCCGTTCTCTAGCGGACTACGGCGCCAGAAACCGGCAACCAGATCATCGACTACGCTGAGTGTGGCGAACAGGACCTCTTCCGGTGGCTCAGTCCTCAACAACCCATCGAGCATTTCGAGAGTCAATTGAGGTGATGGCTGCTGGGCCGTCGCGCTCGCGCCGCCGGAGTCCATATCCATCCGGACGGTCGAGCGGATCGTCTCCAATGTCTCTGCACTCCTCGCCGGATTGGAGCGAACGTGGTCAACAATCCCAGAATAGTCCGGGACAACCTGAAGGTACGCCCAAGCCAGCAGATCACCAAACGTCTGTGCCCTTCCCAGGCTTGCCAGCAACTGATCCCGGTTCAAGAGCCTTCTCCCAGATGCTCCGGTGTCGGCGAAGTGCGGCCATCGCGACGCAGTCCCAGGCCGGAGCCCCAGCAGTCCTCTACGACCGTCGCACGATGGGAAATGACGTATCCCCACCAGGCTCGCATTCCCTTGTACACGATCCGCCAAACACACGTCAAGATGCCCAGTAACTGCGTGACGAACCCTCTCGACGAGACACGCGGGCATTGTCCGGGTGTACTAGACTGTTCCTGTCCCTCTCCCTAGGCACAGAAGTCCTGGTCGCGAAGAGACGCCGGGCCGGGCGGTAGCAGCACCGCCGTGTCACGACACACGCGCCGCCAGCTTCCCCTTGAGACCTCAGCAGCCTGCTGAAGAAGCCCCCTGCTAGACCGGCACCACCTTGCCGGGGTTCATGATGTCCTTGGGGTCGAGCGCCCGCTTGATCGCGGCCATCGCCTCGAGCGCTTCCGCCCCGTGCTCGTCCGCGAGGAAGGACATCTTGCCGTAACCCACGCCGTGCTCGCCCGTGCAGGTTCCTCCCATGCGCAGCGCCCGCCGCACCAGCCGCGCGTTGAGCGCGTCCGCCTCCTGCACCTCCTTCGCGTTCTCCACGTCCAGCAGGTAGACCAGATGGAAGTTGCCGTCGCCGACGTGCCCCACCAGCGGCGCCATCACGTTCGCGGACGCCAGGTCCTCCTTCGTCTCCAGGATGCACTCGGCCAGCCGCGAGATGGGCAGGCAGACGTCGGTCGGCCAGCCCTTGCATCCCGGTCGAAGCGCGAGCGCGGCGTAGTAAGCGTTATGTCGAGCAGTCCACAGCTTCTCCCGCTCCCCCTCCTCGGACGCCCAGCGGAAGTCCTCGCTTTCGTTGTCCGACGCGAGCGAGCGCACCATCTCCGCCTGCTCCTCGACGCCCCGCTCCGTCCCGTGGAACTCCAGGAAGAGCGTCGGCCGAAGCGGATGCTCCAGGCCTGAGTAGCAGTTGATCGCCTCCATCATCAGCTCGTCCAGCAGCTCGATGCGGGCGACGGGGATGCCGAGCTGCACGACCTGGCTCGCCGTCTTGACGGCGCCCTCCAGAGCCCCGAAGGAGCAGACCGCCGCGGCCGTCGCCTCCGGCAGCCCGAAGAGCCGCAGCGTGACCTCCGTGATGATCCCCAGCGTGCCCTCCGAGCCAACGAACAGCCTCGTCAGGTCGTACCCGGCCGACGACTTCCGGGCGTGGCCGCCGGTCTTGATGACCGACCCGTTCGCCAGCACGACGGTGAGGCCGAGCACCACGTCCTTCATCGTCCCGTAGCGAACGGCGTTCGTTCCGGAGGCGCGTGTCGAGGCCATGCCGCCTAGTGTCGCGTCCGCGCCGGGGTCGACCGGGAAGAAGAGGCCGGTGAAGCGCAGCGCCGTGTTGAGTCGCTTGTAGGGCACGCCCGCCTGGACCGTGCAGTCGAGGTCGTCGGCGTTGATCTCGACGATGTCGTTCAGGCCCGAGAGGTCGACGCAGACGCCGCCCCGCAGCGCGGCTACCCCGCCCTCGAGCGACGTGCCGGCCCCAAACGGGATGATCGGGGTGTCGTAGCGGTCGCACGCCTTCACGATGCGCGAGACCTCGTCGGTGCTCTCGGGAAAGACGACCGCGTCGGGCGGGACGGCGGGATGATACGACTCGTCGCGCCCGTGCTCCTCCAGCACCGACGTGCGCGTCGTCAGCCGCTCGCCCAGCAGCCTCCGCAGCTCGGCGAGCAGCGACTCGTTCAGCGGGACGCGGTCGGGGGTGTCATGGGCTGTCATATTCGCTCCCGACCTGCGTACCACACTGTTGCCGGTCGAGGAAAGGGGGTATCCAGAGAAGGTCACCCCCTGCGGCGACATGGACCCTGATTCTTTCGAAGGGTCCCGCTACTCAGCCCCACCGCCCAACAGGATGCGCCGCCCCTGCTCGTAGGCCTGCGCCGCCCGGTCGCCTAGATCCGTGGGCCGGATGTTCCCGATGGGATGGGGCAACAGCGCGAACGCGTAGTCGGGCAGGCCGACGGTGCGCGCGATGGCGCGGCCCGTCTCCTCAAACGGCTCAGTGCAGATAACCAGCGCCGGCTTGCCTAGCTGCTCGAAGGTGATTCCGTCGTGCACACTGCACGTCGAGCAGCTCCCTCAATCACCTATGGCGGTGATCAGCAGGTCGGCCCGCTCCGCGATCCCCTGCAGCATGGCCGGCGGGCAGATCTGGGTCGCGTTCCACTTGTTCTCCTCCGCGACCACCCTGCAGCCGTGGCGCTCCACGAACAGCCGCGCCGTCTCGCGCAGCAGCGCCTCGCTGTTCGTCTTGCCGTTGGCGAGCAGTCCGATCGACATCCCGTCCAGCGTCTCCGGTCGGGGCGCGAGCCGCAGCTCCGCCTTGGGCGCCTCTCCCGTCGGGTCCAGCAGTCGTAGGCTCATGCTTCCCCTCCCGCTTCGTCCTCGCAGTCCACGCACACGCCGATGGGCTTCGTCTGCATGAGCGAGGCCCTCGTCCGGCTCCACGACGAGACGAAGACCGAGTGCCCGCCCGCATCGCCGCCCGCCACGGTGATCAGGATGTCGTCCGGCGACATGCCCTTGTGCGCGTACCTCGTCTCGTCCCCGGCCTCGATCTCGCTTTCGAGCTTCCCCGCCCGTTTCAGCGCCGCCAGCGGCCGCCGGGCGTGCTCGAACAGGTACTCCCGCACCTGTCGTTTCCTCCACCCCTTGCTGGCCACGATGCGGGCGTGCTCCGGCGACAGGATGACGACCGACTCGCCCAGCGTGATCGCGCCCAGGCTCGCCATCGTATCCGCGATAGTCAGCAGCACGCCCTCCGGGTCGCCGGCGCAGTGTGTCTCCGCGTTGTGTGTCCCAGCCGACGCGAAGACCGTCACCGTGCTCACCTCCGGCGGGTAGCCCAGCTCGACGTTCAGCGGCTCCCACGGATTGGCCTCGGTGTTCTCGGCGAAACAGAACGTGTACTTGCCGGGATGGCCGTGCGTCGACATGTCGGCCACGCCGGGCGTCATCTGGAAGACGTTCAGGATGATCAGCCTGATCGCCCGGCCGATGGTCGCGTTGGCCCGGTTGCCGGGCCCGAGCGCGTTCACCCCGGAGTTCATTTCGATCTCGTCGCGGATCGGGCCGCTCACGATGAGCAGCGGGGCGGCGCCGCCGGTGCTCGCGGTCGAGGCGTGGAAATTGTACGCGGGCTCGTTCATCGCCTCCAGGGCGGCGACGACTACCGGGAAGTACTCGGGCAGGCAGCCGGCCATCACCGCATTCACCGCCGCCGAGAACACGGAGCAGGCACGGCCCGTGGGCGGGTGCGACGCCAGCACCTCTTCCGGCGGCCGCCCGGCCCAGGCCAGCATCGCCTCGACGCGAGCCTCCGTGGGCGGCACGACGGGCAGCCCGTCGGTCCAGCCCTGCTCGTAGCAGTAGTCGATGCCGGCAGCCTCGTCGGGCACCTCGTGGACGGGTGGGTGGGTGGTCATGGGTGAGCGTCCCCTCTGCGCTCTTAGAGTACCCGCACTGCATCCTGGGGAGCTAGGGTGAGGGGCGTGGTGTGCGTGAGGTGGCGGCTATAGCACCCCTCCGTGCCGCAGGACGCGCACAGCCGCATCAAGACGGTGCATGCCGCTCCGGGATACCCACGCCTGGGAGAGGACACGGCTCAGTGGTATACTCGCAAGCGGAACATCAGCGAAGGTGAGCGGCATGTCATTGCCTACCAGACAACGCGTCGCCGAGCGGATTGCGACCCCAATGACTAGCAGCGGGCTGCCGACTGCGCGCGTTCAGATGCCCTTGCGCAAGGATGGGGACGAACCGCTTCTCACCAAAGCCCCGACACGCCGATCACGCCGGACAGTGCGGCCTTTGACGGAGGAAGTATGACATTTGCCAACGAAGCAGACCTGCTCCGGAACGGCGCACGCCAGGAGACGAGCCAGTTCATCTCCCGCATGCGCGAAGCGGCTGTGGACGCGCTCCAGAAGGATCTGGCTGACGCCAGCCTGAGGGAACCGCCAGGTGCCTATCTCACCAGGGCCAACGCTATCGCTCTCGGACTCGCCGACGGTGGTGCTCCCGTGGCCGCTGAGGCCGTCTACCAGGCGTTGACTGCGGCCATCGACCGGCACAACGAGGCGGCGGACGAGACCCGCTACAAGGGACTCGTGCTGGCCAACCAGGCCATGCTCAACATGGCGCTGCAACGTTTTGATGTCGGGATACCTCTCATGCAGTACGTCATCCACGTCGAAGATCCTAGAGCGTACGGCGTTGCGGCAGAGGACAGCTACGGGAACCAGCTCAGGCGAAACCAGCTGGATGATCCCGCGCTCGGCCTCCTGCTTCAGGTCCTCAGAGACCAGGAATTGCCGCTCGGAGACGTGGCATCAAAGCACGAGCTTGAACGGGCCTTCGACTTTCTCGGCTCCAGCACGCACGTGTTCTACGGAATCATGCTCGGCCTGGCGCAGAACATCCGGTTCGCTCTGCGGACACCAGAGGCGCGAGTCAACTACATGGCGCTCAGGATATTCGACGCGTTCCGTGCCTACGCCTTCTTCCTGGAGGAACTCGTCGGCCGACTGGCTGTGGTGGAGGCGAATCGTCGGGGTCTCGACCAGCCGCAGGACGTCACTGGAATCGAGCTACGTGTTGGCTTGAAGCTGCTCTTCGGCCGCGAAGGGGAGGAGCGTTCTTGGTGGCAACGGGCGGACAGGGAACTTCAGACCAACACGCAGCGCTGCCGCGGGCAACCCATCGATGCTCAGAACGCACGGCTTGAAGAGTTGGCTGAGAGCCAACCCGAGGCGACGGAGGACACGCTGGTTACCTGCCTCGCCGTGCTCCACCTCGTCCGCAACTTGGGCGCACACGAGATCTATCCGCCAGCGTACCTGGTCGCTCCGGAGATTCACCTGGAGCGGGCGCTGGCGTGGCTCACGGCAGCCGCCATCCTGATCCACAGGGAGTACATCTCGCCCACGAGCGATGGCAGTTAGCGATTGGATTCAGATCGGCGTCGCGGGCGTGCTTAGCGCCACGCTTATGGGGGTCCTGTGGTACGCGTGGGAGACGCGGAAGCAGGCGAAGTCGACGCAGCGCATCGCGGAAGCTGCGCTCCGGCCGGTTCTCGTTCACTGGATAGAAGACACGCCCAGCTCGGACACTTCGTTGCCGATCCAGTACCGGAACATCGGTAATGGCCCCGCCCTGGACATACGGTGGGAATTCACTGACCAGACTCGGGAGCGAGTGGCGATGGGCACGGACGACCAGCAGGCGTTCATCAAGTTCAGCATTTCTGGAGCCGCGCCGTTTGAGCTGGTCTGCCGCTACGCAGATGCCCATGGGAATCACTGGGTGTCGACCTTGGAGGTGGTGGAGCGCAGCGGCAGACTTGAGAACGGACCCTCGTCGTTCGCCTCAGCGTAGGTCATGTTGCCAAACACGGAGTGGCACGGAAGCCCCGCCGCCCCCCCCTCGCCCCGCCTCACCCGCCCCGCTACAATGCCCGCGTGACCCGCACCATCCTCTTCGACATCGACCAGACGCTGATCTGGAGCGGCGGCGCGGGCGGCGTCGCCATGGCGCAGGCGTTCCACCGCCTCTACGGCATTCAGGACGGCTTCCGCAAGATCGAGTTCTCCGGCCGCAGCGACTCGGCCATCCTGCGCACGGCCATGGAGCACCACGGCCTCCTCGACGGCCCGGACGCGGATTTCCCCGCGCAGATGGCCCGCTTCCAGGAGACCTACTACGGTCTGCTGGAGCCCGCTCTGCAGGCGGCCGCGCGCAAGCGGATCATGCCGGGCGTGCCCGAGCTGCTGGACGCGCTCTCGACCCGAGACGGCATCCGCCTCGGCCTCGCGACCGGCAACTTCCGCCGCTCCGCCTTCATCAAGCTGCGCCACTTCGGCCTGGACGAGCACCTGCGCGAGGGAGGCTTCGGCGACGACGCCGAGGAGCGGCCCGAGCTGGTCCGCGTGGCCATCGAACGGGTCGCCGGCGGCGCGCCGGCCGACCCGGCGTCCGTCTGGGTCGTCGGCGACACGCCGCTCGATATCGGCGCCGCCCGGGCGAACGGCGTCCGCTCGCTGGCAGTCGCGACCGGCCCCTGCTCCGTCGAGGAGCTTCTGGCCGCGGGCGCGGACGTGGCGCTGCCGGACCTGTCGGACACCGACTCGGTGCTGGCAGCGCTGCTGGGGTAGCCAGGCACCACGATTTGTGCGTTCGCTGCGCCGGTGGCGACCTGAAGGTCGCCGCTACGAGCAAACGTGGTCGACGCCACTTCCGCGCGCGTACCGCTGTGGGAAGATCTCCATGGTCGGGCTGAAGCCTGCCCTGCGACCTACTGCCACCTCCGCCTCAGCGCCACCCAGGCCGCGCCGCCCGCGATCGCCCCAGCCGCGGCCGCGCTTCCCAGCGCGACGACGAGCAGGTCGTAGTCGCTCCTCGCCCGGTCCGTCGCGTCAGCTCCCGACCTCCCGACGTTCGGTAGCTCCACGACCCCGCCGACGGGAGGGGCTTCGGTCGGCGTTGGGCTTGCGGTCGGGCTCGCGGTGGCTGTCGGAGGCACCGTCGGCGTAGCGGCCAGCGGCCCGGAGCAGACGTCCGGCTGGCCGTCGCCGTCTCCGTCGTGGGTGAGGTAGTCGACCGTCGTCGCCAGCATCGCCTTCGTCACATTGGTCGCGAAGACGAAATCGAGCGTATCGATGGTGTCCGTGGGCTGGTGGTAGTTGGGATTGCGGAAGTTGGCCGTGTCGGTGACCATCAGGGCCTGGTAGCCCATGTCCCAGAACGGAGCGTGGTCGCTGCGGCGGACGTGAGGGTATTCCTCGCCGTTCCCCGGCACCGTCCCCGCCCCGTAGGCCAGCTCCGGGACGTAGCTGTCGGCCGCGCGCGTAAACGCATCCACCAGCCGCACCGACGCCTCGTTGCCGATGACGGCGATGAAGTCCGCCTCCGGCGTCGTGTAGCCGAGCATCTCCAGCGAGTACATGCCGACGATAGGCGTGCCGTCTCCGTACGCCTCCACGGCCATGTGGTGGCCGCCGATCAGCCCGTTCTCCTCCATGGTGAAGCCGGTGAACCACACGGTGGCGGGCAGCGGCGTATCGGCGAGGGCGCGCGCCATCTCCAGCATGCCCGCGACGCCGCTCGCGTCATCGTCGGCGCCGGGCCCTGCCGATACCGAGTCATAGTGAGCGCCCACGACGAACACCCGCTCCGGGCAGGTCGTGCCCTCCTGGACGCCGACGACGTTCGGGAAGGTAGCATCGCCGTAGGTCACCGGGTCCAGCGTTACCGGATATCCGAAGTCCGTCAGTTGTCCCGCCACGTAGTCGGCGGCGGCCTGCAGCGCTTCCGGCTCCCCGAACGCGCTGCGCGGCTCGTCGATGGCATCGATGTGGTCGTACAGCTCCTGCTGGTCGATGCGGTCGACCAGGGCCGCGATGTCCGGCGACCCGGTCGGCGGCGCTGCCGTCGAGATGCCGGCCCACAGTGCTGCGGCGACAGCCACCAGCAGGCCAAGCGCGATTGCGACTCGCATCCGGTTCATTGCTCTGCCTCCCCCCGGAACTCCTCGACCGCCTTCTGCACGCCCCTGATGCTGGCCACGCCCTTGCTGACCAATCGCTCCAGGAACTCCCCGCGCAGGGCCAGCTCCCGGTCGAGGATGTCCTCCTGCATGCCCAGGCGCGCGGCCAGCTCGCTCCTATCGTCCGCGTCCTCCAGGATCGAGAAGGCGTCGTGCCGTTCGTCCCAAGCGGCGATCCGCCGCACGGTCAGCCCGTCCTCGCCCGCGCCGAGCAGGCCCACCTCGCTCACTCTCCGCAAGACGCGCCCGTTCCGGCGCGTGACCGCCAGCGGCACCACGAAGGTGAGCCGCGTCAGGTGCTCTCGCGGCACCCCCTCGCCCTCCAGTTGCTCTATGACCTCCTCGACCGTATCGGCGTGCATCGTCGTGCACATCGAGTACCCCCGGCCCATCAGCTCGAAAATGTGGACTACGTACGGGCCCCACGAGTAGACGGGCAGGTCGTCGCTCATCTCGTTCACCATCAGGTAGGTGGGGTAGCCGTCGTTGGGCGGCGGCAGCTCGAACGTCTCCCCCCAGCCGCAGGTGAAGTAAGCGACGGCATCCTCGGCCATGAACGTCAGCAACGCGGTCAGCACCGTCGTCTTGCCCGCGCTGGGTGGGTCGGCCGCGAACGCGAACGACCCCCCCCCGCTCCAGGCCGAGCCAGAACACGGCCGCCAGCTTGGCCGGCATCGTGCCTGCCTCCAGCAGCTCGACGACGGAGAGCGGCTCCGGCTGGTTCCAGCCGTGCCAGCCCCACCAGCTCTGCGGTTGGTTGACGGCGCGCATGGCTCGCCGCCATGATAGCCTATGCCCTAGGGGTCTCCAAGACGAGGACCCGCGAGCGAAGGAGGAGTCCATGACCACGATGCGCGCAGCGGTCGTCACCGGCCCGCGGCAGTTCGAGGTGCGGGAGGTGGAGATGCCGGACGTGCAGCCGGGCGGCGTGCTGGTGCGCATCCGCAACTGCGGCATCTGCGGCAGCGACATCCACATGTATCGCGGCGAGTCGCCTCCCGCCCCGGGCCTGCGCCCGGGCCACGAGGCTGCGGGAGAGGTGGCCGCCGTCGGCGAGGGCGTAGCCGGTCTCCCGATCGGCCGGCGCGTGGCCATCGAGCCGGTCGAGGTGTGCCGCCGGTGCGAGTTCTGCCGGACCGGCCGCCGTCAGCTCTGCCCCGAGCGCAAGCTGCTGGGGCTGTCCGCCCCCGGTGCCTTCGCCGAGTACCTCCACGTCCCGGACTACATCGTCCATCCCCTGCCGGACGAGCTGGACTTCGAGCTGGGATCGCTGGTCGAGCCGCTCGCCGTCTCTGTGCACGGACTGCGAATCGTCGGGCTCTCGCAGGGCGAGCGCGTGGCCGTCATCGGGTCCGGCACCATCGGCCTGATGGCCCTGGTGGCCGCCCGGACGATGGGCGCGTCCGACGTCTTCGTGACGGCCCGCTACCCCCACCAGGCCGAGGCGGCGCGGGCCCTGGGCGCCGATCTCGTGGTCGACGCGAACGACAACGCCATACCGGAGCTACAGGCCGCCTTCGGCAACCGGCCGCCGGAGGTGGTGGTCGAGACGGTGGGCGGCAGCGCCGAGACGCTGAACCAGGCGATCGCGCTCGCCAGGCCGGGCGGCCGCGTCTCGATTCTGGGCGTCTTCACCGGCCCGGTGAGCGTCAACGCCACGCTGGCCGTCCTGAAGGAAGTCACGCTCCTGGGCGGGATCACCTACGGCCGCCCCGGCTCCCGCTCCGACTTCGAGGTGGCCATCGAGATCGCGGCCGGGCAGCCGGAGGAGCTACGGCGGCTGATCACACACCGCATCCCGCTGGACGACATTCAGCAGGGCCTGGCCATTGCGGCGGACAAGTCGCAGCGCTCGATCAAGGTGACGGTGGAGATCGGCTAGTGCTGCTCCAACTCAGTTGGGTGTGAATCGCTAGTCGACCTCGGGTACTCCCTCACCCCGGCCTTGCCCCTAAGATGCGCGAGCATCAAGCTGGAGGTCCGCTAGCCTCGCGCCTGAAGGGCGAGCCGAAGGAGTCAGGCGGTGTCCCCCAGACTCAGCAACCATCTCGGGCGGGTGGGTGGGATGGGGTCGCGGGCGCTCTTGAGCGGTCCCGCTAGTTCTTCTTGATCAGCTTCACGCGAGGAACCACCGCCACGCCGTTCTCCGCCGGCAGCAGCGCGGTCACGGCGCCGCCGTCGTAGTAGGAGGACACGAAGACCGCACCTCGCGGCACGGCGGCGCTGAGCGTCGCCTTCAGCTCCAGTTCCGCCGACCCGTTCCGCAGCACCACCTCGTCCCCCATGGCGATGCCGAGCTCGGTAGCGTCGTACTGGTTGACCAGCACGCCCCGCTCCCGGCCGAGCTTGTCCGCTTCGGGCGAGTGGATCGCCGAGCCCATGTGGCTGGTGTAGAGCGTGCGGCCCGTGAGCAGCGCGACCTCGCCCTCGCCGCCGGACGGCTCTGCGGCCGCGCCCACTGGCTGCAACGCCACCTTCTCCGGCAGCGCCTCTTCCACGGCGCGCTTCTTCCCCCAACCCGTAGTGTTGTAGAAGCTCACGCCCCCGTAGCCGGGGACATTGCGTGCGATCTCATCGGTCACGTCGGCCGCCTCCTCGTAGTCGAAGCTCGCGTCGACGCCCAGTCGCCCGGCCAGCCGGCGACCCAACTCGCTCAGCGTCTCCCAAGCGGGCTTGGAATCGCCCGGCCTTGCCAGCGCGCCGCGCAACCTCTGCACCCGCCGGTCGGCGCTGGTGAACGTGCCGTCCTTTGCGTACGTCCGTGAGTCCGCGATCACCACGTGGGCTCGCCCAGCCGTGTCCGTCAGCACCCGGTCGATCACGAGAAGGAAGTCCAGCTTCCCCAGCGCCTCTTCGATGCGCCCGCGCGCCGGCGCGAACATCAGTGGGTTGTCGCCGGCAACGACCAGCGCCTTGATCCGCCCCTCCAACGCCCCTTCGATGATGCCGTTGAAGTCGAGACCGGCCTCGCCCTTCACGGCCTCCCGTCCCGGCCCGGCATCGGGCGAGACACCCATGTCTCGGGCGCCGTTAACGTTGGCCTCGGTCGGCAGCACGTAGAACGAACGCCCGGCCTCGCGTCCGCGCAGGAGCAGCGCGAGGTTGGCCGCTCCCTTCGCCTCCTCTGCGGCCAGCGCCGCGCCCATCGGCTTGGGCGCGAAGACCACCGCTACGTCATGCTCCGGGTCGGAGGCAGCCTCACACAGGATCGCCGCGGCCCGCCGGAGCGCGTCACCCTCGATTCCGGGCACGACCTCGGCTCCGTTCCTGGCGATGTCGATCTGGAGACCGGCCTCGGAGGCCGCCTTCGCGATCGTTTCGTCTTGCGCCAGCAGGCGGCCGAGCGCGGCGAGAGTCGCAGGCTCCTGGCCGGGTTCCGGCCGCAGCCAGACGCCACCATGGGGCTCCGCGAAGTCGCACAGCTCTCCCCAGCGCGGGGTGATCACGATGAGCCGCGCCGGCTCCCGGACCGGCAGCTTCTTCGGGTCGACCGCGTCCTTGATCCGCAGCGCGGCCACGTTGTGGCTCTCCTCCAGGTCGTCCGCAACCACGACGATGGTCTTGGCGCTGGTCGGAATCGCCGTCAGGTCGGCGGGGAGCGTCTCCGCGCCAAACGCCGCTGCCGTCACTCGATCGACGGCCCTGTTCACCGGCCCGGCGCTGAAGTCGATGTGGGAGGAGCCGACGACCTCGCGGGCCAGGCGCTGCACCAGGTAGTTCTCCTCGTTGGGGGTCAGCGGCGAGCCCAGGAATGCGATCGACCCCGCGCCGTGCTCCTGCCGGACCTGGGCGAGACGTTCCGCGGCGTGCTCCAGCGCCTCTTCCCACGAGGCGGGGGCGAGGTCGCCGTCGCGACGAACCAGGTGCTGCCTCAACCGCTCGTCCGGCTTGAGCGCGTCGTAGTGGAAGCGACCGCGTACGCAGATCTGGTTGTCGCTGAACGGGTTCAGCGTGTCCGGCTTGATGATGACGGGCTTGCCGTCCCGGTGTCCGACGCTGATGGTGCAGCCCACGCTGCAGGCGTCGCAGACGGTAGAGACCCAGTCTTCCGTACGCGCGATCCACTTGTTCGGCTTCTCCATCAGCGTGGCGGTCGGGCAGACGTCGATGCAGGCGCCGCAGAAGTCACAGTTCGATTCGTGGATCGGCCCCCCGGCACCAAAGGCGATGCGCGTCGAGAAGCCACGACCTGCGAGCGTGATTGCGCCGGTGTGGCGCACGTCGGCGCAGGTCCGCGCGCACCGGGTGCAGATGATGCACATTTGCGGGTCGAACTCGAACCAGGGGTTGGCCCGGTCGGGCTCCGGCTGCTCCGTCTGGTAGTAGGTACCCTCTTCGCCCACCCACGGCTCCACGCTGTCCTTTCCCATGTCCAGGAGGTCGTGCGTCGTCTGCAGCTCGCACCGGTAGTTCTTGGAGCAGGTGATGCAGCGGTGCGTGACCACGTCGTCCCGAAGGCAGATGTCGCCCGGCATGCACTTCACCCGTCGGTGGCAGGTCAGGCAGCGGTCGGAGTGGTTCGCGTCGATGAACGAGAGGACGCTCTGGCGGGCCTGCTTCAACTCTGGCGTGTCAGAACGGACCACCATCTCGTCACGCACCGTCGTCGTGCAGGCGAGCTGGAGGCCGCGGGCGCCCTCGATCTCCACCAGACAGGTGCGGCACCCCGCATACGGGGGCAGACCGTCAAGATAGCAGAGGTGGGGAGCATAGAACCCGTTCCGCTTGAGCACCTCGACCAGCGGGGTGCCGTCGGGGGCTTCGATTGCTTGTCCGTTGATCGTCAGGCGGGCCACAGCTCGCGGGTCCCCGTCAGCCCTCTGCCTCGATGAGCTGCACAAGCTCGTCAGGTGCACGCTGACCGTGAGGGTACATGTAGTCCTTCTCCCTCAGGTAGTCGTGAGCGAATCGGGTCAGCGCGTGCTTGTCTCGAAACATGGCGTCGAAATCGGCCGTCGTGTCCTTCCAGGTGCCGCCGGGCTGGATGGCCAGATACGGGCAGGCCTCCGTACAGAGTCCGCAGAACATGCAGATGCGGAAGTCGATCTCATAGCGCTCCACATGACGCGAACCGTCCTCGGCCGCCGAGGTGGCAACGAGGATACAGCCGTCCGGGCAGGCCTGGGCGCAGGTGGAGCAGCCGGTGCAGCGTTCCTCAAACCAGAGCAGATTGGTGCGCGCCCGGTGAGGAATGGCGCGGACCTCCTCCGGGTACTGCACCGTGAACGTCGGCTTGAAGATGTGCTTCAGGGTGACCAGCATCCCATTGAGCACACCAAGACCGTACATCTACGCCGTTGCCCTCTCCTCCAGCTTCAACTCTGCTTGCCCAGCATAGCTAGCGGAGCACCTATAGGGAAGACTTTCACAAAGTCCCCGCAATTCTAGCAGCCCGCGCTGCGCCACCCCAAGGTGGTTCTGGGCCCCGCCATCAGATCGTGAGACGGACCAGCCGGCCTCGCCGCGGCCGTCTCTCGGCGACTCGGCCCGCCCGCGCCCTATTCCAGCCGGAAGCGCGCCAGATCCTCCGCCAAGAGCGCGTTGTCGATGCCTGGGTCCTCCTGGCCCGAATCCAGATGAGTGAGGATGAAGGTTGGCTTGGGCCCAAGCCGCCTGCGCAGCTCTCGTACGTCATTGGGACCAAGGTGAGGTCCCCAGGTGCCGTCCCAGCCGCTGCACTCGACGACGAACACGTCGGCGCCATCTGCCAGCTCAATCAGGCCGTCACACATGACGCTGTCCCCGGAATAGGCCACGGTCCGCTCGCCCACCTCGACCCGGAACCCGTAGCAATCGAGGTCCGGCACGTGGTCAACCCGACGGGCGACAAACTTCAGGCCGGCGACCTCCCCCTCGAGGCCGTCACCCAGATCGTGGTACCTCTCCTCGTAGCACTTCTGCTTGCGAGGCACATTGGGAAAGCCGGCCTCGGTAACGGCGCGGACCCGCTCCTGGACGCCCGGCGGGCCGATGATGGTGAGATCTTTGCTACGGTTCGTCATCTCGGCATACTCAAGCAGCAGGAACGGGAGGCCGAAGAAGTGATCGCCGTGGAAATGACTGATGAAGACGGCCTCGATATCCTCAAGCGCCGTGTCGCTCTGCTTCAGGTGGGGCAACACGACCGGCGAGGCATCGAAGAGGTAGCGACCGTTTACAAGGAAGCTGTTCCAGTAGCGTCCCGACGCGAACGCATTCCCCGACCCCAGGAAGAGGATCTCCAGGCTCTGGCTCACGGGCGGGCCTCCGCGGCGACATCGGCGCCACAGAGGCCATCCGGGTGGGTCTTGAGAGCGTTCGGCCAGAGGCGGCCGGCGTCCGCTGCCGCTTGGCGCGCTGCTGCTATCGTGATGGCTGCTCCTCGTCGCTGGTTTCGAACGCCGAGCATACACGATCTTCTCCGTAGAGTGAAGGGCCAGTGCTGCGGGTACGGCGCGGACAATGGACCAGACTTGGCAAACAAACGAGGAAAGGAGTACGCGCCTGCTCGGTCTACCCCTCGCACTATTGACCGCCCCTCAATCCCTGGTATGCTTTAGACCAAGCGAAGTCCTGGAGGACAGGCAGGATGCCCAAGGTCTCCAGCAATGAAGGCGTTCTGGCTCTTCTGCGCTGACTTCATTCGAAGGCGCTACCCGTGGGTGCTGGCGGCCTCGGTGGTGGCGACGGTCGTCCTCGCCTTCGGAATCCCCCGTCTCGAGTTCAAGAACAGCCAGGACACTATCGTCCCGGCCAGTTCCGAGGTCTACCGCGACAACCAGCGCTACGAGCAGCAGTTCGGAGGCGAGCCGGTACTGGTGCTCTTCACGGGCGACGACGTTCGCAACCTGTTCGCGCCGCCGAACGTGGACCAGCTGGCCGCCCTCGAGGACGAGCTGAACGAGACCGGCCTCTTCCACTCAGTGTTCGGCCCGCTCGCCCTCCTTCGCTTCGCCCAAGACCAGATCCCGGTGGGCGCTGAGCTTTCCGGCGGCGCGCTGGTCCGCCAGCAGGAAGCGGCCGCGCAGGCGGCCCGTGACGAAGCAGCGGCGGCCGGCGCTTCCGCTGAAGAACAGGAGCGAGCGGCGGAGCAGGCCCGCCAGCAGGCCGCGGCCGCCTTCACGGAGCGGACCGCGGCCGACGCGGCCCGTCTGGCCGAGGCGGGCGAGCAGTCACTGAGCAACCCGAAGTTCGTGGAGTTTCTCATCTTCGACGCCGCCGGCAACATACGGCCGGACCTCAAGGGCGTCTTTCCGGACGCGCAGCACGCGCTGATGGTCATACGCCTCAACGGCAACATGACGATCGACAAACAAGGTGACGCCGCCGCGACCGCGGCGAAGATCGTGGAAGGATACGATTTCCAGGGCTTCGAGGTGCTCCCTACCGGCCCGACCATTCTCCTCAAGCAGATCAACGACACCATGAGGGAGAGCATCACCACCATGGCGGTTCTCGCCATCATGATCATGATGATCGTGCTGTTCCTCATCTTCCGGGCGCGCTGGCGGCTCCTCTCACTCGCGGTGGTGTTGGTGGGCAGCGTGTGGGCCTTCGGCCTCATGGGCTTCCTGGGCATCCCGCTCACCATGGTCACCATCTCCGGCCTGCCCATCCTTATCGGCCTGGGGATGGACTTCGCCATTCAGATGCACAGCCGGTTCGAGGAGGAAACGGAGCGCACCGGCCGGCCGGACACCGGGTTGCGCGTAGCTCTCGCGAACCTCGGGCCGGCGCTCACTATCGCCGTGTTCGCCGCCGCGGTGGGCTTCATGGCGCTGCACATCTCCCGGGTTCCCATGATCCGCGACTTCGGCTCGATGCTCGCCGTGGGCGTCGTCATCCTCGCCCTCGCCGGCATCATCATCCCCGCCAGCCTTCTCTTCTGGCGCGACAGGCACCCTGACCATCGCCCCACCACCCCTGCGTCAAACCGGCTTGAGATGGAGCGCCTGGTTCGTGCCCTCACGTCCTCCGCCGACCGCCGCCTTATCCCGGTCGTCGCCATAGGCGTCGGTTTCATCATCATCGGTCTGCTGGCCGACCAGCGCATCACGATCCAGACCGACCCGGAGCGCTTCGTGCCACAGGACAGCCAGGTGCTGCGAGACCTCTATCACATCCGCGACGTTGCCGGCTCATCCAGCCAGCTCGGCATCATGGTAGAGGCAGATGACATCACCAGGACCAACGAGCAGGGGCAGTACGACGTGCTGTCCTGGATGCTTGATTTCGAGGCGAGGCAACTCAAGGAGCACCCAAACGAGCTCCTGAGCTCCGACAGCATCGCCTCCATCACCAGCCGCGTCATCGGCGGCCCGCCGACGCGAGAGGACGTAGAAGCCATTCTAGCCATCGCGCCGGACGCCATCACCAATACCTTCATCAGCGAGGATCGCACCCGGGCCCATATCATCTTCGCCATCGGCCCTATCTCGCTCCACGAGCGCAAGGACTTGCTGGCAGAGATGGAGAGCGATCTCGACGCGCCGCCAGGTGTGACGGCGACTCCGTCGGGCCTGGCCGTGATCGGCATCGAGGCGGTGGACGCCCTTAGCGCCAACCGGGCCCTGATGATCTATGCGGCGCTGGGCGGAGTCCTGATCTGGCTCATGATCTCGTACCGAAACCTGGTCAAGACTGTGCTGCCGCTCTTGCCCGTTCTCATCGCCGTGGGCGGCTCCTCGGTGGCCATCTACCTGTTGGGCATCGAGCTCAACCCGCTGACGGCCGTTTCAGGCCCGCTCATCGTGGCCACCTGCACCGAGTTCTCCGTGTTGATCATGGCCCGCTACTTCGAGGAACGGGAGCACGGGCACGCCCCTCGGGAGGCGGTGAGCAGCGCTTCGCTGCGTATCGGAAGGGCGATCACCGCCTCGGGTCTCACGACCGTCGGCGGTTTCGGCGTGCTGGCCTTCTCGGGCTTCCCGCTGCTCGAAACGTTCGGGATCGTCACCGCGCTCAACGTGGGCATCGCCTTGCTCACCACCCTCATCGTCCTGCCGCCCCTGCTGGTCTGGGCAGACGAGGAGACCGGTCTCATGCCGGTCCACGAAGACCTCCGGCCGGTGGAGTAGTCCAAGACGGCCGTTCCGTAGTATCCTCACCTCGTGCTGCTCTCAGAACGCCTGGGCTTCGCATCGGATGACCGTGTCCTCATCCTCCACGCCGACGACGTGGGCAGTTCCCACGCCGCCAACGCCGCCGCCTTCGAGTGCCTGGAGCACGGCAGCCTGACCTCCGCCTCCGTCATGGTTCCCGCTCCCTGGTTCCGGGAGGTGGTCGCCTACGCTGCGGCGCACCCGGGGGCGGACCTGGGCGTGCACATGACTCTCACCTGCGAGTACGACGCGTATCGATGGCGCGCGCTCACCGACCGGTCGACAGCGCCCGGCCTCTACGACGACGAGGGATACCTCTGGCGAACGGTCGAGGAAGCGACCCAGCATATCTCCGTCCAGGAGGCCGAGCGGGAGCTGCGTGCCCAGATAGAGACCGTCCTCTCCGCCGGGATCGATGTCACCCACTTGGACACACACATGGGCACGGTCGTCCAGCCCAAGTTCATGGAGACCTACTTCTCGCTCGGTCTCGAGTACGGCTTGCCCGTCTTCGCCTACCACCCGAACCCTGAGCGAATGCTCCGCACCGGCCTGGCCGATTACTGGTCGGCCATGGAGCCGCAGCTCCGCCGCTTGGACGAGGCCGGCTTTCCCGTCTTGGACCACGTCCTCCCCAACACGATGCACTACCCGCCGGACACCAAGGAATCACAGTTCAAGAGCCTCTTCGCCGGTCTCCGGCCGGGCCTCACCCACTTCCTCGTCCACCCCGCCGTGCCGGCGGAGGAGGTCATCGCCATGGCCGACACCGCCCCCTTGCGCGCAAACGACTACGAGCTGTTCCGCGACCGAACCATGGCCGAAGAACTGGCCCGGCTGGGCGTGAAGACGATCGGCTACAGGCAGATCCGTGACGCCTACCGCTCGGGTACCCTGAGGAGCTGACCATGCCCGACATGCTTGTTCGCCTCTACGACCTGCCCGACGCCGCCGGCTACTACAGGAAGGCGGCCCAGGCCGGCGTCGCTGTCCGTCGAGCCGAGCCCTGGGAACGATCGCGTTTCGACGCGTTCGTCCGGGAGCAGTTCGGCACCCTCTGGGTAGACGAGGCGGGGACCGCCTTCTCTCGACAACCGATCACCGCCTTCGTCGCCACGAGCGGCGGGAACATCGTCGGCCTCGCGGTGTACGAGTGCACGCGACGCGGCTACTTCGGCCCGACGGGAGTTCGGGAGGACATGCGCGGCCGGGGCATCGGCGCCGCCCTCCTCTTTCGCTGCCTGGAGGCGATGTTCGAGCTGGGATACGCCTACGGGATCATAGGCGGCGTCGGCCCGGCCGAGTTCTACGAGAAGGTCTGCGGCGCCTTCGTGATACCGGGCAGCGAAAGGGGAATCTACGGAGCGCAACAAGAAGGCTGAGAGACCCTACGCCTGTCCATCGGCGCCACTGTCATCCTTCGCTGCCTCCGCCTCAAGCCGGGCGATCTGCTCCTCCATCACGCGGCGCGGCACGAAGCGTACCAACATCCCTCCGGCGACTAGCAAGACGAGGATATCGTCCAGATGGCCGACAACGGGCAGGAAGTCTGGAATGATGTCTATCGGTGTGAGCAGATACAGGATGACCGCGGGAACGAGTGCCCGCAGCCAGATCGGCACCCGCGGGTCGCGAAGCAGTGCCCACGCCAACCGAGCCTTGGCCCGCCAGGGCAACCGCTGTACGCGCGCGATGAGCGCCCGCGCGTCTGCGCTTTGACTCCGCGCCAGCCACCAGCCGCCCAGCGCGAGCACGACGACCAGAGCAGCGACGGGCGCGATGATCCACACCCACAAAGCATCCATCTGCGGCCAGGATAGCAGCTAGCCCTCTCAGCGCGGAGCCCGTCCGCCGCAGTCGCGCGCGGACCTCTTACGGCCCCTCGAGTCCGTATCGGAGCAGCAGATCTTCGTCCGCCAACAGGTCCTCCGTCGCCGCGTCCGCCGCCACTTGACCCTCGTGCAGAATCACCATGCGTTCGAAGAGGTCACGCACCAGGTGCATGTCGTGCGTTGACGCGATGAGCGTTTGGGGAAGGCTTCTGAGCAGCCCAATAAGGCCGCGCCGTGCCCTCGGATCCAGTCCCGCAGAGGGCTCATCCAGAGCAAGGATCTCGGGCTCCATCGACAGGACGGTCGCCAGGGCAATGCGCTTCCTTTCCCCGATGCTCAGGTGGTGTGGCATCCGCTCGCCGAAACCGGTCATGTCTACGGCCGCCAGCGCGCTCGCCACTCGCTCCCGGATCTCGTCCTCCGGCAATCCCATATAGAGCGGACCGTAGGCGACATCATCGAATACAGTCGGCGAGAAGAGCTGGTCGTCAGGGTTCTGAAACACGAGCCCCACGAGCGCCCGAATCCGCGGCAGGTTGTCCCCGGCAACGGGCAAACCCGCGACCCGGACGGTTCCCTGCCCGCGGAGGATGCCGTTGAGGTGCAGCAACAGCGTCGATTTGCCGGCGCCGTTTGGGCCGACCAGCGCAACCCGCTCGCCGGCCCGCACCGTCAGGTCTACGTCGCGCAGTGCAACTCGCCCGTCGGGATACGCGTAGGAAAGTCCGACCACCTCGGCCGCGACCGGCGCTGGCGGGGCCTCCCCTACTTCGATAGCCGGCTTATAGTCGAGCATACACACCCAAGGCGAGCAACAGGCTAAGTGCGACGCCGAACAGCGCCCAATCGTGGCCCAACAGCGCCCGCTCCTGCATGAACCTGATCGTACCGTCGTACCCGCGAGCCTGCATTGCCTCGTAGATCCGCTCGCTCCGTTCGTAGCTCCTGATGAAGAGTGAACCCACCATGTTGCCCAGCACACGACCGCGCCACCACACCGTCCCACCCGAACCTCCCCTCCCACGGTTCGCGCTCCGGGCGTCCCTTGCCCGCATCAGACGCTGACCTTCGTCCGCGATCACGAAGATGTACCGGTACATGAACAACACGGTAGCCACCATGACACGCGGCACCCTCAGCCGCTGGAGACCTCTGATCAGATCGAGGGGCACGGTGACGGAGGTGAGAATCACCGCCATCAAGACCGCGAGCCACGACTTCAGCATGATGCTGGCGACGGCGATCACTCCCTCTTCGGACACGGACCATCCGAGGACCGGCAAGTGGAAGAGCGCGCTTCCCTCACGAGTGAAGACCAAGGGGACTGCCACGGCGACGAACGGTAGCGCCAGCATGGACCGTCCGATCACGAGCGCCGGCGGGAGGCCGCTAAGTACCAGCGTAGCCAGCACGAACAGCCCGAACCCTCCGTAGGCGAGCCAGTGTCCCTCCGGCACCAGGGCAACCCCAAACGCGAACAGAACCGCAATCAGCAACTTGACCCGAGAGTCAGACCTGTGAAGCAGACCGGTTCCGTGGCGATAGCGCTCTCGGAGGAAGAAGATGGCCACGCGTCAGGCTCCTTCGCCGCCGTCCGCTGATCCGGGCTCCTTCTGCCCACCCTTCCGGGCTCGAGACCGAGAGAGCGCCCACAGTCCAAAGCCGGCGCCCAGCGAAACGCCCGTCACGATCACGACGCCTACTGCCCCCGCAAGAACGGTCGCCACCCGCTCGTTCTCGATTCCGGGAAACACGTAGTCGGCGATCACCTTGTACGCAGGATCGTTCCCTTCATCGACGAAGCCCTTGTCCTCGGCGACGCGCTCCAGTCCGTCCGGATTGCTTGACGCCCAGGGACTGAACATCGTGATCCCGAGTGCGATGGCAATCCCCACCGCAGTGACGGCAATCCAGCTCTTGTTCATGGTGTCGCCTCCCTAGCCCTGAGCCGGCTGGACTGCGGTCTGGGAACCGGCCGCGCGCACCAAGTCAGGCCTCGTCGCGAGAATGAACGCAACGGCGCCGGCGGTGATGAGTCCCTCACCAATGCCGATGAGCGCGTGAACGCCCATCATGGCCGGGACCACGACGGTCCACGGCGAGGTGTCAGACATCGCCAGCTGCGCGGAAGTGAGCAGAGCGGCCAGCATCACGCTCGTCCAGGCGGCCGCAAACGCACCCGCGAGAACCACCTGCCGCCGGCCGCCGCCCAGCACGCTCGCCAGCCAATACACGCCGAACCCAACGAAGGCCGTCAGAATCCCCATGTTGAAGACGTTCGCTCCCAGTACGGCAAGGCCGCCGTCCTGGAACATGAGAGCCTGGACCCCGATCACCGCCGTCATTACGACGATGGCAGCCCAAGGCCCAACCAGGATCGCGGCCAGCGCACCGCCCAGCATGTGGCCCGACGTGCCTCCCGCGACCGGGAAGTTCATCATCTGCGCCGCGAAGATGAACGCCGCCAGCACGCCCATCAAAGGGACAGTCCGCTCATTCAACGTTCGATTGGTCTGCCACACGGCAATCGCCAGGACGATCGCGCTGATAGCGTAGAAGACACCGGACACCGGCGCACTCAAGAAGCCATCCGGTATGTGCATGAGTATCGGGGGCTCGTACATGGCCGTTCCCTCCAAGAACCCTACTGGCACGATTCCGCGCAATCCTTGCAGACACCGAAGATGGCGAAATGATCGAGGTCCGCCTTGAAGCCCGTTTCGGCCGCAATCTCGGTGCCAAGCCCCTCGAGGTGCTTGTGGTCCAAGGACGCCACCAACCCGCAGCTACGACAGATCAGGTGGTGGTGGCGCTGCAAGCGGCGGACCCACTCGTACGTCGTGTCGCCCGTGCCCATGTCGGTCTCCGATACGAGCCGGAGGTCCTTGAGGACGCCCAGCGTGCGATACACGGTGGAGATGTCTATGTAGGGGTACTCCCGGCACACCTCTTCGCATATCTCGTTGGCGGTGAGATGCCCATGAGCGTGGCGCAGAGTGGTCAAGATCATGAGCCGCTGAGGAGTGGCCCTACGACCGGTCTCGCGCAGAACCTGTGCGGTTTCAGTCTCGCAACTCAACTAGTTGCTCCTGCAACTGCTTGCATCTAGTATAGGCCGCAATTGCCAACCCTGTCAAAGAATGTGGTGTGTCAGCGCGCGCGAGAGATCCGGGCCCGGGGCGGGCGACAACGCGCAACCAGAGCACCTCGCCTAAGAGGGAGCGCTACAGTCCAGAGGGCGGAGAACGCGCCTCCCGCTACCAGCGCCACATCCCTCCGGAGAAGTGCATGTGCGACCAGAGGAAGAAGCCCGCTATGAGGAGCGCGATGACGGCGAACGGCGTCGCGGCGCGAAGCACCTTTCGCTGGTCGCCCTCCCGAAAGGCGGCGATCGGGTAAGGCAGCGCGACGGCCCACGCAAAACCCAGTGCGTACAGCACCGGCATCAGGAACTCGTCTCCGACAAATCTGACACCGCCCGGGCTCAGCAGCGCGGGCTCATGGTATGCGTAGATGCCCAGAGGCGCCAGGATCGCTGTCACCATCTGCCCCCATATCGTATCCAGGAAGTAGTGGAGGGCATGTCCGCCGATCGTCACCAAGACGATCGGGGCGAACATGTAGCCGAAGGTGGCGAAGGACCTCCGGAAGTCCCAAGACAGGACCCGCGACGCGATCTTCGTGGCCACCAGATAGGCTGCCAGCAGCAGGACCCCATTGAACACCACCACCACGGCAAACCAGATGCCCTGACGGCTCCCCGTGCCCAGCAGGTCCTGGAACCAGTTGGTGAGCGACACCAGGAACGCCGGCGTGTAGTAGTGCTCCATGTTCTCTTTCAGGGCGAGTACGACGGGCACCCAGAGGAGGAACCCGGCGTCGATCGCCAGGCGCTGGGCGCCCTGCACCAGCTCGCGCCCGGGCATCCGGAGCCGGATCTGCGGCGACTCATGCGGGCACGTCTTGATGCAGTTCAGGCAATAGACACAGTCGCGGTTGCTTTGCAGCCGTCCCGGATGAAGGTCCATTGGACACCCGCGCACCTTGCCGCTACCCGTGACGCACTCGTACGTGCGACACTCCTCGCATTTCTCCTTCGTGGGGCGCAACTCGACGAACGACAGCATGGCCCAGAGCCCGGAGATGATCCCGATCGGGCATACGTACCGACAGAACGATCTGCCCCGAAACACCAGTCCGACCAGCACGGCGATCGCCACAAAACCAAGGAAGAACCACGCCGTCCAAAACCCGCGCCCACTGACATCGAATACCTCCCGGAGCAGCCAGACGACGCCGATCCAGAGCACGAGCGCGACGACTCCACTCCCCAGCTTTCTCGGGAAGGGCCTGTTTAGGCCGAAGCGTTGCGCGGCGGCGCTGATGGCGCCCAACGGGCATATGCCGCACCACATCTTGCCGACTGTCACCAGGCTGATCATGATCATGGACGGCCAGAAGACGGACCAGAACATCAGCAACCCAAGGTTGTTCCCTCTGTCATCAACGGCGACAAACGAGGCATAGATGGCGTAGGCAAGCACCATCACCATGAACGTCTGGAACACGAGCGGCACGTAGCGGCTCCTCGCCATCGCCCTCACTACGCCGATCTGCAGTATGTCGAAGCTGTATCTGTAGGCGCCGCCCCCGGTGCTGTCCCCAGCCTGCGAGTCGCCGGCCCTGTCTTCTGCTTTCATTCCTTGTTCGTTCATGTCTTGCCTCCCAACGAGTCCCCAGCCGCTGGCACCGTGCTTGCCAAAGTCATCCTCATCGCGCCCTTCGTCGCGACCGCACAAGCTTCGGGTCGCGCCAGTTCGCCACGAGCAGACTGACAGTGATGAGCACGATCCAGCCGGCGACAAAGGAGGAGCTGACGATGGCCAACCTCCGCCCGTCCACCTCTGTCTCGTGCAGCACGTCTTTCACGTCCTCGAAGGAGCCCGAAAGCTCACCCAGCGATCTCGACGCACCTGACGCCTCCTCGGCTGCCACCGCAGCCTTCACGTCGGCCAGCGCGCCTTCGAAGGAGTCCATCGCCGGCTCCGCGCCCGGCTGGTGCTCCGCTCTTCGCTCCAACTCGAGGCGGACCTCAGGCCAGGCCTCCTCGATTTCCATCACTCGCATGGACGCCATGTGCCACGAAGGCTCGGCTCCCCGTAGCAGCGCGCCGAGCCCTCCCCTCATGCCCAGGTCCGACTCAATCGACAGCACCTGGGAGGTGACCACCCGATACGAGGGGTTGTACGGATCGTCGATCCGTTGGTCCGGCTCCGCGAACGGCTCGACCCCAACCTCCACATCCACGGAGCCCGCCTTCTCGAAGGTCAACGTCATCTCGAACCGGTCGTCTTCCTCCAGTTCTTTCTTCAGTCCCGTCAGCATCACGTGGTAGCCGCCCGGCTCCAGCACCGCCTCGCCCCCGGCCGGGACCGCGATCTCTTCAACCGGCTGCATGCGCATCATCGCGCCTTCGGTCACCGTTTCATGCAAGGCCGCCTTCTCGGCAACGTCCGAGGCCACGCCTACCAGCGCATCGTCCGTGTCGCCGGAGTTCTCTATTGTGAAGTAGACCGCCCCACCGTCCATCACCACACGCGCAAAGGGGTTCCTGATCTCAAGATTCCCCACCGTGGCGGCCGGATTCTCCTTTTCCTCTTCTCCACAACAACTCACGCTTGCCAGCAGCGCCAGCGCGAGCATGCCCATGGGCAAGGCCATAGTGAGAACTCTCAGCGTTCTCGTCATCGTGTCCGTCCTTCCTCCACCAGTCTGTGCAGTGCTGCGCGCAGGCTGCCGTCGGTGTGCCGACGGGCGCGCGGAGTCACCAGCCATCCGGCCGTGATCCGCTGACCGGGCCAACCGCGACTTCGCCGGCTCCCGTCTCGCAATCCCATGCATGGATCGGATATCGGTATTGGCAACACACATAGCGTCGCACACTCGCCACTCCCCGCGGCTATACTACGCCGCACTTGCCCAGAACGTCAAACACAGGGCGATCGGCCGCCGATCCGCCGCGGATGCGGCGAAGCTCAGCAAGCCCAACCCCTGCAGGCGGACCGGTCGATGGCTACTCCCCAGCGTCACATGCGTGCTATCTTGGCCCCGACAGGTCAACGGGGAGCAGTGCATGATGGTGAGACAGCGGAGTGGCTCGTCTCGGTCGCCCGCCGACAAGAACATGGGTGCCGGCGCCCGGCTTTGAGTTCCGAGCGCAGGCCCCGAGGACGCCCTTGGGACAGCCGCCATTTGCAGATCGGAACCGACCCATGCGGGACGGTGCGTTTGGGGCCAAACGTGGCGGTGGGTGACCTTCCCAAGGCTGGGGCGCTCCCCGCCCTGGGTCGAGCCTACCGCGCCGACCTGACCGGCGAACGTTGCTGAAGGGGTTGCTTATGCGAATCATGATACTTGGGGGTGACGGCTATCTCGGCTGGCCTACGGCGATGCATTTCTCTCGCCGCGGCCATGATGTCCTGGTGGTAGACAACTTCGCCCGACGTCAGGCCGACGAGGAACTCAACACCGATAGCTTGATCCCTATCTGCACGCTGGAGGAGCGCCTCCGGGCGTGGCAGGAGGTGAGCGAACGCGAGATCCTGGCGGCCGTCGGCGACCTCACCGACTTCGACTTCATCTCGCAGCAGATCTGGGACTTCCGGCCGGACGCCGTCGTCCACTTCGGCGAACAGCGGTCGGCGCCCTACTCCATGATCGATCGGGACCATGCGGTCTACACGCAGGAGAACAACGTGACCGGGACGCTGAACGTCCTGTACGCGCTGGCGGAGCGGCTGCCGGAGTGCCATTTGGTGAAGCTGGGGACGATGGGCGAGTACGGGACACCGAACATCGACATCGAGGAGGGGTTCATCGAGATCGAGCACAACGGGCGCCGCGACGTCCTGCCGTATCCCAAGCAGCCGGGCTCCTTCTATCACCTTTCCAAGGTGCACGACAGCCACAACATCACGTTCGCCTGCAAGATCTGGGGACTGCGCGCGACGGACCTGAACCAGGGTGTGGTCTATGGTGTGGAGACCGAGGAGACGGCGCTGGACGAGCGGCTGACCACGCGCTTCGACTACGACGGCGTATGGGGCACGGCGCTCAACCGCTACTGCGTGCAGGCCGCGCTGGGAACGCCCCTGACGGTGTACGGCCGGGGCGGGCAGACGCGCGGCTTCCTGGACATCCGGGACACGCTGGCCTGCGTGGAGCTGGCGGTGATGAACCCGGCGGCGTCTGGTGAGTACCGAGTCTTCAACCAGTTCACGGAGCAGTTCACCGTGCTGGAGCTTGCGGAGCGCGTGCAGGAGGCGGCCATCGAGCTGGGCCTGACCGCCGAGATCGAGCACTTGGACAACCCTCGCGTCGAGCAGGAAGAGCACTACTACAACGCAAAGCACAGCCACCTGCTGGACCTGGGTCTGCAGCCACACTACCTATCAGAGACCCTCCTGACGTCCCTGCTGGTCTGCGCAAAGCGGTACGCGCACCGGACGCGCATGGAGACGATCATGCCCTGGGTGAACTGGAGGTCCACGTCTACTCCCGACCTGACCCGGAGGCCATCGCAACGTGGCTCTCAGAAATAGCTCCGTCCTCGTCACCGGCGGGTGCGGGTTCATCGGCGTCAACCTCGTCTCGATGCTCCTCGAAGAAGGGGCGCGCGTCCGTGTGGTCGACAACTTGAGCGTGGGAACGCGCGAAGCGCTCGGAGACCATCTTGGCGCGGTCGATCTGGTCGAGGCTGACATTCGCAGCCTCGAAGCCCTGGACTCGGCGTGCCGGGGCGTCGACGTCGTCTTCCATCTGGCGGCGCAGCCGGGCGTGATCCCGTCTATCCTGGATCCCGAGCCGGATTTCGCGATCAACGCGGGCGGCACGTTCAACGCGCTGCTGGCCGCCCATCGTCAGGGGGCGGCGGCGTTCGTCTTCGCATCTTCCAACGCGGCCGTTGGCGAGTTCTCCGACGAGGCGGACGAGACAGCCGCGCCTCGGCCGCTCTCTCCCTACGGAGCGGCGAAGTTGGCCGGCGAGGCGTACTGCTCGGCTTTCGCGGGAGCTTACGGGATGGGCACGGTCAGCCTTCGCTTCGCCAACGCCTACGGACCGCACTCCGGCCACAAGCAGAGCGTGATTGCCCGCTTCATCCAGCGCGTACTCAACGATGAGGAGCTTACGATCTACGGCGACGGCCGGCAGATCCGTGATTTCATCCACGTGGAGGACATCTGCCGGGCCATGGTCCTGGCAGCGGAGAGCGGCCTGAGAGGCGAGGTCGTGCACACGGCCAGCGGGCGGGGGACATCCGTGCTAGAGTTGGTGCGCGTACTGGAAGAAGTAGTCGGTAGAGAGCTGACCGTCGTCTGCGAACCAAAGCGGGAGGGAGAGGCCTTCCGCATCGCTCCATCAGTGGAGAAGGCGAAGCGGGTGCTGGGTTTCGAGGCGCGGGTCTCGCTGGCCGAGGGAGTCGCCCGAACCTATGAGTGGTTCCGGCAGGAGCTCGCGCCGGAGGCGGGATCGTGATCGCGCTCCGGATCCTAGGCATAGTGGTCGCGCTGGTTGCGATGTCCCTCACCGCCTGGCGATACAGCCAGGGCCGGATGCGCAGGCTCGACCTTATCGTAGCCTGGGTCGCGGGGCTGGCCGTCGTCGCGCTGGGCGTCTACCCCGACCTCTTCGCCCCGATCTTCGATTCCCTCAACTTCACCAAGGGCGACAATCGCCGGCTGCTGGGAGTGCTGGTGATCTCCAACGTGGCCCTCTTCCTGTTCTATCTGAGGGCCACCGCCCTGGCCGACGCCGCCATTCAGGACCTGGTCCAGCTCGTGCGGGCGCTCGCCCAACGGGAATTCGACCCGACCGCTCATCCGGAGTTGCAGGAAGCGGAAGTCATCGTGATCATACCGGCCTACAACGAGGCCGAGACGATAGGGGACGTTCTGTCAGGTCTGCCCCAGGAAGTGGTCGGCGTGCGGGTGGCGCCTCTCGTTGTGGTGGACGGCTGTACGGACAACACGGAGGAAGTGGCGCGCGAGCGCGGCGCGGTGGTCGTGCACGCCATCAACCGGGGACAGGGCGCCGCCCTCCTCACGGGCTACGAGATCGCCGCCCGCTGCGGGGCGCGGATCGTCGCCATCACCGATGCCGACGGGCAGACCGATCCGGCGGAGCTGGAGAGGCTGGTGCGCCCGATCATCGAGGACCGGGCCGACTTCGTGAACGGCTCTCGCGTGCTGGGGCACTATGAGCCAGACGCGTTCGTCCGGGCGGTCGGCGTGCGCTTGTTCTCCTCGGCGGTAAGCCTGCTCACCACGACGAGAGTGACCGACGTGTCTAGCCCGTTCCGCGCATTCCGTGCGGATGCCGTGGAGCGCCTTCACCTCCGACAACCTCAGTTCCAGGCTTCGGAACTCCTCATCGAGGCGATACGGAAGGGGCTGCGCTTCCTTGAGGTGCCCATCACCATGCGGCGACGGGCCGCCGGCGAGAGCCGCAAACCCGGCACCATCAGCTACGCCTGGGGTTTCGTCAAGGCGATGATGACCGCTTGGCTGCGCTGACCTCATCGGACCCCACACGCGACTCCAGCAAGCTCCCACCTCGTCGCCCACCCCATTCTCCGGGCGCTATTCGCAGCCCACTAGGAGCGCGCCCCGCTCAAACAGCGAGCCGCAGCAAGAGCCCGCGCGCCCGGGCACCTTCGGCGCAACAGGCCCAGACCCGACCACCGTCGGGTCGCCTTGTGAGCCCGATGCCCGGACTGTACGATGGAGAGCGATGGGGCTGCTGACGGGCTATCTGCGGAAGCGGAGACTCGGCAAGGTTAGGCCGTACCTGAGAGGGAGGATCCTGGACCTGGGCTGCGCGGACGGAGCCCTCCTTTCGTACCTGTCTCCTGGGCAATCCTACACCGGTGTCGAGGTCCGTGCAGACCTGGTAGAGGCACTCCAGAACCGCTACCCTTCCCACCGTTTCATCGCCGCAGACCTGGATGAGAGCTGCCCCGCACTCTCGGAGGGTGCCTTCGACACGATCGTCATGTGCGCGGTCATCGAGCACCTGCGCAGCCCGGACGCCCTCCTAGACCGGCTGGCCGCCGCGCTGGCGCAGGAAGGCAGGCTTGCCCTCACCACGCCGACGCCCTTCGGAGACCGGCTCCTCCACGCCGGAACCTTCCTCGGCCTGTTCAACCGCGGGCCGGTAGAGGAGCACGCGAGGCTCTACGGCAAGGACGACCTGACGAGCATGCTGGGCGAGCATGGATTCGCTGTCGAGACTTACGGCACCTTTGAGTTCGGCCTCAACCAGTTGGTAGTGGCCTGCCACGCAGGGTCGTCGTAGCCTCTACGGCAATCGGGCGGGACCAAGCCGTCCCGCCCGCTGAGTGGCGCTCCCGCCTTGCGCCTGCTGTGCTATCCTTCGCCCAGAATCGAGCGTTGCCCGACGGGCAACGCGCCGTATCAAGTGCGTATCTCTAGCGTCATTGCGCGGACCCTCATCGGCCTCGGCACCGTCGTGGTCGTCTTCTACTTCCTCGGCCGCAGTCTGGCGTCCAACTGGAGCGATCTGAGGGCGGAAGACATCGATGTGCAGCCGGCGCTTCTGGTGCTATCCGGCTTCTTCTTGCTCGGCGATATCCTGCTCCGATCCGTGATCTGGCGCGAACTGATCCATGACCTTGGCGACAAACAGCGCGTCCCGTTCGCTCCGCTGGCCAAGATCTTCGCCTACTCGTGGGTCGGCCGCTACGTCCCAGGCAAGATCGCCTATGTCGTGGGGCGCCTCTACCTGGGCAGGTCACTCGGCCCCTCGTTCCAGACGCTCGTTGGCAGTATCGCCTACGAGACCGTGCTCTTCCTGGTGGCGTCGTCTGCGCTGATATCCCTCACGTTGTTGCCGTCGTTGGCAGCGGAGTCCGAGAGCTTCCTCCCCTACCTCGTGCTGCCGCTCCTGGCCGTCGCCGGTGTTGCGGCCGTGCAGCCGCCGATCCTGCGCCGAGGGCTGCGCGTCGCCCTTCGCATCCTGGGCAGAGAGGAGACGGAGGTCAGTTGGCTCCTGCCAACGAGAAGCATAGTGAAGGTGATCTGTCTCTGCGTTGCCGTCTTCTGCCTGAGCGGGACCGGGTTCTATCTGCTCATCTTGTCGTTGACGCCGTACCCGGCACGGTACATCCCTCTCGCGGTCGGCGCGTTCACGCTCGCAAGCGTGGCAGGGATGTTCAGCATCATCGTCCCGGCGGGCATCGGCGTCCGAGAGGGTCTCCTGGTCAGCCTCCTCCAGTTCACAATGCCAGTCGAGCTGGCCATCGTGGTCTCGCTTGTCGCGAGGGTCTGGGCGACCGTCGTGGATCTGCTCCTCGTCGCCGGCAGCCTGGCGCACGATCAGATATCCGGAGACCGAATCATCTGGTCCGCATTCTCCGGACGGGAGCGGGTGGAGCCCGGCGGAGGTCCGGCTGATGCTGTCGATCCCTAGCCGGGCCGCCGCCGTCCCGACCTGCCGGTGCGGTTCCGTGGGGACGTCCCCTCCCGCCGCACAGCCGTTGGCGGACCGGCTCAAGCTTACTCTAGAATGCCCAATGCGATGGTAGCCTCGGCCCGAGCCACGCTTGGACGCGAAAGCTGCGCGCACGTGAGGCGGCGCGAGTGGCCGGTGAAGGACGCCTGACCGTGAGGGCCGTCGCGTGAGCCACCCCGCGCGGCAGGCACCGGCCGAGGTCGTGCTCGGTGCCCTACGCTCGATCAGGCGGTTCCGCGCGCGCCCGCCCGCCGCACTCATCGTAGTCATCGTCGTCAATGCCCTTCTCATTTCGCTCTACCTTTGGAGTCGCGGCGGCTCGACGGTAGACGTGCGCGTGGAGGCCGTCGGCGATTCGTATCGCGTGTTCGTCGACGGGCACCTTATCGTGGACGCCGCGCTCGCGGGACCCAGCCAGGGCGGCGTTGGCTTCAACCTGCCCGGAAAGACGCGCGTGCTGTCGCTTCCCGACCCCGCCGGCATCGATTCCGTGCGGGTGACCAGTGCGGCCACCGGCGAGGTACTCTCGGAAGAATCATTCAGCGATCAGCCCTCTCTGTGGCAGGCCGCGTCCGGCAACTGGCGTACACGCGACGGCGTCTACACGACCTCAACCAGAGGCGTGGTCGCGACAGGCTCCCAGCCCTGGGATGACTACGTTGTGGAGGCCAAGTTGCGCAACGTGACCGAAGCGACGGTCTATGTTCGGATGGAGGACCGCAGCAACACTGTCGCGTTCGCCATGCGCCCATACCGCCACTACGACACTTCGCTGCGTCTCGTTGACGGGGGAGAGATAGTCGACCAAGTCAGGGGAGCATCTTTGCAACTCGACCACAGCGAGACAGTTCGGTCTATCGTGGCCACACTGTTGCGCCCGTACCCCACTGCCGCGATGATCTTCGTGGCCATCAGCGTGTTGGCCTTCTTCGTGCGGCTTGCCTGGCTGGAGGCATGGCTGCGGGAGGCGGGGCGCTTTGTCAGAGAGCAAGCCGGACCGATCATCCTCGGTATGGCCACGGGAACGCTCCTCCTCCTATGGTACCTCAACTACGTTGTCGGAGAGGCGATGCCGCACGTGCCGGACTCTGTCCTCTACATCTTCCAGGCCAAGATCTTCGCGTCCTTCAACGTCACTGCGGATGCCCCGCCGGTGAGAGAGAGCTTCTCTATCATCCACCCTCATTTCCTGCAGGTGGTCGATGGTCGCTGGTTCAGCCACTACCCCTTCGCGCATCCCCTGTTCTTGGCCGTCGGCCAGTTGGTGGGGGCAGTGTGGCTCGTGCCGCCCGTACTGGGGACAGCCTCGGTCTATCTCACCTACCGCTTGGGGGCGCATGTGTACGGCGCGATGGTCGGACTGCTGGCGGCGGCGTTGCTTCTCTTCTCCCCCTTCTTCCAGATGACTGCCAGCAACTTCATGTCGCACAACACGGCCGCCTTCTCGTTACTGGCCTGCCTCTTCCTGCTCGCGTGTCCCCGGAAACACCGGATGCTATCGATGTTCTTCGCCGGCGTCTTCCTGGGGCTTCTGTTCAACAACCGACCATTGACCGCCGCGGGCTTCACCCCGGTTCTGGGTGCGTTCATGGGGTACGAACTGCTGCGCGCCGAAAAGGACCGCCGGAACTCGATCCGGGAGGACGTGGCGTTCGCGGTGGGGGTGATGCTACTGGTGATCGCCTACTTCCTGTACAACAAGGCTACCACCGGCAGCTTCACCACACCCCCGTATGTCAAGTCGGTTGGCGACGCTTCAGACTGGCTCGGGTTCGGGGGCAGACACTCGGTGGCCTTCGGGCTCCAGAACGAGCAGGTCCTGCTCTCCCTCCTGGTCTTGGTGGCGAACGGCTGGCCCATCGCGATCGGGCTCTTCCTGGCAGCCTTCCCCTTCGTCCTCGGCACCAGGAATCGATGGGACTACTTCTTCGCCGCCTCCGCGCTCGCCATCGCGGCCGCAACCGTCTTCTACAAGGGCGCAGGCGTCATGCACGGCCCGCGCTACCTCTACGAGACGATGCCCTTCCTCATGCTTCTTAGTGCGAGGGGCGTCCAGCGCCTTGGGGAGGCAGGTGGCACCGTCGGCGACTGGCTCGCGCGTCGAGTGGACTGGGCGCCGGCCGTGTCATCCGCTGGCACGGCGCGGCTGGCCGCGTCGCTCATGGTCGTGACGCTGCTCGCGTTCGGCGCCTACGGCTGGATGCTCGGAAAACACGACGCCTGGGGCGCGCTGACGTTCGTTCCGGAGCGGGTGTCAGCGCTCACCCGGTCCGACCTCACAGATCGCTGGCAGGGATCCACCTTCACGCCCGCCACCGTGTCAGACTTGGACGGCTTCAACTTCACTGACCGCCGGCTGTTGGACGCCGCGGACGAGATGGACTTGCACAATGCCCTGGTGCTGGTCGAGAAGTGCCCGGTCGGCAACGCGCCCGGCAACTGGTGGTGTTTCGGCAGCGTCTTCTGGGCGAACACACCCGATCTTGACAGCGACGTAGTGTGGGCTGAGGAACAGAGAACGCAGGATGACCTCAAACTACTCGAACACTACGAAGGCCGAGATTTGTATGTGGCCACCTACACATCAGGCACGATACGCCGGACAAGCAAAGAAGAGATCGCGAGCAAGATCGAGCAGCCTTCCCCAGGAGAGCCGGCCACGCAGGAGCCGGAAGAGGAGCTGACAGCCGCCGAGCGCGACCAGATCCGAAGACTGCACTTGGAGCAGATCCGAGCAGCCCTGGAGGAGTACGCCGCCATGAGAGGCGGCTACCCCGATACGGGAGGCCTGTTGCAGACTCTCTGCGTGTACCGTGAGCTGGACCAGGGCTGCGCCCTGGAGTCAATCCTTCCTCAGGTGCCAATCGACCCGCTCGGCAAACCCGCACGAGACGGCTACTGGTACGTTTCGGACGGCAGCACGTTCGTCCTCATCGCCCAGAAGGAGACCGGAACAAAAGAGAACGAGAACTGCCCCGACTTCGTCGCTAGCCTCGATATTGCGGAAGGGGCACCGCTCTATTGCGTACAAGGCGCCGTCCCATAACAGTCCCGCACCAGGCCACGGACGAAGGAGATCCCATCCTGAGAGCCACGCTACTGCGTATCAGGCCCGTAAACCCCCTCACCCTGGACCGCCGCTGCCCTGCCTTATCGCTGCGTCAGGAAGTGCGCGTCGGTTCGCGCGAGGAGTACGGCGCGAGGGCGCGCAGCCGCTGCACGGCGGCGGGGACCACCTCCAGAATTCGGTCGACGTCTTCCATCGTGTTGTCCTTGCCCAGGGTGATCCGCAGGCTGCCCCGCGCCAGACTGTGCGGCACGCCCATCGCCAGCAGTACGTGAGACGGTTCCAGCGACGCCGTGGTGCAGGCGGAGCCGCTGCTCGCGCTGATCCCGCTCAGGTCGAGCTGGAGCAGCACCGCCTCGCCCTCCACACGCTCGAAGCAGCACGAGAAGTTGTTGGGCAGGCGTCGCTCTGGGTCGGCCGGTCCGGTGACGCGCGTCCCGGGTACGAGCTGCGGGAGCTCGCTCAGCAGCCGGTCCCGAAGCCTGCGAACCTGAGCGCCGCGCTCGGCTCGCTCCTCCTCCGCTAGGCCGAGCGCCGCCGCCATGCCCGCGGCGGCCGCCACGTTCTCCGTGCCGGCCCGCCGGCCCTTCTCTTGGGACCCGCCCAGGATCTGAGCCAGGAACGGCGTGCGGGTACGGACGTAGAGAACACCTACCCCCTTTGGTCCGTAGACCTTGTGCCCCGCGACCGAGAGGAGATCGACACCCAGGCGATCGACGCTCAGATCCAGGTACCCCGCGGCCTGAACGGCGTCCGTGTGAACGACGATGTGCGGATCACGCGCCTTCACGATCCGCGCCACCTCTGCGATGGGCTCTATGGTGCCCACTTCGTTGTTGGCGTGCATGACCGACACCAGAACCGTCTCGTCATCGAGCGCCCCCTCCAGCGCCTCCAGGTCGACCACGCCCTCCTTGTCGACCGGCACGCAGGTCACGCGGCAGCCCTCCTGCTCCAGCCGCTCCGCAGCGTGAAGCACGGCGTGGTGCTCGATGGCCGTGGTGACGACGTGGTTCCCTCTACGGCGGGCGCCGGCAAAGACCCCTCGAAGCGCCAGGTTGTCGCTTTCCGTCCCACCGCTGGTGAAGATTACCTCGCCGGGCCGGGCACCCAACACCTCCGCCACCGCGCGGCGCGCCGCGTCCAGCCCCTTACGCGCCTCGCGCGCCTCGAAGTAGATGCTGGACGGGTTGCCCCAGTGCTCCGTGAGATAGGGAAGCATCGCCTCAACCACCCGCGGGTCCGTCGGGGTAGTAGCAGCGTGGTCAACGTAGACGCGGCGCTCGGCGTCCATTCGAATCTGCTCAGGTACCTGCACCGTAGCATCGCCGCTGGAGGGTGTCAACGACGCCCATCCTTCGGCCCCCGCGGGCGGGCCGAGTTCGCGGACCTGTCACGATGAGAGATGAATGTAGCCCGCGGCCCGGCGGAGCTTGGTTCGCAGGTCGGGGCCGGGGAGTAAAAAGCATAAATAGCGTGATTTAGTTGACAGTTAAAGCCCCAAATGCTATCATTAGGCAGACCGTACAAAATGGAGACGACAAGACAGACTATCCTTGGGATTCTCCGGCGCCGCCAGGCGACCGTGGACGAACTCACCAAGGAACTGGGGCTGGCGCCCGCCACCGTTCGCCGCCATCTGGATATCCTCTCAAGAGACGGGCACGTGGACGTCAAGCAGGTGCGGCGGCAGACCGGCCGTCCACACTACCTGTTCTCTCTCAGCGACGCTGGGGAGGACTTGTTCCCCAAGCACTACGTCCAAATCACAAATCGCCTTATCGAAGAGATCATTGCCCTGGAGCCCGACGAGACCAGCGGCCGGAGCGGTGATGCGCTGGCGGACCTGGTCTTTGAGAAGATGGCGCAACGGCTTGCCGAGCGCATCGGCCCGCGCGTTCAGGGTGCAACCATTCGCGACCGAGTGGAGGCCGTCGTCGACGCGGTGTTGGACGAGGGCATCGAGTTTGAGCTGAAGGAGGCGGACGGAGGCTTTGTGTTGCTCGGTCACGGCTGCCCCTGCCCGAGAGTATCCGAGAGACACGACCAGGTCTGCGCCCACCATGGACGCTTGCTTTCCCTTCTGCTTTCAGCGGAGGTCACGCGCGTGCCTCCCATCACGATGGGAGAGGAAGGCTGCTGCGCCCATCGCGTGCGGGAACCGGCGCGGGCCGCCAGCTAGCAACCACGAGACATCGTATCCCAGACTTCGCGCGTGACGGCCCCCGGAAGCGTCGTCACGACAGGCGAGGCGCCATCTAGAAAGGTACCCGCGATGGTCTCCATCACCGACAAAGCCGCCGAGAACGTAAAGAGTCTGCTCGAGCGAAAGGGCGTTGAGGGCGGCGCGCTGCGGGTGTTCGTCGCCGGCGGCGGCTGCTCCGGCTATCAGTACGGCATGGCTCTGGCGCAGGAGGCAGAAGAGAACGACATCGTCGTCGAGCACGACGGTGTGAAGCTCCTGATCGACCCGGAGAGCGCCCCCCTTCTGGAAGGCGCCGAGATCGATTACGTGGACGACGTCATGAAGAGCGGCTTCACGATCTTCAACCCGAACGCCGTCAGGAGCTGCGCCTGCGGGCAGAGCTTCGATACCGCCGACGGTTCGGGCAGTGGCCAGGCCCGCCCCTGCCAGTAGCCGAGACTCAAGACGATAGCCAGGAGCCCGGAGCGCGACGCTCCGGGCTCTTCCTTCCGGGGTTGCGGCGCCCGACCGGATGTTCCGAAGCGCGAGCGCATGGCCGCCCGCGACTCCCGACTCGGCGTCGCTGGACGGCTGAGCAAGCCCCATCGCTGGGACTTCGAGCGACGCGGCCATCCCGTACTTGAACAGACTCAAGCATCACGACGGAGGCCAGCCGCCCGCAAGACCCCTACGTTGGCCCGGCCGATAGGCTGCTATAATGCTCGCCAAGGAGAGCGCCATGCCCCACCCCTTCTTCGCCGCGCTGGAGCGGCGGGTGCTCCTCGCCGACGGCGCTACGGGTACCCTGCTGCGGGATCACGGCGTGCCCGCGTCCGCCTGCCTTGACGAGCAGAACCTCTCCAACCCGGAGCTGGTCCTGACGGTGCATCAGGAGTACCTGACGGCCGGCGCCGAGATCATCGAGACCAACACCTTCGGGGCCAACAAACTGCGGCTCCGCTCCTTCGGCCTCGGCGACAAAGTCGGCGAGGTCAACGCCCGCGGTGTGGCTCTCGCCCGAGAGGCAACCAGGGACTGCGGCCATCTAGCCTTCGTCGCCGGGGCCGTCGGCCCGGTGGGCGTCGGGCTTGCCACCGGCGGCGACCTGACCCTCAAGCAGGCACATCGCGCCTTCGCGGAGCAAATCGAGGCCCTCATCGAGGCCGGCGCCGACCTGATCATGCTGGAGACGTTCCCGAGTCTGGCGGAGATCCGCGAGGCGGTGCTGGCGACCCGCGAGGCCGGACGCGACGTGCCGCTCGTCGCCCAACTCTCCTTCCAGCGCGATGGACGCACCTGGACCGGAGAGGAGCCGGCCGAGGTGGCGCGCGAGCTGCACAACGCCGGCGCCGACATCGTCGGCGTGAACTGCGTGCCGGGCCCCCAGACCGCCCTCGACGTGATCGAGGAGATGACGCGGGCCACGAAGGTGAAGCTGTGCGCCCAACCCAATGCCGGCAATCCCCGCGTGAGCGAGCGAGAGGTGGCCTATCCCGTCACGCCCGGCGTCTTCGCCGAGTACGTACCCCGGCTCGTGGCCGCCGGCTGCGTCTTCGTCGGCGGCTGCTGCGGCACCACGCCGGAGCACACCGCCGCTATGAGAGACGCCCTCCGGGCCGACACTCACGCCGGCACGCCGGCCGGTCAGACGGCCTCTCAGCCGCCCATCGAGGTCTTCCTTCCCCCGGAGGACATCGAAGTCGGGCCGGAGGAGGCCACGCTGCGCGAGAAGCTGGCAGCGGGGCGCTTCGTCGTTACCGCGGAGATCGACCCGCCGCGCGGGCTCAACCTGCGCCCGGTGCTTAGAGGCGCCGCCCGCCTCAAGGTGGCGGGCGTGGATTGCATCAACGTCGGCGACAGTCCGATGGCCCGCGTGCGGATGAGCCCCTTCGCCATGGGCGTCATCTTCCGTCAGCAGTTGGGCATTGAGACCATCGTTCACGCCACCACCCGGGACCGCAACCTGCTGGCGCTGCAGGCGGAGCTGATCGGCGCCCACGTGCTCGGGCTGCGCAACATCCTCTGCCTGCGAGGCGACGTGCCCTCGGGCTCCGGATACGCGCGCGCCGTGGGCGTCTGGGACGTCACGCCGGTGGGGATGCTACGCGTCCTCAAGGGGCTAAACGACGGCGTCGACTGGGGTGGCAACGCCATGGCGCAGCCGACCTCGTTCTTCGTGGGCGCCGCCGCGAACCCGACGGCGGAATCGCTGGAGGCTGAGGTGAAGCTGATGCGGCGCAAGGTGGAGGCCGGGGCCGACTTCATCATGACGCAGGCCGTCTACGATATCGAAGCGCTCGAACGATTCCTAGAGAAGACCGCCCGCCTCAAGGCTGCCATCCTGCTCGGAGTCATGCCCCTCCACAGCGACCGCCACGCCGACTTCATTCACAACGAGGTACCCGGCGTCGTGGTACCGGACGCCATCCGGCAGCGCATGCGGGAGGCGGGCGAGGACGGGCTGCCGGAGGGCGCCGCCATCGCGCGCGAGATCATCGAGTCGGCGCGGGGCGGGGTGCAGGGCGTGTACCTCATCCCCTCGTTCAACCGCTACGAGCTGGTGGAGGAGCTGATCCAGGAGCTGAAGGGCGGCAGAGTAGCCACGGACGTCCGCGCCTAGAAAGGGGGCATACCCGAAGCCATGATCACACTCGCCGAGTACCTCAGGCAGGCCGTGCGCAACGAGCACAACATGCTCGATGAGGCGCTCCGAGACCTCACCTTCGAGCAGTTCCATCACGTCTCCCCGGACTGCGCGGCGAACCACATCGCCTTCACCATCTGGCACTACGTTCGGACCGAGGACAACGTCGTCCAGTTCATCCTCCAGAACCGCAAGCCCACCGTTTGGATCGAGGGCGGCTACCACGAGCGTTTTGGGTTGGACAAGATCGCGCAGGGGACCGGCATGCCGACGGCGGACGCGCATGCCATGAGGCTGCCGCCCGTCGACGAGTGGATAGAGTACCAGCAAGCGGTCTGGCAGGCGACCGACGCCTACCTCTCATCGATCGGCGACGAGGGATTAGAGCAGGTGTTCCGGGTGGTGCCGTTCGGTGAGCTGCCGGCGCGCCAGGCCCTGACCACCACCGTCCTCACCCACGGCCACGCGCACCTGGGCGAGATCTGCGTCCTGCGCACGCTCCAGGGCCTGCCCAGCAGCCTGATCTAGGGGTGGTGCGGCCTAGGCGGCGCTTCTCACCGCCAGCCCCCGTCATTCCGAGCGAAGCGAGGAATCTCGCGTCGCGCCCGCACCCGTGGCCGGGCTAGATGCTTCGCTGCGCTCAGCATGACAGCGACCGTCTTCTCCCGTCATTCCGAGCGAAAGCTGCCTGGCCGCCTCAGGGGGCAGGAATCTGGCTCCTATCCATCGTTTGCCATCCATTCTCCGGCCTTCCCATCCCCAACTCAAGACTAGTGTAATTCGGCCCACGACCGAGTATCATCGAACCTGTCATGGCGAAGCGAGGGCGTCCCCCACACCCCGATATCCTCACCCCGCGCGAGTGGGAAGTCCTCGCCCTGTTACGAGAGGGCCTCTCCAACGAGGAGATCGCGCAGCGCCTGGGCATCAGCATCGCCGGCGCCAAGTACCACGTCTCCGAGATCCTCGGCAAGCTCGGTGTCGGCAGCCGCGACGAGGCCGCGCGCTGGGAACGGCCGGAGCGGCCCTGGTGGACGGCCGCCTTCGCGCCCTTCTCCTTCCTCCGGCGGAAGGCAAGTATCGCCTGGCTCTCGCCGGCCATCGCGGCTGGCATCGTCGTCGTGGTCGCGGCTGGCATTGGTCTGCTCGTTTGGGGGCTGCTGCGGACCAACGGCGGCGGCGAGGACTTGGCCGCCCATTCTCTTGACCTCCTGCCTGCAACCGAGGCGGTGGACCTTGGCTCCGGATTGTACGGCGGATCTGATTGGTCATCTGATGGTCGTTCCATCGCCTTCATCCTGAACGGTACGCTCTATCGTGCCGACGCCCCGGAGTTCAAGCCGTACATCCTAGTCCAACCAGTGGGCGAAGGCGAGGGTCCCTCGATGGATCCACGCTGGTCACCGGACGGGGCACGCATCGCGTTCACCGGATGGCACCAAGGCCGTGGCGACGATCCCACGATCCCGACGTGCACAATCTGGATCGTGGGCGCTGACGGCTCCGGCCTGCAGGACTTGCTGCCAGGCGAAAAGGCTGTGCTCTCCACCAGCACGGTGAAGGTGATGCAGGACTGGCTGGACAACCGCACTCTCGCCTTTGACGAACACTGCGGCACGGGCTGCCAATCCCCACACCTGCTCGATGTGGAGACGGGAGGCCTCCAGTCGGTCATTCTGGGCCACTCCGACACCGGGCCGCCCGGGGCGCCGGGCACAGTCTACCACTATTCGCCAGACCAGCGATGGATCGCCATCGACGCGCTGGGCACCATTCCGCAAGTCGCCTTGTTCGACCGCCAGACCAGTACACTCAGCTATCTGCAGCCCGACGTATCCCCACCGCCGTGGCAGTGGTTCACCTCATGGGCGCCTGACAGCTCGGCCTTCTTGTATCACCAAGCGCAGGGCAACGGTTCCGGGTTCATACCCCCGTTCAGCTTGCGCCGGTATGACCTCGAGACCGGGGAAGACAAGGCCCTAGCCACGCCGGGAAAGGACGGTGCCTTTTCGCGCGACGGCTCGGTCATCGCCTACGTAACCGCGCCGACAACCGGCGGTCCCTGCAACAACGAAGACGACGACAACGCGTGCACCGCCGTGATTGAGGCCGCGAGCGGCGACGAGCTGTATCGTGTCCCCGGCCCCGCCGCGTTCGCCCTCGATGCAGGCGAGGACAATCTGCCCACCCCACTCTTCCTGCCGGACGGCAGGCTGCTCTACACTACGCCGGATGGCAGTCTGGGCATCGCCGACAGGGGCGACACAAGCGTGCTATTCAACGGGGATCTAATCGACCTGATCGTTGCGCCGGACGGGAGCTCTGTGATCGCGGCCGAACCGGGCCGCTTGACGCTCGTCCCGATTCCCCCGGGCTGACGCCCGCCTTCCACCACCACCGACCCCGTGCTACCCTGCCTGCCATGACTGACTGGCGCGATATCGAGTCGCGGGTCTTCATGAGGACGGGCAAGCGCCTGCCCGTGGTCCTCGTCCGGGGCGAGGGCAGCCGTGTTTGGGACGACACCGGCAAGAGCTACCTGGACTTCTTCGGCGGGCCGTCGGTGACCAGCCTCGGCCACTGCCACCCCGTCCTCGCGGAGGCGCTGGCCGACCAGGCGAAGACGCTGATCCACGTCTCCAACGTGGTCTACTCCGTCCCGCAGCTCCAGCTCGCCCAACTCCTGGTCGAGAACTCCTGCCTGGACCGGGTCTACTTCTGCAACAGCGGCGCGGAGGCGAACGAGGGCGCGATCAAGCTCGCCCGGAAGTGGGGCCGCGAAAAGAAGGGCGGCGCCTTCGAGATCATCTGCGCCCTGGACGCCTTCCACGGCCGCACCCTCGCGACGGTCACCGCGGGCGGCAGCGACCGCTACAAGGAGCCGTTCGCCCCCCTCCCTCCGGGCTTCGTCCACGTCCCATACGACAACGTCGAGGCGATCCGGCAGGCTACGAACGAGCGCACGTGCGCCGTCTTCCTGGAGCCGGTGCAGGGCGAGGGCGGCGTCAACGTGCCGGACGACGGCTACCTGCCCGCCGTGCGCCGCTGGTGTGACGAGCGGCAACTCCTCCTCATCCTGGACGAAGTTCAGACAGGGGTCGGCCGCTGTGGCGCCCTCTTCGCCTACCAGCTCTCCGGCATTGAGCCCGATGTCCTCACACTGGCCAAGGGGATCGCCTCGGGCGTGCCGTTGGCCGCCTTCCTGGCCAAGGAGCACTGCGCCGTCTTCACACCCGGCGACCACGGGTCGACCTACGGCGGCAACCCGCTCGCGACGCGCGCCGGCTACGAGGTGATGCGCTACATCATCGATAACGACATCCCTCGCCAGGTGGCCGAACGCGGAAGCTACCTGGGCCAGCGCCTGCACGGCCTGGAAGATCGGCTCGACCTGGTCACGGGCGCGCGGGGTAAGGGGCTGCTCTGGGCCGTCACCCTGTCGGAGGAGGCGGCGGAGCAGGTGGTGTTGGGCTGCCTGGAGAAGGGGCTCATCGCGAACAACGTCCGGCCGGACGCGGTCCGCCTCGCCCCGCCGCTGACCGTGTCGCGGGAGGAGCTGGACGAAGGCCTCGACATTCTGGAGCGCACCCTGGCGGAAGTCGGCGGGGGCTCGGTACAGTAGCTAGAGCGAATCTGTGAGCAAGGGCCGATTTGTGGTGGGCAGGCGCTTGGCGAACCCTGCAGCCCGCCGCCACGATGCGAGGAGCCCGCGGGTCGCCGATCCGAGCAGGCCGTCCCCGCTTCGACTCACCTGCACAAAGGAGCAAAGGTGTTATGGCTGACAAAGTAGTTCTCGCCTATTCGGGCGGCCTCGATACGTCCGTGGCCGTTCGCTGGCTCGCCGCCGAGCGCGGATATGAGGTCGTCGCCCTCACGGTCGACATTGGCATCGACAACGACCCGGACGAGACGCAGAAGCGGGCGATCGGCGCGGGCGCCGTCGCCCACCGCTGGATCGACGCGAAGGACGACTTCGTCCGCTACTTCGTCTTCCCGGCCCTCGCGGCGGGCGCCCTATACCAGGGACGCTATCCGCTGGCCACCTCCCTGGGCCGGCCCTTGATCGCCAAGCTTATGGTGGACGTGGCGCGAGACGAAGGCGCGCAGGCTGTCTCCCACGGCTCCACGGGCAAGGGCAACGACCAGGTTCGGTTCGACGTCAGCGTGCAGGCCCTCGCGCCCGATCTGCGGATCGTCGCCCCTCTGCGCGAATGGGAAATGCGCACGCGCGAGGACGAGATCGAGTACGCCGCGAAGGAGGGCATCCCGGTCCCGGTGACCAAGGAGAGCTCCTACTCCATCGACGAGAACCTTTGGGGCCGCGCCATCGAGTCCGGCCTGCTCGAGGACCCCTGGGTCGAGCCCCCGGAAGAGCCCTTCGCCTGGACGAAGTCGGTCGCGGACGCACCGAACGATCCGTGTTATGTCGAGATAGGGTTCGAGCGCGGCCTCCCAGTTTCCATGGACGGCGAGGAGACGGACGGCGTCTCGCTGATCCAGCGCCTCAACGAGCTTGCCGGCGAGCACGGCATCGGCCGCATCGACCACTTGGAAGACCGCCTCGTCGGCATCAAGTCGCGCGAGGTGTACGAGGCGCCGGCCGCCATCACCCTGATAGCGGCGCACGAAGCGTTGGAGCGGATGACCCTCTCAAAGCCGCAGCTTCGCCTGAAGAAGGAGATCGCGCAGGAGTACGCCGACCTCATCTACAACGGCCTCTGGTTCACGCCGCACCACCAGGACATAGCCAGCTATGTCCAGTCGAGCCAGCGGCACGTCACTGGTACCGTGCGCATGCGGCTCCACAAGGGTCAGGCCACGGCCGTCGGCACCAAGTCGCCCCGCAGCCTGTACGCGATCTCGCTGGCCACCTACGAGGCCGGCGACCAGTACGATCAGTCCGGCGCCGTGGGCTTCATCAATGTCTGGGGACTGCCGGCGCGGGTCCAGGCGCAGGCGCAACTCCTGGCGCAGCCGGGCGAGCCCCTCCACATCGCGGCGCCGGAGGAAACCGGGGACTAGGGCAGGGTCCGGCCCAAAGCATCGAAAGACCATACGCTTTCGGCTGGACGCTGGCGCAAAGTCGGTGTCTTGTGTAGGATAAACATGGCCTTGGAAGCCGCACCCGACGACCGGGCAGTCGCCGTCGCGGCCGTCTGGATGTGCTGGCAGAGCGCAGTGGCGTCGGGCGCGATGTGCCTTCGCCACATGATGCTGGGATCACCGTCGAGGTGCCGTCCAGGGCTGAGGTAGAGCGTGTCCTGATCCCGGACGCGGGAAGGGAGGCGCTGGCCGCCCGTGATCGGAAGGCGATCTTCCAGACCGCGGGATGCCAGTTCTAGGAGGTAGGCATGGCGGAGGGAGGAGCAGGTAGCTGTTCCTATCGGCTGGCCGACGCCTCTTCCGTGTTTCCGACTGGGGATCCGGCCTCGTGCAAGGGCGTGGTCTGCCGCCGGGGTGGATCGCTTCTACCAAGAGACAGGTAGGTGCCTGGCAAGAGGAGAACGCGCACGTTCACCGATGCAGCCAGCGAAGGTATCGGAGTAGGGTGATAGTATGCTTCCCATTCTCACAGAAGGCGCAAGCGAACTGGGCATCGAGCTGAGCCAGGTTCAACTGGAGCGATTTGAGACGTTTTCTGAAGTCCTCAGGGACTGGGCGGAGCGCGTCAGCCTGACCGCTGTGCGCGATGAAGAAGGGATACAGCAGCGTCATTTCCTTGAGTCGGCCGCGCTCCTCTCTCTTATGCACCAAGAGGGGCTTGTCCTGCGCGATCGCCAGCTCATCGACGTTGGCAGCGGCTCCGGCGTCCCGGGTATCCCGTTGAAGATCCTCGAACCGAGCCTTAGACTCACTCTGGTGGAGGCGAAGCAGCGAAAGTGCGAGTTCCTCCACGCCGTGCTGCCCGAGCTAGGCCTCACCGACGTTCTGGTGATCGGTCGACGATCCGAAGAGACCGCGCATGACCCGCGTCACCGGGAACAGTACGACTTCGCGGTCGCGAAGGCGCTCGCGCCCTTGCGCACGCTCGTCGAGCTGATGCTGCCGTTCCTGCGCATGGGCGGCGTGGCGCTGGCCCCGAAGGGCAAGGGGGTTGACAACGAGATCAATGAAGCGCGAACGGCGCTGGAGACACTCAAGGGCTCCATACGGAGCGTCGAACCCATACCCACGGCCAGCCCGGCTCAGACGCTGGTCATGATCGACAAGGAACTGCCGACTCCTCAGCGCTTCCCCCGCCGGCCCGGCCTGCCGGCCAAGCGTCCCCTGTAGCGCAGCAGCCTCGCAGTTGCCTCCGCGAACGGCGCGGACACCCATCACGCCGGGGCGATGCTTTACCACGCCGTACCACGCCTCTATACTGGCCACAACCAGCAATCACGGAGAACGACTACCCGTAGGACGCGGTGCAACGCCAAAGGAGTGGTGTCATGATGCCGATGGAGCCCCGACTCGATTTCGCGATCCTGGTCGACCGGCTGCAGCGCCTCGTCAGGCTGGACACCAGCGTCTTCGACGAAGTGCGCCAGGACCCCGCGGCGACCGTGCCGGCCGCGCTTGTGCTGGTCGTCTCCACCGTGCTGGCCGGTCTGGGCGGCTGGTTCTGGTGGATGTTGAAGGACTTCGGCGACAGCGGCCAAGTGTTCGTCCAGTCCGTGATCCTCGGCTCCATCTTCTCCGTGGCGCTGTGGATCGTTTGGCTGCTGGTAGCCTGGGTGATCTTGACCCAACTCTTCCGAGAGGATGCCGACTGGCAGGAGATGCTGCGCACCATGGGCATGGCGGCGGCGCCCCTCGCTCTCTCCGTGGCCATCTTCATTCCGGGGATCGACCTCGGCGTCGGCCTCGCCTCTGTGGCCCTCTTCTTCGGCCTGACGACCATTGCCATCCAGGCGGTGACACCGGCCAACGCGGCCCGAGTGCTGGTTGCCAACCTGGCCGGCTTCGCCGTCTGGGCCATCGTCCTCGGCTTGCTGGTCACATCCGACAACTACCTGGCGCCGGGCGTCTTCCTCTTCGACGCTCCCAGTGAGGCCCTCAGCGAGCTCGCAAACTACGACTTCAGCTTCTTGAACTAGCGGTTTCCCTCACGCCGCCCGCCCTGAGACAGCCGTTCCTCACGCACCGAGCCGGTTGCCGGTCGCTACGCGACCGAGCCGCGCTCGCGCAAGGCTCGGATACCGTCCTCGTCGTAGCCGAGAGATGCGAGCACCTCGTCCGTGTGTTGCCCCGGCCTTGGGGCCGCAGAGCGCACGGCTCCCGGCGTCTCCGAGAGCTTCGTGCCGATACCGACCTGCCGTACCGTGCCAACCTCAGGATGCTCGACCTCCACCACCATGGCGCGAGCCAGGTTCTGCGGATCGTTGAGCGCCTCGTCCAGCGCGTACACGGGAGCGACGCAGATGTCTGTCTCCTTCAGGATCTCGAACCACTCGTCACGCGTCTTGGTCTTGAACTGGTCCCGAAAGTAGCTGAGGATCTCATCCCGCTTTTCCACGTTGTGTTGGTAAGGCTGGAAGTCCTCGCGGCCCATTGCGCAGCACAGGTTCACCCAGAAATGGGGTTCCAACGTTCCCAGGCTGATCCAGCCACCGTCCCGGCATTGGTACACGTTGTAGAAGGCGGCGTCACCGTTGAGAATCGTCGTGCCCGCACCGGGTACGCGACCGCTGGCGAAATATCCGCCGATGACCTGGGCCAGCAGATACAGAACCCCATCGGACATCGCGATGTCCACGAACTGCCCGTGCCCGGTGCGTTCCCTTGCATGGAGGGCGGCCAGAATGCCGTACGCGGCATGGAGGCCTCCCGCCGCGAAGTCCGCAATCACGTTCAACGGGATGGCAGGAGGCTGGCCCGGCCACCCGATCATCCCGAGCGCGCCGCCGACCGAGATGTAGTTGATGTCGTGTCCTACCATTCCGGCATAGGGACCCGTCTGTCCGTAGCCGGACACCGAGCAGTAGACCAGCCGGGGGTTCCTCTCTCGCACCGCGTCGTAATCGACCCCCAGCCGCTTCACCACGCCCGGCCGGAAGCCTTCGACCACCACATCCGCCGACTCTGCCAGCCGCAGGAAGATCTCACGGGCGTTGTCGTCGCGCAGGTTTAGGATGATGCTGCGTTTGTTGCGGCCGAGAGCATTGTAGGCTTCGCCGCCGCGGGCAACGCCCGGCCCCTGCCCCACCCTGGTGTCCGGCGGCGGCTCGATGAGCAGCACGTCTGCTCCCAGATCGGCCAGCAGCATCGTGCAGAAAGGACCGGGCGCGAGACGCGAAAGGTCTAGGATGTGGATGTCTTCGAGGGGCATCATGGGGCCAGCTTCCTCCTTGCGAACTGGTACGGGCGTGGGCGGAGCATTCGGGCATGCCTCGGCGGCCACATTGTACCCCAACCGCTCCAAAGGCAGACACCAGCGTTCGGGCGACGACGCATCCCGCAGGATAATGGACCGCCGATCCTCAGCCTATAGGTACACCCGATGGCCGAACGCCCCCTCTTTTCCCACGCTCGATACCAAGGAGCGGTTCCGCTATAATGCAGCCACTTCTAACCCTGCGAAAGGAGTCTGTCTGATGCTCCGGCATTGGGCAAGTGCCGAACGATCCGTCCCCACGCGACGACTGGGTAAGGACGGTCGGCGCGAGAAACGAGCCTGGCATGGCCATTGGGTTCTGCCGCGCTAGGCCCGGAGGCCTTGTCACCACAAGCAAGATAGGTAGACCCCTACACCAAGGCGGAGCAGGAGCCCTGGCGGAAGTCGCCCACCGAGGAACGCCCTCGCACCAAGACGATGCCGTCGGCAGCACACCAAGTCTGCCGAGCCGAACACGGCACGATTGGACATGCCGCGAACACCGCGTGGACAGCAGAACCGAACGGGGATGGGGCGGCTCCCGATCGACCCCACACTCTTCTCGCCTGGCCTCAAGGACCGCCCTTGGAGTCTCCAGGCCATCAGTCAGATAGGCCCGTAGAAGGGACGAACAGGAAGGATTCTCGTCATGCAAACACTAGAAGAACTGCTCGAGAAGGCGGAGAAGCCCGGAAGGGACGCGATGGAGCTGCACCCCTTCTACCGAGGCAAGATCGAAACCGTCCCCAAGTGCTGCATCCGCGATTTCGACGACTTCGGTATTTGGTACTCCCCCGGGGTAGCGCAACCGTGCCTTGACATTCAGGAGCACCCCGAGAGGGTCTTCGATCACACAAACAAGGCAAACTTCGTGGCGGTGATCAGCGATGGGACCAGAGTGTTGGGCCTCGGCGACATCGGCCCCGAGGCGGCTCTCCCCGTGATGGAGGGCAAGGCGTTGCTCTACAAGTACCTCGGTGGCGTCGATGCCTTTCCGATCTGCCTGGATACGAAGGATCCGGACCGGATCATCGAGACCGTCCTCCTGCTTCAGCCCTCGTTTGCCGGCGTGAACTTGGAGGACATCTCTCACCCGAAGTGCTTTGATATCCTCAATTCTGCTCGTGAGCGGGCCCGCATTCCGGTCTGGCATGACGATCAGCAAGGGACGGCCACGGTGGTTCTGGCCGGTCTGATCAACGCCCTGAAGCTGGTCAACAAGAAGATGAGCGAAGCCCGGGTGGCGATGGCCGGCGCAGGGGCCTCGGGTGTCAGAACCGCCTGGCTGATGGTCGCCGCTGGCGTTCGGCCGGAGAACATCATCATGTGCGACAGCAAGGGCACGCTGCATCGAGAGCGGACCGACCTGGAGGCGGACTTCAAGGAGAAGTGGGAGCTGGCCAAGGCCACCAACGGCGACGCCCTCAAGGGTGAACTGCCCGACGCGATGAAGGGAGCGGACGTCCTGATCGCGCTCTCGCGCCCCGGACCGGACACCGTGAAGAAGGAATGGATATCGGCGATGGCTTCTGATGCCGTCGTGTTCGCCTGCGCGAACCCCGTACCGGAGATATTCCCCTGGGACGCCAAGGACGCCGGCGCAAGGATATTCGCCACCGGCCGAAGCGATTTCCCCAACCAGATCAACAACTCGCTGGGGTTTCCCGGCATATTCAGGGGTACCCTGGACGTCAGGGCCAGAACCATCACCGACGAGATGTGTATCGCGGCCGCCCAGGAGCTTGCCCAGTGCGCCGAGGACAACGGCATCCATGACGAGTACGTCATTCCTACCATGGACGAGTGGGAGGTCTTCCCCCGTGAGGCGGTTGCGGTCGGCATGAAGGCCATAGAGCAGGGAGTCGCAGGGATCGAACGGACTCGCGAAGAACTCCTCGATATCGCCTCCTCCAAGATCCGGAGGGCGCGTGAGGCGGCCGGAATGCTGATGCGAGAGGGCATCATTCAGATGCCGTAGGCTCGCATCCACGTGTAGCGCCGGAACCTCGCCGCCGGCCGCGGCGACGCGTCTTGCCCGCCTCAGAACGCTTCGGTACAATCCGAGGCGACCGTAGCCGGAAAGGACGGTTCCGTTCACCGGCAGGCGGCCCTTCGCTGATCTCACCACAGGAGTCTCCGGTCTATGAAGGAGTACCAGACAGACCAGATTCGGAACGTCGTTGTGCTGGGCCACGGCGGCACCGGCAAGACGTCCCTCTCAGAGGCCGCGCTCTTCGTCGCCGGCGCCATCAACCGTCTGGGCCGCATAGACGACGGCAACACGACCTCCGACTACGACCCGGATGAGATCAAACGCCAGATCAGCATCAGCCTCTCGCTCCTTCCCTGCGAGTGGAGCGACCACAAGGTCAACCTCATCGATACGCCCGGCTACGCCGACTTCCTCGGTGAGGTGAAAGAAGGAGTCCGTGCCGCCGACGCCGCTCTCCTGGTCGTCGATGCCGTTGCGGGTGTGGAGGTCGGCACCGATCTCGCGTGGGGCTACGCCGACGAACAGGCGCTCCCGCGCCTGGTGTTCATCAACCGGATGGACCGAGAGAACGCCGACTTCGCCGGTGCGGTCCAGCAGGTACAAGAGCGCTTCGGAAAACCCTGTATTCCCCTCCAAGTACCGATCGGCGCCCAGGATACGTTCCAGGGCGTCGTGGACGTGCTCCAGATGCAGGCGTTCTCCGGCGAGGGGGCCGAGCCCGGTGCGATTCCCGAGTCCCTCGCGGCGGACGCCTCCACGTATCGCGAGCAACTCGTCGAGGCGATAGCCGAAACGGACGACGCCTTGATCACCAAGTACTTGGAGGGCGAGGAATTGACCGCCGACGAGTTGCGAGCCGGTCTGCGTGCCGGCATCCTCTCGGGCAGCATCATCCCTATCCTGGCTGGCTCCGCCACGAAGAACGTCGCCGTGCCCAGGCTACTGGACGCCATCGTCCAGTACGGCCCATCGCCCGTGGACCGGGGCGAGGTCACCTGCCGAGACGAGGGAGGGAACGAGGTATCGCTAACCGCGGATGCCGCTGGGCCGCTGGCCGTGCTCGCTTTCAAGACCAGCGCCGATCCTTACGTGGGCAAGCTCACGTACCTGCGCGTAGTCTCCGGTACGCTGAATGCCGACTCCCAGGTCTGGAACGCCAACCGCAAGATCCAGGAGCGAATCGCACAGCTCTTCCACATGCGGGGCAAGACGCAGGAGCAGGCGGCCAAGCTACCGGCCGGCGACGTCGGCGCCGTCGCCAAACTCACCGAAACGACCACCGGCGACACGCTCTGCTCCCGCGACCGACCTTTGCTGCTCGACCCGATCGCGACTCCGAATCCGTCGTTCAGCCTGGCCGTCTACCCCAAGACCAAGGCGGACCTGGACAAGCTGGGTACGGCCCTCAGCCGAGTAAGCGACGAGGACCCCAGCCTGCGTGTGCATCGGGATGCCGACACCAGCGAGACGATCCTGTCCGGCCTGGGCGAGTCGCACATCGAGGTCACGGCGGAGCGCATGAAGCGCAAGTTCGGCGTGGAGGTAGAGCTGGTCACACCGAAGGTCCCCTACAGAGAGACCGTGACCGCCACCCGCCAGGCGGACTATATTCACAAGAAGCAGAGCGGGGGCCACGGCCAGTACGCCCGCGTCGCCATCGAGATCGAGCCGCTGCCGAAGGGCGCGGGCTTCGAGTTCGAGAACAAGATCGTCGGAGGCGCCGTCCCCAGGGCGTACATCCCCGCCGTTGAGAAGGGCGTCCAGGAGGCGATGCGGGAGGGCGTCCTCGCCCACTACCCGCTGGTCGACCTCAAGGTCACCCTCTACGACGGAAAGGATCACCCGGTGGACTCGTCGGAGATCTGCTTCAAGATCGCGGGCGCCCAGGCGCTAAAACAGAGCGCTCAGGAAGCGGGGCCGGTGCTCTTGGAGCCGATCATGAACCTGCGCATCACCGTTCCGGAGGCCAACACCGGAGAGGTGCTCAGCGACCTCAACGGCAAGCGCGGCAAGGTGCTGGGCATGACGCCCCAGGGCGGGCTCACCGTCATCGAGGCGCAGGCCCCTCTGGCCGAGGTCCAGCGCTACGCCACAGACCTGCGCTCCATGACGCAAGGCCGCGCGTTCTACACCATGGAGGTCAGCCACTACGAGGAAGTGCCTGCGCACGTCTCCCAGCGGGTGATCCAGAGCGCGGAGGAGGAATCGTCCTAGGGCCTGAACTCGGGGTCCCTCAGCAAGAAGGAGAGCGAGGCCGGGCTGGTGCCCGGCCCTTCGTCCCCAGAGGCTGGTAGAGCGGCAACACGCCCGGCCTAGCAGCAGCGGGCGACCCAGTGGGTCGCCCGCTCGTCAAGTCGGGGTTGCGGCCGGACGTGGCCCTCAGCAGGCCTCCTCGTCGTCGTCATCGAGTTCAGCCCCGCTGCTGCCCCGCGCATCGGCGGGCTGCCAGAGGGTCTCATACTGCTGGCCGCTGATCGCCCGGCGGATCTCCTCCCGCTCGGCGCGGCGCACCTCCTCCAGGCACTCCTCGCACTGGCGGACGACCTCGGGCGGGCCGATCTCCAGGAAACGACGAACGATGTGGTCCCAGACGTCCAACCGGACCAGGCTCGCCACGTATTTCGGCCACGGGATGATACTGATGCTCTCCGGCTTCGGGAAGCGAGGTCGCAGACGCACGAGCTCACGGAACCGTTCCTCCGGGGACGTTGCCATGGGGACCACCTTGATCATGGGTCCGTCCAGGGTCGTGGTTCTGGTGTCCATAAGGAGTGTCTTCCGCAGCAGCGGAAAGTAGAGCGCGATGATCTCGCCAACGTCTATCGCACGGTGGACCTCGTTCACGTCTATCCGGAAATCAGCATCCATCAGCGAACCCCTCCCACCTGCTCGTCTGCTATCAGGGTAGCACGTTGCCGGACCCGGAGCGAGGCCAACGGCAGTCAGGATGCGTCTTCTTTGCCCGCGTCGACGATGCGAAGGAAGCGGTGCTTGCCCACCCGGATGATGCTGCCTGGCTCCATCTGACGGTGAGAGAGGAATTCGCCGCTTATGGTCGTTCCATTGACGTCGACCGCACCTTGGTGAACCAGCCTACGAGCTTCAGAGATACTGGGCGCAAGCCCCACATCCGCCAGGATAGTCGGGAGGTGCCAGCCGGGTCCCGAAGGCTTCACCCACCGGGCTGGTACATCGAGCCCTGCCTCTCCCGAAGGAATCAGCAGTTCCTTAATGTCATCGGACAGGTCGCGAACCATGAGCTTCTGTCCCTTCCCCTGAAACAGTCGCCTGACCGCGCCCGCCATCCCCTCCTCATTGAATAGTCGACCGGGGCGGCCGCGCTGGAACACCCGCTCGAACGCCTCCTCCGCCTCTCGCGCCGCCTCCTCCCCATGAAACTGAGAGACGACCTCCCGCGCCAGCCGTTTCTTCACCTCCATCGGGTTAATCGAACGTTCCTCGATCTGGCGTCGTACGAAAGCCAGCTCCTCGTCAGGCATGTCGGTGGCCAGGTCCAGGTAGTCAACAAGCACGCCGTCCGGCACGGACATCAGCTTCCCATACTTCTCGCTCGGCGGGTCCTCGAAGTCAACGGTGTTCCCCAGACTCTTGCTCATCTTCTGGACGCCGTCGGTGCCCACCAGGAGCCCCATGATGAACACGATCTGCGGGCGCTGGCCCATCGCCTGCTGGAGCTCCCGGCCAACGAGCAGGTTGAACCGCTGGTCGGACCCGCCGAACTCCACGTCGGCTTCGATAGCGACAGAGTCGTACGCCTGGAGCAAGGGATAGAGCAGCTCGTGCACGCCGAGCGGTTTCTGCGCCTCGAAACGCTGGCGGAAGTCCTCGCGCTGGAGCATCTGGGCCACGGTGAACCGCCCCGCGAGACGCACCACGTCCTCCAGGGTGAACTTGCCGAACCACTCGCTCTGCCAGCGTACCTCCGTGCGCTCGTGATCCACCACGTGGAAGAACTGGCGCATGTACGTCTCAGCGTTGGCCTTCACCTCAGCGGCCGTCAACATGGGCCGGGTGGCGGATTGGCCGCTTGGATCGCCGATCTGCGCCGTCCAGTCTCCCACGATCAGTACCACCTGATGTCCCATCTCCTGCAGACGGCGCAGCTTTCGCAGCAGCACGCCGTGACCGATGTGGAGATCGGGCTTGCTGGGGTCGAGCCCCAGCTTCAGCCGCAGCTTTCGCCCGGACTGGAGCGCCTCCAGGAACTCCTCCTTGGGAATGACCTCAATGACGCCCCGGCGGACGATATCGTCCACGTCCCCCGCTGAACCTTGGCCCGACCGGGTATCCGGCGCTTCGCCACGTGACCGAGCTCGCCTGGGACTCATACCTGTTATTCCTCGGTGGGACGCTCGCCCGCCTCAGCGAAGTACTCTCGGGCCGCGGCCACGTCGCGCTTGATCTGAGCGACCAGCTCATGCGCGCCCGCGAAGCGCCGCTCGTCTCGCAGCCGCCGGAGCAGTTCGATCCGCAGCTCGTGCTCGTAGCAGTCGCCCTCGAAGTCGAGCAGGTGCGTCTCAATGGTCGGATGGCTTTCGCCGAACGTGGGCCGCTGCCCGATGTTGGTCACCGAAGCGTAGACCTTCTCATCCAAGTGCGATCGTGTCACATACACGCCCAGACTGGGAATCGCCAGGTCCGGCGCCACGGCGATGTTCGCGGTCGCAAAACCGATCCGCCTGCCCCGATCCGCCCCGCGCACTACCGGACCCCTCAGGATAAACGGCCTCCCCAGTAGCCGCGTAGTCATCTCCATGTCACCGTGCCTCAGAGCCTCGCGAATCGCCTCGGAGCCTACCTTGGCGTCGCTCTCGTTGAGCATGGAGACCGTCTGCACGTCGAAGCCTCTCTTGTCGCCCAGCTCGCGCAGTGCATCCACGTTCCCCTCCCGACCCCGGCCCAAAGCGAAATCCGGCCCGATCAGCAGGGCCCGCAGCTCCAGCTCCTCCATCAGCAACGCGACAAAATCCTGATACGCGAGCTGCGCCAGCTCCGACGTGAAGGAGAGGACCGCTACGCGATCCACGCCCAGCGCCTGGAGGAGAGCCACGCGCCTCTCAACCGAGCACAGATAGGTGAGTACTCTCCCCGGCCGCAGTACGGTGACAGGATGGGGGTAGAGCGTGATCACGACGGTCGCCAGGCCTTTCTCGTGTCCGTACTTGAGTAACTCCCCGACCAAGTACTGATGTCCCCGGTGTACGCCGTCAAACTTGCCGATGGTGACGACACTGGGGCGGCCGGGCGAGGCTCGCCTCAGCTCCTCGCGGGCGAGCCCTGAGGTCACGGCGCTGCGTTCCTCGCCGCCTCGACGGCTGCGCGGACGTTTTCCGTAGGCGTTCGGGGCTGGATCGAGCAGCCGGGCGCGACAAGGAAGCGCCGACCACCCGTCTGCTCGAGAGCATCGCGCACCTGCGCCCGCACCTCCTCCGGCGATCCTTCCAGCAGCGTGCCGCGCTCGTCCACGCCGCCCATCACTGCCTTGTCGGACTTCCCCAGCACTTCTGCCAGCGAAGCGTTGCCCGGCGCATGAACGGCCCAGTTGACGACCGCCGCCGGATAGTCCAGCAGCAGATCCAGCATGTTGTTCGCCCGGCACACGTGCAGAACGTTCATCGGAGCGCCCGCGACCGAGTCCAATACCCGCAGGTCATAGGGCCGGCCGAACGTCTGATACTCTTCCGCCGTGCACGCGTCGTAGGTGCCCCAGTCGGTGGTTGGGAAGAAGATGCCGTCCGCGCCGGCCTCCACGCAGGCATGGGCATAGGACGAAAGGGTCTCCGTTACGGCGGAGAGAGCCGCGTGCAGCGCCTCCGGCGCCTCGGTCATCCAAGGACGTATGCCCTCCCGGACGTTCGCCAGCCGTCCGATCACCGACAGCGGAGAGAACACCGTCTGCACAAATGGCACCTCTCCGGCTAGCCCCTTGGCGATGAGACGGAGCGCATCCAACTGCTCGGCAAAGGGGCCGCCGGTGGCGCCCACCGGCCGAATGCCCTCCAAGTCCGAAGGTTCACGCAGCACCCAGTGCTCCACCTCCGGCTGCCGGTTGGGATCGCCCGACGGGCGGTAGCGACACCCCCACGCCTCAGCGTAGTAGGTGGCCCGCGGGTTCACCTTCAGGTAGTCGTAGTCAAACGCCTCGACGGATTCCAGCATCGCCGCCGCCAGTCCCTCAGCCGACCACTCGCGCACGAAGTCGTGCCCCCAGAAGCTGACGGGCACGCTGTCCACCTCCCGGCCTTCGAGAGCCGCCGTCACCCGCTCGCGCTTACTCATGCCGGACATGTTTCTCAACTCCAGCCGTTAGAAAGTGAGAGAGAGGGGCAACCCCCTCCCAACCAGACAAACCAGATGTTCTTGTCCGGCATGCTAACACGGGGCCGAATGCGGGTCAAGGCGAATCACTTTCCGCGGCTCGCCCGCGCGGTACGCTGGCTGATCGTCGCTGCCTGGATGGGCGGCATCTTCTACCTCTCCCAGCAATCGACGCCCATGGGCGCGTCAGCCGGCGGCGCGGTCGCGATCCCCGCGCATCTGGGACTCTACTGCGGCCTGGCTCTGCTCTTCTACTGGGCGTTGGCGGGGAGCGCGGAGCCGCGCCGCGGCCCGCCAGTCTGGGCGCTTGCGGGCGTCGCCTTTGCCCTCACCGTGCTGTACGGGGTGGTCGATGAGACCCATCAGGCCTTCGTACCCGGGCGCGTCGCCTCCGAGACCGACCTCCTGGCCGACGCCGCGGGCGCATTCGTCGGCGTCGCCTTGGCGATGGTGGTGCCCAGGCTACGCAGAGCCCACGGCATCCGTCTCTAGGCGGCATCGGGGACACCCTTAAGGGACAGCCCCTACATACCGAAGATCAGGTAGAGCCCGCACGCGGGCCGGACAGTCAGACCATGCCAGCGATCCGCACATTGGCGCAGCTTTCTGCCTTGACGACCGCTGCCAACCCGACCGACGCGGCCGTCGAGCAGGCCCTGCCTCTCCTGCGGGACGGGCTGCAGGCGACGGATGTGTTCCTCGTCTACGGCAGCGGCGAGGTATTCCGCCATTTCGGCACCCGGACCGACCTCAAGCTTGACGACGTTGCTCTGTGGCTGATCCACCGCGACCTTGTTTCCCGCGGCAAGGCCAACGCCTTCAACGTGCGCGACGGCAGAGTGGAGGCGTTCCGAAGCATGCGGTCCCGCGAGCCCTGCGACCATGTGGCCGATCTCATCCCGATGATGGACTCCAACTCCGAGATCCTCATCGCGCGGGGCTCCTGGCCTGCGGGGCTGGGATCGTCAAGGACGCACTTCCTCACGGCCGCGCTCCCCTGTATCGCCCTGCTCCTCGGGCGCCGCCTCGATTCCTCCCGCGCCGAGCGCCAGCGGAACCTGCTAAGCGCTCTGGCAAACATCAGCGGCATCATGTCGGACTCAGAGGATCTGGACGGCGTCCTCACCAGCATCGCCCGCACTATCGCCACCGTCACGGGGATCAACTACATCTCCATCGACATCGTGGACGCGGACGGCACCGTCAGACTGCGGTGCGTCAACACCGGGGAGCGCACAAAGGAACTCACGGACCGGTGGAGGAGGGGAGCCAGCAAGCCGGATCCAATTAGGGATATCGTCCTCAGCACCCGCCGCCCCGTCCTGTTCCGCGATGCCCAGAACGACGAGCGCATACCAGAATCCGGACGGAGCTTCTTCGTACGCACCCTCATTCGCTCTACGGCCACCTTCCCCTTGGGCACCAAGGACGAAATGCTGGGCCTTCTCTCGGTAGCATCGCACCGCCCGCTGGATTTTCCCGATTCTGAAGTAGAGCTGCTCGAAGGTTTCGCCACCCAGGTTGCCAGCGCCATCAAGGGCATTCGACTCTACCAGGAGCTGGCCGAGTCCCGTGAGGAGCTTCGTCACCTCAACCGACAGTTGCAGGAGCGCATGGGAATCCAGCATCACCTGGCCCGCACCGATTCCCTCACCGGCATTCCGAACCGTCGCTTCATCGACGAGACGCTGGAGTCCGAGTGCGCGCGCGCCCGGCGCTACCAGCAAGACCTGAGTGCCGTCGTGGCCGACTTGGATGGCCTCAAGATGATCAATGACACCCACGGCCACCAGGCCGGAGATGACGTGCTTCGGCACGTCGCCGAGCTCGCACGAGAGAGCTGCCGTCAGGTGGATGTCGTAGGCCGTTACGGCGGCGACGAGTTCGTCTTCGTGCTCCCCGCGACGGGCCTATCGGAGGCTACCGCCTTCGCAGAACGGTTCCGCCGGCACCTCGCCGAACGCCCCGCGCCCCTCCGCACCGCCAGCGCGCTTGACGTCACTGCCAGCCTGGGAGTATCACAATCCGACTGGACGTCGACAAGAGATCCGGCCCGCGTCATCCGCCAGGCGGACCGCGCCATGTACGAAGCGAAAGCGGCGGGCCGCAACCGCACCATGGTGGCCACCGGCGACAGCGCCCGCGCCGCCTAGCCCCCCTCGCCCTCCTCCACACGAACCAGGCTGATGTCGCTGAACAGGGCATCCTGTTCCGCCCGCAGCTTCAGCCCCTTGATCAACTCCAGCACCGCGAGAAACGCCACGATGATCTCGATGCGAGAACGGCAGGCCGAGATGAAGGCACGAAAGCTGACTCGCTTCCGTCGATGCAGTTCTCGCGACAGTTCCTCCACTTTCTCCTCGACGCTGACCTCCTGCCGCTCGACGACGCCCTCGGGCGTTTCCTCCGGCTGGCGCTCCAGCACCTCCCGAACGATTCCCGCCAGCAGATCGAGCGTGACGCCGTCCAGCCCTGTCGGCAGCGGCAGGTCCGTCGGCGAAGCGAGCCTCGGGTAGGCCCGGAGGCCCATCTCCTCCATCTCCCGCAGGGAACCGGCAACCTCCTTGAACCGCCGGTACTCCTTCAGCCGAAGCACCAGGTCCTCGCCCAGCTCTTCCAGCGGCTCCTCGTCCGTGGGCGGCCGCGGCAGCAGCGCTCGCGACTTCAGGTACAGGAGTCGCGCACCGATTGCGATGAACTCCGCCAGCGCGGTCGCATCGATCTGGTCGCCGGAGTGGAGGTAGGAGAGGTACTGATCCGTGACCTGGACGAGCGAAACAGCGGTGATCTCCAGCTCCTCCCGCTCGATGAGGTAGAGGAGTAGCTCCAGCGGCCCCTCGAAGACAGGGAGGCGGAGCTGGAAATCGCCGGTGACCTCAGTCTCGAACTTCATAGGGCAAGACTGCGGCTCGCTTTGTGCGACAGGATAGCAGAATGCGGCCGTGGGTACACCTCTGCACGGCCGTCACCGGCACGCACGTTCTGGAAGATCGCCCTCCCAGAATCGCAGCATAGGGGGCCAGCCATTCGGCGGCTCCCTATCCAGTCTATGACGCCACGGCCCGGCTCAGACAGGCGCGCGCCCCGTCGTGGCTGACCAGAGCGGGCGTCTCAACACCTCACCCAGCTCCCGCAGCTCACCCATGAGCTCCCGGAAGCGCTCGAAGTTCAAGGACTGGGGACCATCCGAGAGTGCCTTCTCAGGGTTCGGATGGACCTCCACGATCACACCGTCGGCCCCTGCCGCTATTGCGGCCCGAGCCACCGGTCCCACTAACGACCACTTGCCCGTGCCGTGGCTCGGATCGGCGATGACGGGTAGGTGGCTGATCTGCTTGACCAACGGAATCGCGTTGATATCCACCGTGTTCCGAGTAGCCGTCTCGAACGTGCGAATGCCCCGCTCACACATGATGACGTTCGGGTTGCCCTGGTGCAGAATGTACTCCGCCGCCAGCAGCCAGTCCTCAACCTGGGAGGCCAGCCCCCGCTTCAGCAGCACGGGCTTTCCCGCCTTCGCCACATCCTCCAGCAGCGCGTAGTTCTGCGCGTTCCTCGTGCCGATCTGGAGGACATCCGAGTACTCGGCCACCCGGTCGATGTCGTGCATCGACAGCACCTCCGTCACGACCGGCAGGCCTGTCTCCTCACGCGCCTGCGCCAGCAGCCGCAGCCCTTCCAACTCCATCCCGCGGAAGCTGTAGGGCGATGTGCGAGGCTTGTACGCACCGCCGCGCAGCATGTGACCTCCCGCTTCCTTGACGGCCCGGGCTGTCTCCATCACCTGCTGCTCGTCCTCCACAGCGCAGGGCCCGGCGATGACTACTGTCTTTCCGGAGCCGAACTCGACTGCTCCGCCCCGGACCTTGACCACCGTATCCTCCTGCTTCGTCTCACGACTTGCCAGCTTGTAGGGAACGCTGATGCGGACGGTCTCCTCGACGCCCGACATCGTCTCCATTTCGTCGCGCAGCTCCGGGTAGATGTGCCCGACGACGGCTATCACCGTGCGTTCCACACCGATGATCCGGTGTCCCGTCAACTGCCGCTCTTCCAGGCGGCGCATGATTGCATCCATCTCCTCTTGGGTGTGCCCCTGCTTCATGATGACCATCATGGCTATGTTGTCTCCGATGCCTCGTCCTGGTTGTAGTTCCGATCCGGCCGGAGGACTCTCGCCCCCCGCAGATAGGCGTGCACCAACTGGTGCGGTTCCTTCTCCGTGTTCACATGGAGAAGGATACGCAGGCACATGGCCAGACTGCCGGGAACGTCCATTTCGTGGCCACAGAGGAGGGCTACGTCGTTCCAGCCCAGCCTCCGGGCGGCAACGGCGGGGAACTCGGCGTTCAGGTCAGGCGTGGTGGTGAAGAACGCGCTTGCCACATCTTCGACCCGCAGGTCGTTGGCGCGCATCAACTCCGCCAGGAGCTCCGTGGTGGCTTCGAGGATCGCTTCGGGGCGGTTCGCCTCGACGGTCGTCGCCCCCCGGATGCCTCTACAACGCATGCCCATATCGGCCGTGCTCCCTTCCGGGATCCCGGGCCCGGCCTACCGGCCAAAGGCGCCGGCGAGGAGCCCAGAGACATAGGCGCCGGCCGCGGAACCGGGTCCTATCCCGGGCGCGTTCACGCAGCTTGTCTGCGATACGGCGTCAGACCCTGGCCTACCGTCGGCCGGTGAGCACCTCCACATATTCCTTCAACCTCTCTTCACGTTCTGCCCGAGGCGATGCCTCGATCAGCTCAACGATGGCGCTGCCCACGATCGCGGCGTCCGCTTGACCCCGAAGCGCCTCGACATGCTCCCGCCTCGAGATGCCGAAGCCCACGGCCAGGGGCAACTCGGTGTGACGGCGCACCCGCTGGAGGAAGGTCCCCACCTCTGGAGGCAGCACCTTGCGGGCCCCCGTCACCCCGGTAACGCTGACACAGTAGACGAACCCGGAGGCCCGCCTTACGACCAGAGCGATGCGTTCCTCAGTCGAAGTCGGCGCTAGGAGAGGGATCAGGTCCAATCCATCCGCCTGACACCGGCTCGAGATCTGCTCCGCCTCCTCGGGCGGCACATCGACGGCGATGATGCCGTCCGCTCCGGCCGCGGCAGCGTCCTGGACGAATCCATCCTGCCCGTAGGCAAGAATAGGATTGTAGTATGTCATAACGACCAGGGGGATGACAACCCCTCCCTTGCGCATCTCATCCACCAGTTCAAGGCAGCCGGCCGCCGTCATCCCGCTCTCCAACGCCCGCGCGCTCGCCTTCTGCATGGTTGCGCCGTCCGCCAGTGGGTCCGAGAACGGTATGCCGAGCTCGATGGCCTCGGCGCCACCCTCGATGACGGCCCGCGCCAGCCCGGGCGTGGCGCCGGGTTCCGGGTAGCCCGCTGTCAGGTAGGCCATCACGGCTACCCGGCCCTCGTTTCCGGCGCGCGCCAGCGCCCGCGCGAGGCGCTCAGATCGCCGGTCCGGCTGCCCGCTCAAGTCGGACCGATCCCCGCAACCCATGCCAGAAGCACGAAGCTGACCAGGTTGAACAAGAGGTGGGTAGCGATGCTGGTCCAGAGGGAACCGGTGCGATAGTAGACCCAGGCGAAGAGCATGCCCACGACGCCAAACGGTATCACCAATCCAATCGTGTCCAGACCGGTGACATGGAACGCGCCGAACAGCAAGCCGCTCAGGACCATGGCCGCGCGCAGACCCAACGGTCTGAGAAGTCCCGCGAAGACGAACCCGCGGAAGAAGATCTCCTCTCCTAGCGGCGCCATCATCACCGTGGCCACTCCCGTTAGGGGAAGGATCGCGCGGCTTTGGAAGAGGTCATTCAGGTCCTGTTTGGGGGTGGCGCCCTCGCCGCCGACCAGCATCAGTATCACGGTGTAGACGACGATGCCCACATGCGCGCCGGCGGCCGCCGCCAGCGGCAACCACCACAGGCTCCGGTCGAACGGGCGGAGCCCGAGGGCAGCCCAGCCAAGCCGATATCGCCAGACCGACAGCCCCGCCGCCAGACCGATGAACACGAAGTCGAGGATGATGGTGACGATCAAGCCTACCACCACCTCGCTATCGCTCAGGTCATTCTGCGAGCCCTGGGCGATCGCCGCACCCAGAGAAGTGCCCCACAGGAGCACCGGCAACGCGAGCGCCAGCAGAATCGCAGGGATCCCCCAGGGCTTGGGCGGTATTCCCTCCGCGGAATCTGTGGCCGGCGCTTGGGTCTCCAAATCGGATCGTTCCTACTACGCTCGCATTGTCTCCCATCGGCCGCAACTAAACCAGCCGTGAGCATCGGCGTCACCTCACACAGGACTCGGCCTGGAGCAGGACCTGCCTCCGGCTTCGCTAGGAAACCCAGGGGTCAACCCCGGAGCCTCTCCCCACGTCCGTCCGCGTCCACCAGGAGGCTCGACCAAACAGGAGATCTTATGTCAATTCAACGCCAAGGGCCTTGGCCACCGTCTCCATGTCCTTGTCGCCCCGGCCCGAGAGGCCGATGAGGACCACGGAATCCTGCGGCAACCCGCCCGTCGCCGACAGCTCGACCACATGCGCGATAGCATGGGCAGGCTCCAACGCGGGTATGATCCCCTCCGTCTCGCTCAGCAATCGAAAGGCGTCCAGCGCCTGCTTGTCCGTGACCGCCACCGCCTGCACGCGCCCGCTCTCCTTGTAGAAGGACATCTCCGGCCCCACGCCTGGGTAGTCGAGTCCGGCCGAGATGCTGTGCGTCTCCTCTATCTGCCCGTCCTCACTTTGAAGCAGGTACGAGTACGATCCGTGCAGCACACCCGGCCGACCGACCGTCAGGCTGGCGGCGTTTCGGCCCGTGGCCAGCCCTTCGCCGGCGGCTTCCACGCCGATGAAATGCACGGACGCGTCGTCGTAAAAGGGATGAAAGAGACCCATGGCGTTCGACCCGCCGCCCACGCACGCCACGGCGTAGTCCGGCAGCCGCCCCTCCGCGGCCAGGATCTGCTCTCTCGCCTCCTTGCCGATGACGGACTGGAACTCTCGCACCATCAGCGGGTATGGGTGCGGCCCCACGACACTGCCCAGCAGATAGTGCGTCGACTCCACGTTGGTTACCCAATCGCGGATCGCTTCATTGATGGCGTCCTTCAGCGTGCGGCTGCCGCTCTCGACCACCCGTACCTCGGCGCCGAGCAGCTTCATGCGGAAGACGTTGAGGGCCTGCCGCCGCACGTCCTCAGAACCCATGTAGACGACGCACTCCTGGCCGAGCATGGCGCAGACGGTCGCCGTTGCCACGCCGTGCTGCCCGGCGCCCGTCTCGGCGATGACTCTGCGCTTGCCCAGCCGCCGCGCCAGCAGCCCCTGGCCGAGGGTGTTGTTGATCTTGTGCGCCCCGGTGTGCGCCAGGTCCTCCCGTTTCAGATAGATGCGAACGGAAGGGCTGCCATCCGGGCGCGTGTCCGCCACCCACTTCGATAGGTTCTCAGCGAAATAGAGAGGCGTCGGCCGGCCAGCATAGTTACGCAGCAGGGCGTCCAGCTCCTCTCCAAACGCGGCGTCGGCCTGGGCCTCTCGGAAGGCGCGCTCCAACTCCTCGAGCGCCGGCATCAGCGTTTCCGGCACGAACCGGCCGCCGAAGCCACCGAAGCGACCTCGCGCGTCCGGGCGGGCGGTATCATCCACGCGCATCGTCATTGCCGCGTCAGCTCCGCTTTCATCGGCACCTCACCGAAATCACCTCGCGCATAGGCCCGGCCCACGAGCCTGCCTCCCGACGCCTGCAAGCGCAGAAAGATCCGCAGGTCTCCGAATCCCGGCAGCGAGGTGTCGAGATGGCCTTCAACCCGCCCGCGCGCCGCGCTGAACTCCTCCAATGCGGCGTCTTGGGCTGCAAGCGCCGTCGCAGTCGCCCGGCGTTCGTCCGCGACGTTGATCTCCACCGGTACCGGCCCGAGCGGCGACTGCACCGTTCCGCTCCACCGTCCCACCACATCGGCTTCCTCGTCTATCTCGGTGGGCGGTGCAACGTCCCCGACCCTGTCGAACCGGAACGGGTAGACGCCTCCGTACAGCGTCGTCGCTTTGCCGCCGGCACCGTACTCGAACGTGAGCTCGAAACCATCGAACGGGCCGCCTACGCCGCGCACGATGCCGGCCTCGTCCCGCCGCAGATACGAGCGCTCGCCCTCTGCTCCGGCCACGATGCCGCCCTCCATGGTCACGGATGGCGCGCCGTCCTCGACCGTCACCGTCGCCTCGATCCCCCAGAAGCTCGAGTGGTAGGAGCCGGCCGCACGTTCCCACTCTCCGTCCGCGTCCCCGGCAGGGATGGCCTCCGGCTCCAACACGACGCGCTCACCCAGAAGACTCCGCAGCGCCGCCCGTCCGATCACCGATCTCGCCGTCTGAGCACGCCCCATGTTGACCAGCAGCGCGACTCCGACCCGTTCGTCCGGATGCGCGCCGATGAAGGCCGTAAAGTGCGTTCCATCGCCGCCGTGGCAGATCAGGCGCCGCCCTCCCTCGCCGTCCACCCGGAAGCCCAGCCCCATGCCTCCCCTCGACGGGCCCGACCGGGCGTGTAGATGGTGCATCTGTGCGACCGTCTCTTCCTTCAGCACACGGCTCTCCTCGTATGCGCCGCCGTTCAGGTGGGCGATCAAGAAGCGCGCCAGATCCTCGACGGTTGAGTAGAGGGCGGCGGAGGGCCTCGGCGGCTCGGTGTCGGTGGACATCGTCTCGCCGCCGTAATGCCGGCCATCGAGGGCGCTGTAGAAGTACCCGGTCGCCACGGCGCGGTCCTCGGGCGGTCCGATGGAACTGGAGCCCATTTCGAGTGGGCGGAGTAGGCGCTCCGCGAGGTACGCATCGTACGAACCGCCGGCCAGGAGCCCGACAAGGTAACCCGCGATGTCGTAGCCCCAATTGGCATAGACCATCTCCTCGCCGGGCGGACGCACGGTCTTGGCCACGCCGGCGATGTACTCCTCCAGCGTCGCATTGGACGAGCCGGTCTCCGGCGGAGCGGTTCCCAAGTCCACCGGGAGGCCGGAAGTGTGGGTGAGCAGGTTTCGGACTGTGACCGGATTCGATTCCTCCCACTCGTTCTCGATCCGGAGCGGCGCAACATGATTGTTCACGGGATCATCGAGCTGGAAGCTCCCGCGTTCGTACCACTGCATGAGGGCTGTCGTGACGACCGGCTTGGTGACGGACTGAACGCTGAAGACCGTCTCCGGCCTCACCGGCGTCTTCGTCTCGAGATCGGCGCAGCCGTAGCCGCGAGACCACACAATCTCGCTGCCCTTCACCAGCGCGATCGCCAGGCCGGGCAGTTTCCCCCGCTCCAGCTCTCCATGGATGAGGCCGTCTAACTCCTCAAACACCCTCCGCATCCTTTGCCGACGTGACGAACGCCCGGATCTTGTCCGCATCCTTCGCGCCGTCCGTCTCAACTCCAGTCGACGTATCCACCGCCCACGGCCGCACCTCGCGCACGGCGTCCGCGACGTTGTCCGGCGTGAGACCTCCGGCGAGCCAGACCGGCATGCGGGCCGCAACCTTGGCTGCCACCGTCCGATCGAGCGCCACGCCACGTCCCCTGCTGATGTCGAGCAGGCACGCGACCGCGCTGCCCGTTTCGAGGCCGGAAACGACGTCATCAGCGGACGCGCCGGGTGCCACGTCCACCCCCTTGATCACCTGCCGGTTCGCGAGGAGACAGTCCGCCCACGATTCGCGGCCGCTGAGCTGTACCAGGTCGAGGCCGCATTCGTCCGCGATGGTGTTCATCTCCTCCGTCGACTGGTCCTGGAACACTCCGACGGTGAGCGGCCGCTTGCGCGCCAGCAGGCGCTCCAGCGCGTCCGCGCCGTGGCGGAACCACTCGACGGGATCGCCCTCCGGCCCATGGTAGAGGGGAGGCGGCTCCGTTTGCTCCAGGTCCCGCAGAGGCGAACCCAGCGCGGCCACGATCCCCTGCGCGTCCTCCGTGGACAGCCGACGACGGCTGCCCGGCGCGAAGACGATACCGACAAAGTCGGCGCCCGCCTCCTTCGCCGCGAGCGCGTCCTCGACGCGCATGCAGCCGCAGATCTTGACGTGGGTCACAGTGCTGTCATTGCCTCATTCGCTCTTCGAAAGCGGGCAAGTTCACCTCTAGCCAGTCCGAGCACCTTGGACATAGCGCTTCCACCCTTATCCATCCTTCTTCAGCCTCTCCCAGCCGGAAGTACGTGGCAAAGAGACCGAGCGCGGCCGAGCGCTCCCACTCGACCCCCTCACCCTGGTCAATGGCGCGCCTCAAGCGGCCCTCGAATTCGCCGGAACTCTCTCTTAGAAGCTCAGGAAATGCGGGAGTGCAATCATGGTACCCTCCCTGTGGCGACCGGCAAAGGACCAGTGGAAGGAAGGGGGAGGCAGCGAAGTACAGGTCTGGGAAGTATGCAAGCCTGTCGTCAAGGCCACGCATTTCCGGTATGCCATCCCCGTTGAGGTCTTGGATAGCCTCCATGGGACTGTTCCCTAGGTAGACAGAGTCGGAGAGGCGGATACCGTCGGATTCGCTGGCGTACAAACGGTACACGTAGCAACAGTGCGCCCCGCCCGTGTAGTAAGTAACCACAGCATCCAGGACGGCATCCCCATTCATGTCCAAGGCAGTTTCTATCTCCCAGCCTTCAAAGTCCACGAGTTCTTCATCGATGGTGAGAGCGTTCGTGCCATCTGACAGTACTATCTGGATCTTGCCATCGCGCACAACTTGAGTGAGATCCCATCTTGGCTGGCTCAGCGGCGCGTCAGTTGGCAATGGGGAGGACGTCGGCCCAACGGAGGCCCCCAGATCAATACCGTTATCGGCCCGTGGCACCCGCGTCTCCTCGGCGCTTCCAGCCAGCACCGTCGCTAGAAGGACAGGTACCACCACAGCTCCTATCGCGATCCCCGATGCCGCACTGAGCGCAGGCATTGTCGTGAAGGTTGTCAACGGGCATCCGGTCTTCGCGCCAACCCTCAGCCCCTGCTTGTACGACAGGGTAGGCACGTGAACGATCGCATACAATCCCAGCACCGGAACAAAGAGCGTCAACAACCATCCCGCCACTCGCCAACCGAAGTTCGGGTATGGGTCGGCACTGGGCTCCCTGGGAGCCCCGTCCCTACGTCCACGTCGGTATGCCCAGACAGAGTAGATGAAGATCCCGAACGGCACGACAAGGCTTGTCGGTATCGCAACCCATCCGAGCCATGATGGAACATCATCTAGTCCGGGAGCAGTGGTAGCACGGACTGTCAGGGGCCTCCCGCAGCCTCTGCAAAAGGCGGCCCCCTCCGAGATCTGGCTCCCGCACCACGAGCAGAACGCCATGCCTGTGCTCCTCTGCTATGCTCGATCGAACCTCCCGCGATGCCAGGCGGTCTCAGACCAGGAACTCCCGCATCTTGTTGCGCACGTCGTTGGACGTGACCAGCGCCTCGCCGACCAGGACCGCGTGTACCCCGCAGTCGGCCAGCCGCTCGGCGTCGGCGCGGCCGGAGATGCCGCTCTCGCTCACCACCACCTTGTCCTCCGGGATCAGTGGACGCAGCCGCTCCGTGGTGGCCAGGTCCACCTCAAAGGTGCGCAGGTCTCGGTTGTTGATGCCGATTAGGTCGGCGCCCGCATTGAGCGCCCGTTCGATCTCCATCTCGTCGTGAACCTCCACCAGCGACTCCATCTCCAACCCGCGGGCCTGCTCGATCATGTCGCGTAGCTGCGCATCGTCCAGGATCGCCGTAATCAAGAGCACAGCGTCGGCGCCGTATGCCCTCGCCTCCCACAGGTGGTAGGGGTCGAAGAGGAAGTCCTTACGCAGGATCGACGGGCGGCCCCCCGGATAGTAACCCTTCAGGCTCACCCGCGCGTCCAGCATGAACTGGATCTCCCCCATGAAGTGCCGGCGCTCGGTAACCACCGAGATGCCTGCGGCTGCGCCGATGGTGTAGGTGCGCGCCATCGCCCGGTGCTCCAGCACGGACACGAGCCGTCCCTTCGAGGGCGAAGCCTTCTTGATCTCCGCGATGAGCTGGAGCCGCTTGCCGCCGGCGTGCGGGCCGCGTGGCCCCTCCAGGATCGCCTGCATCAGGCTCCATTGCTCGTCGTGCTCCGGGATGCGCCGCTTCAGAGCGTCGATAGGCTCCTTGCGCTGTCGCTCCTCCAACTCCTGCCGCTTGTCGGCCACGATGCGGTCGAGAATGGTGCCGGTCTCAGTGGTCTTGTCGCTCACAGTAGCCTCGATTCCATGCCGGGCGGTTCCCCAGGGAACTATCCGACCTCGTTGGATACCTCCACGAACGCCTCCATCTTCTGGCGGGCCGCGCCGCTATCTATGGACTCCGCCGCCAGCCTCACCCCCTGTGTCAGGTCGTCGGCCAGGTCGCTCGCAACGAGCGCAGCGGAAGCGTTCATCAGCGTGAAGTCGCGCAGGGATCCGGAGCCTCCTGCCAGGACGCGGCGCAGTGCCCCGGCGTTCTCCTCGGCCGATCCGCCGCGCACGTCTTCGATCGGATGCGACGGCAGGCCGAGATCGCCCGGCCGCACGGTAGAGGTCACCACCCGACCGTCCCGCAGCTCATGGATATGCGTGCTCGCGCCGGCGCTCACCTCGTCCAGACCGTCCTCCCCGTGCACCACGAGGGCGTGCTTCGTACCCAGTCGCGCCAGCACGTGCGCCAGCTTCTCCGCCAGCGAGGCCTCCGCCACGCCCAGCACCTGCGCCTCCGCTCCCGCCGGGTTGGTGAGAGGGCCCAAGATATTGAACACGGTACGAACGCCGATCTCTCTCCGCGGCCCGACGGCGAACTTCATTGCCGGGTGGAAGGCGGGCGCGAACATGAAGCCGAAGCCCGTCCGCTCGATGCAGGCTGCCACGCCCTCCGGGGCCAGATCGATCTTGGCGCCGAGAGCCTCCAGCACGTCGGCGCTGCCGCAATCGCTGGTCATCGCCCGGTTGCCGTGCTTCGCGACCCGAGCGCCGGCGCCGGCCGCGACGAAAGCGGCCGCGGTACTCACGTTGAAGGTGCCCTTCGCGTCGCCGCCCGTCCCGCAGGTATCGAGCAGCGGCCCCTGGACCTCCACATTCAGCGCCTTGTCGCGCATCACCCTCGCCATGCCGGCGATCTCGTCCACCGTCTCCCCCTTGAGCCGGAGTGCGACCACGAACGCGCCGAACTGAGCCGGCGTCGCCTCGCCCGACATGATCTCCTCCATGCAGGCGATCGCCTCTTCCTCCGTCAGGTCTCGACCTTCTACCAGCGCGGCGATGGCGTCACGGATCATGGGCTGTCTCCACCTGAGTGATTATCCCTCCCCCTTGCACGTGCGTCTTGCTCCCCTTCTCCGCGTCGTCCACCGGGTCGGTTACAGCCGATCGTACGGGCCGTGCCCGCGCCTTGCGATTCGCTCTACTAGGACCACCCGAGAGCGATCTGACACCGAATAGATAACCCTCATGTCGCCTATTCGAATGCGCCACATGGGTACGGCCGTGCCAGAGAGCTTGGAAGCTCCTCTCGGTCTCGGATCATCGGCCAGTTCCAGCAGCCGGCTCACGACCCGCACGGCATCCCTATCCGGCAGCGCGTCGAGTTGCCTTTTGGCGGGCCGCGTTAGCTCTACCTGGTAGGGCAAGGCGCCGCTCCTCCAGATACTCCTCCAGGGTCATGGTGCTGCTCGGATCGCGGGCCGCCTCATCGAGCGCCCGCTCAGCAGCTATCACGTCCAACTCCTCCTCAAACGTCTTGTCGAGCGCGTACCTGATCAACGCGGCCATCGCCGTCTTGCGACGAAACGCCAGCTCCCGGAGACCGTCGTGCATGTCCTCGTCCAGGTATACCATCAGTTTCTTCAACGGCAGGCCTCCCGATGTAGGATAATGCTATCATAACATATATATGTCACGATGGCATCTCCAGGAAGTTCTTCAGCAGGTCCTTCCCCACCGAGGTCATGATGCTCTCCGGATGGAACTGGATACCCTCGATCGGGTGTTCGCGGTGGCGGATGCCCATGATCACACCGCTGTCGCTGTGGGCTGTCACCTCCAGGCAGTCCGGCACGCTCTCTGGCGTCACCGCCAGCGAGTGGTAGCGGATCGCCTCGAACGGGTTGGGCAGGCCCCGGAAGACGCCCTTCCCGTCGTGTTCGATGAGGCTGCTCTTGCCGTGCATGATCTCGCCCGCCCCGGCCACCACGCAGCCGAACGCCTGGCCGACGCACTGGTGCCCCAGACACACACCCAGAATAGGCAGCCGCCCCGCCATGTGCTGCACCAGCTCGACGCTGATCCCGGCCTCATTCGGCGTGCACGGCCCCGGCGACAGGACGATGCGCTCCGCTGACATAGCCTCCACCTCTGCCACCGTCGTCTTGTCGTTCCGCACGACACGAATGTCCGCGCCCAGCTCACAGAGATACTGGTAGAGGTTGTAGGTGAAGCTATCGTAGTTGTCGATGAGCAGGATCACGGCTTCACCGCCCGAATGATCAGGTTTGCCGGCACCAGCCGCATCTTCTCGATCCTGTACCCATCGTCCCAAGGACTGTTCGCCTCTTGGGTAGGAGGCGGCTCCAGCAGCCGCTCCACCCGGAAGCCCGCGCCGGTCAGCAGGGAGAACCATTCACTCACCGGCCGGTACCACGACCGCAGGCGGGCCGAAACGCGAGCCTCCGAAAACTCCCACTTCCAGTCCTGCTCGCTCTTCCAGTAGCCCTTCACCACCGAATACGGAGGATCGTCCTCCAGGCAGGCGTCAAACGGATGGTGCAGGCTGAAGACGAATGGTGCCTCCGGCCGCAGGACCCGGAACGCTTCCGCGAGCGCCCGGTCGGCGCGCTCGACGTAGTTCAGCGCGTGCACCGACAGAGCCAGGTCCTGGCTCTCGTCTTCGATGCCCTTCAGCTCCTCGACGTTCCCCTGGAGCAGCGTCACCATCACCCCTTCCTGTTCCGCCAGGCGCCGACCGTACTCGATCTGCTTGTCAGAAATGTCGATACCGATGACCTGGGCGCCCTGCTTGGCCAGCACGATGCAGTCCTGCCCGCCCCCACAGCCCAACACGATGGCCCGCAGGCCCGCCACGTCGCCCAGCAACCGGAGGTCCTCCTCCCCAGGGCAGCGCGGCGCATAGACCAGCCGGTCGGTCGGGATCTGCTTCTGCTCCTGGTACGCCTTGGCGATGTCGTTCCAGCCCTGCCGGTTGTCGGGAGCCGGGGCGGCGGGAGGCACGGGCACTGGGCGTGTCCGCGCCGCGGTCTGATGCCCGCCCCGGATCCAGTCGCGCAGCCCCTCCGGCATGCGTACGCCGGCAAGCTCGTCTACCGTCAGCCAGCGCGCGTCCTCATAGTCCCCCGCCGCACGGAAGCGCAGCTCTCCCTGGAACCCGCCCACGCGGAAGATGTTCGCCACATAGCGTTCGCCCTCGCCTTCATCCTCAAGATAGAGCGTTTCCGCGAATTCCGATTGCTCGATCTCGACGCCAAGTTCGTGATGGGCGTGGCGTTCCAACGCCTCCTCGGCTGACTCATCGTTTCCGACCACCGCGTCCGGAAGCAGCCAGTGGCCAGCGAACGGGGGCTTGTCATCCTTGCGCCGGACAACCAGCATTCGTTCCCACCGCTCGAACAGGGCCATCGACAAGATCTCGGCCATGGCTAGTACCCCAAGCTCCCGCGCGGCGCCTGATCCGCGAGCCCCTCCGCCCGCTCGATGGCGCGCAGCGGGGCCCGCGCCTTGTTCACCGTCTCCTGGTACTCCCGCGCCGGCTCGCTATCGTAGACGATGCCGCCACCCGCCTGAACGTGCGCGACGCCGTCCTTTACGACCATAGTCCGGATGGTGATGCAGGTGTCCAGGTTGCCTGACAGGTCGAAGTAGCCGACCGCGCCCGCATACGGCCCGCGCCTGTCACGCTCGAGCTCCGCGATGATCTCCATCGCCCGGATCTTGGGAGCGCCCGAGACGGTGCCGGCCGGGAAGCACGCGCGCAGCGCATCGTAGGAGGTCATGTCGCTCCGGAGGCGTCCTGTCACGTGCGAGACCAGGTGCATCACGTGGGAGTAGCGCTCCACGTTCATCAGATCCGTAACCTGCACGGTGCCCGGCTGGCTCACCCGGCCGACGTCGTTGCGCCCCAGGTCCACCAGCATGATGTGCTCCGCCCGCTCCTTCTCGTCCGCGCGCAGCTCCTCTTCCAGCACCGCGTCCTCCTCATCATCCCGGCCCCGGGGCCTCGTTCCCGCGATGGGATGGTAGTCGATTCGGCCGTCCTCCACCCGCACCAGAGTTTCAATCGACGAGCCGACGATGTGAGCATCGTCCAGTTGGAGATAGAACATGTAGGGGGACGGGTTGATCGCGCGCAGCGCCCGATAGATCTCGAATGGGTGAGCGCTCGTGGGGCGGGAGAAGCGCTGCGAGAAGACCGTCTGGATGCAGTCTCCCTCGACGATGTACTCCTTGATGCGCTTCACCTTGGCCTCGTACTCGTCGCGACCCATGTTCGAGCGGACTTCGGCGTCTTCCTCGGCTGCACCCGGCGTCACATCTTGCCCCCGGATCGCCGGGGACGCCTGGCCCGTTGCGTACGGCAGTGCCGTCAGCGGCTGGGAGAGGCGACCGACTAGCTCCTCGATCCGCCACACCGCCTGCCGGTAGGCCGTGTCAATGTCGCCGTCGAGGCGGGCATGCGACACGACCTTGATCACGTGCTGGAGGTGATCGAACACCAGCAACGTGTCGTTGAACATGAACGTCGCATCGGGCAGGCCCAGCGGGTCGATACTCGATTCCGGAACGCGTGGCTCGAAATGGCGAATCACTTCGTACGCCAAGTAGCCAACGGCGCCCCCGTGAAAGCGAGGCAGTCCGGCCACCGGCGCTACCCGGAAGCGAGACAGCTCCTGCTCGATCTGCGCCAGCGGGTCGCCGGGCTCCTCGTTCCGCGTGACGTTCGTCCCATTGCGAAGCACCCGGTACGGCTCGGTTCCGATGAAGCTGTGCCGGGCCAGATGTTCGCCTCCCTCGACGCTTTCCAACAAGAAGGAATGCCGTCCGCGCGCCACCTTCAGGAAGGCCGAGACCGGCGTCTCAAGGTCCGCCGGCACCTCGCGATAGATCGGCGCCAGGTTCCCGTGCCCGGCCAGGGCGCGCGCCTCTTCTAGCGATGGTGTGTAGACAGCCACGGTCAGTCCAGATAGCGCAGCCGCAACGCGGCGCGTACTTCGGCCATCGTCTGCTCGGCCACCTTCTTGGCATGGTTGGTGCCGGTGGCCAGCGCCTCCTGCACGAGTGCTCGGTTCGCTGTGAATTGGCTGCGCCGTTCCCGGATCGGGTCCAGGAAGCTGTTCAGCGCCCGGGCCAGCTTCTGCTTCACCTCTACGTCGCCCACCTTGCCGGCCACGTAGCGGTCCTTCAGGTCCTGCACCTCGGCCTCGTCCGGATTGAAGGCATCGTGGTACATGAAGACCGGGTTACCCTCCACGTGGCCGGGATCTGTGGCATGGATGCGCGTCGGGTCGGTGTACATTCGCATCACCTTCTGGGTCACCGTTTCGGCATCATCCTTGAGGTCGATGGTGTTGCCCGCTGACGTGCTCATCTTCGCGCTCCCGTCGATACCCACCAACCGGGGCACCCGGCCCACCAGCCCTTCCGGCTCCGGGAACACCTCCGCGAAGCGGCGGTTGAACCCACGCGCCACCTCACGCGTCATCTCGATATGCGGCAACTGGTCCTCCCCCACCGGAACCAGGTTCGCCTTGGGCATGAGGATGTTGGCCACCTGCATCACGGGATAGTTGAAGAAGGCGACCGGTACCGACTTGCCTTCGAGGCCTTCCATCTCGGCTTTCAACGTTGGGTTGCGCTGAAGACGGGCCAGCGGCAGGTACCAGCTCAGCCAGAGCGTTAGCTCCGCGTGCTCCGGGATCAGGCTCTCGATGCAGAAATGGCTGCGCTGTGGGTCGAGGCCGACGGCCAGCCAGTCGCACGCTACCTCGAACACCGCCTGCCGCACGACATCGATGTCTTCGGCGTAGTCAGAGACCTGGTAGTCGGCGAGGAGGAAGAAGCACTCGTACTCGTCCTGCAAGCGCACCCAGTTCTCCAGTGCCCCGGCATAGTGACCGAGATGCAGCGGCCCTGTCGGCCGGATACCCGTGAGGATGCGCTTCCGATCTTCTATCATCGCTTGCTCCCTGGCCTGTAGGTGCAGATCTAGAGAACCCAGAACCCAGAAAGGCGAGAACCTAGATCACCCGGCTAGCGTCCATACATCGGCTGTTGCTCAGCCGTCAAGTACTCTTGGACCTCATCACCAACTCTGTTGCCCCTGGACCTCTCCTTCCGCTCGATCTCAACGATCTTCGCCGTGAGCATGCGAATCAGTTCTTGGCAAGCCTCGTGGAGGCGCCCTTCTGCGTCCGGCTTGACGTAGCCCAGCCGCTGCAGCAGATCCAGCCAGCTATCGGTCTCGCAAGCCGAGCCCTTGGCAATCGACAGGTGATTCCGGTGCGCCGCAAGGGTATACCTTCCGTGTCCTTCGGCGATGTTTGCCGCGATGGACGATGTCGACCGTACCAGTTGGCGCGTCAGAATCGGCGCGACACGGTCATTCGGCAGCTTGCCGCACAGATTCACCGCCTCGACCGCGAGGTCCTGTGCCTTCTGCCAGAGGATCAGGTTCCTGTACGAGTACGTCTCACCTTTCATCCCACCGCCTCCCTCAGGTTCTGGGTTCTAGGTTCTGGCTTCTCCCTAACCCCCTATACGGTGGGTACCCCCTTCATCGCGTTCCGCACAGCCTCTTCGGGATACGCGTAGTCCTCCAGCTCGCCGGCCAGGTATCTGTCATAGGCAGAGAGGTCGAAATGGCCGTGGCCGGAGAAGTTGAACAGGATCACCTTCGATTCGCCCGCCTCCTTCGCTGCCAGCGCCTCGTCTATCGCGGCTCGGATGGCATGCGCGGTCTCCGGCGCCGGAATCACCCCTTCCGCCCGGGCGAACTGCACGGCCGCCTCGAAGACGGAGTTCTGGTGGTCGGCCCGCGCTTCGATTATCCCAAGGTCGCCCAGCAGGCTCACCAGGGGTGCCATGCCGTGGTAGCGCAGCCCACCGGCGTGAATACCTGGCGGCACGAAGGTGTGCCCCAGCGTGTGCATCTTCGTCAGCGGCGTCATCTCCGCCGTGTCACCGAAGTCGTAGCGATACTCGCCGCGCGTGACCGATGGACACGCCTCCGGCTCTGCCGCGACGAACCGGGTCTTCGCCCCCTCTACCAGGTTGCGGCGGGCGAACGGAAACGCCATCCCGGCGTAGTTGGAACCGCCTCCAATGCAGCCGATGACGACGTCCGGCTCCTCGCCCGCCATCTCCATCTGCTTCATCGACTCCTGACCGACTACCGTCTGATGGAGCAAGACGTGATTCAACACGCTGCCCAGCGAGTACTTGGTGTCGTCCCGAGTTGCCGCGTCCTCCACCGCCTCGCTGATCGCGATGCCGAGCGAGCCCGGCGATTCCGCATCCTGCTCCAGCACCTTCCTGCCCGCCTGGGTATCAGGGCTCGGGCTGGGCACGACCGTCGACCCCCAGACCTCCATCATCGAGCGGCGATAAGGCTTCTGATGGTAGCTCACCTTCACCATGTAGACCTTCAGCTCCAACCCGAAGAAGTTGCAGGCCATCGCCAGCGCGCTCCCCCACTGGCCGGCGCCCGTTTCGGTCGTCAGCCGGGTAACGCCCTCCGACTTGTTGTAGTAGGCCTGGGCGATAGCCGTATTCGGCTTATGCGAGCCCGCCGGGCTTGCGCCCTCGTACTTGTAGTAGATGTGCGCTGGCGTATCCAGCACCCGCTCCAGCCGGTGCGCCCTCAGAAGAGGCGTGGGCCGATAGAGGCGGTAGACCTCGCGCACCTCCTCCGGGATGGGGATGTAGCGCTCCTGGCTCACCTCCTGGCCGATGAGCGCCATCGGAAACAGCGGCGCCAGGTCGTCCGGGCCCACGGGCTCCTTCGTGGCGGGATGGAGGACCGGCGGCGGCGGCGACGGCAAGTCGGCGATGATGTTGTACCACGCCTCCGGCAGGTCGTCTTCGGGAAGAATGAATTTCGTCTGCATGATGCTACCTCCGTATTGTCTCCTGGCTCGATGATGGCCGGCCTACAAAAAACCCCCTCACCCATAGGGGCGAGGGGTCACTCGCGGTGCCACCCTACTTGTCCCTCGAACTACGCGAAGGACATCTCGTTCTCAGGTACGGCCCCGGACTCCGTGTGCGCTGGCTAGCGCTCCGAGGCGATACCCTGGGCTCTGCTAACGGTGCCCCATCCGGCGAAGCCTACTCGATGCGGTCTCGTCGCACCTTTCGGTCCGCGGCTCCCAGGTCCATTCGGCCGCTGCGCTGACGCCGGTTCCCACCTCACCCGGCTCTCTGCGTCCGCCTGAGGCGGACAAGTCCCGCTTTGCGACGTACTCGTCCTGTTCCCAGCCGATACGGCTATGCAATTGTGCGCTCACCATAACAGCGAACATCAGCAATGTCAAGCTTCGTGTCGGGTGATAGACGCAGAGAAGCGCCCCAAGCGAGTTGGGGCGCTTCTTCGTGAGGGAATCGGAAGAGCCCCGCCTCTCCTCTCATCCCTCCCAGACCTACAAACGACGGAAGACCCGGAGAGTTACACTTTCTCCCGCCCTATATCTGCCGCGCTCCGCACCACGACCTTGCGGCAGGTCATCCCAACTCTCGTCCCGACGGAGCATCGGTGAGGGCAGCGGCGATGCCAGTCCCTTCTCCGGCGTCTCGGCAAACACGCGCCTGCCGGCCACCGCCCTGGTTGGAGCAACTCCGTGGGAGCCATGGCTTGCCAGCCGGCCCGCTCGATGTCGGTTCGGCCCTCCTCGCCGCTTCTCTCTCCCCGCGCTTCACGCACCGTTCCGGCTGCGCTACAATGGCCGCGCATCATGCGCCGATTCGAGTATTTCGCCCCGCAGTCGCTGGACGAGGCGGTGACGCTGCTGAGAGAACACGGCGACGGCGCCAAGCTGGTCGCCGGCGGCACCGACCTGCTCGTGCAGATGAAGGAGGGCGAGGCCCGCCCTTCGGCAGTGATCAGCCTGCACGCCCTCCCCGATCTGCGGGGCATCCAGTTCGATGACGCACAGGGGCTGCGAATAGGCTCCGGCGTCGACCTGGCGTCGGTCGCGGCCTTCCCGGCGGTACGGGATCGCTATGCGGCCCTCGCCGAGGGGGCCGGCATCGTCGGTTCGGTGCAGACACGGAACATGGGCACCATCGGCGGCAACATCGCGAACGCCGCCCCCTCCGCCGATACCGCCCCTCCCCTCCTCGTACTCGACGCCATAGCGGAGATCACCGGCCCAGAGGGATCGCGTGAGGTTCCGATCGACGGGTTCTTCGTCGGCCCCGAGCAGACGGTGCTCGATCCCCAGGAGATCCTGGTCGCGTTCCGTCTGCCCACGCCGCCCGCCGGCACCGGCAGCGTGTACCGTCGCCACACGCCGCGCAAGGCGATGGACGTCGCCGTGGTGGGGGTCGGCGTCCGCATCACACTGACGCCGGACGGCAACACGATCCAGGACGCCCGCCTCAGCCTGGGCGCGGTGGCCCCAACCCCCATCAGGGCAAAGCAGGCGAAGCAGGCACTAACGGGGCAGGCCCCTTCGGACGGGCTGCTCGGCCAAGCGGCGGATCTGGCCCAATCCGAGGCCAGCCCCGTCTCCGACGTGCGCGGATCCGCCGAGTTCCGGCGTCACCTCGTGGGCGTCATGACACGGCGGTGTCTGGAAATCGCGCTGGAGCGCGCAAAGGGAGCGTAGAAGAGAGCGAGACATGCGGGAGCTCGTCGTTCATTACACCATCAACGGGCGGGCCTACCAGGCATCGATCGAGCCCCACCGAACACTCCTCGAGGTTGTGCGGGATGAGTTGCGTCTCACCGGGGCCAAGGAGGGCTGCGGCACCGGTGACTGCGGCGCCTGTTCCATGATCGTCAACGGCAGGCTGCTCACCTCCTGTCTGATGTTGGCGGCGCAGGCTGACGGAGCGGAGATCGTCACCATCGAAGGGCTGGCACGTGACGGGCGCCTTCACCCGGTCCAGCAGGCGTTTATCGACAAGGGCGCCGTTCAGTGCGGCTTCTGCACGCCGGGCATGATCCTGGCCGGCAAGGCGCTTCTCGACCACAATCCGAAGCCCAGCAGAGATGAGATCGTGCAGGCTATCGCCGGCAATCTCTGCCGCTGCACCGGCTACACCAAGATCGTCGAAGCCATAGAGGTGGCCGCAGGAGTCACACGACCTTCCTAGAATGAGGGCGCCTCGCGTCATGCTTTGCGCGGTGGCATGCGCCCTTGCGGCCGCTGTGTTCGCGGCCTGTGGCGGTGGCAGCAGCGTACAGCAGGCGCCCCCACTCGATGTTTCGGAGTTCCAGCAAGGCTACGACCAACTGGGCAAGATGATCGATCGGGCCGAGGCGGGCGACGCCGACGGCGCCGATGAAGCATTCACGGAAGCCCTCCCGCTCGCCCATACGGCCAGTGATGCGCTCGCAGACATCCCGGATGAGATCATCGCCCGGGCCGAGCTGATCGACGCCGTCGCGCTCACCGAACAGGAGCTGGCGGAGGAGCGCCGGCCCGACGTACTCGCGGACCTCGGCGAAGACGTACGCGAAGCTCTGGCCGCTGCGGCCGAGGCGCTCGACGTAGAACGACCCCGGTAGCGACAAGACACAAGAGAAGGGCTCCAAGAGACGCCTCCCCGCAACACCGGTGGCCGGGCGGCGGCGCTGGCTGGTATGGTCAAGGAGGCACGAACAGCAGGACCCGTGAATAAGAAGGAGAGGCCGTTGACAAGTCAACGTCTGCAGCGACTCAGGGAGAAGCTACAGGAGCGGAAGCTGGACACGCTCTTTGTTGCCAGCCCAGAGACGGTCAGCTCGGCCAACTGCCGGTACCTCTCAGGGTTCACGGGCAGCTCCGCCTTCCTCCTGATAACGCAGGACGACGCCGTCATCGCCACCGATTCCCGCTACCGCGAGCAGGCCGAGCAGCAGGCGACCGGCTTCCGCGTCCACCAGACCGTCGGCGACCTCGAGAAGTGGCTCCCGGCCTTGCTCGGGAACCAGGGCGGCCGGCGGCTCGGGTTCGAGGCCGCCAGCGTCAGCTTCCAAACATATCGCACGATGAGGAAGGTCGTTCAGGACCTGCCGCAGGCGCAACGGCCGAAGCTCGCGGCGACCACCGACCTGGTCGAAGATCTGCGGGCCACCAAGGACTCGGCGGAGGTCGCCGCCTTGCAGGCGGCCATTGACCTGGGCGACGCCGCCTTCGGACACGTCGCCGAGCGTGTCGAGCCCGGCTGGACGGAGAAGCAGGTCGCCTGGGAGATCGAGAAGTACATCCGAGAGCACGGCGGCGACGGTCTCTCTTTCGGGACGCTCGTAGGCGCCGGGGAACGCGGATCGATGGCCCACTGCGCGCCGACCGACCGTGTGCTCAAGCAAGGCGAGGGGATCGTCATCGACATGGGCGCCCGGCTCGACGGCTACATGTCCGACCTGACCCGGACAATCTACCTGGGGAAGCCGGACGACGAGTTCAAGCGCATCTATGACATCGTCCTGGCCGCTCAACAGACCGCCCTGGAGCTGGTTGAGGCGGGGATGACCGGTGATCAGGCCCACATGCTGGCCTTCAAGGTGATCGAAGAGGCGGGGCACGCCGATCACTTCGGTCATGGCCTGGGCCACGGCGTCGGTCTCCAGGCCCATGAGAAGCCCCGCGTCGGCAAGGCCTCCACCGATGTGCTGGCCGACGGCATGGTCTTCACCGTTGAGCCGGGCATCTATCTCACCGGTTGGGGAGGCGTGCGCATCGAGGATGTGGTAGTTTTGGAGGACGGTCGCGCGCGCGTCATGAGCCACGCGCCCAAGCTGATCACGGCTGACTTGTAGGCGCTGAACAACCGACGAGAAACGGCGCTGAGTTGCCCAAGACCGATTCGCAGGAGATTGCAACACCATGATCACGGTCGGCGAGCTGCGTAAGGGGATAACCATCGAACTGGACGGCAACCTGTACCAGGTGCTGGACTACGACCACATCAAGATGGGCCGCGGTTCCGCCCAGGTGCGGATGCGCCTGCGCGACATCCGCGGCGGCCATACCATCGACCGGTCCTTCCAGGCGACCGCCAAGTTCGCCCGCGCCCGCATCGAGAAGCAGCAGGTACAGTACCTCTACCAGGACGGCGACCTGTACTACTTCATGAACACCGAGACCTACGACCAGACCGCGCTCAACCTGAACCAGGTGGGGGAAGCCGCCCAGTATCTCACCGAGAACGCCTCCTGCGAGCTCCTCGCCTACGGTGAAGAGCCCATCGGGATCGACCTGCCGGCCGCGGTCGTCCTGACCGTGGCCGAGACGGAGCCCGGCGTCAAGGGCGACACCGCCCAGGGCGGCACTAAGGCGGCCAAGCTGGAGACGGGCCTCACCGTCCAGGTCCCGCTCTTCATCAACACTGGGGACAAGCTCAAGGTGGACACCCGCTCCGGCGAGTACCTAGAGCGGGCCTAGACGGGCTAGTCGTCTATCTGGTTGATCGCGGACCCGCCGGACGTGTCCGCATCCCCGAGATCGGCCCGCACCCCAAAGCCGGACTCTCTTGCCCCCACCCCTACACCGGCGCGATACTGGCATCGATGCAGGTCTACGCCGTCGGCCAGGTCGCTACGCACCTGCGCGAGCTGGTGGAGAGCGACCTCTTCCTCAGCGACCTCTGGATCGCAGGTGAGGTCTCCAACCTTCGGCGCTACCCCTCCGGGCACCTCTACTTCAGCCTGAAGGACGCCGACGCGGCCCTCAGTTGCGTCCTGTTCAAGAGCGACAACAAGGGGTTCGAGTTCGAGGACGGGGACCAGGTGGTCGCCCACGGCCGCATTTCCTTCTACGAGGTCCGAGGCGATCTCCAGTTCATCGTCGATTTCGTCCAGCCGGAGGGTGTCGGTGTCCTCCAGGCAGAGTTCGAGCGCATGAAGGCGCGCCTCCAGGAGGAGGGCCTCTTCGACGAGGCGCGCAAGCGCCCCCTCCCGCGCTTCGCGGCCCGGATCGGCGTCGCCACCTCCGAGGCCGGCGCCGTCTTCCACGACATCTGCCGCGTCCTTGAGCGGCGCTGGCCGCTGGCGGAAGTCGTCCTCGCCCCGACCGCCGTGCAGGGGCCGGAAGCGGTGCCCGGCATCGTTGCCGCCCTTGGCGCGCTGAACCGGGAGCCCGGAATCGATGTCATCATCGTCGCGCGGGGCGGCGGTTCGCTGGAGGACCTCTGGGCCTTCAACGAGGAGCCGGTCGCCCGCGCCGTCTTCGGCAGTGCCGTCCCGGTCGTCTCCGGCGTCGGCCACGAGACCGATACCACCATCTGCGACTTCGTGGCGGACGTGCGCGCCCCCACGCCCTCGGCCGCCGCGGAGCTGGTAGCGCCCGACCGCACCGAGGTCTCCGTGCGGCTGAGCGTCGCCGCGGGTGCGCTGCTCTCGACCGTCGAGCGCCAGACGGACGATGGCCGCGAGCGCGTGCGCATCGCCGTCACCAGCATCGAGCGGGCCGCGCCCGACCTGAACCGCGAGCGGCAGCGCACGGACGATCTTACCCGCTCGGCTCAGGCCGCAGTCGAGGAGTCGCTGCGGGGATTCCAGAAAGGCCTCTACGGGTTCAACCTCGCGCTTCGCTCGCTGGACCCTTATGCCACGCTGGAACGCGGCTACGCGCTCGTGCAGCGTGATGGCCACGTGATCGACAGCGTGGCTGACACGGCCGTCGGCGAGCGGCTCAACGTGCGGGTGCGCGACGGCGACTTCCCCGTCCGGGTCGATTCCGAGCAGCCGGTGCCGGACCGGACGCGGCGGCGCAAGGCCGCCGTTTCGAAAGAGCAGGCGCAGCTCTTCTCTCTGGAGGTGTGATGGCAACCAAGGCGAAGAAGCAGGACAAGACGTTCGAGGAGCTGTACCGACGCCTGGAGGAGACAGTGGGGAAGTTGGAGAAGGGCGGCCTTCCCCTCGAGCAGTCGATCGCTCTCTACGAGGAGGGAATGGAGCTGGCCAAGAGCTGCCAGGCCGTTCTGGACGACGCCGAGCAGCGCATCACCAAGCTGCGCGACTCCTTCGCCCAGCCGCCCAAAGAGGCGTTGGTCGATGAAGAGACCATAGAGGAGGCGGAAGAGTAGCGGTAGAATGGCCGTGGGGGCCAGCAATGATAGCAAAGCCAGACAGCAAGACACCACCCTGGGCCGTCGCCTACCTGAAATCGCGAAAGCCTCCCACCAAGGAGGAGCTGAAGGCCCGCAAGAAGGCATTCAACCACGCCCTCAAGATCCGTGAACGACTGGATATTCGTCCCCTTACCACTGGGGAGATGCTGGCAAAGCTACGACGGCGGTGATCCCACCGCCAGAGAGGAGGCGGCGACGCAATGAAGCTACGGTACTTCAAGGCTGAACGGTTTCGGTCGCTCAGGGACTTCGAGGTACAGGTTGACGACTTCATGGTCCTTACCGGCGAGAACAACTGCGGCAAGTCCAACGTCTTTCTGGCACTTGATCTGTTCCTCTCCTCGTCCGTGAGAGGACTGAGTGCCGAGACCTTCTTCAACCATCATACGCAGACGCCAATCGTACTGACTGCCCGATTCGAGGAGCTGAGTGACGCGGAGACTGAGAAGTTGGGACCATGGACTGTCGATGGCGCTCTCACGGTCTCCAAAGAATACTCCCTCGAAGAGTCGGGTAAAGCCGACGCGACCTACTACGCTCTGATGCGTGTCCCAGAGCAGCCCTGGCTCGCCGACGACTTCGCCGACTACGGCAAGCGGGATGTCGTGTCGAAGTTGCCTATAGCTGAATTCCTGCCCGAATCCGGACGGATCACGAAGGAAGCATATGGCGTCGCCGTGTCGAGTTACATCACCGCGCACCCCGAAAGCGTGGAGTTCCGAACCGAGCGCCGAAAGAACCCGGCTGGGTACAAGGCGGTGCTTGATGGCTACATGCCACAGCTACACCTGGTGCCAGCAGTCCGTGAAGTCACGGAGGAGACCAAGACCACACCCTCGGCTCTCCTCGGCAGGCTAGTCAACGTCGTAGTGAGCAGGATTGCCAGATTCAACCCGGCCTTCCAGGATCTCGAAGAGGCAATCCAGGGCGTTAGGAACGTCATCGAGGGAGAAACGCCGGGGGAGAAGATGGCAGAAATCACTGAGTTGGAGGACCAGATCCAGAAAGCTCTGATGGTCTGGGAAGTGGACGTTAGCATCCGAGTGGAGCCGCCCGACCTCGGGCGCCTCTTTCAGCTGGGCACCAACGTCATGTTGGACGACGGGCTGGAGACAGGCATCGAAAGCAAAGGACACGGGCTCCAGCGGTCGCTGATATTCGCCCTCATGCGCGTCTGGGCCGGAGAGACGAGACGGCGCGATGCAGCCGAACCTGCATCTGCCAGAGAGCGTTCCAACATCTTCGCATTCGAGGAACCCGAACTCTTTCTACATCCACAGGTGTGTCGCGCAACCTATGAAGCTCTGAAATCCATCTCAGATACCGAGCAGGTTCTCTTGTGCACGCATTCCTCGCACTTCGTGAATCTGGAAGACTACCGCCATCTGGCGATGGTGAGAAAGCCGAGCCAGGAGGAAGGGACGAACGCGCTGAGGGTGACCTCCGATTTGTTCGAGGCCGACGAAGAGCGGAAACAGCGCTTCAATATGATTCGCTTCTTCAACCCCGACCGAAACGAGGTCTTCTTCGCCCGGAAGGCGGCGCTCCTGGAAGGAGGAAGCGAGAAATCGGTTATCCCCGTTGTTGGTCGGCGCCTCGGTGTTTTCGATCACTCCGTGAGTCTGGTGGACTGTGCCGGGAAATTCAATTTGACCCTATACATGAAGGTGCTCAACGCATTTCGGATACCGTACCTGGTTATCTACGACGAAGATCCAATTCCCGAAGACGTCAAGCCCGGGTCGCCTGGTCACGACGCGGACAAGTACCAGGAGGCCAAGCACGGCTTCGACGAGAACCACCGGATCGAGAGCGAGTGTGATGCAGAGTTTGCCTCTACACGCATGGTTGCCGGTGAGCTTGAGAGCATTCTGGGCGTCTCGAAAAGCCGTGGGGAAAAGGTTGGCAAACCCTACGCCGCTGTAGAACACTACTCGGACGAGGCAAACCCAATCCCCGCTGAGGTCGAGGATCTTGTTCGTGAGATTTATGCTCTGCCAGTCTAGGACCCTAGGTTGGGCCAGGAGGACGCCGCCCCTACGCGCGCCGCGCCGACCGCAATCGCCATGAAGGCCGACCTCCACGCCCACACCCACTTCTCCCGCGACGCCGTCACCTCGGTCAAGACCTTCGTCCGGCGCTACCAGCGCGCCGGCATCGACTGCGTCGCCGTGAGCGACCACAACAACGTCGACGGCGCGCTCGCGGTTCGCGAGGCCGCCGACTTCCGGGTCATCGTGTCCGAGGAGATCAAGTCGTCGGAAGGTGAGATCATCGGCCTCTTTCTTCGGGAGAGCATCCGCAAGGGGCTGACGCCGGAGGACACGGTGCGCGCCATCCGCGAGCAGAGCGGTCTGGTCCTGGTTCCCCACCCGTTCGACCGCCTGCGGCGCTCCGTTCTGCGCGAGGAGGCTCTCTTCCGCATCCTCCCCCAGGTAGACGTGATCGAGGTGTTCAACTCCCGCACCTCCCTCAAGGCCGACAACGACCGCTCCCGCCGCCTGGCCGAGGAGCACGGCAAGCCCATGAGCGCCGCCACCGACGCCCACACGCCCTGGGAGATCGGCCTCGCCTACACGGAGATGCCCCCGTTCGAGGGTCCCAACGACTTCCTGGCGGCTTTGGGAAAGGGAACGGTGGTGGGGAAGCGCGCTTTCTTCGGATTCCACTTCATCAGCACCTGGGCCAAGATCAAATGGCGGCTCCACCTGGGCCGACGCATCGCAAGGTAGGAGGGAACGGATGGCACTTCGTATCGGCTGGTTCTCGACCGGTGCCGGCAAGGGCTCCCAGCGTCAGCGCCTGCTCACCGCCGTCGTCGAGGACATCAGCGAGGGCAGGATGGACGCCGAGATCGCGTTCGTCTTCTGCAACCGCGAACGAGGCGAGTATGAGGACGTCGACAGCTACCTCGACCTGGTCGACTCCTTCGGCCTGCGCTGCCTCACCCTATCGTCGCGCCGGTTCCGCCGCGACCGGGGCGGCGCCCTCTCGACGCCCGGCCAGCCGCTTCCCCCCTGGCGCGCCGAGTACGACCGCGAGGTTGCGGAGCTGGTCGCGCCATACCCGTTCGACATCGGCATGCTGGCCGGCTACATGCTGATCTTCACCGGCGAGGTGTGCAACCGCTACACGCTCCTCAATCTCCATCCAGCCGAACCGGGCGGGCCGGTCGGCACCTGGAAGGAGGTCAATTGGGAGCTGATCGACAAGCGAGCCGAGCGCAGCGGCGTACTCCTCAACCTGGCGACCGAGGAGCTCGACCGCGGCCCGCCGGCCGCCTTCTGCACCTACCCGCTCCAAGGACCGGCCTTTGATCCGCTCTGGGAAGCACTGGGGGGTCGCTCATCGTCCGAACTCCTGCAGGCCGAGGGCGAAGATCACCCGCTCTTCCGTGAGATCCGGCGCCACGGAGCCGAACGAGAGATCCCTCTGGTCGTGGCCACGCTACGAGCCTTTGCTCAGGGCCGCGTGCGCATCCAAGACCGACGCGTGGTAGACGCAAATGGTCACGAGCTGCCACGCGGCGTCGACCTGACGGCCGAGATCGACGCAGCCGTAGCGCCTCTGCTGGCGACAAGCTAGGCCGCTCAGCAAGCCAACTCAGGTGTCAAAGGGATCCGAGAAGATTGGACCCGTGCCAGGGACTGGTGGCGGGGGGACCTGACACGGGCCGCACAGGTCAGAGTCTCGGTAGGAGGTTCCTTCCTCGGGACTCCGCTTCCTGCATGCTAATCTTAGAGCATCCCCCGCCATTAACGCAAGGGTACGTACTCACCTCAACCGAATCACCCGCGAGATGCCTCGTTCCTCAGTTCCGACCGCCCACTGCAACTCGCTGGATCGGTCGTTTCTCCCGGCTTCGTCCGCTTCCAACACCCTGACTTGGTGTGGCGACCCGGTCGATCTCCAGCGCGTTGTTGCGCTAGGCATTACCCGCTATAATAGCCGAGCCATGAACGAGAACGGCGACACCCCCTCGGCGGAGACGCTGCTCTGCAGCCGATGCTCCCTCGTCTGCGACCCGGAGGACAACTTCTGTCGCCACTGCGGATTGTCCCTCCGCGAGAACCAACTGCCATCGGTGCGCGAAGGCCCGCATCTTCCCGCCGTGCGAGAGCTGTCCGTACCCTCCGTGGTCGCCAAGGGGGCGGCCGTCGTGGCCGTCGGCACGATCGCGGAGGCGATCCTGCGACGCATGGTGCGGGGCGTGTTCAACCGAGGTCCATCGATGCCGAGAATGCCTGCCAAGCGGACCAAGGGAGAAGTCGTCCCGAAGGAGGATGAGGCAACGGAGGAGACGCACGTGTTGAGCGAGACGCTCTTCGTGCGACACCTCCGCATCCGCCGCTAGCCCCGGCCGGAGGTGGCAATGCCCAGCCCGATCACTCCGCGCGACCCCATGCGACACCGTCCCATCTCCGTGCGGGAAGGCCGTCGAAGAGCACGCACATACGTCGACGAGGTTTTGGTGGCCCCAGTCGCAGCCCGGCCGGTTGCGCCGGAGACAAAGAGCTAGAAGCCCGAGGCAGCCCTCACTCGGCGTGTTGCAGGCGGGGCTGGGCACGCCGGGAGGAGCCGGATAGGGCAAGAAGCCCGAAGCCCCGCCAGGGAAGGCGAGCGGATTGGCGCGCGTACCGCTGTTGTTGGGATGTTTGCTGGCGGCGCTGGCGTCAGCCGTGGTGGCGCTCGCCCTAGCTGAACATACCCCCGAGAACCTGCTCCAGAACGGAAGCTTTGAGGATTGGGGCAGCGGCGATCCCGTTGGCTGGTTCGTGCTTGACGGCAGCCTCGACATCGTGACGGCTCCAGACCCGGTTGCCGATGGAGTCCGCGCCGCCAAGCTCACGGCCGGCCAGGTCCACTCCCCCGCACGTGCCTTCCAGACCGTGAACCTTGATCCGGGCTGGACCTACGAACTCAGCGGCTGGGGGCTGGTCAACGACGAGCGGGTCGAGTTCGCTTTGCTGCGGATCGAGTGGACCAAGCCGGACAATAGCCGCGATTTCAAACAAACCATTTCATTCGACGGTCTAGGCGGAGAATACTCACAGCGTGCAATCGACGCCACCATTCCCTGCGGCGCATCCGAGATCCAGGTGCTCATCAGAGTCGAAGGGCACACCGGCACTTCTGGCGCCTTCGCCTATTTCGATGACCTCAGACTCACGCAGGTCGAGCAAACGGAGGCATGCGCAACGCCCACGCCTCCGCCTAGCGTGACGGCGACTATCACGCCCACCGCGCCGGCTACCCCCACACCCTCGCCAACGGCATCCGTCACGCCGTCCCCGACCGCGACCGTCTCCCCCGCCACCACAACTCCTACGAGGACGTCCACCGCAACTCCCGCGCCCACCTCGACGCAGACGTCCCCCTCGCCCGTGCCCACCGTGTCTCCGATCGCGCCACCCACGCCCTCCCCCACCCTCACGCCGTCGCATGGATTCCTCGTCAACGGCGGCTTCGAGGCGGCGACGGACGGCATCCCGGTAGGCTGGGAGACGAACGGCGGCCTGCTGGCCCAGGTCGATGCCCCCGTCCGGAGCGGCGACTTCGCGGCCGCCTTCTTCAGCTCCACCGCGAGCACCAAGTGGTTCTACCAGACCGTTGCCGTGACCCCGACGGCCTGGTACGAGATGGAGAGCTACGTCTATCAGGACGACCCGTGGGTTGAGACGGTCCTCCTGCGCATCTCGTGGTACTCGAGCCCCGACGGCAGCGGGAGCGCGGTCGCCACCGTCGATTCCATTGCACAACTGAGCGATCCCGAGCCGGCGTATCGATATCTAACGACCGGTCCCGTCCAGGCGCCTCCGGGCGCGCATTCGGCGAGGGTCCGGATCCTCTTGCGGCCCGTCTCCGAAGTAAATGCCCTCATCTACGCCGATGATGTCTCCCTCCTGCCCGCCTCGCAGCCGCCGACACCCACCTGGACGGCGACCTCCACGCCTCCGCCCGCCGCCTCCGCGACCTCGACGCCCAGCCCTCCGCCCACTCCGACACCCGCGCCCACGACCACGCCCGCCGCGACGCCGAGCCCCGCTCCCCAAGCGACGGCGCCGGTGACCGCTACGCCGCAACCGGGCACCCAGCCGACGGCGTCGGCCACTCCGGTGCCTTCCCCCAGTCCCAGCGCCTCGCCGGCTCCGTCTTCGACGCCTTCTCCCGCGCCTCCTCCTAGCCCGGCCAGTCCGCCGGCGCCTGGCCCCGCAGAGCCCGTATCCTCGCCCACCCCCTCGCACGGCCTGCTCGTCAACGGCGGGTTCGAGGCGGCTGACGAGGGGATGCCCATAGCATGGGACAAGTACGGCGGCGTGCTATCGCTGGTCGAGGAGCCGGTACGCACAGGCCGGTTCGCGGCCGCCCTCTACAGTTCGACCGGCAGCACGAAATGGCTGTTCCAGACAGTCCCGGTGACACCGACGGCTTGGTACGAGCTGGAGGGCTACGTCTATCAGGGCGACCCGTGGGTGGAGGCTGCCCTGCTCCGTATCTCCTGGTACACGGCCTCCGATGGCAGCGGCAGCGCCCTCGCGACGGCGGACTCCACCGAGAAACTGGTCGGGCCGGAGCCGGGCTATCGATATCTCACCACCGGACCCGTCCAGGCCCCGCCGCGAGCACACTCGGCCAAGGCCCGGATCCTGCTCCGGCCCGTCTCTGAGACCAGCGCGCTCATCTACGTCGACGACGTTTCGTTCCTGCCCGCCGCGCAGCCGCCGCTACCGGCCGCGCCGGCAGCCCAGGCGCCGGTCAGCGACAGCGGCAGCGCCGCGAGTGCCCGGCGGGCATCGACTGCCGCAGGTTCGTCAAGCGCATCCCAAGTCGCCTCGGCGGTGGTCGACCACGCTGCGGCGCCGACCCCCCAAGCGACCCCGGTCATCCGCCGCGGCCGAAGCGCTCTCGTCGTGCCCGCGGAAGAGCTATCCTCGCCCGGAGCAACGTCCTCACAGCCCTGGTGGACCTGGCTGCTCGCGGGTGCCGTCCTCGCGGGAGGGGCAGCCGGTTGGGGAGCATGGTGGGGAGGCCGGCGCGGCCGACGAACCCAGCGAATGCATCCGGCGCAGCCCCGCCTCCAACCGCTCCAGGAGCCGCGGCTCGTCCTGTGTCAGCCCACGAGCCGTCCGAGAACGGCCTAGCTGGCCTCAGCCGAGGATCGACCAGCCCTCGCAGCCGATGCCGTTGCCGTCGGGATCGAAGGCGTGCGGATCGGGACGGTGAACGATCAGTCCTGCGATGGTGAGGAGGCCGCGGGATACAGACGTCCGGATAGGCGTCATCGCCCGGTGTACCGAGGTTCCCGCTTGGCCAGGAATGCCTTGACCCCCTCGTCCGCGTCCTCGAGCCTCTCCCGTCGACAGTAGAGCATGTCGCGCATGGCGTCGTCGATTTGCATGTCGTACTCGTCGTACACCTGGCGCTTGATCAGGCCGTATGCCTTGGTGGGGCCGCGGGCGAGCTCACCGGCCAGCTTCAGGGTGGCGTCCTCCAGATCCTCGTCCGGCACAACCCGGTGCACCAGGCCGATCCGCAGCGCCTCATCGGCCTCCACAAACCGGCCCGTCATGAGCATCTCCATCGCCCGCGAGAGCCCCACCACCCGTGGCAGCAGATACGTGCTGCCGGTGGTCACGTGCATCCCGCGCAGGATGCGAGGCTCGCCGAGGCGGGCGCCCTGCGCCGCGATCCGGAGATCGCAGCTCATCGCTATGTCCTGACCCATGCCGAGGCAGACGCCGTGAATCGAGGCCACGACCGGCTTGAGCAGCGATCGCAACGTCTTCACCAGCTTGTGCTGGTACTCCGTCGCCGCCGTCGAGCCCGGCGGTATCGGCCGTGGGAAGTCCCCCATGCCGCTCAGATCGTCACCCGCGCAGAATCCGCGCCCGGCACCGCGGATGACGAGCACGCGCGCTTTCTCGTCGAAGGCCACCCTGGCTGCCGCATCCAGGATGCCCTCCAGCATGACGTTCGTGAGGGCGTTGAGCTTCTCAGGTCGATTGAGGGTGACGGTGGCCACCCCGTCCCGCTGCTCGAAGAGGATGCCTTCGTAAATCATTACCCAGACTCCTTTCCCCAAAAAAGAGTTCTCGCCCGGCGCGAACCAGGCCCTCGCGCTGCGTGCATGATAGTAGCCTGGCCTCATAGACGCCACCGCCCGCCCGTCCATCACGCCCGCGGCCGGCCGGCGGAGCGCGGGTAGCAAGCATGCGTGCGTCCGTAGGAATCAGACGGCTGGGTCAGACCTGAGGGCGCTGGGCGTCACCCGATTCCCACGAGCCGCGTCGGGACCGGCTTCGCCCTGGCCGGCCGGCGAGCGAGGAGACCCAAGACCGACCGCTGCCTCCGCCGCCTGGTCGCGACCGGTGAGTGGTCCGGCCGGACCAGGAGGGCGTCCAGCAGCTGAAAGCGCATAGGCGAGAGAACCTGCCCCTCCCGCACCTCAGCGGCCGGTCGCCCGGCAGAGCCTTCCATTGCGACGCTACGACCCAGTGCTTGCATGAGTGCCTGTGTAGCCATTGCACGCCCTCCTTGTGAACCTGCGTACAAACTGGCCGCGGGGAATCGGCGTGTCTATCGACTGGTTCACACAAGGGCCCTAGCCCGAATCGGTTCCAGATTCCTGGGGCCTACTGTCACCTCGCGCTCTCTCGCCCGCCCTCCCGCCACAGCCATCCCCCTCGCAACCGAACGTGATGCTGGGTTGTGGGCCGGCCCGGCTCGCGATACTCTGGCCTCACACCGACTGGAAGGAGAACGGACCCGTGCGCATTCGCCTGCTCCTGGTCACCATCCTTGCCGTCACTGCGGCGTTGGCGTCGGTCGGCGCTCTCGGCGCGAGCCCACCCCGGACCCCTCTCACGGAGAGCGGTGCTGGCCCAGCCGGCCCGCGGGTTGGGCCTGCGGGCTTCGAATGCTCTGATCCCACGCCCGGCGGGGGCTGGCCGCTCGTTCTTACCGGCTACGGCACGCCCAACCACACCGCCACTGTCCAGGGAGACCTGTGCCCCGGCGCCACCGATACCTGGTCATTCTCCACCCTGTTCGCCATACTGGACGAGCACATCGGGATCAAGGTCACGGAAAAGGCCGGACCGATCTCCATAGTCATCTCTCCCTCCGACGGGCCGGATGTGGCACTCGCTCCAGGAGATGAGTACCGGGATGTCGGCGAACTAGTAACCTACGACATAAGGATCACAGGCGGCGGCGATGCGCTCACCAGCTATCGGCTTCACGTTTGCCGGGCGCTCAGCCCCTGTACCTTCAGCGAAGGCATCACGCCTCATATCGCGATCGCCGACGTGGACTGCGGGGGCAGCGTCAACGCCATCGACGCCTTGCTTGTCCTCCAGTTCAGCGCGAGCCTGGTGTCCGCACTCGACTGCCTCGACGCCGCGGACGTCAACCTCGACCACATCATCAACGCCGTCGACGCCGCGCTTATCCTCCAGATCGACGCCGGCCTCATACCTCCCATTTCGTAGAGTGCCGCCGTCCGGCGTCCATACCAAAGAACGGCACGCCGAACGCCCGCTTCGGCAAGACCATCCCAGCAGCCGCAGAGTGATAGCCCGCGGCCTGGCCTGGCCAACCCTGCGCACACACCCCCCGCCACAGAAGGCCCATCGCGCGGGCTAGTGTATAATCGACCACATAACCCGTTAAGGAGGAGACCGCCAGGGCAACCGCCTTGGTGAAGCGAGACGTATGGCTAGCTATGAGACCGAGCAAGAGATCGAGCGTCTGGGAAGCGAACTGATCGAGGTCATGGACCGCCACCGTCCTCGCCTTTGGGAGGGCGAGTGGTGGTACGAGCAACTCCTCCGCCGCGCCGTGTCCAACGATGCGCTCAAGACGCAGATCCTGCGCTTCGTCGATGTCTTTCCCATGCTCGAAGACCAGAACGCCATCGTCGGCCACTTTCGCGACTACTTCGGCGGCGAGAACCGCAGCCTGCTGCCCCGCGGCCTCAGCACCGCCCTCTCGTGGAGCGAGCTGGCCCGGCCGGGGTTCGCCCGTCTCGTCCGGCGCAGTGTGCTCCAGGTCGGCCGCCGGTTCATAGCCGGTCGCACGGCGAAGGAAGCGATCCCCCTTCTGGGAAGGCTACACCGCCAGGGCCTGGGCTTCTCGTTGGACGTACTCGGAGAGGCAACCGTGAGCGAGGCCGAGGCGGACGAATACCAGGCCCGCTATCTTGAGCTCCTGGACACGCTCCACCGTGTTGTCCGGCGCTGGCCTGCCAGGCCGGACATCGATGAGGCGCCGTGGGGCGCCGTTCCCCGCCTCAACATCTCGATCAAGCTCACGTCGCTCTACTCGCAGTTCAACTCCCTCGCGCCCGCCGAGACGAGCGCGCGCGTTCGCGACCGCCTGCGCCCGATCGTGCGCCGCGCCGTCGAGGCGGAGGCCTTCGTCAACGTGGACATGGAACAGTACGCGCACAGAGAGCTCACGCTTCGCATCCTCCGCGATCTGCTCGCCGAGCCGGAGTTCACGGGCTATCCGCATCTTGGGATAGCCCTGCAGACCTACCTATACGAGGCCGCGGACGACGTGCGCGATCTGGCGGAGTTCGCCAGAGAACGCGGCGCCCCGCTCACGATCCGTCTGGTCAAGGGCGCCTACTGGGACGAGGAGCGCATCGTCAATGAGCAGAACGGGTGGCCCGCCCCCGTGTTCCAAAGCAAGGCCGAGACCGACGTCAACTTCGAGCGTTGCACCGAGGTTCTGCTCGATGCGTACCCTCACCTGTACCCGGCGTTCGGCACACACAATGCCCGTTCTGTCGCCCACGCCATTGTTTCCGCGCGCGAACGGGGCCTGCCCGCCCGCGCCCTGGAGTTTCAGCTCCTGCATGGAATGGCAGAGGCGCTGCAAGCGGCGATCGCTTCCTACGAGCGGGTCCGCATCTACACCCCGGTAGGCGAGCTTATCCCGGGCATGGGCTACCTGGTGCGACGCCTGCTCGAAAACGCCTCCAGCCAGTCCTGGCTCTTTGAGATGTTCGAGGGCGGCTCTCCAACCCCCGCGCTGCTGGCCGCGCCAGATGCGGCACCGGCCCGGGAGCCACCGGCCGTGCACGTCCCTCATGTCCAGCTCCCCGACATCCCGCCGATCTTTCGCAACACGCCCGCCGTGCCCTTCCACAAGTCACAAGGGCGGCGGGTTCTAGGAGACGCCATCGACCAGCTCAAGTCGCGCCTTCCCGAGACGTGCGGCCCGCTTGTTGCCGGCGAGCACGTGGCCACGCGGGACCATCAGCCGAGCGTGAACCCGGCCCGCCCAGACGAGGTCGTCTGCGACGTGGGACAGGCGGATATCGAGATAGCTCGTCAAGCCATCCAGGCCGCCAGAGAGGCGTTCCCGGCCTGGCGCGACCGACCGGCGAGGGAACGGGCACAGGTGCTCTTCGACGCGGCGGCCATCATGCGGAACGAGCGCCACGAGCTGGCCGCCATCGAGACCCTGGAAGAAGCCAAGCCCTGGCGTGAGGCCGCGGCCGATATCGAGGAGGCCATCGACTTCCTCGAGTACTACGCCCGCGACGCGATCGTCATCGCGGACCTCCCAGACCTCCCCTCGGTCCCAGGAGAGTACAACCAGTATCGATACCAGCCGCGTGGCGTGGCGGCAATCATCTCCCCCTGGAACTTCCCCTTGGCCATTCCCTGCGGAATGACCACGGCGGCGCTCGTGGCCGGGAACGCTGTCATTCTCAAGCCGGCCGGGCCCGCCCCATTTATCGCGGCCCGGTTTGTCGATATCCTCTGCCGGGCGGGAGCTCCACCGGGAGTAGTCCAGTTCTTGCCGGGCCCCGGCAGCGCAGTCGGAGCCACCCTCGTGGAGCATCCCGAAGTCGACCTCATCGCCTTCACCGGCAGCCGCGAGGTCGGCCTGTGGATCGTGGAGACGGCCGGACAGACGAAGGAAGGTCAAAGGGGAATCAAGAAGGTCATCGCCGAGATGGGCGGCAAGAACGCCATCATCGTGGATGCGGATGCGGACCTCGATCAGGCGGTCCTTGGCATCGTCAAGAGCGCGTTCGGCTACGCGGGCCAGAAGTGCAGCGCGTGCAGCCGGGTCATCGCCCTTGATGCCGTCCACGATCGTCTCGTCTCGAGAGTCGTGGAGGCTACGCGCAGCCTGCGCGTCGGCCCGGCGGATGACCCCACCACTGCCGTACCTCCCGTCATTACGGCGCAAGCTCAGGAGGGCATCGAGCGCTACATCGAGATCGGCCGGGGCGAGGCGACGCTGCTCTTCCAGGGCACCACGCCGGAGGACGGCGGCTTCTACGTGCCGCCGACCATCTTCGGGGACGTCAGTCCCCAGGCGGTCATCGCGCAAGAGGAGATCTTCGGGCCGGTGCTCGCGATGGTGCGCGCCTCGACGGTGGAGGAAGCCATCGAGATCGCGGTCGACACCCCCTACGCCCTGACCGGATCGTTCTACGGCCGCAGCAGTTCGCACATCGAGCTGGCCCGCGAGCAGTTTCGGGTCGGCAACCTGTACATCAACCGAGGCTGCACGGGCGCCATGGTGGCGCGCCACCCGTTTGGAGGTTTCGCCATGTCCGGCATAGGCTCAAAGGCCGGCGGGCCGGACTACGTCAGGCAGTTCATGGAGCCGCGCACCATCACCGAGAACACGATGCGGCACGGCTTCGCCCCCAAACAAAGGCAGCCGCAGCCGGAGCAGTAGCCGGGTCGTCTCCTACGTTCGCTTGTTCCCGGCACACTCTTCCTCTACCATGCTCGCGACATGACGCTCCCGCAGGTCGACACCGACTACCAGCTCGAGCACTTCGTCTCCGGCCCGCTCCTGCCCGACCTGGAGTACCTCTACCGCCGCATCAGCGACGCCACTGTGGAGACGGTGGCGAAGCGTCCACCCGGCCGCGTGCTCGATGTCGGTTCAGGCGCGTCGCGAGAGATGTTCCGCCTAGCGAAGCTCGGCTGGGAGACCTTTGCCGTCGACCCTTCGGCGCACATGCTGGGCGTCTCACGGCTCACCGGTGAAGAAACGGAGGCGCCCGTTACCCTCGTGCGGGCCATCGGCGAGCGCCTGCCGTTCGCCGACGGGTCCCTGGACGCGCTCGCCTGCCAAGCCGCGCTGGACCACTTCGCCGACCGGCGCGCGTTCATGCGGGAGGCGGCGCGTGTGGTGAAGCCATCCGGTCGCGTTATCGTCTCGCTCAACAACTTCGAGGGCTTGGCCTGCAGGTTGGGACGCCTGCTGCACCCCATCGCCCGCTTCTCTCGTTTGCATCACTGCGCCGACTGGCCCTGTTGGGAGATCCCGGCCGACCATACGTTCAAGGGGGACTGGCAGGTGATCCGGGAGCTCGGAGGCAGCGACTTCGTGCTTGAGCGCGCCTACGGCATCTCGCTGCTCTGTATGTTCTACGGTTGGGGAAGAGTCTTGCAGCGGCTCCCGAGGGCTCTTGCGCAGCGCATTCTGCGAACCGCCGACCGTGTCGCCTACGCACGACCTTCCTGGAGCGATGTCATCGTTTCGGTCTGGCGACCCGTAGTTGTGCGGGAGACGGGCCGACCCTAGCGGCGGCTCGACTCCGACGCCGTCCCGCCCCCAGCTCGTACGAACATGCCGTCCGCTTCGACGAGCAACGACCCCTGCTTCGAACGTAGTTCGGAGCGTGTCTCCAGGAAGCGTCCGCGCTTTCGAGTTACCCACCCGCTCACCGTGAGCGGCTCACCCACCGGCACCGACTGCCGGAAGCGCAGCGTCAATCGCGACGTCATCGCCCAGATCCCCTGAGCGTACGCGGCCCAACTCATCGCCTCATCCAGCATGGTGGCAACACCGCCGCCGTGGGCCAGACCGGGGTAACCTTGAAGGTCGTCCGGTGCCGTGAAGTCGGCGATCGCGCGGCCGTCTTCCAGCCGGAAGCGCAGAGCAAGCCCGCGTGGGTTGTCAGTGCCGCAACCGAAGCACATGCGGGATGGGCTGGGCAGCTCAGACACCTTCGCGTACCTCAGCAGTGCCGCTGATGAGCAGTTCGTCCTGCTGGTTCCGGCACTCCACGGCGTAGGTCAGCATGCCGGCCTCGCGAGATGCCTGCGCCTTCGCGCTCGCGGTGACGGCGTCACCGGGGCGGGCCGGCCCCCGGAACCGCACGCGCAGCCTTCCGCCTGCGACCCAGGCCTCCCCGAAGGCTGCCGCCATCATCTCCGAAATCGACGCGAGCACCAGCATGCCGTGCGCGATGGTGCCGCCGAACGGCGTCGCGCTCGCGAATGCCTCATCCACATGAATGGAGTTGTGGTCGCCCGTGGCGTCGGCATACCGCCTGATCTGCTCCTGCGTCACGTGTTTGACGACGGGCGCCACTTCGGGTGAACTCACCTTGCGCCTCCGGAGCCCGGCACCGCCGGCGTCATCACCGTCGTTCGGCCCGTCACGGCGGCAGCATCCGAGCCGGCGGGCGTCACCTCGAATTCGATAATGCTGATGACGAGGCCTGCCCGTTCCGAGCGCTGCGCGATGCGCCCCTCAAGCGTGAGCGCGGCGCCGATCGGGACGGCGCTCCGCGCCTCCATCTCCTGGCCGGTGTGAAGGGTGCCGGCGGGCAACTCAATCAGGTTCAGCAACGCGCCGAGCGCGCCTGCGGCCACCGCCAGAGGCGGCGCCAGTCTGCGCTCCGAGTACACCGGATTCTGGTCCTGAACCGCACTCAGATAGGCAGCAACATCCTCCTCCGCCAGCTCGAACCGGGTGGCCGGGAACGTATGTCCTTTCGCAAGCTCGGGGAGGGGTGTGCGAGCTGGGACGGCCATCGCAGCGCCTAGACGCTCTCCGCACCCATGTACTTCCGTCCCCACTCCTCCAGGGGAGTCAGCGCCTGTCCCAGTTCGCGCCCCTTGCTGGTCAGCTCGTATTCGACCCAGGGCGGCATCGTTTCGATGATGCGACGGTTGACGATCCCGAGCGCCTCCAGGCTCTTGAGACGATCGCGCAGCGTGCGCGAGTTGCAGCCACCAACCACGGCCGCCAGCTCGTTAAAGCGGCGCTTGGCCGACATGAGCTCGTAGATGATGTGCGGCACCCACTTCTGTCCCAGTACCGCCAGTGTCGCCCGAACAGGACAGTAGACGTTGTCCGCGGTGAAGATCAGCTTTCGTTCCAGCGCCATCGCGACTCCCGGCACAGGATACTCTACAGCGCCTCGGGTGAACAAGGCGCGGGCGTCCCGCCGGGCGGTCGGTGGCGGCTGTCTTCGCGGGGGCGACTCAGTCCAGAGCCGCGATCGCTTCTCTGTGGTCCCGAGCCTCGGAAGGCGGATTGTGGGTCAGGTAGCGGATCCGGCCGTCCGAGTCGATGACCACCGTCAAGCGCTCAGAGACGCCCATCTCCTCGTTCCAGCACCCATAGAGCCGGGCCACTTCGCCTTTCATGTCCGCCAGCAGCGAGTGCTTCAGCCCCTCCTTCTCCTTGAACGCCTTGTGCGCCCAGCGGCTGTCCCTGCTGATGCCGAACACTTTGGCGCCCTTCTCCTGGAACGACGAGTAGTCGTCTCGAATGCCGCACATCTCACTCGTGCAGATTGACGAGAAGTCGGCCGTGTAGAAGACCAGCACCACGGGCGTGCCCCGCTGTGCGGAAAGGGTGACCTCCTCGTTATCCTCGTTTCGCAGCGTGAAATCGGGTGCTTGCTGTCCTACGCTGACGCTGGCCATGAACGCGTCACCTCCTGCTATGCGGCTGCTCTTGAGCCGCCGCTCGCCGTGTTTCCCCGAGGAGCCGGTTATGTTTTCTCAGCAAGATACGTGCGCATCGACCTGACGGCGCGGCGGCCGCCCGCCAGTGCGGTCACCACAAGGTCCGCACCGTTCACGCAGTCCCCGCCCGCGTACACGCCGGCGCGGCTCGTCTGCCCTGTCTCCTCGCCGACCACCACCTGATCCCAACTGCGCTCCACCGCGGCCGATTCGGCTACTTCCTCATCCACTCGATAGCCGATCGCGATCACGATGGTGTCCGCCTCCACCACGAACTCCTCTCCCGTGGGCACCGGCCGACGGCGTCCGCTCTCGTCCGGCTCTCCCAGCTCGGTCCTTGCGAAGTGAGCCCGCGCGACCCGGCCGTCGGGTCCCGCCTCGAACCGCAGCGGCGCAGCCAGGTACTCGACGCGCACACCCTCCTCCCAGGCGTGCACCCGCTCGTCCTTCCGGCCCGGCATCTCCGCCTCCGTCCGCCGGTACACGCAGGTCACCTCCTTGGCGCCCAGCCGCGTCGCCGTTCGAACGCAGTCCATCGCCGTATCGCCGCCTCCGATGACCAGGGACCTCTGGCTCGGCGGCAGCGGTTCCCTCATCGACTCCGGGAGTTGCTCCGGAGGGAGGTTCCCCCGCACCAGATACTCCGTAGCCAGGATGACACCGGGCAGGTCTGCGCCGGGCACGTCCAGCCGGCTGCCCTTGCTGGCGCCATGGCCCAGGAAGACGGCGTCGTAGCCCTGCTCGAACAGCCCATCGATCGTGACGTCACGCCCGACGTATGTGTCGCCGACGAACTCGATCCCCATCTTCCGGAGGCGCTCCAGATACTCGTCCAAGAGCGTCTTCTCCAGCTTGAACGTGGGGATGCCGTAGCGAAGGACGCCGCCGCCCTCGGACCAGGCATCGAAGACCGTGACCTTGTGGCCGTCCTGTGCCAGCTCCTCGGCCACGGCCAGTCCTGCCGGCCCGGCCCCGACGACGGCCACACGCTTCCCCGTCGGCTCCGGCGTGTTCTTGACCTCGTAGCCGCCGTTCTTGCGGTAGTAGTCCGCGACGAACGCTTCCATCCGTCCGATGGCAACCGGCGGGTGCTTCTTGCCGACGACGCAGTGCCCTTCGCAGAGCTGCTCCTGCGGACAGACCCGGCCACATACCTCCGGCAGGTTGCTTGTCTGATGGAAGACCTCGGCCGCTCCCATTACGTCGCCCTGCTCCAGCTTCCACAGAGCCCCCGCGATGTCGTTGCCCAGCGGGCAGGCCTTGCTGCAGGGTGCGTTCGGACACTGGATGCAGCGCTCCGCCTCGATCTTCGCCACCTCGAGGTCGATGGGCAGATACGTCTCGTTCCAGTTGTGAATGCGCGTCTTCGGGTCCTGTTTCGGCATCGGTTGGCGGGGGATCTGGAGGCGCGCTTTTCGGTCCACCTTCGGCCTCGTTGGAGAACGGTCAGCCATTAATTGTCCTTTCTATGCGCGCGGCGACAAAACGCTGGTTACCTCTATTCGCCACGCACACCTGTAGCTTATCCACGCCCCGCCCAGCGGGCAAGAATCGCCACGTCAGGGGGCCCCTTTCGGCACCCGTAACGGCGTTTCCCCTCTGGCGAGTGTATACTCGTGGGCGTGAGGCCGGTCCATTGATGCGATTGCTCTTGATCCGCCACGGCGAGTCATCGGCCAACGCCGAGAAGAGGCTCCAGGGCCACGTCGATTTCCCTCTGAACGAACGCGGACGACGCGAGAGCGAGATGCTCGCCGACCGGCTCTCGCGGATGCCCATCGCCGCCCTTTACGCCAGCCCCCTCAAGCGGGCACGCGAGACGGCGGAGATCGTCGCAAGCCGGCTCGGGCTGCCGCTTGAGGAACGGCCGGATCTAGTGGAACGCGATATCGGCGAACTGGGCGGGCTCACCCGGGACCAGATCCGGGCGCGCTACCCCGACTACGCGCGGGCCCGGGCCGGCGAGAAGGTGACGTTCGACATGGCCGGCCTGGAGCCCGACGACCACTTCGAGGAACGCGTGCGTCGCATCACAGGAGCGATCATTCAGGCCCACTCTGGCGAGACGGTTGCAGCAGTCACGCACGGAGGCGTGATAGGGGCGTTCGTCCGCGATACGTTGCGAATGCCGGTCGTACGCCCGGCGCCGTTCAACATCGCCAACTGCTCCATCACCACCGTTGAGGTCATGGACAGTGCGTTCGACGTTCGTGTCCGAACCCGAGTCCGCCTGACCGGGCTGAACGACACGTGTCATCTAGACAACCTGGCACTGTGAGCGACCGCCGACTTCGGGTCTCAGCCGTATTCCTGGACGACGGCGGCGTCATCAGCGACAACAACCACAGGGCGCCCGAGTGGCAGCGGCTCGTGGGCGAGTACCTGTCGCCCAGGCTGGGCGGCGACCGCGCCGCGTGGGCCGAGGCCAATAGGGTCGTGTTTGAGGGCTGTTGGCAGCGGTGGGAGCGGGCGCTCCGAGACACCAGCGGGGACGGCTACCCAGTGCTTTCGGAGTTCTGGACCAGGGAGCGAGAGCGCTGGCTGCGCGAGATGTGCGAGCACGTCGGCGTGGCCGCTCCCGCCGACGAAGACTGCCTGTGCACAGCCGAGGAGACAGAAGCCTACGTGGTGCCAAGAGTACGCGCTGCCTATCCCGGCGCTGTCGAGACGCTTCGCGAGCTGCATGCGCATGGCTACACGCTGAACACGGCATCCGGCTCGTCCTCAGGGCACTTGGCGGGCTATCTCGCGGGAATGGGTGTACGGGAGCTCTTCCCGCCGCGTCTGTACGGCCCCGACCTCCTCAACGTGCGCAAGGACAGCCCTCGCTTCTACCAACGCCTGTTCGCTGACGTTGGCGTCGAGCCGGCGGCCGCGCTGGTGGTGGACGACTCGGAGGAGCAGCTCAGCTTCGCAGCCGAGGCGGGCGCACGGACGGTGCTCGTATCCGCCGAGCCACCGGCTACGCCCGGTGCTCATGCCGTCATCACGAGCCTGGCCGGGCTCCCCTCTATCCTGAACCTGATATAGAGCGTCCCTGCCGCCATCAGGCTGCGTTCAAGCGCCCCGGACGTGGTAGGATCATCGTTGGTTTTGATCACGGCACTCGAGGTGTTGTCTCTCTGGAGCCATGGCTAGGGTCGTATTCGAGAAGGTCAGCAAGCTCTTCGGACAGGTCGTGGCGGTAGACGACCTGTCGTTGGAGGTGCGCGACCAGGAGTTCCTGGTGCTTCTCGGCCCGTCAGGTTGCGGCAAGTCCACGATCCTGCGACTGGTGGCCGGGCTCGAGGAGCCAACTGCCGGCACCATCGCCATCGGCGAGCGGGTGGTGAACGACATCGACCCCAAGCTGCGGGACATCGCCATGGTGTTCCAGAGCTACGCTCTGTACCCGCACATGAGCGTGCGGGAGAACATCGAGTTTCCCCTGCGCAAACGCAAGATCGCGAAGGCCGAGCGCCACGAGTTGGTCAACGAAGCCGCCGAGATGCTCGAACTCACCGAGGTGATGGGCCGTAAGCCGGCTCAGCTCTCGGGCGGGCAGCGTCAGAGGGTCGCCCTCGGCCGGGCCATCGTGCGGCGGCCGGCGGCGTTTCTGATGGACGAGCCGCTGTCAAACTTGGACGCCAAGCTACGTGTCCAGACGCGCGCCGAGCTCGTCGAGCTCCAGCAGCGCCTGGCCACCACGACCATCTACGTCACCCACGACCAGGTCGAGGCGATGACCATGGGCTCGCGCATCGCGATCATCAACTACGGCGCCCTCCAGCAGGTGGGCCCGCCCCAGGAGGTCTACGAGCAGCCCGCCAACGTGTTCGTGGCGCAGTTCATCGGCAGCCCGCCCATGAACATCGTGACGGGAACGGTGGTTCGAGAGGGCGAGACGCTGGCGGCAACCGGACCGGGTGTCTCCATCACGTTGCCTTCCCGCCTGGCCCAAGCCGTGAACGACAACTCGCTCGAGCAAGTGATTGTCGGCATCCGGCCGGAGCACATCCACATCGATGACGGCCCTGTGAAGGCGCGGGTCAAGTCGGTGGAGTCGCTGGGCCACGAGCGCCACGTCATCTGCGACCTCGCGGACGGCCAGCCCATCGTCGTAAGACTGCCGGCCGAGGAGACTCCACCGACGGTCGCCTCAACCGCCCGACTCACTACCAGGGCCGAGCACCTTCACCTGTTCGACCCTGCCACCAAGCAGCGGATAGGATGATGGCCGGGCCCACAACGCCACTCGCGACGTCGCGCCGGCCTGGTGTCCGGCGCTGGCTGACGGCGCAGCGGCTCCAGGAGACCGGCTACGCGTTCCTGCTGCTTGCGCCGTCCATCATTCTCTTCTCCGCGTTCGCCTTCTATCCGCTGGCGAAGACCTTCTACCTGGGCTTCTTTCGCAGCGACCCCTTCGGCCAGCACAGGTGGTTCGTGGGACTTGAGCAGTACTTCGATGTCCTCAGGTCCGGCGACTTCCACAACAGCCTGTGGGTGACGTTCCTCTACGCGCTCATCACCGTCCCCAGCGGATTGGTTCTCGGCCTCGGGCTGGCGCTGCTTGCCCACCAGCGGCTGCGGGGCATCCTCTTCTTCCGGACGATCTTCTCATCGACCATCGCCACCTCCGTGGCCGTCGGCTCCGTCATGTGGTTGACCCTGCTCAACCCGCAGATCGGGCTCATCAACTACGGGCTTCGTGAAGCCGGCTTCGAGCCGATCTCCTGGCTTAACGACCCGGACTGGGCTCTCTTCGCCGTCTCGTTCACCACCATCTGGCTCAACCTCGGCTTCACCTTCATCATCATGCTCGCCGGGCTGCAGTCGATCCCGGAGGAGCTCTATGAGAGCGCCCGCATCGACGGGGCGGGATGGCTCTCGCGCTTCTTTGACGTGACGCTGCCGATGCTCTCGCCAACCCTCCTGTTTGCCTTCGTCGTGCTCACCATTCTGGCGTTTCAGTCGTTTGGGCAGATCGATCTGCTGACCCAGGGCGGGCCGCTGGACCGGACCAACGTCATCGTCTACTCCATCTACACGGAGGCCTTCCGAAACTTCAACCAAGGCGTGGCCGCCGCCCAGGCCGTTGTTCTCTTCCTGCTCGTTCTAGGCCTGACGTTCATCCAGTTCCGCTTCCTAGAAAGGCGCGTGTTCTATGGCAGTTGAGATGCGCGCCATGGAGGCGACCGAATCGGCAGCACCGCGACGGAAAGCCGATCCAGGCCGGGTCCTCGCCCGCATTGCGCAGTATGGTGCGCTGACGCTGGCGGCCGCCGTGATCCTCACGCCCATCTACATGACCGTGGTCAACTCACTGCAGCCCGTGGACAAGATATTCACCTACCCGCCCACGCTCGTCGTGACAGACCCTCAGTGGGACACCTACCGAAAAGCCTTCGAGACCGGCTCGCTTGGCCGCTACCTCGTCAACAGTTTTGTCGTGTCCGTCATCATCACCGTGGGCCAGGTCGTCACGTCCATCCTGGCTGCCTACGCGTTCGCCTTTCTCCGTTTCCCGCTGCGCAACGCCGTCTTCATGGTCTTCCTCTCCACGCTCATGGTGCCGTGGGAAGTCACCATCATCCCGAACTATGAGACCATCGAGTCGCTGGGTTGGATCGATTCCTACCAGGCCCTCACCGTGCCGTTTCTGGCGACCGCGTTCGGTACGTTCTTGCTCCGGCAGGCGTTCCTCACGGTTCCATCCGACCTGCGCGACGCGGCCGTCATCGACGGCTACGGGCACTTCGGGTTCATGACGCGGGTCGTCGTCCCGCTTTCGCGACCGACCGTCGCGGCGCTGTCCGTGTTCTCCTTCCTCATGGCGTGGAACCAGTACCTCTGGCCACTGATCGTCACGAACCGGGATGAGTACCGGACGGTGCAGATCGGGCTCCGCGCCCTCGTCTCAACCAACATCCACGAGTTCAACGTCGTGATGGCCGGCACGGTCGTCGCTGCCATCCCCATGTTCATCCTGCTGATCCTGTTTCAGCAGCACCTCATCAGAGGCCTAACGTCCGGAGCAATCAAAGGCTAGTGAAGGAGCACGGCATGACTAGGGGCAGAATCTGGGTCGCTCTCATCGGTCTGTTCATCTGCACGTTCGCACTCGCCGCCTGCGGGGGAGGAGGAGGCGGCGGCGGCGCGGTCACGGACGGCACACCGTCCGACGGGGAGCCCTCCGTCGAGTGCGCGCAAGGCTATCTCGACCAGGCCACCTCGCCGGTCGAGATCACCTTCTGGCATTCCATGACAGTGGCCAGCGAGGAGACGCTGCAGCGCATGGTGAGCGATTTCAACGACTCCCAAGACAAGGTGCGCGTTAACGCCATCTTCCAGGGCAGTTACAGCGAGGCGCTGGACAAGTACATCACCGCCCTCCGAGGCGGCGCCCTGCCGGACATCGCCCAACTGGAGGACACCGCCAATCGCATCATGATCGATAGCGGCAGCGCCGTCCCGGCCCAGGCCTGTATCGATGCGGAGGGCTACGACACGTCGGACTTCTTGGACCGGGTCATCGCCTTCTACACGGTGGAGGGCACCCTATGGCCGATGCCGTTCAACGTCTCGAACCCGGTGCTGTACTACAACAAGACCGCGTTCACCAAGGCCGGCCTCGACCCCGAGGACCCGCCCCGCACGTTCGAGGACCTGCGCGAGGCTTCGCAGGCCATTGTGGACTCGGGTGCGGCCAATCACGGCATGGCCATGGAGTTGTCCGCCTGGTACATGGAGCAGTGGTTCGCCAAGGCCGGCGAACCCTACGTGAACAACGGTAACGGCCGGGATGCGCGCGCGACCGAAGTCCTCTTCAACAACGACCTGGGCTTGGAGATCTTCACCTGGCTCAAGGACATGGTGGATGACGGCCTCGCTCTGAACGTGGGCCGGAACCCCTCCGGTGCCGACCACCTCCTGGCCATCGCCGCCGGGGACGCCGCCATGACCATCGGCTCGTCGGCGGCCCTCGGTTCGGTCTACCAGGTGCTCGAGAGCGGCCAGTTCCCCGACGTCGAAGTCGGTGTGGCGCCGATGCCCGGCATCGAGGGTGAGGGTGGCGTGCTCGTTGGAGGCGCTTCTCTCTGGATCTCCAACCACTCGTCCCCCGAGAAGCAGGAGGCCGCCCGCGTCTTTGCCCAGTGGCTGGACGAGCCTGAGCAGCAGGCCACCTGGCACGCGGGGACCGGCTACCTTCCGATCCGGAAGTCCGCGATTGAGCTGCCCCCGGTGACGGAACTCTGGGCGGAGCGGCCCCAGTTCAAGGTGGCCTACGACCAGTTGCTGTCGGGTGTCACCAATGTGGCCAGCGCCGGCCCCGTTATGGGCCCTTACGCCGAGGTGCGGGAGGCGATCACGACGGCCATCGAGCGCATGCTCCTGCAGGGCCAATCTCCGGAGGACGCGTTGCGCCAGGCCGAGGAGGAGTCAAACAGAGCCATCGCCGACTACAACGAGCGGATCGGCGGCTAGCGCTGTCCCAGCTTGGTTGGGAGCCAACCGCCAAGTCGCTTCGGGTACCCCTTCACCCTCGCCCCTCTCCCTCGTGGACGAGGGAGAGGGGTGGCCGAAGGCCGGGGTGAGGGAGGGGCTTCGCGCGGCCGCTCCGGCGCCTGAGGCACGCTGACGCCGGGGCGGGCCGGCGTCAGTTCCCTGTCCTTCTTGCTATGGAACATTCGTTCTGATATAATCGTCCTTGCCACCTCTGTGAGCGTACCAGGGAGCGTCCGTGCGTATCGCCTGCGTCCTCATCCCCTCCTTCGCCGTCGTGGTGGAATCGCTGCGAGACCCGTCCACCACGGGCGGACCGGTCATCGTCTACGACCGGCACACCGTCCTCGACGCGTCGCCCGACGCCGCGGGAGTCTGCGAAGGGCTGCCGCTCCGGCAGGCGAAGGCCCTCTGCCCACACGCCGCCTTCATCGATGCCGACCACGCCCTCTACCGCGCCGCGTTCGAGGCGATGCTGGACGGTCTGGAGGACGTCGCTCCTCAGGTCGAGCCCGCCGGGCTCGGCTGCGCCTACGCCGACATACAAGGGCTCCAGGGCCACTACGAGGACGAGTTCGTCCTGGCCGGAGACTTGGTCGAAGCGGCCCGCCGGGCGACGGGCCTGCTCGCCGGCACCGGCATCGCGGAAGGGAAGTTCGTCGCCTGGGCCGCCGCGTCCATCACCCCTCCGGGCGATGCCGGCGTCGTCCCGAAAGGCCACGAGCAGGAGTTCCTTCAGGACAAGGACGTCTCCCTCCTCCCCTTCGATCTGGATGTCATACAACGACTCGATCTGCTCGCCCTACGCACGCTGGGCGACGTCGCCGCCCTGCCCCAGCCGTCCGTCGAGGCGCAGTTCCGCCGCGCCGGCAAGCGCCTCTGGGAGCTGGCCAGCGGCATCGATGAGGAGCCGCTCCACCCCCGCAAGCGCCAGCAGGCGCTCAGCGACCGGCTGAGCTTCGATGCTCCCGTGGCGACGACGGAGGCGCTGACGATGGCCGGCCGGCAGCTCCTGGCGCGCCTGGTCCGCCGCCTGCGAGGGCGCACGGCGCGCCGCATGCACGTCCAGCTCCTGGCCGAGGAGCGCATCGTCTGGGAGCGGTTCGAGACGTTCCGGGAGCCCACCGGGGACGAGCGCCTCATGACACTCGTGCTCAAGACCCGCCTGGCGCTGCTGGAGCTGCCCCAGGCCGTCGATACCGTCACCGTCACCCTGACCGGTATCGGCCGGGAGGTGGCGAAGCAGGCCAAGCTCTTCAACGACACGAAGCAGAACCTCAACCAGATCGCCGAGGCCATCCGGCAGCTCCGCGCCCGCTACGGCCGGCCGATGATCTGGCGCATCGAGGAGGTGGACCCGTGGTCCCGACACCCGGAGGAGCGGAACGCCCTCCTACCCTACGACGCCTGAACGCTCCCCGGCAGGTCGAGGTGCGCGCGGGCGTCGACGGCGCCCCGAGCGCGCTCCTGCGCAACGGTCGCTGGCTAGGGGTGGACGAGGTGCTGGACCGCTACCGGACGGACGACCGCTGGTGGACGGCGGAGCCCGTCTCCCGCACCTACTACGAGCTGCTGCTGGAGGACGGTCGCGTGGTGACCGCGTTCCGAGACGAGATCAAGGGATCGTGGTGGGAGCAGCGGTATGGGTGAGTCCCTAGCTCCCCCACCCGCCCGTGCTACACTCGCCCTCAGCAACGAAGGACGCCAATGGGGACGGAGGAACCCAGATGCACACGCAGACCATCGAAGAAAGCCCGCGCAACCATCGCGGCGGTCAGGTCTCGTACCTCCTGCTGACCAAGGGCCAGTTCGGATCGTCCAATATGTCCATCACCTGGGTGGAGGGAGAGCCCGGCAGCGAGCAAGCCATGCACGCCCACCCAGACAACGAGCAGGTCTACGTCATCGTCCGCGGTCGCGGGCTGATGAAAGTCGCAGAGGAGCAAGAGGAGGTCGGGCCGGGCACGATGGTCTTCGTCCCGCCCAAGACCGACCACGCCATCTACAACCCCGGCGACGAGCCGCTCATCTACGTCTCGGCCACCGCGCCACCGTTCTTGCTGCCGCCGGTGAAGACGATCTTCTCCTACGAGCCGCCGCCGAAGCCGTAGCTACCTGGAAGCGGAGACTCCGTCACCGGGACACCGCCAACGTACCCCGCCCGTCACCACACGCCGGGAAGCAGACGCCAGCGGACGTTCGCCGCGTACTCGCGATACCCGGTCAGTTCCTCCTGTAGCGTCCTGTCCTCGAGCTGCGTGCGAACGGCGAACAGGAACCCCCCGATGCACGCGGGGATGAGCGCCCACAAGGACCCAAGCGCGATGGGCAGCACAACCGTCGACAGGATGGTGCCGCTGTAGCCCGGGTGACGGACGTACGCGTAGGGCCCGCCGGTCACGACGTGGTGCCCGCGCTCGCTCTGGATCCTGACGAACGTCGAGAAGAACCGGTTGACCATCATCGCCCAGAACGCGAAGCCGAGCGCGAGCGCGAAGATCGCCAGAGCCGCCGCCTGCGCCGCCAACGGAATGTCCGGCGACCAGCCGTAGCGACCAGTGTCCAGCCCCGCGACGATGAGCGGCAACGGATACAGCCAGATGAAGGCGAAGCTCGCCAGCGCCGCGTCCCTTCGCTCGATCCCGCTCTCCGCCCTACCGCGCTCCCGGATCAGCTCCGGGTCGAGGACGAAGAAGGCGCCCACGGTGAACGCCAGGTAGACGGCGAGGTAGGCCCACGCCATCGGCCAGTCGACGCGGCCGGCCGAGCCGAACAGGGTGCCGGCCAGGAACACCACGAAGAGACCGGCCAGAAAGGCTTCCCTCAGCGTCCGGAGGCGGGCCATGGCTGAGCGGTATCCCCTACTGCAATGCCGTCCCGTCGGGGTTGCGGATAGAACATGTGTTCGCTATCATTGATCCGTGACCTACGGCCAACTTCACTGCCGCTGCTTCTCCCTCTGGCAGAACGCCTCGACACCGCTGGGTCTCCTGCGAGAGCCACTACTCCTCCTCAGCCCCTGGCAACCACTCGATGGCCACCAGATCCTCGACTCGCCGGAAGTCAGGGTCGCCGGTGACGACGGCAGCATCCAGGCGCTGAGCGCAGCCCGCGACAAAACAGTCGACGTAGCCCATCCCCGTCGTCGCCTTCAGCCGTGCCGCGTTCAGGGCCAGAGATCGATCGACTTCTACGATCTCGATAGGCGATTGGTCAACAAAGGCCAGCGCCTCCTGAGCGGCCTCCATATCGCGTCGGTTCTCGAACGTGTAGAGAACCTCCCCCAGATTGACGACCGTTATGTATAGTTCATGCTCTCCCATGCCAGCCCCTTCTAGCAGCTCCTCGACTCTGGCCGCTCCCTGCTCGTCCAGCAAGAGCGCCATTACCGCGAAAGAATCCAGCACAAATCGGACCGGCATGGGACTACTGTGCCTTGGCATCGCCCGACCAGCGCTGGAGCTTCCGCTCTTCCTTCTCCAGCTCCCAGCGACGCTCCTCCAGCAGCGCCTTTGTCAGCGAGGGCCCACCCCTGAGCATCCCTCGTGCTTGTCGGACCGGGTCCTTGAGAGCAGGGACGATGGCGATACGCCCGGCGTAGTCGATGATATGAACCTTGTCGCCCTTTTTCAGGCCGTACCGCTTGCGGATTTCCTGCGGGATGACGACCCACCCCTTGGCAGAGATAGTTGCGATAGCCACGATGCACCTCTCAGTTAATACAAGGTCACCATTAGTATATACCAGATCGGCATCACTGTATACCGATGAACACATCCTACGTTGAGCTCCACTGCCATTCCTGCTTCTCCTTCCGGGAAGGCGCCTCCACGCCGCTCGAACTGGTGCTCGAGGCGCGCCGGCTCGGCTACCCGGCGCTTGCGCTCACCGACCACGACGGCCTGGCCGGCGCAATGGAGTTCGCCCAGGCGGCCAAGGAGTGGGGCGTCCGCCCGATCATCGGCGCCGAGGTGACCCTTCGTGGTGGCACATCGCCAGGTAGGGACGCACAATCGTGCGCCCCTACAAGTCATCACCTCACTCTGCTCGCTGAGACGCCGCGCGGCTACGCCAACCTGAGCCGCCTCCTCTCGCAGGCCCATCTCTCCAGCCCGCGTGACGAGCCCGTCCTCGACCCGGAAGCCCTCGCCGGACACACCGAGGGGCTCATCGCCCTCTCCGGCTGTCGGCAGGGCGAGGTGCCCCGCCTCGTCGCCGCCGGAGACATCGAAGGCGCGCACCGGGCCGCCGGCCGCTACCTGGATCTGTTCGGCCGGGAGGGCTTCTGGATCGAGCTCCAGGACAACTTGGTCTACGGCGACCGGCCCCGCAACCGGGGCCTCGTGGCGCTGGCCCGGGATCTCGGCCTGGGCGTCGTCGCCACCAACAACGTCCACTACCACGAGCGCGCCCGCCATCGACTTCAGGACGTGCTGGTGGCCGTGCGCCACCGCACCACGCTGGACGCCTCGGAGCGGCTGCGTCGCAAGAACGCGGAGTTCTACCTGAAGCCGCCGCAGGAGATGACCGCCCTCTTCGCCGACCTGCCGGAGGCGATCAGCAACACCCTCGTCATCGCCGAGCGCTGCGTTCCCAACTGTCATTCTGAGCGAAGCGAAGAATCCGGCCCCTACAGCGCCAACCCCACCCCAGAGAATAACAACCAGCCGCCCTTCGGCTTCGCTCAGGGCGCGCCCCAGGCCCCTTCGACAAGCTCAGGGCAGGGCTTTGACCTCACCCGCGACCTGACCTATCGCTTTCCCGACTTCGAAGCGCCCGCGGGCAGGACAGCCGACGAGTTCCTCGAGGAGGTCTGCCTCGCCAGCGCCCGCGAGCTCTACGGCTGGGCCGCGCCCAAAGTGAAAGATCGACTCCGCCACGAGCTGGACCTGATCCGGCAGGCCGGCCAGGCCGGCTTCTTCCTGCGCAACTGGGAGCTGATGCGCTACGCCCACGAACACGAGCTGCCGGCCCGGGGCCGGGGCTCCTCCGTCGGGTCTCTGGTCTGCTACCTGCTGGGACTCTCCGGCATCGACCCGATCAAGTACGATCTCTTCGTCGGCCGCTTCCTCAATGAAGCCCGCCAGAAGGAGGACGTGCCCGACATCGACCTCGACTTCGCCCGCGACGCCCGCGAGCGGATGTTCGAGCACGTCTTCGCCACCTACGGCACGGAGCGGGCGGCGCTCGTCGCCAACGTCATCACCTATCGCTACCCGATGGCGATCCGCGACGTGGGCAAAGCCCTGGGGCTGCCGGAGGCCGACGTCGACAAGCTGGCCAAACGGATGCGGCGTCGCTTCGCTCACTCCCTGGTCGAGGAGATGCAGGCGATGCCTGAGTTCCGGAGCCGGATGCACGCGCCGGTCTGGCGCGAGTTCGTGCGGTTGGTAGAGGAGTTGCGCGGCAAGCCCCGCCACCTCAGCCAGCACTCCGGCGGCGTCATCATCTCCAGCACCCCGATCGTCGAGCAGGTGCCGGTCCAGCCCTCGGCTATGGACGGCCGCTACATCTGCCAGTGGGACAAGGACTCCGTGGCCGACGCCGGCTTCATCAAGATGGACTTCCTCGGCTACCCCAGCCTGGGCCACCTCTACCGCTCCCTCCAGCTCATCGAGGAGCGCCACGGCCGCCGCATCGACCCCGTGCGCGTCCCCCTCGACGACCCGCAGGTCTATGAGATGATCCAGCGCGGCGACATCCTGGGTATCGTCCAGATCCAGAGCCGCGCCCAGCTCCAGGCGATCCTGCGCCTCAAGATCAGCTCCATCGAGGACCTGGTGATCCAGGTCGCCCTCATCCGGCCTGGTCCCATCCAGGGCGGCGCCGTCAACCCCTACATCCTGCGCTGCCAGGGCGCGGAGCCGGTCACCTATGACCACGAGTGCCTGGAGCCGATCTTGAGCGAGACCAAAGGCGTCATCGTCTTCCAGGAGCAGGTCCTGGAGGTAGCGATGGCCGTCGCCGGCTTCACGGCGGGCCAGGCCGAGAGCCTGCGCCGCGCGATGAGTCGCAAGCGCTCGCGGGAGGAGATGGAGCGGCTGCGGGAGACGTTCCTGGAGAGCGCCCGCCAGAAGGGCCTGGTGGACGAGGCGACGGCCCAGCGCATCTTCGGCAAGATCCTCGCCTTCGCCGAGTTCGGCTTCCCCAAGGCGCACGCCGCGGCGATGGCGGAGACGGCCGGCAAGCTCGCCTGGGTGAAGCGCTACTACCCACTGGAGTTCTACTGCGCCTGGCTCAACGAGTGGCCCTTCGGCTTCTACAGCCCCGGCGTCGTCGTCAACGAGGCGCGCCGCAACGGCGTCGAGATCCTGGGCGTCGACGTCAACCGCAGCCGCTCGGAATGCATCATCGAGAGCCCGCCCGCCGAGGGGAAAGATGATGCGATCCGTCTCGGGTTCAATTATGTCAAGGGAATCGGCGAGGCGGCCCTCAAGCGATTGGACGAGGAGGCGCATCAAACCCTCGGTCACCCTGAGCGAAGCGAAGGGTCTAGCCCTTCGAAAGCCTCCTCTCCACAAAGGCCGGATCCTTCGCTGGCGCTCAGAATGACGGAGGAGCCCGCTGCCCAGAGCACCCACTACACTCCGCCGGGACACAACGGTTCGGCAAGCTCAGATCGGGGCCTCTACCTCTCCCTCTGGGACTTCTGGCATCGCACCCGCCTCCCCCGGGAGCCGATCGAACACTTGATCCGTCTCGGCGCCTTCGCCTTCACCGGACTCCACGAGCGAGAGCTGCTCTGGCAGCTCGGTCTCTTTTACCAGCCCCTGGGCGCGCAGTCTCCCCTCGCTCTCCCCTACGAAGCCGAGATGGTGACGCTACTGGAGATGAACGACGGCGAGCGGGTGCGCGAGGACCTCGTCCTCACGGAGGGCGCCGTCTCCACGCGCGGCCACATCACGGACCTGGCCACGGGCGCATTGCACGAAGGCATCACGCCCAGCCACATCGTCGAGCGGCTCGAACACGGAACGAAGGTGACGGTCGCCGGTTTCGTCGCCGTCCGCCAAGCGCCGGAGACCGCGAAGGGATTCGTCTTCCACACGCTGGAAGACCGCTACGGGCTGATCAACGTCATCACCAACCCGGGCCTGGTCCGGCGCTACAAGCAGCTCGTCACCGAGGCGGGCGCCCTCATCGTCCACGGCCACATCGAGCGGCAGGAGCGCGCGGTCAACGTCGTCACGCAGCGCATGGAGCGGCTGCCGCTCGATGACGCCCGCGTGCCCCACGAGCGCACGCACAGCTTCCGGTAGACCCCGCGCTATTGCGGCGGCCGCGTACCGAGATGCCGCGCGGCGAAGGAAAGCTGCACTTCCACCTGCCGGATCCGCTCCTCCATCACCAGCGAACCGTGGCCGGCCTCGTACCGATAGACCTCGTGCGGCTTGCCCAGTTCCGCCAGCCTTGCGATGTAGTTATCGATCTGGCGGACCGGGCAGCGGGGATCGTTCTCACCCGCGAGGATCAGCACCGGCACCCGCACGCGGTCCACGTACGTGATGGGCGACCGCTCCTTGTACACGTCCGGGATCTCTTCCGGCGAGCCGCCGAACAGCGCCCGGTCGAAGGCCTTCAGCGGCTCCATCTCGTCCTCGAAGGCCGCCACGTAGTCGGCCACCGGCACGACGGCGATCCCGAGCGACCACCGCTCGGGCTGGGTGCCCAAGCCCAGCAGCGTCAGGTACCCGCCCCAGGACGCTCCGGCAAGAACAACCCGCTCCCGCTCGGCCATCCCATTGGCAACGACCCAGTCGTGCACCTTGTCGATGTCCTCCAGCTCCGTAAGGCCGGGGTTGCCCTCCAGCGCATCGCGCCATGCCTGCCCGTACCCGCCGCTCCCCCGGTAGTTGACCAGCACCACTGCGAAGCCGTGGTCGACCCAGGCCTGGTTGCGCGGCGAGAACGCGTCCCAGTCCACACCCGCGGGACCGCCGTGGACGACGAAGATGGTCGGATGCGGTCTGGGCCGCCCCGGCTCCGCCAGGAAGAAGTGCACTCCATCGACGTCATGATCGGAGTAGCGAACACCTCCTGGCGCAGGCTCGCCCGGCGGGTGGAGCAGGACGCGGGCGCCCGCCCGCATTTCCGGCGGTGCCGCGGAGCTCGACCACGAGTACCAGATCTCACCGTCGGGTCGCACCCTGGCAGAGGCAGCAGCACCCGGCTCGATCCTGAGCTGCTCCGTGCCGCCGTTCTCCAAGTCCAGGCGATAAAGTTCGTCTCGACCGCGGTAACGGTGAGTCAGCAGCAGGGCCGACGCGTCCGGGTACCAGCCGGCCGCCACCTCTCCGGGCAGGTCTATATGGGGTTCGAGCACCTCGTCGCTGCTGGGTGTCCATACGAGCGGGCGACGCAGACCCTGCCGCTCGTGCATGATCAGTATCCGCTGATCGCCGGCAACCGGCGACCAACGGACGCCCCAGAGCCCTTTGCCCGGACCGTCCCAGAGTTCCGCGACGGCCTCGCCGTCCAGGTTCAGCATCCGCAGTGCCGGATGACGGCTATCGCCGTGCTCCGAGTGATTGATGCACAGGAGCGACTCGTCCCGGGATAACCCAACCACGTGGGCGTCCTCCCGATGCTGGTACAGCGTTCGAGGAGCCCCGCCCTCTCGAACGAGATGAACTGTGCTGCCGTCACTATTCGACAAGCCGACGACGGCAAAGGAGCTCGCGATGGCCAGCCCGGCCTCGTAGGCAGCCGGCAATTCGACGGTCCGGCGTTCGCCTCCCTCGAATGGTTCGACCACCCACCGCCCGAACTCGCTTCCCCTTTCATCGTCGAACCACCAGATCCGCTCGCCCGCGGGGTCGAGCCGTCCAAGATGGGTACCCTCAGGCCGATCAGTGACCTGCCGGTGGCTATCCGTCCTGTGATCCCAGGCGTAGAGCTCCCATTTGCCGCTCTCGTTCGACGAGTAGAGCAAGCGGTCCGGCTCGTCCCGCGCCCACAAGGGCACGGATATCTCCGGCGCGAGAAAACGCCTTCTCCAGGCCGCTTGCTGACCGGCCTCGCTGGTCATGGTCGTCGCTGCATTTCGCCGGCCACGGTCGACCCGCCTCTCTGCGACGGCAGGGATGGTATCAGTCCCGCCTCAAGCTGCAGGATGAGTGCGGCATCGATGCTATTGATGACGCCGTCCCGGCTTGCATCGGCGGCCTCTTGGCAGGGCAGCGAACCGATAACGGCGGCGTCATACTGGAGGACAAGGGCCGCATCGATGCTGTTCACGCCGCCGTCGCAGTTCACGTCGCCGCCGGGTGCCGGCGTCGGGGTGGACGTTGGGGTCGGGCTGGGTGTGGCTGCCTCCTTCGTGCAGGTAGGGTTGCCGCAATGAAGGACCCACAGATCGAAGTCAGGCGCGTCATGATACGTAACCACTGGGTTGCCGCTCCCATCCAGGGTGAGAGACGTATCCTGGCCCACGGAGCCGGCCGAGTGCGGTGAGACCAGCGTGTTGGATGAGGTGCAATCGGCGTCGCCGCAGTGGAGCAGTTTCAGATCCTCGTTCGTGGCGTCGTAGTAGCCCACGACCGGGTTGCCGCTCGCGTCCAGCGCCAGCGAGGTGAACATGCCCACGTCCCCTCCTGTGTCCGGTGAGACGATGCTCTCATCGTCTCCGCTGCAGTTCGGGTCGTTGCAGTGCATCAGTTTGAGGTCGCCGTTGGTGCCGTCGTAGTAGCTGGCCACCGGGTTGCCGCTCGCGTCCAGCTCAAGTGAGCCCGAGTAGCCGACGTAGCCGACAGTATCGGGCGACGTGATGCTGTCGCCACCGCTGCCGCAATTCGGATCGTCGCAGTGCAGAACCTTCAGATCCACATTGCTGCCGTCTCGGTAGATGACGACTGGGTGGCCGCTCGCGTCCAGCTCTAGCGAGGTGAAGCAGCCGACAACGCCCACGGTGTCGGGCGACGTAGTGCTCTCGTCTCCGCCGCTGCAGTCCGGGTCGTTGCAGTGCAGCACCCTCAGGTCACCGTTCGCGACGTCCCAGTAGCTGACGACCGGGTTTCCGTTCCCGTCCAGCGCCAGCGAGGTGTACTGGCCCACGTCACCGCCTGTGTCGGGCGAGGTGACGCTCTCGTCGCCGCCGCTGCAATCCGGGTCGTTGCAGTGCAGCATCTTCAGGTCTCCATTGCTGGCATCGTAGTAGCTGACGACCGGGTAGCCGCTCCCGTCCAGTGCCAGCGAGGTGTACTGGCCCACGTCACCGTCCGTGTCGAGCGAGGTGATGGTCTCGTCGCCGCCGCTGCAATTCGCATCGTTGCAGTGCAGGACCTTCAGATCACCATTCGTCATGTCGTAGTAGCTGACGACCGGGTAGCCCATCTCGTCGAGCGCCACCGAGCTGAAGAAGCCGACGAAGCCCGCGGTGTCCGGCGACTCGATGGCGTTGCCCCCGGTCGCCGCGGCGGGTCCCAGCCACAACGAAGCCGACGCAACGATCACGGCAGGCGTGAGTGCCAGAGCAGCGAGGGCCACCAAGTGTCTCGCGGTCACGCTCCACCTCCTTGGGCGCAACAGACCATCTGAACCCATCACAACCTGTCATCCTGCGTGCCGGCGTCACTAGGCATTGCAGGAAGCCAGGCCACTCCCTTCTAGCCCCAGGCGCCCAACGTCAACCGCCCGGAAAGGCTCCTTGGCCGGTCAGCGACGACTGTAGCACATGATCGGCAGGCGCGGGCAAGGACCGCCGGCCCGCTATTCACCGTTCGAGTCCGGCCGCGGCAAGCTGTCCGACAGCCCCGCGCCGAAGTGGATGGTGAGCGAGACATCCATGCCGTGGTGGCATCATTCTCGCTCCCGTTTGCAGCGGCCTCCTACTCCTGCTGCCACTCCATGAACGGCTTCGGCATGTCCACCATGGCGTTGACGATCAACTCCACCAGGCCGCCGTACTGGAGACCGCACCTGTTCGTCGCATCGAAGTACTCGTAGATGCCTCTGAACTGACCCTTGCAGTTGGAGCAAGGTGAGCACACGTACTTGGCGACGGACTCATCGTCAATCCTGGTGTCCTGGAATGCCTCCAGCACCTGCTTGAACTTCATCCTCCCGCCGATTGCCGACCGCCAGTCCGGGAAGTTGAGTCCCTGGATGACTGCGAACCCGCTGCCGCCGCCGCAACAGTAGTTCTCCGTCCGGTTCGGGTACATCTCCCGGAACTGGGGCGCGATCTTGCGCAGAATCCTCCGCTGCGGCTCCACCACACCCATCAGTCTCACGATGTTGCAGGGGTCGTGGAGGGTCACGGGGAAGTTGTTCCGCTCCGGGTCCAGCTTCAAGCGGCCGCTCTCGACAATGTCCTCCAGGAACGTGAAGCAGCTCTCTCGTGGGATGTTCAGCTCGGGCGGCAGCACTCGGTCCGCTACGACGGCAAGCGCTTTGTGAGCATGGCCGCACTCTCCTATGACGATTTTCTTCACGCCCAGCTTCTTCGCGACCTCCGCGTGTTTCAGCGCCACGCGCGCAAACTGGAAATCGTCGTACCAGACGCCATAGTTGACAGAATCGTATCCCAGAAGCTCGCTGGAGAGCGTGTAGCTGACACCCGCCGCCTCCAAAATGATCGCGAACGCCTCCGCGTTCTCCGGCCACGACAGGAACTCGCCCGCATTGTGGATCAGCAGCACATCCGCCCCCTCTTTGTCCACCGGCCACTTGAACTTCATCCCCGCCCGATCCTCCACGTCCTCCTCCATGAACTCCACCGTGTCCGCGAACGCCGCCGGTATCATGCCCGTGCTCGAGCCGGTCTCCAGTTGCTGGACCGTGCCCAGCCGGTGCAGCTCGTCAGGTGCTATCCCCAACTCCTGGCTGAATACCTTCCGGATCTCACGAGTGATCATGGCGTTGCCGATGCCCAGAGGGCACACCTTGGCGCAGCGACGGCAGACGGTGCAGCGATATGACAGCTCCGCCAGCCGGGCCAGTGTCTGCCAGTTCAGGTCGATGTCCCCGACCGTCAGCCCGCTCAGGAATCCCCCCGGCATCACATACTTCTTCACGATCCGCCGGAAGATCTCCGACCGGTACGTCGGCCGGTAGATCTCCTCCCGGCCGCTCGAAACATAGACCGGGCACGCGTCGGCGCACGTCTGGCACTTGGCGCAGTAGTCCAGCCGGAGCATCAGCGGCCCCAGGAAGGTCCAGTTGTCGTCGGCGGAGAATAGCTTCCTCAGCCCGTTGATGAACTTCCGGACCAACTCCTCTTCCTGCGCCCTGCTGCTCGGCCTGGGGATCTGGATGGCGCACGTGCCGTCCAGGTCGCACTCCAAGTTCTGCCGCGCGCTCTCGGTCAAGGGCTTGATCGAGAACTGGTCCTCCGGGGTGTTGTAGGGGTATGGCAGCGGCATGAACCGCGCCGGGTGCAGGTCGGCGAGCTGCGCCCGCACCCGGCCGATGTCGCGCAGGCTCGTAGCTATGCAGGGGGGCGGCTGGGCGACTGCGACACCGAGTTCCTCATCGACCGTCGGCTCTGACATCATCTCTTCACCTCCGCAGCCGTCTCAGGGCAGCGGTGTGCGGCCGCTGCTCGCCATTCGCGCCGTCCTCTTCGTCGGCCGTCTCGGGCTCCTCCTCCGGGTCGGTCGCGACCACGTGGCAGCCACTCGGCTCGGAAGATCCGGCTCGTGGCGCCGCCGGTCCTACCCGTCGCTGGCTGCTTGACTTCTCCATTCGGCAAGACCCGTGAGACATTGACCACTCATCGGCGCTTCTACGGTCCCGCCCTGTTGCTCTGTTAAGTTATGAACCAGTGTTCATAATAACTATAGCGCGGGCCGGCCGGCGCGTCAAAGGATCGGGGGCGAATCCTCGGGGCGCCTGTGGCGTCGCAGCGATTCCCACCATCAGTTGAACAGTGAGCGAACGTCCGGGACAGGCGGTGCGCGTCCGCCATCGGCGACGCCGGCGGCAGCCGCGTCAGAAGCCTACGGCATCACCCGTCGCAGCGCTAGCGGAGGGACGCCAGAAGCCGAAGTTCGTCTGCAAGCAGCCTGGTGATCAGGAAATGCTCCCGTACATGGGCCCGGCCCGCCACGCCCAACTCCCGCGCTTCCCTGGGATCGCGCAGTAGCCGCACAGTCTTCTGCACGCAGTCGTCGTTGTCGTCAATGAGATACCCGCCGACGCCTTCGGGCATCTGCAGCGGTATGCTTCCCGCCCGGCCCGCCACGACCGGCGTGCCCTTCCAGAGCGTCTCTGACACCGCAAGACCGAATCCTTCCCGGATCGACTTCTGCAGGACCACCTGAGAGGACGATTGGAAGGCGTTCACCTCCGCGTTTCCGACGCCGGTGAAGTTGGTGAGTACGTGGATATCAGGATCGCCGGACGTCTCCCCCACGATCTCACGGTACATCTCCCATCCACCCGCGTCATCCAGCGCCATCTGGCCAAGGAGCGCTAGCTGGGTGTCGGGCACCTCCTCGCGAACGTGGCGGTAGACCTCGATGACGCCCATCGGGTCCTTCCAGGGGTCGAAGCGGGAGACCTGCGTGATGAGCAGCTTGTCCAGGCGGACGCCCGTCCACTCCAGGATCTGCCGGCATAGGTCGATACGCAGGGCAACGTTCTTCGGGCTCAGCGGATCGATGCCGGGTGGCATGATCACGGGCTTCCGGTCGCGAAGCTGCTCGGGTACAAACTCCTCCATCGTGAACACCAGGGCGTCGTACTGGGCGATGAACGGCAGGAGGAATGCTAGTACCTCCTGGTTGGACTCGGAAGCGTCTACGTGACAGCGCCAGATCCAGCGCGCCTCATCGCGTCCGCGGAGCTCTCGCAGGCCGACCGGCTCGGGGTCGTGCACGATCACGTAGTCGTAGGAGTCCTCGAAGGATCCGGCCACCATCTCCTTGTGCTTCAGATAGATGTCCTTGGCCTCCTCCGTCAGGTCAAAGTCAGCGCCCTGGAGAGCGTTGTGGATGCCCTTCGCGATGGTGAAGAACTCCGTGCTTCCAGGTATGACCAGCCACTCAGCTTGCAGACCCAGGGCGCGATAGAGGGGTACCAAGGAGCGCAGCAGCTCGGAGACGCCGCCCCCATACGATGTCGCGTTGATCTGAGCGAGCCGCGCCCCGCGCAGAGGCGACGCCAGCTCTCTCAGTTCATCGACGGCCTCTGAGCCGATGACAGATTCGTAGCGGCCAAGCGACTTTGGCCCGAGGTCCACCCGCTGCAACATCTGCTTGTCCAAGTCGCTCGTCTCCCTGCTGTCTTCGGCCGATCGACAACCGTAGTCCCAGCCTACAGGAAGCGGTGCTGATGGGCTACCGCTCCTCTCATCACGCGCTGCCGGCATTGTCCAGCAGGCAGGCCCGACACGCGGCTCGGTCCGGCAGAGGCACGCCAACCCCCGCACGCGCGGGAGTCAAGAGATATAATGACAACCGCTCGCCCACCCGAGGCGAAGGGAGGAGACAGCATGTCGACCGAAGAAGTGGCGTTCCTGTCCGCCGCTGAGCTCATGTCGGCGTACGGCCGGCGGGAGATCTCGCCTACAGAAGTCACCGCCGTCACGCTGGAACGGATAGCCCGCCTCAACCCCAAACTGAACGCCTACCTGGCGGTCGACCACGACGGCGCGATGGCGGCCGCGCAAGAGGCCGAGCGCACCTGGGCCCAGCCTGGCGAGAAGCCTCTCCTCTGCGGAGTGCCCATCTCGATCAAGGACCTGATCTACACCTCATGGCTGCCCACCACCTTCGGCTCTCTTCTATTCAAGGACTACTATTCGTCCCATAGCGCGCCGGTCGTCGAGCGCGTGCAGGCCGCGGGAGCGATCGTCCTTGGCAAGACCAATACGCCGGAGTTCGGCCTGATCGACATGACCATGAACAAGCTGGGCAACGATGGCCGCAACCCCTGGAGCCTCGACCATACCTGCGGAGGTTCCAGCGGCGGCGCCGGCGCGGCCGTGGCGGCCGGTCTTGGGCCCCTGGCGATCGGCACGGATGGCGCCGGGTCGATCAGGATTCCCTCGTTCTACAACGGCATCTACGGCCTGAAGCCGACCTTTGGCCGGATCCCGCACGACGGCTGGAAAGGCGCCCCCCGCACGTCGCACCAGGGACCCATGACGCGGACCGTGCGCGACGCTGCGCTCATCATGCAGGCGGCGTCCGGCGCCCATGAGCGAGACCCGCTCTCCATGACTGAGACCCCACCGGACTTCCTCGCCGCATTGGAACCGCAGTCGCTCCAGGGCACCAGGGTCGCCCTCAGCCTCGACTACGGCTACATTGAGCCGGACCCGGAGATCGGGCAGGCGGTTCTGGCCGCGAGCGACCTGCTCCGCGACTTCGGCTGCGAAATCAAGGAATCGAATCCTCCGCAGCTAGAGCCCATCGAAGGCACCGCAGACACCACGGGCCCGGACGAGTACGCCTGGGCCGTCCATCTCAGGCCCGATCTGCCGGAGCATTTCGACCAGCTGACCGGGTATGCGAGGCGAATCATCGAGCCTGCCCCGGCCACGCCGGCCTGGAAGTACAGCCTGGCTGTCCGCGCTCGTGAGGCGTGGGCGGCAGCGACCCACCGCTGGTTCGACGACCACGATTTCCTGCTCGCGCCGGTCATGGCGCTGACCGCGCCTCGCTGCGACGAGCGGCGTCGGTTCGGCGAAGGCCGTCCCTGGCCGGGTAGCTTCCTGCCCATCTTCAACGCGAGCGGCAACCCGGCGGCATCCGTGCCGTTCGGGTTCCACAGCAACGGTCTGCCGCTGGCGGTCCAGATCGTCGGGCGGTTGGGAGATGACGTCGGCGTCCTCCGCATGTCCGCCGCGATTGAGGAGGCGCGGCCCTGGGCCGGCCGGTGGCCGCCGCTGGCCAAGGAGAGCGCACCGGCCGGAAAGGAACAGACCGACCGAGGAGGCGGCCAATGATCTTGGATCCAGAGCGTCTTCGCCGCATGTCGTTCGTGCCCGGCAGCGGCCCTCCGTTCGCCATCCAGAGCGGAGAAGGCGTCTACCTGATCACGCCGGACGGACGGCAGATCCTCGATGCTGCGGGCGGCGCCATAGTCTCCAACATCGGGCACGGCAGGAGCGAAGTGGCGGAGGTGGCCGGGCGAGCCCTCGCCGAGGTCGACTACGTCGTGCCGCCCTTCGCCACCGAAGCGCGCGTGCGGTTGGTCGAACGCCTCGTGGACCGGTGGTTACCGGAGGGCCTCACCCGGGTCGGCTTCACCAGCGGAGGTTCCGAATCCGTGGACGCGGCGATCCGGCTTGCGCGCCAACACCATCTCGCCGCGGGAAGGCCGGAGCGCTGGAAGGTCATCGGCCGCGAGCTGTCCTATCACGGAATCACCTTGGGCGCGCTCGCGGCAGGGGGGCACGCGTCCCGACGGAAAGGGTTCGAGCCGCTGCTCGTCGACTTCCCCAAAGCGCCCGCCCACTACTGCCTCGACTGCTCCCTTGGCCAGCACGCCGATGGCTGCCTGGAACGCGCCGCGGACGGGCTCGAGGAGGCGATCGTGCAGGCAGGTCCTGACACCGTCGCCGCGTTCATCGCCGAGCCCGTCGTGGGCGCCGCCGGCGGTGTGCTCGTGCCTCCACAAAGCTACTGGCCGCGGGTCGCCGAGATCTGCCATCGGTACGGGGTGCTGCTCATCGCCGACGAGGTGATGACCGGCTTCGGCCGGACCGGCAGACGGTTCGGCGTCGACCACTGGGGTGTGGTGCCGGACATCATCGTCGGAGGCAAGGGCCTTGCCGGAGGCTACGCCCCCATCGGCGGGATCTACGCGACGGCCGGTGTGGTTGCCCCGCTCGCCGAGCAGGGGCAGGACCCCATGTTCTACACCTTCGCGGGACACTCGGCGGCGTGCGCGGTCGCTGACAAAGTCCTGGAAATCCTCGAACGAGAGGACCTGGTGGCCCGAGCGGCAGCCATGGGAGAGGTGCTCCGGGCCCGTCTCTCGTCGCTGGAAGGACACCCGAACGTCGCACAGGTCCGAGGACTGGGCCTTCTGTGGGGCATCGAGTTGGTGCGCGACCGGGAAACGCTGGAACGGTTCCCCGCATCGGATCATGTAGCCATGAGGGCTGTCGTGGCGGGGTTGGGGCGCGGCGTCTTCTTCTATCCCGGCGGATCGGGCCCGGTCCAGGACGCGGTCCTGATCGGACCGCCATTCATCATCAGCGAGGACGAAATCGACATGCTCGCCGGCGTGCTGGAGGAGTCGATCGACGTTGCCGTCGACCAGGTCCGAGAGTCTCAGCGTAGGTGAGTGCGAACGGGATTGCCCCGCACGAGCGTGAAATCGCGGAGGATGCAGAAGAAGAGTGAGCCTGCGATGATCGGTGGCCCGGATGCATGACGATAGTCGACTCCCGGTCTCGAATCTGGGGAGACGCGCGACGTGGTGTTTTGCCCGATTGAACGCGACACGCACGGCAGCCACACTGAAAGAAGGAGGCACGCGCACCCACCTAGTACACCGCGGGTGACGGTCAAGCGCCGGTCAGCGGTACACTGGTGTCCATGACCAACACCCTGGAGGTAGCAGACCAGGCGCACGAGGGACCGAAGCGGCATGCCTGAACTGAGCCCGGACCACACCCTGCGGGTCGCAGGAGACCGACTGCGAGACCCCAGCGCTCCCTGGCGTCGGCTCGCGCAGAACGTCCTGGCGCTGTTCGGGCTGCTTGCCTTCGGCATTGTGGGCTACATCCTGATCGAGGGCTGGTCCTTTCTGGACGCCCTCTACATGACCGTCACGACGGTCACGACGGTTGGCTTCCGCGAGGTTCAGCCCTTGAGCCAGGCCGGCCGGATCTTCACCATCTTCGTAGTACTGTTCGGCGTGGGCGTCGCTCTGTACATCCTGACTACCGTGGTGCAGGAGGTAATCGAAGGCGAGCTGGCCCAGGCCCTAGGAGTGAGGCGAATGAGAGGACGAATCGAAGCGCTCCGGGACCACTGCATCATCTGCGGCTTCGGCCGTGTGGGACAGGAGATCGCACACGAGCTCGCGGAGCACCGCGTACCGTTCGTCATCGTGGAGAACAACCCTGAGGCCATAGCGCGGGCCGGGGACTACCTCCTGGTCGACGGCGACGCCACGCAGGAGGCCGCCCTTCAGAAAGCGGGGATAGAGCGCGCCCGGGCTCTGATGGCGGCTTCCGACTCCGACGCGGGCAACACCTACATCGTTCTGACGGCCAACGCGCTGAACCCCGAGCTCTTCGTCGTGGCGCGGGCGAGGCAGCGGGCCAGCCAGTCCCGGATGCTCCAGGCCGGAGCGAACAGGGTCATCTCACCGTACGTGCTCGCGGGACGGCGGATGGCCCTCTCCGCCCTGCAGCCCCTCACGGTCGACTTCATCGACGTGCTGGCGTCGGGCCAGCAGGGGGAACAGCTCCTCGGAGAAGTCGTGGTCTCCGGGGAGTCGCTCATCGCAGAGCACTCCGTGGAAGAGGTGATGAGCCGCTGCAAGAACACCACATTGCTGGCGATCCAGCGCCCGGACGGGCAACTGCTTGCCGGTCCTCGTGGCTCCAGCGTCCTGCGCCCGGGCGACCGCCTCATGCTGCTCAGCAACCAGGGGGATATGGAGGAGCTCGGCCGCACGAGGGAGCCCGATCCCCGGGAAGGGCGGACCGAGAGGACGGCCTAGCTGCTCTCCGCGGGGCTCGCGTCGGGGCGCGACCGCCGGCCTAAGAGAGCTTCCGGTACGCGAGGGTCAATTCTCTAGTACTGCCCCGCACCGACGGCTACCCTCGCGCGAGCTGCCGCAAGACGAACGGCAAGATGCCGCCGTGCCGGAAGTAGTCCACCTCGACGGGAGTATCCAGCCTCGCGACAACGGAAAACTCGACCTTCTCCCCACCATCGGCCGTCGCGTGCACCATGAGCTTCTTGCCCGGCTCCAGGCCCCCCGCGATGCCCCTGACATCCAGGCGCTCTCGACCGCCCAGCCCCAGCGATTCCAGCGACTGGCCGGACTCGAACTGAAGCGGGAGCACGCCCATGCCGATCAGGTTGCTCCGGTGGATGCGCTCGAAGCCCTCAGCGATCACCGCCCGGATGCCCAGAAGGGCCGGGCCCTTCGCCGCCCAGTCACGGGACGAGCCTGAGCCGTACTCCTTGCCGGCCAGGACGACGAGCGGCACGCCCTCCTCCCGGTACTTGAGGGACGCGTCGTAGATCGACATCTGCTCGCCGTCGGGCAGGTGCTGCGTCCAGCCCCCCTCCGTTCCCGGCGCCAGCCGGTTCCGCAGGCGAACGTTGGCGAACGTGCCCCGCATCATCACCTCGTGGTTGCCACGACGCGACCCATAGGAGTTGAAGTCCTTCGGATCGACTCCATGCTCGACCAGGTAGCGCCCTGCCGGGCCGTCCGCAGGGAACGAACCCGCCGGCGAGATGTGGTCGGTCGTTACCGAGTCACCGAGCACGGCCAGCGCCCGGGCGCCCTCGATATCGCCGGCCGGTGTCGGCTCGGGCGGCAGGTCTTGGAAGAACGGAGGGAGGCGCACATAGGTGGAGGCCGGGTCCCACACGAAATGGTCGCCCGTGGGCACCTCCAGCGCCTTCCACTCGTCCGTCCCCTCGAACACCGAGGCGTACTCCCGGCCGAACATGTCTGAGCGGATCTTCTGCACGGCCTGCTGGATCTCCGCCTGTGAGGGCCAGATGTCGCGCAGATAGACCGGCTTCCCCTCGCTGTCGTTCCCCAGCGGCTCACTGTGCAGATCCACGTCCATCCGGCCCGCGATCGCGTAGGCGACTACGAGCGGAGGCGACGCCAGGTAATTGGCGCGAACGTGGGGGCTGACCCGCCCCTCGAAGTTGCGGTTGCCGGAGAGGACCGCGGCGGCCACCAGCCGTTGCTCGTCGACCGCCTGCCGGATCGGTTCCTGCAGCGGGCCGGAGTTGCCGATGCACGTGGTGCAGCCGTAGCCCACACCATAGAACCCCAAGCGCTCCAGGTACGGCAGCAACTCCGCCTCCTGGAGGTAATCGGTGACCACCTTGGACCCCGGTCCCAAGCTTGTCTTGACCCACGGCTTCCGCTCCAGCCCTCGCTCGACGGCCTTCTTGGCCAACAATCCGGCCCCCACCATGACCTCCGGATTCGACGTGTTGGTGCAGCTCGTGATGGCGGCGATGACCACCGACCCATGGCTCAGATCGAACGTCTCGCCCTCCATCGTGACGGAGACGCGCTTGTCGATCGCGTTTGCGTCCTCCCCTTCCAGCATGGCCGCGAGCTCCTGCCGGAACGACTCCTTCACCGACGAGAGAGGCACCCGGTCCTGGGGTCGCCTGGGGCCGGCCAGGCTCGGCTCGACGGTGGAGAGGTCCAGGCTCAGGGTGTCGGAGAATACCGGCTCGGGCGTGTCCTCCTTGTGGAAGAGCCCCTGCTCCTTGCAGTACGCCTCGACCAGACGAACGAGCGATTCGCCCCGCCCGGTGAGCCTCAGGTACGCGAGCGTCTCGTCGTCGACCGGGAAGAACCCGCATGTGGCGCCGTATTCGGGCGCCATGTTGGCGAGCGTGGCCCGGTTCGCCAGCGGCAGGCTTCCGACGCCGGGCCCGTAGAACTCGACGAACTTCCCGACCACCCCCTTCTGCCGGAGCATCTGAACGACCGTGAGGACCAGGTCGGTTGCGGTCGCCCCCTCGGGCAGCCGGCCCGTGAGCTTGAAGCCCACCACGTCCGGGATGAGCATCGAGATCGGCTGGCCCAACATGGCCGCCTCCGCCTCGATGCCGCCTACCCCCCAGCCCAGGACGCCCAGTCCGTTGATCATCGTCGTGTGCGAGTCAGTGCCTACCAGTGTGTCCGGATACGCCTCCAAGACGCCTCCGTTGCTCCTGGAGAACACGCCCTGCGCCAGATACTCCAGGTTCACCTGATGAACGATGCCCATGTCCGGCGGCACCACCCGGAAGTCGGTGAAGGCTTGCTGGGCCCAACGGAGCAGGGCATACCTCTCCCTGTTCCGCTCCATTTCCAGGTTCGCGTTCAGGGCGAAGGCCTCAGTAGAGCCGAAGTGATCGACTTGGACTGAGTGGTCTATCACGAGCGCGGCGGGCTGCAGGGGGTTGATGCGCTTCGGGTCCCCTCCCAGGTCGCGCATCGCGTCGCGCATCGCCGCCAGGTCGACGACGGCCGGTACGCCGGTGAAGTCCTGCAGCAGGACTCGCGCCGGCATGAAGGCGACCTCCCGTTCCTCGCTCTCGCCCGGCGTCCATCCGGCGAGGGCTCGGATGTCCTCGTCCGATACCGCTCGGCCGTCCTCTCGACGCAGGAGGTTTTCCAGCAGGACCTTGAGCGAGAAGGGAAGTCGGTCCACGTGCCCGACGCCGGAGCGCTCCAGCGCGTCCAGCCGGTGGATCTGGTACTCCGCGTCGCCGACGCGGAGCGCAGCGCGGCTCCCGAAGCTATCGAGGTTGGCAGTAGTCACGGTCAGCTCCTTCCAGCGGGCCCGCCCTCCTTGTACGCGATTCGTGTCCGCGAGAGACAGGCGGGCGCAGTGTGTCCCGGAGCTATCCTATCCCAAACCGGGCGATGGCGGCAGGGCGGGCGCGGGAATCGCGTGCCTTCGTCCCTTCTCTGTTCCGCTTCGCTCCTTTGCCGATAGAATAGCCCCATGAAGATCACAGACGTCCGCACCCGCACCTTCGACCTCCCACACCAAGACCACGTCTTCAGCCCGACCTGGCAGCCCTTCCCCAGCGCCACCCATCGCGCGACCGTGGTGGAGGTGCACACAGACGAGGGGATCACCGGCATCGGCTCTGGCGGCGTGCTCACACCCGTGAACACCGTTCCCGCTCTCTTCACCGGCCGCGATCCGCTCGCTATCGAGCAGCACATCGAGACGCTCCGGAACGCTGCGTATTTCGTTGGGCGTCCGTGGCCGATCGAGATCGCGCTTTGGGATATCGCCGGTAAGGTCGCCGGCCTGCCGTTGTACAAGCTCCTGGGTGGGAGCCGCGACCGGGTGGCCGCCTATGCCTCCACCGGAGAGCTGCGCCCCAAGGAGCAGCGCGTCGAGGACGCGCTGCAGATCCGCGACGAGGGCTTTCGCGCCGTCAAGCTGCGCTTCCACAGCCCCAATGCCCGCGACGACATGCCCACGTTGGAGGCGGTGCGAGAGGCGGTGGGAGATTCCATGAAGATCATGGTTGACGCGAACCAGGCGTGGCGCTACCCGGGAGATGCGTCGCCCTACCGTTGGGACGCGAGCACTGCCCTAGACATGGCCCGCGCCATGGAGCAGTTCGACGTCTACTGGCTGGAGGAGCCGCTCTGGGCATACGACCATGACGGGCTGGCTGAGCTGAGGAGGGGGACCAGCACGCGCATCGCCGGCGGCGAGCTGAACCTGGGCCTGCACGAATTCCGCGACTACCTGCGGCACGGCTGCCTGGATGTCTACCAGCCGGACGCCACCTTCGCCGGCGGCATCACCACCGCCCGCGCGGTAGCGGGCATGGCGCAGGCAGCCGGTCTTGCCTTCTCGCCGCATACCTGGTCGAACGGCATCGGCCTGATGGCGAACCTCCAACTGGCGGCGGCGGTCCCCAACTGCCCGTTCATCGAGTTCCCCTACGACCCGCCGAACTGGACTCCCGAGTTCCGCGACTTCATCCTCACGGAGCCGATCGAGATCAACTCCGATGGCGACATCGTGCTGCCCGACAAGCCCGGCCTCGGCATCGAACTCGACGAGGACAAATGCCAGAAGTACGAGGTAGCGTTCCGCCTCCCCCAAACAGAATGAGCGACGCCGCTTGAGCGCCGGGCCCACGCTTGGAACAGCTATCGTTCCCAGCCCCGGCGCTCGGACCTCAGGCGCACCGGCCAAGGACGGGCGCATCTCATTGACAGCGCCGCCACGTTGGTAGTATCCTCACGTCGCCGCGTTCATCGAATTACGCGCAGGTGAGGGGGTGCCCTCCCGTTCCGCTGGGCGCCCCGGCAGATCAAGGAGGTGGGGATGACCCAGGAACAAGACTTCGAATCCGTGGTCACGGACGAGATGCGGCAGGCGATCGGCAAAGAGGGCGCGGCGACGACCCTGGAAGTCGACAAGACCGGCTGCCGCATGTTCGCCCGCGCCGTCGGGCACACCGACCAGATCTTCTACGACGAGGAATACGCCAAGAGCAAAGGGTACCGGAGCATCGTGGCGCCGCCGGGCTTCCTCGGCACGCCGGTGTTCAATCCGGCCGGGACGCGCGCCCCGGCCGAGGTAGCGGGCCCGCGCTTCAGCATCCCGTACAAGCGGGTGCTGAACGGCGGCACGGAATACGAGTACCTCGACACGGTCTGTGCCGGTGACGTGCTCACCTCCCGCACCAAGATCAGTGGCTTCGAGGAGCGCAAGGCCAGCTTGGGGCCGATGCTGATCACCACGCGGGAGACGACCTACACCAACCAGGACGGCAAGGTGGTCGCCAAGATGATCGGCACCGCCATTCAGTACTAGGTCGAGGAGGGATCATGGCAGAACAGGTGTATTTCGAGGATGTGAACGAGGGCGACGAGATTCCGGCCCTCAAGAAGAACTGCTCGTCCCAGCAGCTCGTCCTGTGGGCAGCAGGCTCGGGCGACTTCTACCAGATCCACTACGACAAGGATTTCGCCCAGTCCACCGGCCTCAAGGGCATCATCGTCCACGGGGCCTTGAAGAACGCCTTCCTGGGGCAGCTCCTGCATGACTGGGTGGGCGACAAGGGCTCGATCAAGAAGTTCGGCTGCAGCTATCGCGGCATGGATGAGCCGAACCAGGACATCGTCTGCAAGGGCGTCATCAACAAGAAGCGCCAGGAAGGCGACCAGAATGTCGTCGATCTCGACATCTGGACGGAGAACCCCGAGGGCAGGAAGACCAGCCCCGGCACCGCCGTTGTGACGCTCCCCGCCAAGAACTAGGAGGCGGACATGGGAGCGCTCGAAGGGAAAGTCGCGGTCATAACCGGGGCCGGCCGGGGCATCGGCCGGGGTATGGCCCTCTTCTTCGCCAAGGAAGGCGCGAAGGTGGTCGTCGACGACCCCGGCGGTAAGGAAGACGGCACCGGCCAGGACGCCAGCCCCACAGACGAGGTCGTGGCGGAGATCAAGGACGCGGGCGGCGAGGCCGTCCCGTGCTACGAATCCGTCGCAACCGTACAGGGCGGCGAGAAGATCATCCAGACGGCCATCGACTCGTTCGGCAAGCTGGACATCCTCGTCAACAACGCCGGCATCTTGCGAGACCGGATGATCTTCAACATGTCGGAGGAGGAGTGGGACGCGGTCATCGCGGTCCACCTCAAGGGCCACTACTGCTGCACCAAGCCCGCCTCCGTCCTCATGCGGCAACAGCGATGCGGACGCATCATCAACTTCACCTCTGTGTCCGGCCTGGTCGGGATACCGGGCCAGTCCAACTACGGCGCGGCCAAGTCAGGGGTCGCCGGCTTCACCCGCGTCGTTGCGCGCGATCTCGGCCGTTACGGGGTCACCTGCAACGCGATCTCCCCCGGGGCGAGCACCCGGCTGACGGCCACGGTGCCCGACTCCGCGAGGCAGCTCAGATCTCGGGCCGGCATCAGCGGTCCGGGCGGGCAGCCGGGGGTGAGCGCGACGCCGGCCGCGGCCCCGGCGCGCGATCCGGACATGATCGCGCCGATGGTCGCATACCTGGCCAGCGACGACGCCTGGAACATCAACGGCTATATCTTCGCCGTCGCCGGCGGCACTGTTTCCGTCACCCACCATCCCACCGCCATGCGCACCGTCTGGAAACCGGACATGTGGACCATCGATGAGCTCGTCGAGGCGGTGCCCCGCGACCTCATGGCGGGCGTCCGCAACCCGGCGCCCCCCGCGCCCGATCTGGATATCCCCGGCCGTCCGCCAGCGCAAAGCGAGGGATCGGACACCGCCGGCGGCCGGAGCTAGGAGGAACGGCGATGGGAGAGCGACTGAAGGGCCGAACAGCGATCGTCACCGGCGCCGGCCGGGGCATCGGGCGTGGCGTTGCCCTGCTCCTAGCGGCCGAGGGGGCCAATGTCGTGGTCAACGACTACGGCGTCGCCGTAGACGGCACGGAGCCCACGGAGGGACCGGCAGCCGACGTGGTTGAGGAGATCAGGGCGGCAGGCGGCAACGCCGTCCCCAACTTCGATACCGTCGCTACCGTGGCAGGTGGAGAGAAGATGGTCCAGACGGCAATCGATTCGTTCGGCAAGCTGGATATCCTGATCAACGTGGCGGGCATCCTGCGCGACCGCATGATCTTCAACATGTCGGAAGAGGAATGGGATGAGGTCATCGCGGTTCATCTGAAGGGCCACTACTGCACCACGAAGCCCGCCGCCGTCCTGATGAGACAGCAACGCGGCGGACGCATCATCAATTTCTCGTCCGGGTCCGGCCTCAACGGCAACCCGGGCCAGGCCAACTACGGCGCGGCCAAGGCGGGCGTCGCCGGCTTCACGCGGGTCGTCGCGCGGGACCTGGGCCGCTACGGCGTCACCTGCAACGCCATCTCGCCCGTCGCCGCCACACGCATGACGGCGTCGGTGCCGGACTCGTCCCGCCAGCTCCGAGCGATGGCAGGCATACAGACCCCAGGAGGAGCGCCCCGACAATCCCTCACGGCCGCCATGAGGGCGCCGGAGTACGTGGCGCCGATGACAGTCTTCCTCTGCACCGACGAAGCGTGGAACATCAACGGCAAGATATTCGCTGTCGGCGGAGGAACCGTCTCCCTCTTGGAGGAAGAGGTGCCGATGCGCACCATCACCAAGAACGGGATGTGGACGGTGGACGAACTGCGGGAACTGGTGCCAACGCGCCTGATGGCCGGCCTCCCCAACCCCGCGCCGCCGCCACCCGACCTCGAGATCCCGGGCAGGCCCGCCAAGTCCCCGACTCCGGGCTAGACGTCTTCGGGATCCAGAACGAAGGACCAACGCTGGGCGCCGGGCCGACAGGCCTAGGCGCCCGGCTTCTCCTTGCCTGCCTCTCCGCCGTCGCGCGGCTGCTTCGGCCTCGCCAGCCATTCATGGCGGAACTCCATAAGAATGAAGTCGTAGCCGCTACGACGGGCGCGCCCGCACTCCACGAAGCCGGCCTTCTCGAAGCAGCGGCGGGCCCGCTCGTTCCACGTCAGCGTCTTCAGATGGACGCGACGAAATCTCATTTTGCCCAGCAGGTACTCGACGAGCAAACGGACGGCCTCAACACCGTAGCCGCGCCCCCAATACTCCCGCTCGCCGATGGTGATCCCCAACTCGACCTGCCGCCGCATCGCCTCGACGTTGTAGTACATGACGTTCCCGATGTGACACCCTGTTTCGTCCTCAATCGCCAGGCTCCGGCGATGGTGGGAAGGATAGAGCAGCTCCTGCCGGTAGATGGCCAGGTACTCCTGGTAGCCCATGATCAGCGGGCGGGCGGCGTCATAGCGGCTCAACTCCGGGTCGCTCCGCCAACGATAGTCGTCCGGCGCGTCGCTCAGCCGCTTCTCTCGCAGAACGACGCGCGCACCACGGACTACCTCTCCCTGCACGAGTGTGGTCATCGTACCTCTCGCTCTTGCACTAAACGCTCGACCGTCCGCACCGTTTCCCGCGCGTCCAGCCAGACCACAAGCCCGTGATTCACAGCGGCCGCTTCGCCGGTCACCAAAGCTATCCTCGTACCTGGAACGAAAGCGGGTCCTCTGCGAAATCGATCTCCGCCAGCGCGGACACGGCCGCCTCTCGCGTCCGTTCGTCCGCGCCGTCAAGGAGACGGTGAAGCGCTTCCTTGGCCTCCGCGCCGCCGATCTCGCCCAGGGCGCCGATGGCGGCGTCCTGTACCTCTGGATCATCGTCCTCCAGCAGCCGCAGCAGATGGCTCGTGGCCCGTTCGTCCGCAATGGCGCCGCACGCCCCCGCCGCCTCAAATCGCATCTCGGCGTCATCACTCTCCAGCTCTGCGATCACGTCCGGCAGCCAGGCGGCGTCGCAACTGCGTCCCATCGCGTGGACGGCGCTCAGCCGAAGACGCCGATCGGAATCCTCGAATGCCTCCTGTATCAGCTCCCGGGCCCACGTCCGGCTGCGGGCGCCAACGGACTCCAGCGCCCGTCCGCGCACCTCCATCACCTCACGGCTGTCGCCCACCACGCGACGCAGCACTTCCTCGATACGGCGGGCGGGGGCGCCCCGCACGTTCCCGAATTCCACCTCGAGAACGAAGCGGCCCAAGGCCAGCGCCGCTTCCGCCCGCACCGAGGCATCAGGGTCGCGCTCAAGGAGCTCGACGAGAGAATCGATGAGCCCGCTCCCTCCGTGCTCCCAGAGGCCTCTCACCGCGCTCCGCCGCACCGCTGGATCGGCGTCGGCCAAGGCGATCAGGAAGACCGCGTCGAAGTCCAGCTCCACGCTGTCCTCGGCCAGCTCTGTCAGCATGGCAAGGAGCCGTTGCCGTCTCCGAAGGTCCATGTCGGCCCACATCTCGGAGAGCAGCGATGCCTCCTCGGGCGCCATCGAGGAGAGGCTGGTCAGTCCCGAGGCCACCAGCTCGCTCGACGGATCTGCCAGTGCCCGGAGGAACTCGTTGGAACTCATGCGTAGCTCAACTCCTACCGCATGAGGGAAGTGTAGGCGCGGCGGAAAAGGCCTGTCAAACGAAGCCCGCCGCACCGGGCAGACTGCCCGGGGAGCCGGGCGCCGAATCGGTCAGTCGATTCTGAACGCGTCTCACGGATCGGGCTGGACCGCGTCTGCCCGACGCTCACCGCCCCTCCCGAGCTTCGGCTCCGTGCCGGCGATGAGCCGCTTGACGTTCTCACGGTGCAACACCACGATCAAGGCCGCCGCGACGATCGTGTAGACGGCGTAGGCCCAGGGGTGGATGCCGACCGCCGCCAGAACGACGAAGACAACCGCGAGCACGGGCGCCATCCCCACCGACATCACGGACATGATGCGGGTCACCGCAACCAGCCCCACACCAACCGGGATCATCGCCGCTGCTGCGATGGGGTTCATCGCCAGCGCCGCCCCGAAGGAAGTGGCGACGCCTCGTCCTCCCCTGAATCCAGCGTAGACAGGCCAGTCATGGCCGGCAACAGCCGCGAGCCCGGCCACCGTTAGCACATATGGCTCGTCCGATATCAGCCGCGCGATCAGCACCGGGATCACGCCCTTGGCCAGGTCGCCGACCAACGCCACCGCCGCCCAGCGCACCCCGGCCGTGCGCACCACATTGGTGAATCCGGTCTTGCCGCTGCCATATTCCCGGATGTCGATGCCGCGCGCAACGCGCCCAACCAGGAGCCCGGTCGGGATCGACCCAAGCAAGTACCCAACGGCAGCGCCCACCAGGAAGTGCCACCACATCGCCTATCGCTCCTTCCGGCTCCGAAACGACAGGCGCAGAGCGACACCATCGAAGCCGTACCGGTTCCGGATCACGTTCTCAAGGTAGCGCCGGTAGCCGAAGTGCACCAGCGAGGCGTCGTTGACGAAGAAGACGAAGGTAGGCGGGGCCACCTCCGGCTGGCTCACGTAGAGAAGCTTCAGTTGCTGGTTGCGTACCGTCGGGGGCGGCCGGTCTGCTACCGCCCTCTGGATGAGGGCGTTGAGAGGACCCGTGTCCACGTGCCGGCGCCGCTCGTCGCACAGACGCAGCGCCTCCTGGAGCAACGGACTGATGCCGGCTCCCTCTTTGGCGGAAATGATGACGAACGATGCCCAGGGCGCGAATCGCAGCCGTCGCCGCGTCTCCTGTTCGAAGTCGGCAAGGGACGCGCCGCTCATCAGGTCCCACTTGTTGGCCACCACCACCAGCCCCGTCCTCGCCTCGAGGGCGAGTCGGACGATCCGGAGGTCCTGCGCCGTCAGCCCCTCGCTCGCATCGAAGAGGACCAGCGCGACGTCGGCCCGCTCCAAGGCGTGGCGGGAGCGCAGGGCCGCGTGATGTTCCAGACCGGCCCCCACCTTTCCCGGCCGGCGCACCCCTGCCGTGTCCACCAACGCCAGCGGACGGCCACAAGACTCGAACGTGGTATCGATGGCATCTCGGGTAGTGCCGGGCGCTTCCGAAACGATGACCCGCTCCTCACCCAGTACCGCGTTCAGAAGCATCGACTTGCCCACGTTCGGCCGACCTACGATGGCGAGCCGTGGGAGAGCCGCGGCGGGCTCCTCCGGTGCCGGCGGCAGGCCCTTCAGCACACGGTCCAGCACGTCCGAGATGCCGATGCCGTGCTGGGCGCTAACAGGTATGGGCTCTCCCAGACCGAGCTCGTAGAACTGAGTAGCTGCCTCCCGCCGGGCCTCGTTGTCCGCCTTGTTGGCCAGCAGGAAAACCGGTTTGTCGGCACGCCTGAGCACCTCCGCCACCTCCTCATCGGATGGGAGCAGTCCGTCTTTGGCGTCCACAACGAACAGAAGCGCCGACGCCTCCGCCACCGCGACCTCTACCTGCTCCCGGATCAGCTCCGGATACCCGGCCTCCGCTTTCGGGTCCAAACCGCCCGTATCGACCAGCTGGAAACTCTCCCCTCGCCAGGCAACGTCTCCGTAGACGCGGTCGCGCGTAGTCCCCGGGACCTCCTCGACCAGGGCCTGCCGGCGGCCCACCATGCGGTTGAAGATGGCCGATTTGCCCACATTCGGGCGACCCACGATCGCGACGACCGGTCTGGCGACACCAGCGGTAGGGCGTTCAGTCTTCGCTGCTGGCGGTGCGCTCATGTCTACCGCAGCGTCACGGCCACGTCGGCCTGCGTGGCAGCATCCACGGTGGTACCCGGCGGGCCACCCACGTGCAAGGGCACCGCGTGCTCGCCGGCCTTCAGCCCTTGGAGGTCGAGCGTCGCCACGATCGTCGACGGATCAATCGCCTCCAGGTCTGGTACGGTACCGGCCAGCACCACCCGAACCGTGGGCTGCTCCAGTGTAGCGGACAGACCTGCGCCGACATTGGTGAGCTGAGGAACGACGTTGAAACTGTAGCTACCCTCCGCGGGCGAAATGTCGATCCGCACCGTGACCCCGGCCGGCTCCGCGCTGGCCCCCTCCGGCAGACGGAGCGCCACAGAGCGAACGACTTGGTCTGTGGCGTCCCCGATGCGCACAGGTTCGGTCATGATCCCTGCCATACGATCGATGTCTTTGAACACCTCCGCCGGACCGGACACGATGACAAACGGCGGGTCAACCTCGATCCCGGTCACGTTGTAACCACTTGCCGGCTCACCGCTAACGTCAGGCACAACGACAAAGGACGCGCTGAACTCCGTCTGGATCACCTCGACCTGCACCACCACACTGTCCGGCGTCAGATCCACATTCTGGATGGGGGCACCCGTTTCCGTGCGGGCCTGCAGGGGAACACGCTGCTCAAAGCTCGCATTGGCGTCGCTCAGATCAACATCCGCCTGAGCCACCTCGACCTGCTGCACCAACCGATCGGGGCCGGTTACTACTGCCTCCTCGACGTCCACCTGAATCTGTCCTAAGCTGACCCCTCGGGGCAGGCCGCCCGACTCCTGCACCTGCACCGGTACCGTCCGCGAGCTAAGCGGCTCCAGATTCACCGTTATCTCAGACGGCGAGAAATCCACCACTTCGGCCCGTGACTCCTGTGATTCAACTCGGACGGCCACGCTGGCCTGCTGCGCTGTCATCTCCGATAGGTCCACCGTCGCCCTGAAGTCATCGGCTTCCAGCTTCTCCAAGACGCTCTTCGGCGCGCGAGCGCTCACCGCGACCACGTCCTCAGACAGCGACGCAACCGCTTGATCCTGCGGCAAGTTGATCGCGGATATGGGCACCCAACCGGGCACTCGTCCGGTCCGTTCCGGATCCTCGCGCTCTGTCACGTAGACCCAGAAGCTGGCTGCCAGCACGACCGAGAGGATACCGAGTCCCCAGTTGTGGCGCAGTGAGCCTGCGGCCTGTCTCGCGATGAGTCCGGTCGTAACGAGTGCGTTCCACAACCTGGCGAGCGCACGGTCCACAGTCGGCCTACCCTTCAGCCTCCTCGTCTCGCGATGAGTTCAGCAGACGCGCCAACAGAGCGCGCAGGCGGGTCTCGTCTAAGCGGGCATAGAGTCTACCATCCGCGGCGACCGCGACCAGACCCGTTTCCTCCGACACCATGAGCGAGACCGCATCCGTTCTCTCCGTAACGCCCAGGCCGGCCCGGTGCCGCAAGCCCATCTCCCCCGGCAACCGTGTTTCGGAGAGCGGCAGGGTGCATCCGGCGGCCACGAGTCGATTCTCCCGCAGAATGACGGCGCCGTCGTGTAGCGGTCCGTTCGGGTAGAAGATGCCCTCCAGCAGCTCGACGGAAGGGACCGCATCAAGCGCGACGCCGGTTTCGATGTAGCTCTGGAGCCCCGTCTCCCGCTCGAAGATGATCAGGGCCCCGTGATGCTGCTTTGCCAGCTCCTTCGCACTGTCGCTGACAGTGTCGATCAAGCTGTCGTACGCAGGACGGGCCCACACGCGGAAACCCGTGCGTCCCACGCGCTCCAGCGCGCGCCTGATCTCGGGATGAAAGATGATGGGCACGGCGATGATCAAGCCGGTGAGAGAGTTCCGAATGGCGAAGTCCAGCACCCGCAAGTCCAAGACCTGAGCCAGCATGACGGCCCCCACCAGTATGATGGCCGCTCCCCGCAGCAGTGTCATCGCGGCCGTACCCCGGAACAGCAGGAACGCCCAGTAGACGATGAGGGCGATGAGGAATACATCCAGGGCATCAACAGGATGAGCCCGATCCAGGATGCTCTGGATCTCATCCTGGAACCGGTCCATCGCCCCTACTCTCGCTCGTCGCCCAGCAGAAGGAAGAGAACCGCCCGCTGGGCATGCAGGCGGTTCTCCGCCTGATCGAAGACCACGGACTGAGGTCCCTCGATCACCTCGTCCACCGTCTCCTCACCACGGTGGGCAGGTAGATCGTGCATGAAGATCGCATCCGGCTGGGCCAGCTCCATGAGCTCGGGCGTCACCTGGTAGGCGGCGAAAGCGCGCTCCCGCTGCTGCTGGCTCTCCTCCTGGCCCATGCTGGTCCATACGTCGGTGTAGACCACGTCGGCGCCCTCCACCGCCTCCTGAGGCGACTCAATGCTCCGGAAGCTGCCGTCCGATGCGTGCGCGAACTCCTCCACTTCGATCATCACCTGCTCCGGCAGGAGATACCCGGGCGGCGAAGCAATGGTGACGTGGGCGCCGGCCAGGGCACCCGCCTGCGCGAGAGATGCGGCGACGTTGTTCCCATCCCCGATGAAGGCGATACGCACGCCGCGCACATCGCCCTTCCGTTCGCGAATGGTCAACAAGTCGGCCAGCGCCTGACAAGGATGCTGCTCGTCCGAAAGCGCATTGATGATGGGTACCGTGGCGTGGGTGGCCAGGTCGGTCAGCGTCTGCTGGAAGTACGTCCGAGCGACGATGCCGTGGACGTACCGGCTTAGGACGCGCGCAACGTCGGTCACCGGTTCCCGCTGTCCCAGTCCGACCTCGCTCTGGGGGAGGTACACGGTATGGCCGCCCAACTGCTGCATCGCCACGTCGAAGCTGACCCGGGTGCGCAACGACGGCTTTTCGAAGAGCAGCGCCAGGGTCAGTCCCTCCAGGACGGACGGATAGCCGTCGCGCTTCAGGTCGGCCGCCGTCGAAAGGACGGCCTCTAGCTCGTCGGCGCTCAAGTCTGCAATCGAGATGAGATCGCGGCCGCGCAATGCCTGGCTCCTCTGTCGTTTCGCATCAAGCAGTATAGCACTGCCTAGGTGAGGGAGCAGAACCACGATTCGCTTGCCACGCCAGCATGCCGGTGCTATAGTAGGTTCGAAGCGAGCACCTTTAATTCGGTCCGGTGAGACCGGGAAGGGGCAGAGCGTGGGGCACAAACACCCACCAACCACACTGTGCGACGGGGTCGACCGGGCCTCCTGCCCGCCCGAAGCGGGGAGGGGGTTTTCTTATGTCTGACAACATCCTTATGTCTTCTGAGGACGTGCGCCGCGCCATCGTCCGCGTCGCCCACGAGGTGGTTGAACAGAACCGGGGCTGCCAGGACCTGATGCTGGTCGGCATGCGGACCCGCGGCGTTCCTCTCGCCCAGCGTCTCGCCGCCGCGATTCGCGACTTCGAGGGCGAGGACGTGCCCGTCGGGGCACTGGACATCGGCCTCTATCGCGATGACCTGCCGGCGCGCGGCACCAGCGTCAACATCCAGCCGAGCGAGCTTCCCGAGGACATCGCCGACAAGCGAGTGGTCCTGGTGGACGATGTGCTCTTCACCGGGCGCAGCATCCGAGCCGCGCTGGACGCCCTCATCGACTACGGTCGGCCCCAGCGGATCCAGCTCGCGGTGCTGGTGGATCGAGGGCACCGGGAGCTGCCAATTCGCGCCGACTTCGTGGGTAAGAACATCCCAACTTCCCGAGAGGATGAGGTGGCGGTCCAGCTTGAAGAGACCGACGGCACTGACCAGGTACTTGTGACTGAACGGAGGGACTAACGATGGCCAAGAACGCGACAAGTGTCCGGCGCAGCCGAGCTTCCAGCGCCGTGACTCAGGCCGAAGAGCTCGATCTGGCGGCCGAGGCGGTATCCACCGAGCAGACGCCCGCAGAGCGTCTTTCGCCCAGCGGCGTCTGGCGCCGGCGTCACCTGCTCGACCTGGATGACTTCTCTGCGGCCGAAATGGAACTCGTGCTGGATACGGCCGACGTGATGAAGGAGGTGCTGGCGCGAGAGGTGCCTCGCGTGCCGGCTCTGCGCGGCACCACCGTCATCACGCTGTTCTACGAGGACAGCACGCGCACACGCTCCTCGTTCGAGCTGGCGAGCAAGGTGCTGGGCGCCGACGTGATCAATATCTCGGCCAAGACCAGCAGCGTGCAGAAGGGGGAATCGTTGGTCGACACGGTGCGAACCGTGCAGGCCATCGGCGCGGACGTGCTGGTGCTGCGGCACAGCGCCTCGGGAGCTCCGTATGTGGCCGCCCGGGAGGCGAACTTCCGCGTGGTGAACGCTGGCGACGGCTGGCACGCCCACCCCACACAGGGGTTGCTGGACGCCTACACCATCCGCTCCCATCTGGGCGGCGTTCGAGGCCGGAAGATAGTCATCGTAGGCGACATCACCCACAGCCGCGTGGCACGCTCCGATCTCTGGGGACTCACGGCCCTAGGCGCACAGGTTGTCCTCTGCGGACCGCCGACGCTCCTCCCCGTCGGCCTGAACGGCCAGGAACAAAGAGACGAAGCTGAGGAACGCGACCTGCCGCCCGTTCGCGTCGAACACGACCTCGACTACGCCATCGAGGACGCAGACGCGGTCATGACGCTGCGACTCCAGCGCGAGCGCATGCACTCGGGACTGCTTCCGTCCTTGCGTGAGTACTCGCGGCTCTACCAGGTGACCAGCCGGCGCATGGCCCGCGCGAAGCCCGGCGCCTTCGTCCTCCACCCGGGTCCCATCAACGAGGGTGTAGAGATATCAGCGGAGCTGGCCCACGGTGCCCGCTCCGTCATCGAGGAGCAGATCAGCAATGGTGTGGCCGTGCGCATGGCCGTCCTGTACCTGCTGCTGCGCGGCGAGAAACCATCCTAGGAAGCGACAGTGAGGAGCGTTATGTCTACCGTACTCATACGCAACGGCCACATTCTTGACCCCGGTTCCGGCATCGACTTGGTCGGCGATGTGCTCGTCGCCGACGGACGGATCGCGGCCCTCGGCCCAGGACTAGCGGGCGATGGCGCTGAGGTCATCGACGCTTCCGGCCTCCTGGTCTGTCCGGGTTTCGTGGACATCCACTGCCATCTGCGCGACCCCGGCTTCGAGTACAAGGAGACAATCGCCACCGGCACGCTCGCCGCCGCCCGCGGCGGATTCACCACCGTCTGCTGCATGCCGAACACCAAACCGCCCATCGACTCCCAAGCGACGGTGGAGTACGTGCTCCAGACGGCAGAGGCGACCGCCTCCACCCGAGTGCTCCCCATCGGCTGCGTCAGCCAGGGGCGGGCCGGCGGCGACATGGCGGAGCTGGCCGACCTGGCGCAGGCCGGCTGCGTCGCGTTCAGCGACGACGGCTCCCCCATCGCAAACGGTGCACTGCTGCGCCACGCCCTGGAGTACGCGCTCATCAGCGGCCAGACGATCATCGACCACTGCGAAGACCCTGAGGTCTCCGACAGCGGTGTCATGCATGAGGGCTGGGTGGCGACGCGGCTCGGCCTGCGCGGCCAGCCCGCCGCGGCCGAGGAGGCGGCCGTCGCCCGCGACATCGCTGTCGCCGCCCAGGTGGGCGCCCCGATCCACATCGCCCATGTGTCGACCCGTGGCAGCGTCGACCTCGTCCGCGCCGCGAAGGAACGCGGTCTGGCGGTGACCGCCGAGGTGACCCCGCACCACCTCACCCTGACCCACCACGCCGTCGCCTTCTCGACGAACGGCGACGGAATGATGGCCTATGATACCCGCGCCAAGGTGAATCCCCCGCTGCGTAGCCGCGACGACGTGGCCGCCTGCGTCGACGGCCTGCGGACCGGCGTGATCGACGCCGTTGCGACCGACCACGCACCGCACGCCGACTACGAGAAGGACTGCGAGTTCGACGAGGCGGCGTTCGGCATCAGCGGCTTTGAGACCGCCTTCGGCCTCTGCATGACCCTGGTCGAAACCGGCGCCCTGGAGCTTTCGACGCTCATCGAGCGGCTAACGGCGGGCCCGGTGCGGGCGCTCGGCCTGCAGCGCGTGGTGCCCGGCATCGGCTCCCTGGCCGACGGCGCTCCTGGGGATGTCACCGTACTCGACCCCGAAGCGGAGTGGACGGTGGAGCCGGAGCGCTTCGCCTCGAAAGGCAAGAACACGCCGCTTGCGGGCCGGACGCTTCGCGGCCGCGTTGCCGCCACGGTCTGCGGTGGCCGGGTGGTGCGGGCGGAGGAAACCGCAGCGGTGAGCTAGCATGCCGCACGCCCAGGTCAACGGCTTTCAGATGTACTACGAGGTCCACGGTGAGGGCCTCCCCGTCCTCTTCATTCACGGCGGCATGGGAGGTGTCCGCTCGCTGGTGAGGTACCCCTGGGACGCCTCAGATCAGGCCATCGGCGGGTTCACCTTCGTCTTCTACGACCGGCGCGGCTTCGCCCGATCGGATGCGCCGGAGACAGGCTACGATCTGGCCACCTTCGCCGCAGACGCGAGGGACTTGCTCGACCACCTGGGCGTCGAACGCTGCGCCGTGCTCGGCACGTCTGCCGGCGGCCCGATCGCTCTGCAGCTCGCGCTGGAGGAGCCCAAGCGCGTCCTCGCCCTTGCCCTGGCCAACACCAGCACAACGCTGTGGCTTCAGGACGATACGGCCGCGTTCGTGCGAGAGCTGATCGCCGTTCTGGCGACCGAGGGCCCCGAGGCGGCGTTCGAGCGGAGGCCGGACTACGTCCGCTACTCGCTGGAGCCGCTCTGGCGCTGGCCGGACGCCGGTGTGCACGGCTGGCTTCAGCAGTCGGTGGATGAGGAGGGCGATCTGGCGCGCCTGGCTGCCGCGGTTCCCCGGCAGGAGCAGATCAGCCGCCACGCCGCCGAGCTACGCACGTGCGGGGCGTACATGGACGTCGACCTCGCTTCGCGGCTCGCTGAGATCAGATGCCCTGTCCTGCTGGTCCACGGCGAAACCGACACCGTCGTGCCGGCAAGCGGATCGGAGGAGATAACAGGCCACATTCCTCACGCGGAGCTCGTGACGATCCCCAACGCCGGCCACATGATCCTGGACCATATCGACGCGCAGGACGCCGTGGTTGGATTCCTCTGGAGGATCGCCGAGGAGCACACCGCCGTTCGTGGAGCCTCAGGACCATGACCGACCGAGCTTACCTCGTGCTGGAGGACGGCTCGGTGTTCGCCGGACGGCCCTTCGGCGCGGACGTCGAGGCACACGGTGAGGCGGTCTTCACCACCTCGATGACCGGCTATCAAGAGGCGCTCACAGACCCTTCCTACGCCGGCCAGATCCTGACCATGACCTTCCCCCTGCAAGGAAACTACGGCGTCAGCCGGTTCGATGTGGAGTCGCGCCGCGTGCAGGTGCGCGGCTTCGTTGTCCGGGAGGCCTGCGACGTGCCGTCACACTGGCGCAACGAGGGCACCTTGGACGAGTACCTCGCCTCGGCCGGGGTACCCGGCATCGAGGGCGTCGACACTCGCGCCGTTACCCGCCGCCTCCGTTCGGCAGGGGTGATGATGGGTGTCATCACTCGCGAGGAATCGCCGGAACGCGCGCTCGCACGTTTGCGCGATCTTCCCCGCTACGACGGCACCGATTTCGTCCAGGAGGTGAGCACCGACGAGCCCTTCGACTGGCGCGAGCCCGACCGTCCCAAACGACACATCGCCGTGCTGGACCTGGGAGTGAAACACAACATACTGCGCATCCTCCGCCGTTTGGGTTGCCGCGCCACCGCGGTCCCCTGCGCAGCGACCGCGGATGACATCCTTTCGCTGAAGCCGGAAGGCATCGTCATGTCACCCGGCCCGGGCGACCCGGCCCTCCTCGACTATGCGGTCCACACTGCGGAAGGATTGCTGGGAAAGGTCCCGATCTTCGGCATTTGCCTCGGGCACCAGGTGCTGGCGCGCGCCTGGGGCGCCCGCACGTACAAGCTCAAGTTCGGCCATCGCGGAGCGAACCATCCCGTGCGCGAAGCGGCGACCGGGCGCGTCTCGATAACCGCTCAGAACCACGGCTACGCAATCGACCCCGACGGTCTGCCTTCCGCGGTGGAGGTGAGCCACATCCACCTGAACGACGGCACGTGCGAGGGCCTGCGCCACCGCGAGCTGCCGGTGTTCACCATCCAGTACCACTCGGAGGCGTCGCCCGGACCGCAAGACAACCGTTATCTGTTCGAGCGCTTCCTCGAACTGGTAGAGGAAGGCAGCCGCGCATGAGCGAGCCCACCTTCCGCCAGGCGACAGCTCGTGATGCGGACGCGATCGCCGGCATCATCAACCAGGTCGTCGAAGAACCTGACCCGGTGGGCTTCGAGGGACCGACAACGGCCGACCAGGTGAAGACGTGGCTCGCTCGTCTGGGCGACGAGGGTGGGATCTTCCTCTGCTTCGTCGACGGCAACTCCGTGGGCTTCAGCGCTCTCGACTTCGACACCCAACGCCCGGACACCGCGATCCTCGGCGTGTGGCTGCTACCCAAGCACCGCCGCAAGGGGCTCGGCACGGCCCTCGCGGAGTACGCGCTGGGATTCGCGCGTGACAAGGGCTTCAAGCGCATTCGGGGCCGCCTGCCGGAGCGCAACCAGCCTGCCCTGAGCTTCCTCTCGGGCATCGGCGCGCTCGTGCCCATGTACAACCCGGAGGCGATCTTCGAACTGCCGCTCTATGAGGAGGAGGCGTAGGAACGACCGGTGATCCGTGGCATCGACCCCCTTGGACGCGCGGCATACGGAGTCCTCTGCCTCACCGGCATGGCCGGGGTGGCGGTACCCGTGCTCGCCGTCGCTGGAGTAATAGCGGGCATCGTTTGCTGGATTGACGGCGACATGGGGAGAGCCCTTGTGGTCTGGCTCCTCTGCTGGGCCGCCGCCGTGGGCGCTGGGCTCTTGTTCCTGGTAGGCGCCTACGTCGGGTGGCCGTTCGCGTCGGATTGGATCACCGAATGGCACGGCTACGCGGGAGGGTTCGTAACGGGCGGGGCGGGTCTCGCGCTGATGGCGTTCATGGCGTTCGCGACTCCTGTTCCCCTCTACGTCGCTGTGATCGTCCCGCTGGCCGCGACCTTCGTCGCCGGCTTCGGGGTGGCGGGCTGGCTGCCCGGGGCGCGGACCAAGGCCGGCAAGCGGAGAACGCGACCGCGTCTGGTTAGGCAGCGATGACACTGGTGAAAGGACAGATCAGTTCCCCCGTCCCACGCCATGAGTAGACCGTCGAAGGTCATCATCATCGGTTCCGGCCCCATCATCATCGGACAGGCTGCGGAGTTCGACTACGCCGGCACCCAGGCCTGCAAGGCGATGCGCGAGGAGGGGGTCACCTCCGTCCTGGTGAACTCCAATCCGGCGACCATCATGACCGACGAGGGCGTGGCCGATATCGTCTACATCGAGCCTCTGACGGTCGAGGCGCTGGCCCGCATCATCGAGCGCGAGCGACCGGAAGGTCTGCTGCCCACCCTGGGCGGTCAGACCGGCCTCAACCTGGCCGTCGCACTGGCCGACGCAGGCGTCCTGGAACAGAACGGTGTCGCGTTGCTGGGCACTCCCCTGGAGACGATCCGCAAGGCGGAGGACCGCGAGCTCTTCCGGCAGCTCCTGGCCGAGATCGGCGAGCCGTCCCCGGAGAGCGCCACCGTCACGTCTCTGAGCGCCGCGAGGGAGGTGGCCGACCGAATCGGCCTGCCCCTGGTGGTGCGCCCGGCTTACACGCTGGGCGGTACGGGAGGCGGAGTCGCCTCGACTTCGGAGGAGCTGGAGCGGATCGTAGCGGGAGGGCTTGCGGCCAGCCCGATCGAGCAGGTGCTGCTGGAGCGCTGCCTGTTGGGCTGGAAGGAGATCGAATACGAGGTGATGCGGGACGGAGCCGATACCTGCGTCACCATTTGCAACATGGAGAACCTCGACCCGATGGGCGTCCACACGGGCGACAGCATCGTGATAGCGCCCAGCCAGACGCTCTCCGACAAGGAATACCAGCTGCTGCGCTCGGCCAGCCTGCGCATCATTCGCGCCCTGGGCGTGGAGGGCGGCTGCAACATCCAGTTCGCCCTGGCTCCCCGCCGGGAGATCGCGGGCTGGGAGGCGCCTGAGGACGAGGGCGACCCTCCGTACTATGTCATTGAGGTCAATCCCCGCGTCTCGCGCAGCTCCGCGCTCGCCTCGAAGGCGACCGGCTATCCAATCGCGCGGGTCGCGGCGAAGATCGCCGTCGGCAAGCGGCTGGACGAGATCCCGAACGCCGTGACCCAAATGACCACGGCCGCCTTCGAGCCGGCCTTGGATTATGTCGTGGTCAAGATCCCGCGCTGGCCCTTCGACAAGTTCCCCCTCGGTGAACGGGGTTTGGGCACGCAGATGAAGGCGACCGGTGAGGTAATGGCGATCGACCGCACGTTCGAGGCCGCCGTGCAGAAGGCGGTGCGGTCCCTCGAACAGGGCGGCCGCTCGCTGCTGTGGGAGGACCCGGCGTGGCAGGATATCGACTTCTGCGCGGGACCTGTTCCTCCCACGGACGACCGTCTCTGGCGGCTGATGGCCGCGCTCCGCCGGGACGCCGACCCCCTTAGCCTGGCGCGCAAGACCGGCGTCGACCCGTGGTTCCTCCACAAGCTGACGAACATCGTCGCCATGGAGCGAAGACTCCTGGCGGAGCCGCTTTCGCCTGACCTGCTGCGAGAGGCGAAGCGCCTCGGTTTCTGCGACGAGCAGGTCGGCGCCCTGGCGGACTGGCTGCCCGAGAGAGTGCGCCAGAGGCGTCTCGAATGGGGCATCCGGCCCGTCTACAAGATGGTGGACACGTGCGCCGCCGAGTTTGACGCCGCGACGCCGTACTTCTACAGCACCTACGAGGAGGAGAACGAGGCCGAACCGCTGGAGGGAGAGAGCGCGCTGGTCATCGGCAGCGGACCGATCCGTATCGGCCAGGGGATCGAGTTCGACTACTGCTCGGTGCATGCCGCCTGGGCTCTCCAGGCGGCGGGCTATCGCGCTCTCATCGCCAATTCAAACCCGGAGACCGTATCGACCGACTTCGACACCTCGGACCGTCTCTACTTCGAGCCTCTCGACGAGGAGTCGGTGCGCGATATCTTGGAAAACGAAGCCGGTGTGGTCGAGCCCATCCTGGTGAAGCCCGGCGAGCCGGCGCGGCTTGCGAACGGGCAAGCGCCGCCCTCGATCGTCCAGTTCGGCGGACAGACGGCAATTAACCTCGCCGCCCCTCTCCACGTGGCAGCCATGCCCATCCTCGGCTCCAGCGCCGAAGCCATCGACATGGCGGAGGACCGCCGCCGCTTCGAGGAGTTCCTGGCCAAGCTGGGAGTGCCGCAGCCGCCCGGCGCGGCCGTCACAAGTATCGAGGAGGCCGTCAACACCGCGCGGGTCATCGGATACCCGGTCCTGGTCCGGCCGAGCTATGTCCTGGGCGGCCGGGCAATGGAGATTGTCCAGAACGCCGACGAACTCGCCCAGTACGTCACCGCCGCCGCCCAAGCCGGCCCCGGCAAGCCGATCCTCATCGACAAGTACCTGGAGGGGCGCGAGGTGGAGGTGGACGCTGTCTGCGACGGTGAGCAAGTGCTCATCCCAGGCATCATGGAGCACATCGAGCGGGCCGGCGTCCACTCCGGCGACTCGATGGCCGTCTATCCACCGATCAACCTGACGGACATCGAGATCGAGACCGTCGTAGACTACACCCAACGCATCGGCCTGGCCCTCCAGGTCCAGGGTCTCATGAACGTCCAGTACGTCATTGTCCGCTCCGACGAAGGTTCCTCGGTCTACGTCCTGGAGGTCAATCCACGGTCCAGCCGCACGGTGCCGTTCATCTCGAAGGTGACGGGCGTGCCCCTGGTGCGCCTGGCAGCACACGTCATGCTGGGTCGATCGCTGAACGCGCAGGGATACGGAGGCGGATTGTGGCCCCAGCAGCAATTGATCGCCGTAAAGGCACCCGCCTTTTCGATGTCGAAACTGATCGGCGTCGACACCTACCTCGGGCCTGAGATGAAGTCGACGGGTGAGGTCATGGGCGTGGACCGCGCTTTTCCGGCCGCCCTGGCAAAGGCGCTCCTCTCGGCGGAATTGGCGCTCCCCCCAAGCGGCGGCATCCTGCTCAGCATCGCGGATGGGTGCAAGCCGGAGGCTGAGCCGATCATCCGCCAGTACGCCCAGGCAGGCTTTCGCCTGTACGCGACCGAGGGCACCGCGAGCATGATTGCCGCCTTGGGATTGCCCGTCGAGCAGGTGACCAAGCGCCTGAGCGAAGGCCATCCCAACGTGGTCGACGTCATCCGCGACCGCACGGTTCACGGCGTCGTGAACATCCCGGAGGGCCGGGTGACCGGCACGCTGCGTGACGGTTTCCACATCCGCCGCGCGGCGGCGGAGCAGCGGATACCCTGCTTCACCAGCCTCGATACCGCCCGCGCCGCCGCGGACGCGCTCCTCGCCGGAGCGCAGACCTACACGATCCAGCCGCTGAGGGCATACCTCCGGACATGAAAACCGCGTTTGCGCGAGTCGCCGGCACTGAACGCCTCTACGGCAGCACCCACATCACCTGGTTCGATTCGCCGGAGCTGGTGCGGAGCGCCGTGCCCGGCCAGTTCGTCATGCTGCGCTGCGTCGAGCCGAAACCACAGGACGACGTCCCGGCGCCCGCGGCGCCTCTGCCCGACGACCCGTTGCTGCCCCGTCCGATGAGCCTCCACCGCGTGCGGCAGGGCCCGGACGGCAAGGAGTGGTCGATCCTCTACGACGTCGTCGGCCGCGGCACCGCCTGGCTGGCCTCACGACGGCCCGGCGACCTCGTCTTCTCCTGGGGGCCACTCGGCAACGGCTACACCGTGCGCCACACGTCCAGGCACCTTCTGCTGGTGGCGGGCGGCATCGGCGCCGCCCCGCTGGTATGGCTCGCGGACGACGCGGTCGCTGAGGGGAAGAGCGTCACGCTCATCGTCGGCGGCCGCACCGCCGACCAGATCTTCCCCGCATCCCTCCTTCCGCCCGAGGTCGAGGTTGTGGTCACCACCGAGGACGGCTCGTTGGGCCGGCGCGGCCTGGCGACGGAGGCGTTCGCCGACCACCTGGAGTGGTGCGATCAGGCTTTCGCCTGCGGGCCCAACGCCATGTTCCAGGCGATGTCGGAGTCGATGCGCCGCTCGCACGTCCGGCGGCCGGTGCAGGTGCTGCTGGAGGAGCATATGGGTTGCGGCACCGGCCTGTGCTACGGCTGCGCCGTCGAGACGCGAAAGGGCATGCAGCTCGTCTGCAGGGACGGTCCTCGGTTCGAGCTACGGGACGTCTTCTAGGTGCACAGCCGTAGAAGCTGCGGGCTGCAACCCCCAGAACTGTAGGAGTCCTCATGTCCGGCACACTCTTCCTCCTCCAGATGGCCGGTGCGCCGGGCTCAGGCAAGAGCGCGCTGGCGCGAGTCATCGGCCATCGCACAAGGGCTGTCGTCATCGACAAGGACGTGCTCAAGACGGCGGCGCTGGAGGCCGGCGCCCAGGACTCCCTGGCCGGGGGCATCGCCTACGACGCGTTCTTCGCGCTCGCCGATCACCTGCTGGGACAGGGATGGAGCGTCATCCTCGACAGCCCGTCCTACTACGAAACGATCCCGGCGAAGGGCGCGGCAATCGCTGCCCGCCGCCACGTCCCCTACTACTTCATCGAGTGTGCCTGCTCCGATCCGGAGGTGCTGGCGGGCCGCCTGACCAAGCGACCCCGAATGCCCAGCCAGCCGGATAGCATCGATGAGAGGGAGACGGTGGCCCCCGCGGGCGCGTACCTGCGAGTCGATACGACGCAACCCCTGGAGCGCTGCCTGGCGCTGGCTCTGGAATACCTGGGAGCGGATACTGTCGGGAAGACGGATGCGCTCTAGGCGGCACGCGACAAGATCCTGACCTTGACGGCCGGGATCGATAAACGTACTATAGCAGGTGATCAGTTCCATGCCCGACCCGATTCCAAACCACATCTACACGGGCGACTGCCTGGAGGTGATGCGCTCCTGGCCGGACGGTTGCGTCGACCACTGCATCGCCGATCCGCCCTTCGGCATCGCTTCCGGCCGCGGCCGCCGAAGCAAGGGCGGCCTGGCTTGGGCATTCTCGTCGCACGTCACCATGCAGGAGACATGGGACCAGTTCACCGAGGACGAGTACTTTCGCTTCAGTCTGGACTGGCTGCGCGAGGTCTGCCGTGTCGTGAGGCCCAACGGCAACCTGCTGGTCTTCGGCACCTTTCACAACATCTACCTGCTCGGGTTCCTGCTCAGCCAGGTGCTGGAGCGACGGATCCTCAACTCCATCGTTTGGTTCAAGCCCAACGCCCAGCCCAACATCACCGCCCGCACCCTCACCGAGAGCACCGAGCAGATCATCTGGGCCGTCAACGAGACGCCCAAGCGGGCAAAGAAATGGACCTTCAACTACTGGGACGCCAAAGAGATGAACGGCGGCAAGCAGATGCGTAACCTGTGGGAATTCCCTGTGACACCGCGACGGGAACGGATCGACGGCGCGCACCCTTCGCAGAAGCCACTGGCCCTGGTTGAGCGGGCGGTCCTCCTGGCGTCCCAGCCCGGAGAGCTGGTGCTCGACCCCTTCGGCGGGGCAGGAACGTCCGCTGTCGCCGCCGGGCGACACGGGCGCCGCTGGGTCCTCATCGAGGCGGTCCCTGAGTACGCGAAGGCCGCCGCCAGGCGGGTGCAATCGGCTTCGAGCGTTCCATCAGCCTAGCCGGACGCCGGCTCGCATATCGGAGGGGACTCGGAAGAGGTTCCTACTCACCCCCGCCGTCGCGGGAGAGCCGTAGCGCCTTGCGCACGGCGGGCACCAAATGGTCGTCGACGTCGGTCTTGTCGATCAGGACGATGCCTAGCTCCTGCGCGCGACGCCGGACGTAGGTGTACTTCGCCTCACCCGTCTGCATGATGATGGGGAGGTCGGCGCCGCGATGCTCCCGCGTCGCCTCGATCACGTCCCAACCCGTGCTCACCGGCATGTCCATATCGGTGATAACGAGGTGCAGCTCTTGCGAGCCGTCCCTTAGCACCTCGATCGCCTGGCGGCCGTTGCCCACGGGGATGCAACTGAGATCGAGCGGCTCCAACAGACCGAGGAGACGGGCGCGGAAGTCGGGGTAGTCCTCGGCAACGAGGACGGTGGGAGCGTCAGACATCGTCACTTGGCGCGGAGTTCCGTCAGGTGGTCGTTCAGGTCCACATACTCGTCGGCGACCGCCTTCAGCTCGGCGGCCGTACTCTCGCCGAAGGCCACCACCTCCACCCGCACCCCTTTGCTCGCCACCAGCTCGACTAGCCGGCGGAAATCCCCGTCTCCTGACACCAGGGTGACGATATCCAGCCGGTCTGACATCGTTAGCACGTCGATGGCCAGTTCCACGTCGAAGTTCGCCTTCATCGAGCCGTCCGCGTATCGCTTCAGCGGCTTGATGACGAGCCTATAGCCAAGGCCGACGAACGGGTGCACGAATTTCTGCACGTCCAGCTTTTCCTTGGGATCGTCGCTGATGGGAGCGTAGGCACTCGCCCGCACGAGCTCCCGGCCGCGCACGATGAAATCCAGCAACTTACTGAAGTCGAGGGTGACCCGCTGGCGCTCGGCCGCGTACATTACGTTTGGCACGTCCACGAAGATGCCCACGCGCGGTCCTTCCGTCGCCAGCCGGCTCATCCCGGCCAGGCGGTTCTCGATCGCGGAGAGCGACCCCTGCACACCTTTCATGGCCGTTCCCTGGGTCTCGGCAAAACGCTCCAGGGTCGTCTCCTGCTTCGCAAGAAGGGCCTTCAGCATGTCGGGCTCGACGCCTGCAGGCGTGGTCGGGGCACTCTCCGGCGCTGCGGGCCGCTCCTCGGCCGCAGCCTGCGTGGCCTTGCGAGCGGAGCCTCCACGGCGTCCGCGGCGGCTTCTGCCGGAGGAAGGCTTGGCCGCAACGGCATCCTTCTTCTCAGGGGATGTCGTTTCTGTCGATCTCGCGCGACCAGACGAACTCGCACCGCTGCGACGCCTGCGAGTGGGGTTGTTCGACGCTTGGGGCTTCTCGACTTCCGATTCCTCGGCGGAGGGCCGGCTCGCTCCGGGCTTTCGGCGGAAGAAGCGTAGTGTCACGAGCCTATTCTACACCAGACGCGGCTAGCTGAAGAGTGCTACAGCGCGCTGCCACCTGCTCCGCCACGCGCAGAAACGTCTGCCCCTGTGGCGAATCCGGCTCCGACTCCACGATGGGCACCCCTTTGTCGCCGGCTTCGCGCGTCTTCGCGTCGAGAGGGATGTCTCCCAGGAACTCCAGCCCCAACTCTTCGGCGGCCTTCCTTCCTCCTCCGGAGCCGAAGATCTCCGTTCGTTCTCCGCAGTGGGGGCACAGAAAGTAGCTCATGTTCTCGATGACGCCGAAGACGGGCACATCGAGCTTCTCGAACATCGCCACCGCCTTGCTGGCGTCTTCCCACGCCACGTCCGCGGAAGTACTGACGATGACCACACCGGACACCGGCGCCTCTTGCACAGTGCTCAAAGACGCGTCGCTCGTTCCGGGCGGCAGGTCGATCAGCAGATAGTCCAGCTCTCCCCACCTGATGTCATGGAGCAGTTGCCGGATCGCGGTTCCCACCAGCGGGCCGCGCCACACCACGGGCGAAAGCCGAGGCAACACGAACCCCAGCGAGATGACCGACACGCCGAACTTCTCGACAGGCCTCAAGCCACGGTCGTCCTCGGCCATAAAACCTGCCTGGAAACCCATCATGATCGGAATGTTGGGACCCGTAACATCCGCGTCCAGCAACCCGACACGGGCGCCCCGCTTGGCCAGGGCCACTGCCAGATTCACGGCAACCGTAGACTTGCCCACGCCGCCCTTGTTGCTCGCGACGGCGATGATGTTCCGCACCCCTTCGACCGGCCTCGGGTGCCCGGGGGGCCTGCCGACGCGCACCTCGGCATCCAGGGTGACATCGGTCTCCTTCACACCCGGCAGCCCCAGGAGGATCTTCTCCACCTGTGCCTTCATCTGGTCCCGGACGGGGCAGGCCGGCGTGGTGAGCACGATTCGAAGGCTGACGCGCCCATCCTTGGCCACCACATCCTTGATGAAACCAAGAGAAACGATATCGCGGTGCAGGTCCGGGTCCTCGACCTGCTTAAGCGCCTCCAGGATCTCCTGTTCGTCGGGCATGTTCATCCCTTCCTTGGCCGGCTCGGCAACTCACCAACGACGGGCGAACGTTGCCGTATGCGCCAGTCTGCCGAGCCGGAACACATCACAGGTATCCGCGCAGCACTCCCCGTGCGCGTGCCGAGTACGAGCCCACGATGCTCCGCATGGGTGCGGCGCTGCCAGCTAGGAAGGGGCTCAAGCGGAGGATCTCGGTCGGTTGAGCGATACCCTCGTCGCCATTTCGGCTTAATAGCCTGGGTACTTCCGCCTTTTCGGTCATGACGCGGTGACAGCATGTGCCCTGCGCGGTCTCATCACTTCGAATATACCGTATGCGCACCGCCTGAACAATGGATTACAGAAGCAGGTCATGATTTTAGCGTCGTAACCTTGACAGAGCAAAAAAAGTGTGCTAGTTTTTTCTTCTGCGGTGTTCGCAGTGCGCAGTTGGGAACTGGACGCAGGAGAACCCACCTACCGCAGAAGGTGAAAATGTGTCCTAGGTTACTGAAACCGGGGATGCGATGGGTGTTCAATAGATTGAAATAAGGGGGGCAGGGCATTGAGCCCAAGTAGTGAAGAAGAGGCGAACAATGAGCGAGAGACTCGCTGTTGAGAAGGAACAGAAGGGCCGAGCAAAGAACTGCCGGCATCACTGGATCATCGAAACGCCGAACGGCGCTACGAGCCGCGGGTACTGCAAGCGGTGCGGCTCCACGCGCCGCTTCCCGAACGCCGCCGAAGACGCACTCTGGGAACCGGATGCCGGTACCGTCGGACGCTGGTGGACGCGTCGGCCCGTGGCCAGGCCCTCAGAGGTGAGCATCGTGGACGAAGAGGTCGCCCAAGAATCCTGACGCGGTGGCCCGCAGCCTCCTACCGTGCGGGGGTCCATGCGGGCCCCCGTTCCTCATTCTATTCGCCCGCGGCCGTGGCCCGGCCTATAATGACTCAGACTTCAACCGAGGAGCGGGCCCGCATGAACCTCCAGGTCGAGCTGCCCGGTCGCAAGCGCAGCCTCACTCTAACGAATCCCGTCATGACGGCCGCAGGGACGTTCAGCTTCGGCCTGGACAGAGGTCACGGCTTCAACGTGCAGGATCTGGGGGCGGTGGTCACCAAGACCATCACCCTCCGTCCCCGGGCCGGCAATCCGCAGCAGCGCACCGCGGAGACGCCGGCCGGCATGCTCAACGCCATCGGTCTCCAGAACCCCGGTGTGGCCGTCGTCGTCCGTGAGATGGCGCCGCGCTGGGCGCGCTGGCGGGTACCGGTCGTCGTCAGTATCCTCGGAGCGACCGCGGAGGAGTACGGCCGGGTCGCGGCGCGCCTGGAGGGCGTGGCGGGCGTGAGCGCCATAGAAGTCAATATCTCCAGTCCTAATGCCAAGCGCGGTGGCATGCAGTTCGGCCAGGAGCCGGAGGCCGCGGCAGAAGTCACCGAAGCCGTGACGCGCCGCACCAGTCTCCCTGTCATCGTCAAGCTCACCCCCAACGTGACCGACATCGTGGCGATAGCGCGCGCCGTCGTCGCAGCCGGTGCCGACGCCCTCTGTCTCATCAACACGCTCCAGGCGATGGCCATCGACAGCCAGTCGAGGCGGCCCGTGCTCTCCAGCGTCTTCGGCGGTCTTTCCGGCCCGGCCATCAAACCGGTGGCCCTGCGCATGGTCTACCAGGTGGCTGCCGCCGTCGACGTGCCCCTCATTGGCTGCGGCGGCATCTCCAGCGGAACGGACGCGGTCGAGTTCCTGCTGGCGGGAGCAACGGCGGTGCAGGTGGGGACCGCGACGCTGGTGAACCCGACGGCGCCGCTGGAGGTGCAGCAGGGCATCCGCCGCTACATGGACGAGCAAGGCACAGCGGACGTGCAAGACCTGATCGGCGCCGCGCATCTCCCGCGGTCGGCCTGATGCCCGACCGCGTTCCCTCGCGACCGCCGGCCTCGCCGTCACCTTGACGGCGACGAGCGGCGCTGGCTAACGTGGAGGCGTCGGGGTGTAGCTCAGCCAGGCTAGAGCGCTTGGTTTGGGACCAAGAGGTCGGCAGTTCAAATCTGCCCACCCCGACCACCCTCGGGGTCTAATTGAGACCGGCCACGACATGCTGCTGTTCACCAGCGGTTCTGTTCAACAAGCGAGCGCCAGAGCAGACGAGCTCCCGCTTTCCCGGCCGGGCCAGACAAGTGACCGTCCCGGTCGGCCGACTGATTTTGCTACAATATAGAATGGAAAAGTTGAGAATAGCGCCTGTCCACCAGAACGTCAATCATACGGTGGCCGCCGGGCGTCGGTCGGGCGCAGATCCGAAGGCGATTGAGCCATGACGCTACTGAGCACGAGAATCGGCACCCTGAATCTGCGGCCTCCCCCGTGCGTCGAAAGTGGAACCAGCGTGCGAGACGTCATCGAAACGGTGCAGCAGCATCGGATGCGCTCCGTGCTGATCTGTGACGAGGACTGTCTCCTCGGCATCATGACGGAGCGGGATGTGCTCATGAAGGTCGTGGCGCGCGACGTGAACTACGACGAGCCCGTGGACAAGTTCATGAGCCCAAACCCCGGGGCAGTAACGCTGCATCAGACGATCGGCGAGGCGATAAGTCTCATGACCGCGGAGGGCTTTCGAGACGTCCCGGTCGTCGATCCCGTGACTGCCGAGCCGATCGCGCTCTTGAGAGTGCGAGATGTCATCGACTACTTCGCGGAATCCTTCCCCGACCAGGTCATCAACTTGCCGCCCAGGCCGGATCAGACCATGAAGACGCCTGAGGGAGCCTAGGCGACCCGGAGCGGCGGATGAAAGGCCGAGACGGACGCGTCGAAGAGCTGGACCGAGTCACCATCCGTTTCGCCGGCGACTCCGGCGACGGGATGCAGCTTGCGGGACTCCAGTTCACCAACACCTCCGCACTCTTCGGCAACGACATCAGTACCCTGCCGGACTTCCCCGCTGAGATCCGCGCCCCGGCCGGCTCTCTGGGGGGCGTGAGCGCGTTCCAGATCAACTTCTCCAGCACCGAGATCTACACGCCGGGCGATGCCCCGGATGTCTTGGTGGCAATGAACCCGGCGGCTCTCAAGGTGAACCTGCCCGACCTGCCCAAGGGCGCCACGATCATCGTCAACACAGACGAGTTCACCGAGAGCAACTTGCACAAAGCGGGGTACGAGGCGAACCCCGTGGAGGACGGCAGCCTTGCGGACTACCGGCTGATCCCCGTGCCCATCACCAAGCTCAACGCCGACGCGCTCAAAGACAGCAAACTGGCGCCGAAGCAGGTCGACCGGTCGAGGAACTTCTTCGCCCTCGGCCTGATGTTCTGGCTGTACGAGCGGCCGATGGAGCCAACGCTGCGCTGGATACGGGCCAAGTTCGCCAAGAACCCTGCCGTTGCCGACGCCAACGCCACCACCCTGCGAGCAGGCCGCAACTTCGGTGAGACGACCGAGCTGCTCCCGGTCCACTACCGCGTGCCGAAGGCGGATCTGGCGCCCGGCAAGTACCGCAACATCACGGGCAACCAGGCCACCGCCCTCGGCTTCCTCAGCGCATCCCGCCAGGCGGGAAGACCGCTGTTCTGCGCGAGCTATCCAATCACACCTGCCAGCGACGTCCTGGAGGAGCTGGCGAAATTGAAGCACTTCGGCGTGAAGACGCTCCAGGCCGAAGACGAGATAGCTGCCGTGGGTGCCGCCATCGGCGCTGCCTTCGGAGGGGCGCTGGGCCTGACCGCGACCAGCGGTCCCGGGCTCGCGCTCAAGAGCGAAGGCATCGGGCTCGCCGTGATGACGGAGCTGCCACTGGTGATCGCCGTCATCCAGCGCTCGGGGCCCAGCACCGGGATGCCGACGAAGACCGAGCAGGCGGATCTGCTCCAGGCGATGTTCGGTCGAAACGGCGAATCGCCGGTCGCCATCATCGCGCCCGCCACCCCAGGCGACTGCTTCGACATGGCCATCGAGGCGTTTCGCATCGCCGTCCGCCACATGGTACCGACCGTGTTTCTCTCGGACGCCTACCTGGGCATGGGGTCGGAGCCCTGGCGGATTCCGTCGCTCGACGAGCTGCCAAAGATCGAGGTCAACTTCGCCACCGATCCGGAGACGTTCCAACCCTACGCCCGAGACGAGGAAACGATGGCCCGCCCGTGGGCGATCCCGGGCACACCCGACCTCGAGCACCGCATCGGCGGGCTGGAGAAGACCGACGTCACGGGCGAGGTCAGCTACGATCCCGAGAACCACATGCGGATGGTGGCCTACCGCGCTCAGAAGGTGGAGAGAATCGCCAAGAATATCCCCGACCTCCAAGTCATAGGGGAGCCGGAGGGGGAGTTGCTGGTGCTCGGCTGGGGCAGCACGTACGGAGCGATCGTCTCGGCGGTCCAGCGGGCGCGGTCCAGCGGCCTGCAGGTCTCCTGCGCCCACCTGCGCTACCTCAATCCCTTCCCGCAGAACCTAGGCACCGTCCTGTCGCGCTTCAAGAGAGTGCTGGTCCCCGAGCTGAACCTCGGCCAGCTCCGGATGCTCGTCCGCGCCCGTTACCTGGTCGATGCCGTAGGCCTGAACGAGGTTACGGGGAGGCCGTTCCAGGTGGCCCGCATCGAGGAGAAGATCAGAGAGCTGGTTCGCCGGGAGGTGAGCGTCGCATGACCTCCGGGGCCCCCGTCGAGCAACCGCCGCTGGCGCGCAAGGATTTCGTCTCCGACCAGGAGGTGCGCTGGTGTCCCGGCTGCGGCGACTATGCCATTCTGGCCCAGACCCAGAGGCTCATGCCGGAGCTGGGCATCCCCAAGGAGAACATCGTCTTCATCTCCGGCATCGGCTGCAGCAGTCGTTTCCCCTACTACATGAACACCTATGGTTTCCACGGGATCCACGGGAGGGCGCCCGCCATCGCTACAGGCCTGAAGCTGTCCCGACCGGATCTGCAGGTGTGGGTGACCACCGGCGACGGGGACGCGCTCAGTATCGGCGGAAACCACCTTCTCCACATCATCCGGCGGAACGTCGACGTAGTCATCGTCCTGTTCAACAACCGTATCTACGGCCTCACGAAGGGTCAGTACTCCCCCACGTCCAAGCAAGGCATGGTGACGAAGACCTCACCCACCGGGACGATAGACTACCCGCTGAACCCGGTCTCCCTAGTGCTCGGCGCGGGCGCAACGTTTGTCGCGCGCTCGATTGATGTCGACGTGCACCACTTGGTGGCGACGCTGGAGCGAGCGGCCCGCCACAAAGGAACGTCGTTCGTCGAGGTGTATCAGAACTGCCGGGTGTTCAACGACGGGGCGTTCATGGAGTTCGGCGACAAGGCGGTGCGGCCCGACCGCACCGTCGCCCTCGAGCACGGCAAGCCACTCATCTTCGGCAAGGACCGCGACCGGGGCATCCGGCTCGACTGCACGACGCCCGAGGTCGTGGAACTTGGAAACGGCGTGACGGAGGACGACATCCTGGTTCACGATGAGACTCTGGAAGACCCAACCACTGCCTCCATCCTGGGCAGGATGGAATACCCGGAGTTTCCGGTGCCTCTGGGCGTCTTGCGGGCCGTTCAGCGTCCCCCCTATGATGACCTCATGGAAGACCAGATACGGGAAGCCGTGGCCAAGCAGGGCGAGGGCGATCTGGAGGCGCTGTTCGCCGAGGGTGATACATGGACGGTCGAGTGACCTTCGCTGAGTACGTGAGATGATCTGTCCTGACTGCAAGGCCGAGAACATCGCCGGCGTCGACTACTGTTGGAACTGTCACGGCGATCTACACTGCTTCGACCTTCCCACTGCCGAAGACCAGTTCACGCACCACCTCATGAATGACCGTCTGGCCGATCTCGCAACGAAGGAGCCGCCTCCCGTCGCGCCGGGAGACCCGCTCGGATACGCCATCCACATCATGCAGCGGGGCGAGACGGGCTGCGTGTTGGTGAAGGAAGGGGGCGAGCTTGTCGGCATTCTCACGGAGCGCGACGTGCTCCTGAAGGCCGCCGGCGACAACGTTGATCTCAACGCCATAGCCGTAGGCGACATCATGTCAGCCGATCCGGTCGTACTTCACGAGCAGGACACGCTGGCCGTGGCGCTCCACAAGATGTCCGTGGGCGAGTTCCGACACATCCCGGTGGTGACGGACGGCGGCGTTACACGCGTGGTCTCCATCCAAGACGTCTTTCGTCACATCAGCACGTTCGTCCAGGAGCAGCCGGCCCCCGCGCCTTGAGCGTCCGGCCTAGCCGGCAGCACAACGGCGGCCCGCAGGATCACCGCGGATCCCGCCGATTAGACAAACAGAAGGCCCGGCGAGAACGCCGGGCCTCTCGCATGATCGTTGGCGACTCCGAGCGGATTCGAACCGCCGATCTCCTCCTTGACAGGGAGGCGTGTTAGGCCACTACACCACGGAGCCGCACCTAGCAGCCCGGCGGATCTCACGATCCGCCGGGCAAACCTATTATACCACGTTCCCAGCCTCATGACGCCATATTCTCAACAAAATCCCGGCCACCCGCACGTCCCTGTTCGGTGTGCCGCCTAGGTGGTAGGTCGCAGGCGCATCCGCTATGATGGTGCCTGCGGCGCGCCCCGGCGCACGGCAAGCGATGCGGAGACGGAAGCCGTAGCCGGCCGCCGGGAATAGGAGTGCGGAACGAGCATGGACCCAAGGGACAAAGTCGCAATCATCTCCGGCGGCGCTTCCGGCATAGGCCTGGCAACGTCGAGACTCCTGGCGGGCAACGGCGCTCGCGTGGTGATCGCCGACCTCCAATCCGATCTCGGTGAGAAGGCTGCGGAAGAGATCCGAGGCACCGGCGCCGAAGCCCGATTTGTCCACGCCGATGTGACGAAGAGCGAAGACCTGCAGGCCATGTTGGACTTCGCCACACAACAGTTTGGTCGCGTCGACATCATCGACAACAACGCAGGCGTCTCCGAGCCAGGAGACTTCTTCGCATCGGCAGGCGACGGCTGGAAGAAGACGCTGCTGATCGACCTGCAGGCCGTAATCGAGGCCACGCAGCTCGAGGTGCAGCACATGCGCCGGCAGGGCGGCGGCGGCGTGATCGTCAACACCGCGTCCATGGGCGGTCTAGTGCCGATGCCTACCAATCCCGTCTACGCGGCGAGCAAGGCCGGGGTCATTCAGTTCAGCAGGTCCCTCGCCTACCTCGCCGGGGAGGGCATCCGGGTCAATGCGATCTGCCCGACCTACACCGATACACCGCTCGTGCAGGCCGGGGGAGAGGCGGCCATGGAATTCATGAAGCGGGAAGTGGGGGGAATCCTGAAGCCGGAGCAGGTGGCGGAAGGTGTGCTGGAACTGATCCGAGACGATTCGCGCGCGGGCGCCGTCATGCGCGTCACCGTTCGCAAGGGCATCGACTACGCGCGCTAGCTGGTTTTCGCCTGCACGCCACCCGGGCGTCCCAGCCGGCCCAAGCGCGGTGATGAGCCCGTGCGGGCCCGGCACCGGACCTCGCTCAGCCGGCCTTTGCCGTCCCCAGCACCTCGACGCCGCCGAGATAGGGCCGTAGCGCCCCCGGAACGCGCACGGTCCCGTCCTCCCGCTGGTGCACCTCCAGCAGCGGCGCCAGGATCCTGGGCGTCGCGATGGCGGTGTTGTTCAGCGTGTATGCGTGTCGCACCTTGCCGTCATCGCCCCGGTATCGCAGATCCGCGCGCCGCGCCTGCCAATCATGCAACTCAGAGACCGAGTGCGTTTCGCGATACCGCTGCTGGCTTGGGAGCCAGCACTCGATGTCCCACATGCGAACCTTCGCCACGCCCATCTCACCGGTGCACGTGCGCACCACCCGATAGGGGATTTCCAGCCCCTGCACCAACGCCTCCCCATTCTCAAGCAGCGCATCGAACCAGCGGCCCGATTCCTCCCCGTCGGCGGCGCAGATAACGTACTGCTCCACCTTGAAGAACTGGTGCACCCGCAACAGGCCCCTCACATCACGCCCCGCGGCCCCGGACTCCCGGCGAAAGCAGGCCGAGATGCCGGCGTAGCGCACGGGCAGTTCCGACTCGGCGAGGATCTCACCGCTGTGCAGGTAGGTCAGTCCCACCTCTCCTGTCCCCGAGAGGTACAGGTCGTCGTCGGGCAGCCGGTACACGTCGTCCTTCCCACTGGGGAAGTGACCCGTGCCCACGAACGCCTCCTCGCGCGCCAGAGACGGGAGATCGATGAGAGTGAAACCTCGCTCTCGCATGAAGTCCGCGGCGAACCGCCAGATGGCCATTTCCAGCAGCACCATCTCACCTCTGAGCGTGAACGTTCGCGAACCCGCCACCTTGCCGATGCGTCCCAGGTCAGCCCAGTCGTTGCGTTCCAGCAGCTCGACGTGGTCCAGCGCCTGGAAGGAGAACTCCGGCGGTTCCCCCCACCGACGCAGCTCGACGTTGTCTTCCTCATCACTGCCCACTGGCTCGTCAGGCCCGGGAATGTTGGGTATCAGCAGGAGGAGCTCATGGAGACGCTCCTGCTTCTCGCGCAGCGCCGGCTCCAACTCTTTCAGCGTCTGGCCCACGCGCCGGCTGCTCTCAATCAGCTCCGCGCGCTCGTCCTTGGGCGCGGACGCGGTCTGTTTGGAGATGACGTTCCGCTCGTGGCGCAGTTCCTCCACCCGGCCAAGCAGCGTCTTCACCTCATCGTGCAGCCGAAGAATGGCGTCCAGGTCGAGGTCGACGCCCTTCACCTCCGCGGCACGTCTGACAACGTCCGGGTTCTGCACGACGAAGTCCATGTCCAGCACGGGGGTTCGCTCTCTCTTCTACCGTGGTTGTCTCTCGATAGCCCATCGTACGGAGAATCGACACCTCCGTCCAGCCAGCCGGAGTTGAGTGCCCCGCGTCCGGGTCAGGAACCTACAGCCGTCCGTCCCGAAGGAAACGTTTGTGGCGACCCTCTCGCCGGAGTGTCCGCCACGCGAGATAGATGATCACGGCCGCGACCAACTCGCAGCCGATGTTCGACGCCCGGAGAAACACAGCGTTACGCGGGACGTCCAATTCCAGAAACGGCCAGAGGAGGCTGTGTGGCACGTGGCTCACGGAATCAGACAACACGTGCAGCACGTCGCCCACAGCAACCAGCAAGACCCTCGGATCGCCCCGGACGGCCAGAGCGCTGCCGGCGACGATCAACAGGAATCCGAAGAGCAGCCCATGAGCGAGATGGTGTCCTCCCGATTCCAGCCTCCAGGCCGCGAAGTCCCACGTCAGCGGCTTGTCGATCACGTCAGGCAGCACGGCACCGAGCGCCACGAAGCGATAGTCGACGACATCAGCGATTCGACGCCGTCCTTCGCGCGAGCCCTCTGATGCCGGCCGTGCCCGTGGTGGTCCCGCGGTCCCCTTCGGCGCCACCTCACCGCCGACCCGCACCTTGTCCAAGAGGCGGACTCCGACGAAGACCGCTCCGCAGGCGAACGTCATGTGTCCCAGAGGGTACACGGTCCCCTTCCTCGCCGTTCCGGCGGGCTAGAGCCTTCCTTCCCGCACGAGTCGCCCAAGCCGCCCCCGGCGCTGAAGCGCGACCGCGGCCACGAGCAGCATCAGGCCGGCCCCGGCCTCGGTGATGATCGTCGCGCGCACGTCAAGAAACGAGACGTGCGGGAATCCAAGCCCGAGCAGCGGCCAGAAGAGCGTTCGGGGAGCGTGGTTCACCGGGTCAATCGCGATATGGCTCAGCGAGCCAACCGCCACCGCAAGCAACCGTGGGTCACCCGCGCGGGCGAGCAAGTAGATGCCCGGCAGCAAGATCGCCAGCGTGAAGAGAAGCGTGTGCCCAAACACGTGACCGTTGTCTTCGAGAGGGCCGCGGAACAAGATCTTGCCGATAGGCTTGTCGACGAGATCCGGCAACAACGCGCCCACTGCCACGAGGCGGTAGTCGATCCTATCGGAGAGCGTTGGAGTCGCGACCGCCTCGGCGCCGGCAGGCGGTGGGTATGGCTCCGCCTGGCCGTCTTCGATCTCCGGGCGGGCTGGCTCGTAGAGTGCCCGCTCCGCGATCCGCGAGCCCAGCCAGACCACCCCACAGCCGACGGTCACGTGCGCGAGCGGATTCATTCCACCGTCACCGCCACGATCCTGCCGCCGTTCACCCGAGCGCGTCCACAAGGATGCAGAACGTGTCTCGGGGCGGACCGTCTAGTCCGTCGTGCGCGCAAGGGCAAGGTCCCGAGTGATCTGCATCTGCCCGATGTGCATCAGCGCATGGACCAGAACCCGCATCAGAGCCTGGCGCACGGTCAACTCGTCAGCGGGACCTAACCCTAGCAGGGGACGCCTGGGGTGTCGGGTCTCGTCCAGTGCGGAGGGAGGAAGCGCCTCCAACGCTGTGGACATCTCGCTCGCCAAACGCTGAGCGCGCTCGATCAACACCGCCGGATCGGGTCCACTGCTCCCAAACTCAGCGTCGCGGTCACGGTGCACGTCCTGACCGCAAACGATGCCAAGCACCCACGCCTCCGAGTTGCCCAAGACGTGGGAAGCGATGACGTACAGGCTGTTCGTTTCCGGAGCGGGTGGGCGCCAGTTCAGCTCGGATTCGCCAAGCCCGTCCAGCAGCCTGGCGAGACGGCCGAGGAGGAGGACGATCTCCTTCCGGTAGTTCTCCAGTTCGGCTTCCACGCGATGCGCCTCGGGGGCGTGCTCTCTTCAGTCCTCGACGGCCGTCCCCTCGGAACGCTGGCCCGGCCCGGTCAGTTCGTTGAGGCAAGAGCGTCGTCGGCCGCGCGCAGCCGCTCGCTCAGGCTCTCCAGGAGCTTCCTCTGCAGCCCGGGCACGGTATCGAGAAGACCCACGAAGCAACGCCTCTCCACGACCAGCACCGAGGAGGGACTCTCGGCGATCACGGTCGCGCTGCGCGGCTTCCCATCGATGATCGACATCTCGCCGATGACGTCGCCCCGGCCCAGACGGGCGATGACCTTCCCGCCGCGCTCAACGCGAGCGGTGCCCTCCAGGATCAAGAGGAACTCGCGGCCAAGCGTGCCCTCCCGGGCCAGTACCCTGCCGGCGCCTACCTGCAGCTCGTCGGCCTCGCGCGCAACGGCGTCTAGCTGGCGGCGGCTCAGCGTGCCGAACAAGGGCACGCCTTTCAGCACATCTACCTTCTGTGACCGGCGCCTCAGGAGCATCGCTCACCTCCTATGGGGTTCCGTCTCGTCGTCCACCGTTTCCTCGCTCATGTCTTGTCGTGCAGGCCCAACTGGCGCGTGACGAGCCAGTCGCGGATCCGGTCGGGAACCAGCAACGCCAGCGCGCCCTGGATCTGAGCGTCCCGCCCGACAAGATACCGGACCCTCGGCCGCTTGGCGGTCAGGGCATGGGCGACCGCCTTCGCAACTTCATCCGCGGGGATACTGCCTGCCGCCTCACGCCTGGCCGCCTCGCGCACCGCGGGGATCGCCGCGCCGTACAGCTCGTGCGCCGGCTGCGGAAGCGCCTTTTCCAGCTCGTCTGCCGCCGCCTGGCCCTTGTCCCAGATCGGCGTGTCGATGCTGCCGGGCTGCACGCTCGAGACCGGGATGCCCCAGGGCCGCAGCTCCTGTCGTAGCGAGTCCGTCACCGCCTCCATCGCGAACTTCGACGCGCAATACGGGCCCAGGAAGGCAACGGCCAGCCTGCCGTTGGACGAACTGATATTGACGATGCGCCCATGCCCCCGCCGGACCATGGGCAGGAACGCCTGAGTCACAGCGACCTGCCCGACCACGTTCACCTCTAGCTGCCTGCGCAGGTCATCGAGCGGTACGAACTCCAGCGGCGCGGCGACGCTGATCCCGGCGTTGTTCACCAGACCGGCCAGCCCCGCATCACCGACAGCGGCGTCCACCGCCTGCGCCGCTGACTCGATCTGCGCCCCGTCGGTGACATCGAGCATGATGGGAGCGAGCCGGTCTGACGCCTTCTGTCTCAGCGCCTTACCGTCGGCCTCCTTGCGCACGCCCGCGAATACCTGGTACCCCAGCCGGTCCATACGCAAGGCGCACGCCTCGCCGATGCCGGACGACGCGCCGGTGATGACGACTGCCCTCGTTGTCGCCCTAGCCACGACCCTCGCCTGGTCTACTCCCCGTTGCGGAGAGCGAGAAATCAACCATGGTCCCTATCTCGCATTTCAGAACCCGATCGCATACCGACCGGCGGGCGGATTGTACCACAGGCGAGGGGATGTGTTCCCGTCATGCCGGCTCGCGACACGCTCGCAAGTCGACGCCGGCCGGCGGCTCATGAACGTGGACTCGCAGAACGTCTAGGCGCAGCACGCGCGGGGCCCAGCACCGTACCCGGGCAGCGGCGCGTCACCTGTTGGGTTATTATTGATCCTTGCAGCGTTCCGCGTTGTCCGATGGCGCTGCCGCCGGGCAGACCCTCGGGCTGCCGGAAAGGAGGTCCGACGTGAGCGATCCTACCGTAGAGACGAAGGCCGGCAAGGTGCGCGGCCAGGCGCATGATGGGGTGTCCGTCTTCAAAGGCATCCCGTACGGGGCGCCTCCGACCGGCTCCCGGCGTTTCCTCGCTCCGGCGCCGCCGGAGCCATGGTCGGGCGTGCGGGACGCGTTCGAGTACGGTCCCTCGTGCCCGCAACCGCCCGAGCGTCCGCCGGGCTGGTGGCCGGAGGCGTCGGAATCGGAGGCCTGCCTCGTCCTCAACGTGTGGACGCCGGGTACCGCCGGCGGCGCGCGCCGCCCGGTCATGGTGTGGATTCACGGAGGCGGCTTCAGCATCGGCTCCGGGTCCTGGCCGCTCTACGACGGTGCGGCGCTGGCCCGGCGCGGTGATGTGGTGGTCATCACGCTCAACCACCGCCTCGGCATCTTCGGCTACCTGCACCTCGGGGAGCTGGCCGGGCCTCGGTTCGCATCCTCGGGCAACGCGGGGATGCTCGATCTGGTCGCGGCGCTCGAGTGGGTGCGCGACAACAGCGAGGCGTTCGGCGGCGACCCCGGCAACGTCACGGTCTTCGGCGAGTCGGGCGGCGGCGCCAAGATCTGCACGCTGCTGGCGATGCCGGCCACACGCGGGCTCTTCCACCGGGCGGTCGTCCAAAGCGGACCTTCCCTGCGCCTCCGCGCCGTCCCGGAAGCCACGAAGGTCGCGGAGCGAACGTTCGCCGCACTCGACCTCGAGACAGACCGGATCGACGAGTTGCAATCCCTGCCTGCGGACCGCCTCCTCGCCGCGCATGCCGCGCTCGGGCGGCGAGGCGATCGCCCCGCGGTCATGGCCTACGCCCCGGTCCTCGACGGCGTCGTCGCGCCCAACCATCCAGAGATCGCGCTGGCCGACGGCATCGCGCCGGACGTCCCGATGCTCATCGGCTGCAACCGCGACGAGGCGTCGCTCTTCCTGGCCATGAACCCCGCACCAGGCGATGACCAGGCCCTCGAAGGCGATGGGCTCCTCCACCGGCTCGCGGCGCTGGGCGACGACGCCGCGCCGATCGTCGCCGCCTACCGCGAGGGCCGCCCCGACGCGTCGCCACGCGATCTCCTGATCGCTATCGAGAGCGACCGTATGATGCGCATCCCCTCGATCAACCTGGCCGAGCGCAAGCTCGCGGGCGGAAAGGCGCCCGTATTCATGTACTACTTCGTCTGGGCGGCCGGACCGCTGGGCTCCGCGCACGGCTTCGAGATCCCATTCGTATTCGACAACGTCCATCCCCCGATCATGAACGAGTCCGCCAGCCGGGCGACGCTCGCGGCGCAGATGAGCGAGGCATGGATCGCGTTCGCCCGCGGCGGCAACCCCGGGCATGCCGGCCTACCGCAGTGGCCCGCCTATTCCCTCGAAGAGCGCGCCACCATGGTCTTCGATCGCGGCGAATGCCGGCTCGATCACGACCCCCACGGTCAGGAGCGCCAGGCCTGGCGCGACGTCAAGGCGCCGCTGGGCATCGCGGTCTAGCTGTTTGCGCCAACGCTTCGCTCGGGCGCGGGTGGGCATCCAGCCAACCCGTTCTCCGGGGCGTGCTTCCGGGACGTGTGTACACCGCGACCTGGGGCTCTGGCGCGGGACTCGGCGTAGGCGCGGCTGCAGGCGGCGATTCGACATCTTTGTCCAGGCAAGTGATGCGCTCCACGCCGTCGACGTCTGACTGCGTCATCTCTTGGGCGGACTGGGTGTCAGGGACGAGCCAAGCGAAGCCACCGTCAATGCGTACTACTCGCCTGGCGGCAGCGGCGTCAAGTTGGGATGCCGTCCAAGAGAGGAGAAGGACGGCGAGGAAGACGGCGTAGACTGTCTGGAACGCACTCACTTAGGCTGCATAGCCCTAGATCCGCTGGTGGCGCTGCTGGTTGCAGCAGTGCTAAGCCAAGAGATAACTGGAACGTGACCCCGGCACTGGCGCCCCGACACTGTCAAGTAACGAGGAGTTATGGTAACATGATCGGGAAGGACGCTAGCTGGTGAGACGGTCCCGTGAAGCGTCGCCGGACGCGAGGGGCTGTCCGCAGCGGGGAAAACCACACCGACTGAGTTCTATAGGATCGCGCGCCCGAGCGAGCTTGCGGCGGTTCGGTGCTGTCACTGCTGCCGACGCCACGATAGTCGGTGTCCTTGCCCTGTTTCGGAAGAACCTTCTACTCCCAGCGCTCCGCTGACTCCGATTGGCAATCCATAAGGCTTGACTTATGAAAGATTTGACTCTATACTACTTTTCGAGCATCCGAAAGCGCTCTCCCCGCCCGCGCAACTCGCAGCTCCACTCTAACTCTGCACGCCGCCTGCGGAGTTGAATGTATCGCCAACCGTCAGCGCACGCGGCCCGGTGTTTGGCTACGCTCGCTCTGCTCGCCAGCGGTGCCATCGCTGTCCGCCACAGTAAGGACCAGTATCTTATGTCTAGTTTCTTAGCGTCTTATGTCTAGCCTAGTGCGCAGACCGCCGATCCACGTCAAAGGCCGCCCAGGTACCCCTAGCGGCCACGCCACACCGGGCGCTAAGGCGCAGCGGGGCGACACCGGCGCGCCCGATAATGCGACGGCTACCGGCGACACGCGTCCGGGTGCCAGCGGCAACGATGACGGCGGCGGGGCTTCCGGACACATGCCTTCGGACCACTCGCCGGGGAGTGACGAGCCAGCGGGCCGACGCAACCCGTTAGGCATAGACACCTTTCGGTACCCGCGGAAGGACAAGAAACCACCGACCTCCGTCGGACAAAGAGTAGGACAAAGACAGTCGGCCTCCCCAACAAACGCCAGGAGAAAGCCAGAATGACCAGAATAGCAGTCGTGGGAGCCGGCTACGTCGGCCTCGTCGCTGCCGCCTGTTTGGCAAAGATGGGACATTGCGTCACTTGCCTGGAAGTCGACCCTCACCGGCTCTCATCCCTCAGGCGCGGTGAGCTGCCGGTGCGCGAGCCCGATCTCGACGACTTGGTGGCGGCAACGAGGGCGGCGGGGCTGCTGCGCTTCACCAACGACGACGGAGCGGCCCTCTCCCAGTCACAGTTCGTGTTCATTGCCGTCAACACGCCTCCCGGTCCCGATGGAGAGGCCGACACAAGTTACGTGTTCGGCGCCGTCGGCTCAATTGTCGAGCATGCCCCGCCTGGACTGGTAATCGTGGTGAAGAGCACCGTGCCGGTCGGCACCGGCGATGAGATCGCGCGCCTCGTCGCCCGCTCTGGGAAGGACGCGGAGATCGTGTCCAATCCCGAGTTCTTGCGCCAGGGATCAGCGGTTCACGACTTCCTCCGTCCGGACCGAATCGTCATCGGCGCTTCATCGGAGGAGGCCGCCGCGAAGGTCGCAGCGCTGTACGAACCGCTGGAAGCGCCTATCTTTACGTGCTCCCGGCGCTCCGCCGAGCTAGCCAAGTACTCCGCGAACGCGCTGCTCGCCACCCGCATCTCGTTCATGAACGAGATAGCGGCGATCAGTGAGGCCGTCCAGGCGGACATTGACGACGTCGCCCGCATAGTCGGCGCCGACAGGCGGATAGGACCTTCCTTCCTCAGAGCCGGGTTGGGCTGGGGCGGCTCCTGCTTCCCGAAGGACGTCCTGGCTCTCATCCACATGGCCGTCAGCCACGGCCGAGACCCTTCGATTCTCCAGTCGGTGTTCGATGTGAACACGCGACAGCGGGAGCGGGCATTCCAGAACCTCACCGCCGCACTGAACGGTTCCGATGTCCCCACCATTGGGGTACTCGGCCTCGCCTTCAAGTCCGACACGGACGACATCCGCGGCTCTCCGGCCCTGGATATCATCGCGAGACTCCTCCAGCAGAACATCATCGTGCGCGCCCATGATCCGTTGGCGATGGCGAACGCGCGCGAGGCCATCCCTCAGATCGACTACTGCCGGGATGCCTACGACGTGGCACGGGGAAGCGACGCCCTCCTCCTCGCGACCGAGTGGCGTGAGTACCTCGACCTGGATTGGTCAAGGGTTCGCACTCTCATGCGCGGACGGGCAGTGCTCGACGGCCGTAACGTCCTCGACGGGGACATGCTCTCTCGGCTGGGGCACGAGTACATCGCCTTCGGCCGCGCGACACACAGGAACGGACGAGCGCATTGCCTACCTGCGGCGTTGGCATCCATCGACGGCGGTGGAAACCAAGGATGGGTGAAGTGACGGTACTTCAGCGGTCCCACCGGGCTGGCGACCTTGTGGACGCGCCCCGCCCTCAGGTGCGCGGGAAGTTCCTGTGCGCGGGCGAGGAGAAGTTCTACGTCCGGGGAGTAACCTACGGGACGTTTCGTCCGGGCGAAGACGGGAGCGAATTCACGGACGCGGAGCAGGTCGAGCGGGACTTCTTGCAGATGTCGGCAAACGGCATCAACACCGTGCGCACCTACACCGTGCCGCCGCGTTGGCTGTTGGACGCGGCCCTCCGGCACGGGCTCCGCGTAATGATCGGCCTGGCGTGGGAGCAGCACGTCACGTTTCTGGACGACCGCCGGCGGGCTGCTCAAATCGAGCATGAGGTTCGAAGAGGCGTACGAAGCTCCTCCGGCCATCCGGCGGTGTTGTGCTATCTCATCGGCAACGAGATCCCCGCTCCGATCGTCAGATGGCACGGCAGGCGTCGCGTCGAGGCGTTCCTCAGGCGCTTGTACCGGGCCGCCAAGGAGGAGGACCCAGAGGGCATCGTCACCTACGTCAACTACCCTTCGACGGAGTACCTTCACCTGGACTTCGTCGACGCGCTCTGCTTCAACGTCTACCTGGAGTCTCAGGACACGCTTGAAGCCTATCTGGCCCGTCTCCAGAACATCGCCGGCGGCCGGCCCCTCATCATGACGGAGATCGGGCTGGACAGCCGCAGGCACGGCGAAGAGGAACAGGCGCGCGTCCTCGATTGGCAACTGCGGACGGTGTTCGCCAGCGGCTGCGCCGGGGCCGTGGTCTTCTCCTGGACAGACGAGTGGCACCGAGGCGGCTATGACATCATGGACTGGGAGTTCGGGCTCACGGACCGCGACCGCCGGCCGAAGCCCGCGCTGGCGTCAGTCCGAGACGCGTTCGCGGAAGTGCCCTTCCCCAGCAACATGCGCTGGCCGCAAGTTTCAGTCGTCGTCTGCAGCTACAACGGGTCGCGGACGATCAGGGACTGCTTGGAGGCGTTGGTGAGTCTCGACTATCCGGACTTCGAGGTGATAGTCGTCGATGACGGGTCCAGCGACAGCACCGGCGACATAGCGCGAGAGTACGGCTTTCGTGTCATCAGCACTGAGAACCGCGGACTGAGCAGCGCGCGCAACAGCGGGATGGAGGCGGCCAAGGGCGACATCGTGGTCTACACCGACGACGACGCCTATCCCGATCCACACTGGCTCAAGTACCTGGCAGCAGCCTTCCTTGCGGGGGACTACGGCGGCGTGGGAGGACCCAACCTGCCGCCCCCGGGAGATGGCGCCATAGCCGACTGCGTGGCCAACTCTCCCGGCGGGCCTATGCACGTCCTCCTCTCGGACCGCGAGGCAGAGCACATCCCGGGCTGCAACATGGCATTTCGCAAATCGGCGCTGGACAGCGTGAACGGCTTCGATCCCCGGTTCCGCACGGCAGGCGACGATGTCGACCTGTGCTGGCGCCTCCGGGACCGCGGTTGGAAGCTGGGCTTCAGCCCGGGGGCGATGGTATGGCACCACTGCCGAAATTCGGTGCGCGCTTACTGGAACCAGCAGGTGGGCTACGGCAGGGCGGAGGCGCTGCTGGAGCAGAAATGGCCGGAGCGATACAACAGTGCCGGCCACCTGACGTGGTCTGGACACCTCTACGGCAACGGCCTCACGCGAGCGTTGCCGCTTTGGCCTGCGCGGGTCTACCACGGGACGTGGGGAGGATCGCTGTTCCAGTCCCTGTACCAGACGGCGCCGGGAGCGCTGACCTCGCTTCCGCTGATGCCGGAATGGTATCTCCTTGTAGCATCGCTGGCCGCGCTGTCCGCCCTGGGGGCACTGTGGACGCCTCTCCTGCTGACGGCCTCGCCGTTGCTGGCGCTGGCAGTAGCGGCTCCGGTGGTCCAGGCCGCGCTGAGCGCTAGCCACGCTTCGTTTCCAGGTCGTGCGGGCGCCGTCGGGAGAGCCCTGAGACTGCGCGGCCTGACCGGTCTTCTGCACTTGGTGCAGCCCCTGGCCCGCCTGCGCGGTCGCCTGCGTTTCGGCCTGACGTTGTGGCGGCGTCGAGGCGCCCGGGGCTTTGCGGTGCCGTACCCTCGCGCGAAGGCCGTCTGGAGCGAGCGCTGGCGGTCCCACGCAGAGTGGGCTCAGTCGCTGCGCTCGGCGCTGGCGGCGGAATTCGTGGTGACGAGAGCCGGCGGCGACTACGACCGCTGGGACTTGGAGGCACGGGGGGGCATTCTCGGTGCCTCCCGCGCGCGCATGACGGTGGAGGAGCATGGGGCGGGAAGGCAGATGGTGCGCGTCCGCATCTGGCCTTGCTGGCCGGCGGGCGGAGCGGCTGTGGCGATGGTGTTCGCCGGGCTCTCTGCAGGTGCGGCGGCTGGCGGGGCATGGATCGCCTGCGGCGTACTGGGAGCACCTGTGGTGGTGATAGCTGCGCGAATGGTGCAGGACGCGGGAGCGGCCACGAGGGCCGTTCTGCGGGCCGTGCATCGACTCCGGGAGCGCGAGTAAGGACCCCTCCATGCCGAAGACCTACTCCGACCTGCAGATCTACCGAAGGCTCCTGCTCCAAGCGCGGCCGTATTGGCTTCACATTTTCGTGTTCTTCCTGATCAGCTTGCTGTCCAGTCCTCTGACACTGCTCTCTCCCCTGCCCCTCAAGATCGTGGTGGACAGCGTTCTCGGTACCCATCCCCTTCCCGGCTTCATCGACCGCATGCTGCCCGCGGTCGCGACCCGGTCGAGCGCATCCATCCTGGTATTCGCTGCCATCCTGATGGTGTCGGTGGTCCTGCTCAAGGAGCTGCACCAGCTAACGCTATCAGTGATCAAGACCTACGCCGGCGAGAGGATGGTGCTCGAGTTTCGTGCCAGGATCTTCAAGCACGTGCAGCGCTTGTCTCTGGCCTACCATGATTCCAAAGGAACATCGGACTCGACCTACAGGATTCAGTATGACGCCAGCTCCGTAAGCTCCATCGCCATAGACGGCGTGATTCCGTTCCTGACTTCGGGCTTCACCCTTGCGTCGATGGTCATCGTGATCGTGTCGCTGGACTGGCAACTGGCCATGGTGGCGCTTGCGATATCGCCGGTCCTGATGCTGCTGGCCCTGAGCTACCGGCGCCGGTTGAGGCCGCGCTATCGAGCGGTGAAGCGGCTGGAGAGCTCGGCGATGGCGGTCGTGCAGGAAGTGCTCACGTCGCTTCGTGTGGTCAAGGCCTTTTCGCAGGAAGACCGGGAGGAGCAGCGGTTTGTGCATCGCTACGGCGAGGGCGTGCGGGCGCGGATATGGCTGACGGTGGCGGAAGGGGCGTTTAGCCTGGTCATCGCCGTGTTGATAGCGGGGGGAACGGCATCGGTGATGTACATTGGCGCTCGGCACGTGCAGTCCGGGGTCCTCACCCTGGGAGAGCTGCTTCTTGTGATGGGATACTTGAGCCAGCTCTATGACCCGCTGCGAACGATCAGCAGGAAGATCACGAGCGTTCAGTCCTCCCTGGCGAGCGCCGAGCGAGCCTTTTCGGTGCTCGACGAAACGCCAGACGTTGTGGAGAGGCCGGGGGCGAGGAGTCTCGGGAGAGCATCCGGCCATCTCTTGTTTGAGGATGTCTCGTTCGAATACGTGCAGGGGCATCCGGTGCTCCAGCACGTCTCCTTCGAGGCGCGTTCAGGCGCCAGGGTGGGAATAGTAGGTCCGACGGGAGCCGGCAAGACGACGCTGGTGAATCTGCTCAGCCGCTTCTATGATCCCCTGCATGGCCGGATCATCCTGGACGGAGTCGATCTGCGGGACTACAAACTGGAGGACGTTCGCAACCAGTTTGGCATCGTACTCCAAGAGCCTGTTTTGTTCTCGACGACGATCGGAGAGAACATCGCCTATGCCCGCCCAGAGGCCAGCTTCAAGGAGATCGTCGCGGCCGCTGAGGCGGCCAGTGCCCACGACTTCATTCAAAGCTTGCCGGAGGGCTACGACACTCTTGTCGGAGAGCGGGGAATGCGCCTTTCTGGAGGCGAGCGCCAGCGGATCTCGCTGGCACGGGCCTTCCTTAGAGACGCTCCTATCCAGATCCTGGACGAGCCCACCAGCTCCGTAGATCTGGCTACCGAGTCATCCATTATGGAGGCGATGGAGCGGCTGATGGAGGGCAGGACCGTCTTCATGATTGCCCACCGGCTGACGACGTTGAGGAACTGCGACCTTTGGCTGGAGCTGGATGAGGGCCGGTCTGTGGTCGCCACCACGGCCGCCCCGCATGCGATCCGCCAGGCGTTCGAGGATGGTTTCAATCGCACGCTGCAGAGGCAATCGGCAGATGTCTAGACGTGCCGCATGAATAGAATGCGCTCTTGCCACAGCGCGCTGGTAATCGCGCTGAGAAATCTCCTCGGGAGTATCGGCCTGTGAGGGAGAAGAAGGCGCCGGCGTCGACAGTCATCGGCGAAGGCCTGCAGGAGCACCCCGCCGTGATCACGTGGCGGAGGTTCAGCCGGGGACGCTCCGATCCTCGCACGCTGGAGATCCTGAAAGAGAAGCACGAATCGGCCGTCTACCGGTTGGTCGGCGCGGGACCCCAAGGCTCCAACGTAATTGCCAAGCGCACCCATCGGGTTAGCGTCGCTCGTGAGCAAGCGGTCTACGTTGAGGTCCTGCCTCGACTGCCGGTTCCAACCCTACAGTTCTTCGGTGCCGCTGAAGAACCTGACGGGGAGTTCGGCTGGCTGTTTGTGGAGGACGCCGGCGAGGAGTGGTACTCGCCGGACCATCGAGCGCACCGTGCTCTCGCTGGGCGCTGGCTCGGCCTCCTGCACACCTGCGTTCCCCTCAACGGACTGAAGGACCGCCTGCCGGAGCGGGGCCGCGCTCACTATCTGGAGCGACTGCGTTCCTCCCGCGATTTGATCCTCCAACGCATCTCGAGTCCGTCCCTGGCGGACGACCACGTCTTGTCGCTTCGTTCCCTCGTCTCCCAGTGCGACTTGGTGGAGCGCCACTGGGGCGAGGTGGAGGCGTTCTGCGAACGGATGCCCCTCACTCTGGTCCACGGCGATTTCGTGAAGAAGAACGTGCGTGTCCGCAACGGCGGACGGGACCTTGTCCTGCTGCCGTTCGACTGGGAAACGGCTGGCTGGGGCACTCCCGCCGGCGACTTCGTCTGGGTAGACATGGACGCCTATTGGTCGGTCGCCACGGAGCGCTGGCCGGTGTTGAGCGAAGGGGACCGGCAGCGGCTGGCCGCTTTCGGGGTGCTGTTCAGGACGATCGCCGCTATCAGTTGGGACGTGCCCGGCCTGAAGTCCACCAGTTGGCTACATCATGCGATGCGGAACCTTGCCGTTTACGAGGGCCGGCTTGCGAAGATCGTTCGCGAGAGGGGTTGGTCGGGGTGAGGGACGCGGCCAGGGCGGAGCGCGATCATGGCTAACCGCGGTCCCGTCGAGATCGCCGCTTCGGCAGAGCATCGCGCCGTCGTCGCCTGGCGGACGGTGAAATCAGCCTCGGCGCTCCCAAAGACCATTCTCCAACTCAAGGACGGCAAGTCTGCCGTCTACCGATTGGTGGGGGTGGGGCAGGCGCATTCGGACGTGATCGCAAAGCGCTGCGAAGCGAGCACCGGGGTGGTGGAGCGAACGGTGTACGAGGATATCTTGCCCAGGCTACCGGTCTCCGGCGTACGCTACTTCGGAGCGGCAGAGGAGGATGGCGGGGAGTTCATCTGGCTATTCCTGGAAGATGCGGGCGACGAGGGATACTCGCCCGCCGCCGATGAGCACCGCAGCCTGATAGGCCGCTGGCTGGCGTTTGCCCATACCGCCGCCACTGCCTTGCAGCCGGCCGTCCAGCTTCCTGAACGCGGCCTTGAATACCAGAAGGAGGTTCTCCGTCGCGCTCGGGAGATTGTCAGCGAGAGTCGCGGCAATCCGGTCTTGGCTGCGGACGATGCGCGACTGCTTGAGAAGGTTCTTTGCCACTCGGCCGCCATGGAGTCGCACTGGGAGGAGATAGAGACGATATGCGATGCCATGCCACGAACCTTGGTGCATGGCGGCTTCGACCCCAAGAACGTCCGAGTTCGCAGGAGCACTTCGGGCCCCGAGCTGCTGCCTTTCGACTGGGAGGCGGCGGGCTGGGGCGTCCCTGCCGCCGATCTGTCGCGAGCGGACATCGTCGCGTACCTTTCCACGATTGACGGCCGCTGGCCACGGCTGGACCGCCGTGCTGTTGAGCGCCTGGCCAACGTGGGGAAGATGTTCCGGTGCTTCGCCGCAATCCCGGGGGAGGAAAGCAACCTTATCGGCCCGTGGCAACGACGGGCCTTGGAGAAGCTGCGTTTCTACGATTCGCTGCTGTCGGAGGCGACCAGAGACGCAGGCTGGGGCCACGGAATGCGCGAGAGAATCCTGACGAGACCGCACGCTGGCGGCGGCTCGGCGGGAACACCCGGCACCGACCAGGCTGTTCTTGTGAACGGCGCCATTAGGGCCTGGCGCACCTTGGCTCCGGAGTCCGCCGCGCCCAGGCGCGTGGAGATCGTGGAGACTAGCGACAAGTCCGCGGTGCTGCGCCTCCGCGGCACGGGGCCCGGCAATGCGGCAGTCATCGCCAAACGGTGCAGGCACGCCGATGCAACCACAGAGCGGATGATCTACGAAGAGATCCTCCCGGAGCTGCCGGTCCCTTCCGCAGGCTACTACGGCGCCGTGCCGGCCGAGGAGGCGGCCTTCGCCTGGCTGTTCTTGGAGGACCTCGGAGATCTGGACTTGCCCGTTGCAGGCCAGGCTGCGCTCGCTGCCCGCTGGCTGGGGCAGATGCACACGGCAGCGGCCACACTGGCTGCCAAGGCTTCACGCTTGCCCGACCGCGGATCTGCGTACTTTCTGGCGCGCCTGCGTTCGGCCCGTCGCGCAGTGCTCGCCAAGGCCGGGAGCCCCTGCCTTTCGCTCAAGGAGCGCAGGATGCTGGAGACTTCCCTGGCCCAGTGGGACACGGTGGAGGCCCACTGGAAGGAGATTGAAGCCGTCTGTGCACTGACGCCGCAAACCCTGGTCCACGGCGACTTTGTGGCGCTCAACCTGCGGCTGCGACCGGAGCGCGGTGGGATGAGCACGGTTCCCTTTGACTGGGAGAGAGCCGGCTGGGGGGCACCCGTTGTCGACCTCGTCGACGTTGATGTGTCTGCCTACTGGGCCGCGGTGAAGGAATGCTGGCCGCGACTCAGCCTCCGCGATGTGGAGGAGATGGCCCGCTATGCCAAGCTCCTCATGCCGCTGGGCCAGGAATGGGAAGGAAGGCCGATGCGCAAGATCTCAAAGCGCCGCAAGCGGATAGCGAGGGCCCTGGCCAAGCTGGGGTGGTCCGGCACGCATTCCGGGTACGCCAGCCAGGAGACGTCGGACGCCTAGTTGAATGACATGAACCGAGATACTGGTCTCGTGACGGTCAAGGCCCTGGAGATCCAACAGGCGAAGAGGAGGGCAGGCGAGCGCGCTTTGCGCTCTCAATTCCCGGAGTTGGCCGACCTGGAGAGGGGCCTGTCGGCCGTGCTCGCGTCCCACGCGGGCGGCCACGGTCGCGTAACGGTCGTTGGCCGGGAACCCAACCCGTACCGCAGCACGTTCCCGAGTGAAGTCATCACCTGCCGCCATGCCGACGGGAGCGAGAGGCGAGTCCTCTGCAAGTACGGCGTGCCGCATGGTCATACAGGTCATGGCTACTGGGGCGGGACATCGTATGAGGCGGCTGTCTACCGTAACGTCCTCGATCCGCTGGCGACGACGGCGCCGGAGTACTACGGCGACTACGAGGACCCCCTCAGCGGCGAAACATGGCTGTTCATCGAATACGTGGAGGGGCTGCCGCTCAACAAGGCGGAGCCGAGCTTCACAGTGGAGGCCGCCCGATGGATAGGCCGGCTTCACGCCGCAAGCGAGCAACTAGCACCACAGTCGGCGCGCTATCTCAGGAGCTACAGTCACGAGTACTACGTGGGATGGGCACGCCGCACGGCGCTCTACGCCCGTCAGCTCGGCACCGAGGTATCGTGGGTTGCGGCCGTCTGCGAGCGGGCCGAATCCCTTCTTTCCCGCCTGGCCTCATCCCAGCCGGTAGTCGTCCACGGCGAGTACTACCCCAACAATATCCTGGTGCGAGTTGCGACCGTCTGCCCGGTCGATTGGCAGTCGGCTGCCCTGGGCGCGGGGGAGATAGACCTGGCCAGCCTGATCGAGGGCTGGCGGCCGAACAAGGTCGAGCGGGAATGCGTGGAGAACTACCGAGAGGCCCGCTGGCCGAACGGGGCGCCCGAGACGTTCGAGAAGGCTCTGGAAGCGGCGCGGCTGTACTGGCCCATGCGCTGGCTAGGGGAGAGCCTGGAACTCACCGCGCACCGCAGGGTGTATTTCGATGAGCTGCGAGGCGAGGCCGAGCGCCTTGGCATCATCTAGCGAGACAGCGACGAATGACCGTTTCTGAGCTAGACCTGAGCAACAGCTACCCGCCGGCGACGCGAGGGAGGCTCGTGGTATGGGGTCTTCTGGCCTCATACCCGTTCGGCGGGATGACCTGGCAGGCGCTGCACCACCTCGCCGGCCTCCGGCGTCTGGGCTTCGACGTCTGGTACGTCGAGGACTCTGACAGGTACGTGCGCAGTGCCATCGACTATAGCAGGACCGCCGACTACGCGGCGAACTTGGACCACCTGGCCAGGTTCATGGACCGCCTGGGACTGGAAGATCGTTGGGTGTTCCGCCAGCCCGGTTCAAGCAATGGCTGCTACGGTGCGCGCGATCTGGCGGGCCTCGCCGAACTGTACAGGGAGGCGGATGCCGTCATCAACGTCTGCGGAGCCCAGGAACTGCGCCCGAAGCATTCGGACATCCGCTGCCTAATCTACATCCAGACGGACCCGGTGGCGGACCAGGTAGCTGTGGCAAATGGCGATGAGGGGAAGATCCGCGAGCTCGACGCCTACGATTACCTGTTTACCTACGGCGGCAACCTGGGCGCCCCCGACTGCCTGGTGCCAGCAGAGCGGCACAGTTGGCTGACCACGGTTCCTCCCGTCTGCACCGACTGGTGGCAGACGGCGGGCGCGCCCCCGGTTGGGACCGCACTCACTACCATCGCCAGGTGGCGGCACAAACGCAAGGACGTCACCTGGCAGAACGAGTCCTGGCATTGGAGCAAGGACCTCGAGTTCCGCCGCTTCATCGGCGTGGCTTCACGGTCTCCCCTGCCCCTGGAGCTCGCGGCGTTGGCCATCAGCGAAGAAGAGATCGCCGAGTTGCGTAGCCATGGCTGGCGTACCATCCGCGCGAGCACCATCAATGATCCGGACGACTACTTCGCCTACATCCGTAACTCTCTGGGAGAGCTGACGGCGGTGAAGGAGCAGTACGTTCGCCCCCGAAGCGGCTGGTTCAGCGACCGGAGCGTCTGCTACTTGGCGGCCGGCCGCCCGGTGATCATGCAGGACACGGGCTTCTCCAGCTTTCTTCCTACGGGGGAGGGGCTCCTGGCATTCTCGACGCTGGACGAGGCCGTCGACGCAATCGAGTCGGTTGCTGGCGCCTACGAGAGACACGCCACAGCGGCGAGCGAGATTGCCCGTGAGTTCTTCGACGCCGAGCGCGTGCTGTCCCAGGTGCTGGAGAAAGCGGGGCTCATGTAGATGAGCGCTTCGAAGCTCCGCATCATCGTCACTGGGCTGATCGCTCAGTACCCGCTTGGGGGCGTGACCTGGGACTATCTCCAGTACGTCATCGGCCTGCACCGCCTGGGCCACGATGTCTACTACGTTGAAGACACCGGCCAGTGGCCATACAATCCGCAGGAGGGCGGCGTGAGCCGGGGGTGTGACTTCAACGTCAGCTACCTTGCCGACGTCATGTCCCGCTTCGGGTTGGCTGATCGGTGGGCCTACCGCTTCCCCTGGGGACCGCAGTGGTTCGGACTCGCGGACTCGAAGCGCACCGAAATCCTGAACTCCGCCGACCTGCTCATCAACGTGTCGAACACGTTGCAGCGGCCGTCAGAGTACCGCAGGGCCGGACGCCTGGCCTGCATCGACTCCGACCCCGTGTTCACGCAAGTGAAGCTGGCCCGCGGCCAGGCCGACCTCAGGAAGCTGATCGACGCGCACGATGTGCACTTCAGCTTCGGAGAGCGGCTGTCCGGTGCGATTCCGGACAGTGGCCACCGCTGGCGGCCGACCAGACAACCTGTCGTTCTTTCGGAGTGGGAGCCGGCCGTGGATTGCCGGAACGTGTTCACCACAGTGATGAACTGGACGAGCTACAACGCCGTCACCTTTGCCGGCAGGACGTACGGTCAGAAAGACCTGGAGTTTCGGCGCTTCATCGACCTGCCATCGCTGGTGGCGCCGACGCACCTAGAGGTCGCTGCGAACACGGGCAAGACGCGGCGAACACCCCGCGACCTCCTGGCGCACAGGGGCTGGCGCGTTGTGGACCCCGCCGATGTCTGCCCAGATTTCGAAACCTACCGCGAATATCTTCGCTTGTCGAAGGCGGAGTGGAGCGTGGCCAAGAACGGGTACGTGGTGGGCCAACCCGGCTGGTTCAGCTGTCGCTCCGCCTGCTATCTAGCGGCAGGACGGCCGGTGGTGGTGCAGGAGACGGGCTTCAGCCAGGTGTTCCCTACGGGAGAGGGGGTACTTCCGTTCACCACGGTCGAGGAGGCGGTCGAGGGCATCCAGGCCGTGGAAAGGGACTACGCACGGCACGCCAGAGCGGCCCGGGCGTTGGCGGAGGAGTACTTCGATTCAGACAAGGTCCTGAGCCACCTTGTGGACGAGGCGATGACGGCGGACAAGGCGGCGCTCAGTCGGGAGGCCACGGCGTGAAGGCCCTCGTCGCGGGATGGTTCAGCTTCGAACAGAGGGGCGCCACCGCCGGCGACCTCATTTCCCGGGACCTGGCCTGCCGCTGGCTGGACGAGGCCGGCGTTCCGTACCAGGTCGCTCACGCTCCGCCATTCAGGGGCGGGGTGGACTGGCGGGCCGTGGAGCCCGGCGAATACACGCATGTGGTTTTCGTCTGCGGGCCCTTCGGAAACGGCGGGCCGATCACAGAGTTTCTTCCCCGTTTCGCCGGCTGCCGGCTGGTGGGCCTCAACCTCTCGATGCTGGAACCGCTTGAGGCCTGGAATCCGTTCGATCTGCTGCTGGAGCGGGACAGCTCCCGGACGTCGCGTCCCGACATCAGCTTCCTGTCGGAGCAGCCGGCCGTTCCGGTCGTGGGGGTGATCTTGGTGCATCCACAGGAGGAGTACGGGAGCAGCGGGCGGCACGCGGCGGCCGACGACGCGGTGCGGCGGCTGCTGGGCTCACGCGAGATGGCCGTGGTGCGAGTGGACACGCGCATGGACGAAAACGGCACGGGGCTGCGCACGCCCGCGGAGGTCGAGTCGCTGGTGGCGCGCATGGACGCGGTGGTCACCACGCGGCTGCACGGGATGGTGCTGGCGATCAAGAACGGCGTACCGCCCGTGGTGATCGACCCCGTCGCCGGCGGCGCCAAGGTCGCGCGTCAGGCCGAGACCATAGGCTGGCCGGTCGTGTTCACGGCCGACGCGCTCAATGACGAGGCGCTCAGGGACGCGCTGGACTACTGCCTGGACGAAGAGGCGCGGGAAAAGGCCCGGAAGTGCTTCGAGCGCGCCCGCGAGATGGTGCGCGCTGTGCGCGATGAGTTCATCGCGGCCTACGCCGGGAGCACGGGCAAGGTGCGGAGGTGAGGGCGTGGCCCGCGTAGTCCTCGGCTCGTACATGGTGCGCTACCCGCTGGGCGGCATGATGTCCTGGGTGCTGCAGTACCTGGTGGGGTTCCAACGGCTGGGGCACGACATCTACTTCGTGGAGAAGAGCGGCTACGCCAACTCCTGCTACGACCCGTCGCGAAACGTGATGAGCGACGACTGCTCCTACGGGACGGCAACGCTCCACGCTCTGCTCTCGCGCTTTGGGCTCGAGGACAACTGGTGCTACGTGGACAGTGCGGACAGCTACTACGGCATGCCGAGGGAGCGGATCCGGGCCGCCTTTGACTCCGCGGACGTGTTCGTGGACATGGGCACGCACGGCGCCTGGGCGGAGGAAGCCCGGGCCAGCCGCCTCCGCGTTCTGATCGACGGCGAACCCGGATTCACACAGATGAAGATGGCGAAGAGGCTGGCCACGGGTCATGAGTTGCCTGCGTACGACTACTACTACACGACCGGGCGTAGCATTGGTACCAGCGAGAGCACGGCGCCGACCGCCGGCAAGAAGTGGCGCCATATCTTCCACCCGGTGGTCCCCGGGCTGTTCAACCAGAACGAGAGCGAGGGCGTTTCCAAGACCGATGGCGCCCCGTTCACGACGGTGATGAACTGGCAGTCGTACGAGCCGTTCGAGTTCGAGAGCCGGGTGTACGGGCACAAGGACGCGGAATTCGCCAAGTTCCGAGACCTCCCCCTTGCCGCGTCGGTGCCACTGGAGGTGGCAGTCTCGGGCTTGAAGGTGCCCGTCGACGAGCTGACGGCGTCAGGCTGGCGCGTCCGGGACGCCCACGAGGTGACGATATCGTTCGATTCGTTCCGAGACTATATTCGCGCTTCGATGGGAGAGTTCAGCGTCTGCAAGAACGCGTACGTGGCAACACGGTCCGGCTGGTTCAGTGATCGCAGCGCCGCCTACCTGGCGGCGGGACGGCCCGTGGTGATGCAGGACACCGGATTCGGGACGCACCTGCCTTGCGGGCGGGGCTTGTTTGCGGTGAGGACGGTATCGGAAGCGGCGGAGGCGCTGGGGGAGATCGCCGGCGACTACGACCGTCACTCAGCGGGAGCGACGGAGATCGCGAGAGAGTACCTGGACGCGGGCAAGGTGCTAGGGAGATTCCTCGATGATCTTGGGGTCTAGCCGGCCGGTGATCGCCCGACCCGGACAGGAGGCCGCTCCACCGACAACCGCGACGGCGCTCCGTACGACCATGGCTACGAGCTACAAGGGGAGGAATTCGCGATGACGATAGCACTTGTTGCGGGCGGGGCCGGGTTCATCGGCTCCCATTTGTGTGATCGGCTTCTTCGGGAGGGCCACGAGGTCCTCTGCATGGACAACTTGGTGACCGGTCGGCTTTCAAACGTGGAGCACCTTCTCGACCAGCCCGCGTTCACGTTCATCGAACATGACGTGGTCGACAAGCTGCCGCCGCTGCCGCCGGTTGACCGCGTGTATCATCTGGCCAGTCCTGCCAGCCCGCCTGGCTACCGTCTACGGCCCATCGAGACGCTCCGCGCCAACAGCGAGGGCACACGGCGGTTGCTGGAGGTCGCCGCGGGCAGCGGCTCGCGCTTCCTGTACGCCAGCACGTCCGAGGTTTACGGTGATCCGCTGGAGCACCCGCAGAGCGAGACATACCGGGGCAATGTGAGCACGACCGGTCCCCGCTCCATGTACGACGAAGGCAAGCGCTACGGTGAAGCCATCACGATGGCCTACGTCCGTTCTCGTAACGTTGACGCGCGCATCGTCCGCATCTTCAACACCTACGGGCCCCGTTCAGATCCCGGGGACGGACGCGTAGTGCCCAACTTCATCGTCCAGGCCTTGAGCGGGCGGCCCCTCACCGTCTACGCCGATGGCTCTCAGACGCGCTCCCTCTGCTTCGTCTCCGATCTGGTGGACGGACTAGTCCGCGTCATGGAGTCTGGAAAGACCCGAGGCGAGGTCGTCAACCTGGGCAACCCGGACGAACGGACCGTCCTTGATCTCGCTCATCTGATTCGCGAGCTGACGGGCACGCAGTCTGGTATCGAGTTCACTCCCCCTGCCGTCGGCGACGATCCGAAGGTACGGCGACCTGACATTGCCAAAGTGCGGCGGTTGGTCGGCTGGGAGCCGCGGGTCTCCCTGAGGGAAGGACTCCAGCTCGCCATCGAATACTTCCGCCGGCAGCTTCTTGCAGGCGAGGTATTGCCTGTCTCAGCGGGCGCGCCGGCCTCCTCGAACTCCGCCGACGGAGACAGTGACGGGTCCTCTCCGGCTAATGGCTCTAGCCTTCTGCCTGAGCCACGGTCGCTGGGCGGGAGCACAAGGTGAGGGTCCTCGTTACCGGCGGGGCGGGCTTCCTGGGCAGCCATCTTGTCGATGCTCTGGTCGGGCGCGGCGATGATGTGGTCGTCCTCGACAACCTGAGCCGGGGGTCTTTGCAGCACCTGGAGGGTCACCTCTCGGCCGGCGCCGTGGCTATGCTGACCGGGGACGTCCGCGATTACGAAGCTGTGCTTCACGCCACGGACGGAGTGGAAGCCGTCTTCCACCTGGCCGCGCAATCCAATGTCATGGGCGCGATGCAGGACCCGGACTATTCTTTGACGACGAACGTCCTCGGGACTTACAACGTGCTGAAGGCGGCATCGATTGCGAAGACGAGGCGTGTGGTGTTCTCTTCCTCGCGAGAGGTGTACGGCGAGCCGAAGTCGCTGCCGGTGGCCGAGGCGGCGGCGACATTGCCGAAGAGCTTCTACGGGGCCAGCAAGGTCGCCGGGGAGGCCTATTGTCGCGCGTGGCGAAGGGCCGGTGGGCTTGAATGCCAGATCCTCCGATTCGCTAATCTGTATGGACCGCGCGACCGCGATCGCGTCATCCCGTTGTGGATGTCACACGCGCGCGCGGGTGAGCCACTGCAGATGTACGGCGGCGAGCAGGTGCTGGACTTCCTCTGGGTCGGACATGCCGTCAGCGCCCTGCTGGCGGCAGCACAATGTCCGGAGCAGGGACCAATAAACGTTGGCAGCGGCGCCGGTACTCGCCTTTCTGATCTGGCGCAGCGCATCCTCCAGCTTACGGGCAGCCGTTCTACGCTCCAGCTTCTCCCTGCCCGCGATGTGGAGGTCGTCCGGTTTGTGGCGGAGATCTCCAGGATGCGCAGCATCCTCGCACTCGAGCCAGACGCGGACCCACTGGCCAGCCTGCACGCCCTGGCCTGAACCTGGGCCCGGCCTCCAGTAGACACCCGCCGGCCACCTTGTCGCCCATCTTGACGGCGTGAGGAGTAATTGCGCGGGAGCGCGTGGCGCTGGATTCGTCTCCGGCGGACAGGTCACGCTGACCCTGCTATTGGGACCGGCTTGAGTCACGCGGCCCGCCTAGAGATGCGAGCGGTAGCGTTCATGGGGGCAGGTCAGGAGTCCGTCTAGCATGAGTGCCGCCAATCGCGAGCCAGGGGCGCTTGGCGGAATCGGTGCTCTCGATGGGCCCTGTCTGGCTAATGCCTGCGCTCACGTCAGAAAAGGAGCGATGGTGCCTGAGCCGGTGACTTCCAACCAATGAACGCTACCTAGAATCAGGTCTCGTCTCTACAACTGTGGTGTGAACCACCTCATAGAACTGGTGCCGCTTATCGACTAGCATACTCGTGAGGCCACGTCTTGACGCGCCCCTGAAGATCGACTACAGTAAGGCGCCACGCGGGGTGGGCAGGCGATGAACGGATCTTGCGCCACGTTGCGGCCAAGAATTGGCGGGCAAGATGCGATACCGTTGTTGTTCCGCACGACATCGACCGGTCGCAGGTATCGCAGTTCTACGCGCACGGAGGTGGACTTGCTCGGCGCAGCCCAGAACTCAGGCGGTTCCAGCGGAGAGAATGCGGTTGTCGGACAACCGCGTCATACAAGCTTCGGTCGAAGGGACTTGGGCGGTGAGGCTACAATCCGTCGGCCTCGACGGGGCGTAGAGAAAGGAGGACCCCGATGGAAGCGGTCGAGAACCTCGCACGCGCCACGAAATCGCCCGTGTTCATCCAACTATTGGGGCCGTTCGGCCTATTGAAGAACGGCCAGTGCGTTCCGATCCGCAGCGGCGGCCGCACTGAGGGGCTTCTCTGCGCGCTGGGCCTCCGCTATGGTGACCGCGTGCCGCGTGAGGTGGTGCTCTCCGAGGTATGGCCCGAGGCCGACCCGGTTCTGGCAGGGCAGTCGTTGAACACCCTTACGCACAGTCTGCACAGGCTGGTGGGCGATGTCCTCCACGGTCTGCCGCCCGTGCTCCACGTGCAGGGTTCGTACCAACTCAACCTGGAGGCGGGCGTGAGCGTGGATACGGCCAGCTTTGAGGCGTTGGCGAAAGCCGGCGACCGCGCCGCGCGGACTGACGCGTCGTCCGCCATAGGGTTCTATGAGTGTGCAATCAGCCTCTACCGGGGCGACTTGCACACCGCCGAGACTCACCAGGCCCTCATCGAGAGGGAACGCCTGCGCGCCCTGTATCTGACGGTGCTGGCCCGGCTGGCAACGCATCATTACCGCCGAGGCAATCTGGACGCTTCCATGCAGATGGCGCTTCGCCTGCTCAATCACGATCCCTGTCGTGAAGACGCTCATCGTATCATCATGCGCTGCCACGTGTTGCGGGGCGAGCGCACACAAGCGCTGCGCCAGTACCAACTGTGCGCGCGCCTGTTGCGCTCCGAACTCGACGTGGCACCGGAGCCAACGACGATGCAGCTCGTTGAGCAGATACGGCTCGACCCAGGCAGCGTTTAGCAGACCTCAGCCCAACTCCAGATCAGATTCGGCGCCGCTCTCACCTCCACCTCACCGCCACGTCAGCCTGCGGTGCTAATAATCATGGTGTCACTCAGGATGCAAGCGGGGAATGAGTGTCCGACACTACGAGCGAAGACCTAGCAAACAGCCGCTACGTAACAATCATTCTCCGCGTGCGGCTGGACAGAGGCGGAAACGTGCGGGGTGTTGAAGTCGTCGATCTGGAGGGGGGGACAGTGAGGCCTTTCGCGAGTTGGCACGGCCTCATCGGTGCTCTTCGCAACAGCCTGCGCAGCTGCGGCGAGGAAGAGTGTGCACACTAGGCGCACCGCCCGTATCGCCCACGGCGGCTGGAAGAGGAGCCAGGGCTTGCTTGGTCTGATCCTTGGGCTGATCACCCGCCGGCGCCGGGGTGTGCCATGACGAGACCTCGCCAGAATGGAGACGCGCGCCCGTTGGGGCGCTGTTAGCGTCGTGTGCGCCCGGCCACGGGCCGAGCGAGTAGAGACAAGGAGTACGCCATGCCGCAGACTCTGACTTACCCGGGTGTCTATATCGAAGAGGTCCCCAGCGGGGTACGCACGATCACCGGAGTCGCCACTTCTATTGCTATGTTTATCGGTCGCGCCAAACGCGGCCCCATGAAGAAGCCAACGCGCTGCCTCAACTACAGCGAATTCGCGAGGGTCTTCTCGGACGACAGCAGCTACAGCGACCTGCCGCGCAGCGTGCGCATGTTCTTCGACAACGGCGGCAGTCAGTGCTACGTAGTGCGTGTCGCCCAGGGCGCGACCAAGGCGTCTGTGACACTCAAGTCTGAGGGCAACGCGCCTGTCCTGGTGCTCACGGCGAAGGACGCAGGCGTGACGGGCGAGAAGATTCGCGCCGCTGTCACCTACAACGGCCCTCAGCCAGAGGTCACGTTCAACATCGAGCTGTTCCGCTGGGGCTACGATAGGCGCGGCCAGCCGGTGAAGGAAGCCGGCGAGCGCTGGTCCAACCTGTCCATGGACCCCGATTCGCTTCGCTATGCGCCGGATTTCATCACCCAGAACTCGCAGTTGGTCGACGCCGCACTGGAGGCCGCACTGGCTGAGGCAGGGCCGCCGGCAGGCAGCGGCTACTCTCAGTCAGGCCGGCCGGTGGCGTTCGATGATGCTGGCGCGGACCCGATGGGGTCCTTCAGCAACGCCTGGTCGGCGCTGCTCGGCAGCACGGCCGCGACCAACAAGTTCCGGATCAGCGTCGACGGCAACGCTCCCGTCCCCGTTTCGCTGGAAGGTATCGACATCGCGAATCTGGACAGCACCGATCCAGCAGCGCGGCGCACGGCGCTGGGGAGCGCGATCGGCGACGCCATCAACGCCGCGCTGCCGGCGGGCGCGGCCGTCACGGCGTCGTTCGAGGACGGGCCGACGCCGGCGGCTGCCGAGGGAACCGCGAGTTCGTTGCTGCGCATCACATCGGACAACGGCGATGTGTTCATCGAGCTCGAGCCGGACGACGCCGCAGGAGACGTGGCGGCGCCGCTGATGCTAGGCACGGCCCTGGGCGGCCTCGAGGTCTCGCGCTACTCGGCGCTGCGTCCGGCTGCGACAGGCATCGCGTTCATGGCTCCGACAGGCATCGTGGGATTCGCTGGCATGGACCAGAACGCCTTCGACACGATCACGGTCAATGGTAAGGAAGTGGCCCTCGGGACGAGCCTTCAAACGGTAGCGGCTCAGAAAATGTACCGGGACGGCTATGCGGTCTCAGCCAACGGCAACAACGACGGCGTGCGCGAGAAGACGGCCTTGCTGGCGAAGGCGGTCAACGACCACGCCACGGAAAACCCCAACGACTTCAAGTGGCGCGCCGAGGTATGGGGCCAGCGGCTCGCGATCATTCCCATCGACGGCGGCGATAACGTGCTCGGCAGCGTGGCCACGGCCAGCACCGACATCGGGGCGAGCTTCAGCAAGAACGTTCGTTACTACAGCGTCGGCATCGCCGGAGTCGCCGGCCTGCAAGCGCCGGCCACTCAGATCGCCACCGATGGCGTGGCGCCCGGCCTGGCGGAGTACAAGGACGCATACGACGTGATCGACAGCGAGGTTGACCTGTTCAACCTGCTGATCCTGCCGACGGACAAGGACCACACCGACGCGGTCTCGGCCAGCCGGTGGGGACCGGCCAGCGTCTTCTGCCAGGGGCGGCGCGCCTTCCTTCTGATGGACCCACCGTCGTCGTGGGCGGATGCGAACCAGCCGCTCACGCCTTCGACGCCGATCAACGTGAATTCGCTTCGCATCGGGCTTGTCAAAGACCACGCTGCGCTCTTCTACCCGCGCCTGACGATCAACGAGAACGGTAACCGCGTGCAGGTGGGGCCGAGCGGCGCGGCCGCCGGGCTCATGTCGCGGATCGACGCGAGCCGCGGCGTGTGGAAGGCGCCGGCCGGCAGAGACGCCGACATCCGCAACGTCGTCGGGGTAGAGCACAGGTTCTCGGACGCCGAGAACGGACTGCTGAACCCCAGGGCAGTCAACACTCTGCGCTTGTTCACTACCGGCGTCGTCAACTGGGGAGCGCGCACCATGGATGGCGACGACGACTTTGGCAGCGAATGGAAGTACATCCCGATCCGCCGGCTAGCGCTGTTCATTGAGGAAAGCTTGTACCGCGGAACGCAGTGGGTGGTCTTTGAGCCGAACGACGAGCCGCTGTGGGCGCAGATCCGCCTCAACGTGGGCGCCTTCATGAACAACCTGTTTCGCCAGGGCGCCTTCCAGGGCACCACGCCGCGCGACGCATACTTCGTCAAGTGCGACGCAGAGACAACCACCCAGAACGACAGGAACCTCGGCGTGGTCAACATCCTCGTCGGCTTTGCCCCGCTGAAGCCGGCGGAGTTCGTCGTTATCAAGCTTCAGCAGGTGGCCGGCCAGATTCAGACCTAGAAGGAGGCCGTAGATGGCCCAGTTCAGCGTCAACCCGCAACGCTTCGACCCGTACAAGAACTTCAAGTTCCGCGTGAAGTGGGACGGTCGCTACGTGGCCGGCGTGAGCAAAGTTGGGGCGCTCAAGCGCACCACCCAGGTCGTGCCGCATCGCGAGGGCGGTGACCCGAGCAGCGTCCGCAAGTCGCCCGGCCGCACCGAGTACGAGGCGATCACTCTGGAGCGCGGAGTGACCCACGATACCGAGTTCGAGAAGTGGGCGAACAAAGTGTGGAACTTCGGCTCTGGTCTCGGCAGCGAGACATCGCTCCAAGACTTCCGCAAGGATGTCATCCTAGAGGTCTATAACGAGGCCGGTCAGCTGGCGATCGCCTACAAAGTGTTCCGCTGTTGGGTCTCCGAATACCAGTCGATGCCTGACCTGGACGCTAACGCCAACGCCGTCGCCATCCAGACGATCAAGCTCGAGAACGAGGGTTGGGAGCGCGACTACGATGCGGTGGAACCCTCCGAGCCGACGTTCACAGAGCCGCCCGTCTGATCGGAGGCTGACGATCTCGTGGCATGGCTATGACGAATCTCTCAGCCGAAGCACTGCTGAATGTCTGGGAGACGGAGCAGGCCCGGCGTTCGCCCGATGAGGCTGTTGCGGCGGTTTTCGCGCAGTGTGGCGGCGGCGGGCTGCAGGACATGCTTGCCATGTCTCTCGGCGCTCGCAACGCGCGGCTGCTGGGGCTGCGCAGATCGCTCTTTGGCGATGGCCTCCCTGGTGTCGCCGACTGTCCGGCGTGCGGCGCGCGCGCCGAACTGAATCTCAGCGTTCGCGATCTGACAGAGGCGCACGAGGAGCCGGCGGCGGCGGACGAGGCGCTTGTGGCTGACGGGTATGGCGTGCGGTTTCGGCTGCCGCGCGGCGAAGACCTGCGGGCCGTCGCGGACTGCGCGACCCTCGAGGCAGGGCGAGACTGCCTGCTCCGCCGCTGCGTTATTGCTGCGGAACTCGACGGCGCGGCTGTGGCCGTGTTTGACCTGCCACCGGCCGTGATCGAGCAGCTTTCCGCTCGTATGGAGACGCTCGACCCGCTGGCAGAGACACTGGTTCACCTCGTTTGCCCGGAATGCGGCCAAGCCTGGCAGGCGTCGCTCGACGTCGCGTCGTTCGTCTGGGAGGAGTTCAGCGCCCTGGCTCGGCGCCTTCTGCGCGAGGTGCATGCGCTCGCCTCCGCCTACGGCTGGCGAGAGCCAGAGATCCTGGCGATGAGCGCCGTCCGGCGTCGCGCCTATCTGGAGTTGCTGAACTGATGCCGGACTTCTTGACGCGCCTCACCCAACGGACGCTGGGCCTTCTGCCAAAGGTGCACCCGATGCTGCCTTCGTTCTACGAGCAGCGCAACGAAGAGCCGTCCGGGGAGGAGCAGCCGACCGACGTCGTTGGCGTAGGAGACGAGGTGGAACGCAGACCGGTCTGGGCGACACCGCGCACTGCGGTTGGTCGGGTAGCCAGCACACCCGCGCCGCATCCGGAGGTTCCCACTCGTCCCGGACAGCCCTCCAATGCGTCCGAGACGGCGACGGCCGAGACGACGGTCGAGACGACGGCCGAGGCACCGACCGAGAAGAGGCCGCACGTCGAAGCTCCAGCAGCTACGATCGCTGATCCCGGAACGCCCGTTCTGTTGACCCCCCCGAGCACGATGCCGCCTGATACAGCCGAGGCTCCCGGACAGCGCCCGGCCCTGGATGAGAGCAGGGCCAACGTGACCGACGCGCCGGACGTATTCGTCGGTGACGAGCCCGACGAGTTGCTGATCGACCCAACGCTCGCGCCGGCGGGCCGGCGCGCTCCCCGCTGCGCTGCCCCGGCTCGGGAGGCGCGTACCAACATGACCGAGCCGCTGCCTTCCGACGCGCCGCGCGAGGCGGAGGCTCTCGGTCGACGGCAGCCACCCACTCTCATGGTCGGCTCGCGGCGTGACGAAACCGTACCTGTGCCGGGGATGCGCTCCGAAGCGACACCGCCAGCAGAGCCGACTGTTGTCCGGGTGACGATTGGCCGCGTCGAGGTCCACGCGGCGGAGCCGGCGCCGCGGGCGCGGCCCGCCGCCGCCGCGCCGGCGCTGTCGCTGGACGATTATCTCAAGCAGACAAGTGAGCGATCATGAGTAACTACCTTGCGATCGCCACCGTCACGGCGGCCCTAACCCAGTTGGTGAGCGCTGCGATTAGGAGCCCCGAGGATACGGCAGTGGGCGGTGCAGAAGTCCAGACGGCGCGCCTGAGCGACGCGAGCAGCAACGGCCCGCCGGAGACCGGCGTCAACGTCTTCCTCTACCAACTCACGGCGAACGCGGCCTGGCGCAACGCCGACCTGCCGACGCGGTGCTCGGAAGGATCGATTGTGGAGAGGCCGAGGGCAGCGCTCGATCTGCACTATCTGCTGACATTTCACGGCAACGAGCGCAGCCTGGAGCCGCAGCGGATGCTGGGCGCCGTGACGCGGACGTTGCACGCGGAGCCGGTGCTCACCCGCCAGCGAATCACCAGCACGCTCCTTAGCAGCCCGTTCGACAACTTCCTCGCCGAGTCGGACCTCGCGGACGCGGTGGAGATGGTGAAGTTCACGCCGCTGGCGCTAACGCTGGACGAGCTGTCGAAGCTCTGGACGATGTTTCCCCAGACGCCGTTCGTGCTCTCGGTGGCGTACCAGGCGTCCGTCGTTCTGATCGAGAGCCAGGCCCGGCCGCAGGAAGCGTTGCCTGTGCAAGCTCGCAACCTGTACGTGACGCCGTTCGACAACCCGACGATCGAGTCGGCGACGCACGTCGATGGGAGCCGCGTTCCGCTCCTGCGCGGCAGCACACTGCGCCTTCGAGGACGAAACCTGCGCGGCGACATCACCCTGGTGCGCATCGATGGTGTCGACATGGCAGTGAGCGGTGCCGGTTTGACCAACCGGCAGGTCGACATCACGTTGGACGCGCCGGAACTGCGTGCCGGTGTGCTGCCGGTGCAAGTCGTGCATCGCCGCCTGTTGGGCACGCCTCCCGTAGAGCACGAAGGATTCGAGTCCAACGTGGCCGCCATCGTCCTCCGGCCACAGATCGCGAACCCAACGCCCATAGCCGGTCCCGCGCTGCGCGTGGACGTCGACATCCCGGTGCGGGCGGGGCAGAGGGCCCTGCTCCTGCTCAACGAGGACGCGACCGTCGCGCCCAAAGCCTACAGCTTGGCCCTGCCTCCCTTGGACAACGATGCCGGCCAGCTCGAGTTCACGGCAGAGGGCGTCGCGGCTGGAGAGTACTTCGTGCGACTCCAAGTCGATGGCGCAGAGAGTCCCGTGTGCCAACAGACGGTGCTGATATAATGGCCACTTCTCCCGCCTCGACCTGGCACGAGGCCAACCAGCGCTACCTCACGGCGGCGCTGGCCTCGGTGCGCGAGGCACTGGAGCGTCATGCGGCACGCGAACGCGGCGACGAGACCACCGGCGCGGCCGCGGATCCACAGCCTGAAGCATTCACCGCTCTCCCTGAGTCGCCGGACGGGCCTCCACCCCCGGCTTTGGAGACTCTGTGTGACGCGTTCAGGCTGACGCACTTCGAGCGCCACATCTTGCTGCTCTGCGCGGGCATGGAGTTGGACTCCCACTTTCCGCCTCTTTGCGCTTCTGCTCAGGGCGAGCCGCGTCGGACCTACCCCAACTTCAGCCTGGCGCTGGCAGCGTTGCCGGAGCCGCACTGGAGCGCCCTGACCCCCGCTGCACCTCTACGGGCGGCGAACCTCATCGATGTGGGCGCGGGCGAAGGACTCACCTTAAGCCCGCTGCGCATCGACGAGCGCGTCCTGCACTACCTGACGGGACTCTCGTACCTGGACCAGCGGCTGCAAGGAGTGGTTGAGCCGGTGCAAGCTCCGGCCGAACTGCCGCCCTCCCAAGCCGACCTTGCCGAGCGGATCCGGCAGTTGTGGCTTCATTTTGAGGGTGCGCCGGAGCGGCCGGTGATCCAGCTCCGCGGCACCGATCACAGTGGGAAGCTCGCCATAGCCGCTTCAGCCTGTGCCTCCCTGGGGCTCACGCTTCACCTCATCCATGCGTCCGAAATCCCAACCGCGCCGGCAGAACGAGAGGCCTTGGCACGCCTGTGGCGCCGAGAAGCCCTTCTGAGCGCCGGCGCTCTGCTTGTGGACTGCGAGGAGATCGATAGCGCGGATCAGGCTCGGACCGCCGTCTCCCTGATCGAGATCGCGCCCGGCATGGTCATGGTCAGCGGCCGTGAATCGCTCTGCGTGCGGAAGCGCCACAGCATACAACTGGATGTGGACAAGCCCACGACGGCAGAGCAGCGGGACCTCTGGTGTTCTGCGCTGGGTGTCTCCCCGCAGGGCCCAGACGGACACGTGGATGCCATTGTCGGGCAGTTCAATCTGGGAGCCCAGGAGATCGGCAGCGTCAGCGCCGAAGCGTTTGCCGGCGCGGGGGACGGTCAGGCGGAAACACCAGGCACGCGGCTGTGGGAGGCGTGCCGCGCCCAGACTCGCCCGCGCCTGGACGACCTGGCCCAGCGCATCAGGCCGGCCGCCACCTGGGAAGACCTCGTGCTACCCGAGCCTCAGCGACAGACCCTGCGGGAGATCGCCGGTCAGGTCAGGCAGCGGGTCAAGGTCCACGACTCCTGGGGGTTCGCCGCCAAGAACAGCCGCGGTCTTGGGATAAGCTCTCTCTTCGCCGGCGCCAGTGGCACCGGCAAGACCATGGCAGCGGAGGTCCTGGCCAACGAGCTCCGGCTCGACCTCTACCGCATCGACCTGAGCCAGGTGGTCAGCAAGTACATCGGCGAGACCGAGAAGAACCTGCGGCGCGTGTTTGACGCGGCGGAAGAGGGCGGCGCAATCCTGTTGTTCGACGAGGCCGACGCTCTCTTCGGCAAGCGCAGCGAGGTCAAAGATAGCCACGACCGATACGCCAACATAGAGGTCAGCTACCTCCTGCAGCGCATGGAGACCTATCGCGGCCTAGCCATCCTGACCACCAACATGAAACAAGCCCTGGACCCCGCATTTCTGCGCCGCATCCGTTTCGTCGTCCAGTTTCCTTTCCCGGATGCCACGCAGCGGGCCGAGATCTGGCGGCGCATCTTCCCGGCCGGCACCCCGATCGATGGCCTGAATCTGGACCGGCTGTCCCGGTTGAACGTGGCCGGCGGCAACATCCGCAACATCGCCCTGAACGCCGCCTTTCTGGCCGCCGACGCTGGGGAACCCGTGCGCATGACGCACCTGTTGCGCGCCGCCCGCGGTGAATATGCCAAGATCGAGAAGCCGCTCACCGAATCCGAAATCGGAGGCTGGGCATGAAAGGTCAACCACGGCTGGCGGACCATGAGCGACTGAACCCATCTCAGACAACCCGCAAGACGCAGCCCTCGATCGAGCTGCATGTCGGGGAGGTGGTGCTGCGCGGCGTGGCCTCCGGCGACCGCCACCGGATCGGTCAGGCGATGCAGCGCGAGCTGGCCCGGCTGTTTGCCGAGCAAGGCGTGCCGGACGGGCTAGTCCGGGGTGGGCACATTGAGCGCCTGGAAGGAGGAGCATTCGAGATGACGCCGGATTCCAGAGCTGAAGCCATCGGCGCCCAGGTGGCCCAAGCCGTGTATGGAGGGCTGGCGCGATGACCGCCCCGATGATGGCGGAGGCGCTGAAGAAGGCAACACCGACGGTCAAACCGTCGCGCAAGGTCTCGGAACAACCTCGGGCGGCACTTGCCGAACGCACGCCCGGCGAATCGCTATTCTCTGGCCCCGCGGAGCGAAGCCTCTGCCATGACCTGAGCCGGGTGTCCATTCATCCGCCGTCGAGTCAACCGGCGATCCAATCGTGTCCCCTAGCGGCGGGACCCCGGGCCTGCCCCTTCGGCGGCGCCTGCCATACCTGCCCCACTCAAGTCCAGGCCAAGCTGGCCGTCGGTCAGCCCGATGATGTCTACGAGCGGGAGGCCGAACGGTTGGCGCAAGGGGTGATGTCGTGGTCCCAGGCCCAGCCTCTGCCAAGAACCGCGGGCGGCGGATCGCTCAACGGGTCTCCCAGCGCTCCGCCCGTTGTGGACCAGGTGCTGCGATCCCCCGGCCGGCCCCTCGATCCCGCCACCCGCGCCTTCTTCGAGCCGCGCTTCGGCCACGACTTCAGCCAGGTGCGGGTCCACACGGATGCCAGGGCGGCGGAGTCGGCGCGGGCGGTAGGCGCGCTCGCCTACACCGTCGGACGTGATGTCGTGTTTGGGGCAGGACAATATGCGCCGCGGACCAGCGATGGACAGCGGCTGGTCGCGCACGAGCTGACACACGTGGTGCAGCAGAGAGACGTCAACACCGGCTTTCCAAGTCCAACGCGAGACAGGCCAGCAGATAGGTTCGAAAGAGAGGCAGAATCAGCGTCAAATTCGATGAGTTGCGAACAGGTTTCAGCACTCGAATCAACATCAACCCAATCAATCCAGCGTCAGGCTGGAGGAGCAGGGGGAGCCGCACCCGCAACCCATCGTTTCGCCGCCGAAGGTGTCAGCGTCGTGATTCGAGCAGGTTGCGCCGCCACCTTGGGATTTGCAGCGGTTGAAGCAGCAACGCGAATAGCCCTAGATCGGATCTTCAACTCTGCGTGCATAGAAGAATCGCGGCGTACGCGAATCCAAAGGAATCTTGTTCGACACGGGTTGGATATTCGTTGCGCTGCACTCGCAGGTTGTGCGGAGGCTACTGGGTTTTCCATACCGGCCAACATCATGACACTGAATACAACTAGAACCAACTGTCCGCCGCTGGAATCATCCATTCTCCACGAGATTGTTCACCTGACTCGTGGAGTGTTTGCGGAAAGGTTGCCCGAATCCTGTGACAACTCATGTTTGGGTACGCCGCGCGGTGTACCACCAGACCTCTGTCGCGACATCGACGTGTTTGGCCGACGGGTTCCCCTGGGACCGGGGGATTTCCCTCTGCCTCCCGAAGGGAGAAGACTCGCCTGAACAGAACGAGGCCTAACCGCACGACCGGGCCCTCACAGATCCGGGTGACCGCCGCACCCCGCACTCGTTCACGCCCGTGCGCACCGGCCTGCTCCAGCGCTGCGGCGGGCGTCCCTGCCCGCCCGGGGGGTGTGACGAAGGCAAGAAGAAACGGCTGGAGCTACAGCGGTACTCCGCCGGCCCTCCCCGGCCCGCGACCGTCCCGCCCATCGTCGGTCAGGCTCTGTGCTCGCCAGGCCGGCTGCTCGGCCCGCGGAGTGCCGACCGCGCATTGGATCGTTGCCCTGCGACAGAGCCCTGTCCATTCAGATGGGCCTCCCAGGCGAAAGCCGCGCGCACCAAGGGGCACAACAGGTCCGACAGCCACACTCGATCGGATGGCCAATGAACCCACAGCGGCGCGAGAGGAGGCACAACATGAACGAACATGACCAGATACTCGGTATTGTCCGGGACGGAGAGTTCACGCCCCTGGTGCCCCCGGGTCTCCCCGCTAGGTTGACGCGCATCGACATGCAAGCCGCCGTGCCGCCCGAGAGCCAGGAAATCGACATGACCGACTACGAAGGGCTGGCAGTCATGGTCGAAGGGCATGACGGTGGTGGATGGATCTACTCGGCAGCGGTGATTGACCAGGCCGGGCCCATCCTCACCGCGGTGGTGAGAGAGGTGTTCGCGAGCCAGGCAGCCAGCGAAGTCAAGGAATCATGACCGCTGTCCTCAACCCGCCCCGCGTCCTCGAGGGCGGCATTGCTCCCGTCCGCCCGGACTCCGGCGTCCTGCACCGTCTCGTCGTGCCTCTCGACCTAGACATCCTTACGCGCCGCCCAGAGAAGGCGTCGGCTGGACCTTCCCCTACGCCGGTGCTCGTCGGCTCTCTCCAACGCTGCGGTGAGCATTCCTGTCGAACGACGGGGAGCTGCTAGGAGCGCGTGATGACCGCACCACCCATCTCTCCACGTGTGATGAAGGGCGCGCTTGTTGGCACCGATGTCTTCAACCCGCTCGCCAGCGTCGTCGTCTTTCAGTACAACCCTGACTCCATGACCCGCACGCTGAGCGCCCAGACGGCGGGAGGTGGCGCCAACACAAGTCAGGGCGAGGCGATGCGAATCAAGGGTCCGCCGGAAGAGACGATCAGGTTCGAGGTGGAGATCGACGCCACGGACCAGTTGGAGCAGGCCGACGCCACGGCCGCCAGCATGGGCATCTACCCTGCGCTGTCGTCATTGGAGATGCTGCTTTACCCGAAGTCGGCGCTGGTGATCGCGAGAGAAGTCCTGCTCCAATTGGGGATCATCGAAGTGGTCCAGCCGGAGGCGCCGCTGACGCTGCTGATCTGGGGACCGAACCGCGTCCTACCCGTCCGTCTGAGCGAGTTCAGCATCGTGGAGGAGGCCTTCGATCAGGCCCTCAACCCGATTCGCGCCAAGGTGAGCCTGACCGTACAGGTGCTCAACTACAACCACCTGGGCCTGCCCAGCGCCGGCGGCGCGCTCTTCATGGCGCATCAGGTGATCAAAGAGGTGATGGCGACGATCGGCGGCGCGAACGCTCTCTCTGGGAGCGGCGGCGCGTCGATCTCAGGGATCTTGGGAGGCTAACCATGTTCGAGCGGGCCAGCCGCTACTCTGACCTCCCGGTGGCTTCGCTCAAGGTGAGGCAGCCGGACGGGACCACGGGCGACGTTCGCTACGTGCGCAGGCGGCTGATCCCGCCGTCGGGACGCGTCACCAAGATCGCTGAGCACACCGTCGCGCAGGGCGACCGCATCGACAACATCGCTGCGCGCTATCTCGGTGACCCGCTGCAGTTCTGGCGCATCTGCGACGCGAACAACGTGCTCAGCCCGCAAGAGCTGACGGAGGAGGCCGGGAAGGTGATCCACATCGGGATGCCGGAGGCCTGATCGCGATGCTGTCGAGCCTGCTAGGCATCCGTCTCGTGCTCTGGGCCGGCAAGACCATACCCACGCCGGTTCCCTCGGACGCGCTGCAGGCATTGGCGCGTGCGGAAGTACAGGATGACGTCGAGTCAGGGCGAGGCTTCCAGCTCACCTTCGAGCTGAGCAAGGAGAAGACCGGCGAGTTCGACCTCGTGCGGAGCGGCACGCTCGATCCGGAATCACGCGTCGTCATCGGCGTGGTCATGGGGGTGATGCCGGAGGCGCTGGTCGACGGGATCATCTACCACCACCAGCTCTTGCCGAGCAATGAGCCGGGGGCTTCGACGCTCACTGTCATGGGCCGTGATGTCAGCGTCATGTTGGACCTTGATGAGCGCGACGCGAATCACGCGAACCAGCCTGACTTCCTCATCGTCAACAAGATCCTCGCCGGTTATCCGCTGTACGTGACGCCGCCGTACCAAGTCTCGCCGACCACCGATGTTCCGATCGAGCTGCAGCGCGTCACGCACCAGAACGAGACAGACCTCAAGTTCATCCAGCGTCTTGCGAAGCGCAACGGCTACATCTTCTCAACCGAGCCGCTGTTCATGGGCGTCAACAGCGCGTACTGGGGACCGGAGGTGCGCCTCGGCCTGCCGTTGCCCGCGCTCTCGGTCAACATGGGCGGCGCCACTAACGTGAAGACGCTGACCTTCGCGAACGACGCGCTCGCGCCCGTGGGCACGAAGGGCTCATTCGTCGAGCCGCTCACCAAGATGAGCATCACGATTCCGCCGCTGCCGTCGCTGCGTGTACCGCCACTAGCGGCGGCGCCCGCGTCAGCGCTACGCACCACTCGTCTACGTGGGACGGCGCGCCAGAACCCGGTGCAGGCCGCGCTGAGCGCCGTATCGTCCGCCAGCAACGCTGCGGAGCCCGTGAGCGCGAGCGGTGAGGTCGATAGCGTGCGCTACGGCACCGTCATGCGGTGCCGGCGGCTCATCGGCGTTCGCGGCGCCGGGCTGAGCTATGACGGCAACTACTTCGTGCGCGGGGTGAAGCACCTGTTCGACATGGCGCAGGGTACCTACACGCAGACGTTTCGGCTGAGCAGAGAGGGGACCGGCGCATTGCTGCCGGTCGTCCGTCCATGAACGACACGGGCGACGCCTTCTACGGCAAGTATCGGGGCATCGTCTCGGACAACCAGGACCCGCTGATGATGGGTCGTGTCAGGGCGAAAGTGCCGGACATCTTCGGCGACGAGGACTGCGGTTGGGCGATGCCCTGCGCACCGTTCAGCGGCAACGGCGTCGGCTTCTTCGCCGTCCCGGACACCGGCGCCGGTGTCTGGATCGAGTTCGAGCAGGGTGATCCCGAGTATCCGATCTGGTCCGGCGCCTGGTGGGGCTCGCTTGCAGAACTGCCGTCGGAGTTAGTGACACCGCCCCCGCCTTGGAAGAAGGTGATAATCAGGACGCCGGGCGGCCACTCGATTCTCCTGGACGACACGCCAGGCATCGGCGGCATCACGCTCCAGACGGCGAGCGGGCAGAAGATCGCACTGACCTCGCTCGGCATCGAAATCGATGACGGTCAAGGCGGCGTGATCAAGTTCGTCGGCCCGCAGGTCTCGATCAACAACGGCGCGCTGGAGGTGACCTGACCATGCCGCAATACCTCCTGCACCAGGGCGCGACCGTGCTCTGCGCCCACACCGGCCAGGCTCAGCCGACCGCGCCGGTACCGCGCGTCCGCGTCAGCGGCCAGCCCGTCGTTGCCCAGGCGACACCATACATGATCACGGGCTGCACCATGCCGCCGCCCTCCGGCGGCAACGGGCCCTGCGTGACCGCCCAGTGGCTCACCGCTGCCATACGCCTTCGGGCCGGCGGCCAGCCGCTTCTCCTGCGGGACAGCCAGGCGATCTGCGCGCCCACCGGGACGCCACTGACCGTCGTCGTCACGCAGGTCCGCGTGAAGGGGATGTGAGCCGTGCAGGTCGACTACCCGTACGGCTTTGACGGACGCGGCCGAACCGCGGAGACGACTGAGGCCGAGCACGTCCGCGACCTGATCGAACAGGTGCTGTTCACCTCGCCGGGCGAGCGGGTCAATCGCCCGGACTTCGGCAGCGGCGTGCTCGGGCTCGTGTTCGAGCCGGCCGGGGACGCGCTCGCCGCGACGACGCAGGCCACCGTCCTCGGCGCGCTGCAACGGTGGCTCGGCGACCGGATCCTCGTCGAGGCGGTTCAAGTTGAGAACGAGGACTCCATGCTGCTGATCACGGTGCAGTACGTCATCCGGCGCAGCCAGCAGCGGCAGGTGGCGAAGTTCACGCGCGGAGGGCCGCAGCCATGATGCGCTACTTCTGCTGCGATGAACAGCGGCGCAGGGATGTCCGTAACCACGACATACTCAACGGGATCGACTTCCTCGAGGTGATGGACCAGGGCGAGGCGCCGGCCGACCGCCAGCGCCTGCTGCGCCTCCATTTCGTCAAGACCCCCATGCCGCCGGTCGGGCCAGAGAACGTTCGGATCAGCGGTGGTGTGCGCGTTCTCGGCGAGCGTGACATCAAGGTGACGGCCGTCCGGCCTCAAGTCGACTACATCGAGCTGCGCCTCAATGCCTACGGCGACTTCTCCACCTACACCCTGAGCCTGGAGGATGCCGCCGGTGAGCCGTTGCGGGACATGGACGCGCTGCTGTCCAAGGTCGACTTCTCGTTCAAGGTTGAGTGCCCGACTGACCTTGACTGCCAGACACTGGGCGACTGTTCACGGGAGCGGAGTGAATCACCAGAGATCGACTACCTGGCGAAGGACTACGAGAGCTTTCGTCGTCTCATGCTGGAGCGCATGTCGCTGATCGCGCCTCGCTGGCAGGAGCGCAACCCCGCCGACCTCGGCGTGGCCCTTGTTGAGGTTCTTGCCTACGTGGCCGACCAGCTCAGCTACGAGCAGGACGCTATCGCCACGGAGGCCTATCTTGGCACGGCGCGGCGGCGCGCCTCCGTTCGTCGCCACGCCCGCCTGCTCGACTACTTCATGCACGATGGCTGCAATGCCCGCGTCTGGGTGCAGATCGCGGTTGGCCGGGACGGTACGAAGCTCTCCCAAGGCACGCAGCTCCTGACGAAGGTCGGGGCGGCGGCGGAGCGCATCCCGCTCGCCGTGCTGGTGGAGGACAGCGAAGTGCTGGCCTCCAATCCGGTCGTCTTCGAGACGATGCACGAGGCGACGCTCTATCCGAACCATGCACGGATGCCATTCTTCACCTGGGGCTCGCGCGAATGCTGCTTGCCAAGTGGCTCCACGAAGGCGACGCTCGCCGGCGACTACCCCGACCTGAAGGAGGGAGATGTCCTCGTCTTTCTGGAGGAGCTAAGCCCGACGACCGGCGAGAAGGAAGATGCCGACCCACGCCATCGTCACGCCGTGCGCCTTAGTCGCCATCCCGAACCCGTGCACGACGCTCTGTATGGCGTAGACGTGACGCAGATAGAGTGGCATCCCGAGGACGCCCTCCCGTTCCCGCTGTGCGTCTCTGCAACCACCGACGACGGCGACTACCTGCCTGAGGTAAGTGTCGCCCTGGGCAACATCGCCCTCGCCGATCATGGGCGAACCAAGGTCGTCTCTATCGACGACGAACGGAGAGTATCCGAAGAATTACCGCCCGTCCCCCAGCCGGACGATCGTCTGGCGCGGGTTGCCGCGATCACCGGCTCGCATTGCGCTCCCAGCGAGCCGGAGCCCTGGCCGCCGCGCTTCCGCCCGCGCCTGCAGGACGGTCCCCTAACGATGATTCCGACGACGTTGGCGTTGCTTGCGGGAGAGAAGACGGGCCGGGGTGAGAAGAAACGAGTGAGCTTCGGCCCAGCGGCACCGGCGTCGACCGCTCTCGATCTACCACCGGAGCAGGCTCTGCCGGCGATCACCCTCCTCGACAGCTTCGGCCGGGAGTGGCACCCGCGCCGCGACCTCGTTAGCAGCGATGCATTCGCGCGCGAGTGCGTCGCTGAGACGGACGACGATGGCGTCGCGACGCTCCGCTTCGGCGACGATGAATACGGAATGCGACCTGCGGCCGGGGCCGAACTCAAGGCCACCTACCGTGTCGGAAACGGCGTCGCCGGCAATATCGGAGCGCGCAGCATCGTGCACATCGTTAGTGGCGACCAAGACGTGCTCGGCGTCTCCAACCCAATGCCGGCAGCCGGCGGCGTCGAGCCCGAGACATTGGCGCGGGTGAGGCAGAATGCGGCCCAAGCCTTTCGCGTTCAGCAACGGGCGGTGACTCCGACTGACTATGCCCAGGTGGCACAGCGCCGTAAGCAGGTGCAGCGGGCTGCCGCCCGCGTCCGCTGGACCGGCTCGTGGCGCTCCGTCTTCCTGAGCGTCGACCGGATGGGCGGGCTGCCCGTCGATGAGGACTTCGAAGACCAGATCGTCGAATACATGGAGCGATACCGGATGGCCGGCCAGGACGTTGAGGTGGAACCTCCGCGCTTCGTCGCGCTGGAGCTGGAGCTGTTCGTCTGCATCCTGCCGGAGTACTACCGGAGCGACGTCAAGTCGGAACTGCTGCGCATCTTCAGCAACCGCTCCTTCCCGGACGGCGGCCGAGGGTTCTTCCATCCCGATACGCTGACCTTCGGCCAGCACGTGTACCTTAGTGAGATCCATGCTGCCGCCCAGGCGGTGGAGGGGGTGCGGTCGGTGGACGTGCGCACGTTCCAGCCTCTGCTGGCGCCGAGTCGCGTCCACTTGGAGACCGGCGACATCGAGATCGGCCCCTTGGAGATCGCCCGACTCGACAACGACCCGAGCATGCCGGAGAACGGACTGCTGCGCATCGAGGTGGAGGGCGGCCGATGAGCCTGGCGAGAGATCCGTCCCTTCGCCATCTCAGCGCCTGCGCGTGCTGCGCCGGTCGCACACCGAGAACGCCCATGGAGGTCGCGAACCGCCCGGGCCTCTCCGCCATCGCCTACCGTGTCGGATCCCATGGCGATTTCAAAGAGAGCCTGATCGCGGGCCTCTCCGACTACCGGCGCCTCGCCCTTCAGCGCCTGAACACGCGCGACGACGATGACTTCTCGATCGCATTGCTCGATGCCTGGTCGGTCGTGGCGGACGTGCTGACCTTCTACCAGGAGCGCATCGCCAACGAAGCATACCTGCGGACCGCGACAGAGCCCTTCTCGGTCGTGGAGCTTGCGCGCGCGGTCGGCTACGAGCCGTCCCCCGGCGTGGCGGCCAGCACCTACCTCGCCTTCACGCTGGAGGATACGCCTGGCTTCGCCAAGATCGATGAGCGAACGAAGGTGCAGAGCCTGCCCGGGCCGGGTGAGAAGCCGCAGACGTTCGAGACCGTCGAGCAGCTCGAAGCGAAGTCCGCCTGGAATATCGTCGCGCACAGACGCCTGGTCGAGCAGGACGTCAATGTTACCGCCACGCAGATCGTGTTGGAGGGCATCGACCTCAACCTGCGCGCCGGCGATGCCATCTTGATTGGGAAGGGTGGCAAGATGGCGCTCCACCGCATCGAGAAGGCGCGGGCCAACGAGCCCCAGGGAAAGACCACCGTCGACCTGGGAGCCAGCGACGCGGGCGGCAAAGCGGTGGCGGACGGCGTCTGGGTAATGCGCGTGTGCACGGGACCGTTCGGCCACAACGCGCCGAAGAAGCCGGACTACAATGCGCGTGGTGCCTTCCTACGCAAGTTCAGCGAATGGGATCTGGCCGTGGAAGAAGGAGGGCAGCCGGCCGAGGGTGATCGGGTACCGCAAGACAAGCTCTACCTCGACGCCACCTACGACGAGATCAAGAACCTGAGTCCCGTGGTGGTCGACCGGCCAGCAGTCAACCGGGACGGCGAGTTCGAGCGCCTCTTTCTTACGATCACAGACGTGGCCGCGGTTGCGCGCGCGGACTACGGGCTGAGTGCACGCGTGACCCGTCTCACCCTTTCGGGCGTTTGGTGGGAAGCCATGGTCAGCGACATCGCCCATCTGCGGCAAACAACTGTTTATGCTCAGGCGCAGGAGTTGACGCCTGCCCAGGTGCCGGACACCAAGCCGGTCTACGACGACGAGATCGACCTGGCGGCTGACGGCGGCGTGCGCGGTCTCCCGCAGGGTCGCGAGGTGCTCTTCGCCGGGCCCCGCGCCCGCGTCCTCGTCGATGACGGTCTTCAAGAATTGCTCTCGGCTAAGGGCGCCCAGACGTCGCCCGGAGTCGGTACTACGCTCTTTGTAATCTCGACGACGCCGGACCCGGACGACGCGTCCAAGCGGATCTGGCGGCTCCAAGACGAGCACGGCTCGACCCGGAAGGCGCGCTGCAGCGAACGGCAATTGACCTTCGTAGCGGCAGCCGAGGACGACCCGGTGGTCGGGGAGGCGGTCGTGGTGGAGGTCGATGGGGCGGCAGGCGACCTGCAGGAGAGCCTCCGCTTGGCGCAGCCGCTGGAGAACGCCTACGACCGCGCCCGGCTGACTATCTACGGCAACGTCGCGCTGGCCACGCACGGAGAGACGCAGAAGGAGCTGCTGGGCAGCGGCGACGCGACGGCGTCGGGTCAAGAGTTCAGCCTCCGCCAGTCGCCTCCCACCTATGTGCCTGCGCCTACGCCGAGCGGTGGCGCCTCCACCCTGTCGGTGCGGGTCGATGGCGTTCGCTGGGAGGAGGTCGACTCGTTCTTCGCGCAAGGGCCACGCGATCGCGTCTACACGACACGCCGCGACGAAGAGGGGAAACTCAGGGTACGGTTCGGCGACGGTCGCGCCGGCGCCCGGCTGCCCACTGGACTCGAGAACGTCAGCGCGACCTACCGCCAGGGCGTCGGCTTGGAGGGGCAAGTGCGCGCGCGCCAGCTCAGCCTGCTCATGACCCGGCCGCTGGGCGTGAAAGATGTGGTCAATCCCATTGCCGCCACCGGCGCCGAGGACCCGGAAGCAACAAAGGACTCGCGTCGCAACGCACCGCTCACCGTGCTCACGCTCGACCGCGTCGTCTCGCTGAAGGACTACGCCGACTTCGCTCGCGGCTTCGGCGGCATCGCCAAGGCGCTTGCGACGTGGACGTGGAACGGCGATGCCCGGGGCGTCTTCCTCACCGTCGCCAGCGAGAGGGGCGACGACGTCATTGAGAGCGGGACACTGCACTCGCTGCGCCTAGAGGCGCTGCGCCGGGCGGGAGACGCGCGCGTGCCCCTCACGATCAGCCTGTGCAGGAAGGTGCCTTTCAAGGTGGCGGCGCGTGTCAGGATCGCCTCACCAAAGTACGAGCCGGAGACAGTGATCGGTGCGGTGCGGGCGGCGCTGAGCGCACACTTCGCTTTTGAGGCGCGCTCGTTCGGCCAGACGGTCTCGCGCAGCGAAGTCGTCTCCGTGATGCAGGGCATCGAGGGCGTGGTCGCCGTTGATCTCAACAGCCTCTACCGCGGCAACACCGCCGATCTCGCGCTCGAGCTGGTGCCGTTCTCGCCCGAGGCCGGCGGCCGCGTCGAGGACGCGCGGCCCGCCGAGCTACTGACGCTCGACCCGGCGTCGCTCGCGGAAGTGGAGGTGGAGGCGTGAGGTTCGACGCCGAGGCCCTCTACGACCTGCTGCCGCTCGTCTACCGCCTGCGGGACGGTGAGCTGGACGAGACGTCGCGGCCCCTCCATGAGCTGATCACGCTCCTGGCAGGCCAGGCCGTCATCCTTGAAGACGACCTCAGTCAGCTCTACGATGACGAGTTCATCGAAACGTGCGCGGCGTGGCTCGTTCCGTACATCGGAGACCTGATTGGCCTGGAGGGCGTGCAGGGCCCGCGCCAGCACGGCACGACGCCCCGCGCGGAAGTCGCCAATACGATCGGCTACCGCCGGCGCAAGGGGACGGCTGCCATGCTGGAACAGCTAGCGCGAGACGTGACGCGCTGGCCGGCGCGCGCGGTCGAATTCTTCCAGATCCTGGCGACAACCCAGTACATGAACCACCTGCGGCCGCGGAACCGGAGCTTTGTCTCCGTGCGCCCGGCCGATCGCCTGGAGTTTCTCGGTACCGCGTTCGAGCGCCTGCAGGGGCAAATGGACCTGCCGCACACCGTCGACGTGCGGCGCGTGGCCGGCCGGCGGGGTCGCTACAACATCCCGAACGTGGCCATCTTCGTGTGGCGCCTCAAAGCCTTCTCCCTGACCCGGTCTCCTGCGGCAGCGGCGCCGGACGGCGTTGCGGAGCACCTCCTGTTCGATCCGTTCGGCCGCGACGTAGGCCTCTTGCGCGTGCCGGAGACCGAGGACGAGTTCTCCACCTTGGCGACGCCGCACAACGTGCCGATGGCGATCAGCCGGCGCGCTCTCGCGGCGAACCTGGAGCGGGACTATGGGCCGAGCAAGAGCATCCTCCTCGAGACCCGTCTCCTCGCCGGCCGCGAGGTGCAGCCGGCGCCACGGAGCGTAGGGGAGGTTGTCGTGGCGGACCTCAGCGAGTGGACGTACGAGCCGCCCACCGGCAAGGTCGCGCTCGACCCCATGCTGGGACGGCTCGCGTTCCATGCGGGCGAGGCGCCGCCCGATGTGTTTGTCACCTTCCACTACGGTTTCAGCGCTGATCTTGGCGGCGGCGAGTACGATCGCGTCCGGAGTTTCAGCGCCGACCTGACGCCGAACGAACGCGTCAACAACACTTACGTCGAGGCGGGGCTGGCGTCTCCGCCGCATGAGACGATCGAGGAGGGTCTCGGCGCGTTACCGACGGGTCGTGGCGGCTGTGTGGAGATCCAGGACAGCGGTACCCACGCCGCGCCGGCAACGATCGACGCCACCGGCAAGCGCATCGAGTTGCGGGCCGGGGACAAGCGCCGGCCGGTGGTGCGCGTCGCTGCCGGGGGCCTCCAGATCAACGGTGGCGAGGAAGACGAGGTGACGCTGAACGGACTGCTGATCGCCGACGGGCCGGTGCGGATCGCGGCCGGCGGGCCGGACCCAGGCCTGGGCCGCCTCCGCTTGCGCCACTGCACGATCGTGCCCAGCAAAGACCCAAGCCTGATCGTCGAGGCCGACAGCACCGAGGTCGAGATCGACCGCTGCATCCTCGGCTCGATTCGAGTCGACGAGGACGCGCGCGTCCGCATTACCGACAGCATCATTGACGCGACGAGCGAGACTGCCGTCGCGTATGCAAGTCACGCGGCCGGTAGGCCTGGAGGACAGCTCACCATCGAAGGCAGCACCGTCGTTGGCGAGGTGACGACGGCCGCTCTGAACCTCGCCTCCAATTGCATCTTCACGTCGCCTGTAACATCCCTGCGGCGCCAAGAAGGGTGCGCGCGCTACTCCTACATCCCTGCGGGCTCGCGCGTGCCGCGCCGCTTCGAGTGCCAGCCGGCCAGCGGGACGGACACGGCCCTGGTAAGCTTCACCTCCTCCGCCTACGGCGACCCAGCCTACCTGCAACTGAGCGGCCTCACCTCCCATGCGGTGCGTCGCGGCGCGGACGACGAAGGAGAGATGGGAGCGTTCCACCACCTGTTCCAGCCTCAGAGAGAGGCATATCTCCGAGCCCGTTTGGAAGAGTACCTGCGTTTTGGCCTGGAGGCAGGCCTGTTCTTGGCGTCGTAGCCACTGGATTTGGAGCAGACGATGAAAGGTGACTTCAGCCGCGACACCTTCGACCCCGCCAAGCACTATACGAGCGTACGCATGCAGCAAGGGCGCGTACAGCTTGACGCCGACTGGAACGAGCAGGCGGACATCATCAGTCGCCGCGCTGACACGGCAACAAACGATGTCATCGGTGATTGGGGCGCCCCGGTGCGTGACGCGGGCTTCCATCTGGTGCTGGACAGGAGCCAACTGACCGGCGAAGAGGAGTCTGTGTCGGGCAACGCGCTCCCGTGGCCGAGCTTGAGAGCCCGCGATTTCCACATCAGCGCGGGCCGCCTCTACGTTGACGGCATTCTGGTTGAGAACGAACAGGTCCTAGGGTATCGCGACCAGGCGCCCCCTACCGGCGATCTGCCGGACCCGCCCACGCTGCCCACGGGCGTGTCGCTCGCCTACCTGGACGTGTGGCAGCGCCACCTGACGGCGCTCGAAGACCCCCAGATCCGTGAGGTCGCCCTCGGCGGACCGGACACCGCGACGCGGCTGAAGACCGTCTGGCAGGTGAGGTGGTTTCGAGATGCCGGCGCGGGTGATTGCCACGCCTACTTTCAGCGCTTCGTGGACAGTCTTGCCCAGCGCGACGGCAGGCTGGCCGCGCAGGCAATGCCCCCGGCCCAGACACAGGAGCCCTGCGTGATCCCGCCCAGCGCCGGCTATCGAGGACTGGAGAACCAGCTCTACCGCGTTGAGCTGCACAAGGGCGGCGGCGCCACCAACCTGAGCGGACGGCGAGCGACGATCAACGTTCTCGCCTTGCCGCGGCCCGACCAGCTCCGCGTCGCCAGCGCGGCGATCAAGACGGGAGAACTCATCGAGGTGTTCAAGTCGGCAGTCGATGCCGTTGAGAAACCGGTGAGTGGCATCCTCGCAAGGGTTGCACACGTGAAGGTGCCGCCGGAGCGCGGGAGCGGGAGGGTCCTGACACTCGACCGGGAGCTCGAAGGGCTGAGCCTGGCCGACTCCCCAAAGGTGCGCAGACGCGGCGGTGACGACGCGTGGTTCAAGTGGTCGCGGGACAACGGCTCCGTGGTCACGAAGATCAAGAAGATCGAGGGCGCCGAGATCACGGTCGAGAGCCTGGGACCGGACGACGTGCTCGGCTTCAGGGTGGGCGACTGGGTGGAGATAACGGACGACGCGCTGGAGTTGAACGCGGCTCAGCCCGACGCCGGGCCGGCCCAGATCGCGCAGATCAAGAAAGTCGACGAGACAACGAGGGTGATCACGGTCCGAGCGACGGTGACTCACCTTGGCCGGACCAACGGCATCGACCCGGCCCGCAACCCAAAGCTGCGTCGCTGGGATGGCATCGGTGCGGCCAAGTACAACCCGCCGTCCGGCGAGGACTTCCAGGAACTGGAGGACGGCGTTCAGGTTCGTTTCAGCGAAGGCAACTACGTGCCCGGCGACTACTGGCTGATTCCGGCGCGCTCCGCCACCGCGGAGGCGGAGTCCGGCAACGTCCTCTGGCCGCAGAGTGATACCGGCCCTGCTCTGCTCCCGCCGGAGGGCATCGACCACCACTACTGCCCTCTGGGCGTTATTACGGTCGTCGGGAACAAGATCAAGAGCATCAATGATTGCCGCGAGCTGTTCCCGCCGCTCACCGCGATGACTAATCTGCTCTACGTCGGCGGCGACGGCCAGACCGGTACGCCTGACCCAACGCAGCCGGACTCACGTGACGTCGCTCTCGGCGCGCCGCTGCAGGTACGGGTCGTCAACGGCTCGCTGCCGGTGCCCAACGCAATGGTGCGATTTCGCATTCTCGGCGATCCCAACAACCCTAGCGCTCCCGACTACGGCGCCAATGGCCAGTTGGCACCGACTGGTGGGGCGTTTACCGGTGAGATGAGTGTCGACCTCACCACCGACGACCAAGGCGTCGCCTCATGCGAGTGGCGGTTGGACGGCGTGACGCTTCACCAGATCTGTGAGGCGCGTCTTCTCTCTGGGGCGTTGGAGGAATCGCGGCATCAGGTGGTCCGCTTCAATGCCCGCCTTAACCGCGCGAGCGAGGTCAGCTTCGAGCCGCCGGCGAACTGCCCGCCGCTGGCAGGCAGGACAAACGTGCAGACGGCGATCGAAGTGCTCTGCCAGCAGGAACACGGTAAAGGCTGCTGCATCAGCATCGGTGAGGGGGGCATGGTCCATGACCTGAGAGAAGCGGCCGAGTTCGCCCGAAGCCGTGACTGGCGCAGCGCATGCTTCTGCCTCCTGCCTGGCGAGCATTCCTGGCCCGAGGGCCTGAAGCTAAACCGTGAGTTGCTCGAGAACCTCACAATCTCAGGCCTCAGGTCGGGGTCGACGTTGAAGGCGGAAGGGGCGATCGTTGTGGGAGGGCTTGCGTCGTTGACCCTGCGGGATGTGGAGATCGTTGGCGAGGCTCTCGATGGCCTGGTGGATGTCGCCGAGACGGGCTGGCTTGTGGTCGACAAGTGCCGGCTCCAGAACAAGGAGGCGCCCGGCGGCAGCACGACGCTCAGCATAAGCGCGTGCGACCAGCTCACGATCGTCGACAGCGAGATAGAGTGCCATGTCCACGGGAGCGACCCGGAGTTCGATATTCTCCCGCGCTTGCCGCAGGAGATAGGTCGCATCGTCAGCGCTGCGCGCGTGATGGGGCCGCAACTTGCGGTGGGTGCGTTACGCTCCCTGGGTAGCCGCCCGCGCGCAGAGCGCCAACGAATCGCCGAAACGCTCTCAAGGTTCACGCAGGAGAACCAGCGCGTGCTCCTCGGGGGCGATCAAACCACGTTGAGTCGGCTGGCCGAAGCCATCCGTGCCGCCCAGCCGCCGGAGAACCTGATGGCCGACATCGCGGCAATCGGTACTCGGCGGCCGCAGGCGATGAGCGCAACGGCAATACAGCTCTCGGACGGAGGTTCGCGCGCGTGGCTGGAGCGCAACACTATCCGCGGCCCGGTGACGCTCTATGGAGAGCCCACAGACGAGCGCATAAAGCAAGAAGTGGCTGGAACGATTCGTGATCAGGTTCTAGAAAAGCAGCTTGCAGTACTGGCATCCATGGGCGGCGAGTTGCACCTCACCGGCAACCTGCTGCAGCAGGTTGTCTTTGGGAAGGAGTGGATCGAGCGGGCTGCCAGCCGCTTCGATGAAGCTTCGTTTGAGCGGCTGTTCCGCGGTATTACGGTGAGCGGCAACGTGTTCGCCTCCTACGAGAACGAGCTGATGGCCCAGACCGTCATCCTCGAATCGAACACCTTCCAACAAGCAAATGAGAAGGAGGAGTATGGTGGCATCGTGGTCGCCGGCTTGGCGACGTTCACGGGCAACGTTGCCGAGATGCCGCTAAAGCTTGTCGCCGCCGCGACGGAGTACAAGGAGGCGGCGAACCTAAGGATGACGTTCACCCCGTAGCGCCGCCTCGGACAGCGACCTATGTCGGCGTTCTCGCCGGAACGCCGATGCACTTCCATCAGATTGCAGACGTCCCGCGGATGTCGGTGAACTCCCTGGGCCCGGTGCGCCCTTCAGGGAGACCGCATCGCAATCAGCTCGCTGGGTCTGGTCGTTGTCGCAACCGTGGCGCTTTGGTGTCACGCCAGGCGCGCTCCCCCTCAACACAAACACGGCTCGACCAGACTTCCGGACTCGAGCCGTGCACTTGATTGATACGTTGGAGCGGAAGACGAGATTCGAACTCGCGACCCCCTCCTTGGCAAGGAGGTGCTCTACCACTGAGCCACTTCCGCTCGCATTCCAGTATACACCCACCACGAGAGATCGCAAGACGCGCAGCATTCTTGTCTGCGCCCGATCCTGAACCTATACTGGTCGTATTCCGCCCGCCGACGGAGCATCTCGCGCCGGGAGGCGCGCCCTAGTGCCAGACGATTTCCCCAGATTCACCGCGGCCGCCGTCCAGGCCGCCCCCGTCTTCCTCGATCGGGAGGGCACAATCGACAAGGCCTGCCGGCTGATTGAGGAAGCCGCAGGCAAGGGCGCGCGGCTCGTCGTGTTCCCCGAGACCTGGGTGCCGACCTATCCCTTCTGGGACATGCAACGCCCCGACGCCTGGCTCGAGCTGCACCGCAACTCGGTCGAGGTGCCCTCGCCGTCTACGGACCGCCTCGGCGCGGCGGCGCGCAAGGCGGGTGCCTACGTCGCCATCGGCGTGAACGAGCGGGACGCGCAGACCAGGGGAAGCCTGTACAACTCCATCCTCTACTTCGATCCCGAAGGCAACCTGATGGGCGTCCACCGCAAGCTGATGCCGTCGGTGAGCGAGCGCCTCGTCTGGGGGATGGGCGACGGTTCGGGACTGCACGTGTTCGATACCCCCTTGGGCCGCCTCGGCGGCTTGATCTGCTGGGAACACGAAATGACCCTCGTCAAGTACGCCATGTACGCCCGGGGCGAGCAGGTCCACGCCAGCGTCTGGCCGGCCTGGTTCACCCAGCGCGACCACATCCAGTTCGGCACGCGCCAGTATGCCTACGAAGGGAAGTGCTACGTCGTCGTGTCGTGCGGAGTGCTCGAAGCGGCGGCCATTCCGGAGCGCTGGCGCGGCAGGAATCCCGCCGAGGGACAGATCGCCAACGGCGGCAGCGCGATCATCGCACCAGACGGCAGCTACGTCGCGGGCCCTTCGTACGACGAAGAGACGATCCTGTACGGCGAAATCGACCTGGCCAGGGTGGCGCTGGCAAAGAACCAGGTCGACGTGGCCGGCCACTACAGCCGCCCGGACGTCGTCCGGCTCGTGTTCGACCAATCGCCTCACACCCCGCTCGTACCGGCCGGCGGAACCACGCACACGATTGAGCCGCCGGCCGAGGCGCCGCCGGCACCCCGGCGGTCCGCAGGAAGGAGACAGAAGAAGAGATGACCATCCGCTCGGTTCTAGCAGCGCTCATCATCCTCGCGCTTGCATTCGCCGCCTGCGGCGGCGATGACAACGAGACACCGACAGACGGGGCGAACACCCCGGCTGCAACGGAAGGGACCGCCACCATGAGCGACCAGGAAGGCCCGCCGCCGGTATCCGCCGAGCCCACCGTCACCGCCTCAGGACTCCAGATCATCGATGTCGAGGTCGGTACCGGCGCGGAAGCTGTGGCGGGCGCCACCGTCACGGTCCACTACACCGGCTGGCTCGAGGACGGCACGGTGTTTGACAGCTCCGTCGAGCGAGGACAGCCCGTCACCTTTCCCCTTACCGGCCTCATCCAGGGCTGGCAGGAGGGTATACCCGGCATGAAGGTGGGAGGCACCCGCCGGCTGATCATCCCCCCGGAGCTGGCCTACGGCGAGAACGGCAGCCCGCCCACCATACCGGGCAACGCCGTCCTCACGTTCGACATAGAGCTCCTGGACGTTCAGTAGACAGGCTACTCCAGCCCGACTTCCGCCATGCGCTCGCGCATCTGTTCCTCCGTGAGGAACCCTATGTGGCTCGAGCGCATGATGCCGTCGCGATCGATGAAGACGTTGTGCGGAAGACCGATGACCCGGTACTGGTCCGACACCTCGCCGTCTGCATCGAGCAGGATCGGGAGGTCCAACTGCAGCTCCTCCCAGAACGACTTCGCCGTCTCCGCCGATTGGGCCTGGTTCACCGCCAGCACCACCAGCCCGTCCTCCTCGAACTCGTCGGCCAGGCGCTGAATGTCCGGTAGCTCGCGCCGGCAAGGGCCGCACCACGTAGCCCAGAAGTTGATCCACACCACGTCGCCGCGGTAATCGCCCAGCTCCCGCACGTTTCCGTCCGGGTCGCGCAAGGCGAAGTCCGGCGCGAGCTGGCCAACCACCGGCGAGCGGTTGTCCAGAGGCCCGACCTCCTCGTCTCCGCCCATGCGGTCGATTGCGACAAGACCGCCCAGAATCGCCGCCAGTACCAGCAGGCCAAGACCGTTGCGGACCCACAAGTTGTCCAGCCGGGTTCGCCAGCCTGTCGACGCCATGCCGGCGTTCCGTTCTGCTGGCGTCTCGGCCTCAGGTGGTGGTGCGGCGGCGCCCAAAGGGTCTCCTTTCCCCCATCCTAGCATGAGGCGAAATCGGTTCATGAGGTGATCCTCCTCACAAACACGCGGACGGCTCGCCGACATAATGGAAACTATGAGGGGTGATTGTGGGGCCGAGCTTCACGTCTTCATCGCGACAGGTTGCCCGGCATGCGAGCGAGCCTTGGGCCTGGCAACAGCAATGAAGAACGAATACCCCCAATTGGCGGTCCGGGTGACGGACATGGACCAGTCACCGGTCCCGCACGAGGACGTAGTCGCGGTGCCTACCTTCATGCTGGACGGCCGGATACTCTCGCTGGGGAATCCCGATCCCGGCCGGCTCCGCCGCGAGATCGAATCGTTCCTGGAAGAGCGGGGGTTCCTGTACACTGGAGCCATGAGTACCCAGGGCCGAATGGCCGCCACTCGCACCTCCCCGCCGCCATCTCGCGGCTCAAAGTTGCCGCTGGCTGACAAGGCCTGCTACCTGTCCGCGACGGCTGTCTTCCAAGACCTCAGCCCTGGCGAGATCGAGGAGTTGGACCGGGTGACTGCCAAGACGACTTGCCGGCAGGGCAAGGTCTTCTACACGCCGGGCGAAACGGGCGAGGTGCTCTTCATCCTCAAGCGCGGCCGGGTCAACCTCTATCGCATCAACCCCGATGGCAAGAAGCTGATCACGGCCACCATCGAGCCCGGTTCCGTCTTTGGGGAGATGTCTCTGGTCGGTCAGGGCATGTACGACAGCTTCGCCGAGGCGGCGGAGGATTGCACGCTGTGCGTCATGAGCCGTTCAGACATCGAGCATCTGATCACGACCAGGCCGCTGGTGGGCCTGCGCTTCATGGAGCTGATGGCGAGCCGGCTGCGGGAGGTGGAGGCCCGCCTGGAGAACGTCGCCTTCAAGAGCGTCCCAGCGCGTCTCGCCGCCTCCCTGCTCGAGCTGGCCCAGGGCGGTGACCGGCGGGTAACCGGCCTCTCCCATCAGGACCTGGCCGACATGGTGGGCACCTATCGGGAGACCACCACCCGCATCTTGAACGAGTTCCGCAACGAAGGTCACATCGACATTGGCCGGATGAACATCACCATCCTTCAGCCGGACGCCCTCCGGAGCATCGCCGAGGGCTAGGTTCCACCGGACCCGCAGGCACCGCGGTCCCCCGCCCCGACGAATTCGCACCGCCTACAATCCGCGTAGCCTAGCTGGGCATAGCAACGGGGGGCCTGCTACACTCGTTCGAGCGAAGTTCCCGGGAGCCAGCAGGGAGGTGACACATGCGCGAGAACAGCGTCAAGCGTGCCTGGCGCGAGGGAGAGGTAACGTACGGCGCCTGGCTCTCCATCCCCAGCGCCTTTTCCGCCGAGGTGATGGCCCACCTGGGGTTCGATTGGCTGTGCATCGACATGCAGCATGGCGTCATCGACTACCAGACCGCCGTCACGATGCTCCAGGCCATCTCCACCACCGAAACGATCCCCTTCGCCCGGGTGCCCTGGAACGAGCCCGGCATCATCGGCAAGATACTGGATGCCGGCGCCTACGGCGTGATCATTCCGATGGTGAACAGCCGGGAGGACGCGGAGGCGGCGGTCGGCGCCTGTCGCTATGTCCCCGACGGCTCTCGCAGCTTCGGGCCGGTCCGCGCGGCGTACTATGGAGGCCCGGACTACGTGGAGCATGCCAATCAGGAGATCGCCTGCATCCCCATGGTGGAGACGAAGACGGCGCTCGCCCACCTCGATGAGATCTTGGACGTGCCGGGCATCGACGCCGTCTACGTGGGCCCGTCCGACCTGAGCCTCACGCTGGGCCTGCCGCCGCGCATGGACCACGACGACCCGTCGTTCCAGGAGGCCCGCCTCGCCATCGCACGGGCCTGCCGGGAACGCGGCATTACCGCCGGTATTCACGCCTCCGCCGCCCTGGCGCCCAAACACCAGGAGGCCGGCTACCGAATGATCACCATCTCCTCCGACATAGGATCGCTCGCGGGGGCCGCCGCCCGTGACCTGCGCTCGTTGAGGGAGGCCGGCCCTTCCGGGCAGCCCGTATACCGGTAGAGGCAGAACCAGGAAGGAAGGCTCGCATGGCAACGGCATCACCTCGCGTCGTCGGCGAAGGTCTAGGATTCACTGAGGGGCCCGTCTGGACCACCGACGGACGGCTGCTCGTCACGTCGATCAGGCAAGGGGTGATCTACCAGGTCGGTTCTGGCGGTGCGCGCGTCGTGGCTGACACCAAGGGCGGGCCCAACGGGATGACCGAGGGCAAGGAAGGAACGCTGTACGTCGCCCAGAACGGCGGGATGCAGGCCAAGGAGGAGCTTCGGGCCGAGCCCACCTCGCCCGGTATACAGGTCGTCGAAGGGGACACCGTGCGTCACCTGGCTGAGGGCCTGGAGGCCCCGAACGACTGCTGCTTCGGGCCCGACGGCCGCCTCTACTTCACCGACCCCCGAGGTCCCGCGGAAGTGGCCGGCCGTTTGCCCGGCCGCGTCTTCGCCATGACTGTCGACGGGGCGCCCGAGTGCCTTGCGGAGGGTCCGGCATACACCAACGGCATCGCCTTCGGACCGGACGCCTCGCAGCTCTACGTCGCCGAGACGCTGGGCCAGCGGGTGCTCGTCTACCCCGTCACGGGCGCCGGGCTTGGGGAGCCGCGGGAGTTCTGCCGCATCGACCCCGGCTTCCCGGACGGCATGTGCTTTGACGTTGAAGGCCGTCTCTACGTGGCGGCGACGCTGGCGGAGCAGGTGCAGGTCTTCGACACGCAGGGCCACTGCATCGAGCGCCTCCCGTCCGGCGACAGCTCCATGCCCACCAACTGCTGCTTCGGTGGCCCTGACGGACGCACGCTCTTCGTGACGGATTCCCGCGGCGAGCGCGTCCTTGCCTTCGACCTGGAGACTGCGGGGCTTCCGCTCTTCCCGTTCCGCTAACGCCCGCCCGCCGGCGGGCGCGCTCCGCCGCGGCGCTCTATACGGCTCTTCTGCGGCGAGCCGATGCGGGCACGCTCACCTTGCGTGTGTCTTGGTGCCCACGACCTCCGTGTTAACGATGCAGTCCAGCAGTTCTCCTCGCAGCGCCGACAGTAGATTGCTGATCGCCAGATCTACCATGGCCTGCCTCGTCTCGCGGGTCGCCGAGCCGATGTGAGGCACGATGACAACGTTGGGCAGCCCCAAGATGGGATCGTCCGGGTCCGGGGGCTCCCGTTCCAGGACGTCCAGGGCTGCCCCCGCGATGCGCTCCTCCCGTAGCGCGCTCGCGAGCGCCGCCTGATCCACCACCGGACCCCGCGACGTGTTGATCAGGTAGGCGCTGCGCTTCATCAGCCCCAGCTCGCGTCCACCGATGAACTTCGTCGTCTCCTCCGTCAGGTTCACGTGCAGCGTCACGAAGTCCGATTCTCGCAGCAGGTCGTCCAGCTCCCGGTAGCGCCAGAACGCGGAGTCCAGGGCCTCGACGCGGAACTTGTCGTGGAAGCATATGTCCATGCCCAACGCGTGCGCCCGCAGCGCCACCGCTCGCCCGATCCGTCCCAGACCGATGATGCCCAGCGTCTTGCCGACGATGTCCATGCCCAAACCCACGAACTTCCCCGGGACCCAGTTGCCCTCGCGCACGAACCGGTCGGCCTCTGGAATCCGCCTGGCCAGCGAGATGATGAGCGCAATCGTCAGGTCGGCCACCGCTGCGCTTAGCACGCCGGGCGTGTTGCAGACAACGACGCCCCGTCTGGTGGCCGCCTCGAGATCCACCCTGTCGTAGCCGACCCCGACGTTGGAGACGACCCGCAGCGAGGGTGCCGACTCCAACAGCTCAGCATCGACGGGCAGTATGGCGCTGCCGAGGAGCCCCTCAGCGTCCGCCACGCCCTCGACGAGCTCGCTCTTCGATGGCATACCTCTTCCTTCGTAGCGCCGAACCGAGCACTCGGCCTCGATGCGCGCCATCTCCTCGTCCGACAGATGTACGGCCACGAAGACTCGTGGGGCTTGTTTCGAAGTCATCTACTGGTCCTCTCCCCCGCACGTGTCACGCCGGCCCGCCGGCCGTGCAACGTCGTCCAAAGCTTCCGCGTCGTTGCTGGAAGGCTCGCGGCTGCGGGCGGCGCCACGCCGCCCGCTCTCGCTGCCCATCTTCTCTATCGAAATGCGAACAGAGACCACCCGGGCCCTGCTCCGCCCTAGATCATGGCCATCCCGCCCTTTTCCTCCCAGAAGTGCCACGATCCGTCCTCCTTCTGTTCCACCCAGCGACCGACGCCCGTGGTCTGGCCCCGCACGTCCAGCTCCGCCCGCAGGATCAGCAGCTCCTCCTCGGTCGGCAGGTCCAGCACCTCCACCTCGTCTGCCACCAGAGGCTTGAAATCCATCTCCTCCTGTATCTGCTCTTCGGTGACGAACGGGCCCCTGGCGATCAGCCGCAGGTGATGGCTCTTCTCCTCGTAGTCGAAGACGGCCCACGGCGTCACGACGCGCCACGGTCCCGTACCCCGGGGCAGGCCCACCTTCTCTCGGGCCTCCGTCTCCCCGTCCAAGAACCCGGGCGAGGAGATGAAATCCACCTTCGGAATGAACTTGCGCTTCTGCTGGTCCACCATCAAGATCACCCGCCAGCACAGCGAAGCGATAGCGTCGGCGCCGCCAGGACCATTCATCCGCCGCCCCTCATCGGGATAGGCGCCGATCCAGGTGGAGTTGATGTTGCCGTACGGGTCCACCTGCAGGCTGTTGAGGATACCGTAGTCCATGTAGCCCAACTGGGCGTGCTCGGTGAGCCCGTTCATGGTGCTCCACATGAGCGCCCTGTAGTTAGGCCTGGTCGCGACGCCGGTGATCATGGGGTCGAGAGGCATCGCGGGCTCCGGCGCGATCACCCCGTCCTCGGTCGTGTACATGGCCATCGGCGCGTAGAGCTTCTTGGCCAGGAGGATCGCATACAGGGGCCCGCCTCCGATGGCCACCCAGTACGTCCTACCGTCCTCGATCATGCGGGCAGTGACGCAGATCTCGAACTCCCGCTCGCTGAACCTCGTGCTCGGAGTCCCTACCGCTTGCTTTGCCACACTCATGCCCGATAACCCTCCTTAATCGTCGCTCGCCCCAGCATCTCCTTGAGCTTCGCCATCCCGACTCGCTTCTCCAGCATCTCCTCGTGGGTCGGCATGCTGTAGACCCATTTCTCCAGATACTGGTCCCAGGTGTCCATTCTGTCCGCTATCGCCACCTCGATGATGTGCGCTGTGTCCGAGGCGTAGTAGCCCGCGCACTCGCCCGGATAGGCGCCGAACGGCGCGTGCACCAGCGCATCGACCGCGTAGTAGGGAATGGCAGTCCTGCCTGGATCGCGCCGGATCTCCTCCGTATCGATGATCTCCTCGGCCGAGAGGATGACCTTGCGGGATGCCAGAGCAGACTCGACGTGCGCCGTTCCGGTGCCGAACACGCGGGCGTTGCCGTAGATGTCGGCCTGGTGCACGTGGATAATGGCGACGTCCGGGTTGAGGGCAGGCATCGCCACGAGAGGATTGCCGGTGAAGGGGTCCTCGATGATCCTGCCGGCCGAGTATCGGAAGGTATCCGTCCCGCCGAGGATGCGCATCGGCATGTAGGGCAGTCCCAAGGCCCCCGCCTTCAGGCGCATCGTCATCACCGTGTTGCCGTATTCGTAGACTTTGAGCCTTCCCTCCTGCACCGCCTTGTTGATGCCGACTCCCCAGCCCACGAAGAAGCCCATATCGGCCTTGCTGATGCAGCCGGCGGCCACCAGCATGGAGGGGATGAAGAAGGTGAACTTGCCCGCGCACCACATGTCCTTCTTCTTCTGCCGGATAATCTCCCTCAGCAGCGACATGGGGCCCCGCATCCCCTCGGCGCAGTCCCAGACGATGTAGTCACCGTCGTCCACCAGCTTGGCCACGGCGTCGTGCTCGCTCATGAGCTTGCTCTCGAGAGCCCGAGACTTGTGGTCCCTCACCCACTCCCGAAAGGCGTCGGGGTCGACCTTCAGGTACTCTGCACTTCCTTCGGTCACAACTTCCATGCTTCAACCTCCCAGAACCTCACGCACTCGGGTGCGCGGTCACATTAGCTTTCCTCCCGCCACCGTACTTCATAGAGCCGCACGGGGTCCTCGAACCCGCGGAGCGCCGCATCTCCTCTGTCGGCGAAGAGAAACCCCTTGCCGGCGGCCAATTCTCGCACCACGTTCGAAGCCACTATCTGGCCCGGCTCGGCATGATCGCAGATGCGTCGCGCCAGTTGCACCGATGCGCCAAACAGGTCCTCCTCCTCGGCCACCGGCTCACCGGCGTTCAGGCCGATGCGCACGGACAAGGGCAGCTCCGGTTGCCGTTCCACGCGCGCGGCCACCGCCGATTGAATGGCGACCGCGCAGTCCAGCGCCCGCGAGGCGAAGGGGAACGCCGCCATGATGCCGTCTCCCGTGTGCTTGATCTCAGTACCTCCATGGAGCTCTAGCGCATCGCGGACGATGATGTTGTGCGTGCGCAGCAACTCCTGGGCCTTGGCATCGCCGAGGCGCTGCGTGATCGCAGTGGAACCCTTCATGTCGGTGAAGAGCACAGTGACGACCCCAACCGGCGCTGAACCCGTGCTCGCTGGCCTCTCACGATCCTCGGCCAGGAACTCGCTTATGGCGCGCAGCAGAGGCTCGGTGTCCCCGCGGAACGGCGCCTTATACTCCCCCTCCGTTATCACCAGTCGAGCGCCTGGGATCTGCGAGGCAAGACGGCCGCCGACACCCGCCTCAAGCGGAACGTGACTCCCCTGAATGACCAGTGTGGGCGTCTGGACCTTGGCTAGGAGATGCGAGACATCCGCAGTCCTGATCGCCTCGAACTCCCGGTACACCTCAGGCGTGATGCTCTCTCGCATCCAGGCGGCGATACGTCGCGCTTCGTCTCCCGCGGACCACCCAAGTACCTCGTGCGCGAACGTTTCCGTGAAGAGGTCCCAATCCGTATCGATCAGACCGAGTATGGCCCCCTGTCGCGGCGACCGTGGGAAGTCGGAGGCACGCGCGTAGGTGTTCATGAGCACAAGCCGCGCGACCCGCTCCGGGTGTTCGGCGGCGTACATGATCGCCGTCGGCCCCGACCGGAACGGCGCAAACACCGAGAAGCTGCTCAAGCCGAGGCTGTCCACGACCGCGTCCAGATCCAGAGCCAGCTTCTCCAGCGAGAGGCCCTCGATATCCCGCTGGGAGAGCCCGCTGCCCCGATGGTCGTACCTGATCAGTGTGTACCGCCGAGCGAGGCTCTCGTACCAACGCCGCTGCTCGGCGTACTGCCACTCTCGCTGGAAGTGGCTGAACACGCGGTGCGGCATGTGTACCAGAGGCTGCCCTCCTCCCGTGGTCGAGAAGGCGATGCTCACGCCGTCTTTGGTCTGCGCGTACTGGATGCGCGGCTCCATGGCGGCACCATTCTACGCTATTCGGCAGACTGCTCGCCAAAACACCGCCGTCCGCGGCGATCATCGGGCGAGAGCGTGAACGCTACTTCGCTTCGGAAGACGCCGGCTCGCGGCCCCACCACGCCTGCACGGCGCGCTGCTGGCAGAAGGGCGGCCACGCAAGCTAGCATGAATCCGTGATGGCAGGCCCCCCCGAAGACCGCCCTCAGGTCCCCACGTATGTTGCGCTCGTACGCATAGTCTCAGTGCTCGGCATGTCCGTCACCATAGCCTTCGGCATCTTCCTCCTCATCGCCGCCGCCTGGGTTCTGGGCCTCATCTCGCTCGCGTTGGCCCTCCCGTTCTACGCTCTGATGCGCCTGGTGGAACGGACGGCTGAGCGATCGAAAGCGCCGCCCCCTCCATAGCTGTCTGGGCGCGGCGCGAACGCGGAGCGGCCCCGAAAGAGACCTGCCCCGCACCCTGCGGTCAGCTCTTGCTACTGCTCTTGAATCTCGATCGTCTCGATCACGGTGCCCACCACCACCCGCTGCGCCACGTCCAGACCAGAGGTAACCCTGCCAAACGCTGTGAACTGGTTGAACTGCTCCGATTCGGTAAGGGCGATGAAGAACTGACTGCCCCCGGAGTCGGGCTGGTCCCGCCGGGTGGCCATGCCCACCACCCCCGCCTGGAAGTGAGTATCGTTCAGTTCATCCGGGATAGTGTAGCCTGGGCCTCCGTCACCACGACAGGAAGGTTTCTCCGCCGTGCAGGCAGGGTCGCCGGCCGTCACCGAGAAACCCTCCACCACATTGTGGAAGATGAGACCGTCGTAGAAGCCGTCCCGGGCGAGGAAGACGAAGTTGTTCACCGTCTGCGGCGCCTTGTCCGGCAGCAGCTCCACCTCAATGTCACCGAGGTCCGTCTTGATGGTCGCGACATAGCGCTTGTTCAGGTCTATCGCCATCGGCGGCGGCGCGTCGTACTGCTTCACCTCAGTGCCTTCGGTGGGCTCGGCCGTCGCACCCGGCTCGGCTGTCGGAGGAATAAGATCCGACGACTTGCTGTTTCTGTTCCCGAGCACTCCCCTGCCAATAACGGTGCCTATCCCACCACCCGCCATCGCCAATGCCATGAGGATGAACACAACCCGAATGGTCCTTGGGTCGCTGAACAGGCTGAGCACACCCGTTGGCCGGACATCACCGGCATAGGCGCTTCCAGGCTGGTAGCGCTTGCGTCTGCGCTTCGGTTGCCGTTTCGGCATGGTGCTGCTCGACTATAGCAAACCGACGTTGCCAGCGGAAGATTCGGGAGCGATACTCCAGCTCAGCGCCGGCGCTCCCGCCGCGGATTGCGACGAAAACACTTGCCTCGTGGAAGTGCGAGCCTCACGTGACGCTGGGGCTCAGGCGAGGCCCCCGCCGCCGGAATCTCCCAACCGATCACGCCTGAGCAAACGTCGACACCACCGCCGTTCCGCCGGGCATCCTACCGGAGGCCCGCCAGATGCTGGAGAAGCCGCCAATTGGCGAGACGCTTCTGGCGAGCCACGAGCAGCACCTCGTCCGGCTCTCCATCGCGGTCGAAATTCCGGGCAAAGCGTCCTTCCGTGCGCGCGAAGGCCACGAAATCGATCGGCTCACGAGTCTTGGGCTGCACGTGCCAGTCCTCGGCGACGGACGGGTTGCCCCTGAGGCTGAGCCGCTCGGCCGTTGTCTCGCCCGCTCGCGGATCATAGATGAACACCGGGAACGTGCGCGAGTCACGTGCCAGCTTCGCTTGACGCGCCGCCATGTCATCGCCGACGCGGTGCTCGGGCGGGCAAGACGTGTACACATTGACCACGGCCGGCCCCGGGTACTCGTTGGCGGCGATGACTGCCCTGTAGAAGTGATTCGCGTCGGCCGTAATCGTCTGGGCAACGTACACGTCCGGGTGCATCATTGCCAGCAACGCCAGTTCCTTTCGACCCTCGGTCTTGCCATGACGGACCTTGCCATGCGTCGCCATCTTCGCGTCCTGACCGGCCAGAGAGGCCGTCGAGGCCTGGCCGCCGGTGTTGGAGTAGGCCTGTGTGTCGAGCACGAGAACCTTCACGTCGGCCCCCGAGATGAGCAGACGAGATAGCGAGGCCAGGCCGATGTCGTACATCGCCCCGTCGCCGCCGAGAACCCAGACCTTCTTGTCGCCCCATCCTTTCTGGTCCCAGCGCATGCGAATACCCATCGCGACGGCGGGCGCGTTCTCGAACAGTGAGTTCGTCCACGTCACGAGGTAGGGATTGTAGGGATAGGTGGACCCGTAGACCGTGTTGCACCCCGTGGCCGCGACGATCCCGATGCTCTCTCGCCCGTGCACAAAGCCCGTTGCCGCCAGCATCATCCGGATGGCGGTCGCTTCACCGCACCCCATACAGGAACCGGCGCCGCCTACATACAGCAGCGACCGGTCGGCGAGCATCATGTCGACGGGAGTGCGCTCTTTGATGAAGTGCTCAGGCGTATCCGGAAGGCAGCGGTACAGGTCCATGCCACGAGCCGCTTCCTCGATCCGCGGGCGCGTCTTCGGTCGCATCTCCAGCGCCTGGTGGTTGCCGCATACGTCGACGCACTCGCCGCATCCCTTGCACTTCGTCGGATCGATGAAGAGCCCGAAGAAACCGGGTTCCTCGCCGTGCCTCTCGGCGGTGTCCCAAAACTTGGCAGTCTTCGTGAAGCGCCGCCGCGCCCGGGCGCGCACGTTCGCGTCGAGGGCTGCGCCGTTTTCCTTGTCAAGGCAGCTCTGGCTCAGGACTTTGCCGAGGATCGCGGTGTCCGGGCAAGCTGCTACGCACTCCATACAACCCACGCAGCGGTCCGGCATCAAATGGGGCATCGTTAGCGAGACATAGCTGAAGTCGCGCAGCTTGCCCGTGCCCGGCGGCACGAGACTGGTGGCAACTGCGTCGTCCGCGAGAAGCTCCCATTCGGCCGTGCCCCGGTTGTACGGTCCCACGATACCTTCCCTGAAGTTGCGCGGAGGCGCGATCTCGGGGACCTGCCGGGTGACGGCTCTCACGTTCTCGGACATGGCGACGACCTCATCCCTCTAGCTACACCGCTGCAGTTAGCCTCTGACTCACCGACAGCGGCATATCAATCACCTCGTTGTATCCTCGCCGCACGCAGACCAGATTCTCCTGGATGACTTGCTCGCTCCGGCTCTCGAACTCCTTCCGCAGGAATCCCTCGATACGGTGGAACAGCTCGTCTCGTTCGATGCCGGCCTCCTTGACGTACGAAGTCGCCCGCAAGAAGACGCCGAGCAGCACGATGCCTTGCATCCGCGAGATGAGATCGGGACTCGTGGCGACCGAACGGGCTATTGCCACAGTGTCCAAGGCAAGCACCCGCAACTGCCGCTTCGGGATCTGCTGGCGGATTCCTTCCGGAACGTCAGGCCAGAAAGCCCCGGGCGTCTTCGCCTCGGACTGGAGAAAAAGCGTTCCCCCACGCTGCAGGCCGTCCAGCGGGTCGCCGCTGCGCAGAGCGTTGATGTCGTTCACGATGACAAACTCCACCCACTCCAGCTCCGAATGTGTGCGGAGGGGGCTGGCGGCGAGCGTCAGATAGTACGAGGCGGGCAAACCCTTCTTCTCGGAGCCGTACTTCGGGTAGGCCTGTACGTACAGACCGAACAAGTCGGCGCACACGCGCGCGATCAGCTTGTTCGTCGTGATAGAGCCCCAGCCGCCGACGGAGTGCCCACGCATCGAGAAAGCACCCCGAGGCCGAATGTCCGGTCGCTCATCACTGTGGATGGCAAGCGGATGGCTGATTCCCACAGTGAACAACTTCTTCCCGCGCTCGATCATGTTGTGGGCGATAGCCACGAAGTGACGCGGACGGGTGTCCCGACCCCCGAGACCAGCAGTCCCGGAGTAGATCTCGGGAGTCCGCTCGATCAATGGGTAGCCCTCGGCGCCGGCCGCGGCGTCAGCGAATGAAGCCTTGATCTCGGCGGTAAGCGGGTTCGACTGGGCGAGTGGCACGTCAAGCCGTTCAAGCACGGCGAAGGCGCGAACGTTCCGCAACGCCGCTACGATATGTGGACCCGGAAAGGGCCTGAACGACGTCACCTTCAATACGCCCAGTTTGATGCGCTCATGCTCGCGAACCCAATCGGCGGTAGCCATCGCGGTCTCTGCCGCTGAGCCCATGGCAACGATGGCGTACTCGGCATCATCGAGCCGATATGGCCTCAGTGGCCCGTACTGGCGGCCCGTAAGCCGGCCGTACTCGTCCATGGCCGCAGCTAGTGCCTCGGCAACGTGGTCGTAGAAGAACCGCTGTGAGATCTTGCCCTTCATGTAGCTGTCCTGGTTCTGGACCACGCCGGACTGAATGCCGGCATCCGGCTCGAAGATCGCCTTCAGCTTCGCCACTGGCGGCCCGATGTACTGCCGCATGAGCTCCGGCTCCGGGAGCAGGACGTTCTCGAAGGTGTGGGTCGTCAGGAAACCATCCTGCACGTTGAAGAACGGAGTCTTGCTGTCCTCAGCAGCACGCCGTGCGATGAGCGCGAGGTCTGCCGCCTCTTGGACGTTCATGGCGACGAGCATCCCCCAGCCGGCGTCCGCAACCCCCATGATGTCGTCGTGCCCTGCGTGCACATTGAGCGAATGCGACGTCAGGGCGCGAGCCCCGACATGGAACACGGCCGGAAGCCGCTTGCCGGCGACCGCGTAGAGCACCTCCTTCATGAGGATGAGCCCCTGGCCCGCGGTGAAGTTGCTCACGCGCCCGCCGGCGGCCGCGAATCCCTCACATGCGGATGCCGAGCTGTGCTCGGATTCCGGCTCCAGGAAGACGATAGGCTCGCCCCACAGATTCTGCGCGCCATCGGCGACGGCCTTCTCGTAGGCTTGTCCCATCCCGGTCGCGGGGGTGATGGGGTAGCAGCACGCACCTTGCGTGATGTGTGTCTCGACGTAGGCGACAGCGCTGGACCCATCGGCGGTAGAAGGAATGCCCGGAAAGGGCACAGGGGCGCGCGTCATCGTCTTCACCATCCTGAGATTGCTCCTGAAGGCCTTCTGTACTCGCACGGCACGTTGCCTCCCTCCATATGAGCATCGGACGGCCAGGGAGAGCAGTTGAGCCCGAAGCGGCTCGCCGCGCTGACAACTGGAACGGCCCGCGACTGCCCACACGCTGGGAGGCGCACCCGCGGCTGTCCTGTCCCGCCACCTCGCGCTGCGGACGGATAACCCGCAGCCATCCGGCTAGAGCTTCGATACTGCGGTCGGCACGCACTCCGCCGGCGATGCCCACCTGCGTCTAGCGACGCCTGCCTTGGCAAATCACCCATCCTCTATCTTAATTATAGACGACTGGCTCAATAGCTGCTTCCTATGGTCGGTCTCTCCGCGTTGTTATCGTGACACCCAGGAGTGCCGGCCTCGTCGATTCATCCCCGGGCGACGTCGAAGACGCGTGAACGCCGGGAACCGGACATGAAGATCTACCCGGTCTCCGCCACAGCTCGGCGCGGCCTGTTGGGAGGCTCTTCCTCCAACCCGGCACTCGATTGTGTTGTGGTGGGCACGAAGCGTGTCGCAGATCTGCCGCCCGCGCGGCGTCGGCTCCACGTGCAAGACCCTCTCGCCGTGCTGCGACCGTGACCCTCGAGCAGCCTGGCGGAGCCACACCGGTCGCCCCTCTCCGGCGTCGATGCTACAATCACGAAAGCGCGCCCACGCCCGCACTCGGGCGTTGCAGCCGCGACCTGCCGCAATGGCAGAAGAGCGAGACCCTATCGAAACCCCGTCTCTCTCGCAGGCGAGTCAGGGAACGAGGCTGGCCGAAGTGGGCCGCCTCTTTCTGCGACTGGGCTTCTTCTCTTTTGGAGGCCCGGCCGTATACATCGCGATGATGCGCGACGAGGTGGTGGCGCGACGTCGTTGGGTTGACGACCCACAGTTCCTCGATCTCCTCGGAGCCACGAATCTAATCCCCGGACCCAATGCCACCGAGATGGCCATCCATCTGGGCCGCGTTCGCGCTGGCTTGAGAGGTCTCGTTCTCGGCGGCGTGTGCTTCGTCGCCCCGGCGATGCTGATCACGCTGGCGTTTGCCTGGGCATATGTGCGGTACGGCTCGACGCCGGAGGTCACGTGGCTTCTCTACGGCGTCAAGCCCGTCATTATAGGCGTCGTGGTGCGGGCACTCTGGTCTCTGGGGCGCACGGCCGTCCATGGACCGTTCCTGGCCGCGGTAGGTATTGCTGTCCTCGTGCTCTACCTCCTCGGCTTCAACGAGATCGCCCTGCTGTTCGGGGCCGCTCTCTTTGTCATGGTAGCCCGGAACCTGCCCCGACTGGCCGGCGCAGTGCCCCATATGGGGACCGTACCTCTTCTGGGCCTGGCTATCGGCAAAGCCACACTGCTGCTGGGTGCCACCGCTGCCGTCACCGCGAAATCCGTCAGCCTCAGCCAGCTCTTTCTCACCTTCCTCAAGATCGGCTCCATCCTGTATGGAAGCGGCTACGTGCTGTTGGCGTTTCTGCGCGCTGATTTCGTGGAGCGCCTCGGCTGGCTGACCGAGGCCCAGCTACTGGACGCCGTGGCTGTCGGCCAGGTGACGCCCGGGCCCGTCCTGTCCACGGCCACCTTCATCGGCTACGTGCTCGGAAGCTGGGAGGGTGCTCTCCTGGCGACAGCGGGCGTGTTCCTCCCGTCCTTCGTCTTCGTGGCGGTGAGCAGCCCGATCATTCCCCACCTTCGCCGGTCGGCTTGGGCAGGGGCCCTGCTGGACGGCGTCAACGTGGCCGCGTTGGCGCTCATGGCGGGCGTGACCTGGCAACTGGGCCGCGACGCCGTTGTGGACCCGGTGACCGGGGTCCTCGCCGTCCTTGGCGCCGCTCTGCTTGTCCGCTTCAACCTGAATTCGGTCTGGCTCGTCATTCTGGGCGGCCTCGTCGGGCTGGTCTACAAGTCGGTCGCGGGCTAGGCTGATGTCCCTCGGCCTTGACGTACGCCGGCCGGTTCGCGGCCGCTTCCGGCGACGGTCCCCAACGGCCACCGGAAGGGGCGAACGGCGGGCCTCGGGCGTCCGGCGCAGCCCGTTCGCAACCTAGGTAGTAGAGCGTAACTCCGCTAGGCGCTCATGCCACCGGCACTAGTCACCCTTGCGGATTGTGACCTTTTCCACCGCGTTTACACTGACAGTGGGTTACCAAAAAGGGCCGGGGCACACGCCGGTGCCGCTCTGTGCCCTGCGTTTGAGTGGGCAAACCTACAGCGAAGTAGGAGGTGCACATGGTTGATAATGCTCTGTCCCCTCACGGCGGGACGATCGTCGAGCGGGTATTGGAGCCCAAGCAGGCCAAGGAGAAGATCAAAGGACTGTCGGTCGTACCGATCCGAAGCCAGCTCGCGCGCGAGGTGGTGAGCCTTGGCTACGGCTTCTTCTCCCCCCTTGAAGGGTTCATGTCCAAGGCGGACGTGGACTCCGTGGTCAACAAGATGACGCTGGAGAGCGGCTATGTGTGGAGCATCCCCCTTGTCTTCGACATAGCTGAGGGTCAGATTCAGGAACTCGGCCTCAAGCAGGGTGACTCCGTTCTCCTCACCTACCAGGACAACCCGCTGGCCACCCTGGACATCGAGGAGATCTTCTCCTACGACCTCGACGTCATGGCAGAGAAGGTCTATGGCACCAAGGAAGACAAGCACCCGGGCGTGAGGCGCACCCACAACTATCAGGATCGCTTCATCGGCGGCAAGATCACCATCGTGAACCCGCCGAAGATCAAGCCTCCGTTCGACCGCTACTTCTTCCCGCCGCGGGTCATGCGCGAGGAGTTCGCGAAGCGAAACTGGAAGAGCGCGGTCGCGCACCAGACGCGCAACGTTCCCCACACGGGCCACGAGATGCTGATGAAAGGGGCCTGGTTCTCCGCCAACGCCGACGCCGTCCTGGTCAGCGCGATTGTCGGCGAGAAGCGCGTCGGGGACTACATTGACGAGGCCATCATCCTGACGCAGGACATGCTCCGAACGGCCGGTTACTTCGCCGAGAACATCCACATGACGTCCTTCCTTCTGTGGGACATGCGCTACGCCGGGCCCCGGGAGGCGGTGTTCCACGCCATCGCGAGGAAGAACCTCGGCTGCACGCATCACATGTTCGGTCGAGACCACGCCGGCGTCGGCACCTACTATGATCCCTACGACGCCCACCGGATCTTCGAGGAGCTGCCGGACCTTGGCATCTACCCGGTGAAAGCGTTCGAGTGGTACTACTGCCCCAAGTGCGCGGGGATCGTGTACGAGGCGCAGTGTGGTCACGAGGGAGACGAGCAGCGGTTCAGCGGCAGCCTGATCCGCAGCATCATCCAGGACGGGGTCCGCCCGCCGCGGCTCCTGTTCCGCCCCGAGGTCTTCGACCTGACGATGGAGAGCGCGGAGAAGTACGGGGACGGGTCCCCGTTTGTGACCGAGAGCTACCTGGAGCGCGGAGACCCCGTGTTGCAGGTACCGCCTCTCTAGTGGAGGGCATGATGATGAGCGAGGACGTATTCCCCATCAACATCTGGATCAATGAAGAGCGCCTGGAGGCGCTCACGAAGGCCGGCATCGCAGACATGACGGAAGACGTCCTGGCGGGTCTCAAGGTGATCAAGGTGCCGGCCAACGCCGCACAGCGAGACGCTCTCCTCAAGAGCTACCCGAATGCCAAGTGCGACGTGGCCACCACCAAGACGATCGAGCTGCTGCCGCGCGAGGTGAAGGACCAGTTGTTGAGACTGGTAGTCAAGAACGGCAAGGTAGACATAGTAGGGGACTTCCTGGCCTCCGCCGGCTAGGGGGTCCAATCGGTTCGCATCCTGCAGGAGCTGTCCGGAGAGCCCCGGGAGGCCCGGCCGGCGTACCTGCGAAGGGTGAGAAAGGAGCAAGGGGTGTAACATGCCAAGCTACGTGAACCCAGAGAAGTGTGATGGCTGCAAGGCGCTGGACAGAACCGCCTGTCAGTACGTCTGCCCAAACGACCTGATGGTCTTGGACACGGAGTTGGGTAAGGCGTACAACCAGGAACCTGACGCCTGCTGGGAGTGCTACTCCTGCGTCAAGATCTGCCCGACCCAGGCCATCGACGTCAGAGGCTACGCCGACTTCGTGCCGTTGGGCGCGAGCGTGGTCCCGATGCGGGGCACCGACTCCATCATGTGGACGGTCCAGTTCCGCAACGGGAACATCAAGCGCTTCCGCTTCCCGATCCGGACGACGGCCGAGGGGTCGGTCGTCGCGTACAGCGGAGTGGCCGAGGCCACAGACGCGGGTCTGAAGGACCAGTTGCTAGCCGGCGAGCCCGACGCGTTGGGCGTGAGCGAACTCGCGCAGCTGAAGAAGTAGGTGAGAGAGGGTATCAATGGAATTCCAAACTGAAACTGTCAACTGCGACGTCCTGGTTGTCGGCGGCGGCATGGCCGGGTGCGGTGCCGCGTACGAGGCCAAGTACTGGGGCAAAGACCTCAAGGTCATCATGGTCGAGAAGGCCGCCATCGAGAGAAGCGGCGCCGTGGCCCAGGGCCTCTCGGCGATCAACACCTACCTGGGCATGCGCTGGGGCGAGAACACCCCGGAGGACTTCGTCAAGTACGTTCGCACCGACCTGATGGGCATCGTCCGCGAGGACCTGGTCTATGACGTGGCGCGCCACGTCGACGCGTCGGTCCACCTCTTCGAGGAATGGGGCCTGCCCATCTGGAAGACCCCCGAGGGCCGGTACGTCCGTGAGGGCCGCTGGCAGATCATGATCAACGGCGAGTCCTACAAGCCCATCGTCGCCGACGGGGCTCGCGCCGCCATCGGCCAGGAGAACTTGTACGAGCGCGTGGCCGTTACCCACCTCCTGAGCGATCCGAACGACCCCAACCGAGTCATCGGCGCCGTGGGCGTCGACGTGCGCGGCGGCAAGTTCTACGTGTTCAAGGCGAAGACGACCATCGTCTGCGCCGGCGGCGCCACGCTGCTCTTCCGGCCGCGCTCCGTGGGCGAGGGCCTGGGCCGCACCTGGTACGCCATCTTCGACACCGGCTCCACATTCGCCATGATGCTGCAGGCCGGCGCCGAGATGACGCAGATGGAGAACCGCTTCATCCCGAGCCGGTTCAAGGACGGCTACGGGCCTGTCGGCGCCTGGTTCCTGCTCCTCAAGTCCAAGGCCACCAACGCCTACGACGAGGACTACATCGCCACCCGCGCCGACGAACTCAAGAAGTACGAGCCGTACGGCTCGGTGAAGCCGACGCCTACCCCGCTGCGCAACCACCTCATGCTGACCGACATCCTGGATGGCAAGGGGCCGATCTACATGCGCACCGAGCAGGCGCTGGCCGACCTGGCCGGCGGCGACGCCAAGAAGCTCCGCGAGCTAGAGGGCGAAGCCTGGGAAGACTTCCTCGACATGACCATCTCCCAGGCTATCCTCTGGGCGGGGCAGAACATCGCCCCCGAGAAGCAGAAGTCGGAGATTGCGCTGGCCGAGCCCTACATCATGGGCTCCCACTCCGGATGCTCCGGGATGTGGGTCAGCGGTCCGGGCGATCTCGGCGCTCCTGCGGACTGGAGCTGGGGCTACAACCGGATGACCACAGTGAAGGGCCTCTTCACCGCCGGTGACGGCGTTGGAGCTGCCCCGCACAAGTTCTCATCCGGCTCCTTTACGGAGGGCCGGCTCGCCGCCAAGGCCGCCGTTGACTTCATCCGGGACAACCCCGGTGACCCCAACGTGGACCAGGGGCGAGTCGATGCTCTGAAGGAGGAGATTCTCCGGCCGCTGGCGACCTGGGACCAGTTCAAGGGTGCCTCCACGGTGCCGGAAGTGAACCCCAACTTCATTACGCCCAAGCAGGGGCTCACGCGTCTGCAGAAGCTCATGGACGAGTACGCTGCCGGCGCTTCGACCTGGTACAAGACCAGTGAGCCGATGCTCAATCGGGCACTGGAGTTGCTGGCTGTCTTCAAGGAGGACCTGAACAAGCTGGGTGCGAGCAACCTGCACGACCTCATGCGATGCTGGGAGCTGCACCACCGGGCTTGGACCGCCGAGGCCCACGTCCGGCACATGCTGGAGCGCAAGGAGACCCGCTGGCCGGGCTACTACTACCGGACCGACTACCCGGACATCGACGACGCCAACTGGAAGGTGTTCGTCAACTCCAGGTACGACCCCGCGACCGGCAACTGGGAGTTCTCCCAGAAGCCGTACGTGGAACTGGTTTCGTAGTCGTAGCAAATCGCCAGCGTTAGTTGCCGCCGCCCCGCCGTTAGCGGGCGGGGCGGCGGCAACGCCAAGCCCTACGGTTGTGGAACCCGCGGGCTCCCCAGCCCACGGCTCCTTTCAGGACGCGGTTTGACCAACCGGCTCAGAGAGACGCAAGAGGAGGCCCAGAATCCGGACAGCGGTAGCGTGATGAACTCAAGCATCCTGGTCATAGGAAGCGGAATGGCGGGGATGAGCGCCGCCTTGGAAGCCGCCGAGGCGGGGTACGAGGTCTATCTGGTGGAGAAAGACCCCAGCGCTGGGGGGCGGGTCGCCCGCATGCATCGCTACTTCCCCAAGCTTTGCCCCCCGAGCTGCGGCTTGGAACTCTATTTCAAGCGCATCCGGACCAACCCTCGCGTTCGGCTCTTCACTATGGCAGACGTGGAGAACGTGGCCGGTCAGGCGGGGGACTTCCAGGTTACGCTGAAGTTTAGGCCGCGGTACGTGCGCGACGTCTGCACCACCTGCGGCGAATGCGTCGCGGTCTGCCCCGTCGAGCGGGCCGACGATTTCAACTACGGCATGGGCAAGACGAAGGCCGTCTATCTTCCCCATGACATGGCTATGCCCATGACCTACGCCATCGACGACAGCGTCTGCCCGGGCAACGAGTGCGCCAAATGTGTGCCGGCCTGCCCGTATGACGCCATCGATCTGGCAATGGAACCCCGGAGCGAGACGCTCAGCGTCGGGGCGATCGTACTAGCGACTGGTTGGCAGCCCTACCGGGCGGAAGCGCTCGAAACCTTGGGGTTCGGCAAGCGCGCCAACGTAATCACGAACGTGATGATGGAGCGTCTGGCCGCAGTCGACGGTCCCACGGGAGGGCGCATCCTCCGGCCGAGCGACGGGCAGGAGGTCCAGAGCGTCGCGTTCGTGCAGTGCGCCGGCTCCCGGGACGAGAATCACCTGCCGTACTGCTCCGCCGTGTGCTGCATGGCCTCGCTCAAGCAAGTCACCTACTTCCGCGAGCAGAACCCTGACGTGCGGGCATCACTGTTCTTCATGGATGTTCGTGCGCCGGGCCGATACGAGACCTTCTACCAGAAGGTCCAGCAGGACGAAGGGGTAGAGGTGCTCTTCGGCAAGGTGGCCCGGATCGAGGAGGAGCCCGGCACGGGTGACCTTGTGGTGGAGGCGGACAGCAGTCTGACTGGAGAGAAGATACGGCGTGCCGTGAACCTCGTCGTCCTGGCAACGGGAATGGTCCCCACAAACGGACTCCCCGGCGCCGCCGTCAACCACGACGACTACGGCTTTCTCCTGGGCAATGGCAGCGGCGACGGGATCCACGTCGCGGGAGTTGCCAAGCGCCCCATGGATGTCGCCAGCAGCGTACGGGACGGCACCGCCGCAGCCCTCAAGGCTATTCGAGACCTGACTAGGAACTGAGATTCATATGGATGAGAAGCCCCGCGTCTTCGTGTGCACCGGCTGTGGCATAGGTGACGCAATCGACATCGAGCGTCTCTGCGCCGTCGGCGAGGAAGCTGGAGTCTCCGTGTCACAGCATCCCTTCCTGTGCAGCCCGGAAGGAGTGGCGGGCCTGGCCCAGAACGGCGAGGGGGAGGGCACACAGCGGTCGGTGATCGCCGCCTGCTCGCCTCGCGTCAAGACCGACGAATTCAACTTGGGCTCGGTGCTTGTTGAGCGGGTCAACCTTCGGGAGCAGGTAGCCTGGTGTCATGCCCCCAAGGAGGAAGAGACCCAGGCTCTCGCCGAAGATCTGCTCCGGATGGGCATCATCAAGAGCGAGAAGACGGAACCAGCCGATCCGCCCGGCGAAGCACCGGAGCGGACGGTACTGGTGGTCGGCGGTGGCATTAGTGGTATGACCGCCGCGTTGGGTGTGGCGGAGGCCGGCTGCGACGCGATCATCGTGGAGGAGCAGCCGGAGCTCGGTGGCCGGCTCACACAATTCCACCGGATTTCGCCCAGCGGCAGCCCGTACCGCGATCTGGAGACCCCTCCCGTAGACGAGACGATTGCGGCCGTCCAAGACCAATCGAGGATTAGGGTGCTCACGTCGGCGAGCGTGCAGAAGATTCAAGGACAGCCGGGGGCATTTCAAGTCACCGCCGCCCAGAACGGCTCTTCTCTCGATCTCACCGTGGGCTCCGTCGTATTGGCCACCGGGTGGGAGCCCTACGATGCCACAAAGCTCGAACACCTCGGCTTTGGCCGTTCTCCCAACGTGGTCACCAACGTCACGTTCGAGGAGATGGCAAGAGAAGGGCGGCTCGTGCGGCCCTCGGACGGCGGACCCGTGCGCAACGTCGTGTTCGTGCAGTGTGCCGGTTCCCGGGACGAAAACCACTTGCCCTACTGCTCGTCGGTATGTTGTCTGGTTTCTCTGAAGCAGGCCCTCTACGTCCGAGAGGCCCAGCCCGATGCCAACGTCTACATTCTGCACAAGGACATCAGGACGCCGGGCCAGTACGAGGACTTCTACAAGCGCGTCCAGGAAGAGGAGGGCGTCTTCTTCTTGCGAGCCGAGGTTTCCGCGGTAGGCGATGGCAGCGACGGCGCGCTGCTGGTGCAGGCGCAGCACACCCCCTTGGGAGACGCCGTCCAGCTCGAGGCCGACCTCGTGGTTCTGGCCGTGGGCATGGTGCCGAAAGCCGAGGGAGCGCTCAACCTCCAGTATCGCCAGGGCCCGGATCTGCCCGTGTCCCCGCTCGGGTTCCCTGACTCCAACTACGTGTGCTGGCCGTATGAGACCCAGCGCACCGGGATCTTCGCGGTCGGAACCGTGCGCGAACCGATGAACATCGCCTCCAGCCAGGAAGACGCCACCGGCGGTGCGTTGCGCGCCGTCCAAAGCCTTGGATTGCTGGAACGGGGCGAGGCACTCCATCCCCGCGTCGGAGACCCCTACTTCCCGTCCTACGCTCTCCAGCGTTGCACGCAGTGCAAACGCTGCACCGAGGAGTGCCCCTTCGGCGCGCTGGATGAGGATGAGAAGGGCACGCCCCTGGTCAACCCCAACCGTTGCCGCCGCTGCGGCGTGTGCATGGGCGCCTGCCCGGAGCGCCTCGTCTCATTCAAGAATTACAATATCGATCTCCTAGCCTCCGCCATCAAGAGCATTTCTGTTCCCGAGGAGGAAGAGAAGTTGCGCGTTCTCGCGCTCGTCTGCGAGAACGATGCCTACCCCGCTCTCGACATGGCCGGTGCCCGGCGCAGCATGATCGACCCGAGCATCCGTGTGCTCCCCATGCGCTGCCTCGGATCCACCAACGTCGTTCTCATCGCCGACTCCATCTCGCGCGGCATCGACGGTGTGATTCTGCTCGGCTGCGTGTACGGAGACGACTACCAGTGCCACTTCATCAAGGGAAGCGAGCTGGCAAACCGGCGCATGGAGAACGTCAGTGAGGCGCTCGGCCGGCTCCGGGTGGAGCCGGAGCGCGTCAGGCTGGTACAACTGGCCATCGACGACTACGACAAGGTCCCCCAGATACTGAACGACTTCGCCGAGGAGTTGCGGGCCATGGGCCCCAACCCCTACAAGGGATTCTGACGGAAGATCCACACGAGCGGCTCTGCTGGCGGCGTGTGCCGTGCCGGTGACCCGCCCCGAGGCCACACCCCACCCCAACACGGCGCTTCCGCGCGCCTGGGCCTACTCTACCAGCTCACAGCAGACGAGTCAGGACTTCTCGGCCCAGTGCGCAAGCCGGGGCGACAGAGCCATACGTACAGTACATTTGGCCCTGAAAACCTGAGCCTTTCGGCGCGTTGACGGTCTGGGGTTCTTGTGATACCCTTCACAATAGAACATCGGCCCATTCGTTGTGCGTATGTGGATCCGTTCGGTTATAATGTCGCCGTTATGTCTTTCGGTTGGGGCGGCCTGAAAGGCAGGAATCGCAACGTAGGACAGAGACCGGGCGATAGCGCGAGGGGCTGATTGCGCGGGACGCAGATGCAGATTCCCCACCCACCGGAAGGCAGGTTGCCGCGGCTTCCCCTAGGATTGGGACCACTCGTTGGTAGGGCGAAGGCGCTCTTCGACAGGACAAGCCTCCTCATTCGCGTCCAGGCTCTGGTGAGCCTGGGCCTGATTATCGTATTCTCCGGCTTCGTCATCCTCGCCGACGCGCTGTTCTATCGCGCGCTTCTCGTTGGCAGTGTGTTCTTCGCGGGCGCGTGCCTGATGAGTTGGCTCATCGTCGTCCGCATGGTCCGGCCGGTCAAGGTCTTGACCGCCGCCTGCGTTCGAATCGCCGAAGGCGATCTGAACGAACGCATCAGGCCGATGGGCAGCGGCGAGATCAACGACCTGGCAGGCGCCTTCGAAGCGATGCGAGCACGCCTCAAGGCTTCCCAGGAACAGATCCGGCGCTGGGGCCAGGAGTTGGAGCAGAAGGTGCTGCGGCGTACGACTGAGCTGCGCGAGGCCCGCGCCAACCTGGAGCGCTCTCGTGACTACCTGATCACGCTGTTCAACACCATGGAAGACCAACTCGCGGTCATCGACAAGGACTACCGCGTCGTGGAGGCCAATCGCGCGCTCCTACGCCGCAGGGGTGAAGAAGGTTCGCTCGTCGGGCAACCGTGCTCCTCCGCGCTCCGCGGGCCGGGTGAGACGTGTGAGCTGTGGCACAATGGATGCCCGGCCCGCACCGTCTGGCGCAGCGGCCAGCCGGCCCGCGTGACCCAAGCGCACCACAACACTGTCGGCGGCACAACCTACCTCGACATCGAAGTGTCTCCCATCAAGGATGGCCGGGGCGAGGTCGTCACGGTGCTGGAGGCCGTGCGAGACGTGAGCGAGAGCAAGCGGATGGAACAGCAGGTCATCCGCATGAGCGAGGAGCTCTCCACGTTGGTGTCCCTCTCGTCCGCAATGGCGCGGTCCATGGACCTGCGCGGCATCCTGGGCCTCGCCCTGGACCTCGTGCTTGATCTTCTGGATGCTCAGAAGGGTGGCATACGAGTGAGCAGCGAGGACGGGAGGCAAGGACCGGTCACCGTAGTGCGTGGCCTCGATCCGGCGCAGCTTGAGAGCCTGGCCAAGTCGGCGCGGCCCCCTGAGGACCGGCTGGACGTCGGCAGGGCCAAGTACAACGGCTCCGATCTTGCCCGCGTGCCCATCGCGACAGGCGAGAAGGTGCTTGGCGAGATCTTCATCGCCTGCCCGCCGGAGGCCTGCTTCGGCGATACCCGGCTCCAGTTGCTCGTCTCCATCGGCAGCCAGCTTGCGGTCGCCATCGAGAACGCCCGTCTGTATGAGGCCGTTCGACGCAAAGAAGAAGCCAGTAGCACCTTCCTCCGCCAGTACATCGCGGCACAGGAGGAAGAGCGCAAGCGGATCGCCAGAGAGCTGCACGACGAGCCGGCCCAGTTGATCACCGGCCTGGCCCTGGCCATCGAGACGGCCTCGCAGTTGGGCGCTACGCAGAACGGGGAGCTGCGGCGCGCCCTGGCATCCGCCAACGCTCTAACCGAGCGCGTATCGACCGAGATCGGCCGGATTATCCGCGATCTCCGCCCGACGCTGTTGGACGACTTGGGGCTCCTGGAAGCGCTTGAGTTCTACGCCGACACACGATTGCGGCCGTTGGGCATCCAAGTCACGTCGGAGACGGTGGGCACGGATGGACGGCTCCCGCCCGAACTGGAGACACCTCTATTCCGTGTGGCACAGGAAGCGATGTCCAACATCGCGCGGCACGCGAAGGCGGAGAACGTCAGCCTCACCCTGGAGTTCCAGGACGAGTTCGTTACCATCGATATCGAGGACGATGGTCAGGGGTTTGACGTGGACGCCACGTTTGCCCGCGGGCAGGATGGTTCACCCTTCGGACTGATGGGCATGCGCGAGAGGGTGGACTTGCTGAACGGAACGCTGGCGGTCGAATCTCGCCCTGGCGAGGGCACCAGCGTGCGCGTGAGGGTGCCGGCGCAACTCTCTCCTACCCCCAGTGGAGTACCGGAAGCATGGACAACAACTCGAAGAAGATAAGGGTATTGCTCGTAGACGACCATGGCATTGTGCGCGATGGGATACGCGCCATGTTGTCCCTCAACCAGGACATCCAGGTCGTGGGCGAGGCCGCCGACGGCAGGGAGGCGATCAACCGGACCCGGACCTGTGCGCCGAATGTCGTTGTGATGGACATGGCCATGCCGGGCATGGACGGGCTGCAAGCCACCAAGCGTCTGGCTCGCGACTTCCCCTCGGTGCGCGTGCTCGTGCTCAGCCAGCACGACAACGAGCGGCACATTCTGCCCGTTCTCCAGGCCGGCGCTTCCGGCTACGTGCTGAAGCGCTCCGTCGGCGCGGAACTGGTGGAGGCTATTCGCACTGTCCATGCCGGCGATTGTTGGCTGCCGCCCCGTGTTGCCCAGACGGTCCTCCAGTACACGCGGCAGGTCCCCAGCGCCCTGGCTGAGGATGACGCGAGCATCCTCACCGAACGGGAGCAGGAAGTGTTGAAGCTGGTGGTCGAAGGCTACACGAGCCAGGAGATCGGCGACCTCCTGCATCTGAGCAAGCGAACCGTGATGTGCCACAGGGCGAACATCGCCGGCAAGCTGGGCATCCACAACCGTATGGAACTCATCCGGTACGCGATGCGCACCGGAGTCATTGAGGCGGCCTAGCTCTGTAGGGGCACGGATCGCCATCCGTGTTCCTCGTGGCGGGCGGAGGCGGGCGCTGAGTGGTGAGGTTTGGGCCGCGAGAGGAGGCCGCGCCCGTCCCCATCTGCGGACAGAACAGGGTAGATAGCCTCACCCAGGCGGCGTAGATAGTCCTCTCAACGACCCTAGTCACCCTCGCGGATTCCCCTGCGCCGCGCTGGGCGAGAAACTGCAAGATAGAGGAGAAGGCTAATGGCATACATCGTCAACATCAACGTGGAAACGTGCGAGGGCGAGGGTGACTGCACGGACAACTGTCCCGTCGAAATCCTATCGCTGGGCCCCAGGCCGGCCGACATCCCGGCGCCCGACACCGCGGAGGATCCGGAAAAGGCGGCCTTTGTGAGCGGTGACGCCGCTGAGTGCACAGGCTGCATGGCCTGCGTGGAGGTATGCCCGTCGGAGTCCATCACGATCCAGGAGATCTAAGCGTGGCCATGCCGCGAGTCTTGGTCGCGGCCCCGCAAGGGCGTTCCGGTAAGACGACGCTCTGCATTGGGCTGTCTGCGGCTCTGGCCGGACGGGGGCTGGCGGTGCAGCCGTTCAAGAAGGGGCCCGACTACATCGATCCGAGCTGGCTCTCGGCCGCCGCCGGGCACCCCTGCCGAAACCTGGACTTGTTCATGATGAGCCGGGAGGCCGTCCTCGGCTCGTTTTGCCGCTGGTCTGCGGGCGCAGACCTCGCTGTCATCGAAGGAGCCATGGGGCTCTACGACGGCCTGGACCTGGCAGGAAGCGGCAGCAGCGCCCAACTGGCGCGTCTGCTCGGTGCCCCTGTCATCCTCATAGTGAACACCACCAGGATGACCCGGAGTGTGGCCGCGTTGGTAGCCGGATATCAGGCGTTCGAACCGGAGACCAACATCGCGGGCGTGGTTCTCAACGGCGTTGCAACCGGCCGCCACGAGTCAATGCTGGTGCATGCCATCAGACAATTCTGCGGGATACCCGTACTGGGCTGCCTGCCCAAGGCCCCTCCGGTCACTATTGCGGAGCGTCACCTTGGACTGGTGCCCCAAGGCGAGGGCGACTCGCTCGTGGAGAAGATAGCCAGAGCCCGCGAGCTAGTGGAATCCTGCGTCGACATCGACGCGGTGCTGCGCATAGCGCGGAGCGCGCCGGCACTCACGCCGCCGGCCGGACAAGTCGCCCCACGCCCGCAGGCGACCACGCGATTGGGAGTCATCCGGGATCAGGCGTTTAGCTTCTACTACCCGGACAACTTGGAGGCGCTGGAGCAGGCGGGCGCGGAACTGGTGCCGGTGAACGCCCTGGAAGACTCCCATCTCCCCGCCGTTTCCGGACTCTACATCGGAGGTGGGTTTCCGGAGCTCTTCGCAGGGCGCCTGCAGGCCAACGGCCAGCTTCGCCGCGAAATCGCGGCTGCCGTCGATCAGGGACTGCCGGTGTACGCGGAATGCGCGGGGCTTCTGTATCTGGCAAGAACGCTTCGGTGGGAGGAGCGAACGTTCAAGATGGTGGGAGCGCTACCCATCGACGTGAGTTTCACCGCTCGTCCGCAGGGACATGGATATGTGGCCGGCAAAGTGGTGCGCGAGAACCCGTTTCTCGAAGCGGGGAAGGCTCTGCGCGGCCACGAGTTCCACTACGCGCGCCTTGAGAACACAAGCGGCCTGGAGATGGCCTATCGTCTGGAGCGCGGACGCGGGATCGGCCGGAACCGGGATGGTATCATCCACAAGAACGTGCTGGCTGCGTTCACTCATCTGCATGCGCTCAGCGAGCCGACCTGGGGGGAGCGGCTTGTCGACGCGATGCGGTCGACGGACAGTGCAGCCCTAGCTGCGGGAAGGAGGGGCAATTGAGCCAAGACGACTACGGCACGCCGCTACTGGACGACCTGGAGAAGGGTCCGTGGCCTAGCTTTGTGACAGAAATGAAGAGGGCGGCGGCCACCAAACCCGCCGCCGCGGACGCGCTGCGGCAACTCGAGAAGTCCTACAGGGAGAAGATCGTGCACTGGAAGCACGGCGGCATCGTCGGCGTCCGGGGGTACGGCGGAGGCGTCATCGGCCGCTACTCGGACAGCCCGGAGGAGTTCCCTGAGGTCAGAGACTTCCACACGATCCGTGTCAACCAGCCCACCGGCTGGTTCTACACCACCAAGGCGCTCCGCACGCTGTGCGATATCTGGGAGGAGCACGGCACCAGCAACCTGACCAACTTCCACGGTTCCACGGGTGACATCATCCTGTTGGGGACCACGACGCCGAACCTGCAGCCGTGCTTCAACGCGCTCAGCGAGGCCGGCTTCGACCTTGGAGGTTCGGGGTCCGCGTTGCGGACGCCCAGCGCCTGCGTCGGACCCGCCCGCTGCGAGTGGTCCTGCATCGATAGCTTGGACCTCTGCAACGACCTGACGCAGACATTCCAGAACGAGCTCCACCGGCCCATGTGGCCATACAAGTTCAAGATCAAGGTCTCGGGCTGCGCCAACGACTGCGTCGCCTCCATCGCCCGCTCTGACTTCCCGATCATCGGTACCTGGCGCGATTCCCTCCGGATCGATCAGGATGAGGTCAGGAGCTACGTCAAGGGCGGTCTGGACATCGGCACGGTGGTCGTCGACAAGTGCCCCACAAGTGCGCTCGCTTGGGACGAGAAGAAGCAGGAGCTGAGCCTTGATGCCGAGGAGTGCGTGCGCTGCATGCACTGCATCAACGAGATGCCCAAGGCACTTCGGCCGGGCGTCGATAGGGGCGCGACCATTCTCATCGGCGGCAAGGCGCCCATCCTGAAGTCCGCCTATCTCTCGTGGGTACTCATACCCTTCATCAAGGTCGAGCCGCCCTACGACGAGATCAAGGACATCCTCGCCCGCCTGTGGGACTGGTGGGACGAGAACGCAAGGAGCCGGGAACGGATCGGCGAGCTCATCGACCGCGTGGGGATGGGGAACTTCCTCCGCGCCGTCGACCTCCCGCCGGTGCCTCAGATGGTCGGCCGTCCGCGCTCCAATCCGTACTTCTTCTGGCAGCCCGAAGAACTTGGAATCAACGGCTCTGGTGACGCAGAGAAGGGGAAGGTGACCTCATGACCCAACAACACGCCAAGACCGACATTGGCCCTCCCGACTTTCGGGAGATGCTTCCCCCCGTCATCAAGGAGAACTACGGCAAGTGGGCCTACCATGAGGAGCTGCGCCCCGGCGTTCTCCGGCACGTTTCGGAAACGGGCGCGGAGATCCACAGCGTGCGCGTGGCTTCGCCGCGGTTGGTGAGCATCGCCTTCATCCGGGATATCTGCGACATCGCCGACAGCTACTGTGGCGGGCACCTGCGCTTTACCAGCCGCAACAACGTCGAGTTTCTGGTCAGTGACAAGGCACAGCTCGAACCGCTCCAGGAGGAGCTTGGCAAGCGGGGGATGCTGATCGGCGGGACGGGCAACGGCATCAGCAACATCGTTCACACCCAAGGATGGGTGCACTGTCACAGCGCCGCCACGGATGCCTCCGGCCTGGTCAAGTCCATCATGGACGAGCTGGAGCCTTACTTCTCGTCCAAGAGGCTGCCGGGCAAGCTGCGCATCGCCCTCGCCTGCTGCCTGAACATGTGCGGCGCCGTTCACTGCTCGGACATCGCGCTCGTCGGCGTCCACCGCAAGCCGCCGGTGATCGACCACGAGCGCGTGCCCAAGGTGTGCGAGGTGCCGACCTTGATCGCCTCCTGCCCGACGGCTGCGATCAGGCCGAACCCCAGGGAGAAGAGCGTCACCATCAACGATGAGCGGTGCATGTACTGCGGCAACTGCTTCACGGTTTGCCCCGCTCTTCCCATCGCCAACGCGGAGTTCGACGGTGTGGCGATCTTCGTGGGCGGCAAGGTATCCAACGCCCGGAGCGCGCCCATGTTCTCGCGGCTGGCGATTCCCTATCTGCCGAACAACCCACCGCGCTGGCCAGAGACGGTCGACGCGATCAAGAACATCGTGGAGGTCTATGCCGCGAACGCCCGCGACGGTGAGCGCGTGAGCGAGTGGATCGAGCGAATCGGCTGGGAGAAGTTCTTCCGCGTGACGGGCATCCCGTTCACGGACAAGCACATCGACGACTTCACGTATGCCTTCACAACCTTCCGAACGAGTACGCAGTTCAAGTGGTAGGGAGGTGAACGATCGTGGCCGAGCCAGCTAGCGAAGAGCTCAAGGAGAAAGTCCTGGAGTACCTGGGCACGGTGGACAAGGCCAAGAACCGCGACGTGGCCAAGGCCATCGACGTACCCAAGCATGACGTCGACCGGGCGATCAACGAACTGGCGAATGAGGACAAGCTTGAGTTCCTCTACCTGGGAACGTCTTACGTATGTCTGAAGGGCAAGGGAGGCCAGGGCGCCCCTGCCTCCTGACAAATCAATTCTGGAGGTACAGTAGACATGCCGATGCGCGATTTTGGTGGGGTCCAAGTGGAGGTGGACGAGGACGGGTTCATCCAGGACCCGGAAGCCTGGACCGAGACCGTGGCCAACGTTCTGGCAGGAGATGAAGAGGTTGAGGACCTGACCGACGCACACTGGAAGGTCGTCAACTACATTCGGGAGTACTACCAGAAGTTCGGTATCGCTCCGATGATCCGCAAGCTGTGTCGGGACACGGAAACCGACCTGGGGACCATCTACCAGTTGTTCCCCTCCGGCCCGGCCAAGGGGGCATGCAAGATCGCCGGACTGCCGAAACCGACCGGCTGCGTCTAAGCGCAGCGCATTCGGGCGCACGAGCTTCGACCCGGCTGGCGGCATGCCGATCGGCGGGCCGAGAACGGGAACCAGGCTCGGGCTGTCCGCCTGCCCTTACTGAAGGAGGGGCCTGGTGATCGTTGTCGTAGTGGCCTATGCTGTGGCCGCCATCTTCGTGGCAGGCATTGCCACCCGCGTGTACGCGTGGGCGGCCACGCCGGTCCCGCTCAAGATCCCCACCACGCCCGCCCCCAAGACCTACACGGGCGTCACGTTCCGCATGGCCGGCGAGGTGTTGGCCTTCACCAGCCTGTTCCGCGCGGACAAGCTGTTGTGGGTGGGTGCCTGGGCCTTTCACGGCGCCCTGGTCCTGATCATCATCCGGCATCTCCGCTATTTCGTGTACCCAGTCCCTGACTGGATCATGTACATGCAGACGCCCGGCATCTGGGCGGGATTCTTGTTCCCGCTGCCCATTCTGCTTCTGCTGGCGCGCCGCCTGTTGTTCCGGCAGGTCATCTACGTCACGACGCTGCCGGACTTCTTCGCGCTCGCGCTGCTGGGCTGCATCGCGGGCTCCGGGATCATCATGCGCTATGTGGCCCGTGAGTACCTGGTCGACGTCAAGGCTTTTGTCCTCGGGCTGCTCACCCTCGACCCGGTCAGCCCGCCGACCAGCCCCTTCTTCCTGACGCACATCCTGCTGGTCTCCTTGCTGCTCGCGTATTTCCCGTTCAGCAAGCTGATGCATGCGCCCGGCGTGTTCTTTAGCCCGACGCGCGACTCGCGGAATAACTCGCGGAGCGTACGTCACGTCAACCCCTGGGATGCAAAGCTACAATGGAAAAGCTAAACACCGAGGAACCGCAAGCGACGACAGGCGAGAAGGAGCCGCTCGAACCGGATAGGCTCACGCTGCACCACGTGCAGGGCAGAGCCTCTCGCGCGACCACATCCCCGCCCCTTGCGCGGCACAACAAGATGGGGCACATGAAGCTGTATCAGGCGCCCTTCCAGGACGGCGCCTCGGCCGGAAACGTTTGCCATGCGGCCAGGGCGAAGGACATGGTGAACATCGACTTGCCGGGCCAGTTGGTGGACAGATGGCAGGAAAAGGCCATCGAGAAGTTCAAGGAACTGCTCGGCCGCTACCGCGCCCTCCGGCTCTTCATGGAGATCTGTGTCCGCTGCGGCGCCTGCGCGGACACGTGCCAGTTCTTCCGGGGCACCGGCGACCCCAAGAACATGCCGATGGCGCGGGCGGAGTTGCTGCGCCGCGTCTACCGGCGGTACTTCACTGTCGCTGGACGCCTGCTGGGCGAGGCCGTCGACGCGAGCGTTCTCACCGAGGACCTTCTGCGCGACTGGTACACCTACTTCTACCAGTGCTCCGAGTGCCGGCGCTGCTCGGTCTACTGCCCCTACGGCATAGACACCGCCGAGATCACCATGGCGGCAAGAGAGATTATGGCCACCATCGGTGTGGGCACGAAGTACGTAACTGAGGTTGTGGCCAAGGTGTACGAGACGGGGAACAACCTGGGCATCACACCGGCCGCCTGGATCGACAGCAGCGAGTTCCTGGCACAGGAACTGCTCGAGGAAACCGGCAAGAAGATCCCCATGCCGGTCAATGAGAAAGACGCGGATGTGCTGCTCGTGATGCCCTCGGCGGACAACTTCGCCAATACGGACACCATGATGGCCTACGGCGTGTTGTTCTACGCCGCAGGTGTGAGCTGGACGACCAGCACCTACATGGATGAGGGCGGCAACTTCGGCCTCTTCCTCGACTTTTACAACTTGCGGAAGGTGAACCGGCGCATCATTGACACGGCGCGTGACCTGAACGTGAAGCGGATCATTTGGGGAGAGTGCGGCCACGCGTGGCGGGCCGGCATGTACACCGACACCCTCAACGGCCCGCTGGACTGGCTGAATCCTTCCTATCCGGTCCACATCCTCGAGTGGACGCAGGACATGATCAAGAAGGGCGCCTTTCGGATCGACAAGAGCGTGAACGACGATCTCCTCGTCACCTACCACGACCCGTGTAACCCGGCCCGCGCGCACGGGCTGCTGGAGGAGCCGCGATTCGTCGTCCGCTCCGCCGTCAACAACTTCATCGAGATGCCTCCAAACACGATTCGCGAGAACACCTTCTGCTGCAGCGGCGGTGGGGGGCTACTCACGGACGAGATCATGCCGTTGCGCATGGCCGGCGGCAGATTGCGCGCGGAAGCGTGTCGCGCGACGGGGGCCAACATCCTGGCGACACCCTGCGCCATCTGCAAGGCGCAGCTCCCGCTGGTCATGGAGCACTGGAAAGTACCGGCACGCGTCAGCGGCTGCATCGATCTGCTGAGCAGGGCGATGGTGCTATGAGACGAGGGATGAGGAACGCGCTGCGTGGGCTGATTGTTCTGGGCGTTCTTGCCGGCGTGCTTCTCATGGCCGGCTGCGATCTTGGCGTGGCCAAGCCGCTGAAGGACGGGACCGGATCGCTGGCCATCACCATCGATCGCACGCGGGACGCGCCTGACTACCACACGCCGCTGGAATGGTGGACCGCCAATCACCCGCAGGCCATCGGCGACGGCACATTCAGCATGCGAGAGTGCATGCTCTGCCACGTGCCGGAGGATTCCTGCAACAAATGCCACGACTACGTCGGGGTGAAGCAGGTCCACGCGGACGGCAGGTGACCAGAGCGAGAGGAGCGCGCCGGACCAGGGACTAAGCTGATGGCAGAAGAGGAAACAGGACCGCCGATAGCGCCACAAGAGGACGAAGAGGCTGCCGAGCAAGTCGCGGAAGCGGTCGCCCGGCGCGGCGCTATCACTACGCGTCGGAAGTTCATCCAGCTCGGATTGGGCGTCGTAGGCCTGAGCGTCGCGGGCGAGGCGGGCTGGATCGCCCTCAAGGGGCTCCAGCCTGCTGCAGAAGCGGCGCCGCAGCCCGTCGAAGTGGAGGTCGGAGACATCCCGGTCGGGGGTTCCAAGGAGTTTCTGTACGGCGGCCACCCGCACATCGTCATACGTTCGGAGGATGGCCTCAAAGTGTTTTCGCTCGTCTGCACCCACCTGGGATGCATCGTCAAGTGGGGTGCGGAGAAGCATTCGTTTCACTGTCCCTGCCACGGCGCCACGTTTGATGAGAACGGTCGCGTCACCGCTGGACCGCCACCGGCACCGCTGGAGAAGCCGCCGTTCAAAGAGACGGGCGCCAAGATAGTTGTGGGTGAGTAGAAGATGAGCGTCATAGACAACGTAGGCGGACTGACAGACTGGCTGGATGAGCGCCTCGGGTTCCGGAACATCATCCGGCAGGAGCTTACCGAAAAGCCGGCTCCTCGCCACCTGAGTTTCATGGACGCCGTCGGCTGCCTGGGAGGGTTGTCCTTCGTCCTCTTCATGATTCAGGTCGTCACGGGCGTATTCCTGATGATGTTCTACGTGCCGCACGTTGATCAGGCGTTCGACAGCATCGACAACATCGATCAGGGGGTTGCCTTCGGGTGGTTCGTCCGGCGCATTCACATCGCGGCCGCAAGCATGATGGTTGTGACCGTGACGTTGCACATGGTGAAGGTGTGGCTGACCGGGGCCTACAAGCCGCCGCGGGAGCTGCATTGGGTATCCGGATTCGTCTTGCTGCTCTTCACCCTGGCCATGGCCTTCACCGGCTACCTTCTTCCGTGGACCCAGCTCGCCTTCTGGGCGGCCACGGTGGTGACCAACGCCGTGGAGGTGATCCCCTTTGTGGGAGGGACCGTTGCCGAGCTCATGCGCGGCGGCGATAGCATCGCCCAGCCCACCTTGGCCCGGTTCTATGCGTTCCACGTCGCTGTCGTCCCCGGCGCCATGGCCCTCTTCCTGGTGAGCCACTTCTGGATGATCCGGCGCACCGGCATCGCGGAGCCGCTGTAGGAGACCTTCGGGATGGCAGTGACGAGTCAAGAGCCAAGCACCACCAAGAAGAAGAAATACCAGGGCTGGAAACGGGGCACCGAGCCCTTCTTCCCCAACGAAGTGCTCTTCATGTCCCAGGTGGTTCTGGTCCTCCTGGTCGTCTTGTTCCTGATGGTGTTCTTCCTCACGGGTGTCTTGCTGCCGCCGGAGGAGATTGCCAATCCGCTGGTGACGCCGGAGCACATCAAGCCGGAGTGGTACTTCCTGGCCGCCTACCAGGCGCTCAAGATCGTGCCGAGAGAGGACGCCGGGATCGGCCTTCAGATCGCCGTGATTCTCATTGCGTTTCTGCTGCCCTTCTGGGATCGGAGCAAGCAGCGCAACACATTCAAGCGACCGGCCCTGTTGCTCCTTGGGTTCGGCGCTCTCGCCCTACTGGGAGGCCTCACCGCTTATTCCGCTCTCAGGTAGGAGGCAGGAACAAAGGATGGCAATCGGACACAGAGAGATGACGCTGCTCAAGGGGTTCTTGGCGCTCGGCCTCGTGGCCGTTGCCCTGGCTCTCTCCGCGCAGACCGTCCTTCCCCAGTCCCAAGCCGACAAGGACACTGCCGAGGGCGCAGTACTCACCGGCAACTACTGCATTGAGTGCCACCTCAGCAGCGACGAACGGGTCGCCTCCGCTCTCGACTGGGGCGGCGGCGTCTACCGCCAACAGTCCATCCCCTGTGACCCGGTGCGCAAGGTGAGAGAGGCAGACTACCACGCGGGGAACCTGATGCTGAAGATAGCCAAGATCGGCGAGGACTTCAGCGGCGACCGTATGGGCGCCGAGTCCCTGCTGGAACGATTGCAGCCCCAACGCGACAACCTGGACAAGCTGGAGCAGGCTGACGTGCAGTCCGCCGACGGGTTTGCCAACAGTGCAAAGGCCACCCGGTTCCAGGCGGGGAAGCTCCTGCCGGAAGCTCTGGACATGCATGACGAGACGCGGCATCGGACCGTCATCCTGGCCATCGTGTTCGGAACCATCTTCCTTGCGTTCATTGGCGTTCTGGGCTGGGAGCGGACACTCAAGAAGTGATGAGAGAGCGTATGGCTCACGCATTCGGCAAGACGGCGAGGATGTTGCTTCTAGGGGTGGTACTGCTGGTGCCGCCTCTTCTTTGGAGCTGCGGTTCGTCCTCCGACGGTGGCACGGCTGAACAGAATCCCGTGGCGGATGCCATATCCGCTGCTACGAACGTTGCGGACCAGCAGGAGCGGGCCATTGACCGCGCCTGGGCCATGGCGCAGGTGGCCATCGATTGGGCCGCCACCGATCCCGATGCAGCGGAGCAGGCGATCGCCGACACTATTCGCGCGGCCCAGGACGCGGCCGCCGGCGGTGATGAGCAGCGAGCCTTCGCCGCGAACCTGCGGGAGCAGGCTGCCGACTGGGACCCCGTGGACTGGCGCTCAGCCATCCCTCTGGCCGAACGGATCGAGCGCAACGCTACCCGGGCCTGGGTTCTGCGAGCCATCGCGGGCGAGCTCGCCGATGAGGATCCCAGCCGGGCCGAATCACTCCTTGAGGACGCGCTCGACATAGCGCGGGCCAACCCGCTGCCTCAGTACAGAGCCGCGGACGAGAGCACGGTGGCTCTGGAGCTCGGGAGAGTCGACCCGGACGCCGCACTCGACGCGGCTGGAGCCATCTCGGACGCTGAAGCCAAGGCGCGGGCTCTGCGCGAATTGGCGCTGCAGTTTGGGGAGGTGGAGCCGGAGCGTGTAGAAGGCACCATAGAGGACGCCATTACCGCGGCGCGGGACATCGACGACCCATACGGCCGCGCGTGGGCCCTGCGCGAGCTGGCCGGGGCCCCGCTGGCCGACGCCGTACAGGCTAAGGAACTCCTCACCGAGGCTGAGGACGCGGCGGCCGAGATCGAAGAGGTCGAACCCCAGGCGTTTGCGCTCAGCGACATCGCCGTCGCGTGGACGAGCCTGGACTTCGAGCACGCATCGGAGTTGGTGGAGAGCATCGCCGCCGACTACCCTGAGGCCCGCGTCGCCGCTTTCATCGGCATCGCGGGGGCCCTCACCGCGGCCCCGGATCCAGGAGAGGCCGTGGCCGTGCTTGAGAGCGCGCTCGAAGAGAACGCGCAGGTTCTGGACACATACGAGCAGGCGCGCGGGGAGAACGTCATCGTGATGATGATGGCCGACCTGGATCACGAGCGCGCGGTAGAGCTTGCACAAGACATAGAGGACCCGTACTTCCGGGGCGATGCCCTGCGCTTCCTCGCCTTGGGGGTAGCCGGCGAAGATGCCGAGGAGGCTCTCTCTCTGGCCAACGAGATCGAACCGCTCTTCCTCCGCGTTCAAGCGCTGATCGGCATCGGCGACGAGGTCGCCGCGAAGGACGAGGAGCAGGCCGTCACTATCTTCGGACAGGCGCTCAGCGAGGCCGGCGATCTCAAGGATACCTATGCGCTGCGGTTGCTGGCGAGCGCATGGGCGCCGCTCGATCCGGAGAAGGCACTGGAGATAGCAGACAAAGTGGAAGATGATTCGGATCGGGCCCAGGCCCTGACCGACGTCGCTCTGGCCATGATGGCGACGGACGAAGAGAAGGCCCGAGTCACTTTTCAGACGGCAGAGGAGAAAGCTGCGGGAATCAAGAGCGACGACGACCCCTTCGCGGCCGCCACCGCCCTGAAGGATCTGGCGGCCGCTTGGTCGTCAGTCGACGAGGCCGAAGCCGGGCGTCTCTACAGCAAGGCCTTTGATACGGCGGCTGCTGTGCAGGTAGAGTCGACGGGCTGATTGGGAAGGTGACCCATGGTGAGCGCGACAGTGTCGACGGCCGAAGCCGGCGAGCTGATCAAGCCGGACCACGACTTCATTAGGGAGGTCCTGAGACGAGGCGGCGACTCCGTCAAGAAGTGCTTCCAGTGCGGCACCTGTTCGGTCACCTGCGAGATGACCTTCGCGAGAGAGGGGGCCGCATTCCCACGAAGACAGATCCTGTGGACCCAGTGGGGCCTCAAGGACAAGGTGCTGACCGATCCCGCCATCTGGCAGTGCCACCAGTGCAACGACTGCTCCGCCAACTGCCCTCGCGGAGCCAAGCCTGGGGACATACTGGCCGCCGTGCGGAGCGTCGCCGTCGAACGCTTCTCCCCGCCCAGCATTGTTTCCAAGCTGTTTGCCGACCCGAGGTATCTGCCCATCGTCTTCGGCATCCCGGCGGCGATCCTCCTGGCGCTCGTCGGCGCCCTCCAAGGCTTGACTTTTCCGGAAGGAGAAATCGTTTACGACCGCTTCGTCTCCAGCAGGGCGATCGAGATATCGGCCGGCATCGTCGTGGCGTACGCGGTAGTCATGGCAGCGTTAGGGACGCTGAAATTCTGGGGAGAGCTTCGCGTGACGCCCAGCGAAATAGTGCAGACGGTGCTGGACGGCCCCGCTCCCGAAGCGGCCGGGGAGGACGAACCGGCGGTCGCCGCCGGACCGGCGGATTCCGCCGAAGAGACCTCCGACCAGCCGTCGGACGGCCCGGGCGCGATGACGGCGAGCCCGGCCGGCGTGAGCCTGGGGGAGAGCCTGATGTCGACGGGCACCGACATAGCGCTGCACAGTGAGTTTCAGCAGTGCCAGACGGACAGATTGAGGTTCTTCGGGCATCTAGCCGTGTTCTACGGGACCCCGCTCCTGTTGTTGGCCGCCGGCATAGCCGCGATCTACACGTTCATCGGCGCGGAAGTGCAGCGTCCCCCCAGCGACGTGGCGAAGATATTCGGCAACCTGGGCGGCCTCCTGGTGTTCGTTGGTGTGCTCGTGTTCGCCTACAACCGGCTGCGCGCCAGGCAGGGCACCTGGGGACGCGGCTCGTATTCGGACTGGTTCCTGATCGGGCTGATCTTCCTGATGGTAGTAACCGGTGCCCTTATGGAGATATTCCGCTACGGGAGCGCAGGCGGCGCGGCATACTCGACATACCTGGTCCACCTCATCTTGGTGTTTGCGTTCTTTGTCTACGCGCCCAACGGTAAGTTCGCCCACACGTTCTACCGGGCTGCAGCGATGGCTTATTCAAGGCTGCGGGGCGGCTAGCAAGCCGAACTCAAGGAGGCACACCGGAATGCAATCCAAGGCGGCCACGCTGGTTCAATTCGCCGTGCTGGCGGCGTTGACGGGTCTGCTGGCCTGGCACACGATCTCTTGGCACAACAACGGCACGCAGGCGCAGCTCTACGATGCCATCGGCGACTCGTTGTGGGACACCACGAAGGCTGTTGGCTACTACGTGGGCCTGATGGCCGCGTGCGGGCTCCTCCTCGGTCTCATGGCGGAGAGGGTGACCGAGCTGGGCGGGTACAGGGTCGAAAAGATTGACCACTTTGAAGCCGGAGAAGAGTCCTCTCCGCAGGAATAGATGCAGCATGGTCGAGTTCCACGAGATCTTCCTTGAATCGGGCGAAGTCACCAAGGTATCGATACTGCTCCTCCTGTTCATGGGGTTCACCGTGGGTATCGTCGGCGGATTCATCGGTGTAGGCGGGGGGTTCATGGTCACACCGGCGCTGGTCGTCCTGGGGTTCCCGGGGAACCTCGCGGTAGGCACTGACACGACGCACATCATGGGAAAGTCCATCATCGCCACCATCCGGCACTCCCAATTGGGCAACGTCGATATCAAGCTCGGCCTGATCATGGCTGTCGGCACCATGGTGGGGGCAGAGGGAGGCGTCCGCTTCATCGAATGGCTGCAGGCTCGTGGCATCGATGAGCAGGCCGTATTAGGGGCGTCGCTGTGCCTGATGGCGAGCATTGGCTTCCTCACCTTTCGGGAGACGATGGCGGCGAGGCGTCGGATGGAGGAACTGAAGGCCGCGGGAAAGGCGATCCCACGCGACCAGCAAAGCGCGGGACTTGCCAAGAAGCTTCAGAGCATCCCCCTCTGGCCGATGATCTACCTCCCGACATCCAGGGTGACGGTCTCCTTCTGGACCGTATCGGCCATCGGGGCAGCCACCGGGTTTCTCTCCGGCTTCTTCGGCGTTGGAGGAGGGTTCATCCGGGTCCCCGCAATGATCTACCTCCTTGGCATGCCTTCCCTGATCGCGGTGGGAACGGACCTTCTTTCGATTATCATCTCAGCCGGGTACGCGACGATACGCCATGGAATGGAAGGAAACGTGGTGATCTTCGCCGCGTTCATCATGATCTTCGGCGCCGCCATCGGCGCCCAGATCGGCGCCCTGGGGACCCAGTACGTGAGGGGTCCGGCGATCCGGCTTCTCCTCGTCGTCGCGGTAACCGTCGGCGCTGCGGGCGCGGCGGTTAAGCTGACCGACGTGCTGACTGACAATAGCCTGGCCTTGCTCGACATCCTTTCGCGGATCATCATGTTCGGCGGCATGGGCCTTCTGGTGACCCTGATCGCCGGCCTGGTGACCATGGCGATCATGTTCCGCAGGATCGGCATCGCCCCGGGGTGGGCTGAAACGCTCGTGGTTGTGAGCGGGCCGCCGGAGGAAGGCATAGGACACTAGTCCATGGAGCCGTCCGAGAATGGGGCAGCAGCGGGTCATGGGAACGGCAAGCATCTTCAACACAGGAGCAAAGACAAGAGCACGCGGCGGGGCAGCGAAGCGGGAGGTCTGAAGCGATGAGTGGAGTTGGAATCCTGCAGGTATTCGCCTATGTGGCAGCCGCGGTGTTCTTGGTTGCCATGGGCAGGCGGGCGCTCAGGTACGCCACCACGCCGATGCACCTCCGCTGGGAACTCTACCCGGTGCCTCACGAGGTGGGCAAAGACGGCTCCTACTTCGAGGAGCTGGACTGGTGGGAGAAGAGCAGGAAATCATCCCTGATCGGTGAGCTCAAGGTCATGGTGCCGGAGATACTACTGCTGATCGGGCTCTGGGAGCACAACCGCAAGCTCTGGTTCGCCTCCTACCCGTTCCACGCCGGTCTCTACGTCACCATCCTGTTCCTGGCGCTCCTGCTGGGAGGCGGGATCGCGCAGGCAGCCGGCGCGCCCGTAACCAGTGACTCGAACGCTGCGGCCCTATACTACGCCACCATCGTCGTGGGCGTTGTTGGACTCGTCTCCGTGGCCGTCGGCGCCGCGGCGCTCCTCGCCCTGCGCGTTACCGACCGCGGACTCCGCATCTACGCCGTCCCGGCCGACTTCTTCAACCTGGGACTGATCCTGGCAATGGTGCTGGTAGCGCTTGCATCGTGGGCGTCAATCGACCACTCCTTCACCCAGGCGCGGGGTTTCGCCCAGGGGCTCGTCTCGTTCGAGCAGCCTGCGGACACCCACGGACTGATCATCGCGCAATCCATGCTTCTCTCGTTCTTTCTCATCTATCTACCCTTCACCCACATGACGCACTTCCTGGGCAAGTTCTTCACGTATCACTTCGTGCGCTGGGACGATGCCCCGAACCTGAGAGGGAGCACCTACGAGAAGCTGATCGCCCGTCTACTGCAGAGGCCCGTAGCCTGGTCCGCGCCGCACATCCAGCAAGGCAAGAGTTGGGCCGAGGTGGCCACAACGATTGAGGAGACCGAGGAGAAGAAGTAGAAGAGCCGCTCCTCCTCGCTAGCGGCAGCGACCCCAATGAACGCCGGCCTTGAGGCCGGCGTTCACTGTCTCGCGTCGACACGAATCCCCATCTAGAGCAACCCCAGTCCGGGCAAGACGAGCAGCCTGGCTGTCCCCCGGCGGCATGGCGCCCCGGGTGAACGGGTCGTCGCACCTATTTCGGCTTGGCTAGACCGGACCCCGCCCTGATCGAACCTCGTCCGCCGACCATTCGCAGGCCAAAGTCGCCTCAACCTGGCCCCAACGGGTGGCCGCTTGCTGCCCACTGACCATGGGCGCGCCGGTCCCGTTGCCTAGCGGCCGACCTACTTCGACGGCGCATCCTCGCAACGAACCCTCAGTTTGTTGATGCGGGTGCGCCGCCTCGCGCGGGGTTCTTGCCTCCTGAGAAAGACGAGTTATACTGAGGATAGAACACGGCGATGGCATCTAGAGCTTGTGTTTATGGCCACTGGCGGGGCGCCAAGGCGGCCACTTCAGGGAAGGTGCAGGTCTAGAAGGAGAGGATGGCACGATGAGTGACTTCGCGGTGAAGGCGAGGACGATCATGTGGGGGCGCGGCTCCCGCGCCGACTGGTTCTTCACCCAAAGCGAGGACAGGGAAATGCGGCGAAGGATAGCGAACAGGTACGCCGCGCCCGAGCAGCCGGTTGATACGAACCAGAGAGGCTTCATGAGGAAGCTCTCCCAATGGAGCCCTGCCGCCGCCAGGTTCCTGGCTCATCAAGAGGGACACCGTAATGGCTCCGGTGAGCTCACGCCGGACCACTGGCACGTCATCCAACACCTGCGCGCCCACTACCATCCAGCCGTCCTCTCCGAAAAGAGCGCCCGCCCGTCGCTGGACACCGTCTGCGAGGAGCTGGGCTTGACCAAGAAGCGCTTCCTGGAACTCTTTCCGGGCGGAATGAAGGCTGCGCTCAGGATCTCGGGGCTCCCCGGCCCGAGGAGGAGCGGCAACGGCATCGCGCTGTCGGCCGCCGCCCAGGCGCGAGCCGGCGACTGGTGGTCGCGGCTAACCAGCTAGCCGCTGTCACCACCGTTCCCCGCGAGAGCGTACCGCCGGCTGAAGCCGCGGTTCTCGACCAGGAGCGGAAGGCAACGATCACCTACTCGCGCAGGTTTGGTGTGGCCCCACGGGCCCAAGTACTAGAGGCAGAACCGACGAAGACAGTGACGGACCTCCAAGAGCGTGCGTAGCACTCTTGGAAGCCAGAGGACGTCCGTGCCTGGTGGGTTGAGCTAGAGGCTGACTACGTCCTCGTGGAGTATAAGGTCGAAGATCTCCCCGAGCGTGGCGGACCGCCCCACGGCCAGCTTCCCCTCTAGCCCTAGGGCGTTCACGCACAACTGCCCGGCCATGATGCTCGTGCCCTTTTCCTCGATGGCTTTGAGTTGGGGGACCAGCGGCGAGCCCTCCGCCAACAGCTTCACGGCAGTATTCCAGCAGATGATAGCCGCAGGCCTATCCTCGCGGTCCGCCAGGGCACCGAGAACCACGGTCATGATCTCGTAGCCGAGGTCAGGATCGCCGGCGCCACACCCCTCCGACCCCAACAAGAACACCTTCTTCCTCTCTTCGGCCATGACGCGTCCTCCGTCCTTGCCCCGCTTCCTGCGGGGCATGTCTCCTATCCCTGCTCCCACTCCATGAACGACTTCGGCATGTCCACCATGGCGTTGACGATTAGCTCAACTAGGCCGCCGTACTGGAGGCCACACCTGTTCGTCGCACCGAAGTACTCGTACACGCCTCTGATTTGGCCCTTGCAGTTGGAGCAGGGGGCGCACACGTACTTGGCGACGGACTCATCGTCAATCCTGGTGTCCTGGAACGCCTCCAGAATCTGCTTGAACTTCATCCTCCCCGATATCGCCGACCGCCAGTCAGGGAAGTTGAGCCCCTGGAAGATGGCGAACCCGCTGCCGCCGCCGCAACAGTAGTTCTCCGTTCGGTTCGGGTACATCTCCCGGAACTGAGGCGCGATCTTGCGCAGGATCCTCCGCTGCGGCTCGATGACGCCCATCAGCCTGGTGAGGTTGCATGGGTCGTGGAGGGTCACCGGGAAGTTGTTCCGCTCCGGGTCCAGCTTCAGACGGCCGCTCTCGACAATGTCCTCCAGGAACGTGAAGCAGCTCTCACGTGGGATGTTCAGCTCGGCCGGCACCACTCGGTCCGCAATGACCATAAGCGCCTTGTGCGCGTGGCCGCACTCTCCTATGACGATCTTCTTCACGCCCAGCTTCTTCGCGATCTCCATGTGCTTCAGGACGATCCGCGCTAGCTGAACGTCCTCATAGAAGAGGCCGTAGTTGACGGCGTCGTAGCCGAGCAGATCGCTGGAGAGGGTGTAGTTGACACCCGCCGCCTCCAGGATGATCGCGAACGCCTCCGCGTTCTCCGGCCACGACAGGAACTCGCCCGCATTGTGGATCAGCAGCACATCCGCCCCCTCTTTGTCCACCGGCCACTTGAACTTCATCCCCGCCCGATCCTCCACGTCCTCCTCCATGAACTCCACCGTGTCCGCGAACGCCGCCGGTATCATGCCCGTGCTCGAGCCGGTCTCCAGTTGCTGGACCGTGCCCAGCCGGTGCAGCTCGTCAGGTGCTATCCCCAACTCCTGGCTGAATACCTTCCGGATCTCACGAGTGATCATGGCGTTGCCGATGCCCAGAGGGCACACCTTGGCGCAGCGACGGCAGACGGTGCAGCGATATGACAGCTCCGCCAGCCGGGCCAGTGTCTGCCAGTTCAGGTCGATGTCCCCGACCGTCAGCCCGCTCAGGAATCCCCCCGGCATCACATACTTCTTCACGATCCGCCGGAAGATCTCCGACCGGTACGTCGGCCGGTAGATCTCCTCCCGGCCGCTCGAAACATAGACCGGGCACGCGTCGGCGCACGTCTGGCACTTGGCGCAGTAGTCCAGCCGGAGCATCAGCGGCCCCAGGAAGGTCCAGTTGTCGTCGGCGGAGAATAGCTTCCTCAGCCCGTTGATGAACTTCCGGACCAACTCCTCTTCCTGCGCCCTGCTGCTCGGCCTGGGGATCTGGATGGCGCACGTGCCGTCCAGGTCGCACTCCAAGTTCTGCCGCGCGCTCTCGGTCAAGGGCTTGATCGAGAACTGGTCCTCCGGGGTGTTGTAGGGGTATGGCAGCGGCATGAACCGCGCCGGGTGCAGGTCGACGAGTTGGGTCCGCACCCGGCCCATGTCGCGCAGGCCCGTAGGTATGCAGGGAGGCGGCTCCGCAACGGCTACGCCGACGCCTTCTTCGACCTTCTCTTCCTGTGTCATTCCTCCTCCTCAGTTTCCAGGCGGCCCGTGCGGAATGGTATCCGCCAGGGTGACTAACGCTCTTGAGCCGGCTACCTATGCGACCTCGACGAGACTGTCTAGCCAGAGCGAAGTCGTCGAATCAATGTTCCCCCCGCGCCGGACCTGGACCCGGAATCTGCTGCCGCCCCGTCTGAGGTACCCGTTCGGGACCATCCAACGACGGGATCTATATGCATATGCCGCTATATAGCTTATATGTGACTAATTTCACTATACCTCGTCGCTATGCTGCGGTCAATGCCCAGTGAGGTTCCGGGGCGGCAGATGCAGTGCCGAGGAGCGTGTCGGCGTTGGCCCATGCGGGGTCGGCACGCCGCCCGCCACGCACGTACTAGGATGTTGGGATCGATCACACGAAGAAGAGGGAAGCACCTCTATGAGGTGCTTCCCTCGTGAAACCCACGCTCCGCGGATGTAACGCGGAGCGCAATCGGCTCGGTCCGTCTAGTGCGCCGGCGCCTTCTCCGGCTGCAGCTCCGGCTCGCCGGTGTCCTCCGAACTCGGCATCCCGGCTATGCGTAGCGCCGTCCTGTACGTACCCGGGAAGAGTCCATAGAACTGCTTCTTGGTGAAGCCAAGGCCGTCGCAGACCTCCTCGCGGCCCGGCGCGGAACCGGTTCGGTCGTGCTGCGACCGAATGAAGTAGAGCACGGCCCAGTGGTCGTTGCTGAGCTGGTCCAGCGCCTGGCCGAATCCCTGATTCCTGGCAACGAACTGTGCCGCTTCGCGGGTCCAGATCGAAGGATCCACCATGTAGCCCTTGCCATCGAGCTCCACCGGCTGTTCCCCGACGACAGCGCCGGGGATCGCCTCCTTCCGTTCGATGACCAGAGCATTCGCCACTAATTCGCACACGTTCTGCACTTTGACGCCCAGATCGTAGTGGCGGCTCAACTCCGCGATCTGGTCGATGCAGTTGTGGCAGGAGGTGACCACGATCTTGGCGCCGGTGGCCCGTATCTGCTCCGCCTTGACCTTGCCCGCCGCCAGGCGCCGGTCGCGGAATTCCGTCATCGTCAACGCCCCGCCGCCGCCTCCACAGCAGAAGTTCTCGACTCCATGCGGCACCATCTCCCGGAAGTCCATCACGGCCTGGCGCAGCAAGTAGCGCGGCTCCTCTTCGATCCCCCCGCTGCGAGCCTGGTTGCACGGGTCGTGATACGTCACGGGCTCCGGGTTCTTGGTGGGATCGAGCTTGATGCGCCCGTGTTTGAGATAGTCGGCAGTGATCTCGTTGTAGCTGACCATCTCCACAGGAAGCGGCTTACCGTACCACCCTTGCGCCTCCCAGCGGTTCACCCTGTAGCCGTGCCCGCACTCAGTCAGGACCAGCGTCTCGGCGCCCAGCCTGGCGGCGTTGTCCACAAGGTGCGACGTGATCTGCTTGGCGGCTGCGTCATCGCCGTTGAAGAGAGCGTAGTTCGTCGCGTCCCAGGCGTCGCTGCAGATCCCCCACTCGTCGCCCGCGGCGTAGGCCGTCTTGTACTGCGCCAGGAACAGCAGCGGGTAGTACTTCACCTCCCTGGGGTTGAAGCACATCATCTTCTTGACGCCGGGCTTGTCGACGGGGATCTTGAAGTCGGGGTCGCCGACCGCGCTCTGGACCTCCTCCTCCATCCACTCGACCGTCTCCAGGAAGTCCTCCTTGCTGATCCCCATGTTGTTCCCGGTCTTGAGGTGGATGTCCACCGTCTCCTGCAGGCCCGGCGGGACCCGTCCCTGGGCGGTCAGTATCGTGCGTGCCGTGCGCATCATGAGCCCCATGTCCAGTCCCATGGGGCAACTGAAGTTGCATCGACGGCACATGGTGCAGGAACCGAACGCGGCATCGTAGAGGCTGGCGAGTTGCTCCTCGGTCGGCTCCTTGGCGTGCACCCACCAGGGGAAGATCTTGCCCATCCAGTCGAACTTCCTCTTGTACAGCGAGCGAATCTGTTCTGCCTTGTAGGCCGGGGTCATCTTTGGATCCCCGATGCTCAGGTAGTAGTGACAGGAGTCAAAGCACAGACCGCAGTGCACGCAGGCGGCCATATTGACCGCGAACTGGCGCGTGAGCTTCGACGATAGCAGGTCCATCGCCGCCTTGCCGGCATCGCCCTCTGTCTTGCGGACCTCTGCTTTGGCGGCCGCCTTGCCGGCGTCGCCGTCCGTCTTGGAAATCGCTGTCTCCGTAGCCATCAGCTATACCTCCAGCACTGAGCGCAGGTGCGGCACCGTCACGCCGCGCCGGCCGAACACGAACCCGTGGTAGAAACGGGTGAAGGGCATGTACAGGTAGTGGGAGATCTTGCTCCACGGAACGTAGACTAGGAGGAACGTGGTGAGGCCGAAATAGGCGATGAGCCCCCAGTTGCTGTTGGAGATCAGCGCCCAGATGGCAACCGGCAAGTAGATGGTGATGACGCTGACGGTGAAGTAGTCATCCGGCGTATTGATCGCGCGCATCGCCGGCTTGGTCACTCTCCGCACTAGACGGAGGGCTCCGACCACGGTCCCGGCCGCCAGGAAGCCGCTGAACGTGTACACCACCGGGTCCGTCAGCACCCCCTCCGCGTACGGGTGGATGAACGTGGCGCCGATGGCAATGGCTATCGCGATGTGGAACAGTGCGAACTCCGCGTAGACGCTGAGATTCTTGCGTGTGCTCTCCATGGTCCACGGCATCAACACGGAGCCGAAGGAGAGCAGTATCCCTCGCCGCGCCGAGCCCTTGGGCGCCATCTTCTCCATCGGCTGACGTAGAGACCGAAGCCACAGCAGGCGCACGGCGTACATCAGGGCAAAGAGAGACAGGGCCGCAATCTGCACCTCGTTTTCCAGGACCTTCACGAACTCATCCAAGGCGCTACCTCCTTACGCTGGTACCCGTTCCCGACATTCACCAACTGCCCGTCGCCAGCCCCATTCGAGGCCTCACAGAGGAACTCGTCGGGCGCATCAAACTCGCACGCCGATTCCACTCCTGCTTCCCAGCGAGCCGCACCACGCGAGAGCTTAGTGAGTGTATGTATATATCGATAGTGATATGTCCAATACATGTGATTCGTTTCACTATAGTGTGCGGGCTTCGCGTTGTCAAGCGCCGTCAGGGTACTCGCAGTGAAACACCCGGTACTGCGCTCCGCCGAGCATGGGATTCCGCCCCCGAGACAGACACCGGCAAACCATCAGGGCCGGCTACCCGGCACCTCCCGCTCGGAGACCGCCCCCGCCGTCAACTTCTCTTGCTGATCGAAGGTCAGATGGGGCTAGACGCTCTCCGGCTTGCCCGCCGCCGCGGACTCCGCGCCTTCTTCTGCCGAAGCCGGACTGGTTGCCCGCAGTGGGCGAACGGCAGGGAAGCTTCGCGCCAAGGCCCGGTTGTCCCTCATGCGGTCCGCGAGAAACTCGTGGAACAGATCGCAGGCCTGCACGATCCTCGGGTCCACGAGCGAGTAGTAGATCGTGTTCCCCTCACGCCGTGTGGTGACGATATCCTGCCCACGCAGAGCCGCAAGGTGTTGCGAGACGTTGGCCTGAGGAAGGCCCAGTAGCTCCACCAATTCACCGACCGACTTCTCACCGGAGTGAAGGTGGTCCAGGATCATCAGCCGCCTTGGCTGGCCTAGCGTCCTGAGAACCTGGGCGTGAAGGAAGTACACCGCGTATGTGACGTCGTCCACAATCGAACCCTGCCCCATTATACCCCAGCACAGGCAGAGGAGCCCCCTACGCTTCCGGTCACGCGGACTTGACGGCGTCTGTCAATCGGGCAGTTCAGATACGACATCGTCCCGCTTTCGGCCCTGTCGTGTCTATGGCTGCGTCGTCGCCTCCCTGACGGCCTTCAGTGCCTGCGTCAGGGCCCTGGCTTGCTCCCGGTCGAACCGCTCCCTACCACGTTCGAGCCACGGGAGAATTCCTTCCAACGCCGCCAGGAGCTTGGGGGCGGCGGCGTGGACAGGGCAGAAGACGATGGCCGGCGCCCCGCCGGTGCCCGCATCGCTCGCAACCCGGCACCCGCAAGACAGGCCGGCCTTGTCGCTATGCTCTATGCTCACGGTTCTCTCCCTTCTGCCCTGCACTGGCCTGCGCGTGTTGAGGACCGACCGAGATCCCGGCCGTGCCGTTCTCGCCGTTCGCCTCCGGGTCGCGGCGAAGGGTGGCGACACGCGCGCCGCCGCCCCTGCCTACGGCTTCGGCAATTCGCCAAGCGACATGCGCACTAGCTCGATGACGTGGTACCCGGGCAGCCCGCGCGCCTGTGCGTCAGGCGTCAGTATGGTTCTGCAGACCGGGCAGAGGTAGCACATCGCCTCCGCTCCGCACGCCTGCGCGTCATCCAGGTTGCGGGCGCGAATCCCGCGGGCGCGCTCCGCGTCGAACTGGACGACGGCCCCCGAGCAGCACAGCGCGCCCTCGCGGTCGTACCGGCGGTCTACCCGCTCCACGCCGATGCGCTCGAGCACCGCATCGACGGCTGGTTCTTTTCCGGGCGACAGGCGGGAGGCGCAGGGGCGCTGGTAGGCGACACGCAGGCTCAGCGGGCGTACCTCGTCGCTGTGCGTCTCCAGATACTGGCGTAGATACTCCATGACGTGGACCGGCCGGAAGGGGACATCCACTCCGATCGACGGCGCGATGTCCACAAGCGCGCTGTAGCAATCGTCGTGGAAGAGGATGACTTCCTGGGCGCCGGCCGCGGCCAGATTGTCGACGTATCCCTGGATGTGCTCGCGGGTGATCGACCCCGCGCCCAGGTGATCGAAGAGGATGTAGCAGAAGAAGTGCCTGCCCCTCACCATCGGCAGGCCCTCAAAGAGACGCCCCTCGAACAGCGCGGCTTCAGTCCTGGCGAAGACGCACGCCGATAGGATCCTCTGGCCGGTCTCGCCTATCTTGACGGGCGAGTCTGCGGCGTAGAGGTTCTCCTGGCTGGCCACCATCTCCGGCGTAGCGGGAAACGAGCCGAACTGCCCCATTCTCTCGAGGATCAGGTCGAACGGCCTGGCTTCCTGCGGGCAGTACTCGTTGCAGGCGTAGCAGGTGATGCAGCGAGAGAGGATAGCCGCCTCCCGCCCTTCCATGAGGGCCTCGAACTCGGCGACCGCCCGCTCTTGGTCGTACTCTACGTAGGCGCAACGCGCCAGGCAGTCGCCGCAGAGATCGCAACGTGTCTCGTCGAACATAGGCTACGCTCTCCCTTCCAAGACGGGGCACGCCTCGCTCTCCGGCCGGTGCCGACGTCGCAGAGGCCATCAAGCACAGGCTGAGTCGCCCAGCAGAGAACCAAGCATCGACCCGAGCACGCGCCAGTTCCCGAGGCCGGCCCCAGGGGCCTCCTAAAGCATATCACTTGGCGGCACTCCGAGTCCGTCGCGGAGCCACCCGTACCCGCGACCTCGCTCGCCCACAGAAGTCCGCACTTGCGCCGATGATCCACTGGTAGGGCTGTTGAACGCCCCGCCGCTGAGGCAACGCCTTGGTGCTTCGACCGTTCCGTCTCTATTGGACGTGAAGGAGGTGGCCCGCAGTCCCCGTCGTAGTCGCTCTCCGATGACCCCACTCCTCCCCCTGGGGCTGGGCGAGCACAACCGCGGACCAACTCGCCGCCGGCCGCGTGACACAGGAAACGCCCGCAGCCGGCCGGCGTTCTTCGTGAGATGAGAGAGATTCTGGAAGATGCGGCCGTCGTCTACCGCCAGGAGGTGGAAAGCCTCCTGATCGCGGCCTGCCCGGCCGTCGTCATGGGTCCCATCCTCGTCGTCGTCGCCGCCTCGCGGCCGCACGTCGGACTGGCGACGATCCCGGCTCTTGTGCTCCTCTACCTGGCAACCTACGCCGCATGCGTGCGCGTCGCGGCGTCCATACTCAACGGCGCGGAGCCGGACCACGGACTCGCCTACCTGAATGTGCTGGCCAGAGCGCCGGACCTTCTCCGAGCCGCCGCGCCGCCCGGCCTGCTGCTGGCCGTCGCCCTGAGCGGAGCGCTGCTCCTGAGCGGTGAAGGGATCCCCTACCTCGCCCCGGCGCTGGCCTTGCTGGGAGTCGCAGCGGCGGTCCACTGGGCCGTCCGCCACCCCTATGAGATCCAGCTCATCCTTCTCCACGATCTGGGGGCGGAAGACGTCCGCGCGTTCGGCCCGCATCTGGCAGAGCGCACGGTCGCCGGCACGCCTGTGTTCCTGGCGGCGGTCGGCCTCCCGCTGCTCATGGCGGCGCTCGCGAGCTGGGGCCTCGCTGCTGCTATCACGCCGGCCTTCGGCGGCGCCCTCTTCTCTGCGGCTCTCGGACTCTGGCTCCCCTTCGCTGCTCTCTGCCTCACCGATCCCTACCTACGCGCGGCGGACGAGGCCGTCGCGCCCCAGAACCTCTCCTCAGACGCGCGGCCCTCTCCTGAAGCAGCCGAATCCTATCAGTAGCACCCCAAGCTCTTGTGCCTAGGCGGCACGCTGACATCCTCTCCCACCGGTGGTATAATCTGTCTCGACTGATGGCATAGCTGCGCCTGGTGGCTATCCTCACACAATCCTGGCGTTCCAGAGAGGAGGACAAGCATGTCCGCACTATGGCCAAAGGCGGCTCGACAGCGACAAACGCCAATCCTACTTGCCGTTCTGACGACAGCGATGCTAGCAGGTTTCCTGTTGCTGACGCACGAAACGGATACGGCAACTGCTCACGACAGCATAACCTCCCCCGAGACAGGCATGGGTATCCATGATCAGACGTCATGCACTGACGACTCTTTCGAGGAGAATGACACCCAGGAAACTGCGTCCCCCGTGGCGCTGCGTTTCGCCGAGACCGATCTGCGCATCTGCTCGCAGGACTACGACTACTTTGCCTTCCCGCTGTCCGAGGGCGAGACGGTGCAGGCGGAGGCGTTCTTTTCCCACGCCGACGGCAACATAGATATCGCGCTTCACGATCCGGCTGGCGCCCCAGTCGCAGTAGCCAGCTCGTTGACAGATAATGAGAAGCTAGCCTACACGTGCTGCGGTCCCGCCGGTGCTGGCACCTACGCCGTGGAGGTAATCCTCTACCAAGACGATCCTGGGCCGTCTCCGGGAAACAGCTATGACTTGGAAATCACTAGTGCCCAGCCGACGCCCTGCGGTCCAGGGGGCTGCCCGACACCCACTGTTACGCCCACACCGTTCCCCGACCTTGACTTCTCAATCGGGATTGACGCAGATGGGGACACCAACGACGACTGCGGTACCAGGCCCGGGGAGGCCACCAAGTGTTTCGTGTCCCAGAACACCACGTTCGCGCTTAGGATCTATCTGAATGGCCTCGGCGAGATCCCTCATTACCGGGGTTACGATGCCGTCCTGCTGTACACCGGTGTGCAGGCAAAGTACGTCGTCGACACTGGGTTCTGGCCAGCGTGCGGCCTCCAAGCCATTCTGCCGGAGGAGCAGAGCCATAACTGGCCCGACGACGATGTGCCCGATAGCCCCTTCGTGGCGTTTGGCTGCGTCGCCTTGCCGCCTGACCCATCGACGTACATCGGACTGCTCGCCAGTACTGACTTCAACTGCGCAGACTCCGGGACGGTCACGATGGTGCACAACATCACTAGTCCTGAGGCAACGGGGGCGACGAGCTTGACTGAGGATGCGGATCTAGTGCACGCGGAGGGGATAGGCACGACGGAGTCGCTAACCATCAACTGCGTCGAACCTGCCGCACCCACTGTCCCCGCCGTCGGCGGCGCCGGAACCTTCCCGGACGCCACCGGTGGGGGCGCGGGAGGCGTCGCTGACATCGCGCTAGCCGCTTGTGTAGCAAGCGCCATCGGGCCCTGGCCGGCGCGGCCTGGTACGTGGGGAGACGGGCACCGTAGCCCGTTGGGCGGTGAGAAGAGAGGGGGTCTGACTCCCGGAGACAATCTTGATAGCCGTCGTCAGCAAGCAGGTCCCTAGAATTGGAGTAGAGAGGAGACAACGATGCGAGAGAACAAGGCAAGAGGCATCAAGCACGCGCTATTCGTCATGGCAGCTGCGGTTGCCCCGCTGATGGCCATTGGCACTGCCTCGGCCGCTATGGCACCCATGACACCCCACCCATCTGGTGTGCCCGACACTAGCCACGGACAGTGCGTCGCCATCCAGGCACAAGACGGTGGGCGGGTTGATGGTGGCCTCAGGGGAGCGGCAGCCGCCAGGGGCATGACCGTGAGGGACTTCCAGAACTACCTGTGGGTGGAGTTCGCAATGATGGACTGCGGCATGATGATGTAAGGCCGCAGTGCCAGGGCGGAGAGCCTGTGGGATACCGCAGGCTCTCCAACACCTGCTGCTATCCATTCGCGGCAATTCGCGGAGGGCCGGTGTTTCTGAGCGGCGCAGATGGTTGAGGCGCTCACTTGAGCCCTCGTAGTGCGCCTGGGCGTCACCACACTGCATGGGTGGCTTCCTCCCTGCCGAGCGCGCGACCGGCGGATTGACTGCGGTCGCATCCGGTAGTACACTCTCGTTCACTCAGGAGGCAGCATGATCCAACGAGCCCGGAGATGGCTCTTTGTTGCAGTCCTAGCCTCGTTGCCGATTCTCGTCGTCGGCATCCTGGTGTTCTCGCCGTCAGCCGAGAGGACCGGCGTGGTAGAGGCGAACGGAACGCCCGCTAATCCGGGAGCCTATTCGTACTCGTACGCCTTCACGAACAATACGGGTCAGCAGGCGACGGACCTACATATCACGTTTAGCTCCGCAATTGACAAGCCGGCGGTCACCACGCAGCCTCCCGATTGCGAAGTCTCCGACCCGCTTGGACCCGAAGTCACTCAGCCTTCGGAATCTGAGGTGACGGCTGTGTGGTCCAGCAAGTGCATCGCCCCCGTCCCAGGTCCCAGCGGGATGGTGACAGTCAGGGTCTTCAGCAAGGACTTGGTCCTGCAGCCCGTATCCGTTACGTGGACGAACTTCGACACACCACTGCCCACGCCCACATCAGCGGCCACGGCCACGGCCACCGCAGCGCCCAGCGTTACGCCGACCTCAACCCGGCCGCCCTGCGTCGACCTAGACGGAGACGGAAGAACAACCGGTCGCGATATCGCGCGCATAGCGCGGGCACTCTTTACAAAACCGGGTGCCCGTCGCTGGAACCCTGCCGCCGACCTAGACGGGAACGGGGTCGTCAACCTGGCGGACCTCATGCAGGCGATCGGCTACCTGCGGAACCGCATCTGCAGGTAGGCGAGGGACACGGACAAGAGGCAGGCCAACTACTCGCCGTGGCGCGGTTGGCGAAGGCCGCGCCCTGTTGAGCGCTTCTGGGAGAAGCAAAGAGGACCCAGATCCGGAAGAGGCCCGCAGCCAAGGACAGGCACGGCCCATCCGTAGACCAGCCCAAGCCGGTCCCTGGGCATAAGCCTCTTGTGCCCGGATGTCACGCTGACATCCTCTGCCACCGGTGGTATGATCTGTCTCGACTAGTGGCATAGCTGCGCCTGGTGGCTATCCTCACACAATGCTGGCGTCTCGGAGAGGGGGAGAGACATGTTTGCATCGCCTACAGTGCGGGCCTGGCCGAGACGAGCCGCAGCGTGCGTGAGACTAGCCGGTCTTGTGGCACTCGTGGTGTTGGCCGCGCTCCTGTGGCCCCAGACCGGCCATGGCGACGGTGGCAACAGCATCACCTCGCCCGACACCGAGGGCGATGTCGGGCGATGGCCTTCGCTGGCGCTGGACTCAGACGGCAACCCGTGGTTAGCTACTACGACTCCACCGGCGAGGACCTGAAGGTGCTGCACTGCAACGACCCGGACTGCAGCGGCGGTAACGAGAGCATCACCTCGCCCGACACCGGAGCGTGGGTGGGGCTCTACACCTCGCTGCAGCTAGACGGCTCGGGCTACCCCGTGGTCAGCTACCGCAACGCCGTCCCTGACCCGGACCTGAAGGTGCTGCACTGCAACGACCCAAACTGCACTGGCGCTGACGACAGCATCACCTCGCCCGACACCGGCGGCACTGTTGGGAGCTGGAGCTCCCTAGCGCTGGACGCCAGCGGCCACCCGGTGGTCAGCTACTTCGACGGCACGAACGGCCACTTGAAGGTGTTGCACTGCAACGACCCGGACTGCGCGGGTGACGACGAGAGCGTCACCTCGCCTGACACCGGCACGAACGTCGGGCAATGCACCTCGCTGGTGCTAGACTCAGCCGGCAGCCCGGTGGTCAGCTACTTCGACGGCACGAACAGCGACCTGAAGGTCCTGCACTGCAACGACCCGGACTGCACTGGCGCTGACGAGAGCATCACCTCGCCCGACACCTACGTGAATGGCGGCCAGTCCACCTCGCTGGCGCTCGACGGAAGCGGCTACCCGGTTGTCAGCTACTCCGACAACACGAACAACGACCTGAAGGTCCTGCACTGCAACGACCCGGACTGCACTGGCGGTGACGAGAGCATCACTTCGCCCGACACCGACGCCCACATTAGCCTTACGTTCGGGCTAACATCGCTTGAGCTCGACGCCTCAGGCTACCCCGTGGTGAGTTACCACGACCAGGCCGGCTGGGATTTGAAGCTGTTGCACTGCGCCGACGTGAATTGTGCGGTCAAGTCGACGCCCACGCCAACGTCCACCGTCACCAACACCCCCACACCCACCAAGCAGCCGGCGCCGGGAGACACGGATGGCGATGGTTGCCCAGACGCGGACGAGAACGGCCCAGATGAATTCCTCGGTGGCCGGCGCGACTATAGGAACCCCTGGGACTACTTCAACCCGACGAATGACGGGCTGAACCGCATCGATGACGTGCTGGCCGTGGTGGACCACTACTTCCTCCGCGAGGGCGAGCCGGGCTACGACGGGGGAAAGTACGACCGGAGCTACGTGGGGCCGAACGATTGGAACCTGGGGCCGCCGGACGGACAGGTGCTCGTGGACGACGTCCTGCACGCGGTGAAATCGTACTTCCACGACTGCGGGGAGGGCGTTGTGAAGCCGACGCCAACGGCTACCCCGGCACCGTAGGGTCGGAGCCCAGCCTTCTTGGAGCGCCGCAGTTGTCTGAGGCACCTACGTTCACTCCTCTAGCGGGCATAGAGGGGACCGAACTGCGGGAGGAGCCAGCATCCAGCGCTAGGCGGGTTCACACCAACCGTAGCCTGAGCCCGTAGCCGGGGCTCAGCCCCTTGTGGGCCTGAACGGCTGGCTGACATCCTCTGCCAGCGGTGGTATAATCGGCTTCGACTGATGGCATAGGCGCGCCCGGTGGCTGTCCTCGCACAAACCTGGCGTCATGGAGAGGGGGAGAGGCATGTCTGCACAACTGATAGGGTCAACGAGGCCGGGCCGGACTCCGCTCTTGCTGGGCGTTGTGATGCTGGCTTTGCTGTCTGCGATCCTATGGCCAGGCCGCGCTGCGGCCTCGACCAACCCACTCACTGGCGTTACTGCCGTCACGGCGGGGGGCGGCCACACCTGCGTTGTGACCACGGCGGGCGGCGTCAAGTGCTGGGGACGAAACCTCAGCGGCCAACTGGGGGACGGGACAACCACGAGCAAGAGCTTCCCGGTGGACGTGTTGGGGCTTGCCAGCGGCGTGGCAGCGGTCGACGCGGGCGGAGACTCGGGCGTCGGCCACACCTGCGTTGTGACCACGGCGGGCGGCGCCAAGTGCTGGGGTAGCAACTTTTGTCAGCAGTTGGGGGACGGGACCGCTATCAACCGAAGCACGCCGGTGGACGTGTCGGGGCTTACGAGTGGCGTAGCAGCCATCGCCGCAGGCGGACATTCGGGTGTGGCCCACACCTGTGCGCTCACGACGGCCGGTGGCGTCAAGTGCTGGGGAGACAACTTCTGGGGCCATCTGGGGGACGGGACCACTATCAACCGAAGCACGCCGGTGGACGTGTCGGGGCTCAAGAGTGGTGTAGCAGCCATCTCCTCAGGCGGACCGGATTGGCCTAATGGCCCCCATACCTGCGCAGTGACCACGGCCGGTGGCGTCAAGTGTTGGGGGAACAACTACATGGGTCAGCTGGGTGCTCCAACGACTGAGACGTGCCACAGCAACATCTGGCCTTGTAGCACGACCCCTGTGGACGTGCCAGGCCTGACGAGTGGTGTGGTCGACGTGGCTGCCGGACGTGGTTACACGTGCGCGCTGACCACAGCGGGCGGCGTGAAGTGCTGGGGGCGGAACAGCTGGGGGCAGCTGGGAGATGGGACGACCACGAGCAGGAGCACACCGGCGGACGTGTCAGGGCTGACCAGCGGTGTCGCAGCTATAGCCGCGGGGTCGGGCGCCCACACCTGCGCCCTGACGACCGCAGGCGGGGTCAAGTGCTGGGGGCACAACGACTGGGGACAGCTAGGAGACGGAACCACCATCGACCGAAGCACGCCGGCGGATGTGCTGGGCCTGGGCAGCGGCATCAGCGCTGTGGACGCGGGGGCCGTCCACACCTGCGCCCTGACGGCCGCGAACGGGGTCAAGTGTTGGGGCCACAACGTCTACGGCGACCTGGGTGATGGATACCTGTGTGGGTACCGCATGTGCACCACCCCGGCGGATGTGCAAGTCGGCCCAAAGCCGACGCCGACACCCACACCCACGGCCACCGAAACACCGACCAGCACGCCGACAGCCACGCCCACACCTGTCCCCACGCTTCCCCCAGTCGGCGGCACTGGCGCCTTCCCGGACGCTAACGGTTGCAACGCTACAGGCGTTGTCAGCATGGTACTTGTCGCAGCCACAGCAGGTGCCATCACCCTGGGCAGCGCGGCCTGGTACGCCCGGAGGCGTCGACTGAGGGACTAGGGAAGGCCCGCAGATCACGGCTAACCCGCCCACACCTGAACAGGGTGGTACCCCCGGCGGGACTCGAACCCACGCACCCGGCTCCGGAGGCCGGCGCTCTATCCAACTGAGCTACGGGGGCGACCTGCCCGCATCTTATCGGGCCCCGTCAGGCCCCGCAAGCGCTCTCAGGAGCCGGTGCCGCGCGCCAGCACCTCCGGGTTGACGCACTGCGGCGGCCTCTCCCCGACTAGGCCCGCCAGCAGGTTCTCGACCGCCATCTCCGCCATCCTGGCTCGCGTCGCGACGCTGGCCGAGCCGATATGGGGCAAGACCAGCAGGTTGGGCAGGTCGAGCAGCGGGTCGTCCTGGGGCAGCGGCTCCTCCTCCGTGACGTCGATGCCGGCCGCCGCGATCCGCCCCGACTCCAGGGCGCGCTTCAGCGCCGACTCGTCCACCAGGGGCCCGCGGGAGGTGTTGATGAAGACCGCCGTCGGCTTCATGCGCCCGAAGGCCGCGTCATCGAACAGGTGACGCGTCTCCGGCGTCAGGGGCACATGGACGGTGACGAAATCGGACTCGGCCAGCAGGTCCTCGAAGCTCGCGTAGACGACGCCCAGCTCCTTCTCGACCTCGGGCTTGCGCGCTCCGTCGTGGTAGAGCACCCGCATATGGAAGCCCTGCGCGCGCCGCGCCATCGCCTCGCCGATCTTGCCCAGGCCCACGATGCCCAACGTGGCGCCGTGCACGTCCCGCCCGAGCAGAAACGAAGGATGCCAGGTGGTCCAGCGGCCCTCACGCACCGCCCGCTCGCCCTCGGGCAGCCGGCGGGCGGCGGCGAGCAGGAGCGCGAAGGCGAGGTCCGCCGTCGTCTCGGTGAGCACGCCGGGCGTGTTGGTGACCACCACTCCCCGCCGGGTGGCCTCCCCCACGTCGATGTGGTCGTAGCCGACGGCCATGGTGCTCACCACCCGCAGGCGGGGCGCGGCATCCAGCAGCTCCGCGTCGATCTTGTCGGTCAGGAGACAGAGCAGGCCGTCGACGTCGCGCACCGCCTCGAGCAGCCGTTCGCGGGGCGGTGGCTGTTCGTCCTCCCAGACTTCCGCGTCGGTCTCGCGGCTCAGCCGCTCCAGCGCACCGCCCGGGAGCCTGCGCGTGACATAGACACGCGGCAGGGAGCGGTGCTCGCTGCCGGAAGGCGACATCATCGATGGAGCCGGGTCATTGCGCCCGCGCCCGCCGCTGGTCCGGCTCCCCACCGCCCGCAAAGCGCGGCTTGTACGTCTGCTCCCGCCCCGCGATCTGGTCCTGGTGCATCCGGTCGTGCCGGTAGTAGGAGCGCAGCCACTGGAGCACAGTGAGCGTGCCGAATATCGGCTGGGTGGCCTTCCGGTCGTAGTCCTCCGGCCGTAGCCGCTCGATCAGCGCCAGCGTCCGCTCTCGCTGACTGCGCAGCTCCTGGACGAGAACGGAGAGCGGGCGATCGTTCGCCTCTTCCAGCGGAACCGCGACGGGATCGCCGCGGATGCCGGTCAGATCCGGGTTCTCCTCGACCAGGGCCCGCTCGACCCAGGCCCGATAGGCGGTTTCCATCTCGGCCAGGTGGGCGCACTGCTCCTTCACCGACCACTGCGCCTCGCCCTCGGCGTCGACCGGTTTGCGCTCCGCCTCCTCATCGCTGAGCGCCTCGATCTGGCCGAGGAGCTTGCCCCGCTCCTCGGCCATCTTCTCGACGAGCTGTCGGATCGCCTGGTCGTCCGCCACCCCTAGGACTTCCAGAACTCCCACCAGCGCTTGGCCGGCTTCTCCTCCGTTGCGGCCGCGGGCGCTTCCGCAGGCTCCTCGGCCGGCATCTCCGCCGCGGGCTCCTCGCCGCCGCCCAGGAACTTCTGAGGGTCGGCGTCGAACTCCTTCTTGCAGCCCTCGGCGCAGAAGTAGTAGGTGGTCCCTTCGTACTCCGACGTCCCGGCCGCCGCCTCAGGGTCGATCTCCATCCCGCACACGGGGTCCTTCACCAGCTCGGCCATGATCTACCTCCTTGCAGTGCCGTCCATGCTAGTCATCTACCGGCATTATACGACAGATAGCCGGGGCCTGACTGCGCCGGCGTGCGAGTGGCCCGGCGGCCTGGCCCCGTGTTTCGGCCCCACACGACGGGTACCTCTCCAAGTAGGCCTGGCATCCACCCCCCATCTCTGCTAAGATAAGACAGTCAACCGATTTAGTCGAGAACTGCCGGGAGGTGGTCATCGTGCCGACCAAGAACCCGCAGGAGCCCTTCAGCCGCGTCACCGTCGACGAGGCCAAGCAGATGCTCAAGAACAGCACCCACGTCATCGACGTGCGCGAGACCATCGAGTACGTGACAGGCCACATTCCCGGCGCCGCCCACATCCCCGTGGCCTCGGTCTTCCCGCGCCGCAACGAGCTTCCCAAGGGCCGCAAGCTGCTCTTTGTCTGCGCGGTGGGTCAGCGAAGTGTCCTCGCCTGCGAGATGGCCGCCGCCGCCGGTATTCCCCCGAGCTCGCTCTACAATCTCCAAGGCGGCACCCAGGCCTGGATCAAGGCCGGCGAGCCGGTCGAGAAGTAGGCGGCCACAGTCCCGTCTCCACGGACAGTGGAGGCGATTCCTGGATCGCCCCTGCTCACCAGCCGCCGCGCCCTGCCTCCCCTCTTGCATCAACCGCCGCCGTCGTAGTATCAGAAGGGTATCCGCGCTCAGGTATTCGCGGGATCTGCTATGCCCGATACGCTTGCCATCGATGGGGGCCCGCCGGTTCGCACCACGCCCTTCCCCTCCTGGCCCGTGCACGATGAGCGCGAGGTGCAGGCCCTCCGGGAGGTGATCGAGAGCGGGAACTGGGGCGGCTTCCCGTCGCCGAACCAGCGGGCCGCGCAGTTCGCCGAAGCCTTCGCTTCCTATCAGACCGCCCGTTTCGGCATCTGCACCTCCAGCGGCACGACGGCGCTGGAGGTCGCCCTCAAGGCGGCCGGCGTCAAACCGGGCGACGAGGTGATCATCCCCGCCCTCACCTTCGTCGCGACGCCCGCCGCCGCCCTCTACATGGGCGCCGTCCCCGTCTTCGCCGACATCGATCCCGATACCTGGTGCCTCGATCCGGACCAGGCCGAGCGAGCGGCCACCGACCGGACGAGGGCCATCGTCCCCGTCCATCTCGGCTCCCGGATGGCCGACATGGACCGCATCATGGATCTCGCCGCAGAGCGCGGCCTCCGCGTCATCGAGGACTGCGCCCACATGCACGGCGCGTTCTGGCGGGACAAGGGCGCGGGGTCCATCGGCGACCTGGGCTGCTTCAGCTTCCAGAACACGAAGCTCATGACCGCCGGCGAGGGCGGCATCGTCCTCACCAGTGATGAGGAGCTGGACCGCCGCTGCCACTCTTATGTCGACTGCGGCCGCCTCCGCCCCGGCGACCGGCCCGCCACCTCCCAGGGCGTCTTCGGTTGGAACTACCGGATGACCGAGTTCCAGGCGGCCGTGCTCTCCGTCCAGCTCGAGCGGCTGCCCGAGCAGATACGCGTCCGTGAGGAGAACAAGCGCCACCTCGCGGACAGGCTGAGCGAGATCGAGGGCGTCGACACGCTCAAGCAGGACGAGCGCGTCACCGTCCCCTCCGGCTACGGGGTCTACCTCAGGTACCGCTCGGATCTCTGCGGCGGCGTCGTGCGCGACCGGTTCGTGGCCGCGCTGCGGGCGGAAGGCATCCCCTGCCACGGCGCGTTCTACGAGCCCGTCTACAAGGACGCTCTGTTCGCCTGGCGGGACACGGCGGTGCGGGTAGACTACAGCAAGGTCCGCTGCCGCGTGGCGGAACGCGCCGCACACGAGGAGAGCGTGTGGCTGTCGCACGAGCTGTTCCTGGGCAGCCGGGAGGACGTGGATGACATCGCCGGCGCCATCGAGAAGGTGACGGCGGCGTTCAGGGGGTAGATACATGCCCGAACCGTGGGAATGGGAGGAAAGCGACCTGCAGGCCCTAATCGACCAGCGCACTGAAGAGGGCCTCCAGTTGGATTTCAAGGCATGCGGAGCGCTTGATGTCTCCACGCCTGAGGCCCGACGCAAGAGCAAGGCCGACCTCAGCAAGGATGTCTCTGCTCTCGCCAATTCCGCTGGCGGCACGATTGTCTACGGGCTGATGGAGAAGAACCATGTCGCGTACGGCATCGACGCTGGCTACGACCCGAGCGAAATCTCAAGGGAATGGATTGAGCAGATAGTCAACTCCAACATTCGCCCTCGGATACCGGGCGTCAGAGTCAAGACCGTGCAGCTGCATGGGACAAAGGCAGGACGGGTAGCGTACATCGTGTGGAGTCCTCAAGGCACTACGGCACACCAAGCAAGCGACAAGCTCTATTATCGTAGGCATGGAACCGAGTGCCTCCCTATGGAGGACTATGAGATTCGAGACGTCATGAGCAGAATGGACTCGCCAAAGCTCAGAGTAGAAATGCGCCACAAGGGGAGGACTGAGGGAAGCAACGACTTTCCCGTGATGGGCCCCATCCACCGCTCGCCTGATTTTGAGTTCTCCGTTGTGAATGATCCCACAGCCGCCGCTGCCGAGTATGCGCAGATCCACCTCTTCTTGTTAGCTCAATTGAGCGCTGGGATAGGTCCCTTCTCGCCGTCTGAAACCAGCATTTCGTCCGCCCGAGGAGGGAAGAATACCTACCAAGAAAAGGAATATCGCATAACGCGATCAGATGTCCCTGTTTTTCCAGGCGAACGCCGGGTGCTTGATACATTCTGGCTCGGGATCCCGCAGGGATGGCCGCAGGATGTTCCTTGGCCACTGGTGATCTGGAGGGTCCGTGCCAACAACGCTCCGCCACAGGTCGGCGGTGTTTTGTTCACTCAACAACTCTTCGGTCTGTGGGAGTATACTCCAGCAGGCCTCGACAAGATGGTCGAGCTCGGAATCACTCTGGACCTTGCACCATAATGACCGCCCATCGCCAGGTCGCCTTCCATCGCGTGGCAACCGACCGCTGGCCGGATTTCGGCCGGCTGCTTAGCGCGCCCAGCCAGACCCACCTTGGCACTCGGGGCAGTGCACCATGACCACCCGCATCGGCATCGTCGGCTCCCAGTTCGTCGCGGACCTGCACGCCCAGGCGTTCGGCTTCGTGCCCGACGCCGAGGTGGTCGCCGTCGCGTCGCCCAACCGCGAGCACGCCGAGTCCTTCGCCCGCGACCACGGCGTCCCGAACGTCTTCACCGACCACCGCGAGATGCTCAACCTGCCCTACCTCGATGCGATTACTATCGCCTGCCCCAACGATCTGCACGCCCACGTCGCGATCGATGCCGCGGAGGCGGGCAAGCACGTCATCTGCGAGAAGCCGATGGCGCTCAACCTGGACGAGTGCGACGCCATGATCGAGGCCTGCCGGAAGGCCGGCGTCCTCCTCCTCTACGCCGAGGAGCTGCTCTTCGCGCCCAAGTACGCGCGCGCCAAGACGCTGGCCGAGGAGGGCGCGCTCGGGCGCGTATACTACGTGCGCCAGCTCGAGTGCCACTACGGTCCCCACTCCGACTGGTTCTGGGACGTCGAGCGCTCCGGCGGCGGCGTGCTCATGGACATGGGCTGCCACTCGATCGCTTTCGCCCGCTGGGTCTACGACAACGCCCCCATCGAGAGCGTCTCCGCCGAGCTGGGCACCTTCGTCCACGGTGAGCGCACGCGGGGCGAGGACCACTCCATCTGCGTGCTGCGCTTCTCCGGTGATCGCATGGCCGTCACCGAGAACTCCTGGGCGCGCACCGGCGGCGTCGACGACCGCGCGGAGCTGTACGGCTCGGACGGGCTCACCGTGGCCGACCTGCTGCGCGGCAGCTCCCTCACCACCTACAGCACGCCGGGCTATGGCTACGCCGTCGAGAAGGCGGAGACGACCCAGGGCTGGACCTTCACCACTTTCGAGGAGACCTGGAACTACGGCTTCCCCCAGGAGATGGAGCACTTCGTGCGCTGCATCCAGGGAGGGGAGCAGCCGCGCTCGACGGGGGAGGACGGCCGGGCGGTGCTGGAGACGATCATCGCCGCCTACGCCTCGGCCGGCCGCGGCGCGCGCGTGACGCTCCCATACGAGGGTGCCGGAGACGTGAAACGCCCGATCGAGGCGTGGAAGAGGAGCTGAGCCCGCCGCCCGCCGTTCGGCTCAGACGACGCGTTCACGACGAACCGTATCGCGAGGGAGAGGAGGCCCCATGACGGGTGAACGGATACCGACTGCGGACATGGTCGCCCTGCCCGTGGCCACGCTGCGACTGCTCGTGGCAGGGGTCATCCTCGCGGTCCTCATCATGCTCGCTATGCTGTCGGTCGAGATCGTTATCCTGTTCCGTGTCTTCGACCTCATCGATCTGATAGAGCAGCTCGTTCCGCCCGCCTAGCGCCGCAGGAGCATTCCCATGACCCTGACCGCCGGTACCGCCGCCGTCGTCATCACGCCGCCCGTCGGCACGCCGATGGACGGCTACTCCGCTCGAGCGGACGTCTCCCAGGGCGTGCACGACGACCTCTACGCCCGCGCCCTCGTCATCGATGACGGCAGTACCGCCGCGGCGATCGTCTCCTGCGACCTCGTCGGCGTCGACCGTCGGCTGGTCGCCGACGCCCGGGAACGGGCGTCCGAAGCCACCGGCATCCCATCGGACCACATTCTGATAGCCGCCGTCCACACCCACGCCGGACCGGCCGGCCTGCGCCGGGAGGTGGACCAGGCGCTGATGGAGGTCACCGCCCGCCACATCGCCGGGGCGGTGGCGGCGGCGCACCGCGCGCGCCGTCCGGCGGTGCTCAAGGTGGGCGCGGGCAGCATCGACTCCGTCGCGCAGAACCGCAGGCACCCGGACTGGCCCATCGACCCAGCCCTCACCGTCCTCCTCCTGGACGACCCCGATCCCCTGCGGCCGCCGATCGCGGCGGCCGTCAACTTCGGTTGCCACGCCACCGTGCTCTACCACACCAACCTGCTCCTCTCCGCCGACTACCCCGGCGCGGCCGTCCGCACCGTCGAGCAGCTCTTCCCCGGCCTCGGCGGCCTGTTCCTGAACGGCGCCTGCGGCAACGTCAACCCCGCCTGGATCGCGCAGGCGCACGAGGAAGCGGAACGCGTCGGGAAGGTCGTCGGCGCGGCTGCGGCCCGTCTCATCGCGGAGCTACGCCCGCTCGGGCCCGGCCAGCGCGCCCACAACATTCGCTGGAACGAGCACATCGACAAGCCGGTCACCGTCGGCGAGCTGGTACCCGACGTGAAGCTGCGCGTGGCGGGCCGTTATGTCGAGCTGCCTGTCAAGACGTTCCTCCCGCCGGGCGAGTACGAGAGCACTCTGCAGGGGCTGGAGGCGCAGGTCGCGGCGCTGGGCGACTCGCCGGACCCGGAGCAGCGCCGCCTCCTCATGCAGCAGATCACGCGCCTCGGCACCGAGCGCACCGTCGCGGAGCGCATGGCCGCGCTCGGCAGCCGGAACCTGCACCCGGAGATCATGGCCGTCTCCTTCTCGCCGGACCTGGCCCTCCTCGGACTGCCGGGCGAGTTCTTCGTCGAAACCGTCGACGAGATCCGAGGACAGGCGGGCCTGCGCTACCTGCCCGTCGCCTGCTACGCGAACCACTACATCGGCTACGTCGTGCCGCCGGCCGCCCACGAGGAGGGCGGCTACGAGGCCGGCGTTACGCTGCTGGCTCCGGAAGCAGAGGGCATCGTCAAGAACGAGGCGTTGGCACTGCTGCGGGAGGTCGCCGGCGGTGCGTGAGGAAACGGATGGACGCGAGACCAAGGATGGAGGAGCGCTATGACGAGCGAGAGCGTCGCTGTCGCTGAGGCCACCCCAGGGACCGCCCCGGCGGCGCAGGAGATCCAGAAGGAGATCAGGCGGAAACGCGTGGTCGTCTTTGAGGCGCACGGCGACGACATGGAGTTCGCGGCGGGCGGCACCATCGCCAAGTTCACCGATCGCGGCCACCAGGTCATACTCATCGTCGCCACCGACAACGACAAGGGCTCGTTCGAGCTGACGGCGGACGAGCTTCGCGCCGTCCGAGACAAGGAGCTGCACGGCGCCGCCCGGGTCCTGGGGATTCATCGCGTGGGCTGCCTGGGCTACTCGGACGGCGAGCTGATGGAGCAGGCGCCGCCGCACGTGCTGCGCGGTCAGTTCATGCGCATCATCAGGGAAGAGAAGCCCGACATCATCTTCACCTGGGACCCGTTCGCCCCGTACGAAGGACACCCCGACCACCGCGCCGTCGCCTTCGCGGCGACCGAAGCGGCGTCCTTCGCCCACCTCCCCCTGTACTACCCGGACCAAATCGACGAGGGTCTGGAGCCCCATTACGTGAGCGAGCAGTGGTTCTTCGCCAAGGCGCCGCGCGACCAGAACAAGTTCGTCGACATCACGCACTACATCGGCAAGAAGATCGAGGCGCTCTGCCAGCACGAGAGCCAGATGGTGCTCACGGTCCGAGACCTCCAGTTCGCGCTGGAGGCATCGGGCCTCGACGTGCCTGAGCTGGCCAACCTGGACCCCCACGACTACCGCGAGGCGATCGACCGGCAGATCCGCGCCGTCACCGCGGCCGTGGGCCGACTCGCGGGCTTCGACTACGCGGAAGGCTTCCGCCGTACTCGCTTCGGCGGCATCGAGCGTCTCGCCGGGGGCCAGGAGCTGGAGGAGGACGTGTGAAGCTGGGCTGCAGCTCCTGGTCCTACCACCGCGCCCTCAGCGATGGACGGCTGGACCAGGAGCGGTGGCTGCGCCTCTGCGCGGAAGAGCTCGAGCTGGACGGCGTCGAGCTCCTCGATCTCCACTTCCCGACCACCGCCGCGACCCACCTGCGAGACCTCAAGAAGATCTGCGCCGATCTCCAGCTCACCATTAGTTGCGTCTCGGTGAGCAACGATTTCGGCGTGGCCGGCGCAGACGCCCGCCGTCAGGAGACGGCGAAGGTGAAGGAGTGGATAGACGTCGCGTCCTACCTCGGCGCGCCCGTGCTACGCGCGTTCGCCGGCTGGGTGCCCCGCGATGAGGTGACCAAAAACGTCGGAGGCGGACCGTTGGCCGGGATACGGCGCTTGCTCGCCCCGCGCCGCGATCCCAAGCGGCGGCGCTGGTCCGACGTGATGGAGGCCCTCAGAGAGTGCGCGGACTATGCCGAAGAACGGGGCGTCGTGCTGGGACTGGAGAACCACGACGGCGGCGGGTTTGTCGGCAGCGCGGATGAGGTGGAGCGCTGCCTCCACGACGTCGGATCGGCCTGGCTCCGCCTCAACCTCGACACCGGCGACTACGGCGACCTGGAGTCGGTCCGGCGCACGCTGCCCCAGGCCGTTCACGTCCACGCCAAGCTGTACGAACTCGACGGGGAAGGAGCCGACCGGCGCCAGGACTGGCCGCAGATCATGGACATCCTCGTCCGGGGGCGCTACCGCGGTTACCTCTCCATCGAGTACGAGGGCGAGGAAGACCCCGTCGCCGCCGTGCCCCGCGGCGTCCGCTACCTCCGCCGCCTCATGCGAGAGACAGGCCCGTAGGATCGCCGCGCCGTCAAGCCCGCCGTCCACGGCCGGCCGGCGCGCTTGCCCCCCGCCGGTCCGTCTGCTACCGTTCTCTCGTGCCTCGGTGACTAGAGCGAGGCGGACCCACCCGTTCCCATCCCGAACACGGAAGTGAAACGCCTCAGCGCCGACGATACTGGAGGGGGAACTCTCGGGGAAAATAGGCCGTCGCCGGGGTGCTTCGTTTCTCCCGCCAGGACGGTCACACGGGCGGGCGACCGCCCGCCGCAACCGGACCGGCTCCGCTCGGCTCCGTCGTTCCCCTCACTACCACCGTCTCGCGCGCAAAGAGACCGAAGGCGATCGCGGCGAACCCAACCAGGACGGCGTTGAACAACAGCGGCCAGCCGTAGTCCCCGCTGGCGTCCGCGATCCAGCCCAGCAGCGGCGGCCCCACCACGACGCCGATGTCGCTGTACGTGCGATACAGACCCATGCCCAGCCCGCGCGCCTCCGCCGGCACCACGTCCGCGGCGTAGGCCGCCGGCGCCGGCCCGGCGATCCCCGTTCCGAACGCCAACAACACCGACACGCCGACAAACATGCCGATGCTTCCGGTCACCGCAAACAGGCCGAGCGCGACGGCGGCGAGCAACGTGCTGGGCACGATCACCCGCTTCCGGCCGAAGCGGTCCGCCCAGGCGCCGGCGGGGCCGATCATCACCAGGTTCACCAGGGCCATCATCGCGAAGATCCCGCCCAGCGCGCCCTCGGAGAGTCCCAGCTCCTCGTTGCCCAGCAGCGCCAGTACGTCTGGCGCGAGCCGCTGCGCGTGAAGAAGATGCTGAAGGTGACCAGGCTGACCAAAGTGAAACCGAGGTTGGTCACTAGCAGTCTGAGCGCCTGCGCGGACGAAGCGCTCGGCGCTTCGGCGCCACTCGGAGCCGGGGGCCGAACCGCCGCCGGCGACCCTCGATGGGTCTCGGGCATCTCGCGCAGCGCCCAGACGGCGCACACCGCGGAGAGGGCGCCCACGAGCATAAAGGGGGCGCGCAGACCGAGGAACTCGGCGGTCAGGCCGCCCACCGCAGGCCCGATGCTCACCCCCACCAGCAGGCTCCCCTGGTACAGGCTCAGCATCCGCCCGCGGTTCTCTGAGGTCGCGATGTCCGTCACCAGCGTGATTGCGCCCGTCATGAACATCGCCGAGCCCGCGCCCGCCACGAAACGATAGGCCAGCAACTGCCAGATGTCGCCCGCGCCCGCCGAGAGGAACGAGCCGAGGGCGGTGATCGCCGGCCCGCCCACGAGCAGTATGCGGCGGCCGAAGCGGTCGGAGAGCAGGCCCGCGGGCAGGTTGAGCAGGAGCCGCGCCAGTCCGAAGACGCTGATGGTCGCGCCGACCATCGCGGCGCTCACGTCGAAGTCCTTGGCGTAGAGCGGCAGGACCGGGCTGATGATCCCCTGCCCCAGCATGATGACGCCCGTCGCCACGCAGACCATCAGCAGCGCGGCGTTCTCCCGCAGTGGCGTGATGACCCGCTGCCGGAATGCGTCCGTGAGCGCCATACGTATTTCGCTCGGACCGTCAGAACGGGAGGCGCGTCAAGATGGTTCGGTGGTTGGGTTAGCGCCCGCCCCGCGTAACGAAGTTGATCAGCCTGTCGGGCACGAAGATCGTCCTGACGATCTCCTTACCGTCCAGATGGCGTTGCACCCGGGACGACTGGTGCGCGCTGCCGACGGCCGACTCCTCGTCGCTGCCGGCCTCCACCAGGATGACGTCACGGGTTCGCCCGTCGATCTGCACTGCCACCTCCACTTCGCTCCTCCGGGCCAGCTCCTCGTCCGCCTCCGGCCAGGCGGCGTTGTGAATCGAGTAGGCGCCGCCTACCTGCTCCCACAGCTCCTCGGTCATGTACGGGGCGAACGGAGCGAGTAACAGGAGAAGCGAACGCACCTCGGCGGAGTCGAGCGCCGGCCGCCGCTGGAGTTCGTTGCTGTACTCCATCAGGGCCGCGATGGCCGTGTTGTACCTGAGTTCTGCGATGTCGCCGGTCACCTTCTTGATCGTCCGGTGCATGACCTGCTGCGCCTCGACAGGAAAGTCTCCGTCGCCCGCTTTCTGGTCCAGGTAGCGCTGGATGTGGTCCCAGACCCGGTGCAGGAAACGGGAGGCGCCGCCGATCCCCTCGTCGGAGAAGTCGCCGCCTTCGTCGAAGCGCCCGGCGAACATCAGATAGGTGCGCAGCGTGTCCGCCCCGGTGGTCTGGAAGTAGTCGTCCGGGTTCACGATATTCCCCCGGGACTTGCTCATCTTCGACCCGTGCATGATCAGCAGGCCGTGGGCGCGGAAGCGCTCGAACGGCTCCTCGAATTCAATGAAGCCCATGTCGTGGAGCGCCATCGTGATGAACCGGGAATAGAGGAGGTGGAGGACTGAATGCTCCTTCCCGCCGATGTACGTGTCCACGGGTAGCCACTTCTTCGTCAGCTCCGGGTCGAACGGGCGATCGTCGAAGTCGGTGGATGGGTAGCGCAGGTAGTACCAGGCCGAGTCGAGGAAATTGTCGCACACGTCGGTTTCGCGCCGGGCCTCCTTGCCGCACGAGGGGCACGACGCCCGATAGTACGACTCCACCGACGCGAGGGGCGACTCGCTGGTGCCCGTCGGCCGGAACTCCTCGACGTAGGGCAGCACCACCGGCAGCTCCTCCTCAGGCACCGCCGAGGGCCCGCAGGCGTCGCAGTGGATGATGGGGATCGGCGTCCCCCAGTAGCGCTGTCTTGAGATGAGCCAGTCCCGCAGCCGGTAGGTGACCTGCCGCCTCCCCGCTTTCTCGCCCTCCAGCTTCTCCACGATTGCCTGCGCCGCGGCGTCGTTGCCCATGCCGTTGAACTCGCCGGAGTTCACCAGCGTTCCCGGCTCCGTGTAGGCCTCCGGCAGGTCCTCTCCGGACCACTCCGGCGGGGCCACCACGACCCTGATCGGCAGGTCGAACCGCGTGGCGAAATCGAAGTCTCGCGCGTCGTGAGCGGGGACGCCCATGATCGCGCCGGTGCCCACCGTGATCAGCACGTAGTCCGCGACCCAGATGGGCACCCGTTCGCCGTTGAGCGGGTTGATCGCGTGAGCCCCGGTGAAGACTCCCGTGCGCTCCATCGCCTGGCGGTCGACGGCCGTCTTGCGCATGGCCTCGGTCACGTACGCGTCGACGGCGCCCCGCTGCTCCGCCGTCGTCAGCCGTTCCACCAGGGGGTGCTCCGGCGCCAGCACCATGAAGGTGACGCCGAAGATCGTGTCCGGCCGGGTCGTGAAGAAGGTGATCGCCTCCTCGCCGCCCTCGACGGGAAACGTCATCTCCAGCCCCTCGCTGCGGCCGATCCAGTTGCGCTGCGCCGTCTTGACCACCGCCGACCAGTCGATCCAGTCCAGGTTGCCGAGAAGCCGGTCGGCGTACTTCGTGATCTTGAAGAACCACTGCTTCAGATCGCGGTGGGTGCTCTCGGTGGAGCAGCGCTCGCATTTGCCCGCGATCACCTGCTCGTCGGCGAGGACCGTCTTGCAGGACGGACACCAGTTCACCGGCGCCTCCCGCTTCTCGGCCAGACCGTGCTTGAACAACTGGACGAAGATCCACTGTGTCCAGCGATAGTACGACGGATCGGTGGTATCCACCTCGTGTCGCCAGGCGAGCCGGTTGCCCAGCGCCTTCATCTGCCCCCGGAAATTGGAGACGTTGTTCGGCACGAGCTGCATGGGGTGGATGTTCTGCCGCAGCGCGAAGTTCTCGCTGTGCATGCCGAAGGCGTCGAACCCGAACGGCTCGAAGACGTCGTGTCCCCGCATGGCCGTGAAGCGCCCGAAGATGTCGGCCCCCGTGAACGCGTAGACGTTCCCGATATGTAGCCCCTCCGCCGACGGGTAAGGGAACATCATCAGGTTGTAGAAAGGCCGCTGGGCTCCGCGCACGTCCGTCTCGTATATGCCCGTGCTGGCCCAGCGCTCTCTCCACTTGGCCTCTACGGCCAGCGGGTCATAACGCCCCATGCAGGCAACACCTCCGTACACCCGGTCATTAATCGAAGGAACAAAGCGATCTGCCCCCAGTATGCTGAGCCCCCGAAGCTGGTGTCAAATGAGCCCTATTCACAGTTCCTCGCGAAGTGCTAAGCTGGCGGCATGTGCAAGGCGGCGCTCACCGTGGGCGGTGCTTTCTTGACCCTTCTTGTTGGAGCGGCGAGTATTGCTGCAGCCACGCAGGGCGAAACCTTCTGGTATGAGAGGGTGCTGTGGGCAGGGGTCGTGTTGGCGTGCGTCCTCTTCCTCATCGCTGGGTTGGTCTGCCTTGCCAACCTTGCGACTAGGCACCTTAGGGCCATCCGGATTCGCAATGACTGGCACTGTACCTACTGGACGAAGGAACAGCAAATCAAGGTCACCGTCTGGTTTGAAGATCGCCTACGTTCGGCTAGGTACAGGGCCGAGTGCAGTGCACAAGCAGGAGACCAGCTTGTTCGGCTCAATGACGACGTGCAACTAGGCGGGACGTATATGGGCCGGCATGAACTCATAAGCGGCCATTCTGGGCCTGTCATGGCAGAATTCCATAAGTACGATGTAGCCTTGGCCGCACCAAGAAGAGCAACTATCCGCGTCAGCATACAGCCCCGTGATCCGTGGGGCGCAACCAAGAAGGAGGCCAAGACGATTCCAGTTCAGATCATCAGGCACGGTAATGGCGAAGCTTCCCGGCAGACGCCAGCGCCCTCGACTGAAGAGCGATGACGCACAGGTGAGTATGCGCCTTCGCCTTCATCTTGCCACGGACACGCAGGCCCCGCGCCGCCCCGACGAACCCGCCGGTCGGCCGGCCCGCGCCACAGATCCGGCACGGCCGGCCGATGATTAGCCCGGAAGGGATGAGCGTCTCACCCTATTGACAAGTCCTGGGCCCAGTGATATCATAAGGAGGAAGACCGAGAGCGCCTGCCTGGCGCCTTGTAAGGAGGTTGCGAATGAACGTTCGGATCCTCTGTGGAGTCTGGCAAGTCGACAGTTAGCGCCCTACCAGGAGATGGTAGGGCACCCGGAAGCGTCGAGCCCCACGTTTGGCTGTAGGGCGATCGCTCTGGACGATACCCAATAAGCTGTTCCGGGGGTTTCCCGGTTGGGGGTCCGGCGCAGGTCAAAGAACCAAGGCACATAGCAGCAAGGGCTTTCCCGTTCTCGGGAAAGCCCTTATGCTGTGTTCAGCGGGCACGGAAGCCCTATGCCGCAGCGACGACAGATCGGCCACAAGAGCAACCTCTGGCTGGCAGAGACCCTCTGGAAACTGGGTGCGGTCCAGTTCGGTAGCTTCACCCTCGGACGAACCACGGTCAACTCCCCGGTCTATGTCAATCTGCGCCTCCTGATCGGGCATCCCGCCTCGCTCTCGCGGGCAGCCCGCATCATCTGGCAGGAGATCCAGGCGCGGCAGAGTATGCTCCATCACCAGGTCCAGCCGTTCGACCTCGTGGCCGGCGTGCCCTTCGGCGGGCTGCACATCGCAAGCGCGTTCTCGATCGCCACCAAGACCCCCATGGTGTACCTGCACCCACGCCCCGACGAGCTGGGCAGCGACGTGGAAGGCCTGTACCACCCCAACCAGCGCGCCCTCATCATGGACGATCTTCTGGCCGGCGGGAGCAGCATCCTGGAGACCGCGCTTCAGTTGGGAGAGGCCGGCCTCATCGTGCGGGACGCCGTCGTTCTCTTGGACCGGCAGCAGGGAGGCCATCAGAGGTTGCGCCGACAGGGCATCAACCTGGTCTCCATCTTGAGCCTGGAAGTGCTCATGAACTACCTCATGTCCAGCGGCAAGATCTCCGAGGACGACTATCGGAGGACGACGGAATTCATCCACTCGCACCGCCGCCTGGAGGGCGAAAAGTAGGTCCGCAGCACCGGCTCCGCCGGTGTTGATCCTCAGAACCGGTGCTGGTACACTCCATAAAATTCAGGCGCAAATCACGCAAGGAGGTATACATATGGTCACTTCTACGCGCGCATGGCTGGTAATCATAGCGCTGTTCGCAGGCCTGCTCGTGGTGGCCTGCGGCGGCGACGACAACGGAGACAAGAACGGCAACGGCGAGGAGCCGGCTGCCACCGCCACCGTCGGCGATGAGGATACCGGCGACGGCAACGGCATGGAGGAAGCCACCGCCACCGAGGAGGGCGATACCGCTGACGAGAACGGTAACGGCGACGGCGGCGGCGCATCACTCGGAGACATCCCGGTCCCATCGGGGGCCGATGAGACGGGGTCTGGAAGCTTCAGCAGCAGCGATATCCCCTTCTTCGTCCCCGGCGACGAGGTGGACCCGGAAGCCTTCACGAGCATTGAGTACAAGGAATACGACGTCGACGACTCGCCCGAAGCGGTGATCGACTTCTACCGGGACGAGCTGAGCGACTGGGACGAGGTGTGGGTCTTCAGCGGCGGTGACGGCGAAGACTCGGGCGGCTTCGGCGTCTGGACGACGGACGGCGGCCGGACGGCCGTCTGGGTCGGCACTAGCGCTCTTGATGGCGGGACGGACCTGATCGTGATCGTGGGCACCCAGGAATAGCTCACCCCTCTAGAATCACCACAGAGGCCGGGGTCGTCCCGGCCTCTGTCGTTCTCCCGGATTCCGTCGTTCTACAACAGGCGGCGAATAGGCTTGCGGCCGGGGCGGGGGTCGTAGTTGGCCTGGAACATCTCCAGCTTGTCCCGCTCGATGAGATACTTGCCCGCGAAGAGGACAGCCGGAACCTTCTTCTGCTTGATCAGGCGGCGCAGGCTTTGGGGGTGAATGCGAAGGATCCGGGCGGCTTCTACAAGGTCGAGGTAGTTTTCGAAAGGATCGGCGGGCATACGCTCCCTCGCGTGACTAAGCTGCTAATACGCTTGCATGAATATACCATACTACCTCAAGTGAGAGAAGCCCCCTTCACGCCCCCACTCCCGCGTGGGCCCGGATGCGGCGTCAAGCGCCGGCCGACGGCGCGGGATCGGCCCACAAGCCTCGCTCGCGAAGGAGCGCGCGGCTGTAGAAGTGCTGCCCGCTCAGCGGCTTCCCCTCGTCACCGCAGAGAAAGATCGCGGCCCGCCCCATGGCCTCGGGCGCCTCGACGAACGGCCCCGACGGCACCTGGTCCGGCAGGCTGTGGTACATGGTGCCGGGCGTGACTACCAGGCCCTCCGGCGACAGCGCGAAGACCCGGATGTTGTACTCCCTGACCTCCTCCGCCAGCCCCTCGCTCATCTTGCGCAGCGCCTCCTTGGTGACGCTGTAGGAGATATTGCCCCCGCCGCTCTGGTCGGCGACGATCGACGAGACATTGATGATGACGCCGTCCCTGCGCTCGATCATGTGCGGTAGCACCGCCTGACAGCAGACGACGGGACCCCGCACGTTGACCCGCACTACCAGGTCCCAGCGTTTCGCGGGGATCTCCCAGAGCCGCCCCGGGAACATGATGCCGGCGTTGTTCACGAGGATGTCGATCCGGCCGAACTCCTCCAAGGCTGCCCCGACCATCGCCCGCACGCTGTCCTCATCCGTTACGTCAACACGCACCGGAAGAGCGCGCGCCCCCATTGCGCGGATCTCTTCGGCGGTCGAGTGGATCGTGCCGGGTAGCTTGGGGTCCCTCTCCCGTTCGGTGCGGGCAGCGACGACGATGTGACAGCCCTCCTTGGCCATCTCCACCGCCATGAACTTGCCCACACCGCGGCTGCTCCCGGTGATGATGGCAACCTTGTCAGCGAGCTTCATCCCATCCCTCCCAAGGCAGACTGCGCGCCCCGATCTCGCGGAGCGCTGTGAGTATCGTGCCCCGACAAAGCACCCAGCGTCAACGTGCGGTGCGCCGCTGAGTGCGAGGTATCCCCTCGTTGACCGCCTCGTCGCCGCGATGCTAGACTGAGACTGCTCGTGTTCTATGAGGGCACCTCTCGGGGCCCGAGGGCCGTAAGCCACGGCCCTCCTTCTGTGTAGGGCCCTGGAGCAAGGAAGATCCGCATGATCGCCACCGTCGTCGGCAGCTACCCGAAGATTCCCAACCGGCCGCGCCCCGCCCGCCTGCGCAACGCGATCAGAAAGCTCGACCGCGGTGAGATCACCGCGGAGGACCTGCATCAGGTCGAGGATGAGGTCACCGTGGAGGCGTTGCAGGAGCAGGCGCAGGCCGGCCTGGACCTGGTGACGGACGGACAGATCCGCTGGGAGGACGAACAGACCTACCTCGCACGAAGGTTGTCCGGAGTCTCCATCGGCGGCCTCATCCGCTGGTTCGATACGAACATGTACTACCGCCAGCCGGTCATCGAGGGCGACGTGTCTTGGCGAGAACCGATCACGGTGCGGGATTTCACCTTCGCCAAGGAGCACAGCTCGAAGCCGGTGAAGGCGGTGCTCACCGGTCCCTACACACTGGCCCGCCTCTCGGTCGACCGGCACTACGGGTCCGTGGAGGCGCTTGCCGCGGCCCTGGCCGAGGCGCTGAACCAGGAGGCGCGGGCGCTGCAGGAGGCCGGGGCTTCTCTCATTCAGTTCAACGAGCCGGCCGTCCTCCAGTACAAGGAGGATCTCCCGAGCTTCGCTGCCGTCTGTCAGCGGCTGCTGGCCGGACTGACTGCGGAGACCGCGCTGTACCTCTATTTCGGCGACGCGGAGGGCATCCTCCCGCAGCTTCTCGATCTCCCCTTCGATCTCATCGGGCTCGACTTCGTCATGGGCGGCAGGAACGGCTCGCTGGTGCGGGGTTCATCGTTCACCAAGAAGCTCGGCCTGGGTATCATCGATGCGCGCAACACCAGGCTGGAGTCGCCGGAGCAGATCGCCGAGCGCATCCTAGCGCTGGCGGACGGCGTCGCGCCGGACCGGATCCACGTCAGCCCCAGCGCGGGCCTTGAGTTTCTGCCCCGAGAGGTCGCCCAGGAGAAGCTCCGGCGCCTCGCGGACGGGGTGCGAAAGGCGGAGGCGATGGCCGCATGAACGGAAGGCTTCTCACCACCACCGTCGGCAGTTTCCCAAAGCCGGACTACCTCCAGCGGGCCCGCAGCCAATTCGCCGCCGGCAAGCTCTCCGCTGAGGAGCTGGAGGATCTGGAGCGGAAGGCGACGCGAGAGGTCATCGCGCTGCAAGAGGATATCGGGCTGGACATCCTGGTGGACGGCGAGATGGCCCGCGGGGACATGGTTGCCTTCTTCGCCGAGCACCTCCCCGGCATGGAGATCGGCGGCCTGGTGCGCTCGTATGGCAACCGCTACTATCACAAGCCGGTCGTCAAGAGCAAGGTAAGGTGGGAGGCGCCCATCACCCTCGACATGTGGCGCTACGCTCAGAGCCTCACCACGAAGCCGGTCAAGGGTGTGCTTACCGGCCCGTACACGATGGTCGAGTGGTCCTTCCTGGAGGGGTACGACGACTTCCGCGAAGCCGTCCTCGACATGGCCCGCGCCGTGCACCAGGAGGCCGTCGAGCTGGACCGCGCCGGAGCGCCGTTCATCCAGGTCGATGAGCCGGCTCTCTCAACGCGGTTGCAGGATATCGAGCTTGCCATCGAGGCGATGGGGATCGTCACGGAAGGCCTCCAGGCGACGACCGGGACCCACATCTGCTACGGCGACTTCCCGGCCGCGTATCCTCGCTTCTTGGACCTGCCGGTCAAGCAGTTCGACTTGGAGATGGCAAACAGGGGCTACGACCTGGCCGAGCTGTTCAAGACCCGCGGCTTCTCGGACACCAAGGAGATCGCCTGGGGTGTCGTTGACGTCCACACGCACACCATCGAGACCGTCGATGAGGTGAAGGCCGGCATTAAGCGTGGGCTGGAAGTCCTACCCACGGAGCGCCTGTACATCGACCCCGACTGCGGCCTGAAGACCCGCACCTGGGACGAGGCGGAGGCCAAGCTGCGCGTCATGATGCAGGGCGTCCGCGCCGTGCGCTGCGAGCTGGGCATCGAGTAGCCTATCTTGGACACCGCAGACTGCGGGCTGGAGGTCGCTGTGACTGACGGCCGCAAAGACGGCTGGTCCGCAGAGACTACTTTCAGGGACCGACCGAACAACACACCGGATGCCGCCGTGGTCGCGATCGACATCCACGTTTGGCCGACCGGCGGCCGGCCGGGCCGTCGTGCGGGCAGATCCACCGGCACGGCACTGATATCCTCGGAGTGCATATGAGCAGAAGCAGTCACCCGTTGGAGTTCCTCTTCCATCCACGCAGCATCGCCATCGCCGGCGCGAGCACCAGTCCGGGGCCGGGGAGCGGCTTTCTCGGCGCCATGGTAGCCGGGGGCTATGAGGGCAAGCTCTATCCAGTGAACCCCAAGGCGGACGAGATCCAGGGGCTCAAGTGCTATCCACGGCTACGAGACGTCCCGGGAACGGTCGACTATGTCATCTCCAGCGTGCCGGCCTCGGTCGTGCCGGAGCTCATCGAGGATTGCGGCGAGAAGAGAGTGAAGGCGATCCATTTCTTCACCGCCGGCTTCAGCGAGACCGGGGACGAAGAACGAACCCAGTTGGAAGCGCACATCGTACGTCGCACGAAGGAGCTGGGGATACGGGTCATCGGGCCCAACTGCATGGGCCTCTACTGCCCCGCGACGCGGCTCGCCATGATGCCCGAGATGCCCAAGGAGCCGGGCCCCATCGCCCTGATCTCGCAGAGCGGGGCGAACGCCGGCGACTTCTGCCGGACTGGTGCCGTCCACGGCCTGCGCTTCAGCAAGGTCATCAGCTACGGCAACGCCGCCGACCTGGACGAGAGCGACTTCTTCGAGTACTGTGCCGAGGACCCCAGCACGGAGATCATCACCTCCTACATCGAGGGCGTCAAGGACGGCCAGCGTTTCCTGGCCGCCCTCCGCCTCGCTGCCGCGGCGAAGCCCGTCATCATCCTCAAGGGAGGCCGCACCGAGGCGGGCGGCCGGGCAACCATCTCCCACACTGGAAGCCTGGCCGGTGGCCTCGAGATCTTCGATGCTGCCTGCCGGCAAGCCGGCGCGGTCCGGGTGGACGACATGGAGGAGTTCATCGACTGCACGGTGGCTTTCAGGTTCTTGAAGCGGCTCTCAGGGCCCGGCGTGGGCATCGTCGGCGTGGGCGGCGGGCACAGCGTTCTCTCTGCGGATGCCGTCGCCTCGGCCGGGCTGAAGGTTCCACCGCTCCCGGAGGCGACACAGCGCGCGCTCGCTGAGTTCACTCCCGTGGCCGGCACCAGCGTGCGTAATCCCGTCGACACGAATGTCGCCTTCGGGCCCGAAGGCGAACGTCTCCAGGCGGAGACGCTGCGGCTGGTGGCGGAGGCGCCGGAGATCGATGTGATCCTTCTCCAGGCGGCCGTAGGTTGGGGACCGCCGCGGGCGGCGGACTTCGACCCGGCGGAACAGGCCCGACGGCTGGCCGCCTCCACCGCGGAGGCGATGGTCCGCTTCAAGAAACCGGTGGCGTTCGTCTTGCGCCCGGCTATGGCCAAGGAGGCGACGGAGGCGGTCTTCGCCTTTCAGGAGGAGGCGGCGGCGCGCGGACTGGCTACGTTCGTCTCAGTTTCCCGAGCCGCCCAGGCCTTGCGCCGCGTCCTCGATTGGCAGGCGCGGCAGACGTAGGTCCCCCGCCGGCAACCGCCCGTCAGCTACACGAGCGTTCCCAGCTCCTGCGCAAGCGCCTCCATGCCTTCGATCGTGCCGCGCTCAGGCTTCTCGTCTTCTTTCGTGTACAGAGCGGCTAGGTCGTCCATCTCTTCCCGAGAGAGCTCCTCTACCACCATCGGGTAGAAGACGCGGTCTTCCCGGAGGATGTGGTGCCTGAGCATGGTCGTGTACGGGGCAAGGTTCTCCAGCATGATCGTCACTTGAGCGTCCTTGCCCTTTGAGTAGCCGTCGAGCGCGTTGGCCATCTCGCTGACGAATTCACGGCCGTGGTCATGCTGCTGCCTGAGAGCCTCGATCTCGGCGTCAAGGTCGCTCCGGTGTATCTCCGCCAGCCGGCCGAACATCAGGTACTCCTCCTTGAAGTGATGGCGCTTGTCGACGTACGTGCGGGCAAACTCCACCATCTTCTCGAAGAACTCAGCCGGAGGGTTGGTGCCCTCCTCCATCTTCTGTCGCGCCAAACGGCAGCTATCCAGCGCTTGCCTGATCAGGTCGTGCTCCTTCGCCAGTATCTCCATCGGATTCACGGGTGTCCTCCCTTCGCCGGTTCTTGCATGGCCGGCCTTCCTCCCGATGTCAAACGAATCGTTCCGGTGTCAAGGTACGCGTTGGGGTGATCAATTCAACCTAACCAAGGTGCCCAAGCCGTGTCAACGCGAGCCCCCGAGTACAGGGAGGAGCGCAACTGGCACAAGTGAGGGCCCGTACAATACCATTCCTTGCGAGCGCGCGCGGGGCGCCGTCGCCCGGCTGAGCCGCGCACGCTCCACACACGAGGAAGGGAATCTTGCATACAAGCGGGTACACAAACCGATGCCCGGCATGGCATCGATGATGCGACTCGCAACAGCGCTGAGGAGTCTTTCGACAGCATGAGCTTGCGCATACTCTTCTTCCAGGGGTTCGTTTCACGAGACCAGGAGTACAAGGCGTCTGACGCGGTCGGGTACGGCATTACCGTCGCCGACGCGGTCGCGGACGAACTGCCCCGCCACGGCGTCCAGGTGCGCCGGGTCGAGCCTGAGACGCCCGAAGGGTTGGCGGACATCGAGCGCAGGCGCCTTGCCTGGATCCTGGGTGGCTACCAGGCCATCCTCCGGATCCCGCCCGAGGAATATGACGCCGTCTTCATCTTCCACATCTTCCAACAGTTCCCTCAGGAGATGCGTCGCATCTTCGCCGACCTGGGCATTGGGGCCGCCGTCACCGGCTACACCCACGGCAGTCACTGGGACCCGACCGATGAGTACCGCTTCATTCACTACCCGGGTATGGAGGTGACGGACCTGGGCAACTTCCTGGCCATGGACCGGATCTGCGTGGTGAGCGAGTACTTCCGTCAGAAGCTGATCAGCAACCTGTCTGACTGGCAACCCGAGGTGGCGCGGCAGGTGGAGGAGCGGCTGCGCACCGTCGGCCTGCCGATCAACACGAATGCAATCGACGCCGCCCGCACCGACGAAACGCTCCCGCGCCCGACGATCGTCTTCAACCACTCGCTGGTGCCGAGCAAGGAGCCCGGCCTCTTCCTGGACGCGGCCGAGAGGGCCCTCGCCGCCCATGACTGCCATGTCGTCATCACCCGAGACGTGCAAGGAACCGAGGTCGAGGGGCGGATCACGCAGCTCCAGCAGCGCTTCCCCGGTCGGCTGGACGTGGGCGGCACCTTGAGCCTGGAGGACTACTTCCGGCTGCTCTGGCAGGCCGACATCCAGGTGTCCACTGCCCGGCACGAGACGTTCGGCGTTTCGACCGTTGAAGCCATGTACACGGGGAACTGCTGCCTGCTGCCGGATCAGGCCAGCTATCCGGAGATCACCGGCAACTACCGAGACGCCCTCTACCGCACGCCCGAGGAGTTGTTCGAACGGCTTGACCACTACCTGCACGACGCCGAGGACCGCCGTCGAGTAGCCGGCGAGCTGCGGCAACGGGCCCTGCGCTTCGCGCCGCGTCAGGTCGTGCCCCGCATCGCCGAGGTGATCGCGGAGGCGGTACATTTGGCCCGGGCACGGCAAGGCAGGAGTTCGCGCGGCTAGGGACCCCTCTCCTCGGAAGGCGCTGGCGTCCTCTCGAAGGAAGCCCGTATCCTGATCGTAGGCGTAGCATCCCGCGGATCATGGGATCCGATCCCTGGCTTCTGCACGCGCGCCTTTCACTGCGCCCCACCGGGCGCGGTGTTTATACTATGCCCGTCCTCGAAACCGCCGGCCGTTCCGTCCCGCTTCGCTCTGCTCTGCTGCGCGCGGCGAAGCCGCCTCTGCCTCGAGAGCACGGCACGTGGGCCTGGCTACTGCTGCCCGCACTGACCGGTCTCTTCGCCATCACCGCGCCCAGCCTGCCCGCCTGGCTGCTCTTCGCGGCATCGATCCTGGGGTTCTTGCTCAGAGCGGCCATGGAAAGCTGGCGGGCCAGCCGGCCCCGCGAACCTCGCTACCTGGTGTGGGCTCTGCTCTTCGGGATCGGGCTGCACTCGGCCGTGGTCCCACCCGTAACCCACTGGGACCGGTGGATACTCCTCCCCTTGGGCGCCGGTATCGCCCTCGGGCCGCTCAGCGTGGCGACGATTCGGTGGTTGCGGGTGCGCCGGCGCGTGCTGGGCGAGGCGGTGATAGTCGGGTCGCTCTCCCTCCTTGCGCCGTCCGTGGCCTACGCGGGCACCGGCGAGTTCGATAGGTGGACGGCGTTCCTCTGGCTGCCCGCGGCCCTCTATCTCTGGGGCGGCATCACCTACGTGCGGCTGTCGCTGGCGCCCGAGACGCCCAGGGCCGCCGCTCTGCGGGACGAGCGCCGCCGGACGGTCGTCCTCTACCACCTGGCCCTGGTTCCAGCGCTGGCGGCCGCGGCGGCAGGCGGCGCCATGCCCGGTCTGGCCGCCCTCGCGTTCATACCGATGATGGGGAAGGCCGCGCACCGCCTATAGCGAAACACCTCATCAGTCGAGGTCACCAAGCTGGGCATCTGGGAAGCCGTGCACGCCGCCCTGTTCGCCGGCCTGCTCATCGTGCTGTACCGGATCGCCGGGTGACAGCGGGCGACCGTGCGTCCGATGAGGTCGCCCCGCCCGCAACCACGCCACGACCGTGTCCTAGATCCCCTACCTTCGCCGGAACTGCCGGGCGATCTCGCCGGTGCTGAGGTGGATCATGGTAGGGCGGCCGTGCGGGCAGGTCCGCGGGTGCTCGGCCGATTCCAGCAGCCGCAGCAGCTCCCGCTGCTCCTCGTCGCTCATGGTCTGCCCGGCGCGCACGGCCGCGTGGCACGCCAGTGAGGCCGCGACACGATGGGAAGGCTGCTCCGTCGGCCCGTCCTCCCGGCACAGCAGGTCGAGGAGCTCGCCAACCGATCTCGTTACGTCGCTCCCCGCGAGCGCGGGCGGCACCGCCCGCACCAGATAGGCGCCGTCACCGAACGGCTCCACCATGAGCCCGGCCGCCGCCAGCTCCTCCCCAAAGCTCTCGAGCATGCTCCGCTGACTCGCCGTAAGCTCCACCGGCGCCGGCTGCAGTAGCGGCTGCACCTCCTTCACGCCGTCACGTAGCTGCGTCAGGAAGCGCTCGTACAGCACCCGCTCGTGCGCGGCGTGCTGGTCGACCAGATACATCCCTTCCGGGCCCTCAGCGATGACGTAGCTGTTGCTCACCTGACCGATGGGCCGCAGGAGGGGCAGCGCGCTTTCTTCCAGCAAGCGGGGCGCTTCCGGCGCCGCGATATCGGCCGCCGGACCCTCGACATTCAGTTCTCGCCGCTGCATGTCGCCCAGCGGAGCCGGCGCACGAGGTGGCTGCCCGACAGGCGCCTGCGGCCCGTAGGCGTTGTCCACCACCTCAAAGCGCGGCGTCCCGGCTCCTATCTCTGAATCTCCAAAGGCAAGTCCCGGCACCGGCGCGCGGGCTGAGAGCGTGCCACGGACCGCGCGCTGCACCGCCGCGAAGGCCGCGCGCTCGTCTCTGAAGCGCACCTCCGCCTTTGTCGGGTGGACGTTGACGTCTACTTGGTCGGCCGGCAGCCGCAGCTCGACGATCGCCACCGGGTAGCGGCCCGCCGGCAGCATCCCCTGGTACGCCTCCACGACCGCGAACGTGAGTGCCCGATGCCGGATCCAGCGCCGGTTCACGAACAGCGAGATGTAGTTCCTGTTCGCGCGCGAGACGGCAGGCGAACTGACGAGCCCGCTCACCGTGATCGCTCCCTGGGGCTCTCCGCTCACTGGCAGAAGGTCGGCCGCCAGCTCGACGCCGTAGGCGGCCGCGACGGCGTCCCGCAGGTCACCGTTGCCGGGCGTCCCCAGAATCGAGCGCCCGTCGGCCCGCATCGCAAAGCGCACCTCCGGGTACGCCAGGGCGTACTGCGTCACCACCGTGGCGATCTGGCCGCCCTCGGCGGCCGGAGAGCGGAGGAATTTGAGGCGTGCCGGCTGGCGGCGGAAGAGCCCCTGTACTGTCACGGAGGTGCCCGGCGGCGCGCCCGCGCTCCCCTGGTGCGCTACTTCGCCCCCACGCAGGACGATACGACCCGCCACTAGTGCACCCCCCGGTCGCGAGACCAACTCCACGTCGGCCGCGGCAGCGATGCTGGGCAGCGCCTCGCCTCGGAAACCCAGCGTAGCGATACGCCACAGCTCGTCTTCTGAGGTGAGCTTGCTGGTGGCGTGACGTTCGAACGCGAGTTGAAGCTCCTCGGGCGGGAGGCCTTCGCCGTCGTCCGTCACGCGAAGGAAAGCGATGCCCCCTTGGCGCGTCTCCACCGTGATCTGATGCGCATGCGCGTCAAGCGCGTTCTCGACAAGCTCCTTGACGACGGAAGCGGGCCGCTCGATTACCTCACCCGCCGCGATGCGGGCGGCTTCCTGCGGGGTGAGCACCCGGATTGGCACAGTGGAACGACCTCCTGCGCCATTCTAGCAACGAAGCCCGGCCGCGGTAAGCGCGGCCGGGCTTCTGGAATTCCTGCTACCCGATGCGGGCGCTTCGACGGCAGTTCTACAGCGCCTCGACAATCGTCGAGATGCCCATCCCAGCGCCGATGCACTGAGTGGCCAGACCGTAGCGCACGCCCGAACGGCGCACCTCGCGCGCGACAGTCCCGACGATGCGAGCGCCGGTCGCACCCAGCGGGTGACCGATGGCGAGAGAGCCGCCGTTCACGTTCACCTTCTCGAGCGCAATGCCCAACTCGCTGCAGGAAGGGATCACCTGCGCGGCGAAGGCCTCGTTGAACTCCACGCGGTCGATTTGGTCGGCAGTGATGCCCGCGTTCTTCAACGCCCTCCTCGTCGCCGGAATCGGACCGATGCCCATGAGCTGGGGCTTGACGCCGGCGACACCGAAGCCGACGATGCGCGCCAGCGGCTCCAGACCGAGCTCCTTGGCCTTGTCCTCGCTCATCAGCAGGGCTGCGGAGATGCCGTCGTTGGTCGGACAGGAGTTGCCTGCCGTAATGACGATCTCCTTGCCACCGAAGCTCTGTACACCCCCCACCGGCTTCAGCCCGGCCAGCGCCTCCATGGTCGTGTTGGGCCTCAACCCTTCGTCCTGCTCGAACACGACCTTCTCACCGTGCTCGTCGGGCAGCCACTTCCCCTCGTCGTCGAAGATGGGGGTCTCCACTTCGAGCGGGATGATCTCCTCCTTGTAGATCCCCTTCTCGTAGGCGGCGGCGCACTTCATCTGGCTGTGGTACGCGAACTCGTCCAGATCCTTGCGCGTCAGGCTGTATACCTCAGCGACGTTCTGGCCCGTCTGCGTCATCCCCTGCAACGGCGGTGAGTCCAGGATGTAGTCCGGGAACGGCACCGAGAAATTCTCGTCGTGGTCCGGAGCCATGTTGCGCTGTTCCGGCGTCTGCTGGAGCCGTTTCGCGTTGAACTCCGTGATCCGGGTGGTCGCACCCCTGGGCATGACACTCTCAGCGCCGAGGGTCCGGCCCATGCGCTCCACGCCCATGGCGACGCCGCACTCCGCCCCCCCGACCATGATATTCTGGGCGACCCGGTGCAGGGTCTCCATGCTGGAGCCGCACTGCCGGTTCGAGTCAAATGAGGTCGTCTCGGAAGGCAAACCAGCGAGACGGGCGATCGCGTTCGCGCCGATCAAGGTCAGCTCCCCCACGCCCATCACGTTGCCCAGGCCGATATCCTCGATCATCGCCGGCTTGACCTTCGGGTTGCGCTCCAGCAGCGCACGGAGCACGATCGCGCTGGCCTCATCGAGGCGCGTGGCCACGAGCTTGCCGCGCCCGCCACGGGCGAAGGCCGAGCGGCAGGCATCGACCACAACTGCATTCCTGAATTCCATCTTGTCCTCCCTTGGTGCTGTTTCTTGGTGCTCTTTCTATGTCGCGACAGCACGGTACAACCCCTCCGGACGGGGGTCAAGCAGACTTGCCATAATGGCCGCGATAGGCGATGACGATGACCCACGACCCGCTCTGCGCGACGTGTTGCACGGGTGCGTTCGCAGCCAAGCTGCGGTCAGCGCGCCCCGCGTTTACAATGGCGCCATATGAGCCCTGACAAGAGCGCACCGCCGGAGTCCGCGCCCCCCGAGGACGCTCCCTCGGTTGTAGGCGCGAACCTACTCCTCGACAACTGGCGAGGCGAGCTGGACGCCGCCGCCCTCTACCGGATGCTCGCCCGCCACGAGCGATCCGAGGAGCGTGCCGGCATTCTGCTGGAGATTGCGAAGTCCGAGGAGCGTCACGCCCACATCATGGCCGTCCGCCTCGAGCGGATGGGCGTTCCTCTCCCGACGCATCGCGCCAGTCTGCGCGTACGGGTGCTCGGTCTGCTGGCCCGGCTCTTCGGCGCCGGCGCCGTGCTGCCCATCGTCGAGAGCTTCGAGGCGCGAGACGCCACCGCCTACCGCGAGCCCGAGCAGGACCCCGCCGTCGCCGGGCTTGCCGGCGAGGAGATGGGCCACTTCCGGGCGCTGGGGCACATGACGCGTGGTACCGGCCCGGTCGAGATCGTCCAGCACGAGCGGTGGCATCGCACGGGCGGCGGCGGTACCCTGCGCGCCACCATCTTCGGCCTGAGCGACGGCCTCGTGTCCAACCTGGCCCTCGTGATGGGGTTCGCCGGCGCACAGGCCGACGCCCAGTTCGTCGTCCTCGCCGGTGTCGCCGGGCTGCTGGCCGGCTCCTGTTCGATGGGTGCGGGCGAGTACGTCTCCATGCGCGCCCAGCGCGAGCTGTTCGAGCGCCAGATCGCCCTGGAGGAGACCGAGCTAACGATCGCGCCGGAGGAGGAGCGCGCCGAGCTGGCGCTCATCTACCGCGCAAAGGGAATCCCGGCCACAGAGGCGATGCAGCTCGCCGACCGCCTCATCCAGAGCAAGCAGACAGCCCTCGATACGCTGGCCCGTGAGGAGCTAGGGCTCGACCCGGACGAGCTGGGGTCGCCCTGGGGCGCCACGATAGGCTCCTTCTTCGCTTTCGCCGCCGGGGCGGTCGTACCGGTGATCGCCTACTTCACCGGCGCGGGTTGGATGCAGTTCGCCGTCAGCGCCGCCATGAGCGGCGTCGCGCTGTTCGCGGTGGGCGTGGGCGTCTCACTCTTCACCGGCCGCAGCGCCGTCTACAGCGGCGCCCGCCAGCTCACCATCGGCGCCATCGCCGCCGCGTTCACCTTCGGCATCGGCACCGCGATCGGCGTGGGCACGGGGATCTGAGACCCACCCAAGACACTCTCTAACGTCACGCTGAGCAAGGCTGCCTGCCCGCCACCGGCGGAAAGCATCTGACTCAACGAGAACTCACAGGCCGCTCGCCCCTCTTGCAGCGACATCCCATCATCTCGGGCAGGCCCAAAGTCCGTCAGTCCAGCAGGCCGCTCGCCCCTCTCCCCCTGGGAGAGGGGATGGGGGTGAGGGCGCACAAGCGCCGCGTTCACCTTCGGCATCGGCACCGCGATCGGCGTGGGCACAGGGATCTGAGACCCACCCAAGACACTCTCTAACGTCACGCTGAGCGGAGCGAAGCATCTAACGCAACGAGAACCCGGAGACCCTTCGCTCCGCTCGAGGCGACATCCCCTCACCTCGGCCAGGCCCAAAGCTTGGTCAGTTCGACAGACAACTCGCCCCTCTCCCCCTGGGCCGCGTCCGCCTTGGGAGGAAGAGGGGATGGGGGTGAGGGCGCACAAGCGCCGCGTTCACCTTCGGCATCGGCACCGCGATCGGCGTAGGGACAGGAATCTAGAGAGCAACCAAACGCCGCTTGCTGTCATGCTAAACGAAGTTGCCTGTCCGCGACCGGCGGAAAACATCTAACGCAACGAGGACCCGGAGACCCTTCGCCCCGCTCGCCGCGATACATCCCTCACC
>CAYOSF010000001.1:0-81185 GCA_964406605.1 uncultured Dehalococcoidia bacterium | reverse complement strand
GAGGGCGCACAAGCGCCGCGTTCACCTTCGGCATCGGCACCGCGATCGGCGTAGGCACGGGGATCTGAGACCCACCCAAGACACTCTCTAACGTCACGCTGAGCAAAGCGGCCTGTCCGCCACCGGCGGAAAGCATCTGACTCAACGAGAACCCGGAGACCCTTCGCTCCGCTCGCGGCGATACATCCCTCACCTCGGGCAGGCCCAAAGTCCGTCAGTCCAGCAGCCCGCTCGCCCCTCTCCCCCTGGGCCGCGTCCGCCTTGGGAGGAAGAGGGGATCGGGGTGAGGGTCATCTACCCCTCCCCCCGCGCCTTCTCCCGCACTTCGTACAGCTTCGTCAGCGCCTGCAGGGGCGTCATGGAGTCGATGTCGAGCCCGGCCAGTTCGTCCACGAGTTCCGGTCGGGCCGGCATCAGCGGTAGCTGCTCCTTCGGCACGTCCGAGGGGCGGCGCCGGGCCGCTCTCCTGCCGTCAGCGCCCTGCTCGAGAGCCGCGAGCACCTCGCGGGCGCGCTGGATCACGCTGTTGGGCAGGCCAGCGAGCTCCGCCACGTGGATGCCGTAGCTGCGATCGGCGCCGCCCGGCACGATCTTGTGCAGGAACACCACCCGGCCCTCCTCCTCCGCCACGGCGACGTTCTCGTTGCGCACCCGCGGCAACTGACTCGCCAGCTCCACCAGTTCGTGGTAGTGCGTGGCGAAGAGCGTCTTCGGCGACGCCTCGGGTCGGTTGTGCAGGTGCTCGACCACCGCCCTCGCGATCGCCATGCCGTCGTAGGTGCTCGTCCCGCGCCCGATCTCGTCGAGCACCACGAAGGAGCGGCGGGTGGCGTTGTGTAGAATATTCGCCGTCTCCAGCATCTCCACCAGGAAGGTCGATTGCCCCGACGCCAGGTCGTCCTGCGCCCCGACGCGCGTGAAGATGCGGTCGACCAGCCCGATGCGCGCCGACGCGGCCGGCACGAAGCTCCCCACCTGCGCCATGAGCACGATCAGTGCCACCTGCCGCAGGTACGTGGACTTCCCGGCCATGTTCGGTCCGGTGAGGACGACGATCTGGGCGTCGCCGTTGGCCAAATGCGTATCGTTGGGGACGAAGGCGCTGGGCATGCCGGCAGCCGGCGCGCCCTCAGCCAGCGTCCGCTCCACCACCGGGTGCCGCCCGTCCCGGATCTCGATCTCCTCGCCCTCGTGCAGCTCGGGCCGGACGTAGTTGTAGCGCGCGGCCGCTTCGGCCAGTGCGACCGCCACGTCCAGCTCGGCGACCGCCGCCGCCAGCGCCAGCACTTGGCCGCTCGCCGACGTCACCTGCCCGCACACCTGACGAAAGATCTGCGCCTCGATCTCGCCGATGCGCTCATGCGCGGTGAGGATCCGCGTCTCGTACTCCTTGAGCTGCGGCGTGACGAAGCGCTCTCCCCCGACCAGCGTCTGCCGTCGCTCGTATTCGTCCGGCACCGAAGGCAGGTTCGGCTTGCTCACCTCGATGTAGTAGCCGAACACCTTGTTGTACCCGATGCGCAGCGAGCGGATGCCGGTCCGCTCGCGCTCGCTCGTCTCCAACTCGGCCAGGTAGCGCTTGGTGTCCCGCGTGATCGCGCGCAGACTGTCCAGCTCCTGCGAGAAGCCGGGCCGCACGACGTTCCCCTGCTCCAGCGTTGCCCCCGGCTCGTCCGCGATGGCCTGAGCGATGGCGGCGACCACGTCCTCGCAGGGCCGCAGGCGTCCGGCTAGCTCACTGACCGCCGCGGGCGCGGCCTCGTCCGACGCCGCTTCGCGCAGCGCCGGGGCCAGCTCCAGTCCGCCCCGCAGGCCCACCAGGTCGCGCGGCGAGGCCACGCCCGTCACGACGCGACCGCACAGCCGCTCCAGGTCCGGCATCTTCGCCAGCAGCTCCTGCGCCTTGCCCCGGCGGACGGCGCTCTCGAAGAACAGCTGCACCTGGTCCAGCCGGGCCTCGATCGCCCCCAGGTCCAGCAGCGGCTGACCGAGGCGACGGCCCAGCAGGCGCGCGCCCATCGCCGTCTTCGTTATGTCCAGCACGCCCAGCAGCGAGTGCTCCCGTTTAGCCTCCCGTCCGCCAGCGAACAGCTCCAGGTTTCGCCTGGTGGCGGCATCGAGGAGCAGGAAACCCTCCGGTCGGTAGGCCAGCAGGCGTGTGACGTAGGGCAGCGACCCGCCCAAGGCGGGCTGGTTCTCCCGCATGTACTGGAGAAGCGCGCCCCCCGCGGCCACCGCCAGCGGCTGCCCGGCCAGCCCGAACGCCTCAGTCGAGGCGACCGCGAAGTGTTCCCGCAGGGCCGACTCCGCCACCTCGGTCAGGAACCAGTCGACCGCAACCGGCGTGACGGCGGCATCAGTCCCTTCAGGTAGAGCGACGCCCTCCGGCAGGAGCAGCTCGGCCGGACGCAGGCGGGTCAACTCGCCGGCCAGCCCACCCACGCTCACCTCCCCTGCGCAGAACTCACCGGTCGAGACGTCGGCGTAGGCAAGGCCGACGGCCGCCTGCGGGTCCGCCCACGGCGTCGCGCCGTCGACCCGGCCGCCTCTGCGTCCCGGCGGCGCCAGGGCGACCAGGTAGTTGTTCGCCCGCTCGTCGAGCAGACTGCCTTCCACCACGGTGCCCGGCGTGACCACCCGCACCACCTGACGCTCCACCAGCCCCTTGCTGGTGGCCGGATCGCTCATCTGCTCGCAGATCGCAACCTTGTAGCCCTTGGCGATCAGGCGCGACAGGTAGCCGTCGACGGCGTGGTACGGGATGCCGGCCAGCGGCACGCGCTGGCCCTTCCCCATCGGCTTGGAGGTCAGCGTGATCTCCAGCTCACGCGAGATGAGCTTGGCGTCGTCGTCGAAGGTCTCGTAGAAGTCGCCCAGGCGGAAGAAGACGATAGCGTGCGGGTAGCGCCGCTTGATCTCGAGGTACTGCCTGCGGATCGGCGTCACCATGGGACACCCCGCCTCTCAAACTCAGGGCTGATGCGCCTGGGGCGTAAGAACGTTTGCCCTATTGTACGGAAGGGGTGCCGCGCGGACAAGGAGGGGCCGCGAGCTAGGCCGTCGCGAACGCGTCCACCACGCGCACCGCCTCCGGCGCCACCTCGCGGCAGGCGTCGCACTTGACGCAGCGCTCCTGGTCGATGCGCCAGCCGCCGCCCTCCTGCACCACCGCCTCTGCCGGACAGATCGCGGCCGCATCGGCCGCCTGCGGGCTCGCACCGTCGATCTCGTAGCGGATCAAGTCCGGGCACACCTTCGCCGGACAGCGCTTGTTGAGGATATGCTCGTCGAACTCCTCGCGGAAGAACTCCGCGCTCTTCAGCATGATCGTGGGCGACGCCGAGCCGTGGATGCAGTTCGAGTACAGCATCGAGTCACCCAGGAGCCGCATCTTGCCGTAGTCGTCCTCGCGGCCCGCGCCGCGCGCCACGCGCCGGAAGATCTCCACCATGCGCTCGTTGCCGCCGCGGCAGGTCGTGCATCGCCCGCACGATTCATCCTCCAGGAACCAGGAGAACATCACGTTCAGGTCCACCACGCAGGAGGAATCGTCCACGAAGACGATGCCGCCGCCCCCCATGAGCACGCCGTGCTCCTTGAAGGCGCCCGGGTCCAGCGGCAGCTCCATTGCGAGGTCCGCCGGCAGGATGCCGGTGAGCGGCCCACCCGCCTGCACCGCTTTCAGCGTATGCCCGTTTCTGCCCGGCTCCGGGTTCGAGGTCTCGTACAGCTTCCGCAGCGGGAAGCCGAACTCCAACTCCACGATCCCCACCCGCTGGACGTGGCCCGAGACGCTGAAGATCTTCGTGCTCCGGTAACCCTCGATGCCCACGGAGTTGTAGAAGTCGAGCCCCCGTTGCATGACGAGTGCGGCGTCCGCGTAGGTCTCGACGTTGTTCACGTTCGTGGGCTGGTGGAACACGCCGGCGTCCGCCGGATACGGCGGCCGGATGCGCGGCATGCCGCGCGCGTCGTCGACCGATGAGATCAGGCCGGACTCCTCGCCGCAGACGTACGACCCGGCACCGCGGAAGACCGTCACGTCGAACGATAGGTCGCTCCCCAGGATGCCCTCGCCCAGCAGGCCCCGCTCGCGGGCCTGCTCCACCGCGCGCTGCATGCGCTCGAACGCGAGCGGGTACTCTTCGCGCAGATACACGAAGGCGTGGTCGGCGCCGGTGGCGTGCGCGCCGATGACCATCCCCTCGATGATCGAGTGGGGGTCGCTCTCCATCAGGATCCGGTTGACGAACGCGCCGGGGTCGCCCTCGTCGGCGTTGCAGATGAGGTACTTGGGCGACCGGGTCTTGGTGCGCAGGAACTCCCATTTCTGCCCGGTAGGGAAGTCGGAGCCGCTCCGACCGCGCAGAGCGGACTCTTGGAGCGTCGCGATCACCTCTTCCTGGCTCTGCTCCAGCGCGTTCGCGAGCCCCTCGTAGCCGCCGTTCGCGATGTAGTGATCGATGTTCTCCGGGTCGACTACGCCGCAGCGGGCCAGCAGCCGCCGCTCCTGCATCGCCCAGAAATCTATCTCCGAGAGCTGCGGCACGCCGTCCACGGCTGGGCCGGCGGCCACGGCGAACGCGAGGTCGCCCGCCTGAGGCGGGTCCTGCGCGAGCGCCTCGTCGATCAGCTTCGGGACCTGGTCGGCCGTCACCTTCCGGTAGAGGACGCTGCCGCCGTCCGGCTTGCGCACCTCCACCAGCGGCTCGAGCCAGCACAGGCCGTTCTCGCCGATGCTCCCCACGTCGGCTGCCAGGCCGCGCTCTTGCACCTCCCGCCGCAGCGCCTCCAACGTCTCGTTGGCGCCCGCAGGAATACTGCAAGTGGCGATGGGCACGCGCACCAACGGCCTTGGCGGCCGCTCCACGGCCTGCCAGACCTCGTCGGCGCTCCTGCGCAGCTCCTCGTACGCCTTCAGCATCAGTTCAACTCTTGGACTTCCAGCGTGGGACAGGCTTCAGCCTGTCGCCCGCCCCTTGCCCACCCGGTTGGTGGCCACAAATCGAATTGAGACGCCATCGATCGAGAACCCGTAGCGGCGCCCTTCAGGTCGCCACTCACAGTGTGCATGTGAACGACGCCGTTTCCTGTTGCACCGGAAAGACTGCAGCAACCCGGAATCGCTTCCCTGCGTCCAAGGACAAGCCAGCTATGACCGTGCGCCCCACCCGCGTCTACTCGCATGCTGCTACTTGCTCTCGCCCTTCAGCTCGCGCGCCAGGCGGACGGCCTCGGCCACGGTGAGCGGGCCCACCACCTTGCCGTCGACCCATAGCTGGGGCGCGCAATCGCAGGTACCGTTGCACTGGGCCAGGTGGAGCCCCAGCTTGCCGTCCGGGGTGTTCTCCTCCATCCCGATGCCGAGCACAGCCTCCAGCGCCCGCCGCAGCTTCGCGCCGCCCCTGGCGCGACAGGCCGGTCCGCTGCACCAGTCGATGCGCGTCCCCGGCGGGGGCGTCGTGTGCAGCTCGGAATAGAAGGTGACGACGCCGTAGACGTGCGCCTCGCTCACGCGTAGCCGCCGGGCGACCACCGCCATCGCCTCCTTCGGAATGTACCCGTAGCGATGCTGCACCTTGTGCAGCGCGGGCAGCAGTTCAGCGCTACCCGGCTTGAACTCGGCGACCAGTTCCTGGATCTCGAGGCTAGCTTCGGACTCGAGCACAGTCCTCCCGTTCTCCGGACCCCTGTTTGTGCCTTTCGTCACTATAGCCGCAGCGCGGGTGGGGTACAAGCGCGGACGATACGAGGGTCAGTCAGGATCATGGCAGGAAGAAGGCACGCACAGCGCGCTTGACAAGGCGGCCAGCGATGCTACAATTGGCAACAGGGAACGGCGTACCCACCTGGGGATGCTGTGTTCGAATGTAGCGGTGAGAACCACGTAGCCGCCCTGAGGGAGTGACATGGCGGACACGAAGAGAGAGTTCTTGGTGATTCTTGACCCGGATCAGGGCAGGGATCTCTTTCAGCGTATCTCCTCGCAGTACAAGATCGCCCAGTCTTTGCCGCCTCGAGTCCTCATTCCCCTGCTCGATGCCAGGGAGGCACGAGAGATCGCCGCGCTACCCGGGGTGACGAGCGTCTGCGAGGCAGCCGTGCCGCCACATGTGATGGAGACTCTAACCGACGGCGAGTCTCTCTTCGCTTCGGCCTGGGCCGAGCGACATCAGGCGGCGCCGAAGAAACGAGTTGGAGAAGGGCTGGCGTGGGATGCGCCAGGATTTGAGCCTCCAGATGCTTCAAAGGAGGGTGAGCATGGCAGGTGATCTAGAGATCGAAGAGCAGGCCATCGTACTGGAAAGTGAATCGCCCACGACGCCGCCGAGGGCGGCCGCGTCGGTAAAGGCGGGTGAGGGACATATCCTTCACACGTTTGGGCCCAGAGTCATGATAGCCGAGGTGCCCAAGGGGGCTGAGGCAGGGGTGAGATCAAGGGTGGACACGTTACCCGGCTCCGTCCTGAGCCCGAAGCCAGAGACACTGAGCGACAGCGTGACAAGAGATCTGGATGAGACAGGCAGGCTTGGCCTTGAAGCGCTGCGCCTGCGACAGAGCGATGACTACAGCAAGGCAAAGCAAGAGCGGCCGCGAAAGGACGAGTTGTGGGACGAGGTACCGGGACAGAGTCCGGACGCCGCCTCGCCCGACGAGGGAACGACGGTTCAGGCTCCCGCCGCCCCGGGCACCGGACTGGCCCAATCACCTACGAGTTCGTTTCTCATCGGCTCCGTGGCGGTAGGCTTGATCATCGTGGAGGGGCCAACCACGGACCTCAAGTTCGACCGCAGCGAGCGAGCTACCGTGGTGGCCGAGGTGCAAAACGGCCTCAGCTGGCTCGGTAGCCAGGAGGCAAAGGCGGGCGTGTCCTGGTCTTACGACATTCAGGTGGTGACGCTTGACACGCCGCCTGGGCCCGGCAGTCTCACCTTCGGCCAGAAGGAAGCCCTATGGCGCGATCCCGCGCTTGCGAAGCTTGGATATGGCCCTGGACTGAGCGGCGCTAGTTCGTATATCCAAGACCTGCGAAGCCAGCTACGCACGCGATGGGCGTACTGTGCGTTCTTTACCAAGTACCCGGCTGGCCATTTCGCGTACGCCAGCGTGGGCGGGCCTCGCATCGTCATGCAATATGATAATGACGGCTGGGGGCCCAGCAACATCGACCGCGTCTTCGCCCACGAGACCGGGCACATCTTCGGCGCACCTGACGAGTACCCTTCCAGTGGCTGCACCTGTGGCGGTCAGTGGGGGTATCTGAAGGCACCCAATGGCAACTGCCAGAACTGCGCGGCGGGCGGGGGAGTCGACTGCATCATGCGCTCCAATTCGTGGGCCATGTGCAGCTACACGCCGGTGCACTTCGGCTGGCGCGACAGCGACAACGACGGGATACTTGACCCGGACGACCGGGTGCAAAGGCAGCCTTGGTGGATCTACTTCTGGCTCTGCCGTCGGTTCCCCGGCTTGTGCAGCCTGTTGCAGGCGCCCGAGATGTCGCAGGACGAAGATCTCGTACCCATGTCGATTCTCCACACGCTCCTTGACAGGGAAGCATTGGAGCGGGTAGAAGGGGCCGTGGCGAGGGAGCAAGAAGCATACCTTGCCGCCATCGCAGCCCACCTGCAAGATGCCGCATCGGAGGTGCAGGCACTGAGGCGGCGCAAGCCTCAGCAGTAGGGAGAACTCGCCTACCAGGCAAGAACGGGTATGCCCCTGTCGCCGAGCCCCGCCATCGACAACAGGACGCGAGACCTGTAGGCGCCTATCCCCCTCCTTTCGACGGCTCGCCTACACGCCGAAGCTATACTAGAGTGTCGCGTAAGCGCGGGGCAGCCGAGAGAGGAGAAGGATGGCGGAGCAAATCCGCATAGTCGCCGATTGCGACGGCCTCAGAGATCCGCACGCCGCCGCCGAGAGGCTCTTCCGCTTCGGTGCAGGCTCTGAGTTGCGCCTGCTGCGTGACAACGACAAGTACTTCTACAAGGTCGCCTTTCGGGACAGGGTCGTCTTTGTTCCCAAGCCGTGCGCCGTCCGCGCCGACTCGTCAGTAGCGAACGAGCCGCTGTTCGTTCCGTCCGTGGCGGAGCGGATCCGCATCATCGCAGACTGCGACGGCCTCAGAGATCCGCACGCCGATGCCGAGAGGCTCTTTCGCTTTGGCGTCGGCTCCGAGTTGCCCCTCCTGTGTGACGACGAGTACTTCTACAAGGCCGCCTACAGGGGCCGCGTCATCTTCGTCGCCAAGCCGGACGCCATCCGCACCGTCTCCTCAGCGACCGAAGACGCCGTATTCGTCCCGTCGTCCTCCGTTCCGGCCGCTCCCTGGGGACACCCGAGCACAGGAACCGCACCTGCGGCCGTCTCAGCGCCCCTGGCCCGCGCCGGGGAGCGTGCCCGTAGCGGGACTGGTTCCTCACGCTCATCCGCGTCCTCGCCTTCCTGGCCGGCCTGGCCATGGCGGCAAGCGGCGTCGGGATGTTGACCGCGGCCGCGCCCAGCGTCGTCCCAACCGACGGCCACGCCTCCGAGGCCTATGCGCTCGGCTTTGGCGGCGCCGTCCTTCTCGCCTCGGGGCTGGTGGCCGTGCGGCTGACCTATCGCCCGCTGCTCCAGTTCGTCGTAGCGCTGAGCGGCGTTGCCCTTGCCATCGGCGGCATCGAGATGCTCATCTTCGCCATCCCGGTCGGAGAGATGAGCCGCGCCGAGGTCGACCCGGAGCGGGGCCGGGCGGCGTTAACGGCCGCCGGCGGGGCCCTGGCCGTGCTCGGCCTGGCAATGGCGCTCCTGGCTTTCCTGCGCTGGCTGCGCAACCCGGCGTCGCGCGGGCGCCTGCCGGACATCACCCGCTGGGCGCTCATCGTGTACGGCGGCCTGTTGCTGCTGAGCGGGGCCGGTCTCGCCGGTTCCCTGACCGCCACCGCCGAAGACTACAAGCCGACGTTGCTGGACGCGGCGGCCGTCGGCGCCGCCATCCCCCTCGCCTTCGTCCCCGGCGCCATCCTGGGCTTCCACGGCCTGACCATGACCAGCCAGCGGCTCAACGGCCCGTTTCGCTTCTTCCCGTCCGCCGCGCTCCTCGCCCTCTTCGGCTGCACCGTCGCCCTGGGAGCGCTCGCCGTCGCCGTGGAGGAGCCCCTCGTGTGGCTGATGTCGCCGGCCCACGCCGCAGCCGTGCTGCTGCCCGCGCTCTCTCTCATCGCCCTCGCCTCGCGGGGCGGGCTGCGCTTGACGCCGCCGGCCGTGGGGTTGACCCACCGACAGCTCTGGCTGGCCCTGGCGGTAGGCGTCGCCGTCGTCACCAGCGTGGCCGCCTTGCTGGACAGCCTTATCGCTCAGGCGCTCTCGACGGCGCTGCTCGCCGCGAACGGCGCGTTTGACGGGCTGCGCACTCTCGAACAGGTGACGGATTCCTTCCAGCAGCCGGACCTCTACCTGTCCAAGGGGGAGTCGATCCTGCTGGTCCTCCTGACGGTCTCGCTCATCGCTCCCATCATGGAGGAAGGGTTCAAGGCGCTGGGCGTGGCGCTGGTGCTGCCGCGACAGCCGACGGCGGCGGCGGCGCTCACGCTTGGCGTGGCCGTCGGGGCCGGGTTTGGCGTGACGGAGGCCTCCATCTACGGCCTCGGCAGCCTCGAGTCGGGCAGCGACATCGACTGGTGGACGCTCATGCTGCTGCGCGGCGGCGCCACCTCCATGCATGCGCTCAACACCGGCCTCCTGGGCCTGGCGCTCTACTTCGGGCGGGCGGAACAGCGCTACCGCCGGGCTTTTCTGCTCTACCTGGCCGCCGTCGCGATGCACGGGCTCTGGAACGCGATGGCGGTGCTGGCGGGGAGCCGCGTCATCTTCTCCCCCGAGAACCTCACTGACCGGGAGCTCTCCATGGTGGCGTTCGGCGTGATGGCGCCGCTGGGCATCGCCACGCTGTTGACGCTTCGCGCTGTGGCCCGCCGCGCTCACCTCGCCAGCCCCGCGACCGGTGATACCACCACGCCCTTCGCCGGGGGCACGATCGCGCCCGCCCACGAGCCCACGCCCGGCTAGCGGGCACGCGTTAGGCGGTGTCGCCCCCCGCCGCTTGGCCCTTCTCGAAGTCCTCTTGGGCAAGCGCCGCCACCCGTTCGCCCATCTCGATGCTGTAGTTCTGTCCCCGGTCCTCCGGGTAGATCTGGCTCATCGTCGCCAGGTAGAGGCCTGGAATCGGCGTCCGGTGGTCCGGGATCTTCTCCCGGTAGCCGGTGGTGACGATGGGCTGCGCGTACGGTCCTTGGAAGAGCCAGCGCTCAGCGATCCAGTCGGGCGAGAACTCCGGGTTGATCTTGCTCAGGTGAGGCAGGTACTCGCGCTCGATCTCGTCGATCCCCATCTGCAGATAGGGGTGCTCGGGATGCAGATAGTTGGAGAGGTAGACCACGTGGTAGCCGCCGTATCGCTCCGGTTCGATGAAATTGGTGTGCTCGATGACGGCCAGGAACGGGATCTCGTCGTCACTGATGTTGAGCCAGTAGATATCAGAGAGCGGGCGCTTGAGCGCCATCAGGTAGCAGAGCGCCCACTGCCAGCGCACGCCCGTGAGCTTGTCCGCGTAGTCCCCGGGAAGTTGGGGGGCCAGCTTCTGGAAGACGTTGGCCGGCACGCAGGCGATGACCGCGTCGAACTCGGTCCGCTGACCGTCATCGAGCAGCAGTCCGCGCGCGCGACCCTCTTCGACGATGACCTCGCGCACCGCGCGACCGGTGTGGACCTCCGCCAACTCGCTCTCGCGCAGCCGCCGCTCCAGTTCGTCGATGTACACTCCGAAGCTGCCGCGCAGGTACCCGAGCTGCTCTCGCTGCACCGGACCTCCCTTGCGCGACGCGAACCTCAGGTGGATCTTGTTCCAGAGCCAAACCATGGCGAGTTGGTCGTAGGCGTCGCCGAATTTGCCCCGCAGCAGCGGTCCCCACACGGCGTCGTAAGCGCCTTTCCCCATGTAGCGGCGCACCCACTCGGCGGCCGTGACCGATTCGTAGCGACGCCCGTCCTTCTGCCGGCGCAAGTAGAGCGCCGCCAGGCCCATCCGCACGCGGTCGATAGGCGGCACCGGCGTGAAGCGCAGCAGATCGAGTGGGGTAACGAAGTCGTACAGCCGGCCGCCGTGGTAGAAGCCGACCCTGGAGTCGCGCCATTCCATCAGATCGCCCAGGCCCAGCTCCTCGATCAGGCGCACGACTGTTGTGTCGGTCGAGAAGAGGTGGTGATAGAAAGACTCCAGCCGGCCGCCTCCCACGTCGAAGGTCCGGACCAGGCCGCCGAGGAAAGGGCTTGCTTCGTACAGCGCTACGCGATGGCCCCGCTGGACGAGCCGGTACGCGGCCGCCATGCCCGCGACGCCTCCCCCGATCACCGCCACGTTCACGAGCCCGGTGCCTTTCCCCCGGGCAGGGCGCTCTGCACCGGCTCCGGCGCTGAGACGGCCGTCGAGCGGCGGAACATCTCGCCGAGCGACAGGCCCATCGTGCCGAGGAAATAGAGGCCCAACGCGATCACCGGCAGGAGCACCAGCGCGTGCAGGCCGATGGCGTACGCCTTTGCCACGGCGTCCGTCACCCCGGCGGCGACGAACACCTGCTTCGTGACCAGCTCGAACGGCCCGATGCCGCCCTGCGAGGCGATGATGGAGATCGCCAGGTTGGCGGCCGCCGTCGCCAGCAGGTAGTGCTCAAAGCCCACGTCGATCTCGAACGCCCGGCCGATCATGTAGTACATCGTCGCCTCCAGCAGCCAGGAGACGGTAGACATCACCCAGGCGATCGCCAGATCGACCGGGCTTCGCAGCACGCCCAGCCCGTCGATAAAGGAATGGGCCAGCCCTTCGATGCTGGGGCGGAAACGCTCCGGCGTGACGGCGGTGACCAGCCGGTCGAACCGCTCCCGCCAGACCTGCGAAAAAGCGAGGAGGAACAGCACCCCGAGCGCGACGCCGAACAGGACCGCCATCAGAACGGCGAGCTGCATCAGGTCGATGGTCCAGTCCACGGCCGGCATCGGGAACTCCTCGCTACTGCCGACGAAGGCGAGGACGATCAGCAGCATCGGGACCAGGGTCAGACCGTCGAAGAGCCGGTCCACCGCGATGGTGCCCAGCGACGCAGCCTTGCTCACCCGCGCCTGCTCGCCGAGGATGTAGGCCCGCACGAACTCCCCTGCCCGCGCTGGAATCAGGTTGTTGGCCATGAGCCCGATGATCACGATGGGAAAGAGCTTCCGAGTCGGCGGCCGCGCCACCGGGCGCAGCAGGTACTGCCAGCGAATGGTGCGCACCCAGACGCCGGCGAAGTACACGGGCAGCGAGGCAAAGGCGATGGCGTAGTTCGCCTGGGAAAAGGCGTCGCCTATCTCCCCGAAGTCGGTGTTGAGGAAGAACAGACCGACAAAGACTACCGTGATGATGAATCCGAGCCAGACGCGCGGGCTGCGCAGCAACGGCCGCTCCTACTCTCCCATCCCGGCTCCGGCTGGCCGGCAAGAGGTCTCACAATGATAGTCTCGGTCTCTTGAGGAGGTCAACGCAGCCGCTCCGCGGTAACATGCTCGTATCTGGTGGGTTCGGATTATTGACCGGCCCGCGGACTGGAAGTCCGCGGCTTCTAGATTCGAAAACCATGCCGCCGACTTCAGTCGGCGGTGCAGACCAACATTCACCCACCAACGACAAACAAGCCACGCTCCACGCTCGCCCACTGGCGTTGATGTCGATCGGCGTCGCGTCGGTTGTCTACCGCCAGCGGAACAGCACGCAACGGTGCCATGGGCCAGTACAGGGGCTTGCGGGGGGGGGCGGCTGTGGTATGCTAGGCTCGGCTAGCTATTGGCGCCCGCACATGCGGACGTTTCTACTCGGGAGGGGAGAGAAGCGATCGATGAGCAAGAACGGCTGGTTTCGCAACGCTGTCTCCAGGTTGCTCTGCACCGGCAAGAAGCAGCAAAGCCTCGCCGCGGCTCTCGTTGCCGCTCTTCCTTGGGCCGTCGCCTTGTCTCTGGGCCGGCAAGCTGAGGCCAACTATCCCACCATCTGGCAGGTCTATCCCGGTTTGAACAAGGTCAAGCTGTGGGAGTACGGGTGGCATTTCGACGAGACGGCCGGCCAGTTCGGAGCCAAGGACTACAACGCCAGCGGGGACGAAGGCGCGGAGACCGCGTTCTGGGCCAAGATCGTGGGTCTGGACTCGAAATACTCCATCAGGTTTAGGCTGGAGCACCGCTATGACTGCGGAGTCAAGGTGATACCTGAGTACTATGATGGCTACGCAGTCCACGAAATCACGGGCGCCGAGTTCCACTACACACACCTGACCAACCGTCCCCCCAGCCCAAGTTACACTCCGTGGGGGTGGGAAGCGGGCTACACCTTCCTCCACGCGGTTGGCAATTTGGCCACGTGCGGCACGCCAGCCACCCACCTTCACCAATCCGCAGACCTTGAGCAACAGTCGGGCAAGGACGGCGAGGTGAGTCGCATCGGCCAACTCAATGACACCTGCTGGTCCAATGTCGACACCTTTCACTGCCCGTCAACGTATCGCGTTCACGATCCAAACAGTGAATGCCCACCCGGTGCCGCGATTCCCGGGGCAACGGGCGGGATCTCAGGTAACGTGGCGCAATACGTGTGCGAGGAGTGGTCGCTGGAGTACCGGGATCCGAAGAGCCCGGCGTTCGAGGTTCACTGGTGGTCCCCGTAGCACAGCGATGATTGGAAGGAGTGCGCCAAATGAACTCTCGAGTGTGGCTTCTGGCGCTGGTGGTGGGGCTTGCGGGCGCCGGAGTCGGGATATGGCAACTGAGCGCTCAGACGCCGCAGCCCAATGACGTTGCGGACTGGGCTAAGGAAGCTCCGACCACGACCACGGACCCTGCAAATGCGGTCCCTGCCGAAGAGGCCCTGCAGGGCCTGCTGGAATTGCCCCACGTAGCCGACGTCGTGCGCGCCGTAGCCGACGCGGACACCGACGCCCTCGTGGGCCTTGCAGACTGGCAGATGCAGCCCTGTGGCATGCCTCACGGACACACGGATCTGTGCCCAGCGGGCACCACGGTGGGCGAGCAACTGCCCATGGTGAACGTGGGGGGGGAGTTGATTTCTGGGTGACAGAAGACACATTCCGCGCCGCTTTGTCTGAGTTGCTGGCGGGTGAGCCACTACAACTGACCTTCGCGGCGAACGCGACCGAGGAAGACCCCGACGCGGTTTGCTACCTGGGTATGGAGGGCGCCCCACGCTGGGTGAGCCCATCCCCGATTTGGGGTCCCGCCCGGCCGCTGACGGGCATCTTCTTCGTAGTCGACGTTGCCTCTGACACCCCGGTTCTTCGACTGAACACCCTTTCGGAAACGTGGTCCGCAGCGCAACAGGCCGATGACATGGGGCTCGAGCCGCTGGATATCGCAACGTCCAACCCTTAGCCAACGTGGGCGCGCCGCATGCCCCGCCGGCGGTGCCCGCGGGCGTGGCCTCGCGCCAACCTGTGGAGGCGTCACGCGTCAGCATGCCGGAGCCTAAACCACACAGCGATGGAAGATGGTGCCACCTCGTGCCAGCCGGCCCCGAGCACACCTCTTGGCTGGCCCGTTGGCGATCCGACATCGATACGCTCCATCTCTGGATAGGCGCTCGGCGCGTCCTTCCGCCCGCCGAGTTGCAGGCCGACCTCGAGCGCATGTTGGCCGGGAACATGACGATGGTGGTCGTCTCAAGGCGGCTTGGCGAGCCGGCTGGTTTCCTGCAGGCGCATAGCTTCGCCGGTGATTGCGGGTGGGCCAGTCTCCTCGTGTATTTCGATCCTCAGCGCCGGTCGCCGGGCGTGATCGTCGAATCACTCTACCTCTTCGTGGAGTACCTCTTCACCGCCTTTCCGCTGCGCAAGCTCTACGCCGATATCTTCGAGTACAACGAAGCAGCTCTCCGTCAGCTCCACCGCTGCGAGTTCAGAGAAGAGGGAAGGTTTGAAGAGCACGTATGGTACCGCGACAGGTACTGGGCCCTCGTACGCCTCGCGCTGTTTCGGCGCGACTTCGAGGCACATCGTCATCGTATCGAACGTCTCATACGGGTCCAGCAGGACATAGAGGATGCACACGAGGGCATCAAAGCGGCCCCAGGCCCCCTAGTGATGTAGCTCGTTCAAGAGGCCTTCTCCAGCCCGCCCAAGCGCAAGGGTGGTCGCTGGAGTACCAGGATCCGAAGAGCCCGGCGTTCGAGGTTCACTGGTCGTACTAGGCGGCTAGTTGTCGGAAGGAGCACCGCGAAGTGAGGTACGGGATCTGGGTTCTGGCGCTGGTAGTCGTGGTGGCAGCCGCAGCGGTTGGCGTGTGGCAGCTCACTACTCACACGGACGAGCCCGGTGGTGTGCCAGAGTCGGCCGAGGAAGCTCCCCCGGGAGCCACGCCGCGCGCCGTCGCAGGAGGCGATTCCCCTCGGCCACCCGACCCCACGCATACCCCCGACCTCCGCAACGCGCTGCCTCCCGAAGACACCCTTCAGCTTCTACTGGAACTCCCACGAGTCGGCGACGTGCTGCGGGCCGTTCGGGACGGGGATGTGGACTCACTCGTGGGCCTAGTCGACTGGCAGTCTCAGCCGTGCGGGAGTCCCCACGGAGCCACCGATACATGCCCAGAAGGCGTAGTGGATGGCACGGGACTCCCGATGATCAATGTGGGCTGGCCGGTTCCCTTCTGGGTCACAGCGGAGACACTGCGCGCGGCCACGCCGCAGCTTCTTGCTGGCGAGCCACTTGCGGTCGCGTTCGCGTCGCGCAAGTCACAGGCAGGGCCAAGCTCCGTCTACTATCTTGGCTTGGAGGGTGTGCCGCGTTCGGTCGGGCCATCACCCATCTGGGGTGATGCTCGTCTGTTGACGGGCGTGTTTCTGATTGTTGACGATGGCTCAGACACCCCCGTCAGCCAGTTGGCAGTGCTCACAGAGGGGTGGTCAGCCATCAAGCAGGCCTATGGTCTTGGCATAGAAGGCCACGACATCCTAACCATGAGTCAGTAGAAGCCATCGGCCCGCCGAGAGCGGCGGCGAGTTCCCTGGCTTCCCGCAGCCCACCCGAAGCTGCCTGCAGGCGTGACAACATGCAAGACGGCACTCGGCCAAGCCAAGGAAGATGGTGCCACCTCGTGCCAGCCGGTGCTGAGCACGCAGGTTGGTTCGCTCGTTGGCGTTCTGACATCGATACGCTCCATCGGGAGCATCAGAGCAGTCCCAGCCCCGCAGTGACGGGGCTCGCTCAAGAAACTCTGCTCAGCCCGCCCAAGCGCAACGCAGGCGCAGCTGTCCCCCCTCGCCTCTGATCTGAGGGCGTCCTAGCCCCCGCGCTCACGACGTGTCTCATCACCCTGAGATCGCCGATCTTGACTTGCTTTCGATGATGCCGATAGCATGGAGCGCGGCCGTGCTAAGCGGGGAGCTAGCGGTGCCCTGTACCCGCAAACCGCTCTAGCGGGGCCGAATTCCCGCTCGAGGTTCGGGCGCCGTGAGGACTGGCCACGCCGGGCAGCGTTGAAGGTCTGGTCCTGCGCGGCGGGACGCTGTGAACCCCGTCAGGTCCGGAAGGAAGCAGCGGTAAGCAGTAGCTCTCGGGTGCCGCAGGGTCACCGGACCAGAGTTCGCCCGACGTTGGAGAAGCTCGCGGCCCGAATCGACAGTGGGTGCACGGCCGCACTGCTCGAACGAAGGGGCCTGAGAAGGACAAGACGACACCAGAGGAACCGTTTTGCCGTCCCGCGAACCCGTCGGTGGGTACCCCGATGGACCGGGGTCTGAGGAGGTCCACCGACCAGCCGAAAGCGAACCCGCCACCGCCGGCAGCTCCCCATACGGGCGCAGCGCCGGGGGGCGGTCGCGATCCGCCCGCATCCATCGCTTGATGGCCGCCCGGCGCTTCCGTCTCCAGGCCGCCGGCCTGGCGGCCCTGGCCCTGATCGCCCTCGTCGCAATCCTGCTCCCCGCCCGCCACGTACGCATCGCCGCCGACGGCGACGTCACCACCGTCAAGAGTCGCACGTCCAGCGACGTGGCTGTCGTGGAACAGGCCGGGATCGATCTCCAGCCCGGCGACAGGGTGGAGTCGACGAGCAAGGACGAGCTGGTCATCCATAGAGCGACGGACGCCATCTTGGAAGTCGATGGCAAGACCTTCGCCCTCCGCACGCAGGCCGAGACGATCGAGGAGACGCTCAACGAGGCCGACATCCCGCTGGAGCCTCAGGACAGCGTCCTCCGCAACCAGGTCTTCGTCTCCCCGGAGGCGCCGGTGGCGCCGCTTCCCTCGCTGGCCGCGCTCTTGGGCGGCGGCGATAGCGCCGAGACCACCCAGCCCAGCGACGAGCCGGTAGCCCTGGAGGTCCGCCGGGCTGTGCCGTTCGCCCTGGTCGAGAACGGACAGGAGCTCCAGCTCCGCTCCAGCCGCGAGACCCTGGCAACCGCGCTGCGGGACGTGGGCGTGCGCCTGGGGCCCGGCGACGTCGTACAACCGGCCCTGGACAGCGAGCTTACCGCCGGGCTGGAGGTGCACGTCCAGCACGCCACCCAGGTGATAATCACCCTGCCCGAGGGCAAGTCAATCGTCTACACGCTCGAGGAAACCGTCGGTGAGGCGCTCGCGGAGAGCGCGATTGAGCTGCCGGCGGACTACCGCTTGGACCCGCCGGCGGACACTCCCATCACGCCGGGACTCGTGATCCATGTCGTCGGCATCTCGGAAGAGCAGGTCCTCGAGACCGAGCGAATCGAAAGTCACACGCTCTACGAAGCCGATCCGTCGCTCCCCTGGGGTGAGCGGCGCATCGTGTCGGGACAGGACGGCGTGCTCTACCGCCAGTACGCGATCGTCTACGAGAACGGCCAGATCATCTCCCGCGAGCTGACAGACGAGTGGTACGATCCGGAGCCGGTCGACACCGTGATCTACTACTCCTCGGCGGACCCGCCGCCGCCGCGGCAGTCCCTCCCGGTCGAGATCCCCGACGGGCTGAGCGTGGTTCAGGAGCTGCGGGTGTACGCCACCTGGTACAACCCCGCGAGCTGCGGCCGCTCCCCTTCCGATCCTTCCTACGGCATCACCGCCACCGGCGTGCCCGTCGACCGGGGGATCGTCGCCGTGGACCCGAGCGTCATCCCCCTCGGCACGCGCATGTACATCCCCGGCTACGGCTACGGCGTCGCCGCGGACACCGGCGGCGGCATTCGGGGCAACATGATAGACTTGGGCTACCCGGACGGTGTCGTCTCCGACTGGACCTCACGTTGGGTTGACATCTACATCCTCGGGCCATAGCCGGGTCCCGTCGCGGGGCGATGCAGCCCGGTCGCGCCGGTCTCGCGCCCGCCAGCACATGCCAAGCCACCGCTCATCCACATCGTCACGGAAGCGGGCCCGCACGCGCCGGCCCCCGCCGGAGCTGCGCCGGGCGGGCCTATCTCCGCGCAAGGCCCTCGGCCAGCACTTCCTGACCAGCGCGCGCATCCTGCGGCGAATCGCCGACGCGGCCGCCCCGTCACCGGAGGAGACCGTCATCGAGATTGGAGCCGGGCTGGGAGGGCTCACCGCCGAGCTAGCGGCAAGGGCCCGTCGCGTCATCGCCGTCGAGCTGGACGAGGCGCTCGCCAAGTATCTGCGAGATCGCTTCCACGATACGAACGTCGTCGTCCTGCAGGGCGACGCGCTCGCTCTGAATCCCGCGGAGGCGCTTGCGCTTGCGCGCGCGGGTGCGTCACAGCCCTACCTGATCGCCGGAAACCTGCCCTACAACATCGCTCAGCCCCTCCTCCGCCACTTTCTGGAGGCGAAACCCGCGCCGCGTCGGTTGGTGGTCATGGTCCAGGCCGAGGTGGCGGAGAGCATCGTGGCCGGGCCGGGCAACATGAGCCTCCTCGGCGTCTCCGTTCAGCTCTACGGCGAACCGCGCCTCCTCTTTCGCGTGCCGCCCACCGCCTTCTACCCCGCCCCCAAGGTGCGCTCCGCCGTCGTTGGAATCGACGTCGCGCCCTGTCTCCGGGCCGAGGTCGCCGACAGCGACCGCTTCTTTCGCCTGGTCCGGGCCGGCTTCGGCACGCGGCGCAAGCAGTTGCGCAACGCCCTGGCACACGGGCTGCGCATCGAGGTCCCGCTAGTGGTCCGCCTCCTGGCCGCCGCGGACATCGACCCCACGCTGCGGCCCCAGGCGCTGTCGCTGGAGCAGTGGGCGGACCTCACCCGCGCCTGGATCGAGGCGGGGAGCCCCGGGGGAAGGCCGTGACCTCCCACGACGCGCCCTCCCTCCGGCTGCGCGCTCCAGCCAAGGTCAACTGGTCGCTGGAGGTCCTGGGCAGGAGGCCCGACGGCTACCACGAACTGCGCACCATCTTCCAGACCATTGCCCTGTCCGACTGGCTCACGCTCACACTCGACGAGGGCCTCTCGTTGGCGCTGTCGGGAGAGACCGGAACGCTGGCCGCGGAGCCGCTCGAGGCGAACCTGGCCTATCGGGCGGCGCTGCGGCTGCAACGAGAGGTCAACCGGTCGTCGGGCCAGGACGACGGCCGTCCGTCTGGCGTCCATATCGCCCTGGAGAAGAACGTGCCGGTGGCCGCCGGCCTGGGCGGCGGGAGTAGCGACGCCGCTGCCGTCCTGCGCGGCCTACGCGTTCTCTGGCAACTGCCGTTCTCTGACGATGACCTGACGTCCCTGGCCGCGGAGATCGGCGCGGACGTGCCCTTCTTCGTGAGAGGCGGCACCGCACTCGGCTCCGGTCGAGGGGACGTGCTCGCGCCGCTTCCTGACGTGCCGGTCCGCCGCCTCGTCCTCGCCTGGCCGCGGACGTCCGGCGCGGCCGACAAGACGGCCGCCATGTTCGACGCTCTGGAGCCGCAACACTATACTGGCGGCTCGCGCACGGAAAGTCTGGCCTCCCGGCTGCGCGAAGGCCGTCCCATCGATGACGGCGATCTCTGTAACGTGTTCGACCACGCCCTGCCGCGCGTTGACGCCGTGGCCGTCCGCGCATTCCGAGACGCCGGCGGGTTGGGAGTCGGCCGGCCGCACCTGGCCGGCAGCGGACCGTCGTTCTTCTTTCTGCTCGCGCAGGAACAGCCCGCCGGGCCGCTGCTGAGCGCGCTGGAGCGTCTCGGCCTGCGGGCTGTCGAAACGCGCACCCTGCCGGCGGCGGAGGCCGCCGCGCGCCCGGCGATACAGTAGCCCATGGCTGAGGTGATGGCCGGATTCGTCTGTGGCTACGCGCTCGCGCTGGTCGTCACGCCGCTCGCCGCCATCCTGTTGGTCCGGGGAAGGCTGCGCTCCCCGATAGTTGCCCAGGTCCTTCCCGAAGGAACATCGCTCATCGCCCTCTCCGTCGTCCTCCATGTCTTCGCGTTCCTGGTCCTGACGGCGATGGGCATCCTGTTGGGCATGCTGCTGGCCGGGTTGGAGGAGAGCACCCCGAACGGCGGCCTCGGCAGTCCGAACCTTGTCTTCACCGCCTTCGTCCTCGCCGCCTTGGCCATTGGCGTCGGGCCTTTCGCGTTGTTCTTCCCCCGCCTGCGCACACCCTTGCTGGCCACAGGCCTCATGCTCGCGGGCCTGTTCGGCTGGTTCATGCCCTACCTCTCCCTCTTAGGTCCCGAATAGGACGCGCGATACCGGATGCTATACTGGCCGCGATGGGCAGCATCGTCGACCTGCACCTTCACACCACGCGCGGTGCTTCGGACAGCACACTCAGCCCGGATGATTTGGCGAAGGAGGCTCGCCGCGTCGGGCTCGGTGGCGTCCTCCTCACCGAGCACGACCGCCTGTGGGACCGGCACACCCTGGAGCAGTACCGCCGCCAGCACGCCGACCTGCTGGTCGCCAGCGGCATGGAGGTGTCCACCGACCTCGGCCACATTCTGGCCATTGGCCTGCAGGAGTACGTGGCCGGTATCCGGCACGCGGAGACGCTGCGCCGCGTGGCCGACGAGCAGGGCGCCTTCCTTATCGTCGCCCATCCCTTCCGCTACTTCTTCGATCCGGTCCACTTCCGCCGTCAAGGGAAGGAGCCCCTCAGTCTAACGCCCGAGCAGGCCGCAAGGCTGCCCGTCGTGCAGATCGTGGACGCCGTTGAGGTGCTCAACGGCGCCAACACCGCCCGCGAGAACCTGTTCGCCCTGCGCGTCGCGGGGGTGGCGGGCAAGCCGGGCACCGGCGGCAGCGATGCCCACTCCACCCAAGGCATCGGTCTGTACTGCGTCGTGTTCGAGCGTGACCTCTCCTCGCAGGAGGAGCTGCTGGCCGAGCTGCACGCCGGGCGCTTCCACCCCGCCCACGGTCTGTTCGATGGCAACCTCCAGCGGTTTACGGAAACCAGCATGGGCGAGATGGCGGAGACCCCGCGATAGCCGCCGGGTCCCAAGACCGGCCGCCGCGCCCGCCGGTACCGCCGCCGTGCTAGAATGGCCTGACCTCGCCCGACAAGGAGCCGTATGCCCCGCAGCTACGTAGCCATCGACCTGGAGACCACGGGTCTCGACCCCGACCGCGATGCGGTTATCGAGGTGGGCGTGCTCCGATTTGACCTCGAAGGTCCGGGAGAAACCTTCGAGACGTTCGTCGATCCCAAGCGACCCATTCCCTATCGCGTCCAGCGGCTCACCGGCATCAGCGACGACGACGTGCGGGGCGCCCCTCCGTTCGCCGTGGTGGCCTCCGAACTGGAGGAGTTCATCGGCGATTCCGCCATTGTCGGCCAGAACGTTGGCTTCGATCTCGGATTCCTGGAGCGCGCCCGGCTGCAGCCGCCCGGTCCGATCTATGACACGCAGGAGCTGGCCGGTTTCCTGCTGCCCGACCTCGTCCAGCACAACCTCGCTGCCATCGCCCGCCACCTGGGAATCGATTTCCCGGTGCACCACCGCGCCCTGGGCGATGCCGACGCAGCTCACCTCATCTTCCTGGCACTGCGCCGGAGGCTGTCGGCCCTGCCTCCCGCGCTCCTGGCGGAGGCCGAGCGTGTCGCCTCCACCACCGATTGGCCGCTCCGACACCTTCTGCGCGACATCTTGGACGAGCGGACGGGGGAGCAGGCGGCCGAAGCCACGGGGCTGGTGCACGACGCCGTTCGCCTGCCACAGAGGTACGGTCCGCCCGTCCAGCCAAGTCCGGACGAGCAGACGCCGATCGACGAGCAGCAGATCGAGGTCCTACTGACCCAAGAGGCGCGCGGCGTGATTGACGACTTCGAAGAACGCCCGCAGCAGGTCGAGATGGCCCGCGCCGTCGCCAGCGCCCTCAGCCACGGCGGGCGGCTGCTGGTGGAGGCGGGCACCGGCATCGGCAAGTCCGTCGCCTACCTGCTGCCCGCCGCCGGCCACGCGCTGCGCAACGGTGCCCGAGTGGTGATATCAACGAACACCATCAACCTCCAGGAGCAACTCATGGGTCAGGACATCCCGGCTGTGCGTCGGCTGCTCCGGATCGAAGAGGAGGATGATGCCCTGCGGGCAGCCCAGTTGAAGGGCCGGCGCAACTACCTTTGTCTGCTCCGCTGGGCAGAGCTGCGCCGCTCCGCAACTCTGTCCGAAGACGAGGCCAAGCTCCTGGTCCGCCTGCTCCTCTGGCTCCCCCACACCGAAACGGGGGACCGAGCCGAGCTTCGGCTCTCCCAGAGCGAAGACGCCGTCTGGTACCGGCTTAGCGCCCAGCACCAGGCATGCCTCGCCAATCCGTGTGCCTATGTCAGGGACGGCTCCTGCTTCCTGCTTCGCGCCAGGAGACGGGCCGAGGCGGCGCATCTGTTGGTCGTGAATCACGCCCTCCTCCTCTCCGACCTCGCTGTCGGCGGCGGCGTCATTCCGGAGTACAGGCACCTGATCGTCGACGAGGCCCAGCACCTGGAAGAGGAAGCCACCTCCCAGTTCGGCTTTCGCGCCCGCGAGGAGGATGTCACGGGCCTGATCGACCGGATCAGCAGCCGCGAAGGGGGCCTCGTCGCCGGCCTGCGGAGCGCCATCCGGGGCCGGGCGGCGCAGACGGAGGCTGCGCAGGAGATGCTCGACCTTGGATCGCGGGTGGATAACGCCGTTGACCGCGTTCGCGGTCGCCTGTCCGACTTCTTCTCCCGTCTGACCCGCTTCGTCCGTCAACAGAGCCCCGGCGCCGGCGACTACGACGACCGTCTGCTGCTCAGCCACGCCATGCGCGTACAGCCGGACTGGTCGGGCGTCGAGCTTGGCTGGGAGAACCTCAGCGCCGCCCTCGCCGATGTGCTTGCCGCGCTCCAACCCATCCACGCGGCGCTCCAGTCGCCGGACGCACCCGATGTTCTCGACCGCGATTCTCTCGTGGGTGAAATCGCGGATCAGGTCGACACCGGGAGGACGCTCCGGCAAGGCATCGACGCCATCGTCCTGCAGGACGATCCGAACACCGTCTGCTGGCTGGTGCGGCCGCGCTCCGGCACGGGCGTCAGCCTCTCCAGCGCACCGCTCCGGGTCGCGGAGCTCCTCCAGGACCGGCTCTATTCTCAGAAGCAGACGACCGTTCTCACCAGCGCCACGCTCACCGTGGAAGGCCGCTTCGACTACATACGGCAGACACTCGGCCTGGAAGAGGCGGATGAGCTCCTGCTGGGCTCGCCGTTCGACTACGCCCAGTCGACGGCCGTACTGGTTCCCGAGGACATGCCGGAGCCCAACCAAGCCGGATACATGTCCGCGCTGCAGCAGGCGCTCATCGAACTCGTACGCGCCAGTCGGGGCCGCGCCCTCGTCCTCTTCACCTCGCATGGCAGCCTGCGTGCGGCGCATGCCGGCATCAAGCAGGCGCTGGAGGAGGACCGGATTCTGGTGCTGGGCCACAACGTCGATGGCTCCCCCCGCCAGCTCCTCCAGGCACTCCGAGAACACCCCCATACCGTCGTGCTCGGTACCGCCAGTTTCTGGGAGGGCATCGATGTCGTTGGAGAGGCGCTGTCGCTCCTCGTCATGGCCCGGCTCCCCTTCTCTGTGCCGGACGACCCCATCTTCCAGGCCCGCTCAGAGCTCTTCGACGATCCCTTCAACCAGTATGCGGTACCGCAGGCGGCACTCCGCTTCAAGCAGGGCTTTGGGCGGCTGATCCGGCGCAAGACCGACCGCGGGGTGATGGTGGTATTGGACGGACGGATCCACACCAAGAGCTACGGCCAGGCGTTTCTGCGCTCGCTCCCAGCCTGCACATTGCAGCGGGCGCCTGCGCGCCAGGTGCCCGGTCTCGTCGCCCAATGGCTGGGCGACGAAGCGTGACGGCGGCGCGGCCGCCCAAGTACCGGCGGGTGGGCGAGGAGTCTTTCGTCCCTAGCGCCTTCGCCTGGCGATGAACAGGCGCGTCGCCATGTGGGCCAGGCCGAACGCGACGGCGCCCAGATAAACGAAGAAGAGCACACTGTAGAGGTCCGTGTTCGGTTTCGGCCCGATCAGGAGGATCAGCAATCCGCCGCACACGAAAGCGAAGAAGACGGGAAACGTTCGCCACTGCCATTCGAAAAGTGGGGTAGTGGTGGAGGCCTGCGCCTGGGCCTGCGCCTCGTCGGTCCTTCCCGCCCCCTCTGCGGTTCCCGCTCCACGGCGGCTGCCCCGGCGACGACCGCGTCTCCGCTTCTTGCGCCTCTGGTCTTCGGACACCACTACTCGCGCTTTCGATAGCGCCGCGGGCCGATGCGGGGACGCCGGATCTGCGGTTTGGGCGGCTCCTGCGGCATGCTGGCGTCCAGACAACGCTGGCAGGCGAACTGGAGCGCCAGGTAGTACTCATTCACCCACACAGTCCCGCAGTCCTTGCCCTGCCTGTCGTTGCGCTGGTTGAGGTGGAAGCGCTGGCCACAAGTGCTGCAGACGGAGGACGTGCTCTCGTCCACCTTCTCTTCGCAGACGACACAAGACCATTGCTCATCCATGGCGCGCACCCGCTGGCAGCCGCCCGCCGCGCCTCATTCTCTGCACCAAAGCCATCTCGTCCTCACGGTCCTTCGTCCTGCCGTCCAGCCGAGCATCGCGCAGCGAGACCATCGCTGCGCCCACCTGCGGCCCGTGCGGGACACCCAGCGCTTCCACGTCCCGTCCGTTGAGACGGGGCCGGATGAAGCGCCACTCGTCAAGGTAGCGTCGCGCCCGATCGGCGGCAAGCGGCTGCTCCGTGACCAGAGCAAGAGCTTCGATGGCGGTGTACGGCAGTCCCGCTAGCAGACGCGCCGCGGTGCTCGCATGTAGCGATGCTCGTCCCAGCCTCCCTTCCAATCGACGGACCTCCAAGAAGCCGCGCACCGCGCCCGCCTGACGGCCGGTCAGTGCAAGACGTTGGACGGCTCCCTCCGCTTCCCCTGACGAGGCGCCGGTCAGCAGAAGACAGAACAGCGCAGCGTCTCTATGCGACGCGGCCAACCGCGGCAGGCCCCTCAGAGCGCGAATCGTGCGGTTCTCCGCTCGCAGCGCCGGGTGCACAGCAGATAGAGCGCCTGCGTCTTCGATGAGGCGCACTATCTCGGTGACTCGCGCCTCGCACGCGGTCCACTCGAACTCATGTCGCAGTCTGGCGCCGCCTATCGCGTCCAGATAGAAGAGGTCCCGCCTCAGCAGCTCCCCGGTGTGCCTTTGCAGCCGGAATCCCAGCCGCCCCGCGTACCGCAGTCCGCGCAGAATGCGGGTGGCATCGTCCTGGAAGCTGCCGTCGTGGAGGACACGCACCCTGCGCCGCTCCAGGTCCTCGCGTCCACCGAACGGATCCACGACCTGCCCGGCTCCGGGGGCAACCAGCCGCAGAGCCATCGCGTTGATGCTGAAATCGCGCCTCCCCAGGTCTTCCTGCAGCCCGGCGGGCCGCACCGAGGGAAGGGCGCCCGGTCGCTCGTAGCGTTCCGTCCGCGCCTGCGCCACATCCAGCCGGAAGCCGTCTCCCTGTACGACGGCCGTCCCGAACCGAGGATGCGAGACCAGCCTGGCCCGCAGCTCTGTCGCGACGTCCGACGCGAGCACCGCGGCGTCGCCCTCCGTCACCAGGTCCAGGTCCAGGTGTTCGCCGCCCAGCAGCAGGTCTCGCACGCCGCCCCCCACCAGGCAGAGACCGACGTTGCGTCGCTCGGCCAACGAGACGGCCGCGCGCAGCGCTCGGTCGCTGCTCTCTGAGAGACGGCCATGCAGCAGCCTCAGCAGGTTGGCGCCCTCTTGTCCCATCGCAGAGGCAGTGTAGCAAAGTCCTGAGCCGGGCTTGTCAGGGCAATCTCGTTTACATATTCCAGCGTTTGGCGCGTCCCGACACGCCGCACTTCTTGACAAAGGGTGGGCGGCCTTCCTAAGATGGCGCTAACCCGGCAGCGATGACCGAGAGCCTCGGCCATCGAAGGGAGGGTGGTATAGCTGCACGCGGGCGTCGGGCAAAGCGGGATCGCAGCGCGAAGCCGTCTTGGGCACGCGCATCGGGTCCGGCTCCCCCGACCTGTAGCCGGAACCTCGCTCGGCGAAGCACCGGTTCCCCGCCGCAATCACGCTTCCCCTCCACCGGAGAGGGGTGCCCGCGGACGGCAGGCACCGAGAATCGGTGTGCCCAGACACGCAGACACGAAGAGAGGTGGCCGCGTTGGCGAAACGTAGCACTCTGGAGGAGCGCCTGGGCGTGACCTTCAAGAGCGCCGAACTCCTCAGACATGCCCTGGTGCATAGCTCATACGTGAACGAGAATCCGGAGAGCGCGCCGGGGTCCAACGAGCGCCTGGAGTTCTTGGGCGACGCCGTGCTCGGCCTCGTGGTGGCTGATGAGCTGTACGCGGCCTACCCGGACCGAGACGAGGGCAAGCTCACTGAGCTACGTACCCTCCTGGTGCGTCGCGACACTCTGGCCAAGGCAGCCCGTCGACTGGAGTTGGGCGAGTCCCTGCTGCTGGGACGAGGCGAAGAGGTCGGCGGCGGCCGGGCACGCCCCACGAACCTCTCGCACGCCTACGAGGCGGTCGTCGGGGCGATCTTCCTCGATCGCGGGCTCGCCGCCGCACGCCGCTTCGTGCGCCGATCCCTGAGCCCGGACTTCGAGCAACTCGACGAGCGGGCCTTCCCCCTGGATCCCAAGTCCCGGCTGCAGGAGGCCAGCCAATCGCTGTTCCAGACCACCCCGGTCTACCGGTTGGTGGATGCCGAGGGCCCTGACCACGCCCGCCGCTTCACGATCGAGGTTCTCATCGACGGCCGCAGACGGGGGCGGGGCAAAGGCCGCAGCAAGCAACAGGCCGAAAAGGAGGCCGCCCGCCAGGCGCTGAAACGCCTGGAGCGGCGCTCCGCGAACGTCAAGACCGAGCAATCCTCATGTACCTGAAGCGGCTGGAACTGCACGGGTTCAAGAGCTTCGCGCCGCTCACCGCGTTCGAGTTCGCCACCGGAGTCACCTGTATCGCCGGCCCCAACGGCGCCGGAAAGACCAACGTGGCCGAGTCGATCCGGTGGGTGTTGGGTGAACAGGCCAGCCGGGTCATCCGCGCCCGCAAGACAGAAGACATCATCTTCACCGGCAGCGCCAAGCGCTCGGCCGTGGGCATGGCGGAGGTGCGCATCACCCTCGACAATGCCGACGGATGGCTGCCCCTGGAATTCGAGGAAGTGGTGGTCAGCCGCCGCGCCTATCGCAGCGGCGAGAACGAGTACTACCTGAACCAGAGCCGCGTCCGCCTCAAGGACGTGACTGAGCTCTTCCTCAAGGCGCAGGTAGGCCAGAACAGCTACGCGTTCATGGGCCAGGGATTGGTGGAGCAGGTGCTCACGCTCCGTCCCGAGGAGCGGCGCGGCCTCATTGAAGAGGCGGCGGACGTGCGCCTGCACCGTGACAAGCTGGACGAGTCCCGCACCAAACTGGCCGCCACCCGCGACAACCTGGATCGTGTCGCGCTGCTCGTCGCCGAGATCGAGCCGCGGCTGCGTCAGTTGGAGCGCCAGGCCGACCGAGCCGCCACCTACGCCCGGCTGAGCACCGACCTGGCGCAGGCGCTCCAGGCCTTGTTCGGTCAGCAGTGGCGGGAGGCGCAGGAGGCCCTGGCCGCCGCACGCGCCGCCTGCGACCAGCGCCAAGAGGAATTCGACAGTGCGCAGCGTGACGTCGCCTCCTGCGAGGAAGGGATGGCCGCTCTCGCCAACGCCATCGAAGAGCGCCGCCGCGACATCACACAGCGGCAAGAAGCCTACCGCAGTCTGGAGGACTACCGACGAGATCTCCAGCAGCGGATCACGCTCGATACCGAGCGCCAGGACATGCTCGCCGGTCGGCAAGAGGAGCTCCTCGCAGAGATCGAGTCGCTGCGCCGCGAGCGAGAGGAGTTGGTCGCCCTCCTTGGCCGGCAGGAGGAGCGGGTACGTGCGCTAGAGCAAGAGCTCGCCGCCGTCCAGACGCCCGAAGCCGACGCCAGGAGGCTGGAAGAGCTGGACGCCCGCCTGCGTGAGCTACGGGAGACGCTGACGGCAACACAGCGAGAGGCGGCCCAGGCGGCAGCGCGCCTCGCGGCGGCTGAGAGCAGATCGACGGCCCTGGCCGAGCAGCAGGAACGATCCCGGACCGAGCTGGCGGCGCTGCAGGAATCGCGTGCCGAACAGACCGCTCTGCTCAAGGCGTGGGCCTTGGACTTCGCCGCCCGACGACAGCGGGTCGCGCAGCTTACGCCTGCCGTCGTGCGGGCCAACCGCGACCTGGCCGAGGCGCAGGCGCGCCTCGATCGAGCCTCGATCGCCGCCACCCGGCGGCAGGAGGAGGTGCGTACTCTGAGCGCCCAGATCCTGTCGGCGGAAACGCGGCTGGAGGCGGCGCAGGCTACGGATGTGGAACTTCCTGCCCCGGACGCCGGCGTGCGGGCGCTCCTCGCGGCAGGTGGCCGGACCGCCGGCCAGGACATCCCGCCCGAAAGCCGCATCCGGGGCATGATCGGCATGGTCGGCCAGGTCCTCCGCGTGCCGGCCGGCCTGGAGCGGGCCATCGAAGCCGCGCTCGCCGATAGCCTCCACGCCGTCGTCGTCCAGAACCAGGAGGACGCCCTGGCCGCGGTCGAGTTGCTCGTCAGTGAGGACCTGGGGCGCGCCGTCGTGTTCCCTCTCAGCGACGTGCGGCCCGCGCACCCCCTCAATCTGATCGAGGAGCGGGGCGTGATCGGCGTCGCCTCCGAGTTGGTTCGGTACGACAACCGCTTCCGCCCCCTGATCAACGCCCTCTTGGGCCGTACCGTCGTGGTGCAGAACCTGGGTATCGCCAAGATCCTGCTCAGGCGGGGCCTGGGCAGCGTCGTCACGCTTGACGGCATCCTGCTGCGCCCGGTGGGCTCCATGACCGCCGGAAGCGCCAAGCCCATCCGCCAGGCATTCGTCCACCAGCGCGACGTAGGAGAGCTGCCGGGCGAGCTTGAGAGGCTGCGCGCCTCCCACCGGGAGGCCGCCGAAGCCCTGGAGAGGGAGCAACACGAACTCAACGAGGCGCAGCAGGAGCACGCTCGGCTGGCTCCGGACGCCGAGCGCGTCCGCATCGAGCTACAGGATGCGGAGGAGACGCTGCGCCGGCAGCGGGCGAGGCTGCCCGCCACGGCCGCTCGGCTCTCCGCCCTGAACGCCCGCCGGCACGACGCCCAGCGAGCGCTCTCGGGGGCCGAGCGCGGCCAGGGCGCCGCCCAGAGCGACTTCGAACGCGCCGCCGCCGCGGTTCGGGACCACGAAGAGACGCAGAACGGGCTGCGTCGCCAGATACAAGAGCTCGCCTCTGACCGCGAGACCCTCGCCCAGGCCACCGCCGGCTACCCGGGCAGAGTGGCCGGACTGAAGGCCGAACAGGAGGGTCTCCGCCAGCAGCGGGATATCCAGGCCGCCTCCCTGGCTCGCATGGAAGACGACCTGGCTCGGCGGGAGGAGCTTGCAGCGCGCCTGGAGGACGAGCTCGCGGCGGTCCGTGGCCGCCTGGCCGCAGCGCGCCAGGATCTGGAGGAGAAATCGCGCGAGGCGGAGGTAGCGCGCGAGGAACTGGCGCCCGCACAGCACTCCCTGGAGCAGATCGAGTCGCGCCGGCGCTCGATCAACGAAGAGCTCGATGCGAACCGCTCACGCGCCATCGCGGCGGAACGTGCTCTGCTGGACGGCGAGACCAACGTCCGCCTCCGCAGCGAGGAGTTGGAAGCGCTCCGGACGCGCCTGGAAGAGGAAGGCTTCGCCCCGTCGCCGGAAGGCGAGATCGTGCCAACGGAGCAAGGCGACCAGCCCCCTGCTTGGCTCACCGCCGAGCCCGGCAGCTCGGATCCCGATCTGCCTCCCATGCGCGGCGGAGCCGAGCTCGACTCCGTCGCCCTCAAGGAGCGCATCTCTGAGCTGCGCACCTCGATCCGTCGCCTCGGCCCCGTCAACGAACAGGCGGAAACCGACTTCGAGGAGAGCCGAGAGCGGCATGAGTTCCTCACCAACCAGCTCACCGATCTTCGCGAAGCGGAGGAGTCCCTGCTGGGCGCGATCGAGGAGCTTGAGAGCATCGTCAAGGATCGCTTCTCCTCCACCTTCCGGCAGGTGAACAAGGCGTTCCAGCGCTACTTCGAGACCTTCTTCGGCGGGGGCAGTTCCGAGCTGATGCTCACCAAGCCCGACGAGCACGGCCTGCCCGGCGTCGACATCATCGCTCAGCCGCCGCGGAAGCGGGTTCGCACGTTGAACATGCTCTCGGGCGGCGAGCGATCACTCACCGCCGTGGCGCTCCTCTTCGCCCTGCTGGAGACGAACCCCTCGCCCATCTGCGTCCTGGACGAGGTGGACGCCGCCCTGGACGAGGCCAACGTCGACCGCTTCACCAGCGCTCTCAAGGAGCTGGCGGAGCGCACGCAGTTCATCATCATCACCCACAACCGCCGCACCCTGGAGATAGCCAACACCATCTACGGCATCTCCATGGGCGAGGACAGCACTTCCTCCGTCCTCTCCCTCCGCCTCAGCGACATCCCCAAGAAGTAGCCACCTCGCTCTCCGTTGCCCGCCGGATCGCGCCGCGCTACCATCCCCCTGGTAACCCTACCCAAGAGGAGGTCTCATCCCGTTGCGCTTCTTTCGCAGGTCGCCGAAGGTCGAAGAGCCTACCAAGGAGGGCCAAGAGCCGCTTCCGGACGATGTGCTGGAGGCCGCCCAGGCAGAGGCGCCGGCCGAGGAGGCGATCGACCTCGCTGAGGAGGACGAGGAGCGCACCGAGGAAGCGCTGAAGAAGACCAAGCGGAGCTGGTTCGGCCACATCGCCGGCCTCTTCGACCGGGGCAGCGTCGACGAGGAACTGTGGGAAGAGCTTGAGGAGCTCCTCATCGGCGCCGACGCCGGCGTCACCACCACGCAGAAGATCCTGGACGAGGTGCGGGACCGCGTCGACCGCGAGCGCATCAAGGACGCGGCCGGCGTCCAGGCGGCGCTCAAGGAGACGTTGGTCTCCCTCCTGAAGGCGCCTCAGGGCACCGGCCTGCTCTGGGAAGCCGACGGTTCGAGCCCGCCGCCCAAGCCCGCCGTCATCCTGGTGCTCGGGGTCAACGGCACCGGCAAGACTACCACCATCGCCAAGCTCGCCCACGCCTATCGCGCCGACGGCGGCCGCGCGGTCATCGCCGCTGCGGACACCTTCCGGGCCGCCGCCATCGAGCAGATGAAGGAGTGGGGTAAGCGCGTCGGCGCGGACGTCGTCGCCCACAAGCAGGGTGCCGACCCCGGGGCCGTCGTCTTCGACGCCCTCGTCGCGGCCGAGGGCCGGGGCGCCGACACCGTCATCATCGATACCGCCGGCCGGCTCCACACCAAGTTCAACCTCATGGAGGAGCTGAGCAAGATCAGGCGGGTGATCCAGCGCAAGGAGCCGTCGGCGCCGCACGAGGTACTGCTGGTGCTGGACGCCACCACGGGCCAGAACGCCCTCATGCAGGCGCAGGCCTTCACGGAGGCAGTCGAGGTCACCTCGATCTGCCTGACGAAGCTGGACGGCACGTCGAAGGGCGGGATCGTGTTCGCCATCTGCGACCAGCTCGGCATCCCGGTCCGCCTCGTCGGCACGGGCGAAGGTCCGGATGACCTTGCCCCGTTCTCGGCCGAGACGTTCGTCGAAGCCCTCTTTCGCTAGGAACCCACATCCGGCTATCCTGCTCCGTGATAGGATAAGGCGCCTCCAAGCGTTATCCTTGAGATCGCTACATGTCGGAGACGCTAGTCTGGTGGGTGATGGTGCAGGTGGTGGGGTTGGCGGCCCTGCCTTTGTGTCTCGTGTTGTTCCGCCGGCTGCCTGACCGGGGCTACACGCTCTCCAAACCGTTCGCTCTCCTGCTGGTGGGCTATCTCTTCTGGATCCTGAACGTAGTCCATGTCCTTCCCAACACGACGAGGGGCATCTGGGCCGTTCTCCTGCTCCTGTTCGTTGCCTCCGGCTACCTCCTCTGGCGCCGCCTAGACGAGCTGCTCGACTTCGTGCGACAGCATTGGTGGTTGATCGCGGCTACCGAGGTGGTCTTCTTTCTCGCCTTCATCACGGCGGCCTATCTGCGCTCGTTCGTGCCCGACCTCGGCGGCACCGAGAAGCCGATGGACTTCATGTACCTGAACGCCATGTCGACGGCCGACCGTTTCCCGCCCGAGGACCCCTGGATGGCGGGCGAGAACGTAGCCTACTACTATTTCGGTTATCTGCTCATCTCGATCATGACGCGACTGAGCGTCCTTGAGACGAGCATCGGCTTCAATCTGGGACTGGCGATGATCGCCGCCCTCGCCGTCACGGGCGCCTTCGGCCTCGTCTACAACCTCGCCGCGCCGCGTGAGGAGCGGAGGGCGGAAGCAGGCCCTGGAACGCCCGGCGGCGACTTCTCGTCGCGGCCCCTCTGGCGGCCGATGGTGTTCGGCTTCCTTGCGGCGCTCCTGCTGGCCGTCATGGGGAACCTGGAGGGCTTTCTCGAGTGGATGGCCAGCCACAATGTCGCCCCGGACCGTTTCTGGACCTGGGTGAACATTCGCGATGCCGGCACCGTTCTCGGCCCGTACAATAGCGCCGAGTGGTATCCCGATCGCCACATCTTCTGGTGGCTGGCCACCCGCATCATCGAAGTGAAGGAGGGCCTCTTCGGCATTCACGAGTTCCCCTTCTTCAGCTTCCTCCTGGGTGACCTGCATCCGCATGTTATGTCAATTCCGTTCGTCCTGCTGGCCGTCGGCGCCGCCCTCGCCCTTCTCCGCTCCGATGAGCCCCTCGACCTCGTCGTCTGGCTGGAGCGACCGTTGTGGCTGGTGGCGTTCGGGCTGATCCTGGGCGCCCTCGCCTTCCTCAACACCTGGGACATGCCCACCATGGCCATCGTCTTCACCCTCATCGTGCTGATTCGGAACCGGCTGCTCGCGGACCGCTGGTCTTGGGGATTGGCCGCCGACACCGTAGGCTTCATGATCCCGCTCTTCGTCGTTTCCTTCCTGGCGTTCATCCCCTTCTTCTTCGGCGGCTTCGATAGCCAGGCGTCCGGCTTTACGGCGGACGCGCAGTACGGAACCCGCCTCTTCCATGCGCTCCTCATCTGGGGCCCCTTCGCCGTGCTCGTCTTGCCGTACGCCGCCTGGCGGCTGAGTCGAGGCAATCAGCCGCCGACGCTCACGGCCGTCCTCTGGTCGCTGGCGGCGGCGGTCGCCGTGGTCGGCCTGTGGGTGATCTGGGACCTGCTCGCGCAGATACTCGACTGGTTGCCCGCGTCCGTGCGGCCCAACGAGGCCGGCGCCGGCCTGGGCTCGCGCATCAGCGAGCGAGGCTGGAACTGGCTGACCGTCCTGGTGGTCGGCGGCTCGCTCGGTCTGCTCGTGCTGGCGCTCGCGCGGGAGGTGGAGAGAGCAAAGGATGCCGCTGAGGAGAGTCTGAGCCACGTCTTCGCGCTGACGCTCTCGGCCATCGCGGCGCTCCTCATCCTCGGCTCGGACCTGTTCTTCATCCAGGACTTCTTCAACGGCCGGATGAACACGATCTTCAAGCTCTACTACCAGGCCTGGCTCCTCCTCAGCATCGCGGGAGGATTCGTGCTCTACGAAATGGCCTCCGGCCTGCGCTTGCCGTCGCTCGCGCCGCGAGGGACGACGCACGCTGGTGTCAACTGGAATCCGGGTGAGGTCGGCGTTGCGGTGGCCACTGTCGGGGGGCTCATTGCGGGCTTCGCGCTCATGAACGAGTTCCTTCTTGAGGTGACCGGCGCCGTCATCGGAGCGTGTCTGCTGTTTGCGGCCGGCACAGCCACTGTTCTCCTGTGGCGAACGCTTGTGGAGCGGCCGGAGACCGGCCCCGGCCCCGGCGTGCTGTCCTGGCGCGCGGCTTGGGGAGCGCTGGGCGCCGCGGTGCTCGTGGCGGCGTTCGTCTATCCGTTCATCTCCACCTGGAACCGCACGGCGGGCTGCGCCGGGCACCCGGTGCGCCTCCTCGAAGGCTCGGCCGACTGCGGCCAGGTGTTTGCGGCCCGCACTCTCGACGGGCTCCGCGATTTCAAGGTGAGCAGCCCGGACGAGTACGCTGCCATCGAGTGGCTCTCGCACTTGGACGGCCGACCCGTGGTCGCCCAGGCCGTCGGACAGGGGTACCGATGGGAGACGAGCCGCGTCTCCGGCACAACCGGCCTTCCCACGATCCTCGGATGGCAGGGGCACGAGGAGCAGTGGCGGGGCGGAAACGAGGAGACGAGCCCGAGGGCGGATGATCTGCAGGCCCTGTACACGAGCGGCGACCCGGACGTCGTCCAGTCCATCATCGAGAAGTACGACGTAGCCTACGTCTTCGTCGGCCCCGTAGAGCGGGAGACCTACCCGGACCTGCGGATACTGGAGATGGACAGCGTCCTGGAGCCCGGACCGGCCTTCCAGCAGGGGGAGATTTCCATCTACCGAGTGCGACCAAGTATCCTGAGCGAAGTAACGCGGAGTAGCCCATGACAACCAGAGAACGACTGCGCAGCTTCTGGGGCGATCGTCAGATAGAGCCGGGCCGGCTAACGTCCGTGGCTCTGCGCTATTGGCAGATCGTACTCTTCGTGGCGTTGATCGGGCTGGCTGCCGGGCTGCGTCTCTGGGACCTGGGCGAGCGCGCCATCCACCACGACGAGAGCATCCACATCAAGTACGCCTGGAGCATCACCAAGGAGGGCCTCCACTCCTACGTGCATGACCCCACCTACCACGGACCGTTCGCCTACTTCGGAAACGCGGTGGTCTTCATCATCTTCGGCGCCAACGACTACACCGCGCGGGTGCTCCCCGCCTTGTTCGGAATCGCCCTCGTCGGTCTGCCCTTCCTGTTGCGCAGGCAGTTCGGAACCGTCGGCACCTTCGTCGCCGCGGGCCTCCTGGCCGTCTCACCGAGCATCCTCTACTTCAGCCGCTTCGCCCGCAACGACATCTTCATCCTCTTCTTCATGCTGGCGCTGGTGGTCTGCATCTGGCGCTACCTGTCCGAGCCGCGGGGCACCCCTGAGCCCACCGGCAACGAGATCTTGGACTTCCTGGGAGAGCGCCGGAACGCCTGGCTCGTCGCCATGGCGCCCTTGCTGATGCTCAGCTTTGCCGCCAAGGAGGTCACCTTCATCACCGCCGCCATCCTCATCGTGTTCTTGAACATCATGGTGGCGATAGACCTAGTCGACCAACTTAGTGCCTCACGGAGCATGAGCCTCACGGACACGGTACTGGCCTATGTTGTCCTCCTGCCGACGGCGTGGGCGATCGTTGCGCTCTGGCCGCTGCTGGAGGACCTCCGGAGGCGGTTCTCGATCTCCGAAATGCCCGCCGCCGGGCCGCCGCTTCTGATCCTGGGCACGCTGGCCGCGCCCCAATACGCGGCGGCGATCCAGAAGCTGCCCTTCATCGAGGACAAGGGGTACATGGCGGAGGGCAATCTGATGCGCGCCAGCGTCCTCATCCTCATCCTTGCCGGAGCCTACGTGGGACTCCTTTGGAACTGGCGCGTCTGGCTCGTGGCCGCCGCGCTGTTCTACGTTCCCTTCGTCGTGCTCTTCACCAGCCTCTTCACCAACATGGGTGGCTTCTGGACGGGCATATGGGGCTCCCTGGACTACTGGCTGGGCCAGCAGCACGTCAGACGTGGCGACCAGCCCGACTACTACTACTTCATTACGCTGCCCGTCTACGAGTTCCTGCCGCTTGTCTTCGCCCTGGGCGGCGCGCTCTACTATGCCTTCCGGGGGAAAGTAGAGCAGCAGCTCATGGCGGCCTCCGCCCTGCTGCTGATCCTGGTCTTCAGCCTCATGTCCGACGACGTCGCGCTCATCGGCAAGTACCACATCCAGGCCGCCTTCATAATCGCCATCGGCGCGGTGCTGCTCCTGTCGATGGAGACGTTCACCAAGTTCCTCCTCTTCTGGACGCTTTCGGCTCTCTTCGCCATCACCGTCGCGGGCGAGAAGATGCCCTGGATGACCGTGCACGTAGCGCTCCCCCTCTCCCTGCTGGCAGCAAAAGTGCTCGACGACGTCTTTTCGGCCAGGGTCGCCCCGGCCGGAAACACCGTCCCGCAGAAGGAAGCGCGCGGCAAGCGCGGCGAGTCGGCTGGTGGGAGACAGGACAAGCGCCAACCGGCGGGGGGCTCCCCTTTCGCGCGTTTCCTACCGCTGGTGTACGCCGGCATCCTCATGCTCGGCGCGGCCGGGCTCTTCCAGGCGTTCGGCCCGGCATCCGGCATCTCGGCCGTCGCCTGGCTCCTCTCGCTGGGCGCCGCCGCCGCTGTGGTCTGGACCGCTAACACCGTCTCGTGGCGGGCAGCCGGCCAGGTGGCGGTAGTCGCGCTCTTCGCGGCGCTCCTCGTCTTCACCTTCCGGGCAGGCGGAATGGCGGCGTTCCGCCAGGGTGAGCCCGGCGGCACCCCGCGCGAGCTGCTGATCTACGCGCAGGGCTCCCCGGGGCTCGGCGTTATCGCAGACGAGATCGACAGGCTCGCCACCGAATCGGGGCGCGGCAAGGACCTCGCCATCTTCATCGACAACAGCGGTGGACAGAACATCTGGCCCTGGCCCTGGTACCTGCGGGATTACCACAACGTCTCTTACAGGGCCCTGGATGAGGACTTCGCGCCGCCGCCCGGCAGCGTTGTCCTGATCCGGCAGGTGAACCAGCCGCAGATAGAGCCATATTTGGACCAGTTCCAGGAAGGCATCCCCTACACCCACATGTGGTGGTTTCCCGAGTTCTACCGTGGCCTGCATGCGACGAAGTTCCTCGAAGACGTCTTTACAGGACACTACCTTTCCACATGGCGCGGGTACTTCATCGACCGCGTGGTGCCGGGCGCCACGGCGGGCACGGGCATGATCGCCTACTTCCCGTCCGACTTTGATGTCACGAACGTGCCCGTCGGTCCCACCGGGCCCGCGACGTCGGACCTTCTTCCAACGGATAGCGTAACCATCATCGGCGGGCAGGGCACCGACAAAGGGCAGCTATCTCAGCCGGCCGATCTGACGGTCGATGCCGAAGGAAACGTGTACGTGGTCGACACGCTCAACCAGAGAATCCAGAAGTTCGCCCCGGACGGCACCGTGGAGACGCTCGGCGAGTCGGGCACCGGCGAAGGACAGTTCGGCAATCCAGCGCTGTTGTACGAAGACTACGATGTGAACGATGGCCCGTGGGGCATCGCGGTGGACGGCGACGGCAACATCTACGTGGCTGACACGTGGAACTCGCGCATCCAGAAGTTCAATGCGGATCTAGAGTTCGTCACGGAATGGGGCAGCAGTGATTTCTTCGGCCCGCGCGATGTTGAGATCGACTCGGACGGCAACGTCCTCGTGGTCGACACGGGCCACAACCGCATCTGGGAATACGACACCGATGGCAGGCTGGTGGCCGAGCACGGCTCTGGTGGAGGCGACGAGGGCGAATTCAACGAGCCCACCAGTATCGCCGTGGCCCCCAACGGCGATCTCTACGTGGCCGACTTCTGGAACAAACGCATTCAGCACTTCGACTCACAGTTCCAATACATCGACGAGATCGAAGTTGAGAGCTGGGGCAGCAAGGGCGTCACAGACAGAGCGTACGTCGTCGCGCTGGATGATGGCACGGTGCTCGCAACGGATCCTGCCAACCAGCGCATCATAGTGTTCGACCCATCCGGGGAGGAGGCGGCGGCCTGGAGACTTCCATCGGATACTGGGTTCACGCGCCCCATAGGGATCGCCGTTGACGCAGAAGACCAAGTATATATCACCGACAATATCTCCGATGTTGCCGGCGGCCGCGTGGTGCGCGTGCCGCTGGCGGTCCTTCTCCTTGCGGAGGCCGGTCCGGAGGGCACGCCCTAGCAGGCTGAAGACGCAATCCGTAGTCGGGCCTCTCCAGGCTCGGCACGCGACCTTCCGGCGAGGCTCGAAAGCCCCGCCTACGATGCTGGGCGGGATCGTTCTCCTACCGCAGGTGGCGCTGGATCGGTAGCTCGCGGTGTCGCTCGCCGGTCAGGTCGAAGACAGCATTCGAGATCGCCGCCGCAATCGGTACCATCGCCGGCTCTCCCGCCCCCGTCGATGGAGTATCGGGATCGCCCACCAGCACCACATCGATGGTTGGGGCATTATTGATCCGCGGCACCCGGTATCGGGCAAAGCTCGAATTCAAGAGCATGCCCCCCTGGAAGTCCGCCGCTTCGTAGAGCGCCGTCCCCATCCCCATCACGATCGAGCCCTCCACCTGGTTCGACGCTCCGTCCGGGTTCACGGTCAGGCCGCAGTCCAGCGCCACCGCGACCCGCTCTACCTTGACCTCCGACCCCTGTACGTCCAGTTGCACGCAGGTCGCAGCGTAGCTCCCGACATCGAGCCCGAGAGCCGCGCCGACGCCTCGCTTCGAGGGGGGCTTGGCCCCGCTCCAACCGAAACGCTCCGCCGCCGCTTCCAGCGCACCACGGAAGCGTGGGTGGGTCAGATTGCGCAGCCGCAGCTCGACCGGGTCCAGTCCCACCGCCTCGGCTACCTCATCCATGTGGACCTCCCGCCCGAAGTGGTTTACGGCGCCGCCGAGGGAACGATAGGAGCCCGGACTGAGCGGGCTGTCCGAGTCGAAGACGGTGACGTTTACGTTCGCCACGTCATACGGAGTCTGCGACCCGCGCCGGCCGCCGAACGGCCTGTTGCCGGCGTGATACGCCTTGGACTCCCACGCGACCAGCGTCCCGTCCGTCTTGAAGCCGCTCTTGACCTCGATCAGCGCCGCCGGGCGGAAAGTGGCCCAGACCATCTCCTCGGTGCGGGTGTAGCCCACCCGGACCGGGCGCCCTGCCACCCTCGCCAGCCGCGCCGCCTCCAGCGCAACCGGGTACGGGCTCTTGCTGCCGAAGCCGCCTCCTATCTCCGGCGCGATCACGCGTACGTCCTCTTCCTCCATCTCGAAGTGCTGCGCCAGCTCGGTGCGGATCCCGAAGGGACGCTGCGTGCCCGCCCACACCGTGAGCCGCCCCTCCTCCCACTGCGCGACTGCCGCGCGCGGCTCCATGGGTGCGTTCGAGATGTAGGGTATGTAGTAGGTCGCCTCCAGCACGCCGTCGGCTGCGCGGAATCCCTCTTCCAGCGAACCGGCCTCCTGCGTGGTGAATCCATTGTGGGCCGTCCGGACCAACAGGTCCGGCACGTCCCACTGCGACGGTTGATCGGCTCGCTCGTCCCATTGCGCCTTCAGCACCGTCGCCGCCAGCTCCGCCTGCTCGTCCGTCTCCGCAAGGACCGCGACCAGGCCGCCGTCGCGGGCCACCTGCACTACGCCGGGCATGCGCTCGGCTACGGAGATGTCGACGTCCACCAGCTTCGCGCCATAGGTCGGCGGTCGCAGCACCTTCGCGAACAGCATTCCTGGGACCATGATGTCCTGGGAGAACCGCGCCTGTCCCGTAACGCGCTGAACCGCGTCCACCCGCTGCGCCGGTCTCCCCATCACCTCGAATTCGTCGGTCGGCGTCAGGACGACGTCGTCGATGAGCTCCCGAGAGAGTCGGTGCCCGGCCACCAGTTCGCCGTAGTCGATCGATCGCTCCGGGCTGTGCCGTGACACGACCCGCCCGTCACGGCACTCCAGGTCCGCGGCGGGCAGGTCAAGCCGGTCTGCCGCCAGCTCGAGCAGCGCCTCCCGCGCCGTCGCCGCCGCCTTCCTCAGCTTCAGGCCCACGCGCGCCGTCGACTGGCTCCCGGACGTCCCCATGTCCCACGGCACCCGATCGGTGTCGCCCAGGACTACCTGGACCGCCGCGACCGACACCCTTAGCTCGTCCGCCACCTCCATGGTCAGCCCGCTGCGGATCCCCTGCCCGTATTCAACCTTGCCCGCGAAGGCCGTGACGGCCCCCTTCGGGCCCACATGCAGCCATGTGCCCGGCCGTTTCTCCGTCTGGACGTCCCCGGGGGCGCCGCGCAGCATTCCCCCCGGAACCAGAATCACGGTCACCTCCCCAACGATCGTCAATCCCTCTTGAGCGTCTTGCGCCTTCTCGTTCATGGGCGATCCTCCGACATGGTCTTCGCCGCCCGCTCCACCGCCCGCTGGATGCGCTGATACGTTCCACAGCGGCACATGTTCTCGGCCAGCGCCTCACGCACCTGAGCGGCGCTCGGATTCGCTTCACGGCTCAACAGCGCCACGACCGTCATAATGAACCCCGGCGTGCAGTACCCGCACTGCATGGCCGTCTCCTCGACGAATGCCTGCTGGACCGGGTGCAGCTCCCCGTCCTTGGCGAGCCCTTCGATGGTAGTGATCGATCCGCCGGCCACGGCGCCCACCGTCGACATGCATGTGCGAAGGGGTTGTCCGTCCACCAGCACCGTGCAACACCCGCACAGTCCCTCGCTGCAGCCGTACTTCGTCCCGGTCAGCCCCAGGTCATACCGGAGGTAACTGAGCAGATTACGGCCCGGATCGGGCGCCTGCCGATCCTCACCGTTCACGCGGACTGATATCACCCTCGTCTCCCTTCCGCAGCCGATCGTTCGACGAACGCAATCCTACCCGCGGCCTCTTCCCAGGTCAAGCTGTCGCGGGCCGTCGAGCGCGGCTGCTCGTTGCTGACGCTACCGGCGTCGGATAGAATGGGGCGACCTCATGAGACGGACCAGCGGAGCACCGAGTCCGTGACCGTTCGCAAGGCAGTCATCCTGGCCGCCGGCTACGGCACCCGGCTGCTCCCTGCGACCAAGGCACAGCCGAAAGAGACACTCCCCCTCGTCGACAAGCCGATCATCCAGTACACCGTGGAGGAGGCGGCCGCGTCCGGCCTGGAGCAGGTGATCATGGTGACCTCTTTCGGCAAGCGCGCCGTAGAGGACCATTTCGACCGCTCCTTGGAGCTGGAGCAGGCGCTCATTGCCAAGGGCGACAACGACAGGCTGGAAGAGATCCGCCGCGTGGCGGATCTGGCCAACGTCGTCTACGTGCGACAGCAGGAGCAGCGCGGCATCGGTCACGCCGTGCTCACCGTGCGCGATGTCGTGGGCGACGAGCCCTTCGTCCTCTTCTTCCCGGACGACGTCATCGTCTCCGACGTGCCGGCCGCCCGACAGCTCATCGATGCGTTCGAAGACCACGGCGGCTCCGTGATCGCGGTAGAGGAAGTACCGCGGGAGGAAGTGCAGAGCTACGGCATCGTGGAGGGCGAGCCGGCGGGCGACGGCGTCTACCGGGTGCGGGCGTTGGTCGAGAAGCCCAGACCGGAGGAAACCTCCTCGAATCTTGGGATCGTGGGCCGCTATGTGCTTACGCCGGAGATCTTCGACGCGCTGACCGAGACGAAACCGGGCATAGGCGGCGAGATCCAGATCACCGATGGGCTGGCCATCTTGCTTGCCCGTCAGCCCATGTTCGCCTATCGGTTCCAGGGCAGGCGATACGACACCGGGCGGCCTCTCGGCCTTCTCAAGGCATCGTTGGAGCTGGCGCTGCAGCGGCCCGACCTGGGCCCAGAGCTTCGTGCCTATCTGCGCGGCCTGGACCTGAACGACTGAGGCGGGCCGTGCGTATTCTCTCGCTCGGCTTTCCCATCCCCGGTCCCGCGGTGGAGAACCAGACCTTCGCCGGCGCGCCCACGTTCTTCGACTATGATGCCCTGGTGGTGGACCCCAGGGCCCTCTCCGAACTCATCGAGCAGGTCGTAGACGGGAGCGAAGAGCATACCACGCGCTCCGGCGAGCGCGTCGTCAACGGCGCGACCGCCGCGGACACCGTCGGACTGGCAGACCTGCTGCGCGACCGGCAGGACGAGACGGCGCGGCTCCTCGCCCGCGGCGGTCTCGTGGTCTGCTTCGCCTATCCCAACGTAATACACCACCGGGTCGCGGGCTTCAGCGGCTGCGATCGCTATTTCTGGCTCCCGGCGCCGGCCGGACTCCAGTATCGCGAGCCGTTCCTCCGCCGGGGTCACGGTTCCGAGATCATACCGACGGAACACGACCACCCATTCGGACCTTTCGTGGCCCAGTTCCGGGGGAAGCTTGCCTATCAGGCCTACTTCGCCGACGATGCGCCGGGCTTCGCGGGAGCGGCCCGCGTCTTTGCTCGGAGCGCCGGCGGTGCCGCCGTCGCCGTCGAGATGTCCTTAGGACAGGGCCAAGCCGTGTTCCTGCCGCCTCCCGCCCGGCCAGCTAGCAGCGACCAGCGCTACGCCTACTCCACCTCGCTCCAGGACGGCGTTCGCCACACCCTGCGGCTTGCGGCGGCCTCCGCGCCGCCCAACTGGCTGGCCGAATACGAGCTGCCCGGCTTGAGCGAGCGGCTGGCCGCCCACGCCCAGGCCGAGAGTCACTTGGTCGAGGCTCAGGAGGCACTGGTTGCCGCCGATGACACTGTCGAGGAGCTGGAACGCTATCGACGTATCCTCTGGCAGGAGGGCAGGTACGGGCTCGAGGAGCCGGTCCGCGATGCGCTCGCCCTGCTGGGCTTCCGCGTCGTACCGCAGGATGTCGATTCGCCGGCCGATATCCGGTTGGACATCGACAAACGCAGCCCGAAGATCGCTCTGCTGGAGGTGGACGCCGGCGAGGACGCCGTCGGCATGGACGGGCACTATCGCCTCCGCCGGCGGCTGGAGGAGTCCATCGCCCAGGGCAAGCCGAAACGGGGCCTGCTCGTCATCAACGGCCATCGAACGCGGCCTCCGCCGGAGCGGCCACCCCAGTACCAGGATCCCCTGCGAATGGCGGCCGAAAGCCTTCGCTACTGCGTCGCCACCACCGAGCAGCTCTTTCACGCCGTGCGCGCCGCCCTCCAAGGGGACGATGCGACGGTGGCCGCCTTCCGCGAACGCGTCCTGACGACAGAGGGCGTCCTGCAAGAGGACTGACGAAGCCGCTGCCGGCGAGGGCAAGGCCGGCACACGTTTGCGCAGGCGGATCCATTGTGAGAGCATCAGGCAACGCCGCCGTGAGCGAAGCGAAGAGACTCTAGGGAGGAAACGTCATGGCAAACGCAGCTCCTTGGGCGCTCATCCTGGGCGCTTCCAGCGGTTTCGGCGAGGCGACCTCGCTGGAGCTGGCGAGCAACGGCTACAACATCTTCGGGGTGCACCTCGACCTGCGGGCGACGCTCCCCAACGCGCAGCGCATCCAGGACGAGATCCGCTCGCGGGGTCGCGAGGCGCTCTTCTTCAACGTCAACGCCGCCGACCCCAACAAGCGCGCCACCGTCGTCGACGCAATCCAGGAACGGCTGGGCCGGGACGGCGATGACGCCTTCTTGCGCGTCTTCCTCCATTCCCTCGCCTTTGGCACCCTCCTGCCTTTCATTGCCGATACGCCCAAGGGCGCGGTGAGCCAGAAGCAGATCGACATGACGGTGGACGTGATGGCGCACAGCCTCGTCTATTGGGTGCAGGACCTCGCGTCGCGAGGCCTGCTGCGGCGGAACAGCCGGATCTTCGCCATGACTAGCTCCGGCTCTACTCGCGTGATCCGCGCCTACGGCGCCGTATCGGCGGCCAAGGCGGCCCTGGAGTCCCACATCCGCCAGCTCGCCTTCGAGCTCGCGCCCCTGGGCATTACGGCCAACGCCATCCGCGCCGGCGTCACCAACACCCCCGCCCTGCAGCGCATTCCGGAAGGGCCGCGTCTTCTGGAGCAGGCGCAACAGCGCCACCCCGCCGGCCGGCCCACGGAGCCGCAGGACATCGCCCGTGCCATCGCCGCGCTCAGCGATGAGCGGCTCTACTGGATGACCGGCAACGTTATCGGCGTCGACGGCGGCGAGGAACTGACTGCCTAGCAGACGCGCCGGAACGCGCGGGCTCCCGCACGCTGCGGAGATACGCCATGGACGAGATGACCACCCACGAACGGATCAGCCGGATGTACCAGCACCGGGAGGCGGACCGGGTGCCGCTCTTCGAGACCGCCTGGTCGGCGACGGAGGAGCGCTGGCGAAGCGAGGGAATGGACGATACGAGCTATTTCCGCTACTTCGGCCTCGACCGCATCGTGCAGGTCCCCGTGGACAACTCGCCCCGCTTTCCCCGCAGGGTAGTCGAGGAGACGGACGACCACATCATCTTCACCAACGAGTGGGGCGCCACCATCAAGGATTTCAAGCACCAGGCGTCCGTGCCGGCCCTCATCGATGTCTCAGTCAGAACGCCGGACGACTGGCTCAAAGCGAAGGCTCGCATGACGCCGAGCGGCAACCGCATCCGCTGGAGATACCTGAAGAGGAGATGGCCGCGCTGGCGGCAACAAGGAGCCTGGATCGCGGCCGTGGGCTGGTTCGGCTTCGATGTCACCCATTCCTCGTTCATCGGTACCGAGCGCCATCTGCTCGCGCTGGCCGAGAACCCCGACTGGTGCGTCGACATCTGGCAAACGCAGCAGGATCTCTGCTTCGCCCTCCACGACCGGCTGTGGGACGCCGGCTATCACTTCGACGAGCTGATCTGGTTCGATGACATGGGCTACAAGCAGAACCAGTTCTTCTCCCTGAAGACCTACCGGGAGCTGCTCAAGCCCATCCACCAGAAGGCGGTCGACTGGGCCCATGCGAAGGGCATCCGCGCCTACCTCCACTCCTGCGGCGACATCAGGCCCTTCATCCCCGAGGTGGTCGAGATGGGCGTCGACGGCCTCAACCCTCTAGAGGTCAAGGCGGGTATCGACCCGCTGGCCGTCAAGCGCGAGTTCGGCGACAGGCTCCTGCTGCACGGCGGCTTCGACGCCCTCCTCTGGTACGACACGGATGCGATGGAGGAGACCGTGCGCCGGAACCTCCCGATCCTGATGGAGAACGGCGGCTACATCTTCGCCACCGATCATTCCACCCCCTCCAACGTCAGCCTGGAGGCGTTCAAGCGCATCGTCGCCGTCGTCAAAGAGGTCGGCCGCTACTGACCAGCCGGGCCGCGATCGCGATACCCTCCCATACAAAACTGGGACCACTGATGCCCCAGCATTCATGCTGGGGTCTCGTCTCCCTCCTCCCCCTCCGTGCGCCCCTACGTCCGGCCGCAACCACCCCGGAGCGACCTGCCACCAGAGAACCCATGATCCCGCCCTATCCTGTAGAATGATCACCGCCGCGCTCACCACCTACCTAGAACGGAGTCGCACACATGACAGATACCGCCCCCGTCTCCTCCCGCATCGACCTCGACCGCCTGCGCTTCGACCCCAGCGCCGGCACGGTGATCCGCGAGCCGCGGGGCACCGGCTACGGCTACTGGGCCGGCGGTCACAAGGTGTTCCACGACGAGCAGACCGGGAAGTTCGTGCTCTTCTACCGGCGCAGGACGCCGCTCGAGGAGGAGCGCGGGGGTGAGTGCGCGGTCGCGGTGGGCGACAACGGCGTCGCGTTCGAGGACGTGTGGACGGCGACGAAGCAAGAGTTCGCCGCCGAGTCCATCGAGGTGGGCCATTGCGTCCGCGACGAGCGAAGCGGCGAGTGGCGTCTGTACGTCAGCTACCAGGTAGCGCGTGGCCCCTGGCAGATCGACCTGATCCGTGGGGAAACGATCGAAAGCTTCCAGGCCCAGTCTCGCCGCACAGTCCTGCAACCGCTCGACTACCTGCAACGGTTCATCAAGGACCCGGTCGTCTACCAGCGGGACGGCCGCTACTACGTCTACTTCGCCGGCTTCGGCCGCACGCGGCCGACCTTCGAGGGCGACCTGGTCCATGCGAGCGGTTGGGAGGCGACGTTCCTCGCCGAGTCCGACGACGGCATCTACTTCCCGGAGCTCCGGTACGTCTTCGAGACACCCAATACCGACACCTGGGACGGCCGGGCGGCGCGCATCAACTCGCTGATCGAGATGAATGGAGGATACCTGGCCCTCTATGACGGCGCCCGCACGAGCTACGACAACTACGAGGAGTGGTGCGGCGTCGCCTGGTCGGACGACGGCATCACGTTCGAGCGCGAGCCCCTGCCCGAGCCCTGGGTACGTTCCCCGCACGGCTGCGTCCGCTACGTCTACGGTCTCCGCGTGGGCGATGAGATCTACTTCTACTACGAGTACACCCGCGAAGACCTCTCGCACGACCTCCGCGTCTCCAAGGTGTCGGTCTAGGCCGGCCCGCCTCTCACTGCGCCTCCTATCCCCCAACCGTAGCGCAGGCCTTCAGCCTGCGCCCGTTACCCGCCACCACTCGACGCCAACCTACCGCCCTGCCACCCGCCAAGCCTGTAGCGGCGACCCTCAGGTCGCCACGTGCGCCCCGGCACTGTGCCACGGTGCTTCCTATTTCGCTTGGCGTCCTGCCGTCCCACCGTAGGGGCGGGTTTCGAACCCGCCCACTGGGAACCCACCCCCTTCACCCGCCCCGCAGTGCCACCCACCCCTCCACGCCGCCCACCGGCTTCGTAGGGATGGACCTTCAGGTCCGTCCGGACTCCGTTCCGCTGCCCCTAACGTCTTGCCGCTTCCGGGGTCGGGGTATTCCCCTACACCCGCCCTGAAGGACCCGCCCTGTTGTGCCACACACACCTTCGCGCTGTTCCACCCGCCGTGTATCCAAGCCCGGTACAACCGCCCTTGCGCGCCTGGTCGCATGGGAGCGTACGACATGAACGCCCTGGAACCGCGTCCAGACACCAAATGCGAAACCGCATACACAGAAAAGGCACGATGCTGCAAGACATACTCCCCGCGGCGCCTGCAATCCATACCCTAGGGGCATCCCCCTGCTGTGTCCGCCTCCGCCGCGCCCGCCCCACGTGGGGCGGATGCTTGCCCTTCCACCCTCCGGCTCCCGACCCTCCACCCTCGACCCCCGACCCTCGGCCCCCGACCCTTCACCCTTGACCCTTGACCCTCGACCCTCGGCCCCCGACCCTCGGCTCCCGACCCTCGACCCTCGGCCCTCGACCCTCCCCTGTTTGACACCACCCCGCGCGCTTTGTACACTCCGCCCGACCTTCCGAAAGAACGCACAGCATGACCTCAAGCACCCTTCCTCTCTCGCGGTTTAGAGTGATCGACCTGACCGTCGCGCGGGCGGGACCGACGGCGGTCCGCCAGCTCGCCGACTGGGGTGCCGACGTGATCCGCATCGATCCGCCGAGGATCGACAGGGACGTGACCGGCGAGAGGCAGGGCTTCGACTTCCAGAACCTGCACCGCAACAAGCGCAGCCTCACGATCAACCTGAAGGCGGACGAAGGGCGCGACATCTTCCTCAAGCTGGCGAAGGACGCCGACGTCGTGGTCGAGAACTTCCGCCCGGCGGTGAAGCACCGGCTCGGCATCGACTATGAGGCGCTGCGGGCGGTCAACCCGCGCATCGTATACGGCAGCATCTCCGGCTTCGGTCAGGACGGACCCTACCGCGACCGGCCCGGCGTCGATCAGATCGCCCAGGGCCTGGGCGGGCTGATGTCCGTGACCGGCCTACCCGGCCAGGGCCCCGTTCGCGTCGGCGTGCCGATCTCCGACCTGGCGGCCGGAATCTACCTCGCGTTCGGCATTCTGGCCGCGCTGATCGAGCGGGAGGAGTCCGGCGAGGGCCAGTGGGTGCACACCTCGCTGCTCGAAGCCCAGATCGCCATGCTTGACCTCCAGGCCGCCCGCTGGCTCATCGACGGCGAGGTGCCCCCGCAGGCCGGCAACCACCACCCTACCCTGATACCGATGGGTGTCTTTCCCACGGCCGACGGCCACATCAACATCGCCGCCCCCACCAACCGGATGTTCCAGATCTTCTGCGAGACGGCCGGCGCGGAGGACTTGGCGCGGAAACCCGAATATGCCGATCCGGAGAAGCGCTCGCAAAACCGGGACGCGCTCAACGCGGAGATCGGCGGGTACACGAAACGACGAGGAAGCGCGGACTGGATCGAAGTCCTCAACGCAGCGGGGATCCCCTGCGGCCCGATCAACAGCGTCGACCAGACGTTCGCTGATCCCCAGGTCCGGCACCTGGCCATGGCAACGGCCGTCGAGCACCCCGTTCTCGGCACGCTCAAGCTTGTCGATCAGCCGGTGAAGCTCACGAGGACCCCGCAACGCATGCGCCGCGCCGCTCCCGATCAGGGCGAGCACACCGATGAAATACTATCGGAGTTGGGATACGATGGCGAAGCCATCGCCCGGCTCCGCGAGCGGCATGTCATCTGAGGCTGAGCGGCATTCATGGACCCAGCTACCGACAAGATGATCGCCCGGAAGGAAGACGGCATCGGTTGGCTGATCTACAACAACCCCGCCCGCCACAACGCCGTGTCGCTGGAGATGCAGCAGGCGGTCCCGGCCATCTTGGAGGACTTCCAGGAGGACGAGGAGGTCCGGGTGATCGTGGTCAGAGGAGCGGGCGACAAGGCGTTCGTTTCCGGCGCGGACATCTCGGAGTTCGAGAGCAAGCGCTCCACCCCGGAGGCGCGGAAGGTCTTCGATGAGGCGTCGGCGCGTACCGCCGCCACCTTCCAGGCGCTCGACAAGCCCGTGATCGCCATGATCCAGGGTTTCTGTATCGGGGGCGGCCTGGCCGTGGCCATGCAGGTCGACATCCGGATCGCCTCCGAAGACTCCCGCTTCGGCATCCCCGCCGCCCGACTCGGCCTCGGCTACGCGTTCGCGGGCGTGAAGGCGCTGGTCACCCTGATCGGGCCCGCCCACGCGAACGAGATGCTCTTCTCAGCCCGCCAGTTCTCGGCGCAAGAGGCGCTGGAGATCGGTCTGGTCAACCGCGTGGTGTCCCACGATGACTTGGAGAAGAGCGTCCGCGGGCTGGCCCAGACCATCGCCGCGAACGCCCCGCTCACGGTCAAGGCGGCGAAGTTCGCGATCCGGCAGGCGGTACGGGATCGAGAGAACCGCGACATGGAGACCTGCACCCGCCTCGTGGAGCAGTGCTTCAGGAGCGAGGACTACGTCGAGGGACGCCGCGCCTTCATGGAGAAGCGAACGCCCAAGTTCAAGGGACGGTAGCCGCGTCCGGTACGCCGGCGAAGCCATGAGCACCGTGGCCTCCGGCGCACCCGCGGGAGGCCAGCGAGGTCAGCGCAGAAGCGGAGAGAGTACATGGAGCCAACCATCCTTCACCTGCACACCGCATATCAGATCGGCGAGGTCGACCCCCGTATCTTCGGCGGGTTCCTGGAGCATATGGGCCGCGCCGTCTACCAGGGGGTGTACGAGCCGGCGAGCGGACACGCAGACGCCGAGGGCTTCCGTACCGATGTGCTGGGCGCGCTGGAAAAGCTGGGCATGACGGCGGTGCGATACCCGGGCGGCAACTTCGCCTCCGGCTACCACTGGCAGGACGGCATAGGACCGCGCGAGGGCCGTCATGCCGTCCGTGACCTCGCCTGGAACACCGTAGAGCCGAACGAATTCGGCACCGACGAGTTCATGTCACTCGCCCGCAGGATGGAATGGACCCCCATGCTGACGGTGAATCTCGGAACCGGGACACCCGAAGAGGCGCGCAACTGGGTCGAGTACTGCAACGGACGGCCGGGCACAAGATACGCCGACATGCGGGTGGCGAACGGCGCGCCGGATCCCTTCGGGGTGAAGCTCTGGTGCCTGGGCAACGAGATGGACGGCCCCTGGCAGCTCGGCCACGTGCCCGCGGAGCAGTATGCAATCCGCGCCCAGCAGGCGGCCAAGCTGATGAAGGACCTGGATCCGTCCATTGAGCTGGTCGTCAGCGGCTCGTCGGACCCCGCCATGCCCACCTATCCGGAATGGGATCGGACCGTCTTGGAGTACGTTGGAGATCTGGCCGACTACGTGAGCGCGCACCGCTATGTCGGCAACCGAACCGACGACACGCCGGACTACCTCGCCATCACCAACAGCATCGACCGGCAGATCGAGGAGGTCGACGCCGTCTGCCGGTACGCGCGGGCCAAGCGAAGAGCCGGGAAGCGAGCCTACGTCAGCTTCGATGAGTGGAACGTCTGGTACAGGACCTTCGGCCAGGAACGTAAGGGCGGCGACGAGCACCCCCAGCATCTCATCGAGGAGGTCTACAATCTCGAGGACGCACTGGCCGTCGCGGGCTTCCTCCACAGCTTCATCCGCCACGCCGACGCCGTGAAGATCGCTAACCTCGCCCAGATCGTCAACGTCGTCGCGCCCATCCTCACCCGCGGCGACGACATGCTCATCCAGTCGATCTACTATCCGTTCGAGATGTTCTCCAAGCGCCGTCGGGGAGTCGCCCTTCGCCCTTCCGTCCAAGGACCCACCTACCGAGGTCAGTGGCACGGCGAGGTACCTTATCTCGACTGCAGCGCCGTTCTGGACGGGAAGGAACTCAAGGTCTTCGCGACCAACCGCAGCCTTAGCGAGGAGTTGCCGCTCAAGATAGCGCTCTCCGACCGCCCGATCGAACACCTCCAGTCCGCAGAGCTGCTCACCGGTCCGGACGCCAAGGCCGAGAACTCCTACGACCAGCCCGACGTGATCCGGGCCCGGGATTTCGAGGACGTTGAGGTGCGGGCCGGCGCCGCCCACGTAACGCTCCCGCCCCTGTCCGTGGCGGCGATGACGTTGGAGCTTGCGGACTAGCACGGTGAGCCCCGTAAGGTAGTCCCGGATGCGAAGGACCAAGATCGTGGCCACCCTCGGCCCGGCGACCGAGACCGAGGACACCGTTCGCCGCCTGATCGAGGCCGGAGCAGAGGTGTTCCGCGTCAACTTCTCGCATGGCGACCGGGACACGCACGCGAGGCAGATCGCCCTGGTGCGGCGGTTGGCCGACGAGACCGGCCGCGTCGTCGCCGTCCTGCAGGATCTGCAGGGACCCAAGATCCGCGTTGGAGCGCTGGCCGGTGGTCGTCCCATCGTTCTCCGAGAAGGCGCGCAGCTCGCCATCACAACCAGAGCCGTGGCCGGGACGAAGAACCGAATCTCGACGACGCACGCGGGTCTCCCGCGCGACGTGCGGCCTGGTTACCGGATCCTCCTTGACGACGGCATGCTGGAGCTGAGGGTGACCTCGGTCTCCCGCGACGAGGTGAGATGCACCGTCGTCCGGGGTGGACAGCTCCTGGAGCACAAGGGCGTGAACCTGCCGGGAGTGTCGATTAGCGCACCCGCCCTCACCCCCAAAGACGAGGACGATCTGCGTTTCGGGCTCGCGCAGGGCGTGGACGTGGTGGCGCTGAGCTTCGTTCGCAGTCCTCAGGACGCTCGAGCCGCCCGCGAGATCATGAGGGAAGCGGGATCGCAGGTCCCTCTGCTGGCGAAGATCGAAAAGCCGGAGGCCCTCGACCACCTGGACGGCATCCTGCGCGCCTTCGACGGGGTGATGGTCGCGAGAGGCGACCTGGGAGTGGAGCTCTCCCCCGAAAAGGTGCCGGTGGCGCAGAAGCGCATCATCGATCGGGCCAACTTCTTGGGCAAGCCGGTGATCACCGCCACCCAGATGCTGGAGTCCATGACGCACGCTCCCCAGCCGACACGCGCCGAGGCCTCCGACGTCGCGAACGCCGTCTTGGACGGTACCGACGCCGTTATGCTCAGCGGCGAGACGGCGATAGGCGAGTACCCCGTCGCGACGGTCGAGGCCATGGACAGGATCGTGCGAGAGGCGGAGACGATGCTCACACCGGCGTCGACCGCGCCCGAGCACCGGAGTACTCGGGCGCACGCGGTATGCCACGCCGCCGCGTCGCTCGCGGCGGAGATCGGGGCGCAGGCGCTGGCGGCGTTCACCCGCTCCGGGCGGACGGCGCAGATCCTCTCAAAGCTACGGCCGGCCGTGCCAGTCTTCGCCCTGTGCGAGCGTCGCGTCACCGCCCGGCAACTGACCCTCTGGCGCGGCGTCGCGCCGTTGGTAGTCGAGCGATACCATCGCCGGGAGGACGTCACCGAACGCATCGCCGCCGAGCTTCGGGCGAGAGACCTCGTGCCTGAGGGCGGCGACGTGGTCGTCGTCGGCGCGGCGCGGGGCGGGCCGGCCGGCCGCACGAACTTCATCCGCCTGCTCAGCCTGCCCGCCACCCCCTGACCGCCCGCGCGCCACGCTTGCGCCCTCCGGGTGGCGGGGGACGCGTCCAACCCAACAGCCGCCTTGACATCGTGGTATCACTCTGGTATGCTCCGCTTCCAAGAACAGGCCCGGGCGGACTATACGGCAGTGAGATCGCCCGTGCATTCGTGGAGGCCCAACCGTCGGAGGGAGCTCCGTCTGGCTGGCAACGCCAATCCTGCCCCAAAGGAGGGGACCATATGGAGCACATGAACAACTGAGTACATTGGCGAGCGCATGGTGACAGGAGGGTGGCACATGAGAGGTCGGCTCCTCATGGGAGGAATGGCAACGGTGACGGCCGTCTTGGTCTCGTTTGCGGTACTGGGTTCGGTGTCTTCAGACTCGGTCGGCTCCCCGGACTTCGACGGGGATGGATGCGAGGACCTCGAAGAGCTGGGGGACGATCCCCAGCTCGGGGGGATGCGCGATCCAACCAACCCGTGGGACTACCTCAACCCGACCCATGATGGGAAGAACCGAGTGGATGACATCCTGGCTGTCTTGGGTCAGTACTTCATTGACGAAGGCAACCCAGCCTACACCGAGGATACGGATCGCACTGCCATCGAACTGGGCGATCCGTGGGACCTCGGCCCACCGAACGGCGAGCAGCGCGTGGACGACATTCTGGCCGCGGTGAAGTCCTACCACCACGACTGCGCCGACAAGGCGGTCGTTCTTCCGGATGGTTTGAAGTTCGTGACCGGTGTGAGTTCCCCCGAACAGCTCCAGGCTCTGGTCGACACGGACCTGGCGCCTTTTCTGGAGGCCATCGTCGGCGGCGGAGCCGCTGGGTTCGTCGAAGGGCAGGAGGTGGGCGATTACTATATCGCCTGCGTGTATCCTGACGGCGATTTCATGATCGTGCCGAAGGTGGTACCCACCCCCATAGCCGTGCCAACGGATGAAGGTTATTGGGGTCCTGGAGGAGAGGGGGCCGGCGATGTACCGGACTGCATCTAGGGTCGGCCTCTTCGCCGCGTTGTTGTTGGGGCTGATGACAGCGGTCCTCACTCCCGATACCGGCCTGGCCCATGACGTTGACGCCTGCCGTGGTCGCTCGGGGCTAGCACCCTATGCTGACGATTGGTACCACTACTCGAATACGAGCGCATGTCCTGAGAACTGGGACACCATGGCGGTGGCAGCTTTTCTAGTCCGCTTCCAGGACATGCAATTTGAGGTAGAAGGTTTCCTCGGGTGGAACATCCGAGAAGACAGCTCTCTAGCAAGCATGAAGGGGTTCGATGAATTGACACATACGGACCGGTGTTACATCAACGTAGGCTGGCACGCCGCCTTGAATGTGCACCTCACCATTCCGCCTCGTGAGGATCACTGGTTCGCTGTCAGCTTTTCACCCCTCCAATGTCCATCCTAGGACTTGGAGGGCGAAAACCGTGAGACCTGCAGCGACTTGGGGGATCCTCCTAGGACTGGTTCTCGTGGCCGGTTGTGGTGGGAGTGACCGTGGGAACAGCGTCTCCGCGCAGGAGATTTCTGACGCACTCACCGCGTTCAGCGAGGCATTCGCCAACAACGACGCCGGCGCGCTGGGGAGCTTCTGGTCGGAGACCTGCGACCCGGACGACGTCGCCCGCGCCGAAGGCGCCTCCCAAGTACTAAGCAAGATCTTCGGTGGTGAGTACCAATTCACCACAGGGCCTAATCTGGTATTCGAGGTCAATGGCGACCACGTGAAGGTGCCGCTGGAACAGCCTGAAGGAGCAATCTCGGCTACAGTGACAATAAACGGGCAGGAAGTTCCTTTCCTCACTAACCCCCTTCCATTCGAGGCTCCGCTGGAGCTTGTCTACGAGGACGGGATCTGGAAGGTTCGAAACTGTGGCGGCTTGTTCGTCGAGGAATAGAAGATGAGAGAGGGGCAGGACCAACACGCCTCCGGTTGGCGACCTGCCCGCTAGCGCCTAGGCGCCTCGGGTCCGCGCTTCCCCTCTCGCCGGACGGTGGGAGAGGCGTCCCCTAATGACGGCCGACGATCCGTCCGTAGGTCGCCGGGTCGGTGGCCCCTTCAGTCACAATGAGCAGCGCACGCGTGGATGGACCGACACCGAGGTGTTCGCGCGCCTCTCTGCTGTCCTCGCCGGCCAGGAACTCGATGAGCCCGCCCGCGCCCGACGCACCGGCCGCTCCCGCCACGATACCCGCCCGCGCCAGCTCCCGCATGCCTTCACGCGCGCGCTCATCCTCGATCATTATGAAACAGTCGATCCCGTCCCGTATCGTCGGCCAGGCCACGACCGACGGCGTCCCGCAGTTGAGACCGGCCATGATCGAATCGTGCGGTCCGGGCAGCGTCACGACGCGCCCCGCCTGGGCCGAAGCCAGCAGACAATGGAAGCCCTCCGCTTCCACGGCGACGATGCGTGGCGCATTCCTCAGATCGCGTCGGCGGAAGTGCCGGACGGCCGCAGCCGTCAGGCCGCCCACCCCGGCCTGGACGACGACCAGGTCCGGCCCGGGCACGCTGCGGGCCGCCAGAGCATCCTCCACTTCCCAGAAGATGGTCGAGTACCCTTCGATGACCCGGCGGGGAGTCTCCTCATATCCCGGCCACGAGGTGTCTGAGATGAGCAGACGGCCCGGCCCTGCCTCCGTCGCCGCCCGCTCCACCGCCTCGTCGTAGGTGCCGTCGACGACGGTGACGGCTGCCCCCTCGGATTCGATCGCCTCGATCCGGGCCGGTGCCGCGTCCCGAGGGACGAAGATTAGCGCCTCCAGTCCCAGAAGCGCGGCAACCCGCGCGACGGCGCGACCATGATTGCCCTCGGTGGCAGTGACCAGCGTCAGCGGCTTGATGGCCGCGAGCCGCGACGCCAGCTCCTCGACCGTTCCCCACGGCTCGGGATCGGTGCCCAGCCGCTCCACGACCGCGCGGTAGGCCGCCCAGGACGCGCCCAGTATCTTGAAGGCGGGCAACCCGAGCCTGTTCGACTCGTCCTTCGCCCATACCCTCCCAAGACCGAGTCGCTCAGCGAGCTCCGGCAGCTCGACCAGCGGCGTCGCCGCGTAGCCCGGCAGCCGCTCGTGGAACCGCATCGGCTCCCGCGTGGGAGCGGCGCCTTCCACGGACGGCCTGGCTCTGGGGTTCAGGAAGATGCGCGTCATCGTGGCAGAAGTCCGGGTTGAGCGAAGCTCCGCCCAAGCGACGCAGCTCTACTCCAGCGCCCTAATCTCTCGGGATGCCACACCACTGAAGGCGGCCAGGACCAGCGCCACGATGCAGAAGGCCGCGATGGCGCCCGGCGGGCCCAGGAACCTTTGCGCTACGAAGCCCATCGCCAGGCTACCGAAGGGGTTCAGCCCCTGCGACATCGTGTACAGGGACAGTACCCTACCCCGGTAATCGTCCTCCACGTGGAGTTGAACCAGCGTCTGGTTGAACGTCGAGAAGACGATGAACCCGGTCCCCCCCACGATCAGAATCAGGAAGGAAAGGAGATAGGTGCGCGAGAAGGAGAAGGAGAGGATCATCGTCATGTACATCAGCAAGGCAACGCTCGCGATGGCACCCTTCCGGCGGACATCGGAGAAGGCCGCGACTAGGAAAGCACTGATGAGGGCCCCGATCCCGACGCCCGTCAGCAGGACTCCGTATCCCCTGGCCCCGACATCCAGGTAGTCCCGCGCGATCAAGGGGATCATCTGAAGGTACGGATAGATGAGCATGCTGGGGATCGCCTGCAGCAGGATCAAGCGCAGCAGCAGCGTGTGTCGGCGCACGTAGGCTGCGCCCAGCCGTATGCTGGAGAGGAACGGCTCCCGTTCCCGCGCGGTGGGAACTCCCAGACGCAGCGGCACGAGAGTGAGTGTCGCTGCCGTGAAGAAGATGAACTGCCCGAAAAAGGCCGAGGAGATGCTGAACGCGATCAGGAAACCGGCCAACCCGGGGCCGACGACCCGCGCCATGTTATTCACCATCGAGTTGAGGGCGATGGCATTCGGCAGTTGCCTGGGGCCGACGGCGTCATAGACCAGGAACTGCCGCACGGGGTTGAATACGCTGCCGCAGATGCCGGCGATCAACGCCGTGATGTAGAGCTGCCACATGGCGATGTGGCCGGATACGACGAGGATGGCGATCGCCAGCGAAGTGAGGCCGTTGATGGCGGACGCCGTGCCGGCAAGCACCCGGCGGTCCACCCGCTCCGCCAGCGCACCGGCCAGCGGGGAAATGAACAGGATGCTGATCCCCCGGAGGAACTGGACGAGCCCGAGTTGGAACGGGGAACTGGTCAGCTTGGCGACCAGCCAGCCCTGGCCGATCTGCCCCATCCACATGGAGAAGCTCACGGCCACCGTCCCGCCGAGCAGGTACCGGAAGTTGACGATGGACAGGGAGCTGAACGCCTGGGCAAAGCGGGAGGCGCCGCCCACGCCGCTCGGCCTCTCTTCGGCTTGTGAGTCGCCTGACTCGGCGTCGGTCACTGGTGCGGGCTCGCGTTCAGCATGGCCTGAGCACCATTCTACTCCCGCCGCCGCTGGATGGAAGAGCGCGAAGCAGGGTTCGGCCGCGTCGGCGAGAAATAGAGCCTGTGCTGCGGGGAACCGGCGGTGGTGCCGGCCGCGCCCGGCCGGGCATCCGCGACCGGCCCTAGGCGTTCAGAGCTGACGCCCAGCGCACGGCTTCTGACAGATGAGAGCGGAGTACGTCGAAACCGAAATGCTGCCGGCCCACGGCGATGTTGTGCTCCGTCATCTCCTTGCGCTCCCTCGCGTCCGTCAGGACAGCGATCACCTTCTGCGCCGCCTCGTTCAGCACCTCTCGAGATATGCGGACGAGCCCCGCCGCATCCGCTTCCTCCAGAACGCTGTCCCCGAGTGAGATGACCCGCGCGCCCTTGGGAGCGATGTCCTCTTTGAAGACCGGGTATTCGAAGACCACGGCCGGCAGGCCCGCCGCGAACGCTTCCAGCAGTTGGTTGCCGAATCCTTCCCAGCGCGAAGGGTAGAGCACCACGTCCGCCATCGCGTACATGTCCGGATAGAGGGCGTAGAATCCCTCTTCAACGGCCCGCACGGGCAGAACCTCGTCTCCCACGTACATCCAGTCCACCCGGAGCTCCTTGAGCAGCGCGAAGAGCCCGGCGTCGTAGGCGCCGAACGCCCGTTCCCGCCTGCCGGCCAGCACAAGGACGACCCGGCCGTCCTCGGTGAACGTCTCTCCGTTGTACAGAGGGCTGCCCGCCAGGTCTGCCCGCAGCGTCTCCAGCGTGGCCGCGAGGTGCGCGGCGAGTTCGATCTGCTTGTTCGGCACAACGCGTGCGCCGACGAAGAGGACGACGTCCGAAGGCGCAACGTCGTGCTTGGCGCGAAGCTCCGCCCGGATGCTGTCGTGATCCGCCGCTCCGAGCCGGTGGTCGAAGTCCATCGTGTCATGGATCACCTCCGCCCGGACGCCTTTCTTCGCCAGCGCCGTCTGGTTGCGAGTGTTGATCGTCCAGTGAGAGAGGTTCGACAGCGTCGGCGGGAAGTACTCCTGCAGAAGAGACCGCGCGAAACCGCAGGTCGGAGTGAACTTATAGGCGCCCTCGCTGAGGATGTCGTGGTGGATCGCCACGCAGGGCAACCGAAGCTCGGCCAGCAGCTCGGTAAGACTCACCGTGGCCACGGGATGAACCGGCAGCGCCAGGACGTTGTGCACGAAGAGCATGTCCGGCCCGAGCGCTTTGATGCCCTCGGCAAGCTCCTGCTTCAGATCCGCGACCTCCCGCCGGAAAGCCTGCTCGAGCTCCGTCTCGTCGCGGAAATCCGCGATCTCGGACCCGAAGAGGTTCCTCATCATCGATTGCACCTCTTCCCTGTCGAACTCAAGTGACGCAATCGGGAGGTCCGCCCAGTCGTACGCCGAGCAGATGGCGACGTCATGGCCCATCTCCCGCAACAGGGTCTGGCGCTTCTTCATCTCAAGGGACACGCCGTCCGTCCCCGCCGAATCGCTGGCCACCGTCCTTGCTCGAAAGCCGCCGTCGGCCGCATCGGGGGCGGAACGGAAGTGGAGGATGAGGATCATCATTCGGCCGGCTCCTTCCACGCGTGTCTCTCGTTGCCTGGCGGTGGCGGAGAGAAAGAGGCGAAACCCCGCCGGTCGGCCATTACCCGGTACGTTGGTCGGAGGCTACGAGCCGTCGAAGCCACCCGGGGGAGCAGGTCCTACCAGTCGACGCCGTGCTCGGGCTGCTCGTGAGACTTGGCGGCAACCGTCTCGCGCTTGGGACGTTTCTCAGGAGCCGCTTCCTTCTCGCCCCCGCCGGCCTTCCGTTGTAGGTACTCATGGATGGCCGTGGCCGCCCTCCGTCCGGCGCCCATCGCGAGGATCACGGTCGCCGCTCCGCTCACGATATCGCCGCCGGCGAAGACGCCCTCCCGCGTCGTGGCGCCCGTCTTGTCGTCCGCCGTCACACAGCCATGAGCGTCGGTCTCGATGCCGCTTGTGGTCTGAGGGATCAGGGGGTTGGGACTCGTGCCCAGCGCAATCACCACGGTATCAACTTCCATGATGAACTCAGAGCCCTCAATTGGAATCGGGCGTCGCCGGCCGGACTCGTCCGGCTCTCCCAGCTCCATGTGCAGGCACTCCATGGCCCTCACCCAGCCCTGGTCATCGCCCAGGAACCGTATGGGCAGCGTCAGCCAGTCGAAGATGGCTCCCTCCTCGATCGCGCGCTCGTAGTCCTCGGCGCGCGCCCCCTTCTCCTTCTCGGAGCGACGGTAGACGATATGGGCCTCCTCCGCGCCCAGGCGGATCGCCGTGCGCACGCCGTCCATGGCCGTATCGCCGGCACCGATGACCGCCGCTCGCTTCGGCCGCCGGACTGGAGTATCGGCGTCCGGGAACTCATTCGCCCGCATGAGATTCACGCGAGTGAGGAACTCGTTTGCGGAATAGATACCCTTCAGGCTCTCGCCGGGGATGTTCATGAACCTCGGGGCGCCGGCGCCGGTGCCCACGAAGGCGGCGCCGTAGCCCATCTCGTCGAAGAGCTGGTCCACCGTGATCGTCTTGCCGATGATGACGTTCGTCTGAAACTCCACCCCCATCTCCTTCAGGCGTTGCATGTCCTCATCCACGATCGCCTTGGGGAGGCGGTACTCAGGAATGCCATAGCGCAGCACCCCGCCTATCGCGTGCAGCGCCTCGAAGATAGTGACGCCGTACCCGAGCTGAGCGAGGTCGCTGGCCGCCGTGAGCCCGGCCGGTCCAGAGCCGATGATGGCCACCTTCTCAGGCCTCCGTTCGGCCGGCTCCACGGAGCCGTTGGACCCGTGCTCGCGCTCCCAGTCCGCCACGTAGCGTTCCAGCCGGCCGATTCCGACGGGCTCCTGCTTACCCAGCACGACACAGAGCAGCTCGCACTGATGCTCGACGGGACAGACACGTCCGCAAACTGCCGGGAGGAGATTCTTGCTCCGGATGGTGCGGGCGGCCCCTTCTATGTCACCGGCCGCGACGCAGTGGATGAAATCGCGTATCGGTACGTTGACGGGGCAGCCGTCCTCGCACAGGGGATCCTGGCACTGGATGCAGCGCTGCGCTTCCGCCGCGGCGCGCTCGGGCGTGTAGCCCAAGGCAACCTCGTCCCAGTTGGTGCGGCGGACCGCCGGGTCCCCGCAGGGCATCTCGATCTTCTCGGGGTAGACGATCGGCACGGTCCGTCACCTCCTAGCAGTTGCCTTCTCAGCCGCCACGCGCTCTTGATCGACATACATCTTCGAGCGGACCACCGCCTCGTCGAAGTCGACCTTGTGGGCGTCAAAGAAGGGACCGTCTATACAGGCGAACTTCATCTGGCCGTCCACCGTGACCCGACACGACCCACACATGCCGGTTCCATCGACCATGATCGGGTCCAGCGACACGAACGTGGGCAGGCCGGACGGTCTCGTCACCTCGGCCACGGCCCGCATCATGGGCATGGGTCCGATGGCGAAGCAGTGAGTGAAGCCCGGATCGCCGTCCAAGAGTTCCTGCAGGCGGCCCGTCACGAAACCCTTGTAGCCCAACGAGCCGTCATCAGTGCAGATGTGGTACGCATCGCTCACTGACTCCAGCAGCTCTCTCAGGATCAACAACCCTTTGTCCCGGGCTCCGACGATGGCAGACACCTGTCCTCCCCGCTGGCGGAACTCCCGGGCCAGGGGATAGATGGCCCCGGCCCCGAATCCGCCGCCTATGAGGACTATGTGCCCCTCGTCGGGCAGCGGCGCGGGCAGACCCAGCGGCCCGGCGAAATCGAGGATCTCGTCGCCTTCCTCCATCGCGCAGATGAGGCCGCTCGTCTTGCCCACCTCCTGGACGACGATGGTGATGGCGCCCGCTTCCCTGTCGAAGTCGGTGATGCTGATCGGCACGCGCTCGCCGGCCTCATTGAGCCGCAGGATGACGAACTGTCCCGGGCGGGCGTTGCGGGCCACCAGGGGAGCCTCCACCACGAACAGCTTGGTGACGGGCGTCAGATGTTGCTTCTCGATGACCCTGGCCATGTCGCTACCTCGGAGCCGACGACTGACGCGCGAAGGGCGACGCGCAGCCCACCTCGAGACGTTCCTTCCTCATGTTTCGTGCCGGCTTCATCCTTCTCCCACCCTCTACAGCAGAGGATGCTCGTGCATTGCCTTGAGACGCTGCCAGCGTCGGTCCACCTCGGTCTCGAAGGCTTCGAGCTCCGCTCTGTGCTCCGGTTTAGTCAAGTGGCGGGTCTTTCCCATCATCTCCAGCCATGACTGCGCAGGGATACGCCGATCCAATACCTCAGGATCGTAGGTGATGCGCGTCTTGCCCCTCTCGATCTCGTAGAGAGGGAAGAGGCAGCAGTCCACCGCGGCCTGGACGACCTCGGTGCCGGCGCTACCCTCGCTGCGCCAGTTGAGCGGGCACGCGGTAAGGATCTTGCCGTACACCAATCCCTCATGGTGAGCGTACCACTGGGCCTTGGCCGCCTTCTGCAGTAGGTCGTCAGGAAACCCCTCCAGCGCCGTGAAGCAGTAGGGAAGCCCCGTGGCGGCCATGATCTGGATGGTATCCTTGTGGTGGAGTTCTTTTCCCGCCTCGGCAGGACCCACATGGCTGGTAGAGGTCATGTGGCCCAGGGGCGTCGAGTAGCTGAACTGGCTACCGGTATTCATGTATCCCTGGTTGTCACACTCCAGGATGATCATGCCGTGATTGCGGAGGGCGGCGCCGATGCTCGCCCCCAAACCGATGTCCATGCCGCCATCGCCCGTGACCATCACGAAGGTAATATCCTCGCCGGCGGGCAGCTCGCCCCGGCGCTGACGCTCGTGGAACATCTCGACCAGCCCGCCAATCGTCGCAGCGCCGTTCTGGAACAGATTGTGGATATAGGTGACTCTGTGCGAGCTGTACGGGTAGCCTGTGGTCACGACCATGGCGCACCCCGTTTGGTAGAGCACGACTACATCACCCTCGATCCCTTTGAAGAACTGATCGATGGCAGGGAAGAGACCGCAGCCGGGGCAGGCGCCGTGGCCAGGGGCGATGCGCTTGGCGCGGGTGACGAGCTGCCAGGCCGGGGGCGCCTCCACCTTCAGACCACCGCCGTCATCACCGACATGCACCTTGATCAAGCCCGTGACCGTCTCCTCCTTGCGCAACGGCGGCAGATGCACGGCCTCCGGCGGCTTCCTGGATGGATCCCCCGGCGTCACCCCGTAGTAGTCGAAAGGCTGGTCGACGCGCCCGCTGTCGGCGGCCGCAAGGGCAAGACGGAAGAAGTGCTCGGCATCTTCCGCATAGAAGTCCTTCCCCCCGAGGCCGTAGATGCGACTGAGGCACAAGGTGTGATTGCCCGGGTCGTCCTTCAGGGCTGACTTGATCTCGTGGGTGATGTTGGCCCCGTGCGCGCCGTAGGAGTCAGCTCGCTCCCCGATGAGAAGGACGCGCACTCCCCTCAGCGCGTCGCGCACCGCCTGCGCGGGGAAGGGCCGAATGACGTTGGGACTGATCACACCCGCCCTAACGCCTTGCTCCCTCAGACGGTCGGCCACATCCTTGGCCGTCTCCGCCGCCGTGTTGAGCAGGAAGAGAGCGACATCGGCGTCCTCCATCCGGTAGAGGTCGAGGACGGCATACTCCCGCCCGCTCAGCGCCGCGTACCCGGCGAACACCTCCGGCAGAGCCTGCTGGGCGGCGTCCATCGCCAGCTTGAGTTGGTACCTGTTGTTGATCAGGTCCGGGTCGTTCATGTACGGCCCGATAGTGACGGGATTGCGCGGATCGAGAGCGGTCAGGCACTCGGGCACGGGGCCTAGAAACTCCTGCACTCTCCCCTCATCCTCGAAGTAGTGGACGCGCCGCTTCTGGTGGCTGGTGAAGAAACCGTCGTAGGCGACCATCACCGGCAACCGCACCTCGGGCCGCTCCCCCAAACGGACGGCAAGGATGTTCATGTCGTACACAGCCTGCGAATCGCGGGCCAGCAGAATGATCCAGCCGGCGTTGAGGGCGAAGTACAGGTCTGAGTGATCGCAACGGATGTCCAGCGGTCCGCTAATCGAGCGCATGACGAGATCCAATACCATGGGGTAGCGGGTGCCCGACTGCACCGGGAGCTGTTCAAGGGCATAGAGGAGTCCCTGCGAGCTCGTCGCGTTGAAGACGCGACCGCCGCCGATGCTGGCCCCGTAGCAGGCGCCGGCCGCGCTGTGCTCGCCTTCGGCGGGGAGCATCGCGATCCGATGCTCGCCCTCGGCCTTCATCTCGTCAAGGAGCTCCGCGATCTCGGTGGACGGCGTGATCGGGTAATACGCCATGATGTGAAAGTTGATGTGCTTGGCGGAGAGGGCGGCCATCTCGTTGCCGCTCTTGAAGTCCGCTGTCTGCGGCGCCGCTTTGCCAAGCTGCTTCTCCGGAGCCAGTACCATAACGACCTCCCCAGCGGGCTCTTCTCGAAGCCTGCCTCAGTCACTCTTCCTTCCGCCACCGGTGACCCTGCCCGGCTCTGATCGCGATTCCTCGAGCCAGGGATACAGAGGCACCCTGCGGGCCTCGGCATACCCCTCCTCCTCGCGCATGGAGGTCAGGGAGTTGGTGGGACAAACCTCGACACACTTCAGACACCCCTTGCAGTAGTGATAGTCGATGCCCCGCAGGCGCACCACTCTATTGCCGTCATCATCCCGCTCTTCCTCCCACACGAAGCAGAAGTCCGGGCAGACGAGGTCGCAAAGGCCGCAGTGCACGCACGTCTCCGCGTCGTAGGCGGGGATGAAACCGTCCCGCGACACCGTGAGGTCCTTCAGAATGCTGTTCCCTGGAGTGAGGAGGGTACCGCCGATGGGAGCGTCGAGGTAGCCGTAGGCGGGCGTGGCACGTTGCGGCGTCGATATCTCTGTGGCCTCACCCTGGTAGGTCTGCCACCGCAACTCCTCGTAACCCCGGCCGAAGGTGCGCAGGTTGGCCTCAACCAGATGTGAATACCGGCGCCCCAATTGCTCACGGATCGTCTCGCGCACCGCCTCCGTGTCGATGAACGGGCAGGCGCGCGCGATGGCACCCAGCATCGCCGTGTTCACCCGGGTCTGCTCATCCACGGCGATGCCCAGAGCATCGATGACTGCCACGCGACCCGAGGCCAACCCCAGGCTCTCCCTCACCACATCCGGCGTCGAGCGCGTGTTCATGATGAGGGTGCCGCTGGCGCTCAGGCCTGCCGCAACGTCAATGGACTTGGCCAGGGCCTCGTGGAATACCGCCACGATCTGCGGCTTCTCGATAGGACTGCTCGTGCGCACCTCTCGGTCCGGAGCGCAGATACGGACGAACGACTTGAGGGGCGACCCCTTCTTCTCAGAGCCGTAGGACGAGAAGTGGGAACCGTTCAGGCCCTGACGGAGCACGATGGCTTCGGCCAGGATCTGTCCGGCCAGGTGCGCCCCGAGCCCGCCGATAGACTCCAGGCGTATGCCGAAGAACCCGTCAGCATTCGTTTCGGGTATAGCCGACTCCCTAGCCGGCCCATCCTCAGTTGGCTGGCCTTTCAGCGTGCCCACAGGTCCGTGCCTCCATAGCACCATATCAGACGTAACTCTCCTTCGCCAACCGCATCGCTTCAATGCGGTCAATAATCTAATCGAATCGATGCCCTTTGGCGTGTGATCGCTACCGTACTGACCCACTTCCTGTCGGTAATTTCCTTAGTATTATATGTATTTTGCGGAAGTAAGGCAAACCGCGGCACGTCGAAGACACCGCTTTGCCCTCGAACGCCCCAAGTGCGATCCTTACCGTAGGAAGCGGAACCCAGGGGCTCCGAGTTCACGCCTGAGATCGGCGCGACTGGCTCCGAGAGGACAGGGGATCTGAGTACGTGAGTGCCCGGGCAGAAAGGCTACCGATTCCGCCGCACTTCGACCCCTCCCGCGTGGGAGATGTCTGGCAGGTGCCCTACCTCGACCTCGCCTCCGCCGCCGAGGCCTGGGCGGAGCAACACAAGATAACGGCGGCCGCGGCCGACGAGCGCCGGATAGGCCTCGTGCTCGTCGATACCCAAGTGAGCTTCTGCGTTCCCGGCTCTGACCTCTTCGTCGCCGGACGCTCCGGACGCGGGGCGGTCGAAGACAACACCAGGCTCTGCGTCTTCATCTACGAAAACCTTCACACCATCAGCGAGATCAGCGCGACTCTGGATACCCATACGGCGATGCAGATCTTTCACCCGGTGTTCTGGGTGGATGAGGCCGGCGAGCATCCCGCGCCGCACACAGAGATATCTGCGGCCCAGGTCGAGCGCGGAGTCTGGAGGGTGAATCGCGCCGTCGCCAAGAGCGTGGGCGAAGAAGATGTCGACAAACTGGAGAGACATGCTCGGCACTACGTCCGTTCGCTCGCCCGCTCCGGCAAGTATCCCCTCATCATCTGGCCCTACCACGCCATGCTGGGTGGCATCGGACACGCTCTCGTGCCGGCGCTTGAAGAGGCATGCTTCTTCCATACCATCGCCCGGTCCTGCCAGACAGTGTTCGAGGCCAAGGGTGACAATCCCCTCACGGAGAACTACTCCGTCCTCGGCGCCGAGGTGCTCGACCGCGCCGACGGGACACCTCTCGCCCGCAAGAACACGAGCCTCATCGAGCGCCTCCTCAACTTCGACGCGGTGATCGTCGCCGGGCAGGCCAAGAGCCACTGCGTCGCCTGGACGATCGCCGACCTGCTCGACGAGATCGTGGCCAGGGACAAGCGCCTCGCCGGCAAGGTGTACCTCTTGGAAGACTGCACCTCGCCCGTGGTTGTCCCCGGCGTGGTCGACTTCACGGATCAGGCCGACCGCGCTTTCGAGAGATTCGTTTCCGCAGGCATGAATGCCGTTCGGTCCACGGTGCCGATCCGGGAGTGGCCGGGGATCGGCCTCTAGCCTGCCAGACGCGCACAGATGTCCGGGATTATTCGGTCGCTGCTCGACATCGACTTCTACAAGCTGACGATGGGCCAGGTGGCCTTCCTGCGCCACCGCGACGTCCCGGTGACCTATGCCTTGGCCAATCGGACCAAAGCGGTCTCCCTCCCCGCCTTCGTCGACGCCCAGGAGTTGCGGGCGGAGCTCGACCACGTTCAGACGCTCAGATTCACCACTGCCGAGCTGGAGTTCCTCCGCGAGAGCGTTCACATCCCCGCCGGACTCTTCTCAGAGCGGTTCCTCGCCTTCTTGGCCGGCCTCCGTCTCCCGGACGTTGACCTCGCCGTCGCTCCCGCAACCTTTGAGATAGAGGTATCGGGAGCGTGGCCGGAGACGATACTTTGGGAGACGCTCATCCTGAGCATCGTGACGGAGCTCTATGGCCGGTCCGTTCTTCGCCATCACGGCGCGACCGCTGAGGATGCTCGAACCGAAGGCTCGCGGCGTCTCAACGCCAAGATCGATCGCCTGCGGTCCGACCCCCGTGTGCGGTTCTCCGATTTCGGCACCAGACGGAGGTTCAGCCGCGACTGGCAGAGGCACGTGATCGAAACACTCGCGCTGGAGCTCCCGGGGCAGCTACTGGGGACGTCGAATGTGCTTCTCGCCAAGGAGCTGGATCTGCGGCCGATCGGAACCTTCGCTCACGAAATGGACATGATCTTCAGCGGCATCTACCACGGAAGTGATGACGAGATCCGTGCGTCCCACAACAGGGTGCTGGAGACGTGGTGGGAGCAGTATGGAGAGGCCATGTCCATCGCACTGACCGACACGTACGGGACCGACTTCTTCTTGAGGGACTTCACTCCGGCCCAGGCACGGGCCTGGCGAGGCCTGCGGCATGACTCCGGCGACCCGTTCGCCTTCGGCGAGAAGGCGATCGCCTTCTACGAGGGTCTGGGCATCGATCCAAGAACCAAGCAGATCGTATTCAGCGACGGTCTGGAAGTGGACTCGATGCTGCGGCTCGTGGACCGCTTCGACGGCAGGATCCAGGTCGTCTTCGGTTGGGGCACGAACCTCACCAACGACGTCGGTTTCGACCCCCCATCCCTAATCGTTAAGGCCGTTAGCGCCTGCGGCCACGCGACCGTGAAGCTGTGCGACAACCTCGATAAGGCTATCGGCTCGCCGGGCGACATCGACCGGTTCAAGCGCATCTTTGGGCTCAGCGACGTCCCGCGGTTGGGCGTTAGATACTAGCTGCCGGCGGAATGGAAGCGGCGTCCGCGCCGTTCTGTCAACAAGGATCTCGACCGTCGCAGCGCACCATGCTATAGTCACGCTGGCAGGCATGCTGATGTCTGCCTGAACGAAACGTCCTGCTCACACACCAATCTGTGGCTGACTTCCGTCCCTTCCGCGGCCTGCGCTACCGGCCCGATGCTGTCGGTGACCTTGGGTCGGTGCTTTCGCCTCCATACGATGTGATCAACGCCGAGGAGCAGGCGGCTCTGCACCGGCGCAGCCCCTACAACGTCATCCGGCTGGAGCTGGGCGAGGAGCGCCCCGAAGACGGGCCGCAGGAGAACCGCTACTCCCGCGCGGCCGCCACCCTGCGTGACTGGTCAGAGTGCCGGGCGCTGGCACGGGACGAGCGGCCTGCCTTCTACATCTATGTCCACGAGTTCGAGCACGAGGGGCAGGTACGGCGGCGCACCTCCCTTCTGGGACGGGTCCGGCTGGACCCGTGGGAGACCGGAAGCGTCCGGCCCCACGAGGACACCATGTCCGCACCGAAAGCGGACCGCCTGGAGGTGCTGCGCCATCTCCGCACAAACGTCAGCCCGATCCTGGCCCTCTACCGGGACACAGAGGGCCGAGTCGGACGCCTGCTGGCCAAGAATGGCGCGTGTCTGATGGACGCCACCACGCCGGACGGCCAGCGCCACACCCTCTCCGCCGTGACCGACCCTGCCGTGCTCGACGGCATCTCGGCCGCGCTGAGCGATGCTCCTCTCTACATCCTGGACGGCCATCACCGCTTCGAGACCGCGCTCGCCTACCGCGACGAGCGCCGGAGCCAGGCCGAGAACTGGCAGGGGGAGGAGCCCGACAACTTCGTCATGCTCGCCATAACGTCAGCCGACGATCCGGGCCTGGCCCTGCTGCCCATCCATCGCCTCGTGCGCCCGCCCGCCGTCCCACCAGACCTGCCCCAACGGCTGGAGCGCTTCTTCAACGTGGAGCGCGTCGCTGCAATGGACGGTGGAGCAGCGGCCCTGCGGCAGCTGCTGGATCGCCTCGCGGCCGCCGGCTCGTCCGCCGTTGCCTTCGGCGCCCTGGGATTGGAGAAGGGCGGCATGCATCTCCTCACCCTTCGAGACGGGCCGTCGGTCAGAGCCCTGATGCCGGAGCGTTCAGACGTGTGGCAAGGGCTGGATGTCAGTGTGTTGGAGTATGCCGTGCTGCGGGAGACGCTGGGCGTACAGGCGGGCGATCCCGAAATCGTCAACTACACCGAGAACGCCGCACTGGCTCTGCAGGAGGTCGAGTCCGGCCGTTGGCCGCTGGCCTTCCTCATGAACCCCACCCGCGTGGACCAGATCCTCGCCGTTGCCGACGCCCACGAGCGAATGCCGCCGAAGTCCACCTATTTCTACCCCAAGCTCGCCACCGGCACGGTCCTCAATCCGCTCGACTGAACCGGCGTCGTGCCGCGCGCCGGCGTCGGTACCGGCCGCCGCCTAGATCTTCGCCAGCCGCACGGAATACAGACTTGGTTCCGCTTCCAGGTCCCGCAGCAGCTCCGGCGATATCTCGTCGTCCAGCCCTAACACCATCAGTGCCCGGCCGCGCACCTGTTCGCGGCCCACGCGCATGAAGCTGATGTTGATGTCATGCTGGCCCAAGAGCGAGCCGACGACGCCCACCGCTCCCGGACGGTCCTGGTTTTCGCAGATCAGCAGGTTGCCGCCGTTCGGTGGAATGTCCACCCGGAACTCGTTTATCTGCTCAATATGGGTGCCGTCGTGGAACGCGGTGCCGGCCACGGTTGTCTCCCCGTCCTCTGTCTTCACCCGCACCGAGATCAGGCTTGGGTAGTCCTCTGACGGTCCCGTGCGCTCGGCGATCTGCAGACCGCGGCGCTCCGCCACCAGGTTCGCGTTCACGATCGACACGTTTTCCTCGCTCACCGGCGCCAGCAGACCCTTGATCGCCGCCGCCTTGAGCGGCGTCACGTCATGGTTCGCGATCTCGCCCAGGTACTCCAGCTCGACACTGCCGAGCTGTCCCCGAGAAAGCTGCGTCGCCAGCGAGGCCGTTCGCTCCGCGACATCCAGGAACGGACGCAGCACCGCCATCGTCTCGGCCGAGATCAAAGGGGCATTGACAGCATAGATCGCGGGCTCCCCTCGGAGCACCATCAGCATCTGCTCCGCCGCATCCACCGCCACCCGCTCCTGCGCTTCCGTCGTCGAGGCGCCCAGGTGCGGCGTGACAATGATCTTCTCGTGCGTCACCAGGGGGCTGTCGACGGGCGGCTCCTGCCGATAGACATCGATGGCGGCGCCGGCCACCTGTCCGCTGTCGATGGCCCGCACCAACGCCCTATCGTCGATGAGCTGGCCGCGGGCCGTGTTGATGACGTACACGCCGGGCTTCATCTTGCCGAACTGCTCGTCTCCCAGCATGTCTCGGGTGGTGGGCGTGACCTTCATATGGAGGCTGATGATATCCGATTGCTGAAGCACGTCGTCCAGCAACAGCAGTTCCACGCCCAGGCTCTGCGCCCGCTCTGCCTGCACGTACGGGTCGTGCGCGATCACCCGCATTTCCATCGCGCGCGCCCGCCGCGCCACCTCCATTCCCACCTGGCCGAGACCGAGGATGCCCAGCGTCCTGCCGCGCAGCTCGACCCCGACAAATAGCTTTCGGTCCCAACGCCCTGCCCTTAGGGAAGCATGCGCCTCCGGGATTCGCCGCGCCAGCGCCAGCATCAGCGCGATGGTGTGCTCGGCGGCCGAGATCGTGTTCCCCAACGGCGCGTTCACCACCACCACGCCCCGGCGGGTGGCGGCGTCGAGATCGATGTTGTCGACGCCCACGCCCGCCCGGCCTATCACCTGGAGCCGCTCCCCCGCCTCTATCACCTCGCTCGTGACCTTCGTCTGGGAGCGAACCAGGAGCGCCTCGTACTCTCGGATCAGCCGCAGCAGCTCCTCCGGCTCCGGCCCTATCCGCACGTCCACCTCGGCATCCTTGCTCAGCAAGTCGATGCCGTCCTGAGCAATGGGATCTGTGATCAGCACCTTCGGCATTTGCATCGCTCCATCGCTAATATCGCGCAACGAGGGCAGCCCCTCTTGCCCGTCCGGGCGGGAGCTGCCCTCGCTCCTTGGTGAAGTTCCGACCGGCTAGCCCGAGCGGACCGTCTACGGCAGTTTGTAGCCCAACTTGGGCAGCGCCTGGCGCAGAGCCTCGATAGCGGCCTCCACGTCCTCCACGGAACAGTAGCCGAGATGACCGATGCGGAAGACCTTCCCGGCCAGCTTCCCCTGACCGCCGGCCAGCTCCGTATCGTACTCCTCCCGCACGATCTTTCTCAGGTCGTTGGCATCCATGCCTTCCGGCGCCTTCACCGCCGTCACGGTATTCGACGCGTGCTTCTCATCCGCGAACAGCTCCAGTCCCAGCGACTTCACGCCGTTGCGCGCCGCGTCTCCCAGCTTCTGGTGCCGCTTCGCGGTGCCATCGACGCCTTCTTTGATGAGCTGTTCAAGCGCCACGTCGAGCGCGTAGAAGATCGAGACCGTGGGCGTGAACGGCGTCTGGGGCGTGGCCCTCTCCAGGAATTCCTTGGCCTTGCCGACATCGAGGTAGAAGCGCGGCATCTTGGCCTGCTCATACGCCTTCCAAGCACGGGGGCTCACGGATATCATGGTAAGCCCCGGCGGCACCATCCAGGCCTTCTGTGAGCCGGTTCCCACCATGTCCAAATCCCACTCGTCGACCGGGCAGGGGATGGAGCCCAGGCTGCTGACAGCATCCACCAGGATCAGGATGTCCGGCGCCGCACCACGAACCGCCTTCGAGATGGCCCCCAGATCATTCGTGACGCCGGTCGAGGTCTCGTTGTGCGTCACCAGCACGGCCTTGTACGAGTCCTTCCCCAGCGCCTCCGCCACTTTCTCGGGATCGGCTGCGGTGCCCCACTCGAATTCGAGGGTGTCCACGTTGGCGCCGTAGGCCTTGGCGATCTGCGCGAAGCGGTTACCGAAGGAGCCGATCGAGACGCAGAGCACTTTGTCTCCGGGCGACAGGGTGTTCACAACCATCGCCTCCAAGACACCCGTCCCCGAGCACGAGAGGATGTACAGATCGTTCTTGGTCTGGAAGAACTCCTTCATCCGCTCGGTGAGTCTTCCCAGCAACTCCGTGAACACCGGCCCCCGATGGTTGACCATCTGCCGGCTCATCGCTTCCAGCACATCGTCAGGGCACGGCGTAGGGCCGGGTATCCGTAGGTTCATCTGACAACTCCTCGTATTTGGGGGATGCTGACGCCATCATACGAAAGCCAATCCTGAGAGTCAACAAATCGGGCGTCCCGGCGAAATGCGCGCGATCATCCTCAGATCGCCGGCCGGTTCGCAGGGCGCGAAGCTCTTCGCGGGCAGGCTCACGCGCGCATCGGAGGGCACGACGCCGACGTTGGCCTGACCAAGGCACCCGCGCTATGGTAGAGGGGCCGTTGGCCGAGGAGGATGCCGGTCCAGAGCGCGCCGGACACCGCCCGACGGCTAGTGCGAAGTCACGAAGGAACCGCGTTGCCCGACAATATCGTCACCATCGATTTCCGCAGACACCTCCGCCTTGAGCCGGGTGAGTGGCTGCTGGACCTTGGGTCAGGCAACGGAAGGCACACCATCGAGGCGTGCCGCTGGCCCTGCCGCGTCGTCTCCGTCGACGTCGATCCGGACGAGCTGCGCAGGGCCCGCTACTTCCTGAGAGCGCCCAGGGGGGCATCACCGTTCCGGCCGTTCGTGCGGCAGGAGAGGGATGGCGTGCCCGGGTGGGCCGACTTCATCGTCGCCGACGCCCAGCACCTGCCGTTCCGGGACGGCGCGTTCGACAAGGTGCTGTGCACCGAGGTGCTGGAGCACATTCCCGACGACAAGGAAGGTATCAGGGAGCTGTACAGGATAGCCAAGCCGGGCTCCGATGTGGCGGTCAGCGTGCCCCACTACTGGCCCGAGCGCGTGTTCTGGACCCTCTCGTGGGAGTACTGGCACACGCCCGGGGGCCACGTCCGCATGTACCGGCCCGGAGAGATGTCCCGCTACCTGCGCGAGCAAGGATTCCAGCTCCATACCACTCGCTACCGGCACGCCTTTCAGTCCATCTACTGGTTCCTGCGTTGCACCTTCGGCAAGGATAACCAAGACCGCCTGCTGCCGAGCAGCATGTTTCGTTTCATCAACTGGTATCACGGGGCGCGTTCGCGGCTGCTGGAGCGTGTTGAGGCACTGGCGAACCTGATCATCGGCAAGGACATGATCCTGTACTGCCGCAAGCCGGCGTCTTCCCAAGACGGCCAAACGCCGGTGCAGCACCGGACCGTCCTTGCGCCCAAGGGGCCCTAGGCGAAGAGGCTGGCACTTGCAGCGCCAACTCACGGGCGGCCCCTGAATCAGTCACCGGGACGCTGACATGCTCGACCGCTTTCAGGCCATCGACCCCTCGAAGCTCGACCTCATGCCGGGCGCGCGACTCCTGGACGTCGGCTGCGGCACCGGCCGCCACATTGTGGAGCTGAGCCGCTTCCCGGGCCTGTTCGTGGGACTCGACATGTCCCGCGATGATCTCCACACCATGTGGTGCTTCCTCGATCTCATCGGGCGCGAGCGGCCCGTCGCGGCCGACATCCACATGATCGAGGGCGCCGGCGAGTGGCTGCCCTTCCCCGACGCCCAGTTCGACCGAATCGTCTGCACAGAGACGCTGGAGCACGTGCCGGACGACGCCGCGGTCTTGCGCGAGCTGCTGCGCGTGCTCCGGCCGGACGGCGTGCTCGCGGTCAGCGTGCCGGACGAGTACTCTGAGCGCCTGCTCTGGCGGCTCTCCTCTCGGTACCGGAACGCACCGAATGGGCACGTCCGGCTCTACCGCCGCAAGGAAATCGCCCGCCTGCTGCGCGAGAACGGCGCCGAGCCCTTCGAGGTGCAGTACCGTCACTCGCTCGAGTCGGTGCGCTGGCTCGTCCGCTCGGTCATCGACAAGGAGTGGGACAAGCCGGGCCGGATCGCGCGCTGCATCAGTTGGCTGCTCGACACGCCTTCCCACCGTAACTGGCGGGGTTTGGCCTGGTGCGACGCGCTGGGCAACCGCATACTACCCAAGAGCATCGTCCTGTACGGGCGCAAGACGGAGCAGCAGCGAGCGTGAAGATCTGTTTCATCCAATCCCAGGGGCACATGTACTCCGGCGGCCAAGGTGTGTACCTCCATTACGTGAGCCGTGAGCTGGCCAGGATGGGGCACGAGGTGCACGTCATCGCCGGCGTGCCCTATCCCGAAGTCTCTCCAGAGGTGAACCTCCACAAGCTCAAGACGTTCAGCTTTTGGAGCTACTTGGACGGCTTCGACGAGTACGCGTACCACACCCACCCCCTCCTCTTCTTCCACCCGGTGAACCTCTACGAGTTCGCCACGACGCGATACACGCTCTCCTCGTTGCTCAACGTGTTCAGCATCCGGGCCTACCACAAGCTCAACGAGCTGGAGCGCGAGGGGCGCTTCGACTTGATCCACGACAACCAGACCCTGGGATACGGCATCTGGCTCATGAAGGCGCTCGGCCGGCCCGTCGTGGCCAATACCCACCACCCGCTAACCATCGACCGCCGGAACGCCATGGCACAGGCCCGCAGCCTGGGCGCCCGCATCTCGCGCATCGTCTGGTATCCGTGGGTCATGCAGCAATGGGTCGCCGCCCGCCTCGATCGCATCATCACCGGCTCCGACGCCTCCGCCGAGTCCGTGGCGGAGGCTTTCGACCTCCCCCTGGACCGCATCCGCGTGATCCACGACGGCGTGGAGACGGACGTGTTCCGCCCGCTCCCCGACGTGCAGCCCGAGCCCAACCGCGTGCTCTTCGTCGGCAACAGCGAGGACAGGAACAAGGGCATCCGTTACCTGCTACGGGCGCTGCGGGTTCTGCGCGGCCAGATACCGTTCCACCTCAACGTGGTGCACCACCCGAGCTCGAAGGGCGCTCCCCGTCTGGTGCAGCAGTTGGGCCTGCACGGCAGGGTGACGTTCCTGGAGCATCTCTCCACCGACGAGCTGGTGCAGCAATACAACCGGGCCCAACTGCTCGTCTCCCCCTCCCTCTACGAGGGCTTCGGCCTGCCGGCGGCGGAGGCGCTCGCCTGCGGCACGCCCGTCGTCGCCACGACGGCCGGTGCACTCCAAGAGATCGTGGAGGACGGCGTGAGCGGGCTGCACGTGCCGCCCGGCCAGGTAGGGCCGCTGGCGGAGGCCATCCGGACCTTGCTGGAGGCCCCGGACCGGTGCCGCGAGATGGGCGAGGCGGGCGCCCGACGCATCCGCGAGCGGTTTAGCTGGGAGCGAACGGCTCAGGAGACGCTGGCCCTCTACGAGGAGGTGCTCGCCGGGCGCGCAGCACCCGGCGTCGCCGCCCCCGTTCGCCAGCCGGAGCCCCACCCGGTGTCATGAGGGTCTGTCTGCTCCTGCACGAGGGGAGCATGTTCTCGGGTGGCCAGGGTGTGTACCTGAGCAACCTGGCACGGGAGCTCACCTCGCTTGGGCACGAAGTGCAGGTGATCGCCGGGCCTCCCTATCCCGAGCTCTCGGATGGAGTCCGGCTCCACCGGCTCAAGAACTACAACTACCACCGCCTGCTCGCCACGAGGCGCCGGTTCTTCTACGGAAGGCCGTTGCTGGACCCGTTCCACCCGCTCAACCTCGGCGAACTGGTCACCACCCGGCTTGGGATGTACTCGGTCATGGGCGCGTTCAGCATCCGGGCCTACCAGTGCCTGCGCGACCTGCTCCGCCACGAGAGGATCGACGTCGTCCACGATAACCAGGTGCTCGGCTACGGAACTCTGCTCATCAAGGCGATGGGCCTGCCCGTGGTCGCCACCGTGCACCATCCGCTGGTCATCGACCGCTCGAACCGCATCCGCGAGGCGCGCTCGGCATCGGAACAGGTCCGCGCCGTGCTCTTCTACCCGTTCTTCATGCAGCGGCTCGTCGCCCATCGCGTTGACCGGCTGGTGGCCGTCTCGCCCACGGCAGCGCGCTCCGTTGCCCGAGCCTTCGGCCTTCCGGAGGAACGCGTCGCGGCAATCTGGAACGGCGTCGACACCACGACCTTCCGCCGGCTGCCGGACGTGGAGCGGGAGCAGGGACGCATCCTCTTCGTGGGCGACTCCGAGGACAGGAACAAGGGCTTCCGCTATCTGCTTGAGGCTCTCCAGCGCCTGGCGCCCGCGAACCCGTTCCGGTTGATCGTCGTGCAGCGGGCCTGGTCGAGGAAATCGCCGGCGCTGGCCCGAGAGCTCGGGTTGGAGGGACGTGTGACGTTCCTGGACAGCCTCTCACTCGAGGATCTGGTCGTCGAGTACAACCGGGCCCAACTGCTCGTCTCCCCTTCCCTGTACGAGGGGTTCGGCCTGCCGGCCGCCGAAGCGATGGCCTGCGGCACGCCCGTGGTCGCCACCTCGGCGGGCGCGCTGTCCGAGATCGTGGAGGACGGCGTGACCGGCCTCCAGGTGCCGCCGGGCGAGGCTAAGCCGCTCGCCGAAGCGATCCGCACCCTGCTGGAGGCGCCGGGGGTGTGTCGTGCGATGGGCGAAGGAGGCGCGCGCCGGGTCCGCGAGCGGTTCAACTGGCGTCGCACCGCGGTGGAGATGACCGCGTTGTACGAGGAAGTGACCGGCCGCCGTGAGGCCCGCTCGCGTTCGCTGGAGCTGGCGGGATGAAGGTCTGTTTCCTGCTCCACCAGGGCAGCATGTACTCGGGCGGGCAGGGCATCTACCTCCATCACATCACCCGAGAGCTGGTCGCCCTGGGACACGAGGTCCACGTTATCGCCGGGCCCCCGTACCCGGACGTGGTCGATGGGGTGCGGGTGCACAAGCTGATCAACTACAGCGTCTACCGGCTGCTGGAGACCGAGCGCTTCTTCTTCTTCGGCCGCGACCCGCTCAGCTTCTTCCACCCGATCAACTTCTACGAGATGGCCACCAGCCGCATGGGCATGTTCTCCGTGATGGCCGCCTTCAGCTTCCGGGCCTACCAGAAGCTCCGCCATCTGGCGGAGAGGCACCAATTCGACATCGTCCACGACGTGCAGGGCCTGGGCTACGGGACGCTCCTCACCCGCGCCAACGGGCTGCCCGTCGTGGCCAACATCCACCATCCGCTCCAGGTCGACCGCGAGAACAGCGTGCGCCAGGCGCAGACGGTCTCCGACAAGATCAAGTGGATCCGCTTCTACCCCTTCTTCATGCAGGAGATCGTCGCCCGCCGGATGGACCGCATCATCACGGGATCGGAGAACTCGGCCGCCGTCGTGGCGCGGCTCTTCAGCCTGCGGCCGGAGCGCATCGCCGTCATCTACGACGGCGTCGACACCGACACCTTCCACCCGCTCGAGACGCCCAGGGAGCCCGGCAGGCTGCTCTACGTCGGCAACTCCGACGACCGCAACAAGGGCGCCCGCTACCTGATCGAGGCGCTCGCGCTGCTCAAGGACCGGCAGGACCTGCGGCTCACCGTCGTCGACCGGCCCATCGCCTTCCTCGTGCCGTCGCTCGCGCAGCAGCTCGGCGTCGCGGACCGGGTCACGGTGACCGGCCGGCTGAGCGTTGAGGAGTTGCACCAGCTCTACAACAGGGCGCAGATGCTCGTCTCCCCCTCCCTCTACGAGGGGTTCGGCCTGCCGGCGGCCGAGGCGATGTCCTGCGGCACGCCTGTCCTGGCCACCACGGCCGGCGCCTTCCCCGAGGTGATTGAGGACGGCGTCAGCGGGCTGCTCGTGCCGCCGGCCGACGCCCGCGCCCTGGCGGACGGCATCGAGCGGGTGATGAGCGACTCAGACCTGCGGGAGCGGCTGGGCGCGGAGGGACGGCGTCGCATCGTCGACCACTTCTCGTGGCGACAGACGGGCGTCCGGACGCAGGCGCTCTACCAGGAGGTGCGGGCGGAGCGGGCGGGCCGCTAGTCGTCGGCGGGCGGCTCGATCGGGGTGGCGATGAGGGCGCGCCCGATCCAGAAAGCCACGTAGAGGGCCCCCAGGAATCCGCCCGTGACGGGGAGCGCGAGCGCCCAGTAGCTCCGGCGCATCACTCCGCCGAGGAAGACGATGGCGGTAGCGATGGTGGCCGCGCAGATGATCAGTCCGTAGAAGTGCGAACGCTCAGCCATGTCATCGTGCTCCGTTATGGAAATGCCGAGCTACGTCTGAACCCGGAGCGCCGGGCGAACGCGTCGACTCTCCGGTAGTGTAGGCAGCCCGGCCCTGGGTGTCAAACCAAAGGGTCACGGCTGCGCTTCGAAATACTCCTCCGGCGGCCAGGTGTCAGCGTCCCTGATTCAGTCAGGTGCCTGTTCGACCGGGTCACACGTTCTCAAACGGTTCCACCATACCCGTTCACCGGCTGGAAGCCGCTTGCCACGCTTGAAGGGTCAAGACTTGCAGGGAAACCAGGTTGGAATGATAGTCGTCCTGACACCACGCCGGAGGCCAAGCATCCGAACTGCCCTGCCCTGCTCTTGATATGATAAGATTCCAATGATCCTGACCCGGAATGAGCGGAAGGACCATGATCACGGAAGCCCCTGCACAGATCCCAGTGAGCCCGTCGGTGCTGAGAGAGGCCCGCCGCAGAGCCACTCTAGGCATCGAACAGGCCGTCAACGCTGTAAACAAGCTGCTGAAGCGCGACCGAGAGCAGGAGGTTGATGCTCAAGATCTGGAGGCGTGGGAGGACGGTCAGAGCAGGCCAACGGTGGCCCAGGCGGAAGCACTGGCCAGAGCATACCTTGTGCCCTTCGTGGCGCTGTTCCAGCGCGAACTCCCCCCTCTCGCGGTGACGGACTTCCGCCTGGGCCCGGGCGGCAGAGCGGCACCTTTGTCGTACGAGACGCGAGAGAAGCTCAACCGCCTACAGAGGTTCTACGCCGCAGCCAAGAGAATCACTGCCGAACTCGGGATCGCCGAAGACGTATCCATCCAGGACGCACGGCTAGATGATGTCGTGACCAGCCACGATATTGAGGGTCTTGCGCTGCGCGTCCGGAGCGCACTGCAGGTTTCCGATGAATCACAGCTCTCATGGGAGGGAGAAGACGCGGCGCTAGACGCGTGGCGAGAGGGGATAGAGGGCACAGGCGTCTTTGTGTTCGCTCTGCCCATGGCAGTCGACGAATGCCGGGGCGCCTCGTTGTGGGAAGCCGGAGGGCCACCGGCGATTCTGCGCAACACTGCTGATCTGACGGCCGCACAGCTCTTCACACTCATCCATGAATATGCGCACCTCATGTTCGCGAAGACCGGTCGAGACTTGACGCTTTGCGACCCGTCAACCCCTGCGCAGCACACAGAGGAGCGAATCGCCGATAGGCTGGCAGCAGCCACCCTTCTCCCTAGGACCCTGGTGGAGAGGCATCTGCCAGCGACCATTCCAAGCGCCAACTACTCCCTCTGGCCACCCAGCGAACGGCGGCGACTCAGCCGAGAACTGAAGGTCAGCCAGTCCGCAATCGGGATACGGCTGAGAGAGCTTGGTTTCGTTCGTTATGCGGGCTCCTCCTTCTGGAGGCGTCCTTCCACCTTCATGCGAGGCAGGCGGCGCCCCGCGTGGCAGCAATACAGGCGCTACCTGGGGGTCAGAACCACCGTACTCGCCAGGCGGGCAATTGAGGCCGACGTCATCAGCTCGTCCGAATTGTCCAGAATCCTCGACATGAAAGTGAAGGATGTTGAGGCACTAGTAGGCTAGGGGGCTGTTGAGTTCGTTCAAGTACCTGGCGGATAGCTCCGCCCTGATAAGACTGATCGCTCCTCAGGGCGCACCTGCCCGTCCAAGGGATCTGACAAGGCTAGTTCGAGACGGTCGGCTGAGGGTTCCCGACGCCGTGGCAAGAGAGATCCGCAGGCGAGACGACAGGCTGAAGACCTGGGTGGACCGCCACCGCAATAGATGTGTTCAGGCGGCCACCAACGAGAATGTAGCCGAGCTATCGCGGATTGTGAGCGAGTACGCCTCCTTCCTCGGGTCTGCTCCGAATGCAGCAGACCCGCTCGTCATTTGTATGGCCCTTTATTACAGGGATGCCGGCTGGTTGGTTCTGACGGACGATTCTGGAATCCAGGTTGTCTGCGTGCTAGAGGGCGTTCAGTACCTCACCAGCACGGGATTCTGCACCGTCGAGGGCATCTAGGTGGCCGCAGGGTGGGAACCGTCCTCGGCTCACTCACGGATCTCCCCTTGCCCTCCCCATCTCCCCCCGCTACGCTGAGGCCGCCTATGGTACGCCTAGCAGACCTTCCCCAGCCCATGGGCGGCTTCCTCGCCAACATGCCCATGCCGGAGTTCGATTCCACGCCTTGGGCGCGGCCGCCCGCGCGCGCCGACGCCCGCGTCGCCCTCGTCTCCACCGCCGGGCTCCACCGCCGCTCCGACCGCAAGTTCCAGGGCATCACCAACGAGTACCGCATCATCCCCGGCGACGCCGATCCCGCAGACCTGGCCATGAGCCACGTCAGCGTCAACTTCGACCGCAGCGGCTTCCAGCGCGACGTTAACGTCGCCTTCCCGCTGGAGCGCCTGCGTGCGCTCGCCGAGGCGGGCGAGATCGGCTCCGTCGCCCAGTGGCACTACTCCTTCATGGGCGCGACGCCCGGCGAGCAGTTCGCCGAGACCGGCGCCCAGGTGGGCCGGTTGCTCAAGGAGGACGGCGTCACCGCCGCCGTGCTCGTTCCCATCTGACCGTTCTGCACGCGCGCCGTCGGCGCGCTCGCCCACTACATCGAGTCGGAGGGCGTCCCCACGACGGGCATCAGCCTGATCCGCGAGCATTCGGAGAAGGTCAGGCCGCCGCGCGCGCTCTGGGTCTCCTTCGAGTTCGGCCGCCCGCTCGGCCCGCCGGACCAGCCGGAGTTCCAGCTCGACGTGCTGCGCGCGGCGCTCCACCTCCTCGAACGGGAAGCGGGCCCCGTGCTGGAGGACTACCCGCACGACGCTCCCGCGGCGGAGGCCGGCGAGGTCTGGGGCTGCCCCGTCGCGCTGCCCGCGCCGGAACCAGCGGAGACGGAGGCCGGGGCGCTGCGGCAACGGCTCCTGAACGAGGTCTCACTCCTGCGCCCGTGGTACGACGAGGCGGCGCGTTCGCTCGGCCGGAGCGCCGTCGGCCTCAGCGGCCTGGACGCGGATTCGATGGAAGAGATAGCGGCCTTCCTGGCAGCGTTCGCCGCCGGCGACTCACCGGAGCCGCCGCAGGGCGCCTGCGAGACGATGCCTGCCCTGCTGCGCTTCCTGGCGGACGACCTGCGCGCCTACTACTTCGAGGCGGCGGCTGCCCAGCCGGGGCGCGTCTCGGCCACGTCCACCCAGCTCAACGACTGGCTCTACGGCCGGACCGCCTTCGGCGACACGCTCTACCGCCTGCGCGACCGCCTCACCGCCTCCGAGGACCCGGTGAACAAGGGGATGGTCATGTTCATCATCCCCACCAACTACTACAAGCGCCCGGCCTAGCCCCGTCTTTCCGCAGCGCACCGCACCCACAAATGGGCGCGGCGTGATCCCGCAGGAGAGCAGGCCAATGGCTAGTTGTAGACGGTGGTCTGAAGTGTCTTCCGGGGAGTGCAGAGTCCTTCCCGGGAAGGACTCTGCCGGGGGCCCCGGCATGTCCCCCAGATTCAATTAACCATCCGGGCGGGTGGGCGGGCACCACTGGCAGTGCCGTAGCGGCGACCTTCAGGTCGCCACCTGCATTTCGGCAATCGGCGATGGTCTCAGGAGCGAGCAAGACAATTCGTTGATGCCCATCAGCCCGCCGCCGGGGATTCTTCACTGCGCTCACAATGATGGAACTCCAGCGCGTCGACCCGGTCACCCTGAGCAAAGCGAAGGGTCTAGCGCCTGTCGGCCGGGCCGGGCGGCGGTCGCCTCTCTCTGCCAAAGCCGCACACCACCTCGTGCTGCGTGCCTATGGGCATGAACCAAATGAGTGGACGGTCGATGGAGCGTGCCGTAGCGGCGACCTTCAGGTCGCCACCTGCATTTCGGCAATCGGCGACAGC